>NZ_JANCLX010000018.1:145427-179296 GCF_024295805.1 Streptomyces cucumeris
CCCCACCTGGGGGGCGTGTTTTTGTGGTACCCCCTGTTGGGGCCCCCCCCCCCCCCCCCCCCCCCCCCCCCACGGCCGGGACAAGCGCCTTCAACGAGATCTAGGGTTGTCATGACGCTGATGAGGGGTGGGTAATCCCTGACACCAGGGGGGCGGTACCCCTACCGAACGTTTGGGAAAAACGTCGGATTCCGTGCCGTCAGGGTTTGTGGGCGACCACGATCGCGCATCCGGCGCTGGGCACCGTCGGCAGCGCCGACTTGGCGGCGTCGAGCACTTCCTGGACGCTGACCCCGTGCTGCTGCTCGAACTCCCGGCGGCAGCGGATGATGCCGTCGATCATGCGGTTCGCGGTGTCCTTCGTGTGCTCGGTGACGTCGGTGAGTTCATCGAGCGTCAGCCCCGCGTCGCTGATCAGGCCGGGCCAGTCCGCCAGTTGGGTCAGTGAGGTGACGACCTTCGGATCGTCCTCCGGCCGGTAGCTGCCGTCGCTCGGCGGCGTCACGTCCGTCAGCACCAGCCGGCCTCCCGGCCGCAGCAGCCGGGCCATCTCCCGCAGCGCCGTCGGCCGGTCCATGTGATTGATCGACTCGAATGCGAGTACGGCGTCGAATGACGCATCGTCAAAAGACGTGGCCATGGCATCGGCGTATTGGAATGACACCCGATCGGACAACTGCTCGATCCGGGCGGATTCGGTCGCCTGTTTGACCTGGAGCTCACTGATCGTGATGCCCACGACATTGGCGCCGGTGGCGGTCGCCACCCGCATCGCGGGTTTCCCGATACCGCAGCCGGCGTCCAGTACCCGGTCTCCCGGGCCCACTCGCAGTCGTTCGATGAGCAGATCGGTGAAGCGGTCCGTGGCTTCCTCCACCGAACTGGTGTCTGACGGTCCATCCCAGTAGCCGAAGTGGAAGTTGTCGTCCCACGCCATCTGCAACAGGGGTCCGAGCGTGCTGTAGTAGTCCGACACCGTGCCGTCGGGCGGTACGGATGAGGGGGATGTCATGGGCTCCTCCTGATTCTCGGAAGCTCCGGTCGGCCATCACGGGCCCGGTACGGGCCCACCCGTCAAGTCATGATCCGGGGTGCTGTTAACGCGTCTCTAAAGTGACCGGCCGCCCATCTTTTTGGTGTGCCTTTAGACCTGCGCCCCAGGATGGGCGATGTGCTCGCACCGATCATCAATCCGGAGCGGGAGTGCCTCCCATGACCAAGGACACACACACCATTTCCCAGCGCCCCGAGCGGTGTGATGGATAGCGCCGCGTCCACCCGGACACCTCAGCCCGCGGAACCCGTCGCCGTGGTGGGCATGGCCTGCCGACTGCCCGGGTCGCCCAGCCCGTCCGCGTTCTGGCGGCTGTTGCGACAGGGCGGCGACGCCATCACCACGATGCCCGCCGACCGCCGCCGCACCGGCGCCCCCTCCGACGACGGGGACACCGCCGCCGACGTGGCCACCGCCGGTCAGGGCCGTCCTCGGACGGCCTGGTCCGGTGGATTCCTGGACCGCGTCGACACCTTCGACGCCGGTTTCTTCGGCATTCCGCCGCGCGAAGCGGTGACCATGGACCCCCAGCAGCGGCTGATGCTCGAACTCGCCTGGGAGGTGTTCGAGGACGCCGGAATCCGCCCCGGGGCGATGGAGGGCAGTGCCACCGGTGTGTTCGTGGGCGCCATCTGGGACGAGTACGCGACGCTGTTGCGCGGGCACACCACCGGCGCCCGCCCCCGACACGCGATGACCGGGGTGCACCGCAGCATCATCGCCAACCGTGTCTCCTACGGATACGGACTGCGCGGCCCCAGCATCACGGTGGACACCGCACAGTCCTCCGCGCTGGTGGCCGTGCACACCGCGTGCGAGAGCCTGCGCCGCCAGGAGTGCACCCTGGCCCTCGCCGGCGGGGTCAACCTCATCCTCACCGAGGACAGCATGGAGGCGGCCGCAGCCCAGTTCGGCGGACTCTCCCCGGACGGCCGCTGTCACACTTTCGACGCCCGGGCCAACGGCTTCGTCCGGGGCGAGGGCGGCGGTGTCGTCCTGCTCAAACCACTCGACGCCGCCCTCCGCGACGGTGACGACATCCACTGCGTCATCCGCTCCGGCGCGGTGAACAACGACGGCTCCACCGAAGGTCTCACCGCCCCCAGCCCGCGGGCCCAGGAAGAGGTCATCCGCGCCGCGCACCGGCGGGCGGGTGTCTCGCCCGCGGACGTCCAGTACGTCGAACTCCACGGCACCGGAACCCCCGTGGGCGATCCGGTCGAAGCCACCGCGCTCGGCGCCGCCTTCGACGGTGCCCGGACCGACGGCACCGCGCTGCGCGTCGGCTCCGCCAAGACCAACATCGGCCACCTCGAGGGCGCCGCCGGAATCGTCGGACTGCTCAAGACCGCCCTCGCCATCCGTCACCGGCAGCTCCCGCCCAGCCTCCACTACGTCACACCCCATCCGCGCATACCGCTGGCCGACCTCGGACTGCGGGTCCAGGACACGCTCACCGACTGGCCCCGTCCGGACCGGCCACTGCTCGCAGGCGTCAGCTCCTTCGGCATGGGCGGGACCAACTGCCATCTGGTGCTGGCCGAAGCCCCCGCCGAAGCCCCCGCCGTCGCCCCGGCCGTCGCCTCCGCTCCCGCCCTCGCCGAGCCGTCCGGTGCGGCCCCCGCAACCACCGGCCACCACCCCGCCGCCGCGGCGGGGCCCGTGCCCTGGGTGCTCTCCGCCAAGAGCCCCGCGGCCCTGCGCGCCCAGGCCGTACGGCTGCGGGAGCACCTCGCCGGGGACGACCACCCTCATGCCACACCGCAGGACATCGGGCACGCCCTGGTCACCACCCGGACCGCGTTCGCCCACCGCGCCGTGGTCCTCGGCGATGAGGACGACGCCGACGCGCTGTCCCGCGGACTGGACGCGCTCGCCCAGGAGACCGAGACCGCGGGGCTCATCCGGGGCCGGGTGGCCGACGGCGGACTCGCCGTGCTCTTCAGCGGCCAGGGCAGCCAGCGCGCCGCCATGGGCCGGGAGCTGTACACGACCCATCCCGTCTTCGCCACCGCCCTGGAAGACACGTGCGCCCATCTGGACCCCCATCTGGGCCTGTCCCTGCGCGAGGTGATGTTCGACCGGGACACCACGGCGCTGGACCGGACCGCGTACACCCAGCCCGCGCTGTTCGCCATCGAAGTGGCCCTGTACCGGCTGGCCGAGAGCTGGGGACTGCGTCCCGACTGCCTGATGGGACACTCCGTCGGCGAGCTCGCCGCCGCCCATGTGGCCGGGGTGCTCTCGCTGCCCGACGCCTGCGCCCTGGTCGCCGCCCGCGGCCGCCTCATGCAGTCGGTCACGGCCCCCGGCGCGATGGCCGCGTGGCAGGCGACGGAGGAAGAGGCCACCGAGGCGCTCGCCGGAGCGGCGGACCGCCTCACCATCGCCGCCGTCAACGGCCCCTCGTCCGTGGTGGTCTCCGGGGACCGCGACGCCGTCCACCGGGCCACCGAAGCCTGGCGGGACCGCGGTCGCAAAGCGCATCGGCTCAAGGTCAGCCACGCCTTCCACTCACCCCATATGGACGCCGTCCTCGACGAACTGCGCGAGGTGGCCGCCGGGCTGACGTTCGCCGCCCCGGCCATCCCCGTCGTCTCCAACGTGACCGGTCGGATCGCCACCGCCGAGCAGCTCGCCTCGCCCGACTACTGGGCGCGGCACGCCCGTGAGGCGGTCCGGTTCCTGGACGGTGTGCACACCCTCCGCGACACGGGTGCCACCACCTTCGTCGAACTCGGTCCCGACGGCCTCCTCGCCGCCATGACCCGCGAATGCCTCGCGGACCACCCCGGCACGGCCCCCGGACAGCCCCGCCCCGCCGCCCTCGCCGTGCTGCGCCGCGACCGTTCCGAACCACGGACCTTTGCCACCGCTCTCGCCCAGGCGTATGTGCGCGGCGCCGAGGTGCGCTGGGAGCGGGCCTTCGCCGAACGGCCCCGCCGGCATGTGGCCCTCCCGACCTACGCCTTCCAGCGCGAGCGCCACTGGCCGGACTCCACGGGCGGGGCCGCCCCGGACCTCCCGCCCGCCACCGGGGTGAACGCCGCACGGCCCGGCCCGGGCCCGGCCCCGGCGCGCACCGCGGACCTTCTGGACACCGTCCGCACCCAGGTGGCCGCCGTCCTGGGACACCCCGACCCGCGCGCCGTCGACCCCGGACTCACCTTCAAGGAGCTGGGCTTCGACTCGCTGGCCGCGACCGAACTCGGCGAACGGCTCGCCGACGCCACCGGTCTGCCCCTCACCGCCACCCTCACCTTCGACCACCCCACACCCCTCGCCGTCGCCGCGCATCTGCGCGAAGCCACCGCACCGGCCGCCCCGTCCACCGCCTCCGCCCACCTCCCGTCCACCGTGCACCCCGATGACGATCCCATCGCCGTGGTCGCCATGAGCTGCCGCTACCCGGGCGGTGCCGACACACCGGAGGCGCTGTGGCGTCTGGTGTCCGAAGGGGCGGACGCCATCGGGGAGTTCCCCCGCGACCGGGGCTGGGACCTGGCCGCGCTCTTCGACCCCGACCCGGACCGTCCCGGTACCAGCTACGCCCACGAGGGCGGGTTCCTCTACGACGCGGCGCGGTTCGACGCGGAGTTCTTCGGTATCAGCCCGCGCGAGGCACTCGCTGCCGACCCCCAGCAGCGGCTGCTGCTGGAGACCGCGTGGGAGGCGTTCGAACGGGCGGGGCTGCGCGCCACCGACCTCAAGGCCAGCCCGACCGGGGTGTTCGTCGGGGTGATGCCCCAGGACTACGGCCCGCGGCTGCACGAGGCGCCCAAGGGTCTCGATGGCCATCTGCTCACCGGAGGCACCCCGAGCGTGGTGTCCGGACGGGTGGCCTTCACCTTCGGACTCGAAGGCCCCGCGGTCTCGGTGGACACCGCCTGCTCCTCCTCGCTGGTGGCCCTGCACCTGGCCGCCCAGTCGCTGCGGCGCGGCGACTGTTCGCTTGCCCTGGCCGGAGGGGTCACCGTGATGGCCGCCCCGGGCATGTTCACCGGCTTCTCACGACAGCGCGGCCTCGCCCCGGACGGACGGTGCAAACCCTTCGCCGCGGCGGCCGACGGTACCGGCTGGGCCGAGGGAGCGGGACTGGTCCTGCTGGAACGGCTGTCCGACGCACGGCGCCACGGCCATCCGGTGCTGGCGCTGATCCGGGGCTCCGCGGTCAACCAGGACGGTGCCTCCAACGGGCTCACCGCCCCGAACGGCCCCTCCCAGCAGCGGGTGATCCGCGCCGCCCTGGCCGCCGCCGGACTCGAGCCGTCCGAGGTGGACGCCGTCGAGGCACACGGGACGGGCACCACCCTCGGCGACCCGATCGAGGCCCAGGCGCTGCTGGCCACCTACGGCCGGGACCGGCCCGGGGACCGCCCGCTGTGGCTGGGCTCGTTGAAGTCGAACATCGGCCACACCCAGGCCGCGGCGGGCGTGGCCGGTGTCATCAAGATGGTGTTGGCGCTGCGCCACGGCACCCTTCCGGCCTCCCTGCACATCGATGCGCCGAGCCCCCATGTCGCATGGGACAGCGGCGCGGTGCGGCTGCTGACCGAGTCGGTGGGCTGGCCGGACACCGAGCGTGCGCGCCGGGCGGCCGTGTCGTCCTTCGGTATCAGCGGCACCAACGCGCATGTGATCGTGGAACAGGCCCCCGAGCCCGCTCTCTCCGACACTGCCAAGGCCCCCGAGCCCGCGCGTCCCGACGCTGCCAAGGCCCCCGAGCCCGCGCGTCCCGACGCTGCCAAGGCCCCCGAGCCCGCGCGTCCCGGTGGCGCCACGGCCCCCGTGCCGGGGCGCGCACCGCACGGTGCGGTGCCGTGGGTGCTGTCCGCGCGGAGTGCGAAGGCCCTGCGCGGCCAGGCCCGCGCGCTGGCCGGCCATCTGGCCGCCACGCCCGGGATGTCCCCCGCGGACACCGGCTGGTCCCTGATCGGCACACGTTCGGTGTTCGAGCACCGGGCCGTCCTCGTGGCCGAGGACCGCGACACCCTGTCCGCGGCCCTCGAAGCGCTGGCCGGGGAGGAGAACCACCCCGCCGTGGTGGGACCCGGAGCCGTCCACCCCGGGGCCGGGACCGACACCGGCGCGGGACCGGTCCTGGTGTTCCCCGGGCAGGGCTCACAGTGGCAGGGAATGGGCGCGGCGCTCCTCGACGGGTCTCCGGTGTTCGCGGAGCGGGTGGCCGAGTGCGAACGGGCGCTGAGCCCCTATGTGGACTGGTCGTTGACCGATGTGCTGCGCGGCTGCGAGGGCGCCGCGGATCTCGGCCGGGTCGATGTCGTCCAGCCGGTGCTCTGGGCGGCGATGGTGTCCCTCGCCGCCGTATGGGCCGCGCACGGCGTCCGCCCCGCGGCCGTGGTGGGCCACAGCCAGGGCGAGATCGCGGCGGCCGTGGTGGCGGGCGCGCTCTCCCTGGACGACGCCGCACGTGTCGTGGCCCTGCGCAGCCGGGCACTGCGGCGCCTCGCGGGCGACGGCGCCATGGCCTCGCTCGGACTCGGCCGGGAACGGGCGGCCGAGCTGCTGCTCCGGCTCGGCGACAGGGCGGACACGGTGGTGGTGGCGGCCGTCAACGGACCGGAGTCCCTCGTGGTGTCCGGCCCGCCCGGGCAGGTGGCCGTGGTGGTGGAGGAGTGCCAGAAGAACGGGGAGCGGGCCCGGCTGATCGAGGTGGACTACGCCTCGCACAGCCCCCAGGTCGACCGCATCACCGGTGAACTCACCGCGCTGCTGGCCGGGATCGAACCCCTTTCCGCGGGTGCCGACGAGGTGGCGTTCTACTCGACCGTGACCGGCGGCCGGATCGACGGCGAGGCGCTGGACACCGGGTACTGGGTGCGCAACCTCCGGGAGCAGGTGCGGTTCGCGGACACCGTCGAGGCGCTGCTGGCCGCGGGGCACCGGGTGTTCATCGAAGCCAGTACCCATCCGGTGCTCACCATGGGCATGCGCGAGACCTTCGAACAGACCGGGACCGACGCCGCAGCGGTGCCCACCCTGCGCCGTGACCACGGCGACCCGGTCCAGCTCATACGGTCGGTGGCGCAGGCGTTCACCGCCGGGGCCACCGTGGACTGGACGGCCGCGTTCCCGGCCGGTCCGCCGCCGTGCACCGTCGACCTGCCCACCTATGCCTTCCAGCGCGAGCGCTACTGGCTCGACACCACCGGTGGCCGGGGCGGTGATCCCGCCGGTCTCGGACTGACCGCCGTGGGACATCCGCAGCTCGGTGCCGCCGTACGGCTCGCCGACGGCAGCGGCCACGTCCTGACGGGCCGTCTCTCGGCACAGACCCATCCCTGGCTGAGCGACCACACGGTGGCCGGGGTGACCCTGGTGCCCGGGGCCGCGCTGGTGGAGTGGGTGCTGCGGGCCGCCGACGAGGTCGGCTGCGGAGAACTGGCGGAACTCACCCTGCGCCGGCCGATGCTCTGGCCCGCGACCGGCGGACTGCGGATCCAGGTGGTCGTGGGTCCGGGCGGCGACGACGGACGCCATGACGTGGCCGTGTACGGCTGCCCCGAGGACGCGGCGCACCCCGGAGCCCCTGACGCCGAGTGGACGTGCCACGCGGTGGGTCTCCTGGGCCCGGCCGTCCCCGAGGACCCGGAGGCGCAGCCGGCCGGCGCCTGGCCGCCGCCGGACGCAACGCCGGTGGACACCGACGGATGCTACCGCCGTCTCGCCGCCGCGGGATACGGCTACGGCCCGGCCTTCCAGGGGCTGCGTGCGCTGTGGCGCTCCGGCCATGATCTGTTCGCCGAGGTGGAACTGCCGGAACCCGCCGGGAAGCCGGAGGAGTTCGGTATTCACCCCGCGCTCCTGGACGCCGTGCTGCATCCGCTGCTACTGGACACCGACGAGGCGCACGGGGAACAGGTGTGGCTGCCGTTCGCCTACGGCGGTGTGTCGCTGTGGGCGGCCGGGGCGACCACCGTACGGGTACGGCTCACCGCGCCACCGCCCGGTCCGGACGGCGGCCGGGAGCTGCGCGTGGTCGTCGCCGACGCCGTGGGGGCGCCGGTGCTGACCGTCGACGCGCTGGTGATCCGCCCGGCCGACCCCGGCCTGCTGGAGGCCACGGCCCCGCACACCACGTCCCCGCGTCCCGCGGCCACCGCCGACGGCGGCCCGAACGTGCGGCGGCGGACCGCGGCCGCCACCGGCGCCCGGACCGTCGACTGGGCCGCCCGGCTGGCGGAGCTGTCCGCTGCGGATCGGTACCGGCAGATCCTCCAACTGGTCCGGGACCACGCCGCCACCGTGCTGGGGCATACCGACGCCGAGGCCGTGCATCCCGACGCCAGCTTCAAGGAGCTGGGATTCGAATCCCTCACCGCCGTGGAACTGCGCGACCGTCTCGCCGCCGCCACCGCGCTGCGGCTGCCCGCGGCGCTCATCTTCCGCCATCCGACCCCGGCGGGGGTGGCGCACCACCTGGTGGGGCGGCTCGCACCCGGGGATCCCGGCTCCGCCACGTCCCCCGCACCGGTGACCGTACCGGCGCGATCCAGCCCGTCCCACCACCGTTCCGAGGCCGGACCGAGCGCCGCGGAACGGCTGGAGTCCGCGTCCGCGGATCAGGTCCTTGACTTTATCGACAACGAACTCGGTGTGTCCTGAATGTGCCGGGCGCCACGAACGCTGAAGGCCGGGTGACCCCCATGGCGAACGAAGAGAAACTCGTCGCGTACCTCAAGCGCGTCTCCGCCGATCTGCATGACACGCGGCTGCGGTTGCGCGAGGTGGAGGAGCGTGCGCAGGAGCCGGTGGCCGTGGTGGGCATGGCCTGCCGCTTCCCCGGTGGGGTCACCTCCCCGGAGGAGCTGTGGGACCTGCTCGTCGCGGGCGTCGACGCCATCGGCGACTTCCCCACGGACCGCGGCTGGGACCTCGACGGCCTCTACCACCCCGACCCGGAGCATTACGGGACCAGCTGTGTCCGCCAAGGCGGGTTCGTCGCGGCCGACCGGTTCGACGCGTCGTTCTTCGGCATCAGCCCTCGTGAGGCGCTGGCGATGGACCCCCAGCAGAGGCTGGTCCTGGAGTCCGCCTGGGAAGCGCTGGAGCGGGCCGGGATCGACCCCCACGCGCTGAAGGGCAGCCGCACCGGTGTCTACGCCGGGGTGTCCAGCCAGGACTATCTGGCCCGTGCGCCACGGATCCCGGAAGGCTTCGAGGGGTACGCCACCACCGGCAGCCTCACCAGCGTGATCTCCGGCCGAGTCGCGTACACCTTGGGTCTCGAGGGGCCCGCGGTGACCGTGGACACCGCATGTTCGGCCTCCCTGGTGGCCATGCACCTGGGCTGCCAGGCGCTCCGGCAGGGCGAGTGCACCCTCGCGCTGGCCGGTGGCGTCACCTCGCTCGCCACCCCCGTCATGTTCACCGAGTTCACCCGGCAGGGAGCACTCGCCCCCGACGGACGCTGCAAGTCCTTCGCCGCCACCGCCGACGGCACCGGCTTCTCCGAGGGCGTCGGCCTGGTGGTGCTGGAACGGCTGTCGGACGCGCTGCGCAACGGCCACCGGGTCCTCGCGGTCATCCGGGGCTCGGCCATCAACCAGGACGGGGCCAGCAACGGGCTCACCGCGCCCAATGACGTCGCCCAGGAGCGCGTCATCGGCCAGGCGCTCGCCAGTGCCGGACTGGGACCCGGCGACGTGGACGCCGTCGAAGCACACGGCACCGGCACCAGACTGGGCGACCCGATCGAGGCCGAGGCGCTGATGGCCACCTACGGCCAGGACCGGCCCGACGACCGCCCGCTGCTGCTCGGCTCGCTCAAGTCCAACATCGGCCACACCCACGCCGCGGCCGGTGTCGCCGGTGTGATCAAGATGGTGATGGCCCTGCGCCACCAGGAGCTGCCCGCCAACCTCCACCTCGACGAGCCCACCCCGCACGTGGACTGGGACGGCAGCGGTATCCGGCTCCTCGACGAACCCCGCGCCTGGCCCGCGCTGGACCGGCCGCGCCGCGCCGCGGTCTCCTCCTTCGGTGTCTCCGGCACCAACGCCCATCTGATCCTGGAGCAGGCCCCGGAGACGGACGAGCCGGTGGCGGCGGGCGAGTGCCCCGGCGGGGTGCTCCCATGGGTGCTCTCCGCACGGAGCGCCGAGGCGCTGCGGGCCCAGGCGGCGGCGCTGGCCGGGCGGATGGCGGGGGACACCTCGGTCTCGCCCTCCGAGGTGGGCTGGTCGCTGATCACCACACGTGCGGTGTTCGAGCACCGGGCCGTGGTGGTGGGGGAGGGCCGCGAGGAGTTGCTGGCCGCGGTGGAGGCGCTGGCGGCGGGTACCGCGCATCCCGGCGCGACGGCTCCCGGAGCCCCCGCGACCACGGGCGATGCCGGCCCGGTGCTGGTGTTCCCCGGACAGGGGTCGCAGTGGGTGGGCATGGGCGCCGGACTGCTGGAGGCGTCACCGGTGTTCGCGGAGCGGGTGGCCGACTGCGAACGTGCCCTCGCCCCCTATGTGGACTGGTCGCTGACCGAGGTGCTGCGGGGCGCCGACGGCGCCGCGGATCTCGGCCGCGTCGATGTGGTGCAGCCCGTGCTCTGGGCGGTGATGGTGTCGCTGGCCGCCGTCTGGGCCGGACACGGTGTACGGCCCGCAGCGGTGGTGGGCCACAGCCAGGGCGAGATCGCCGCCGCGGTGGTGGCGGACGCGCTCTCCCTGGAGGACGGCGCGCGGATCGTGGCGCTGCGCAGCCAGGCGCTGCGGAAACTGGCCGGCGGCGGGGCGATGGCCTCGCTCGGGATCAGCCAACGGCGGGCGGGCCAGTTGCTCTCCGGACTGGGCGAGACGGCTGACGGTGTCGGGATCGCGGCCGTCAACGGACCGTCTTCCACGGTGGTGTCGGGCCCGCCCGAGCGGGTGGTCGCCGTGGTCACCGCATGCCAGGAGAACGGCGACCGGGCCCGGCTGATCGAGGTGGACTACGCCTCCCACAGCCCCCAGGTCGACCGGATCACCGCCGAACTGCACGACCTGCTGAGCGGTATCCGCCCGAAGCTGTCCTCCGACGTGGCGTTCTACTCAACGGTGACCGGCGGCCGCGCCGACACCACCGTGCTGGACACCGCCTACTGGGTGACCAACCTGCGTGAACGCGTACGCTTCGCCGACGCCGTCGCGGAGCTGCTGGCCGACGGCCACCGGGTGTTCATCGAGGCCAGCACCCATCCGGTGCTGACGGTCGGGATGCAGGAGACGTTCGAGGACGCCGACATCCGAGCGGTGACGGTACCGACGCTGCGCCGTGACGAAGGCGGCCCGCGGCAGTTGGCACAGTCGCTGGCGCAGGCGTTCACTGCCGGGGTGGAGGTGGACTGGACACCGTTCTTCCCCGCCGACCCGCACCCCCGTACCGTCGACCTGCCCACCTACGCCTTCCAGCGCCAGCGGTACTGGCTGGACGGGCTCAACGACCGTGGCACCGACCCGGCGGACCTCGGCCTCGTCGCCGCCGGACATCCGCTGCTGAGCGCCGCGGTCGAACTGGCCGACGGCGGCGGTGGATTGCTGACCGGCAGGCTGTCGTCCCAGACGCACGGCTGGCTCGGTGACCATGTCGTCG
The DNA here is from genome assembly GCF_024295805.1 of Streptomyces cucumeris. Taxonomy (GTDB): domain Bacteria; phylum Actinomycetota; class Actinomycetes; order Streptomycetales; family Streptomycetaceae; genus Streptomyces; species Streptomyces cucumeris. The sequence goes on from NZ_JANCLX010000018.1 coordinate 157,066, forward strand.
CGGACACCGTCCTGGTCCCCGGTACGGCCCTGGTCGAGTGGGCCCTGCGCGCGGCCGACGAGGTGGGCGGCGGCGGTGTGGAGGAACTGGCGCTCCAGGTGCCGCTGGTGCTCCCGCCCTCGGGCGGGCTCCGCCTCCAGGTGGCCGTCGGTGAACTGGCCGGCGACGGACGGCGCGAGATACGGATCTACTCCCGCCCCGATGAACCCTCCGGCCCCGGCGCCGGATGGGTGTGTCATGCCGACGGTGTGCTGAGCCCGCCGGACCGGACACCGGCGCCCGGGGCGGAGCAGGGTGGCGTATGGCCCCCCGCGGGTGCGGAACCCGTCGAACTGGTGGACTTCTACGAGCGCGTCGCGGCGTCGGGCTACGCGTACGGGCCCTCCTTCCGGGGCCTGCGCGCGGTGTGGCGCGACGGGGCGGATCTGCTCGCCGAGGTGGAACTGCCGGAGGCGGCCGGGGAGCCGTCGGGATTCGGCGTCCACCCCGCGCTGCTCGACGCGGCGCTCCACCCCGTGCTTCTGACCGGCCGGCCCGCGGACCATGACGGCACGGCCGATGGCCGGGTGTGGCTGCCGTTCACCTGGAACGGGGTGTCGCTGTGGGCCGGCGGGGCCACCCGGGCGCGGATCCGGCTGTCACCCGGCGAGTCCGGCGGAGACGGTGAACGGACCGTCCGCGTCGGCGTGGCGGACGCCGTGGGGGCCCCGGTGCTGAGCGCCGACGCGGTGGTGCTGCGGCCCGCCGACCCCGCGCGGCTGGGCAACGCCCGGCCGTCCGGCAAGGACGGGCTGTTCGCCCTGGACTGGACACCCCTGCCGGTTCCGGCCACTCCGGACGACAGCGGCCCGGCGCGCCCCGCCGACTGGGCGGTGCTGGGGACCGGGACACCGATGATGATGCCCACCGCGGCCCGCCATCCGGATCTGGCGGCTCTGGTCCGCGCACTCGACGACGGTGCGGCCACCCCGGACACCGTCCTGGCGTATCCGGCCGGTCCGGACGAGAGCGGCGCGAGCGATCTGGCGGCCGGGGGACTGGCCTCCGCGGAGCGGACGCTCGCCCTGCTCCAGGGCTGGCTTGCCGAACCACGTCTGGCCGAGGCCACCTTGGTGGTCGCCACCCGTGGCGCCGTCACCACCGGCATCCTCACGGGCGAGGCGCCCGCGTCCGTGGACGTGGCCGGAGCCGCGCTCTGGGGGCTGGTCCGCAGCGCGCAGACGGAGAACCCGGGCCGCTTCCTGCTGCTCGACCTGGACCCGGATGACACCGTCCACGACGGGGCGTCGGGAGCCGGTCTCCTCGCCGACGGTGTGGCACGGGCCCTGGAGCTGGACGAATCACAGCTCGCGCTGCGCGACGGCCGGGTGCTGGTGCCCCGGTTCGTCCGCGCCGCGGGCACCTCCGGCCTCGTCCCCCCGGTGGGAGCGCCGGCGTGGCGCCTGGCGGCCGAGGGCACCGCGACGGTGGACAGCGTCCGCCCGGTGGTCTGTCCGGAGGCGCTGGAGCCCCTGGGCCCGGGACAGGTGCGCATCGATGTCCACGCCGCGGGCGTCAACTTCCGCGACGCGCTGATCGTGCTGGGGATGTACCCCGGTGGCGCGGAGTTCGGTGGCAGCGAGGGCGCGGGTGTGGTGCGGGAGGTGGGACCGGGGGTCACCGGTCTCGCCGTCGGCGACCGGGTCATGGGCCTCTTCGAGGGCGCCTTCGCAACGGTGGCCGTCGCGGACGCGCGCACCGTGGTGCCGATTCCGTGTGGGTGGGGTTTCCGGCGGGCGGCTGGGGTGCCGGTGGTGTTCTTGACGGCTTGGTATGGGTTGGTGGAGTTGGGTGGGTTGGGCTCGGGTGAGTCGGTGTTGATTCATGCGGGTGCTGGTGGTGTGGGGATGGCGGCGGTGGGGATTGCGCGTCATCTGGGTGCGGAGGTCTTTGCGACGGCGAGTCCCGGTAAGCATGGGGTGTTGGAGTCGTTGGGGGTGGATGCGGCGCATCGGGCGTCGTCCCGGGATCTGGGTTTCGAGGATTCGGTGCGTGCGGCGACCGGTGGTCGTGGTGTGGATGTGGTGTTGAACAGTCTGGCGGGTGAGTTCATCGACGCCTCGTTGCGGCTGCTGGGGGAGGGCGGTCGCTTCCTGGAGATGGGCAAGACCGACCTCCGCGACCCCGCACACGACCACCCCGGTCTGCGCTACCTCCCCTACGACCTGATCGCGGACGCCGGACCTGAGCTGATCGGCCGGATGCTGGCTGAGTTGGTGCGGTTGTTCGAGGCGGGGGTGCTGGAGCCGCTTCCGGTGCGTTCGTGGCCGCTCGGGCGGGCGCGGGAGGCGCTGCGGTATCTGAGTCAGGCCAGGCATACGGGCAAGCTGGTGCTGGATGTTCCCGCGCCGGTGGACCCCGGTGGCACCGTTCTGATCACCGGTGGTACCGGCACCCTCGGCGGCCATGTCGCAGAACACCTCGTCCGCACGGGGGACATCCGGCATCTGCTGCTGGTCAGCCGCAGCGGCCCCGACGCCCCGGGCGCCCGGGAGCTGGCCCAGCGCCTCACCGACCTGGGCGCGTCGGTCCGTGTCGAGCCGCTGGACATCACCGACGCCACCGCGCTGCACGCCCTGGTCGCGGACATCGACCCGGCCCATCCGCTGACGGGTGTGATCCACGCCGCGGGTGTCGTGGACGACGCCATGCTGCCCTCCCAGAACCCCGGGCGACTGGAGCGGGCCTGGGCCGCCAAGGCCGGGGCGGCGGCCCATCTGCACACCGCCACCGCACACCTGCGGCTGGGGATGTTCGTGATGTTCTCCTCCTTCGCCTCCGACCTGGGCACCCCGGGGCAGGCCAACTACGCCGCGGCCAACGCCTACTGCGACGGTCTGGCCGCCCACCGCCAGGCCCTGGGACTGCCGGGACAGTCGGTGGCATGGGGCCTGTGGGCGGACACCAGCGGGCTCACCGCACGGCTCGCCGACACCGACCTGGCCCGGATCGGCCGCCTCGGCATCCAGGCCAACAGCACCGCTGAGGGCCTGGCCCTGCTGGACGCCGCGCACCAGCACGGCCACCCCCATCTGCTGGCGCTCAACCTCGACACCAGGGCACTGGCTGCCCAGGCCGCCACCTCCCTGCCCGCGCCCCTGCGGGCCCTCGCGGCCACCGGCGGCGGCCGACGGGTCCGGCCGACCGCGGCCGCCGGAGGTCCGCCCACCGACTGGGGAGCGCGGCTGACCGGGTTGCCGTCCTCCGAACAGCACCGGCTGCTGCTCAACCTCGTGCGGACCCACGCCGCCACCGTCCTGGGACACGCCGACGCCTCCGTCGTCCACGCCGACGCGTCGTTCAAGGACCTCGGCTTCGACTCGCTGACCGCCGTCGAACTGCGCAACCGGCTCGCCGCCGCCACCGGACTGCGGCTGCCCGCCGCCCTCGTCTTCGACCATCCGGAAGCCACCGTGCTCGCCGAACACCTGCGACAGCAGCTGGCACCGGGGGACTCCCGCACCGAGGACCCCGGCCCCGGGACACCCCACCCCCTCCTCAACGAGCTGCTCAGGCTGGAGAACAGCCTGTCCGCGGTGGTCGTGGAGGACATGGAGACCGGGGTGGTCACGGCACGGCTGGAGACCCTGCTCTCGAAGTGGAAGGCGATGTGCACGCCCTCCGACGACACCGACGCGGTGGAGCGGCTCCAGGTCGCGTCCCCCGATCAGGTTCTGGAATTCATCGACAACGAGCTTGGCCTGTCATGAACAACGTGGCGCGCCTCTTCGCTGAAGGCCGGGTGACCCTCTGTGGCTCATGCTAATGAAGAGAAGCTGGTCGACTATCTGAGGCGAGTCGCCGGCGATCTGCACGAAACGCGGCAGCGGCTGCGGGAGGTCGAGGACCGCGCTCAGGAGCCGGTGGCTGTCGTCAGCATGGCCTGCCGCTATCCCGGCGGTGTGACCACGCCCGAGGAACTGTGGCAACTGGTCGCCTCCGGTGCACACGCCATGGGCGGGTTCCCCACCGACCGCGGCTGGGACCTGGAAGGGCTCTTCCACCCGGACCCCGACCACCCCGGCACCAGCCACGCCCGCGAGGGCGGCTTCCTCTACGACGCCGACCGCTTCGACCCCGAGTTCTTCGGTATCAGCCCCCGCGAGGCACTGGCCGTCGACCCCCAGCAGCGGCTGCTGCTGGAGGTGTCCTGGGAACTCCTCGAACGTGCCGGGATCGACCCGGCCTCGCTCAAGGGGAGTGCGACCGGTGTCTACGCGGGCACCGCCCTCCCCGGCTTCGGCACCCCGCACATCGACAAGAGCGCCGAGGGCTATCTCGTCACCGGCAACGCCCCCAGTGTGCTGTCCGGCCGGGTGGCGTACACCCTCGGTCTCGAGGGGCCCGCCGTCACGGTGGACACCGCGTGCTCCTCGTCGCTGGTCGCCATGCACCTGGCCTGCCAGGCGCTGCGCCAGGGAGAGTGCGGACTGGCCCTCGCGGGCGGTGTCACCGTCATGGCCGTCCCGAACGTGTTCACCGAGTTCTCCCGGCAGCGCGGTCTGGCCCCCGACGGCCGCTGCAAGGCGTTCTCCGAGGAAGCGGACGGCACCGCCTTCTCCGAGGGCGTCGGCCTGGTGCTGCTGGAACGGCTGTCCGACGCCCGGCGCAACGGCCACCGGGTCCTCGCGGTCATCCGGGGTTCGGCCATCAACCAGGACGGCGCCTCCAACGGCCTCACCGCGCCCAACGGCCCCTCCCAGCAGCGCGTCATCACCCAGGCGCTGGCGAATGCCCGGCTCTCCCCGGCCGAGGTGGACGTCGTCGAGGCGCACGGCACCGGCACCCGGCTCGGCGACCCCATCGAGGCCCACGCCCTGCTGACCACCTACGGTCAGGACCGGGCCGACGGTGAACCGCTGTGGCTGGGCTCGGTCAAATCCAACATCGGACACACCCAGGGCGCCGCCGGGGTGGCCGGTGTCATCAAGATGGTCATGGCGATGCGGCACGGAACACTGCCCGCCACCGTCCACCTCACCCGGCCCACTCCGTATGTGAACTGGGATGCGGGCGCCGTACGCCTGCTCACCGAAGCCGTCGACTGGCCGTGCGGGGACCGGCCGCGCCGTGCGGCGGTGTCCTCCTTCGGCATCTCCGGCACCAACGCCCATCTGCTGCTCGAACAGCCCCCCGCCCCGGCCGCCCCGGCCCGGTCCGCGCCCCCGCGGGAGACCGCGCTCATCCCCTGGACCCTGTCCGCACGCGGGGACCGGGCACTGCGCGCCCAGGCCGAGGCGCTCGCCGCGCATCTGGCCGCCCACCCGCGGCAGTCCGCGGCCGAGGTGGCCTGGTCGCTCGCCCGGACCCGCTCCGCCTTCGAACACCGGGCCACGGCGGTGGCCGGGACCCGCGAGGAACTGCTGGCGGCAGTACGGGCCCTGGCCGACGGCGAGCACCACCCCGCGCTGACCCGGGCCACCGGCCCCGTCCGCTCCGGCGGCACCGCCGTCATGTTCACCGGGCAGGGCAGCCAGCGGCCCGGGATGGGCCGTGAGCTCCACCGGACCCATCCGGTGTTCGCCACCGCCTTCGACGAGGTCTGCGCGCATCTGGACCCGCTGCTCGGACACCCGCTGCGCGACCTGGTGTTCGCCGCCGAGGACACCGCCGAGGCGAACGCGCTGCACGGGACCGGGGTGACCCAGGCGGCCCTGTTCGCCCTGGAGACCGCCCTGTTCCGGCTGGTCGAGTCCTTCGGCGTCGTCCCCGGCTTCCTGACCGGACACTCCGTCGGGGAACTGGTGGCCGCCCATGTGGCGGGTGTGCTGTCCCTGCCGGACGCCTGCGCGCTCGTGGCCGCCCGGGGACGGCTGATGCAGGCACTCCCGGCCGGTGGCGCCATGGCCGCCGTCGAAACCACCGAGGACCACATCCTGCCCCTGCTCGCCGGCCGTGAGGACCGCGTCGCGCTGGCCGCCGTCAACGGGCCCACGGCGGTCGTGGTGTCCGGGGACGCCGAGACCGTCGACGACATCGCCCGCACCCTCGGGGAGCAGGGGCACCGGACCAAGCGGCTGAAGGTCAGCCACGCCTTCCACTCCCCGCTGCTCGACCCCATGCTCGACGAGTTCCGCGCGGTGGCCCGCGGACTCGACTACCATCCGCCGCGCATCCCGGTGATCTCCAACCTCACCGGGGAACCGGCCACCGCCGACCAGCTCCGCGACCCCGAGTACTGGGTGCGCCACGTACGGGAGCCCGTACGGTTCCACGACGGTCTGCGCACCCTGCGCGCCGAGGGCACCACCCGCTACCTCGAACTCGGGCCGGACGCCGTACTCACCACCATGGCCCAGGACGCGCTGCGGGACGAGGGGACCACACCGGACACCGCCGCCGTGTTCGCCACCGCGCTGCGCGAGGGCCGCGACGAACCGCGTACCCTGCTCGCCGCCCTGACCGCCCTGCACCACGACGGCGCCACCATCGACTTCGCCGCCGCCCTGCCGGAGCCCGCGGACCCCGTCGACCTGCCCACCTACCGCTTCCAGCGACAGCGGTACTGGCGCCCCGTCCCCACCGGCACCGCCGACGTACGGGCGGTGGGCCTCGGGGCCACCGACCATCCGCTGCTCCAGGCCGCCGTGGAGACACCTGACGGCGGACTGCTGCTCACCGGACGGCTGTCCCCGCACACCCACGCATGGCTGACCGACCACACCATCGCGGACAGCGTGCCGCTGCCGGGCACGGCCGTCCTGGAACTCGCCCTGCTCGCGGGGGCACGGACCGGCTGCGAACTCATCGATGACCTCACCCTGGAGACACCGCTGCTGCTACCCTCCTCGGGCGCGGTGCGCATCCAGCTCGCGGTCACCGCCCCCGATCCGTCCGGCAGGCGCGCGCTCACCCTCTCCTCCCGGCCCGACGCCGGCGAGGGCGAGGGGCCGGAGACCTCCTGGACCCGCCACGCCACCGGCGTCCTCACCGCCGCGCCCTCACCCGTCGAGGCCGGACCACCGGTGGCCGCGTGGCCGCCGCCCGGCGCCGTACCCGTCGACGTGGCCGACCTCTACCAGCGGCTGGCCGACCAGGGTTACGCCTACGGTCCGGCCTTCCGCGGACTGCGCGCCGCCTGGACCCACGGCGAGGAGATGCTCGCCGAGGTGCGCCTGGCCGCCGACCACCACGGCGGGGCCGACAGCTACGGACTGCACCCCGCGCTCCTGGACAGCGCCCTGCACCCCATCGAAGAGCTCTTCAACGGCGGCCGCGGAGCCGAGGACACCACGGCACCGACGGTCCGGCTCCCGTTCTCCTTCAGCGGGGTACGGCTGTACGCCACGGGCGCCACCCGGCTGCGCGTCCGCATCACCCCGACCGCCGCGGACAGCGTCGCCCTGACGCTCACCGACGACCAGGGCGCGCCCGTGGCCACCATCGCGTCCCTGGGCCTCCGCGAGATCTCCGCCGACCGCTGGCGCTCCGCCCGCGCCGCGGCGGCCGACACCCCGCTGTACCGGCTGAACTGGCAACCGGGGCCCGCGGCCATCGGTGAGCCGTCATCCGACGAGATGTGGGCGGTGGCCGGACCGGACCCGCTGGGTCTGGTCACCGGCACCGAGACCGTCCTCCTCCCCGACCTCGCCGCGCTCACCGCCGCCGTGGACGACGGGCAGCCGGTTCCCGGCCTGGTCGTCGTGGAATGCCATGACGCTCCGGACACCGGCGCCGATGTTCCCGCCCACGGCGAGTCCCAGGACATACCGGCACGGGTGCGGGCGGCCTCCCGCCGGCTGCTCACCACCCTGCGCGACTGGTTCACCGACGAGCGGTTCGCCGCGACCCGGCTGGCCGTCGTCACCTGCGGGGCCGTGGCCACCGGGCCCGAGGACCCACCCGCCGATCTGACCACCGCACCCCTGTGGGGCCTGGTCCGCGCGGCACAGGCCGAACACCCCGGGCGGGTGCTGCTGGTGGACCTGGACGACGACCCCCGCTCCCACCGGGCCCTGCGCACCGCGCTGCCGGCCGCCATCGCCGCCGACGAAACGGAACTGGCGCTGCGGGGCGGGGAGATCCACGTCCCGCGGCTGGTCCCGGTGCGCCCCGACCAGGACGCGGTGTTCCCCGCCCTCGACCCGGACGGCACCGCCCTGATCACCGGTGGCACCGGAGCCCTGGGGCGACTCGTCGCCCGGCACCTGGCCTCCGCACACGGCGTGCGCCACCTTCTGCTGATCAGCCGGAGCGGCGGCTCGTCCGCCGTGGACGAGCTCACCGCCGAACTGGCCGCATCGGGTACCGAGGTGCGCGTCGTAGCCTGTGACGCCGCCGATCCGCGCGCGCTGACCGACCTGCTCGCCACCATCCCCGACGACCACCCCCTCACGGCCGTCGTCCACGCGGCCGGTGTGCTCGACGACGGTGTGGTCACCGCGATGACATCCGGACAGCTCGACACCGTCCTCGCCCCCAAGGTGGACGCTGCCTGGCAGCTGCACCGGCTCACCCGGGACCGCGACCCCGCGGCGTTCGTGATGTTCTCCTCCGCCGCGTCCGTCCTGGGCAACGGCGGCCAGGCCAACTACGCGGCCGCCAACATGTTCCTCAACGCGCTCGCCGAACACCGCCGGGCGGAGGGCCGGACGGCCCACACCCTGGCCTGGGGACTGCTGACCACGGCCGGAGGTATGACCGGCCACCTCGACGCGACCGACCTCGCCCGGATGGCACGCTCCGGCAACGCCCCTATCCCCGACGACCAGGTGCCGGATCTCCTCGACACGGCGCTGACCACCTCCCACCCCACCGTCGTCCCCGCCCGGTTCGACACGGCGGCGCTGCGCACCCGGGCCGCCACCGGGCCGCTGCCACCGCTGCTGCGGCGTCTGGTGCGCACACCGGCGCGTCCGGTCATGGACACCGGGACCGGACCGTGGGACGCGCGGCTGGCCGGACTGCCCGCGGAGCAGCGTGACCGGGCCATCGCCGAGCTGGTGCGCGACCAGATCGCCGCCGTCCTCGCCCATCCCGACCCGGAGGCGATCGAACCCGGCCGCGCCTTCCAGGAGCTCGGCTTCGACTCGCTGACCGCCCTCGATCTGCGCAACCGGCTGGGCACGGCCACCGGCACCCGGATCCCGGCCACCGTCATCTTCGACTACCCGACCCCCGACGCCCTGGTCCGCTTCCTGCGCGACCAACTGGTCGGTGCGGACCCTGCCGTGACACCGGGCAGCACACCGGCGGCCGTGCCGGTGGCGGCCGACGACGATCCGATCGTCATCGTCGGTATGGCCTGCCGCTATCCGGGCGGGGTGGGCTCACCGGAGGACCTGTGGCGGCTGGTGTCCGAAGAGGGCGACGCCATCGGGGAGTTCCCCGCGGACCGCGGCTGGAACCTGGCGGACCTGTTCGACCCCGACCCGGACCACACCGGCACCAGCTATGCACGCGAAGGCGGATTCCTCCACGACGCTCCGCGCTTCGACGCCGAGTTCTTCGGGATCAGCCCGCGCGAAGCGCTGGCCACCGACCCCCAGCAGCGACTGCTGCTCGAGACGGCCTGGCAGGCGTTCGAGAGCGCGGGTATCGACCCGGTCGGCCTGCGGGGCAGCCAGAGCGCGGTGATCACCGGTGTCATGTACGACGACTACGGCAGCCGCTTCCTCGGCCGGACACCGGAGGGCGTCGAGGGACGTCTGATGACCGGCAGCACACCGAGCATCGCCTCGGGGCGCGTGGCGTTCACCTTCGGTCTCGAGGGGCCCGCGGTGACCGTGGACACCGCGTGCTCGTCCTCGCTGGTGGCGATGCACCTCGCCGCCCAAGCGCTGCGCAACGGCGAATGCACCCTGGCCCTGGCCGGCGGTGTCACCGTGATGGCCACGCCCAACACCTTCGTCGAGTTCTCGCGGCAGCGCGGCCTCGCCGCCGACGGCCGCTGCAAACCGTTCGCGGCGGCGGCCGACGGCACCGGCTGGGGCGAGGGCATCGGACTGCTCGTCCTGGAACGCCTCTCGGACGCCCGGCGCAACGGACACCAGGTGCTCGCCGTGATCCGCGGCTCCGCCGTCAACCAGGACGGCGCCTCCAACGGGCTCACCGCGCCCAACGGTCCGTCGCAGCAGCGGGTGATCCGCGCCGCGCTGGCCACCGCCCGGCTCACCCCGTCCGATGTCGACGTGGTGGAAGCCCACGGCACCGGTACCACCCTGGGCGACCCGATCGAGGCCCAGGCGCTGCTGGCCACCTACGGCCGGGAACGCCCCGAGGGGCAGCCGCTGTGGCTGGGGTCGGTGAAGTCCAATATCGGCCACACCCAGGCCGCCGCCGGGGTGGCGGGCGTCATCAAGATGGTGATGGCCATGCGCCACGGCGTGCTGCCCGCGTCCCTGCACATCGACACGCCCAGCCCTCATGTCGACTGGGACGACGGCGCGGTACGGCTGCTCACCGAGGCCGTCACCTGGCCCGGCACCGAGCGGCCCCGGCGCGCGGGTGTGTCCTCCTTCGGCATCAGCGGCACCAACGCCCATGTGATCCTCGAACAGGCACCCGGCCCCGGGGAGGCTCCCGCACCGGCCGTGCCCGCCACCGGCACGGTGCCCTGGGTGCTGTCGGCGCGCGGCGTCACCGCGCTCCGTGACCAGGCCCGAGCCCTCGCCGAACGGCTGATCGCCGACACCACCGCGTCCCCCACCGAGATCGGGTGGTCGCTGCTGACCACCCGCACCCTCTTCGACCACCGGGCCGTCATGGTCGGCGACGACCGGGCCGAACTGCTCGCGGCCGTGGAGGCACTGGCGGCGGACGAGACCCACCCTGGAGTGGTCCACTCCGCCACCCCGGCGACCACGGGCGGCAAGGGCCCGGTCCTGGTCTTCCCCGGCCAGGGTTCCCAGTGGATCGGCATGGGCGCGGGGCTGATGGACGTCTCGCCGGTCTTCGCGGACCGCGCGGCCGCCTGTGAACGCGCCCTGGCACCACACGTCGACTGGTCGCTCATCGATGTCCTGCGCGGTACCGAAGGCCACGCCGACCTCAGCCGGGTGGATGTGGTCCAACCCGTGCTGTGGGCGGTGATGGTGTCCCTCGCCGCGGTGTGGGAGGGCTACGGCGTCAAGCCCGCCGCCGTCATCGGCCACAGCCAGGGCGAGATCGCCGCGGCCTGTGTGGCCGGGGCACTCTCGCTCGAGGACGGCGCCCGGATCGTGGCCCTGCGCAGCCAGGCGCTGCGCCGACTGGCCGGTGGCGGCGCGATGGCCTCGCTCGGTATCGGTGAGGAGCAGGTGGCCGCGCTGCTGGACCGGCTCGGCGACCGTGCCGCCTCGGTGGTCGTGGCCGCCGTCAACGGCCCGGCATCCACCGTGGTGTCCGGCCCCCCGGAGCAGGTGGCCGCCGCCGCGACAGCCTGCCGGGACTCCGGTGAGCGGGCCCGGATGATCGAGGTGGACTACGCCTCCCACAGCCCTCAGGTGGACGAGATCACCGATGAACTCACCACACTCCTGGCCGGGGTCGAACCGCGTGCCGTGCCCGCCGACCAGGTGGCGTTCTACTCGACGGTGACCCGTGGCCGGACCGACACCACCGTCCTGGACACCGCGTACTGGGTGCGCAATCTGCGCGAGCAGGTGCGGTTCGCCGACGCCGTGGAGGCGCTGCTGACCGACGGCCACCGGGTGTTCATCGAGGCCAGCACCCACCCCGTACTCACCGTCGGGATGCAGGAGACCTTCGAGGAAGCCGCCGCCGACGCCGTCACGGTGCCCACACTCCGCCGCGACCACGGCGATCTCGCCCAACTGCTCCGGTCGGTGGGCCAGGCGTTCACCACGGGGATCGAGGTCGACTGGACCGGTCTGTTCCCCACGGATCCCGCCCCGCGCACCATCGCCCTCCCCACCTACGCCTTCCAGCGCGAACGCTACTGGCTGGAGGGCACCGGCGGCCGTGGCGGCGACGCGGCCGACCTCGGACTCGTCCCCGCAGAACACCCCCTGCTGGCAGCGTCGTTGGAGGTCGCCGACGGCAGCGGCCGACTGCTCACCGGCCGCATCGCGGCCGGTGGCGGTGAGGGCTGGCTGTCCGACCACCGGGTGGCGGGCGCGGTGCTCGTCCCCGGTGCCGCACAGGTCGAATGGGCGCTCCGGGCCGCCGACGAGGCGGGCTGCGGCGCCGTGGAGGAGCTGACCTCCCAGGTGCCGCTGGTGCTCCCGGAGTCGGGCGGACTGCGCGTCCAGGTCGTCGTGGGGGATGCCGCCGACGACGGACGGCGCGATGTCCGCGTGTACACCCGGACCGACCAGGACACCCCGGACACCGCGTGGGTGTGCCATGCGACGGGGGTGCTCGGCCCGCCCCGTGACGGCGCGGCCGACACCCCGTCCGCCGCCGGCGCCTGGCCCCCCGTGGGCGCCGAACCCGCGGACGCGGAAGCGCTCTACGCACGCGCCACGGCCGCCGGATACGGATACGGCCCCGCCTTCCGCGGCGTACGGAAGCTGTGGCGGGACGGCGCCGACGTCCTCGCCGAGGTGGCCCTTCCCGAAGCCGCCGGGGACCAGCGCGGGTTCGGTATCCACCCCGCCCTGCTGGACGCTGTGCTGCACCCGGCAGCCCTGCTGGTCGATCCGGCCGGGGAGACCGCCGCCGAAGACACGCTGTGGCTGCCGTTCGCCTGGACCGGGGTGACCCTGTGGGCGTCCGGCGCCACCACCGTGCGCGTCCGGCTGTCCCCGCACGCTCATGACACCGAGGCGCGGCGCACCCTGCGGGTGAGCGTGGCCGACGCCGTCGGCGACCCCGTTCTCACCGTCGACGCGCTCGAGTTGCGGCCCGCCCGTGCCGATCAGCTCCGGACCGTGACCCGCACCGGCACCGGCACCGACGGACTGTTCACCCTCGACTGGATCCCCCTGCCCACCCCCGCCCCGGGCACCGGCACCACGCTGCCGGAACCGGCCGCCGGTGACGGCGCCTGGACGGTGCTCGGACCGGACGCCACCTGGGCGGTGGCCGGACCGGACGACACCGGCGGGTACACCGCCGACCTGGTGCGCCATACCGACCTGGCAGCGCTGATCACGGCGCTCGACACCGGCGCCCCGGCGCCCGCGGTCGTCCTGACCGCGATCCCGGCCACGGGAACGGGCCGGCAGGCGGACGAGGCACACGCCCTCGCCGCCGCCCAGGACACCCTGCGACTGGTGCGGGACTGGCTGGCCGAACCCCGGCTGGCGGATGCCCGGCTGGTGGTGGTGACGCGTGGCGCCGTAGCCGCCGGTGACCCCCATGGCGAAGACCTCGATGACACGGCACCGGACCCGGCGGGCGCCGCCGTATGGGGGCTGCTGCGCAGTGCGCAGTCGGAGAACCCGGACCGGCTGGTCCTGCTCGACCTCGACCCCCGTGGCGGGACCGACACGGCGGAAACCGGCGCGGGGGTGGTGGATGCGGTGCTGCGTGCCACCGCGCTGGACGAACCCCAGGTGGCGGTGCGCGCCGGAGGTGTCCGCGCGCCCAGGCTGGTACGCGCGGGTGGACCCGGCAGCGGTGGTCTCGTCGCGCCGGTGGGGGAGCAGGCGTGGCGGCTCGCGGTGCGCGGTGCCTCCACCGTGGAGAACGTGACACCGGTGCCCTGCCCCGAGGTCCTGGAACCCCTGGGCCCCGGTGAGGTACGCGTCGCCGTGCACGCCGCGGGCCTCAACTTCCGGGACGCCCTGATCGTCGTCGGTATGTACCCCGGTGGCGGGGTGTTCCGGGGCAGCGAGGGCGCCGGAGTGGTGCTGGAGGTCGGCGCCGAGGTGACCGGTGTAGTGCCCGGGGACCGCGTCATGGGCCTGTTCGAGGGTGCGTTCGGCCCCTACGCGGTGGCGGACGCCCGGATGGTGGTGCCGGTGCCGGACGGCTGGAGCCACCAGCAGGCCGCGGCCGTCCCCGTGGTGTTCCTCACGGCCTGGTACGGCCTGGTGGACCTGGCCGGGCTGACGGCGGGCGAATCGGTGCTCATCCACGCCGCGACCGGTGGTGTCGGCATGGCCGCCGTACAGATCGCCCGGCACCTCGGTGCCGAGGTCTACGCCACGGCCGGACCCGTCAAACACGCCGTGCTGGAGTCCATGGGCATCGACGCCGCGCACCGCGCCACCTCCCGTGACCTCGGCTTCGAGGACACGCTGCGCGGGGCCACCGGCGGACGCGGTGTGGACGTCGTACTGAACAGCCTGGCCGGACCGTTCGTGGACGCCTCGCTGCGACTGCTCGGCGAGGGCGGCAGGCTCTCCGAGATGGGCAAGACCGACATCCGGGACGCCGACGAGATCGCGGCAGCCCATCCCGGCATCGCCTACCGGGCGTTCGACCTGGTGCCCGACGCCGGCCCCGACCGCATCGGCGAGATGCTGCGCGAGTTGAGCGCCCTGTTCGCCACCGGTGTGCTGCGACCGGCACCCGTAACGACCCGCCCGCTGAGCCGGGCCCGGGACGCGCTGCGGCAGCTCAGCCAGGCCCGCCACACCGGCAAGCTGGTGCTGGACGTGCCCGCGGCCGTCGACCCGGACGGCACCGTGCTCATCACCGGTGGCACCGGCACCCTCGGCGGCCATGTCGCCGAACACCTCGTCCGCACCTGGCACACCGGCCATCTGGTGCTGGTCAGCAGGCGCGGTGCGGACGCCCCGGGCGCCTCCGAACTGGCCGCGCGGCTCACCGGACTCGGCGCGGATGTACGGATCGTCGCCGCCGACGTCACCGACGCCGGGGCGGTGGCCGACCTGGTGGCGGACATCGATCCGGCCCATCCGCTCACCGGGGTCATCCACGCCACCGGAATGCTGGACGATGCCGTGGTCACCTCGCAGACGCCGGAGCGGCTGGCTCGGGTGTGGGCGGCGAAGGCGACGGCCGCGGCTCATCTGCACGCTGCCACCGAGCATCTGCGGTTGGGGATGTTCGTGATGTTCTCGTCGGCGGCCGGTGTGATGGGCAGCCCGGGTCAGGCCAACTACGCGGCGGCCAACGCCTACTGTGACGCCCTGGCCGCCCACCGCAGGGCAGCGGGACTGCCCGGGGTGTCGGTGGCATGGGGACTGTGGGCCGAGGCCAGCGGTATGACCGGACACCTCGCCGAGGCCGACCTCGCCCGGATGGCACGGACCGGAATCCGTGCGCTGACCGCACGGCACGGCCTCACCCTGCTCGACGCCGCAGTGCAGCACGGAGCCGACCTCCTGGTCGCCGCCGATGTGGACGCACGGACCCTGGCCGGGCTGCCCGCCGACACCGTCCCCGCCACCTTGCGCACCGTGGCCGCCGAGCGCGGCACGAGTGGCGCCGGACGGCGGACGGCCGCGGCTGACGACGGCGGGCAGCAGGTCGACTGGGCCGCACGCCTGGCCGGGCTGTCGGCGACCGAACGCCACCGCACGGTGCTCAACCTGGTCCGGGGCCATGCGGCCACCGTGCTCGGACACACCGATGTGGACGCCGTGCAAGCGGACACCAGCTTCAAGGAACTCGGTTTCGACTCCCTGACCGCCGTCGAACTGCGCAACCGGCTGGCCGCCGCCACCGGTCTGCGGCTCCCCGCCGCGATGGTCTTCGACTACCCCGAGGCTGCCGCGCTCGCCGAACACCTGCTGGAGCGGCTGGCACCCGGCGAAGGCGTCATGTCCGACGGCCAGGACGAGGTGGACCCGGTCCTCAACGAGCTGGCCCGGCTTGACACCACCCTCGCCGCGCTGGTCACCGACGACGAAGGCCGGCAGCGGATCGCCAAACGGCTCGGCGATCTCCTCGCGAAGTGGAACGGCGGCGGTGGCGGCGACCCCGACGGCGGGACGGACTTCAGCGGTCTGGAGTCCGCGTCGGACGACGAGATGTTCGAGCTCATTGACCGTGAACTGCCCTGATGGAGGAGCGGAACTGATGTCGGGTACGGAAGAGAAGCTCCGCCAGTACCTCAAGCGCGTGACCGCCGACCTGGGGCAGACACGGCAGCGGCTGCGCGAGGTGGAGGAGCGGGCCCAGGAACCGGTGGCCATCGTCAGCATGGCCTGCCGCTTCCCGGGCGGGATCGCCTCGCCCGAGGACCTGTGGCGGGTCGTCGCCTCGCGCGGCGACGCCATCGGCCCGTTCCCCGCCGACCGGGGCTGGGACCTGAACGGCATCCACCACCCGGACCCCGACCACCCCGGCACCAGCTACGTCCGGCACGGCGGATTCCTCGACCGCGCCGACGGATTCGACGCCACCTTCTTCGGCATCAGCCCCCGGGAGGCCCTCGCGGCTGAACCACAGCAACGCCAGCTCCTCGAGGTCTCCTGGGAACTGCTCGAACGCGCCGGAATTGACCCCCGCTCCCTGAAGGGCACCCCCACCGGCGTCTACGCGGGCGCCGGCATCCTCGGCTTCGGCACCCCGCATATCGAGCAGAGCGCCGAGGGCTACCTGCTCACCGGCAACACACTCAGCGTCGTCTCCGGACGTATCGCGTTCACCCTCGGTCTCGAAGGGCCCGCGGTCACCGTGGACACCGCGTGCTCGTCATCCCTCGTGGCCATGCACCTGGCCTGCCAGGCACTGCGGAACGGCGAATGCACCCTGGCGATGGCCGGTGGGGTGACCGTCATGACCACCCCCAACACCTTCGTCGAATTCTCCCGCCAGCGCGGACTGGCCCCCGACGGCCGCTGCAAACCCTTCGCGGCGGCCGCGGACGGCACCGGCTTCTCCGAAGGCGTCGGCCTGTTGCTCCTGGAGCGGCTGTCCGACGCGCGGCGCAACGGGCATCAGGTGCTGGCCGTCCTGCGGGGCTCGGCCATCAACCAGGACGGAGCCAGCAACGGACTCACCGCTCCGAACGGCCCCTCGCAGCAGCGTGTCATCCGGCAGGCGCTCGTCAACGCCCAGCTGTCCTCCGCGGAGGTCGACGCGGTCGAGGCGCACGGCACGGGCACCACACTGGGCGACCCGATCGAGGCTGATGCGTTGATCGCCACGTATGGGCGGGATCGGTCGGAGGAGCGGCCTTTGTGGTTGGGGTCGTTGAAGTCGAACATCGGTCATACGCAGGGTGCGGCGGGTGTGGCCGGTGTCATCAAGATGGTGATGGCGCTCCACCATGAGGTACTGCCCGCCACCCTCCACGTCGACGAACCGACACCGCATGCGGACTGGACCGGCGGCGCGGTACGGCTGCTCACTGACGAGGTTCCGTGGCCGCGCGAGGAACGCCCGCGCCGGGCCGGGGTGTCCGCGTTCGGTATCTCCGGTACCAACGCTCATGTGATCGTGGAGCAGGCTCCCGACGCTGATGAGGTGGAGGAACCTCCCGCCGGGGACGGCCGGTGCCCCGGTGGTGTGGTCCCGTGGGTGGTTTCGGGGCGGACCGCCGAGGCGTTGCGGGGGCAGGCGGCGGCGTTGGCGGGCCGGGTGTCGGGGGAGGTTGATCTCTCGCCGGTGGGGGTGGGTTGGTCGCTGGTCTCGGGGCGTTCGGTGTTTGAACACCGTGCGGTGGTGTTGGGGGCTGATGGTGGGGAGTTGAGGGCTGCTGTTGAGGCGCTTGCGGTGGGTGGTTCGCACCCGGGTGTGGTGTCCTCGGGGGCTGCTGGGGTGGTGGCTGGTGCGAGTACAGGTCCGGTGTTGGTGTTTCCGGGTCAGGGTTCGCAGTGGGTGGGGATGGGTGCGGAGCTGCTGGATGTCTCGCCGGTGTTTGCGGGGCGGGTGGCGGAGTGTGAGCGGGCGTTGAGTTCTTTTGTGGATTGGTCGTTGGTGGATGTGTTGCGGGGGGTGGAGGGCTCGGCTGATCTTGGTCGGGTTGATGTGGTGCAGCCGGTGTTGTGGGCGGTGATGGTGTCGTTGGCTGCGGTGTGGGCGGGGTATGGGGTGAGGCCGGCTGCGGTGGTGGGTCATAGTCAGGGTGAGATTGCGGCTGCGGTGGTGGCGGGTGCGTTGTCGTTGGAGGATGGCGCGCGGGTTGTGGCGTTGCGGAGTCGGGCGTTGCGCAGGTTGGCTGGTGGTGGGGCGATGGCCTCGCTCGGTGTTGGTCTGGAGCGTGCTGGTCAGGTGCTTGCCGGATTGGGTGAGCGGGCTGCTGGTGTGGGTGTGGCGGCGGTGAATGGTCCTGGTTCGACGGTGGTGTCGGGTCCGCCGGAGCAGGTGGCGGCTGTGGTCGTGGCGTGTGAGGAGGGCGGTGACCGGGCGCGGCTGATCGAGGTGGACTATGCCTCCCATGGTCCTCAGGTCGATGAGATCCACGATGAACTGATGCGTGTCCTGGACGGTATTGAGCCGATCGCGGTCTCCGAGGTGGCGTTCTACTCGACGGTGACCGGTGGTCGGGTGGATACGTCGGTGTTGGACACGGGGTATTGGGTGCGGAATCTGCGGGAGCGGGTGCGGTTCGCGGAGACGGTCGAGGTGTTGCTTGCGGATGGGCATCGGGTGTTTGTGGAGGCGAGTTCGCATCCGGTGTTGACGGTGGGGATGCAGGAGACGTTCGAGTCGGTGGGCGTCGACGCGGTGACGGTGCCGACGTTGCGTCGTGATCATGGTGGTCAGCGGCAGTTGGTGGAGTCGTTGGCGCAGGCGTTCACCGCTGGTGTGGAGGTGGACTGGACGGCCCTGTTCCCGGCCGAGCCCCGCCCTCGTACCGTCGATCTGCCCACCTACGCCTTCCAGCACCAGCGCTTCTGGATGGCGGCCACAGGCGGATTCGGGGACCCGGGTGACCTCGGGCTGGATGCCGCCGGCCATCCGTTGCTGGGCGCCGCCGTGGAGCTCGCCGACGGCAGCAGCCACCTGCTCACCGGACGTGTCGCCGCCGGTGGCGGGGACGGCTGGCTCAGCGACCATGTGGTGGCGGACACCGTCCTGGTGCCGGGCGCGGCCCTGGTGGAGTGGGTGCTGCGTGCCGCCGACGAGGTCGGCTGTGGGGGCATCGAAGAGCTGGCGCTCCAGGTGCCCATGGTGCTGCCCGAGTCGGGCGGACTGCGGGTCCAGGTGGTGGTGGGCACGGCAGCCGCGGACGGACGGCGTGAGGTGCAGGTGTACTCGCGCCCCGAGGACGCCGGGACATGGGCGTGCCACGCGGACGGTGTCCTCGGCCCGCCCCTGGAGGACACCACCCCGGCGGAGGGTCTCGGCGGTGTGTGGCCTCCGGCGGGAGCGGCCCCCGTGGACCTGGAGGGCTTCTACGAACGTGCCGAGGCGGCCGGATACGCGTACGGCCCCTCATTCCGTGGCCTGCGCGCGCTGTGGCGCGACGGCGAGGACGTCCTGGCCGAACTCGCACTGCCCGAGGACGCCGGTGACGCCGACGGATTCGGCATCCACCCCGCTCTGCTGGACGCCGCGCTCCACCCGGGCCTCCTGGTCGCAGGAGCCGAACCGGAGCGGGACGGTGGTGAGGTGTGGCTGCCGTTCGCGTGGAACGGCGTCGCGCTGTGGGCCGCCGGGGCGACCACCGCCAGGGTCCGCCTGTCCCCGCGACAGCGAGGTGCGGAAGGCGAACGGGCGCTGCGGTTGGTCATCGCCGATGCCGTGGGCGACCCGGTACTCACCGTCGACTCTTTGGTGACGCGCCCGGCCTCGCTCGACCAACTGCGGGCCGCGGGGAAACGTGATGGCGACGGTCTCTTCGCCCTGGACTGGATCCCGCTGCCGCGGACGACGGGCTCCACGGAGCCGGTGAGCGGCTGGGCGGTACTGGGCACGGACGCGCCACACCTGGACCTGGACGCGTTCATCGCGGCCATCGGGAGCGAAGAGGCCGTACCGTCGGTGGTCTTCGCCGACCTCACCGACGCCGGTGACGCCGACGATGACGAGATGGCGGACGCCGGCCTGGCACGGGTGCGGCGGGCGCTGGAGCTCGTCCAGGGCTGGCTGGCCGAACCGCGCTGCGCCGACGCCCGGCTGGTGCTGGTGACACGAGGTGCTGTGGCGGTGGGCGACGGTGCGGCGAACGGCGTCGACGCGGCGGCTGCCGCGCAGTGGGGACTCGTCCGCAGCGCGCAGGCCGAGCACCCGGAGCGTTTCGTCCTGCTCGACGTCGACTCCGGAGCCGATGTGGCGGGCGACACTGTGCGTGCCGCCGTCGCCGGGGCGCTGGAGCGGGACGAGACACAGCTCGCCGTCAGGGAAGGAGAAACGCTGGTACCCCGCCTCGTCCGTGCGGCCACGGACGACGAGGCGCGGCCGGACATGCCCACGGGTCTCGACCCGGATGGCACCGTGCTCATCACGGGTGGCACCGGCACGCTGGGCGGTCTGGTGGCTGAGCATGTGGTGCGTGTGTGGGGTGTCCGGCATCTGTTGCTGGTGAGTCGTCGTGGTGTGGAGGCTCCGGAAGCGGGGGCGTTGGCTGCCCGGCTGGAGGAGTTGGGTGCGGAGGTGCGAATCGCGGCGGTGGATGTCACGGATGCGGGCGCGGTGGCGGGCATGGTGGCCGGGGTCGGTCCGGAGCATCCGCTGACCGGCGTGATCCATGCCGCGGGTGTGCTGGACGACGCCGTCCTCACCTCACAGACACCGGAGCGGCTGGCCGAGGTATGGGCGGCGAAAGCTGCCGCCGCCGCTCATCTGCACACCGCGACGGCCGGTCTTCCGCTGGCCCTGTTCGTGATGTTCTCGTCCGCCGCGGGAGTGCTCGGAAGTCCGGGGCAGGCCAACTATGCGGCGGCCAATGCCTTCTGTGACGCCCTGGCGGTCCACCGTCGGGCCCTGGACCTGCCCGGGGTCGCCGTGGCCTGGGGCCTGTGGGACCAGTCCAGCGAACTGACCGGGAAGCTCGCCGATACGGACCGGGCGCGGATGTCCCGTTCCGGAATCACGGCGATGACCAGCGAGAAGGCGCTCAGCCTCCTGGACACCGCCTGCGGCCACGGCCGCTCTCAACTCCTCGCGGCCGACCTGGATGTGGCGGGGCTGGCAGGCGGGGATGTGCCGGGTGTGTTGCGTGGGTTGTCGGGTGGTGGGGTGCGTCGGCGGTTGGCCGCCGGGGGCGTTGAGGTGTCCGGTCTGGTGGGGCGTTTGGCGGGGCTGGACGCTGCGGGTCGGTTGGGTGTGGTGCTGGAGGTGGTGCGTGGCGCCGTGGCGGTGGTGTTGGGGTTTGGTTCTGGCGCTGAGGTACGGGGTGAGGCTGCGTTCAAGGAGTTGGGTTTTGACTCGTTGACGGCGGTGGAGTTGCGGAATCGGTTGTCGTTGGTGACGGGGTTGCGTCTTCCGGCGACGATGGTGTTCGACTATCCGACTCCGCGGGTGCTGGCGGAGTATCTCTGCACCCGCCTCATCGGAGCGACCACCGGTCCGGGTACACCGGTCGCGGTGGCGGCGGAGTCGGATGAACCCGTGGCGATCGTCTCGATGACCTGCCGTTTCCCGGGTGGCGTGAGCTCTCCCGAGGAACTGTGGAAGCTGCTCGCCACGAGTGGCGAGGGCATCGGGGAGTTCCCGACCGGCCGGGGCTGGGACCTCGACGGACTCTTCCACCCGGACCCCGACCACCCTGGCACCTCCTACACCCGCAAGGGCGGATTCCTCTATGACGCCGATGAGTTCGATGCGGGGTTCTTCGGGATCAATCCGCGGGAGGCGCTGGCGACGGATCCGCAGCAGCGGTTGTTGCTGGAGGCGTCGTGGGAGGTGTTGGAGCGGGCCGGTATCGATCCGGTGTCGCTGAAGGGCAGTCCGACGGGTGTCTACGCGGGCGTGATGTACCACGACTACGCCACCGGCCTGAGTGGTGGTGATCCCCGGTTGGAGGGATACGCCATGCTCGCCAGCTCGGGCAGCGTGGTGTCGGGCCGGGTGGCGTATTCGCTGGGTCTTGAGGGGCCGGCGGTGACGGTGGATACGGCGTGTTCGTCGTCTTTGGTGGCGATGCATCTGGCGGCGCAGGCTCTGCGTCGTGGTGAGTGTTCGCTTGCGCTGGCGGGTGGGGTGACGGTGATGGCCACCCCGGATGTGTTCACCGGTTTCTCACGTCAGCGAGGCCTGGCCCCTGACGGTCGCTGCAAGCCCTTCGCGGCCGCCGCGGATGGCACCGGTTGGAGCGAAGGGGTCGGACTTCTGCTGCTGGAACGGCTCTCGGACGCCCAGCGCCATGGTCACCAGGTACTTGCGGTGATTCGTGGTTCTGCGGTGAATCAGGATGGTGCGTCGAATGGTTTGACGGCGCCGAATGGTCCGTCGCAGCAGCGGGTGATTCGTCAGGCGTTGGCGAGTGCGCGGTTGTCGGTGT
>NZ_JANCLX010000019.1 GCF_024295805.1 Streptomyces cucumeris
AACCGCCTCAAGCAGTGGCGCGGCCTCGCCACGCGCTACGACAAGACCGCAACCGTCTACCAGGCCGCACTCCACCTCGCGGCCATCCACATCTGGGCCGCGAGGTGATCCGTAAGAAACGGCCTAGGGGGAGGGGCGGGGGCGAGGCTCCTCCATGGTCGGCTGACAGTGGTCTGACAACGGTGGGAAGTAGGTGAAGACGTGTGTGATGCCCTTCAGGTGCACTGTGCACGTCAATCTGTAGTCGTTTCCGCAGAGTCGTCACGCACTGTCACCGGTGTGGTGGGGGGTCTGCCTACGATCCAGGGGCTGAACCAATCACTTTCCTGGAGATACCGTGCAAACCGCTCAAGCCAACGATCGCCCCGGCGATCAGCGGCACACTGGCCCGTCCTATACCGAGGTGCAGGCGGGCGCCGAATTCGGTGAACTGCGTACCGCCCACCGCTCGTTCGCGTTTCCGCTGACCGTCGCGTTCGTCACCTGGTACCTGCTGTACGTGCTGCTGTCGAACTATGCGGGCGGCTTCATGTCGGCCAAGGTCGTCGGCAACATCAATGTGGCGCTGGTCTTCGGGCTGGCCCAGTTCCTGACCACTTTCCTGATCGCCTGGTGGTACTCCCGGCATGCCGCGGCGAAGCTGGATCCGCGGGCGGAGGCCATCAAGGCCCGGATGGAGGGTGAGGTATGAGCACCGCGGGTCACCTGCTGGCGGTTGAGAGCACTTCGGACAACCGGCCTCTGATCATCACGCTGTTCAGCGTCTTCGTCCTGGCCACGCTGGCCATCACGGTGTGGGCGGGCCGTCAGACCAAGGACGCCAACGACTTCTATGCCGGCGGACGCCAGTTCTCCGGCTTCCAGAACGGTCTGGCGATCTCCGGGGACTACATGTCCGCGGCGTCCTTCCTGGGTATCGCCGGAGCCATCGCCCTGGCCGGCTACGACGGCTTCCTGTACTCCATCGGCTTCCTCGTCGCCTGGCTGGTGGCCCTGCTGCTGGTCGCCGAGCCGCTGCGCAACTCCGGCCGCTACACCATGGGCGATGTCCTGGCCTACCGGATGCGCCAGCGTCCGGTGCGTACGGCCGCGGGTGTTTCCACGATCGTGGTGTCGATCTTCTATCTGCTGGCGCAGATGGCCGGTGCGGGGGTGCTGGTCTCGCTGCTGCTGGGGATCACCAGTGAGGCCGGGAAGATCCTGATCGTGGTCCTGGTGGGGGTGGTGATGATCCTCTATGTCTCGATCGGCGGGATGAAGGGAACCACCTGGGTGCAGATGGTCAAGGCTGTCCTGCTGATCGCGGGCACGTTGCTGATCACGTTCCTGGTGCTGCTGAAGTTCAACTTCAATGTCTCCGACCTGTTGGGGGAGGCGGCGAAGAACAGTGGTCTGGGCAAGGAGTTCCTGGAGCCGGGGCAGAAGTACGGGGTCAACGCGACCTCCAAGCTGGACTTCATCTCTCTGGGTATTGCGCTGGTGCTGGGGACCGCGGGGCTGCCGCATATCCTGATCCGCTTCTACACGGTGCCGACGGCGAAGGCGGCGCGGAAGTCGGTGAACTGGGCGATCGGCATCATCGGTGGCTTCTATCTGATGACGATCGCGCTGGGTTTCGGTGCCGCGGCTCTGCTGAACCGTGATGACATCATCGCTTCGAACAAGGCGGGCAACACCGCTGCTCCGCTGCTGGCGGAGGAGATCGGTGGTGGCGCGGATTCCACCGGTGGGGCGATCCTGCTGGCGGTGATCTCGGCGGTGGCGTTCGCGACCATCCTGGCCGTGGTCGCCGGGCTCACCCTGGCCTCCTCGTCGTCCTTCGCGCACGATCTGTATGCCAATGTCATCCGCAAGGGCCAGGCATCGCAGAAGGAGGAGATCTCCGCCGCCCGCTGGGCAACGGTCGGCATCGGAATCGTGGCGGTCGCGCTGGGAGTGTTCGCGCGGGATCTGAATGTGGCCGGACTGGTGGCGCTGGCGTTCGCGGTGGCGGCTTCGGCGAATCTCCCGACGATCCTCTACAGCTTGTTCTGGAAGCGGTTCACCACCCAGGGCGCCTTGTGGTCGATCTACGGCGGGCTGGTGTCGTCGGTCTTCCTGGTGCTGTTCTCGCCGGTGGTCTCCGGCAAGGAGACCTCGATGTTCCCGGATGTCGACTTCCACTGGTTCCCGCTGGAGAACCCGGGTCTGATCTCCATCCCGCTGGGCTTCCTGCTCGGCTGGCTGGGCACGATGGTCTCCAAGGAGGAACCGGACCCCGAGAAGTACGCGGAACTGGAGGTCCGCTCCCTCACCGGACACGGAGCCCACTGACGGACACACGTTGTTCGAACGGTCCGTCGCGAGGTCGATTTCCAGCCCGGGGCAACCATCGCGGCGGGAGCTGCGAACACCCGCCTTCCACGATGGCGCGCCACTCCCGCACGGGTGGGCGCGCCATCGCCGTGTTTGAGGTGGCCTCGCTCGACCTGGCGGGTGATCAGGGGCCCTTATAGGGTCGTGGCATGGATGTGAGCGGGCGATTCTGGGGTGCGACAAGGGCGGAGCAGCGTGCGCCGTATCCGTGTGACCGGCTGGTGAGAACCCGTTCCGAGGGCTGGACACGGGCAGTCGACGTCGCGGCACCACCCCACGTCGTCTTCGGCTGGCTCCGTCAGTTGACCATCGCTCCGTACAGCTACGACTGGATCGACTTCCGTGGGCGGAAGAGCCCACGCGTCCTTCTCTCCAGGCTGCCGGACCTGTCCGTCGGGCAGCAGTTCCTCGTCTTCGAGATCGCGAGCTTCACGACTGACGCACACATCACCGGTGTCCTCCCCGAAGCCCACGCGAGGCGGTACGGCCACATGGCCGTGAGCTACACCGTGCGCCCGCGCGGCAAGGGATCCCGTCTGGTCGTCAAGGTGGTCGTCGAGACGGGCGGAACGGCAGGCCGAAGGCTGCTCCGACGGCTCCTCGCCTGGGGAGATCTCATCATGATGCGCAAGCAGCTTCTGACGCTCAAGAAGCTGGCCGAGGGAGTTGCCGCAGCTGATCCCGGTGTCGCCACCGGGTAGACACTCCGCCGCTCACACGCCCCGTCGCGTGGTGGTGTTCCCGGAGGTGCGGAGCGTTCGGCGGATGGCGTTGCGGAGCCAGTGGTGGGCTCTGTCGGCTGCGTGGCGGGGATGCCAGGCCATGCCGACGGTAATGGGCGGCAGCGTCAGGGGGATGTCCAGGAGGCGCAGTCCGAGGCCGATGGCGTCGTCGGTGAGGGGCGAGGGGGCGGCGCCGGGAAGCGCGGCAGGGACGAGGCACACCATGTCGCTGCGAGCGGCGAGGGTCATGGCGGCCAGGTGGCTGGGGAGGACGATACCGACCCGCCGATGAAGGTTCTGCTCGGCCAGGGCGGTATCGAGGGGACCGGTGAACCGGCCGCGGCGGCTGACCGCGACGTGCTGGGCGGCGGCGAGCCGGGCCGAGGTCAGGGGGCCTTCGGCCAGCGGATGGCCGGGCCGGACGGCCGCCACCATGCGGAGGCTGACCAGTTCCTCGACCCTGGTCTCGGGGTCCACATGGTCGATGGACCCGACCTCCAGGTCGATCCGGCCGTCGCGCAGCGCGGGGCCGGCCTCCAACTCCTCAGCCCGGAGCCGGAACGAGACCCCCGGTGCCTCCTGCTCGGCCAGGCGCAGCAGCCCGGGGGCCAGCGCCGAGCCGACCAGGTCGGCGGTCTGGAGGGTGAATGTACTGCGCAAGGTGGCGGGGTCGACGCCGGTGTCGGGGCTGAGCAGGGCTTCGAGGCGCTGCACCACGGCTGCGACTTCCTCGCGCAGGGCCTCCGCACGCGGGGTGGGCACCATGGCCTGCCCGGCCCGGACCAGCAGCGGATCCTGCAAGGTGCGGCGCAGACGGGCGAGCGTGCGACTCATGGCGGCGGGCGAGGTGTGCAGGCGGGTGGCGGCCCTGGTGACGCTGTGCTCGGCCAGCAGGGCGTCCAACGCGATGGCGAGATTGGCATCGAGGGCCGAATCCGGGCTGTTCACCAGCATCATTCCACTTCAGTCAATGATTCCTTGCCGAAGTTCCCATTGTGGCAACACTGTTGTCCTTCACAGGATGGGGGTGTACCGAACAGCGCGACCTGCGAGGTTTTTATGATCGTCATTACTGCTCCCACCGGGAACATCGGCCGTCATCTGCTCTCCCGGCTCCTGGAGTCCGCCCCCGCCGCAGGCGAGGAACTACGCGTGATCGTGCGCGACCCTTCCCGGCTTCCGGACGCGGCGCATGGACGCGTCGAGGTGATCGTCGGCTCGCACGGAGACGCCGCGGTCGTCGACCGGGCCTTCGAGGGAGCGGACGCCGTCTTCTGGCTCGTTCCTCCGGACGCCGCCCTGACTCCCCAGGATGCCTACAGCGGCTTCAGCGGGCCCGCCGTCAGGGCGTTCGCCGCCCACGGCGTCGGCCATGTCGTCGGCGTCTCCGCACTCGGCCGCGGTACCCCGCTCGCCGGCCGGGCCGGTCTCGTCACCGCCTCCCTCGCCCTGGACGACCTCATCGCCGACAGCGGCGTCGCCTACCGGGCCCTGGCCAACCCGTCCTTCTTCGAGAACCTCCTGGAGGAGTCCGACTCGATCCGCGAGAAGGGCGTCTTCACCGACTCGGCCGACGCCGACCGCAAGGCCCCGTTCGTGGCCACCGCCGACATCGCGGCCGTAGCGGCCGGCCTGCTCCTGGACCGCTCATGGACCGGGATCGGCAGCGTCCCGGTCCTCGGGCCGCGGGACATGTCCCCCAACGAAGTGGCCCGCATCATGACCGAACAGCTCGGCCGTCCCGTCCGCTACGAACGCCAGTCGCCCGACGAGCTGCACACCACCCTCGTCGGCTACGGCCTCAACGAGGCATTCGTCCACGCCATGGTCGACATGAAGCGAGCCAAGGACCAGGGCCTGGACGCCGGCGTCGCCCGTACCCCGGACACCGCTTCCCCCACCAGCTTCGAGCAGTGGTGCGAACAGACCCTCAAGCCCGCCGTCCTCTCCTGAAGCCCACTGCCATCTCGGAGGCACCCTGATGCCCGCTGATATGACCGAACCGCCGGTCACGGCGTTCATGCTCGTCAAGACGACACCTGAGTGGCTCGCTCTGACCGTCCAGCAACGCGTCGACGCCTTCACCACCCAGGTCCTGCCCGCGATCGAGGCCAGGACCACCGGCGTCCGGTCACGCTTCTACGACACGGAGTTCTACTCCGCGCGCGTCACCGACGTCTGGGTGTGGGAGGCCGAGGACCACCACGCCTACCAGCTCCTGATCGACGCGTTGCGTGAAACCCCCTTCTGGGACCGCTACTTCGAGATCGTCGACCTCCTCGTCGGTACCGAGAACGGCTACGCCCGCAGCTACGGCCTCGAACCCGTCGCCACCATCACCACCTGACACACTGCCGTCCCGCCCGCCCGATCCGATGCCCTCTGGCCACCACCGGCCGGAGGGCATCGGAGCAAGGAGAACCACGGTCGTGGGCGACATCGGCCCGCGGTCACCCTTAGAGCGAGCGGGCTCCCGGGCTGTTGCCCTTGAAACGCCGGCCCGCGGCGATCTCATCGCCCACCACCGACCAGACGGTCTCGTCGTCCTGGAAGGGGAGCGGGTCAATGCTGCTCGTCTCGTGGCGGATGCGCTCGACCTCGCGCTCCAGGCGCTCGAAGTCGGCCTCCTCATCGCCGTCGTCGCCGCTGAAGGTGAACTCCTCGAGCAGACGCTGGAACCGGAGGGAGACCTGGACGAGGGAGGAGACATCCGTGTGGAGTTCCCGCACGGTCTCCACGTCGGCGTCAAAAGCGTGCACCTTGCCGGAACCGGGGTCGAGGGCGAGGTGGGCGTTGAGCAGCCAGCCGATGACGGGCCATTCGCCCGCGTCCTCCGAGGCGTCCTCGAAGTCCTCGACGTCGACGACGTCCTGGACGAGGGCCGGCCGGCCGGTGTCCTCGTCGGGCTCACGCAGCCAGAGCGTCCCGGTGGGGACACCGACGGTCCGAAGGAGGCAGGCGCCCTCGCTGTCCACGGCGGAGGACGGGAAGGCGGCGGCGGGCAGCGTCACGATCCGGCCCTCACCGAAGACGTCGACGAGCCCGCTGCGGGTGACATCGAAAAGCACTGCCGGAACTCCGAACTCCGCGGCGGCACACGCGTCGCGGGACTCTCCATGGAGGGAAGCGATCGCCTACGCGCTGCGGTACGCCCGGAGAAAGGTCCGCACTCCCTCGACGATGAGCGGCCGGACGCGGGAGTCCTCCGCGGCGTTCGCGGAACCGAGCCTGTCCAGCGCCACACCGAAGGTCAGTGCGATGAACTGGTCGGCCGCGAGCCGGGGATCGGGGACGTCGAGCAGCCCGGCCGCGGCGAAAGCGGCCAACCGCTCGGCGATCGCCTCGTCGGGGGCGTCGGCCATGGAGTTGTACCCCGGGTGCGGCAGGTTGCCGGATTCAGCCCGGACCAGTCGTTGCAGTGTCGTGTACTCCGCCGAGCCGAGCATGTCGGTCGCGATGCGCATCGAGAACGCGGTCAGGGCGTCCTCGAGGTCGGCTGCCCCGGTGGGGTCGGTGAGGGTGTCGTCGAGGGTGCGCCGGATCGTGGTGATCAGGGACTGGCCGATGGCGTCGACGACCGCCCGCAGCAGTGTCTGCTTGTCGCCGAAGTAGTCGTAGACCGTCCGCTTGGACACCTCGGCCCGGGCGGCGACCGCGTCGACGCTGGTGCGGTCGAAGCCATCGGCGAGGAACAGTTCCCGGGCTGCCGAGAGGATGGCGGCCCGCTTCAGCGTGGACCCCTCGCGCAGCGTCTTTGTGGTCGGCATGGGCACATCCTAACCGTTCTACACTGCACGGTGTAGTGTAATAATGGCTCGGGGCGCGCCGCACTCGTACACCGGCTCCACCCCGGCGGAGCTGTGCACGCGTCACCTCCGTCACCGCTTACCTGAGTTCACTCCGCGGGACGCCTCCGGACCTGTCCGCGGAAGAAGCACCACGCACCACGCACACCCCGCCCGTGTGTCCCCGCCGGGCCCGGCACGACGGCAGCGCTACGCGTACGGCCGGCCCTCACCCCGCCCTGCTCGCCCCGCAGTAACGGAAAGGATGTCCATGACCGCAACTCTCGCTCCACCGGTTCGTATCGGGAGGGCCGCTGTCGGCGCCCTCGGCATGCTGGCAGTCGCCACCGGTGCCTTGGAGTCGGTGGTGACGCCGACGCTCCCGCTCCTGCAACGCGAGCTGGACATGAGTCCGTCCGAAGGGGCGTTACTCAGCATCGTGCTCCTCATCACCGGCGCGCTCATCACACCGGTCGCAGGCAAGTTCGGCGACCGCTACGGCGGAAAACGGGTCCTGATCCGGCTCATGGCGGTGGTGTGCACCGGTGGCCTGGTGTCCGCCATGGCGCCGAACCTGCCGGTGCTGCTGCTCGGTCAGGTACTGCAGGGCGCGATGGTGGGCGCGCTGCCCCTGTCGTTCATCCTGGTGCGCAAACATCTCCCCGCGGGCGAGGCGAAAGTGGCCATCGGAGTGGTCAGCGGGTTATTCGTGGGGGGCGGGATGGCGGGAACGCTGTCGGCCGGCCCCGTCGCCGAAGGGCTCTCACGGCACTGGATGTTCGCGCTGCCGACGTTCGCGGTCATCGGGTCCACCCTGCTGGTGAACAGGTTGATGCCGCACGACCCGCCCGGCCGGTCGGACGACGCCGGGGTCGACTGGCCCGGTTTGGTTCTCTTGAGCGGAACGCTGGTCACGCTCATGCTCGTACTCGCGGTGGCGCCCGACATCGGCTCACAGCCGCTGGTGCTCGGTTTCCTCATCGTGGTGCTGGCAGCCTTCGTGGCCGGTTGGATAGCCGTTGAGCGTCGTGCGGCCTCGCCGATGGTCGATCTGCGCATGCTGGCACGGCCTGCGGTGTGGAAGTCATGCGTGCTGACGTTCGTGATCTGCCTCGGTACCTCGGTGGCGGTCTATCTGGTCCCGCAGCTGTTCGATGTGCCCGCCGACGCGTACGGATTCGGGGCCAGCGCCACCGAGATCGGCTTCTTCCTGCTGCCCGGCGCCGTGGCCGCGTCGCTGGCCGGGCCGATCAGTGGCATCGGGGCACGGCGTTTCGGCTCACGTGCCATGGTCACCACCGGGGTCGTCATCATGGTCATCGCCCTGATCGCCCTGGCAGCCGTGCACACCGAGGTCTGGCACCTCATCCTCGGCAAGGCGATGATCGCGCTCGCCAACGGCCTGTGCGTCACGGCGATGGTGACCAACACCGCCACATCCGTCGAGCACAGTGACACCGGCATCGCCACCAGCCTCGTCTTGGTGACTCGCGTGCTCGGCTTTGCCGTGGGTGCGCAGATCAGTGCGGCGATCCTCACCGCCGGTACCCCCTCCGGGTCGGATGTCCCGGCCGAATCGGCCTTCGTCACCGGCTTCGTCATCGCCGCTGCCGTCACGGCCCTGTCCCTGCTTGTCACCCGCACCATGAGCAAAGGAGTCAAGGAATGACCCGCACCGATCAGCTCAGGGATATCCGTGATGTCCGTACCGCGCCGAGGCGCACGGCCCTGATATCCGGGGCCAGCATCGCGGGGCCCGCGCTCGCGTTCTGGCTGAACCGCTACGGATTCGCGGTCACGGTGGTCGAGAAGGCGAGCACACTTCGTGATGGTGGTTACCCCATCGACGTGCGTGGCACCGCACTCGAAGTGGTCCGGAAGATGGGGATCCTGCCGCGACTGCGGGACGCACACGTCGACGTGCGCCGGCTGACCTTCCTCGAAGAGGACGGCAGCGTGGTGGCCTCGGTCAACCCGCACGCGGTCACCGGCGGTGTCGCGGGAGAGGACCTGGAGGTGCGGCGCGGGGATCTGACCGACGCTCTCCACGCGGCGGTCCGTGACGACGTGGAGTTCGTGTTCGACGACTCCATCGACACCCTCGACCAGTCCGGCCACGGAGTCGACGTCACCTTCCGCGGGGGCGGCAGGCGTACGTTCGACATGGTGTTCGGTGCGGACGGTCTGCACTCACGTACCCGCGAGTTCCTGTTCGGCCCCGAAGAGCAGTTCCACCGGTACCTCGGCTACTGCTTCGCCGGGTTCACCATGCGCAACACCTTCGGGCTCTCCCACGAGCTCATGATGTGGAACACCCCGGGCAGGGCCGCGGCGCTCTACGCCGTGGGGAACAGGGACGAAGTACACGCCTTCCTGAACTTCGCCCGCCCGGAACCACCGTTCGACGCGTTCCGGAACCCGGAAGCCCAACGGGACCTGGTCGCCGCGGTCTTCGCTGACGCGGGATGGGAGGTTCCGGGGATGGTTGCCGCCATGCGTGAGGCGGATGACCTGTTCTTCGACGTGGTCAGCCAGATCCGTCTGCCCCGCTGGTCCAGCGGCAGGGTCGCGCTGGTGGGCGACGCCGCGTATGCACCCTCGTTCCTCACCGGACAGGGCTCCAGCCTCGCGCTCGTCGGCGCCTACATGCTCGCCGGTTCGCTGGCCGGCCGGGACCACGCCGCGGGCTTCGCCGCCTACGAGCAGAACACCCGTGGGTTCGTGACCGTGAACCAGGAGCAGGTCGGCGAGGGCGATGCCGCGCTCTTCCCGACCACCGCCCGGGCCCTGGAGCAGCGCAACACCATGCTGCGCAATCTCAGCGCCATGCCACCCAGGGAGGGACGACCGGCTCATTCGGCTCTCGCCCTGCCCGAATTCATGCCCGTGACATGAGCTCGCGCTCGCGCGCCGCGCCGCGTTCCATGCCCGACCGTGGTCGACGCCGCCGATGCCGTGCGAGAAGCCCCGGTTCCCGGCGGTGGGGTCGGTGTCGAGCACGGCGTGCGCCGGCGTGGTCCGGTGGCGCCTCACGAGGATGCCTCCGCCAGGCAGCGGGTGCGCTGGACGCCGAGGCCGGTGACGGTGCCCTCCATGACGTCACCGTCGCGCAGCAGCCGTCCCCAGCGCATGCCCTTGCTCGCCGGGCTGCCGGTCAGCACGAGGTCGCCGGGCAGGAGCTGCGCGGTCTGCGACGTGTAGGACACCACGCGGGCGGCCTTGAAGGTCATGTCCGTAGTGGATTCGTCCTGCAGGGTCTCGCCGTTGAGCTTGAGAGTCACCCGCAGGTCGTCCGGGTGGGCCATCGACTCGGCCGGGACGATCCACGGGCCGAGCGGGGTGAAGCCGGGTGCGTTCTTGCTGCGCAGCCAGTCGGTGCCGATCGCCCCCATGTCGCGGCGGAATACGGTGGCACGGTCGGTGAGGTCGTTGGCGATCGTGTATCCGGCGATGTACCGAGGGGCGTCCTCGACGGAGACACGGTGCGCCGGCCGTCCGATGACGACGGCGAGTTCCAGTTTCCAGTCGGGCTTCTCCGCCCAGGCGGGCAGCACGACGTCGTCGTAGGGACCGGTGATCGCGCTCGGCAGTCCGATGAAGACGTAGGGGAGATCCTCGGCAGGCCGCCGAGCCGTGATCTCGGCGGCTCCCCGATGCCGCTCCTCGTCGGGCCGCTTGTCGCCCGGGACCCGGCGGTCCAGGTCGAGGTCGATCGCATGCTGCCGGAAGTCGGAGCCCGACTGCAGCACTTGGCGCGGGGCGACGGGTGCGCACACGTGGAGGCCGCCGAGGCCGGTCCATGCGAGCGTCTCGTCCGAGGCGAGGGCCCGCAGCCTCGGAAGGTTCTCGTCCCAGCCGTCCAACAGATCCAGAACGGTGAGCCGCGGATTGCCGAACACGCCGCGGAGGTCCACCGCTTCACCGTCGGGGACGACGAGCGCGGGGAACGCGGGACCGTCGGAGTCCGCGAGGGTGGAGAGCGCGAAGGGCGCGGCGAAGAGCTCGGACGCGGATCGAGGTTCCACCGGAATGTCCTCCTGGTTGCCTGAGACCAATCTGAGCCCTCCCATCGCAATCAGGGAAATGGATTCTATGGATTACTGTCATCCATCGCATAGATTTTCCCAGGTGGGAGGCGTCCGTCCTAGAGGGAGCGCCGTGCAAATCGCCTGTCTGCACCTCAGTCCAGCCGTCGCCCAGCTCCCGCCGGCGCTCCGCCGACCCGGGTCAGCTGTCGGCGGTCGGGCCGTCGTGGGCGAGCAGGGCGCGGCGGGCCGTGAGCGCCAGATAGGCGGTGAAGGTGTCATGGTCGACCTCGGTGGTGGCGAAGTCGGCTCCGTGGGCAGTGCGCAGGACGCAGGCGGAGAACACGGTGGCGAAGCACTGGCGTACAGCCTGCTCCGGGTCGGGCTGGGTGATCCCCTCCCGGGTGTGCTCCAGCAGGAGGCCGCTGAAGGCGTCGGCGAGCGAATGCACATGCGCCCGGCCGCGCCGCAGAACCTCGGGATGGACGCCGGAGAGCAGCACGACGGGCTTGAGGAATGCTGCGTGGCGCCGGAAGAGTGCGGTGAGTTCGGAGACCGCCGCCGTGACGAGAGCAGCAGGCGACAGATCCACCCAGGGCGCCGGGTCGCGGAAGACCTGCTCCTCGGCGGTGATCCGCGCGATCCCGTGCTCGTAGACGGCGAGGAACAGCGCGTCCTTGTTGGTGGTGCGGTCATACAGCGCTCTCGGCGGCACCTGCGCCTTCTCGCACAGGGCGGCGATCGTGAACGCCTCGTAGCCACCCTCTTCCACGAGGGCCACTCCGGCGTCCAGGATTCTGGCCCAGGCCCGGCGGGTGCGCTCCTGCCGGGGTTCGCGGATCTCCAGATCGCCGCTGCGGGCTGCTGAGGTGGCCATGCCCTCATTCTCCCCGGTCCCGTGGCTCGCCGGGCTCCCGGACCGGACGCCGGGGAAATCCTGCTCGCCCCTGTTGACAAGGGCCGCTCATCAGCCGCTCTAATAACCGTAGTACGCACTACGGTTTCAAGGAGGAGGGCGGATGCTGATCGTGCTGAGCCGTGCCCGCGCCACGGAGGGCGCACGTGACCGGTTGATCTCCGCAGCCATGGAGATGGCCCGCGAGTCCCGGGGCGACAGCGGATGTCTGAGCTACGCCTTCGCCGCCGCCCTGGAGGACCCTTCCGAGATCACCTGCACGGAGATCTGGAGAGATCGCGCCGCGCTGGACGCTCATATGGCCCACGACCACACCAGCAAGTTCCTGTCGTGTGTGCAGGGCCTCACCGACGGCGAACCCGTCATGACCTTCCACACGACCATCGACTGACCTGCGCCCCGACCATCACTTGCAGAGAAGAGCCGCGATGTCCCCGACCCCTTCGCCCACCCCGAGCGCCCCGGCCCCCGGCCGCGTCGCCATCATCGGCGCCGGCCCCGCCGGCATGGCCGCTGCCCTCTCCGTCCACCAGGCCGGCCACCAGGTCACCCTCTTCGAGCGCAACTCCCAGGCGCGTCCGGCAGGCAACATCCTCAACCTGTGGCCGGCTCCCATCAAGGCACTCGGTCTGCTCGGCGTGGACATCGACGATCTCGGCGCCCCGTGCGAGAGCATCTTCCGCAACCTGAAGGGCAGGCAGCGCGTCCGCGTCCCGTTGCCCGAGCACGTCATCCGCGACTACGGCGGCGGCTTCATCGGCCTGCTCAGGCCCGACCTCTACGAGCGCCTCGCTGCTGCCCTTCCCGAAGGTGTCCTGCACACGGAGTGCCGCGTCGAGCGCATCGAGCAGGACACGCGCTCCGCCCGCCTGCACCTCGCCGACGGCACCGTCCACGAGGCTGATGTCGTCATCGGGGCCGACGGAATCAACTCCCTGACCCGCCGCGCCATATGGGGAGAGACGCCGATCCGCCCGCACAACCTCCAGCTCTACGGCGGCTACACCTTCGAGGAGCCCCCTACCGCCACCCGCGGCCTGTGCGTTCTCACTCACAGCCGCACCGTGCAGGGCGCCTGGACTTCCATCCGCAGCAAGGGCCGCGACGGCTTCCAGTGGTGGGTTCTGCACGCCCACCCCGTCGACACGCCCGTGCCCACGGACCTCCACGCTGCCGCGACGCGGCTCGCCGTCCCCTTCCCCGATCCCTTGCCGTCCCTCATCGCCGCCACCGACCCCCAGCACGTCCAGAGCTGGCCCATCCGCGACCGCAAGCCCCTCAGGCAGTGGTCCCAGGGGCGCATCACGGTCATCGGTGACGCAGCCCACCCCACCTCGCCGTACGCCGCTTATGGTGCCGGAATGGCCACGGAGGACGGCTACTTCCTCGGCCGTCGACTCGCCGGTCGCGACCTGACCGACCACACCACCGTCGCCGAAGCCCTCCAGGCGTTCGAGACACCGCGCAAGCCCCACACCTCCCGCCAGTCCCAGACCGCCTGGGCGCTCGGCAAGGTCTTCCACCACGCCCCCGCTCCGCTGCGCCTGGTTCGCGACGCGATCTTCGATCGAACCCCGCTTCTTCAGAAAGTCGTCGGCGAGGGCACCCCCGGCGAGATCCTCAAGCAGCTCGACGAGATCGACATCGCCGAACAGGCATTCACCGCGGCTCGCAGCCAGATCTGAAATTGATCGGTAACGTTCCTGGGCCGCCGGACGTGAACCCATTGAGAGCAAGCGCTGCCGGAGTCCGTCCGGCAGCCTCATGCAGTTGTGGGCTTCACGTCAGGCGGGACGGTCCATCGGACCGCACGGCAGGGGCGGGGAAGCCGGGGAGAGGAAGCCATGGGGATGAGCAAGAAGATGACCCGCGTCAAGCTGGTGACGACCGGGGGAGTAGCCGCCGCGCTTGTGTCGCTGACCGTGGCGGCGATGCCGAGTTCCGCCTCCGAGGCGGACCGGTCGGACCGGCAGCCGGTGGCGGCGCAGGCCGCCGCGGCGAAGACCAAGGCCGCCCAGGGCAATACGAAGCAGGCGTTCCCGGAGAAGGTGTCCGGCAGCCCCACCTCTCCGCTCACCAGGGTGAGCGACTTCTTCGGTGCGTACATCGACGCACGGAAGGACGCGAGGAACGACGAGGGCAGCGGCGCGCTGTCGACCGTGCTCCGCAGGCACTACCTCTCCCCGCGGCTGGACGAGTCGCTGATGGACTGGGAGCGGAGTCACAACGCTGATGGCGTTCTGCGCTCACAGAACGTGCCGGTGAAGTGGACCGTCACCGACAACGGAAATGGCAACAACTACTCCGCCGTCACCACGCTGACCTGGGGTGATGGCACGGAGACCAAGCTCTCCGTGCTCGGTTCCCGCGATGCGGAGAGGATCATCTCCATAAAGCCGATCGGGCGGTGACCGCCAAGCGGTGAGCCGACGGGGCGGGGCGGGCCTGCCCGCTCTGCCCGGGTTTCGCCGGAACCACCGTCGACCCGTACGGAGGGGCTGTTTCGACTTAGCTTGATCCGTTGTGGAGAATCTGAGGTATGAGTGACAACGTATATTTCAAGGTCTCGGCCAACGGTGAGGACCTCGGTCGCATCGTCTTCCGTCTCTTCGACGACGTGGTGCCCAAGACGGCACGCAACTTCCGTGAGCTGGCCACCGGTCAGAACGGGTTCGGTTACCAGGGCGCACCCTTCCACCGCGTCATCCCCGAGTTCATGCTGCAGGGCGGTGACTTCACCAACGGCAACGGCACCGGCGGCAAGAGCATCTACGGTGCGAAGTTCGCGGACGAGAACTTCCAGCTCAAGCATGACAAGCCCTTCCTGCTCAGCATGGCCAACGCCGGCCCGAACTCCAACGGCTCGCAGTTCTTCGTCACCACCGTGGTGACGCCGTGGCTGGACGGCAAGCACGTGGTGTTCGGCGAGGTCGTCGAAGGCGAGGACGTCGTCAAGGCGATCGAGGCGCTCGGCAGCCACTCCGGCGCGCCCGCCAAGAAGGTCATCATCGAGGAGAGCGGCGTCGTCACCGGCTGAGTCCGGGGACATCGGCAGCCAGCCCGCTGGTAGCGCGGGGCTGGCTGCCCGCCTCCCGGCCCGCGACGTGGCAGCCGCGGTCGGAGATGGGCCCGGCCGCCGCGGCCGAGGCGGCGACGTAGCCCACCAGGATGGGTTGCGCGAGGTGCAGGACCGCCCGTGCCGGCACCGGGAACATGGCCAAGCCCGAGTACGTCACGGCGATGGACTTCGCCCCACCATCGCCGAGAACCTGCCGCACCACGATACGAAGTCGAACTCCTCACGGCCCTCTCCAGAGCGTCTACGACCTGTCTGGACGGGCGGCGACGACGCGGCGGAAGAG
Source organism: Streptomyces cucumeris (assembly GCF_024295805.1). Lineage (GTDB taxonomy): Bacteria > Actinomycetota > Actinomycetes > Streptomycetales > Streptomycetaceae > Streptomyces > Streptomyces cucumeris. The sequence continues at coordinate 15,166 of NZ_JANCLX010000019.1, forward strand.
GGCCTGGACGGCGAGGGTGACGTCGTTGCCGGAGTGCTGGTGGCAGGGGCCGGCGTAGGCGTGGGTGAGAAAGTCGGCGGTCAGTTCGGGGTCGGCGACGTCGAACTCTCCGGCTGTGTGGCCTTCGCTGAGGAGGGTGACCAGCAGGTCACGGGCGGCGTTCATGGGTTCCTCGCCCGCCGCTGTGCCGAGTTCATGGAAGAGCCGGTGGTAGAGCTCGTGGTGGTCCTGCTCGGCGGTGATCCACGCGGCGACGAGTCCGTCGAGGCGTTCGGTCCAGGTCAGCTCCGCCTGCTGGAGCAGGGCGGTGGGCTGCTGGAGCATGCGGTCCCACATCTCGGCCTGGAGGGCGGCGAGCAGTTCTTGCTTGGAGTCGAAGTAGAGGTAGACCGTGCCCTTGGCGACACCCGCGCGGGCGGCGACCTTGCTGATGGTCAGGGCTTCGTAGCCGTCGTCCAGTAGCAGGCCGGCCGTGGCATCGAGGATCTGACGGCGGCGGACATCCGGCGGCTGGAAGCGTCCGGTCGGCTGGGCTGATGCGGACTTCTCCGCGGGCACGGGCTCTCCTCAAGGGTGGGGACTGACTGGCGGCCGGTCAGTCTGTGGCCTCCAGGGTGTCATGCGGCCTGCGGGCGATCACGATCACGGCGTGGTCCTCGGCCGGCTCCCGCTCGTGGCCGGGGTGCTGGTGCACGGATACCTGCCTGCGTTCGGCCCGCACGATCTGCAGGCCGAGGCCGGTGAAGGCTTCGGTCAGCTCATCGAGGGTGGCCAGGTCCCCGGGCTTCCCCCAGTCGCAGGCCTCCTCGTCCCATTCGCCCAGGGCCAGGACCGCGCCGGGCGCGAGGGCCGCGGCCAGGGTGGTGAGGGTGGCGGTGCGGGCGGGGCCGCGGGGTGGCAGGGCGTAGGAGCTGAGGACGAAGCCGTGCGTGGTTTCGGGCCGCCAGGTGGCGCTGTCGGCGACGGCGAGTTCGATCCGGTCGTCCAGGCCGCGGGTGCAGGCGGTGGTCCTGGTGCCGGCGATGGCCCGGGGTGAGATGTCCACGCCGGTGACTCGCCAGCCGCGCTCCGCGAGGGCGAGGGCGTTGCCGCCGGCGCCGCAGCCCAGGTCCAGGGCCCGTCCCGGCGTGAGACTTTCGGCCGGGGTCAGCAGGAGCGTGTCGGAGGCGGCGCTGTCGCTGCCGTCACCGCGGTAGATGTCATCCCAGTCGAAGTCGATATGCGGTGCGGCGGGCTGGTCGGGGGTGGAGCGTGTGTGCTGCGTCACGTTTCCTCCTGAGGGAAGGGAAGCGATCGAATGACCGTTGGTCAGTAGTATGACCGCTGGTCATTCGTTTTCGTCAAGCCCACCCTGGAGGCACCCCTTGAACCACATCGCGCCGTACGACACCGTGATTGTCGGAGGCGGGCCCGCAGGACTCACCGCGGCTCTGGCCCTGACCCGCTACCGCCACCGGACCCTGGTCGCGGAGTCCCCGGCCGCGCCTCGTAACGCGGCCTCCCGCGGGGTCCACGGCGTTATCGGGCTGGAGGGTGCCACCCCGGCCGAGGTCCGTGCGCGGGCCTGGGCCGAGCTGGACGCCTATGGGCTGGCCGAGCGCCGGGACACCGGCGCCGACGACATCGCCCCGCTGCCGGAGGGCGGATTCCGTACGGTGCTCGGCGACGGCACGCAGGCGTGGTCCCGGACCGTCCTGCTGGCCACCGGCGTCGTGGACATCCACCCGGAAGACGTCGAGGGCTTCACCGCATGCTGGGGCCGCACCGTCATCCACTGCCCGTTCTGCGTCGGCTGGGAGAACGCGGGGCGCACCTGGGGCCTGGTCGCCGACGACGCCGACTATGCCGCGAGGGCCGCCACCGGATTCAGGGCCTGGTCCGCCGACGTGATCGCCATCGCCCCGCCCGGTATGGACCGTGCGGAGGAGGCCCGGCGAGCCCTGCGGGCCGCGGGCAACGATCTCGTGCAAGGGGAGATCGCCCGGCTGCATCACCACGACGGCGAGCTGTACGCGGTGGAGATGGCCGACGGCACTCGGATCGACAGGCAGACCCTGCTGTGGGCCCCGCCGCAGCGGCAGGTCCCGCTCGTCACCCACCTCGCCGACACCCTCGGCCTCGTCCTTGACGACGATGGATTCGTCATCGTCGGGGCCGACCAGCAGACCAGCGTCCCCGGCCTGTATGCGGCGGGCGACCTCACCACCGCCTGGGAACAGGGCGCCATGAACGCCGCCGGAGCCGGCGCCACGGCTGCCGACGCCATCCACTTCGCCCACCCGGCCTGACCGCCCCGACCCACCGGATCCCTCCGTGACCGAGCGAGACTTCACCGACTACATCGAGCGCATCGGGGACCGCAGCGCCCTCTACCAGGCCGTGGCCGCCCACACCGGAGCCCGCCGCGTCCTGTACCCCGGCAGCTACCTCGACCTCGCCCCCTCCTGCATCTGGCCCGACGTCACATACCTCGACGCCGACACCCGCGCCTCCAAAGCCTTCCAGGGCCCCGGCGCCACCCACCACGCCACCCGGCACAAGCAATACCCCGAACACCCCCGCATCGCGTACGTGCCCGGCGACTACACCCGTACCCTCACGGATCTCTCCGCGGCCGAGTGGGATCTGGTCATCTCCCTGTACGCGGGCCCCGTCTCCGAACCTGCCACCCGCTGCCTGCGCCCGGAAGGCTGGCTCCTGGCCAACAACAGCCACGCCGACGCCGGCCTCGCCCACCTCGACCCCCGCTACCGGCTCGCCGCCGTCGTCCACCACCGTTCCGGCCGCTACCGCCTCACCACCGACGACCTCGACCGCTTCCTGCAACCCAAACGCCCGCCCCACCCCACCCGTGAACAACTCCACACCACCGGCAGAGGTGCCGCCTACACCCACCCCGCCACCGCCTACCTCTTCCGCCTCCGCCCCCACACGCACGAGCGGTAGACACTGTGGTCCGGGCTTGTCTCCGCATCGTGCCCCTGTTCGCACCGTATGCAGGTCAGGGGCTGACCGAGTGCCAGATGCGATCGGGCAGTGTCCGTGCGGCTTCCTCGATGTCGACGTCTCCCATGGTCAGCCAACGGCGGGCGACCGCCGTTGTCGGGCCGAGGACGAGGGACTCGATGAGGGGTCCGGGCAGGGCGGCGAGCTCGCCTGCGTCCTGACGTGCGTGTATCCAGAGCGCGAAGAGTGTCAGGCGAGCCTCCTGGGAGTCCCGGATCTGATCGCCCCGGGACATGAACTCATGGTCGATCGTGGCGGAGTGCAGCAGCCGGGCCTCGTCCGGGTGGGTCCGGACGAATGTCAGGTAGGCCCGGACGACGGCCCGGACCCCGGAGCGCGCATCGGCCGTCGCCTGGAGCGCGGTGGCGAGTTCCTCCAGGAGTTGGCCCAGACAGCGCAGGGCGAGTGCGCTGAGCACCCCTTGGAGGCTGCCGAAATGGTGGTAGACGCTCCCGGCGCTGACGCCGCTGCTCTTGGTGATCGTGCCGACGGTGAGGCCGGCTTCACCGGAGGAGGTGTAGATGCGCAGCGCGGAGTCCAGAACCTGTTCGACGGTGGCCTCGCCGCGCTGCTGCTTCGGGCTCATCGAGAACACGTCCCCGGTCCGACGGTGCTGAATGGAGGACTCCGGGTCCTCGCCTCGGCCAGCATAAGTCAACCGTTCTGGAATATTTTCCAGAAACCACTTCCACTGCCGGGTGAGGGGACATCAGACTGGTCCCGCGCCGTACGCATGCCTCCGCTGCCGTGACGAACCGTGTCCGCCAACGGAGGCGGCGCGGCCCGCGCCCGTTCGCCGCCGTGCGGCACTCGCACTGGCGCGTCGGGCCATCCGGCACATCCGGACAACGGCATGGACGGGGGACGCATATGAGGAGTGACGCCGCATGACCGGGATGAAGCTCTTTTCACTCGAATCCAGCGATCCGCGGCGACTGGGTCCCTACCGGCTGCTGCGGCGGATCGCCACCGGCGGGATGGGGCGCATCTATCTCGCCCGGCAGGAGGCGCCCGGAACCCCCGCCGGCGTCGCGGGGCCCACGGGAACCGTCGTGGACCACGGGCTCGTCGCGGTCAAGACGCTCCTGGCCGAGGGCGTCGTGAGCAGGCCGGACCGGGAGCGGTTCGCCCGCGAGGTGGAGCTGGCGGGGCGCGTCGACAGTGCCTGCACGGCCACGGTGCTCGACGCCGACCCCAGGGCGGAACGCCCCTGGCTCGCCATCGAGTTCATTCCGGCGCCGAGCCTGGCCGAGCTCGTTGTCAGCGCCGGGACGCTGCCCGTCGATGGTGTGCGGTGGGTGGCCGCCGAAGCCGCGCGAGCGCTCAAGGAACTGCACGGTCTGGGAGTCGTCCACCGGGATGTCAAACCCCTGAACGTCCTGCTGCCCCATGATGGTCCCCGTCTGATCGACTTCGGCATCTCGCACGCTCACGACCACACCAGCTCCACGACGACCATCGGCACCTTCGCGTTCGCATCACCGGAGCAGGCGTGCGGACGGAAGTCCACCGCGGCGTCCGACATGTACTCCCTGGGCGCCACGCTCTTCTTCCTCGCGGTGGGCCGGCCGCCGTATGCGCAGACCGACCATTCCATCGGGGTGCTGGCTCTCGTCCAGCGCGGCGAGCTCGACGTCAGCGGGCTGCCGCCGGAACTGGAACCGCTGGTCCTTCCCCTGCTGGAAGTCGATCCCGAAAGGCGTCCCGCTCCGTCCGTGGTGCTCCAGGAGGCTCTGGATCATCTCGACCGGACGACGGGGGGCCGGGGCGACAACCGGTGGCTTCCGCGGCCCTGGACGGAGCTGATCGAGGAGTACGCGGAGCAGGGCCGTCAACTCCAGGCGGGAGCGGTGGACTTCGACGCCGCCGAGGCGCCGACCCGGGTCGAGGCCGGAGGTACCGCGGAGGGCGCGGACGAGGCCATTAGCGGGATGCGCGAGCAGTTGGAGGCCCTGCGACGCCAGCGCGACGCCCTGGTGCGGGCGCAGGCCGAGGAGCGGGAGCAGGCGGAGGCGCGGGAATTCGCGCGCCGCGCGGAGGAGGAGCGCAGGCGCAGGGAAGTTGCGCGTAAGGAAGCGGCGCAGCGCAGGGAGAGAGAACGCAGGGAACGGGAGAGGAAGGAGAAGGAGGAGAAGGCGCAGAGGGAGCGTGAGAGGAAGGAAAGGGAACAGAAGGAACGGGAGCGAGAGAAGAAGCGCAAGGAGCAGGAACGCTTACAGCAGGCGAAGACCCAGACCTCGGCGACGGGCAAGAGCACCAGCACCATCTCGACGCCCAAGACCGTCCCGAAGCCTGGAGCGACGTCGAAGCCGGCCAAGACATCGGATTCCTCGGAAGGCTGGGGCGGCGTGCTCGTGGCCGCGCTCGTGATCGGAATCCTGATCTGGCAGCCCTGGGAGAAGAAGGACGACGACACCTCCAAGGGCACCCCCACCTCGCGGGTGACCACCTTGTCCACCAGCGGCGGATCCAGTGGCAGTGGATCCAGCGGCCTCGGGGACGGCCTCGGGGACAGTGGCACCGACAGCGACACCTCCTCCGGCTCGTCGTACGGCGACTCGGACGACACCACGCCCGAACCCGACCCGACCACCAGCTCTCCCACGCCCGACCCCACCGAATCCGCCTTCAAAGCGGTGTCGTACGGCGACTGCCTGGACGTGGTCGACACCGGTTACGGCGGTCTCACGAAGTACGACTGGAGCGAGGACGAACCGAACACGACGTCCTGCGGCTACGGAAGCCGAGTGAAGGTTGTCGGCACCACCGGCAATTGCACCTCCGGCACGGCCAAGGCCACTTGGTCGTACTACTCCACCAGCAGCGGCCAGCGGTCCGCGCTCTGCCTCACCGGCCAGTACCACCAGGGCGACTGCCTGCTCGCCAAGCGCCAGGGAACCGATGTCAGCAGTGTCGCGATGCTGTCGTCCCCTAACTGCACGGACCGGCGGGTCCCCGCGGCGTACAACGAGATCCTGGTCGTCACCGACATCTACCGGGCCAGCGGCGGTGGCGCCGATGTCTGCCGCCACGGGCAGTACGACTCCAATACCTACTGGTCCACGAAGGTGGATGACGGTGCGACCCTGCTGTGCATGAAGGCGTACGACTGACACGCCGACCGGAGCGACGCCGACGGCGCACCCGTCCGTCGGGGCGGGGCCGGGGTTGGCCGGCTCAGCCCTGAGGGAGGGGGCGGTTGACGATGGCGTGCGCGGAGCGGCGGGTCATGCCGAGCATGCGCAGGACCTGCTCGGTGAGCTCGTCGCAGGCGGCCTCGTCCACGAGCTCGGGGTTGCCGAGCCAGAGGTTGATCAGAGCGTGCAGGGAGCCGGCGGTGGTGGCGACGGCGACGTAGGGGTTGTCGACGTGGAAGCGGCCGGCTTCGACGCCGCGCTTGATGTCCCGCAACGCCCGGGGGACCAGGCCTTTCTCCGACGTCAGATAGGACAGGCCGGTCTGCGCGAGAATCCGGGCCATCTGGGGGTGGGTCCAGATCAGCCGAGCGGTCTTGCGTACCGAGGTGGCGAAGACCTCGGCCGGGTCCTCGATGCCGGCGGTGACTTCGTCGAGAAGCTGGCCGTGCTCTTCGAGTACTTCGGCGATGGCGGCGTGGAACAGCTCCGACTTGCTGGTGAAGTGGTTGTAGAAGGAGCCGAAGCCGACGTCCGCGGCCTCCGTGAGGTCCTGGATGCTGACTTCCGCCATGCCGTGCTCGGCGAGGAAGGCGCGGGCCGCGTCGATGAGTGCCTGACGGGTGCGGGCCTTGCGCCGGTCGAGTCGGTTCATGGGCTGTTGAGCTGTCGGCATGACGGAGATCATAGCCAGTCACACTTCTGATGGCTATCTCAGTTCTGTGGCATGCCCATGCGTCGTGCAACAGAGCCATCCGGGAGCGTACGGCGGAAGACCGCGACCGGCGCGGCCGGGCAGTTCGGGCCATGCCCGAACCGCCCGGCCTGTCTCACTCCCCGGTGAGTTCGAAGCCCATCAGGTCCCGGCCCACCGACACCTTTCCTTCGTAGCCGCCCTCCCTGAGGTCCTGCTCGAACGCCGCCTCGTCCTCGGGTGTCGACGGTGCCGGGATCAGGTGGGTCAGGACGGTGTGTGGCACTCCGGCGCGCTTGGCCATCGCGCCGAGTGCCACCGTGTCGGCGTGGTAGTCGAAGATCTTCTCGAAGACGGAGCCGCGGATCGCCTCCTCGAGCGCGGTGATGCGGCACGCCTCATGGACCAGTACCTGGGCGCCACGGCACAAGTCCTCGACCTCCGCGCAGACCCGGGTGTCGCCGGAGACGACGACCGCGCCGTCCGGAGTGTCGATCCGGTAGGCGACCGCCTCCTTCACCGGCTCGTGGTGCACACCGACCGCGGACACCGTCACCGAGCCGTCCGCGCTGCGCCACACTTCCTGCGGCGTCGCCGGTACGCGGAACGATGTGATGGCCGCTGAGGGCGTCTCCGACTGGACATGGGCCATGCGGGCTTCGATGTCGCCGGTGTACGGGTCGAGCATCCGGTTCAGGAAGCTGATCGCCTCGCCGGCCGGGGCCAGCACCGGCAGCGGCCCGGCCGGGAAGACGGCGCTCTGCACCCAGCGCACCATGGTGAGGTCGGGCAGGTCCACCACGTGATCGCTGTGCACATGGGTGACGAAGACCGCGCTGAGTTCGTAGGGGCGCAGACCGGCTTCCGCCAGGCGCAGTGTGGTGGCCCGGCCCGTGTCGAACTGCAGGGCGATGTCGCCGTGGCGTACGAGCGTACCGGCGCCGGCACGGCCCGGCTCCGGATAGGGCACTCCGGTTCCGGTGAGGGTGACCGTGGTCGTCATGAGTGGGGTTCCTTGTCTTGCGCGGTGGCGACAGCAGGGGAGAGGGAAGCCGGAGAGGCGGCGCCGCGCCGTACGACGCGCCAGGACAGCACCGCGCAGACCAGGACGGCGGGCTTGCCCGTCGTGATCGACGCGATGCCGAGGGCGACCACTGCGTCGGCGGCGTAGAGCGGCAGCAACAGTGCGAGATGCAGGCACCACAGTCCGAGCCACAGCAGGGTCAGCTTGCGGTGCAGCCGCAGCCTGTCCCGATCGCGGTACCAAGTGGGTACCTCGCTCCCCGACCAGCGGGAGATCAGTCCGGTCAGGGGGCGGCCGGTGAGGAGGGAGCCGCCGAAGGCGACGGTCAACACGCCGTTCATCAGCAGGTCCGGGAGGAAGAAGTCCCGTCCTTCGCCTGTCTGGTAGGCGAACAGGGAGTGGATGAGCACGATGCCCAGTGACACGCCGATGAGCCGTATCTGACGGCCGTGCAGGAGACGCCAGCAGGCGATGACGAGGGCGACGGCGGTGGCGGCGGCCGCACCCGCGATCGTCCCCCGCAGGCCATGTCCGACGAGGAAGGCGGCGATCGGCGCACCGGCGTCGAATGTCTTGCGCAGCCCGTCTGCGGTGGCGAAGGTCATCGGTCGCGCAGGTCGGCGCGTACGGAATGGAGCGGGAAGGCCGAACCTTCGGTTTCGTCATGCCGGGAGCGGGTGGCGGACTGGTCCACGCGGCCGAGGTCGGTCCCGTGTGTGGCGACGCGGTGTGGGTTCGTCCGTGGGCATATCCGGGCACTGCCCGGGCTCGACGATGTGGCGGACGAGCCGCGCCGCCGGGAGGAGGCCCTGTGTATCGGCCCATGGGAGTGGCGCGATGGGGTCAGACCCTGAGGTACGTCGTCGACCGGTCGGGCTCGCGTCATTGCTCACTCCTGAGGTGATGTCGTCCTGTGGTCACGCGGGCGCTGAGCACTCGTAACCGTCTGCCTCACAGATGACGATAGCCTCAAGAGAATGATGTGTCATCTGTGCTGATGACTTCATCATTTTTGAGAGTTGCTCACTTTCCGGGAGCGGGCGGGTGGCAGATGGGGAGACAGGGGGGATCCAGTGGCGGCAGCCATCGCCGATCATTCGCAGGTCAGTGCGGGTTCTGCGATGGCGGCCGTACGCGATGTCGGCGGCCGCACCGTCGGGTGGGCGGACAGCTTGCACCGCCGGGCCCCCGGTGAGAGTGGCCGGAACAACGTCCTACGGATCGACGAGTCACCGGAGTCGCGAGTCTGGCAGTGCTCGGCCCCCGGGCTGCGAGATCGCGGAGCCTCCGGTTCAGGCGCCGGGAGGCCTGTAGTCGACCTGCTTCTTCGTCGCGGCATCGAGATCTTCGGGGCTGAGCAACGGAACAGCCTTGGAGTGCACAGCGCCGCTTGCCCGTGCCGCGATGGAGGTGGCGGCCATCGACACGTTGTCGGGCATGTCGACGACGACGTACAGATCGTGTTCTCCAAAGGCGAAGTACATCCACTCCAGCGTTCCCCCGCAGGACTGGAGCTCCCGCTTGATGGCCTCCCTGCGTCCCGTACCTCCATCGGCGAGCACCCCCTTGGTGCCCTCAACGCTGTAACTGGCCATCACCAGGTACTTCGGCATGTACATCTCCCACTCACTCATCGCAGCCGGCACCTTTTCCATACCGCGTGAGAGGGGTGTTGCTGCGAGCACCGTGAACCAATGCCCCAGGTGGCGTAGCTGGCCCGCCGACTGGCCCACGTGGGGCCCGGACCGCCGTCCGGGCCCCACGGCATTCACGCGCGACGGTGGTGCGGTCGAGACCGCCGCCTCCGGTACCTGTTTGAGCCTGAAGTCAGGGTGCAGGTGTTCCTGAGCCTGAGAGGGATACCACCAGGGCCGTGCCGGGGTGGCTCCTGCCTGCTCCACGGGGGAGTCCTGTCACCGAAGGCGGACGCAGGTGGCGGCACCTGATCAAGGTGTCCGGCCACCGCACGCTGCGGCAGCCGGGTGAGGAGGCAATGGTGGAGAGCGAATGGCAGGCTGGTGGGCCGGATCACCCAGTTATTGAGCACAGAAGGACACCCATTCCAGTGAGAAGTCCGCAGCAGAAAGGAGCGCGGCGCACATACGCGACGCGCGAAGGGTTCTGGCGATGGCTGATGACTGGCGCTCGGATCGGATCGGATCCGCCCTACGCGGTGAAAACCCCGCTGTGCTGCGGCGGTTGAACGCGGGACGGATTCTTGCATGCGCACGTATGGCCGCGATTCGATTGGGAACCGGCCGACTTGGTGGGCAGGCCGGTGTGGCTCCATCCCCGTACCAATTGGACCGACGAGCGGTTCGCCCTCGGCCCGCAGCACGACCCGCTGCGCGAAGCGATCAGGGATGAACTGGACCATCTGCTTTCGGTGGACTGACCGCGGGCACAGAACGCGGCGGCCGCATCCAGCACCCCATCGGCGATAGGCGGCGCTCCGGGGTGTTCGTAAACCACGAGTGAGGATCCATGATCATGGGCGATGTGACCTTCAGTGTGCAGTCGGTTCCCTACTACGCGCAGTGGGCTTCCGCCCCACTCGTGGAAGACATTGTGACCGGCAAGTTGAAGGCCGGCGAGGATCCGGCCTGGGCCGAGTACGGAGCTTCCACTCCTGAGGAGTATGAGTGGTGGTCCTGGCGGCTGTGCGGCGTCGCTTGCTTGCGTATGGCTCTCGAACACTTCGGGTATGTCGCCCCTGCGCCGATGGAGATCGCGGCGGAGTGCGTGGCGGCCGGAGCCTACGTCAAACAGGGCGATGGCCTGCGCGGGCTCATCTATGCTCCGTTCGCCGACTGGGTCGGTGACCGCTTCGGCCTGTTCGCCGAGGCTCGTCCGAACCTGCCTGCTGCGGAGATTCCCGCCGTGCTGGCTCGTGGCCGGCTCGCCATGTTGTCCGTGCACCCGTCCATTCGCCACCCCCACACCGAGCCTCCGCACACAGGTGGTCACTTGGTCCTTGCGGTCCGCGCTACCGAGGACAACCTGTTGATCCACAATCCGTCCGGATTCCCGAACACATCACAGCAGGATGCCCCGGTGCCCTGGGCGCGGCTGGACAGCTTCTACGCCGGCCGCGGCATCATCCTCGGCGCCGGGTGAGCCGGGCTCAAGACAGCTGGCGGTGCCATCACTCCCGACGGCTATGACTCGATGTCCAGCACGTCGTCGACGGGCCGCCGGGGAGTCTGTGTGCCGGGGCGGCCGTAGCCCAGCCGCAGCACCATCTGTACGTAACCCATGCCCGAGGTCGGGTCGCGCAGCGGCCAGCGCAGTTCGTGCCATTCGAGGGCCTGGGTGACGAACGAGGTCGCCAGTCCCTCGAGGGTGGCCAACAGCAGCACGCGCTCCAACGCCATGCCCGACCGCAGCCAGTCCTCGGGTCGGTCGCGCGAGGTGCTCAGCAGGGCCAGTTGGGGTGAGGTCTCGAAATCGGCGGTCTCGCGGCCGGGGATCGTCTTGCTGCCCGCGAAGTCCCGCACGGGGGCCCTGCCGGCCCGGCGGCGGGGTCCGAAGGCGTCCTCCGGGACCCCTTCGGTGGCTGGACGTGCGTCGTCCGCGCTGTGTGTGAAGCGGGCGAGGTCGATCGCGGAGTCGGCGTCGGTGAGGTTGCGCGTCTCGGCCTCGAGGATCAGCTCCAGCACCGACTGGAGGTGCCAGCCGGAGGGGAAGTCCAGTGAGACCCGCTCCTTTCGCGCGGCGTCGACGAGTGCCCGGCGCACTGGATCGGGTATCGCCTTCTCGGCGAAGGGGTGGCGGCTGGTGTGCCGGGTGTGCACCGCGGGGTACAGGCCCGCCGGGTCGTCGTCGTCCCCGAGCGGATCGGTGAGCGTCACCGAGGCGAGCACCATCGGGTCGGCGGGCTCGGGCAGCAACCGGGTCACCGCCTGCCACCCTTCGTGTGCGACCGCCACCCGCAGATTCATCAGGGCGGCACCGCAGCCGATGTGCAGGGCCCGGAACTCGGGGTCGCTGTGGGGCAGCGAGCCCCGGAGGTCGGCCATGAGGCGGAAGACACGGTGGCGCTGTGAGTACCGGAACCGCCAGGGCTGGGCGTTGTGCATCGACGGAGCGGCCGTGGCATCCCGCACCAGCTCCATGATCACCGTCTCGGAGAGCGCACCGGTGGCCGCGCGCTTCCCCATGGATCCGCTCCTCGCCCCGGGTTCCCGTTCGCGCGCGATGTGGTGGATGTGTGCGTCCGGACCGGGGAACACGAGGCTGATCTGCTCGGAGTCCGACCACCGCACGTCATAGGGAGGTGTCCCGTCGTCATGGTGGAGCCCGACGATCTCACCGTCTCGTCTGGCGGCACCTGTGGTGGGGCTTTCGACAATCAGTTGGTCGCCGACTTGCGCATGCATCGATCCCGCCTCCCTGCCTCTTCCAATCTGTCACCCCGGGTGGGTGATGTCCTGGGGCGTAGAGACCCCGTGCGTGGGCCACTCGGCCCCCTCGCGGGCCAAGTGGACCGGGGAGGGAGCCATAGGACTCATCCGGTCACCGGGATGAGCTGGCAGGCTCGGTGATGGAGGCTGCTGTGGGTCCGAGGGAGGAGCCGCCAGATGCACCACAGAACGGGCCAGATGCACCACAGAACGGTCGGAGAACTCATGACACGTCCGGTGGTCAAGGCCCCCCGGGACTTGCCGTTCAAGGAGCTCGTGGAGCTGCTCACGGAGCACGACGTCACGGCGGTGCCGGTTGTGGACCGGGCCGGCCACCCCGTCGGAGTGGTGTCCGAGGCCGATCTGCTGCGCAAGTCCGCCGGTGAGGCCGACCCGTCCGGCCGTCTGCCGGTCCCGCACCTGGAGGCGTGGGAACGCGCGAAGGCGCGGGGCGCCCGGGCGGAGGAGCTGATGTCTTCGCCCGTGGTGTGTGCGCGTCCGGAGTGGTCGGTCGTCGAAGCGGCACGAGTGATGTCGGACCGGTGTATCAAGCGGCTTCCCGTGGTGGACGAGACCGATGAGCTCCTCGGTATCGTCAGCCGCGGTGACCTCCTGCGGGTCTTCCTCCGCCGCGACGACGCGATCCAGGACGAGATCGAGCGGGATCTGCTGCGACGGACCCTGCGTCTGGCTCCCTCGGCCGTATCGGTCGAGGTGTGCCGGGGCGAGGTGACGCTGGACGGATCGGTGGAGGACAGGAGCTTGATCCCGGTCATCGTGCGGCTGTGCCGGAGCGTGGACGGGGTGGTCTCGGTCACCGAGCGCATCGCCTACGGGACCGATGACACCGGTGCGAGTGGCGCCGCGTAGCCACCGCCGGCGCGGAGCCGGGGGTGAGGCTGGTTCTGGACATACAGGATGGTTGTTCGGTTTCGGGGTACTCACGCTCCCGGGGACGTTCCACACGATGGGGCACTGCCATGGAACACGTCGTCACGGTGGGTCCGGACGGTTCGGCCGCGAGCATGGCCGCCGCCCGCTGCGCCGCTGACGAGGCCGGAAGACGCGATCCGGCCCTGCGGCTGACACACGTCCGGATCCTGCTCTCACCGTCCACGCCCGAGAGTCCGGCGGCGGAGGACCAGAACCACTGGGCGGAGCAGATCGTGCACGATGCGCACACCGAGCCGGCCCGGCTCCACCCCGACCCGGCCATGGTCGACGAGCTGGTTGCGGAGGCCCCCGGGAAGCCCCTGCTGGCCGCAGCCGCGAGTTCCCGCGAGGCGGTGCTCGGCTCGCGAGGCCCGGACCCCGTGGCGAGCCTCCGAACCGGCGCCGATGACGGAGATCCTCATGACACAACCCATCACCGCAGGTCTGGACGGATCGCCTGAGAGCCTGGCCGCCGTCGACTGGGCCGCGGAGGAAGCACTTCGGCGGGGCGCCCCGCTGCGGCTGGTCCACGCCTGGATGCTGCCGCCGCAGACCGCCCGTACCGCGCAGGCCCCGGAGGCCCGCAGGCTCTGGGCACAGGAACTGCTGGACTGGGCACAGCAGCAGGTGCGTGACCGGTACCCGAAAGTCGAGGTGGCCACCGAGCTCGTTGCCCGCACTCCCGTGGAAGCCCTGGTGGCCGAGAGCGCTTCCACAGGGCTTGTGGTGCTGGGAGCGCACCGCCGCGGCGCGGTCGGCGGCTTCCTGCTCGGGTCCGTGGGCCTGCGGGTGCTCACGCTCTCCCATCACCCCGTGGTCATGGTGCACAAGGACGCCACGGTGCAGACCGAGCCGGGCGAGGGCGACATCCTCGTCGGTATCCAGGACCCCCCGGGGTCGGCCGTACCGATCGAGTTCGCGTTCGCCACCGCGAAGGCACACGGCACCGGGGTGCGTGCGGTGCGGGCCTGTGCACCGCCGCCGGTCATCCCCCACAAGCCGCGGGCCGAGGGCCCGGCAGAGGAGACATCGCATGGGGAGGCGGCGGAGAGGAAGCGGCTGGTGGAGGCCGTCGCTCTGTGGCGTGAGAAATACCCCGACGTCCCCGTGACCGAGGAGGCCGAACGCGGCCACGCGGCGGAGGTGTTGCTGACAGCGGCCTCGCGGGCCGCGTTGGTCGTGGTCGGCCGGCCCGCCCACCGCCCCGTCGTGGGACCACGCATCGGCCACGTCGCCCACGCCCTCCTCCACCACGCCGACTGCCCGGTGGCCGTCGTCCCCTACGAATGAGGCCCGGCCGGGCGGCCTGGAAGGGAGGATCCCATGCAGGACAGCGCACCACCGGAGGACGGCGGGCCGGAACGGGTGCCCCGCGCCCGGTACGAGCGGGAACTCCGCCGCCTCCAGATCGAGCTGGTGAAACTCCAGGAGTGGGTGCGGGTCGAGCGCCGACGTCTCGTGGTGGTCTTCGAAGGGCGCGACGCGGCCGGGAAGGGCGGTGCGATCAAACGGGTCACCGCACGTCTCAACCCGCGCGTGGTGCGGACCGTCGCGCTACCGGTGCCGACCGACCGCGAGCGCACCCAGTGGTACTTCCAGCGCTATGTGGGTCAGCTTCCCGCGGCGGGGGAGATCGTGCTCTTCGACCGCAGTTGGTACAACCGGGCCGGTGTGGAGCGCGTGATGGGGTTCTGCACCGACGAGGAGTACCAGCGCTTCCTCCGCCAGTGCCCGGTCTTCGAGCGCATGCTGATCGAGGACGGGATCCTGCTGCGGAAGTACTGGTTCTCGGTGAGTGACGCCGTCCAGGACCAGCGGTTCCGACGACGGATCTCCGACCCCACACGGCGCTGGAAGATCTCCGGGATGGACCTGGAATCGATCACCCGCTGGGAGGCGTACTCGCAGGCCAAGGATGAGATGTTCGCGTACACCGACACGCCGGGCTCACCCTGGTACGTCGTCGACGCCGACGACAAACGCGCGGCCCGGATGAACATGATCGCTCATCTGCTGTCGACCGTGCCGTACCGCGAGGTCCGGCTTCCGGACCTGACCCTGCCTCCCCGTCCGGCACACACCGGCTACCAACGCCCTCCCAGGCATCTGCAGACCTACGTACCCGACCACACCGCCTCGCTCCTGTCCGCGGACCCCGCGGCCTCCGGGACGGACACAGGAGAGGAGGACCGCCGCCCGTGACCGCCGCCCGGACCGCCGGTGTCTCGGCCTTCACCGCTGAGGCGCCGGCCGGCTACCGGGTCGCGTCACACCCGCAGGGGCACGATGGCCACCGGGCACGCGGCGCGGTGCAGCACGGTGTGGCTGACCCGGCCGAGTTGGATCCCGGAGCGATCGCAACGGCGCAGAGCGCCGAGGACCAGCAGATCGGCTCGCTCCGACAGCTTCACCAGCACCCGGTGCGCGGGCCCCTCGATCACCTCGCGATGGCATACGGTCCCGGGGTGCCGACCCTCCGCCTCGTCCAGGGCCTCGCCGAGCACGGTCGCGGCCTGTTCCTCGTAGAGCAGACTCTTCGCCTCATGAGAGCGCAACGGTCCGCCGTGTGCCTGCGCCGGCCGGCACCAGGTGCGTACCGCGTGCAGCGCGGCGTCCCGCGCCCGGGCCTCACGGAAGGCGAAGCCGATGGCCTCCGACCCTTCGGTGACGTCACCGACGGCGAGAATCACGCGCCCGAACTCCCCGCGCAGATTGCCGTGCGCACCGCGTACCACGATCACGGGGGACGCGGCGCGTCCGGCGACGGCCAGGCTCACCGAGCCGAGCAGGGCGTCCGCGAGCTCACCCCTGCCACGGGAACCGGTGACCACGGCGAACGCCTCCCGGCTCTCCGCCAGCAGTGCTGTCACCGTGTCCTCGGCGAGTACTTCGGCGGACACCTTCACATCCGGGTTGCGTGCCGCCGCACGCTCGGCACAGGTGGTGGCGATGTTCTGCGCCACGATCGCCCCCGAGGAGCGGCCCGCATCGAAGGCGGGCAGAAGCCCTTCGTACTGCTCCCACCGAGACGCGTAGATCAGCCGCAGTGGCAACCCGTGTCGCGCGGCTTCGTCCACCGCCCAGTCCAAGGCCTGCAGACTGGCGTCCGACCCGTCAACCCCCACGACCAGCGGGAACGACATGGTGTCCACCGCCTCTCCGGTGGCCGGCATGTTCGCTGCGGGCCACTCTCCCTCACCAGCGTCGCATCCTCGCGGTGGCCGGCGGGATGGGCAGAGCGGGTTCGTTAGCAGGGCCGGTCGGACCCCCGTCCACGGCCGGGGGGTATCACCCGGCAGCCATGACGGAGCACCTTCGCCGAGCCGGTCCGTCCGGCCGTCCGGCTCAGCAGGCGAATCATGCTCCTTCGTGCCCGAGGGGCACCGAGCTCCCGGTCTGCTTCAGGCGAAGCAGGTGGCGAAGGTCGCGGTCAGGGCGTCCAGGGCCGTGGGGTAGGCGTGATCGGCGGGGCGGCCGTAGCCGATGATGATCCCCTGGCGGATCGGGGGAAGTTCACTTCGTTCCGACAGGTAGCCGAGGGCCAGTCCGTGGGACTGCGCGGCGGCTCGTACCTCGGCCTCGGTGGGGCCGTCGGCAGGTAGGAGAGCGAGGGCGTGCAAGCCGGCGGCGATGCCGGTCAGTGTTATCGGGAAGCCCATGAGGCGCCCGACGACCGGACCTCCTGAGGGGCCCGGACGGTGGCGCGGCGAGGGTGCCGCATACACGCCACTGAGGCGCCGGGCCTTCGGGCTGGGGCCGGCCGCGCCGCCGATCTCTGGCGGCGCGGGGCCGGTTGTGGGAAGTGGGTGTGTCCCGGCCGGTCCTAAGCGGCTGGGGCGAGGAATGCGTGGTGGCTGTGGGAACGATCAGTCACGGGCGTGCTCCCTGTGCTGTCGGCCGGCCCGTTCGTGGACGTCCGCGGTTATGCGCAGCCGTGGTTGCCGTGGATCGGGGCGTGCCCGTGGTGGCGGCACCGCTTGACGATGTGGGTGAGCCGTTCGGGGTTGTCGATGTTGGAGGAGTAGTTGGCATCGCCGGAGTAGGTCGCCGTGATGGTGTGGGCACCGATGGTCAGGTGTTTGAGGGTGCGGGTGGCGATGCCGCAGTTGCGTCGGGCGGGCTTCAGAACACCTGTACCGACGCGGTTTCCATCGACGGTGAAACGGACGGTGCCGGTCGGCCGGGGGAGACCTGGCTGGTTGGTGGCCGGGCAGACGAGGTCAGCCACATGGACCCGTTGTCCCTTCTTGGAGGGGTTCGGGTGGGACTTGAGGTGTGTGATGACGGGGGAGGGCGGGGAAGGCAGGGTGTAGGTGAGGGCGACGCGACCGTTTCCGGTGTTCGCACCGGTGGTGAAGGTGCTTCCGGCCGGTCCGGCGCTCGACCCGCCCCCACCGCCGCCGCCACCTGAGAACGTCACGTCGGTGGTGGCGCCACCGCCGCCACCGCCACCTCCGTACACGCCGCCGCCCCCACCGCCGCCGGCACTGATCGACGCGCCGCCGCCGGTTCCGCCGGTGCCGAGCGCACCGGGTTGGCCGTTGTCGCCGTTGAAGTGGACGCCGACGCCTCCGTTCCCGCTCGCGCCCGGGGTGGTCGGAGTCGCTCCGCCACCGCCCTGGCCACCGGTGGTGTCGACAGCGCCGGTGCCGGCGGTCCCGTTCGCCCCTGACTGGCCACCAGCACCGCCGGGACCACCGGGCAGCTCCTCGGTACCCCCTCCGCCGCCGCCACCGCCGGCCGTGATCAGCCGCGAGGGCAGGTCGAAGGCTCCGGAGCGGATGTCCGAGGCCCCTCCGGCGCCGCCACCGCTGCTGCTGTCCGAGGTCCCGCCACCGCCGCCGCCGTTGTAGCCTGCGGTGCCGGGCGTGGTCTCCACCGCGTCACCGCCCGCCCCGCCGACGTTGACCTGCAGTGTCTGACCGGGGGCGACGGTCAGGGTCCCGGTGACCTCGGCACCGGCGCCGCCGGTGCCTCCGGGATTGACATCGCTGGCTCCGGCGCCGCCGGAAGCTCCCCTGACGTCCGCGTGCAGTTGCGTCACTCCATTGGGGACGATGAACGTCTCGGCCGCACCGGTGTAAACGAAGGTGCACACCACCTGGTTGCCGGTCTGGGCGCAGCTCTGGGCGGCGGCGGGACCGGCCAGGAGCGGCACGAGGGCCAGGGACATTCCCGTCACGAGTGTTCCCGCCGTCATGGCGCGAAGGGACGGGAGGGCAGGACGCGTGGTGACAGTGCCATGTGAAGTGATCATGTGCAGTTCTCCTCATTGCTGCCGCACCCCTGGCTCTCGGCGTGCCTCCTGCAGGGGGGCGCCGCCTGGCGCCGGGATACAGCTCGACGGTGCGGGGCCCAAGCAGCCCCGCTGCTGCACATCGTCACCACCGGCTGAGAAGGCCGCCCCGACGCCGCGCCGTCAGCCGACCCGAACGGCGGTCCGGCCGTGCGTCTCCTCCCGCGAGGAGCTCAGGGCGCGATGTCCTCGCCGTGGCGCAGCCGCAGCACACTGTCGGGCAGCATCCGGCTCGCGGTGGGCGCCGTGGTCGTCAGCCGTGCGGAGGGGAGCAGTTCCAGCTGCTCACACTGCCACCCCGCGGCGTCGAAGACGGACAGGTCGATGAGGCCGTGCATCTCCAGCGGTGTCCCGGCGGCCCGCGAGGCCTGGGTGAGACTGCGGGCGGAGGAAGTGGAGAGGACATCGCAGATCCAGCTCGCGCCCGTGCCCAGGCGCGCCAGGGAAGTGGCGAGTTCCCGCACGGCGTCCCCCGGGAGGTAGGTCAGCAGTCCCTCCGCGAGGATCACACAGCGCCGCCCGGTGGTGCGGGGCAGCAGCAGACCGGCGAGCCGGTCGGTGTCGCGCAGGTCGGCGCGCAGCCGCGTGACGGGGACCTCCGCGTCGGCCGACGGCAGGAGCCGGTCCTTGAGGTCGAGTACCGGAGCGGAGTCCACCTCGATCACCCGGCAGTGGCTCGGCCAGTCCATGCGGTAGGGCCGTGCGTCGAAGCCCGCACCCAGGTTGACGCAGACGTCCACGTCCTCGCGTGTGAACACCTCGGCCAGCATGCGGTCGATGAGCATCGTGCGCGCCACCACGACCGACGTCCCGGCGGTGTGCCGGGTGACTCCGCGGATGGTCGCGGGGCAGAGGTCGGCGAACCGGGCCGCGAACGGATCGTCGAGCGCGCTGTCCGGATCGGCCGTCGCCCGGGCCCGGCCGGTGGCGGTCAGGAAGGCGGTGGCGGGTACGTGGCCTGCGGACACGGGCTACTCCCAGCGGAAGAGCCGTACGGCGGCCGCGGCGGTGAGCGCCAGCAGACCCGCCAGGACGCCGACGTCGAGAGCGACGTTCGTCGAGCTGTCCAGCCAGGCGTGCTGAAGGAGCTTCACGGCGTAGGTGGCCGGTACGGCATCGCTGATCGCCTTCATCGTGGAGGGGAAGATCTGGAGCGGAATGGTCGCCCCGGAGAGGAAGATCATCGGGAAGTAGAGCAGATTCGCCACGGCCGTCGCCGCGCGTTCCGAGGGGGCGACCGCCGCGACGACCCCGCCTATCGCGTACATCACCAGCGTCACCAGAATCAGTGAACCGACGGTCGCCACTGCCGCGCCCGCCGAGTCCGGCATGTGCAGATCGAAGAAGAGCCAGCCGGTCGCGACCAGCAGTACGGCGCCCAGCAGGCTGAGCGCGATGTTCACCAGCCCTTGGGCGATCAGCAGGGCCGAGGGGCCCAGGGGGGTCGCGCGGAAGCGCTTGAGCACCTTGCGGTCCCGGTACTCGGCCAGCCCGAGCGGAAAGCTCATCAGCCCGGTGACCGCGATCACCAGGACCAGGTAGGCGGGCACCGACATGTCCACCGTGCCCCGTCCGTCGAGACGGCTGGAGGGGTCGTTGCCGTAGATACCGCCGAACATGCACAGCATCAGCACCGGAAAGGCGAGTGCGAAGAAGACCGGCGCGAAATTCCGCATCATGCGCCGTGATTCGAACCTGACGACCTGCCAGAGCAGTTGCATGTGTCAGTCGCCGCCCTTCTCGCTGGAGTCCTTCGTGCCGGAGTCCTTCTCGGTTCCGGCAAGGTCGTTGCCGGCGGTGTCGGTGCCGGTGCCGATGCCGATGCCGACCAGCCTGAGGTAGGCGTCTTCGAAAGTCGGCGCGCGGTGGCTCACCGCGGAGGGCGGCAGGTCGGCCGCCACCAGCCGCTGGAGGACACGGTCGTAGTCCGTGGGGAAGCTCGCCGCGTACGCGACGCGCCGGTCCGTCCCGGAGGTCAGCCGGGTCAGCCCGAGTTCCTCGAACTGTCGCTCGATGCCGGGAGCCGCGTCGACATCGACCGAGACGGTGGCCGGTCCGCCGTGCGCCGAGGCCAGCCGTGCCGGGCTGTCCAGCGCGACCAGTTCGCCGCCGCGCAGCACCCCGACCCGGCCGCACAACGCCTCCACCTCCTCCATCGAATGCGAGGTGAGCAGCACCGCGACACCGCGCGCGGCCAGATCGAGCACGGCGCGCCAGGTTCCGCGGCGCTGTTCGGGGTCGAGGCCGGTGGTCAGCTCGTCGAGGATCACCAGCCGCACATCGCCGACCTGCGCCAGCGCCAGCGCGAGGCGTTGACGCATACCCCCGGAGAGTTCGGCGATGAGGCTGCGCCGTCGATCGGTGAGGCCGAACGTGTCCAGCAGCCGTGCCGCGGCTCCCGGGGCGGAGTAGAGCGCTTCATAGAGGTCGCACAGTTCACCGACGCGGGCGCGGCTGGGGAACTGCGACTCCTGCAACTGCATGCCGATGAGGTGGCTGGCGGTCTGCCGGTCGCGGTGCGGATCCAGGCCGCAGACGGAGATCGAGCCGTCGCGGACGGGCCCGCGCAGGCCGCCGACCGACTCGGCGATCGAGGTCTTGCCCGCGCCGTTCGGTCCGACAAGACCGAGGATCTCCCCGGGGCCCACCTGGAAGGACACATCGCGAACGGCGACGAGGGAACCGTAGGCGACGCTCAGGTGTTCGACCCGCACCACCGGGCCGTCCTCCGCGGCCGCCGCCGGCCGGGGCGCGGACGTATCGGAGTTCTTCGGTATCACAGGCTCAGCCTCCTGGGTGCTGACGAGGCGCGCGCACGGGAGGTGGCGCTCAGGTTGGTGTAGAAGCCGGCGAAGGACATGTGCAGGACCAGTGCGGGCAGGACGCTCCCGGTGGCGGCGGTCAGCAGGCTGCCGGTCGTGCCGAGGACGAGGCTGGACATACCCAGCACATAGGCCTGGACCCAGGTGGAGACCAGGACGACCTGGCCGACCGCGAACAGCACGGTGCTGAAGGTCGCAGCGAAGAGGAAGCCGCCACCGGTCGCGCCGATCCCCAGCAGGACAGCGCCCCGGAACACCAGCTCCTCGACCAGCGCGGCCACGGCGGGGACCACCCAGTGCAGGTGCCGGGGCAGGGCCAGGATCGAGGAGATCCACTGCACCCGGGTGATCTCCCCCGGCACGTCCACCCGTGGGTTCGCCCGGTACAGCAGCGAGACGCACAGGATGTTCAGAC
Organism: Streptomyces cucumeris; assembly: GCF_024295805.1. Taxonomy (GTDB): domain Bacteria; phylum Actinomycetota; class Actinomycetes; order Streptomycetales; family Streptomycetaceae; genus Streptomyces; species Streptomyces cucumeris. The sequence goes on from NZ_JANCLX010000019.1 coordinate 36,893, forward strand.
TCGATGTCCCGCACACCGCGAGCAGCAGGGCGAGCAGCGCGTCGGCCGAGGGCCGGCCGACGAGCCGCTGGACCGGGAGTCCGGCGAAGGTCATGAGCAGCGCCAGTGCCACGACACCCAGCAGCAGGTAGAGCACGGTTCCGAAGAGCGCGAAGGCCGCGTCCGGACGCAGCCCCGTCCGGTCCGCGAGCCACAGCCCCACCCGCCGACGGCGCGCCGGATCCCCGAACGGCAGCCGGTAGAGCGCCAGCCAGCCACCGATCGTCGCGACGCACACGCATGCGTAGGGGACCGCGTTCACCGGTCCACCGCCTGACGCGCCGCCAGGGCGTGGACCGTCAGGTTCTGCCCGAGGTGGCTGAGCACCGGTACGAGCAGACTGCCCGAAGCCACCAGCAGGACCCCGAACACCGCACCGGACAGTGCCTTCTGGACCATGATGAGGCCGCCGAAGAAGAGGTGTCCGAGCGCGTAGCCGACCGCCGCGCAGCAGATCGCCGCCCAGGCGGGCAGGCCCAGCCATTCTTCGAGAGCGCCGATCCACAGCCCCCGGTAGAGCAGTTCCTCGGCCACCGCGGTGAGCAGGATCGACGCCAGATAGCCGGGTCCCGCGGGAGCGCCTCCCCGGACGGAGAGGCGCAGGCTCCGCTCCCCGCGCAACAGCTTCGGCACGGCCCCGAGCGCGAACTCGGCCCCGACCAGGACGACCCCGGCCCCGAGCGCGATCAGGAGCCAGAGCGGACCGGTACGCCATGCGCCGAGGCGATCGGGTATGAGGTGCCCGGACGCCACGACGGCGACCGCCAGCCCGGTGACGACCAGGTACGCCAGGGGAACGCCGACCGTCGCGGTCCGCTCGCGGTTCCGGGCATGGTCCGGGCCGGTGCGGAACGATCCCGTGATGCGGACCAGTTCGGCGGGCGCCACCGTCGCCACCAGCACCAGTCCCTCAAGGGAGCGGGTGGGGGACCACATGCGTCACACCCCCGTAGCTGCGCATCCGGGGATGGCCGCTCGCGGGGAAGCCGGGAAGGCACATGCTGAGCAGCTCCGGGATGAGCACCCGGACCACCTTCCACGGGGTGTCCGCCAGCGCCGGCGGGGTGATGTCCAGGTAGCCCGCCCATTCGCTGATCGCGGAGAGCTCGGTCAGCAGTGTGCGGATGGCGGACTCGTCGTCGGGGGCGTAGGGGTTCACCGAGCCGAGGTCCATGTGTCCGGCCGTACGGCTCTCGACGGCGGCGAGTTTGCGCTCGGCGTCGTGCGGGGCGGCGAAGTACAGCACGTTGGAGTCGAGGTCCGTGAACGCGGAGCTCTTCTGTGCGAAGTGCACATGGGGGAGGTCGAAGACGGTGCTGAACATACCGATGGCGAGGATGGCCGTCGCCTCGGCCGCGCCGCGCAGCAGTGCCTGGCGCGGATCCGGATCGGCCTGCAGCCCGAACGCGATGTACGGCAGCTCCCGGTCGCGCCGTACCAGGGTGACGCCCACATTGGGCAGCGACAGCTCGGGCCTGGTCAGGTACGTGGCCCGGACCTCGTACGGCCCGTCCGGCTCCAGTCCGGCGGCCGCGAGCAGCTCGCGCCCGTCCGCGTCGGGCTCGATGACGGGGGCCTTCGCGTCCGTGTACCAGTTGAGGATGAACGCGTCGATCTGCACGGCCTCGATCAGCGCGCTGAGCAGCGCCTTGTCCAGTGAGACATGCGCGGCCGTGCCGGTGGAGAAGGACGGGGTGAACAGCTTGTCCCCGTACTCGGCGTTGCTGCGGAAGCCCAGGAAGACCAGCTGCGCGGGCAGATAGACCTCCTCGCCCGGCCGGGTGAGCGACGGGCAGGCGATCCACGCGATGACATCATCCTCCTTCGGTAGCTCGGGCGAGTAGCGGTGCATCATGCCCGCGATGCGCTCCTGTTGCGCCGGTTCGAAGATGCCGAGCAGTTCCAAGGGCATACAGCGGTGGCGCGAGGAGAGCGAACGGTAGGAGGCGTACTCGATGCGGTGCTGGAAGAGCGGCATCGCCATCATTGCGGCGTACCGCTCGACCGACTCGCCGGTCAGCCGGGTCACCGCCTCCTCGTTGGTCGACCCGTAGCCGGCGAGGTGGTACTGCATCTGCATATGGGGGTCCTGCAGCGCCAGCCGGTGGTACTGGGGCATCGCCGCGGTCGCCGACCGCAGGTTGGGCTCGCCCGCGACCGCGGCGGGGGAGACCAGCATGCCGGGAAGGATCCCGCCCTGGTTGCCACCGATCCGCGCGTACCGGTCGAGCGCGGTGGTCATCCCCGGGTAGCCGCGGGTCGTGATGGGGCTCATCGCGTTCCCCCGAGCGCGTTGCGGACATGGCGGTCGATGACGACCCGGCTACTGAAGTTGATCTCTTCGACGATGTCCCGCGAGACATGTCCGCAGGCCGGGCAGGTGCCGATGCGCAGGACGTCCTGAGCCTGCATCTCGTACGTCGGCAGGTAGATGCTCAGCGCACGGCCGAGGAAGCGGGAGGTGCCCAGCGAGCGCAACAGGACGGCCTCGTTGACAAGGAACGCGCACAGCAGCCACTCGACTCCGCTCGGCCCGCTGTTCGCCTTGGGCACGTTGGCCCCGACGAACGCGTGGTAGCCGATGTGGTCTTCCAGACGGGCGAGTGAGCGCTGCTCGAAGCACTCCAGACAGCCGGTGCGCGGGCTCTCGGCCCCGACCACCGTGGCGAACGGGCCGTCGATCAGCCCCACCAGTACCGGCTTCTCAAGATGACAGGCGAGGCGGTTGAGATTGCGCAGTGTCAGGATCGAGGCCTGGCTGATGGAGACGATCAGCGAGTCGCAGTGCTCGACGTACCCGCTCAGCCGTTTGAGCGTGTCCGCCGCCGCCAGGCCCCCCATCCCGGAGGTGAGATCGGCATCGCCCAGCTCGGCCAGGAACTCGGCGGGCAGCAGCTCCACCGGATTGCCGAGGGATTCGGCCTGACGGGACACATAGGCGGTGGCACTGGGGGAGTCGGCCACGAAGGCCACCGTGGCCCTGGACGACTCGGCGGCACCGAAGAGATCCAGGTTCCCGAGCAGCGCCCGCGCCATCTCGGCGCCGTGTTCGGAGGGGCGGTCGTAGGCGAGGAAGCCGGCCTGCCGCAGCTCGGTCACCGCCAGCTTCAGGTTCGCGCGCTCGACGGGGGAGAGCCCTGTGACGCCGTCGAAGGTCCCGTCGGCCGTTTCGCCCGCGGCCAGCGTGTCGAAGAGCGCGGTCATGGCGGCACGGACCCCCGGGGATTCCGCGCGCAGATCGACGGTCACCTCGGAGAAGTTCCATATCCCCCAGCGGAGTCGGATGACGCCCGGCTCGACGGCCAGAAGCCGCACGGAAGTTGCCAGGACGATTCCCGGCTCGGAAGCTGCAACGGTCATTGCGGGTTCTCAGACCTCTCCGTGTCCCATGAGCGTGAAATGGACGACATGGCGTGACGTACCGTCGAACCCCAGCGTCTTCTCGAGGCTCTGCTTGTTGTATCCGCCCTGGTCGCAGGCGATCAGGCCGAGCGCGGTGCGGGCCAGATGGATGTTCTGGGAGATCCCGCCGACTTCGATCAGGGCGAAGACGACCCCGCTGTCGCCGTATTTCTGCGAATTGACGTAGAGGTCGTAGACGTACACGAGCGCGAAGGCCACCTTGTCCAGCTCCACGTCCGCCGTCCACAGCTGCGCGGACAGGTCGACCGGGGCGGGGGTCCGGTGCACGGGGTACAGGGTGTGGCTCTGCGGCTGGTACTCGTACGCCCCCGGTTCCAGCCCCTTGACGTGCTGTGCGAGGACCACGAGCCGGACCGGGTAGAGGCCGCCGCCGGACGGCACGGTGCGCAGCGACACCGCGGCATCGGCGTCCTGGGCGGTCGGGACCGGCAGGCTGCCCGTGACGCCCTGTCCGTGCCAGAGCACGGTGGCCAGCTCGTCGAGCGACGCCGACCGCCCCGAGAACTGCCGGCCACTGCGCCGGCCTTCCACGACCGAGGTGAGTCCGCCCTTCAGCCGGCGAGGTCCCGGAAGCGCGAGGGCGCGGTCCTCCCGCTCCCGCAGATCGCTGTGCGCGCTGGAGAGCACGGCATCATGGGCGTAGTAGCGCGAGACACCGAGCTGCATGCCCAGGTCACGGCCGCTCCGGCGGTGGTTGAGCAGGAGCTCCTCACCGACGAACCCCTCCATGGCCGGGCTCCACCGGCCCCGCACCACTGCCTCCGGCGCTCGCACCACCGTGCTCCCGCTGTAAACGGAGACCGAGGTGTGCTGCTGCCCGAATGCTCCCGTCGTCGCTAAATGGCTTTGTTGATCCAGGTATTCGGAGACGGCTTCTTGGGAGTCTTTGAGTGACATCCTCGGGCCCTTCACTCAAGGAGTGGTATCGAGATTGATATGCGGTGACGTGTGTCCCGCGGATGAGTCGGGCGGAACCGCCAGGCTGCCCCGCCCGACGGTTTGCCTACCAGCTACAGCAGGACGTGCAGGAGCAGTTGCCGCCGCCGCATGTGGTGCTGGCGCCGGGAGCGACCTGGACGAACGCGCCACCGGTGGCGGTGCTGCCGACCTGGCTGGAGAAACTCAGCATGTTGCTTCACCTCCGTTCGGATGGGGAAGAGTGATGCCCTATTACTGACCGGTTCGGAGATTAGCAGTCTGGGTACATGCCGGGAACAGGCGGGAAGGAGGAAATTCCCTAGTCCTGTTCCTGAAGTGTTCGCCTTCGTAATGGAATTGCGAACGGGGCAGACGTCGTCCGTGGCCCTTCCGGGCAGCCTGCATGTCCGGGGCGTCCTTGAACGGGCCCTTTGCGATACATCCCTCTTCGGGGCGCGAACGAAAACTGGTGAAACTCTGGTCGCGGAGAGCCGCTCGCTCGTGGAGACTGCCCGTGACACGTCCTCGCCCCAGGAACGCGTGGACCGCCCCCGGTCGGGCGCGTGGCCGGAGCGGGGGCGGTCAGATGTCATGCACCGTGAGGTGCTTGGGGCGTCAGGCCGTCGGGCAGTTGGTGGGGGGCGTGGGGGACGAGTGCGGCTTGACGACGCTCTGCTCCCCATCCGTGCCGTCCACTGCCGGAATGGTGGACGTTCCTTCCCCGCTCCACGTCTCGTCGCCGTTCGAGAAGGTCCAGGTTCCGGTCACCGTCTTCATCAACTGCGCACGCGTCAGCCAGCCCCACTCGCCCTTCCGCACGGTGTAGGGGTAGGTCTGGGTCGTCGTCTTCTGTCCTATCCATTGATGTGAATAATTGACCGAGACCGCTGTGGTGACCTTCGAGATGATGAAGTTCTCGATGCCAAAATCGGCACTCACCGTGACAGAGCCTCCCACGGTGTTGCTCCACCCCGTGGTGTCGGCAAAGGCGACGGTCGGCGTCGCTTCCTTGGCACCGTCTGTGTTGTCGTAGAGGGTGGAAACGCACTTTTCAGGCCCGAGCGCGGCATGACTGTCACTCTCCTGGGCGTATGTGCACGTGAGGGCACTGTCACTGGCTGCGCACCGCTTCAGGGAGTACTGCGTGAGGAGGTCGCCCATGGCAGCGTTCCACTGGCCGGGGGACCACTGCTGGTTCGCTGCTGCGTTGTTGCAGGAGTAAGCAACGACCTCGGAGCCGTCAGCGTTGTTTTCCCCGCTGACGTCCAGGCATTCATCGGTAGCGGCGTTCCGAAGCAGCGTCGTGGTCCCGTAGATGAGTTCCAGGTACCAGCGCTGCTGCTCGGATCCGGAGTCACAGGCTGCAGGGCCGAGGTGATATGTGTCGCTGTCGGTGAAGTCGATACAGTTCCCGTCCTTCTCATTACGGATACGGAAACTTCCATCCGCACCGGGGTCGAGGGACCAATTCGCGGCGGACGGAGTCTGGTCGATGACAAGGTTTGACGAGTCATCGCTCCATGTCAGGGCGGAAGCGTCACCGCTCTCGTCGGGCGGTGTCAATTGTGTGCGAAAAATCTGCCCCGTCACGGCGGCCGCGCTGTTCGCGCGAGCTGTCTGGACTGTGAGCAGAGGCAGCACTGCGGCGAGTGCGAGCGCGAGGCATGCGGCCATCAGCCCTGGCGCGCTGCATCTATTCCGCTTGGCGATCAAGATCGTACCTTCCCTTGGGTTCGCCGACTTTTTGTGACGGCCGCCACCGGAGAGGCGGCTGGACCGATCGGCGGCGCTCCCATCCTCTATAGGGGAGGCATCATGAGAACAGCGTAGGATTACGCGTCTGAGCACGCGAATTGCCTGCGGATTCCGCGGGTTGAGCGATAGGCCTTGACGATGTTTCACATGGCCCAGGGGCGAGCTGCACGCCGGTGAAGCCGGGCCGCGGCACTGCCGAGACGGTCAGCCCCTCTTGGGGTGGACGGTCGAGTCCGGCACATCGAGGCCGGTGCAGCCGCGCCGCCGCGTCTGGTCCGTGGCGAACGCATTGAGCAGCGTCCGCATCTGGGTGGCGGACAGTGCTTTCCGGTCCGTCCCATCGCCGTAGGCGAGGAAGTTGGCGGACTCTCCGCCACACCGGGCTTTCGCGCGTCCGAAGTCCTCGCTCATCAGCGCGTCACGGGAGTCGTGCCCCTTCGGAATCACCACATTGGCGCCGAGCAGCGTCTCGAAGGGCGTGTCGGTCCAGCCGCCGTACCAGCCGGTGAGGTCCAGCGCGGAGTCGCCGGTTTCGGGGTCGATCAGCGAGCAGTTGGTGATCGGAGCACCGTTGTGCGTGGGCGCGGCGACCCTCCACCCCGCGCCGGAAGGGCTCTTCGGCAGTGGCGCACGTGTCAGCCAGCCGCACATCGTCCCCGCGGCTTGCTTCAGTGGCATCGTGCGCGGTTCGACCACGCGCTCGGGCAGCGGCAGGGGGTCAGCCCCGCAGCCCAGTTCGGAGTCCGCACCGTTGGCGACGGACACGGCGATGCGCAACGACGCGGGTGTGGCGTCGTCCTCGACGCCGTGGCTGACCACCCGGGTGATCAGGAGGCGTTTGTGTCCCCGGGAATCATGTCCCGGCCCGGGGCACTTCTGGATGATGACCGGGCCGAACTTGCCGTAGAAGCCCGGGACTTCTTGCGGGAACACGTACCGTGGTGTCGTCGGGATGGTGAACTCCATGCCCAGCGCCGTCCGGACGTCCGATGGATCGGTCTGGGCCTCCATCCTCAGGACGAAGTGCCCCTCATCCTCGTTCACCGCGCATACGAGGCGTCCATGGCCGGAGCCGAAGGTGTCCTCGCCGGCTTGCAGACGCTTTCTGGGCAGCAGTTCGGCCAGGTCATCGCCCGAGACATGGTCTCCGCACAGTGTCTCGGCATACCACCAGGGCTGCCACAGCGGCTTGGTCAGATAGCCCCCACCTGCGACCACCGCGAGTACCAGCGTCACGATGATGAGCGCCCGCCTGCTGGGCACCCATCGCCTGCCTGCCCCCGTTGCCACTTCTGCGCCCCCTCGCCTTTGTCCCTGCCCTGGTGCGGCGCAGCCTACGCGGTCGGACGGTCATGGACGGAGACGCATGCCCAGGGCTCTGGGCATGCGTCGCCCGGGGAGTGCGGTGCCCCGGCCACCGTTACTGGCCGACCCGTCCGTCGATGCACTCGCGTAGCAGGTCGGCGTGGCCGCAATGGCGGGCGTACTCCTCGATCCTGTGCACCATCAGCTCGCGGATGGCGATCTTGTCCTTCCCCACGCGTTCGTTCAGGTCCGAGTGCTCGGCCAGCACGGCATCGGTCACGGCCTGCGCACGCTCGAGATGGGCAAATGCGGAATCGACCGCGGCCTGTTCACCGACAGCTCCGTGGAAGTCCGCGTCACGCTCGCCGTAGAGCTTCGGCAGTGGGTCTCCCGTGCTGATCCAGTTGTGCCAGTCCCGTTCCACCTCGACGAGGTGCCGGATCAGTCCGAGCAGTGACATCGTCGACGGCGGAACGGAGCGCCGGGCGAGTTGCTCCGCGTCCAGGCCCTCACACTTCATGCGCAGGGTCAGGCGGTACCCCGCCAGGAAGTCCTGAAGCGTCGCGAGCTCGCCCTCGGGGCCGGGCTCTTGGCTGTGGCGTGGGTCGTTGTCCGGGTCGGCCCACATGTCGGGGTAGACGGTTGCCTGGGTCCATCGCGCGGGTTCATCGCTCATGCGTCGCATGATCGTCTGTACCGGCCCCGCTCGCCACCGAGTTCTCGCAGGTTGATGCGGTTGGTGTTGCGGATCCGCTCGGTGTGACCGCGGGTGGCGAGGATTCCGAGGGCGTCGGCGTCCGGCGCTTCGGTCGTGAGCTGGAGGTGTCGGGCGAGAGGCGATCGCCGATACGGTTTCATGTGGCTTGTCGGTATTCGGAGACCATGCCGAAGAACAGCTCGTCGATCCACTCGCCTTTGGCGTAGCGGTTCGATGTGCGGAGGCCCTCGAACCGGAACCCGACTCGTTCGAGCAAGGCCGCGGACCGGATGTTCCGCGCGTCGCAGTCCGCGGAGATGCGGCGCAAGCCTCGTGCGAGATAACTATCGACGGTAGCCGCCGTCGCCTCTGTGGCAAGTCCCATACCTTGATGAGCGGGAGCCAGGGTGAAGCCAATGTCCGCCTGCATCATGTTCTCATGGAGGTGGACGCCTATTTCCCCTATGAGCAGGCCGCTCGCCTTGGCCTCGATCGCGTACAGGAACCATCCGGGTGCAGCGGGGTCCGTCCCTCCGAATTCTCTGATGTCGGACGCCCCCGCTTCGCGCGACACAGGAACCGACCAGCCCTGATACCGGGCCACATCAGGATGCGAACGATATTCGCAAAATACGTCGACGTCGTCGTCTCGAAACACGCGCAGACGCAATCGCGGAGTTTCGATCAAGGTGCCTGTACGGCTCACGTGCTGATTCCTGTCCGGTATTCACCGTGGAATGCGCATCCGTCGGCGGATCGTAGACCACGGGCGAGCGTGCTGGTTCGTTCCGAGGGATTTCCCTAGCGCATGCTCCACTCGGGTCGCGCATGCGATCGCAGACATCCTGGGTGCGGTCATGCTGGGGAGCAACCGAATTACCGGCGCCGCCGTTCAGTGGCCTCGTGAGCCGCAGTTGGTCTTCGTGGTCATCGCGCCCCGGAGCGGCCACGTGCTTTCACCTAGGGTCCGCAGCCCGCGACTGGCAGGGCTGGCTGCGATGGGGCGGCCGCGGTAGGTGTCCGGGGCGATTCCGTACTTCCGATCGCAAAGTCGTGCGGATATCGTGGCTCACGGGTGCTGAGGATGCTGATTTCGTCACACCCCCATGTGCTGCGATGGCGAGCGAGGTAGGGGCATGTCGAACTTCGGGGTAGAGGTGCGCCACCTGGCCTCGGCCGACAGGGAGGCGTGGGAACCGCTGTGGCAGGCGTACCTGGACTTCTATGAGCAGGTCCTGCCGACGGAGGTCACTGATCTGACGTGGGCCCGGTTCGCCGACCCCACGGAGCCGATGGGCGGGCTGGGCGCGTGGGCCGGCGAGGCGCTGGTGGGCATCTGCCATTACGTCCTGCATCCCTCGACGTGGTCCGCGCGGCCCAGCTGCTATCTGGAAGACCTCTTCACCACTCCTGCCGTGCGCGGCAGGGGAGTGGGCAGGGCACTGATCGACGCGACGGCCTCGGCGGCCAGGAGGGCCGGGGCCGAGAAGCTCTACTGGCAGACGCACGCGGACAACGCGACGGCCCGGGCTCTCTACGACCGGGTGGCCTGCCACGAGGGGTTCCTCGTCTACGAGCGCCCCCTGAACTGACCATGGTCGAGGCGTGGCGATGACGCTTGTGCCACCCCACTCCGACGCACTGTCCGAACGGGACCGACCGGCGTGGATCGTCGCGTTAGTGAGACGTTAGCGGTCTGGCAATGGAACAGCAGCCGTACGCCAGCGGGTCGGCACAGTCTTGAGACGTACCGCAAGACGACCACTTGACCCACAGGGAACTTCTGATGTCGACCGCCACCATCAACGCCCGTACCGTCCGTACCGCCATTGCCAGTGCCACGCTGATCGCCGCAACCCTCACCCTGGCCGCGTGCAACAACGACGACGCGGACGCGGGGAAGAGCTCCGGCTCCGCCGGGAACTCGGCCGCCGCCTCCACGGGCTCCGACTCCCAGAGTGGCGATGAGCAGGACGCGCCCGCGGGCGGTGGCGCCCAGGACGCGGGCGGCAAGAGCGGTGGCACGGCGGGCGGCTCCGGCTCCAAGATCACCACGTGTGACCCGGACAAGATGTCGATGAGCGTCTCCAAGGTGTCGCGTCCGGTCAACCACATGCTGCTGAAGGCGACCAACAACTCCGGTACCACCTGCAGCCTCGTCGACTGGCCCTCGCTGCGGTTCGACGATGCCCAGGCGGCCACGCCGGTCGCGGAGGAGACCAAGCCGCAGGCCCTCGTCACCCTCGCGCCGGGCAAGTCCGGCTACGCGGGTATCCTCACCTCCAGCGCCGACGGCTCCGGTTCCAATGGCACCAAGGTCACCGACCTGAGCGTGTACCTCAAGGGCTCGGACGCCGCCACCTCCGTCTCGCTGCCGGGCGGCTCGGTCTACATCGACGACAGCGCTCAGGTCACCTTCTGGCAGAGCGACAGCTCCGACGCCATCGACTGGTGACACGCAGCTAGCCTTCTCCATCCCCCGGCGCCGGCAGTCGACTCCCCCTGCGGCTGCCCGCCGGCCGACGGCCCCCGCCACCCCGGCGGGGGCCGTTCCCTTCGGATCGACAGCGCGCGCATCGACGGCGACCGTCCCCGTCGGCAGGCAACCAGGTGGATCACGCCGTCGTCCTCAACGACGGGTCGACTCATGGAGGTCAGGCAGTGGGTACGCACGCCGACATCGTCAAACCGCTGCCGGAACTCCTCGGGGACCATGCCCGCCGCTTCGGGGACAAGATCTGTTTCCAGGACCGGCTCAGGCGTGTGACCTACCGGGAGCTGGAACGGAGGACCGCACGGCTGGCCGGTCACCTGGTGGGACTCGGTCTGGCGCGCGGTGACCGAGTGGCTGTACTGCTCGGCAACCGTGTCGAGGCGGTCGAGAGCCTGCTCGCCGTCACCCGGGCCAGCGGTGTGGGCGTGCCTGTGGACCCCGGGAGCTCGGAGGAGGAGCTGACCCGCTTGCTGGAGGACAGCGGGGCACGGGTGCTCATCACCGACGGCGCCTGTCCGGCACGGCGGCGAACGCTGTTGTTCCGGCCTGAGCTGACCGTGGTGGTGGCCGAGGGCGGCGACGCAGAGGATCAGGCGGACGAGGCAGGCACGGGTGAGGCCGGCGCGGCCGGGGGGCGGCCCGCCGTGGTCGCGGGCCGCGTTCTGCGGTACGAGGAGCTGGCGGCTACGGAGCCGCGGACGCCGGCCCGGGACGATCTCGCACTGGACGAAGTGGCCTGGCTGCTCTACACCTCGGGCTCCTCGGGCGCGCCCAAGGGCGTCCTGTCCACCCAGCGCAACCGCCTGTCGCCGGTCGCGACGGGTCTCGTCGGTGTCCTGGGCCTGTCCGAACGTGACCGCGTGCTGTGGCCGTTGCCCCTCCATCATGCGATGAGCCAGGTGGTGTGCTTCCTCGGGGTGACCGCGGTGGGGGCGAGCGCGGTGCTGCTGCCCCGGTTCTCGGTGTCCGGTGTGCTCGGCGAACTGCGGGGTGCGGAGGACCCGTTCACCTTGCTCGGTGGGGTCCCGACCACGTATTCGGCGCTGCTCGACGCGGTCCGGGGTGAGGAGCGAGGCGAGGACGGCGTCGGTCTGGGCGCCCCCGCGCTGCGGGGTTGCGTCAGCGCTGGTGCTGCGGCGGGGCCCGGGTTCCGCGAGTCTTTCGAGGCGATCTGCCGCGTCCCCTATCTGGAGCACTACGGCAGCACGGAGGCGGGCCCGGTCACGATGGCGGCGCCGGGCGAGACGACGGCGTCCGGGGCATGCGGCCGGGTGCTGCCCGGCACCCGGGTCCGGGTCGGTGGGGGCCCTGACGGCCGGGACACGGGCGAGGGCGAGTTGTGGGTCAGCGGGCCCGGGGTGATGGCCGGCTACCACGGCAGACCGGAAGCCACTGCGAAGGTACTGCGCGACGGCTGGTTCCGCACGGGTGACCTGGTCAGGATCGATGCTTCCGGTGAACTGGCGGTCACCGGCCGGGCGAGTGATCTGATCATTCGTGGCGGGGTGAACATCCATCCCTCGGAAGTGGAGGCGGTGCTGCGGCGGCTTCCGGGGGTGGTGGACGCCGCCGTGGCCGGACGCCCCCATCCCGTTTTCGGTGAGGTGCCGGTCGGCTATCTGATCGCCCGACCCGGCGGGGTGCTGGACAGGGGACGCATCCTCGCCGCCTGCCGCGCGGAACTCTCCGGCTTCAAGGTGCCGGTCGAGCTGTTGGCGGTGGAGGACCTGCCCCGTACCGCCTCCGGGAAGATCCTTCGGCGGGACCTCGCCGGCCTTCCCGCGCGGGCGCTGAGCGTGGAGGCCGCCGGGGAACCGCCGGAGGACCTGCTGACCCTGGTGCGGCGTGAGGCGGCGGCCGTGCTCGGCTGTACACCTCAGGCGGTGGAGCCGAGCACGGCACTGCGGGATCTGGGGATGGACTCCCTGACGGCGACGGTGCTGCGGGAACGGTTGTCGGCGGTGACCGGCCTGCCGCTCTCCGAGGCCGTCGCGTTCGACTTTCCCACGGCCGCCGCGCTCGCCGCCCACCTCGGGGAACGGAACGACACCGCGCCGGCCGGTGCCGCGCCCGCCACCCGGAATGAGGCCCGGCCGGAGGACGATCCTGTGGTGATCGTGGGGATGGCGTGCCGCTATCCCGGAGACGTGACGTCTCCCGACGAACTGTGGCGGCTCGTGGCCGACGGGAGGGACGTCATCGGTCCCTTCCCCACCGACCGGGGCTGGGACACCGGGGCGCTGTACGACCCGGACCCCGGGCGACCGGGGCGGACGTATGTGCGCGAGGGCGGTTTCCTCTCCGGCGCCGACCGCTTCGACGCCGGGTTCTTCGGTATCTCTCCCCGTGAGGCGCTGGCCATGGACCCGCAGCACCGGCTGCTGCTCGAAGTGGCGTGGGAGGCCCTCGAGTACGCCGGTGTCGTCCCCGCCACTCTGCGCGGCTCGGCGACCGGGGTGTACGTCGGGCTGATGTACAGCGACTACGCCCGCCGCCTGACGAGGACGCCCGAACATGTCGAGGGGTACCTCGGCCTGGGCAACGCCGGAAGCGTCGCCTCGGGTCGTATCGCCTACACTTTCGGCCTCGAAGGACCGGCCCTCACCGTGGACACGGCGTGTTCCTCGTCCCTGGTGGCCCTGCATCTGGCGGCCCAGTCGCTGCGCCGGGGTGAGTGTGCCTTCGCGTTGGCCGGCGGCGCCACGGTGATGTCAGGGCCCTCGTCGTTCGTGGAGTTCAGCCGTCAGCGGGCGCTGGCACCGGACGGCCGCTGCAAGGCGTTCGGCGCGTCCGCCGACGGCACCGTGTGGGCCGAGGGCGCCGGAATGCTGCTGCTGAGCCGGTTGTCCGAGGCGCGCCGCGCCGGACTGCCGGTCCTGGCCGTGGTGCGTGGCTCGGCGGTGAACCAGGACGGGGCGAGCAACGGACTGACCGCACCGCACGGACCGGCCCAGCAGCGGGTGATCCGGCAGGCGCTCGCGGACGCGGGGCTGGATCCCGGCGACATCGACGCGGTGGAGGCGCACGGCACCGGCACCCGGCTGGGGGACGTCATCGAGGCGGAGGCGTTCCTCGCGACGTACGGGCGCCACGCGCGGCAGTCTCCTCTCCGGCTGGGCTCGGTGAAGTCGAACATCGGTCACACCCAGGCAGCGGCCGGAGTGGCCGGGGTGATCAAGATGGTGCAGGCGATGCGGCACGGCGTGCTGCCGCGCACACTGCATGCCGACGAGCCGACCCCGCGTGTCGATTGGTCGCCGGGGCGGATCGCGCTCCTGACCCGGGCGGTGGAGTGGCCCGCGACGAATCGCCGGCGACGGGCGGGGGTGTCCTCCTTCGGTATCAGTGGCACCAACGCCCATGTGGTGCTCGAAGAGCCTCCGGGCGACGGGGAGACCGCACCGCCTGCCGTGGCGGACGACGGGGCCGCGAGCGGCCGCGTCGGACCCGGAGCGGTGCCAGATGACGCGACGGGCTCCGGACCGGCCGTGGTGGCCATCCAGGTGTCGGCCAGGAGCGTGCGGGGCCTGCGGGACCAGGCGCGGCGGCTGCACGACCATGTGGTCGCCGCCCCCGAAGCATCCCTGATGGACCTCGGGTACTCGCTCGCCACCATGCGTGCGGTCTTCGATCACCGGGCCGTGGTGGTGGCCCGGGACCGTGCCGAACTGCTCAGCTCCCTGCGGGCCGTGGCGGAGGGCGACGACCGGCCCGGAGTCCATACGGGTACGTCCCGCCACTCCGGCCCGCTGGCCTTGTTGTTCACCGGCCAGGGCAGCCAGCGCCCCGGTATGGGCCGTGAACTGTACAAGTCGCGGCAGGTGCACCCGGTCTTCGCCCGTTCGCTCGACGAGTGCTGTGCCCTGCTCGACCCGCTGCTGCCGGTGCCCTTGCGGACCGTCATGTTCGCCGGGCCCGATACGGAGACGGGCACGCTGCTGCGGACGACCCGGTTCGCACAGCCCGCGCTCTTCGCCCTGGAGACGGCCCTGTTCCGGCAGTTCGAGGCATGGGGGGTACGCCCCGGTCTGGTGGCCGGGCATTCGGTGGGCGAGGTGACGGCAGCCCATGTCGCCGGGGTGTTGTCCCTCGCGGACGCATGCACACTGGTGGCGGCCCGGGGCCGGCTGATGGACGCGCTGCCCGCGGGCGGCGCGATGGCGGCGGTGGCCGCCGACGCGGACGAGGTGGCAGAGCACCTCTCCGCGACCGGGTGCGCGGTGGAGATCGCCGCGGTCAACGGGCCCGCCTCGGTGGTCATCTCCGGCGACGAGGCCGAGGTGCGGGAGACCGCCGCACACTTCCGGGAGCGGGGCCGTTCGGTGACACCGCTGCGGGTCGGCCATGCCTTCCACTCCGCTCGGATGGACCCCGTGCTGGCCGACTTCGCGGACGTGGTCCGGGGGCTGTCCTTCGCCGCGCCGCTGCTGCCTCTGGTCACCGCCGTGGCGGGCCGGGCGGCGACCGACGAGGAGCTGTGCACACCGGAGTTCTGGGTGGACCATGTCCGCCGTCCGGTCCGCTTCGCCGATTCGGTGGCCCACCTGAGTGAACGAGGCGCGGCACACTACGTGGAACTGGGGCCGGACGGGGTGCTCACCGGCCTGGTACGGGATTGCCTCGCCGCGCGGCGACCGGCGCCGGACGGCCCGGATGCGCGCGAGGCGGGCGGTGGCGAGCGGGGAACGGCACCGCTGGTCCTGCCCACTTTGTGCGGGAGGCGGCCGGAAGCGGACGCCCTGCTCGAGACGCTGGCCGCGCTGCACGCCCACGGTGTGCCCGTCGACTGGCGGGCCGTCTTCGCCGGGCGAGGCGGGCGGCGTGTCGCACTGCCCACGTACGCCTTCCAGCGCCGCCGGTACTGGCTGGAGACCGACCCGGAGCATCCGCCCGTGTCCCCGGTGGCCGACACCGCCCATCCGTTCCTGCGGTCCTGCACCCGCACCGCCGCCGACGACGGGTTGCTGCTGAGCGGTGTGCTCTCGGTGCATGACCAGCCGTGGCTCGCCGACCACAGGGTGGCCGGGGAGGTCGTGCTGCCGGGGACCGCGTTCGTCGACATGGCCCTGTACGCAGGTGAGTTGGCGGGCGTGGCCGTCCTGGACGAGCTGGTCCTGACCGCGCCGCTGTCCTTGCCCCCGGACGGTGCTGTCGTCGTGCAGGCGAAGGTGGCGGGCGCGGACGACGCGGGACGACGGGTCGTGTCCTTCCACTCCCGGCCGCACACCGCGGCGGGTGATGGGCCCTGGCTCCGGAACGCCGTCGGCACGCTTTCGCGGGCGCAGCCGACCGCGGACCGGGAAGCGGCAGCCGCCACTGGTGGCGAGCACCGGCCGCACGCGTCCTGGCCGCCGAAGGCCGCGGTGCCCCTGTACGCCGCCGGTCCGGGGACCGGTCCGTATGAGCAACTGGCCGCCGGCGGGCTGGGCTACGGCCCCGCCTTTCACGGCATGCGCGCCGCCTGGAAGCACGGGGAGGAGCTGTACGCCGACGTCGCACTGCCCGAAGCGGCCCGAGCGCCACGCCCGGAGGCGGACGGCCCGGCATTCGTCCTGCATCCCGCACTGCTCGACGCGGCGCTGCACGCCCTGGCCCTGGACGGCCTCGTCACCAGGGGGCCCGGGGAGGCGGCCGACGGGTTGTCCCTGCCGTTCGCCTTCGGCGGTGTGCGCGTGCACACCCCCGGAGTGCAGCGCGTGCGGGTTCGGGTGGCCCCCGGGCCCGACGGGCAGACCCGGGTGGAGCTGACGGACGAGACGGGCTCACCGGTGGCGACGGTCCGTTCGCTGACGCTCCGGCCCGTGCCGCGTACCGCCTCAGCGGCGGCGGACTCCGTCACCGGTGCTCTCCACCGTACGGACTGGGTGCCGCTGACCGAGCCGTCCGTACCCGTAACGTTGCCCCGCTGGGGGGTTCTGGGCGTGGCGGGCACACCCGCGGTGGACGCCCTCGCGCCCCCGGGCTCCGGCGTTCCGGTGTACCGCGACCCGGCGGCGTGCGATGCCGCCTCGGCCGTCGTCGTGGCACCGTGCCCACCGCCTGAGACCACCGGTGACGCGCAGGACCAGGCCGCCGGATTGCTGCGGGCGGCGGACCGGGCGTTGGAGCTTGTGCGGGAGTGGCTCGCCGAACCGCGCCTGTCCCGCTCCCGTCTCGTCCTCGTGACGTCCGGTGCCATCGCCTCCGTTGGCGACGGTGCCCCCGCGGACGGCGCCGCCGGTCACGGAAGTGATCGCCGGTCCGGCGAGACAGCGCCGGTACCGTTGCACACACCGGTGTGGGGGCTGATCCGCTCGGCTCTGCGCGAAGCCCCGGGCCGCTTCGCCCTGATCGACGTGGATGAACACCCCGACTCCTGGAGTGCCCTGCCCGCCCTGCTGGCTGCCTCGGTACCGGAGGCAGCCGTACGCCGGGGGACGGCGTACGTGCCGAAGCTGGTGCCACTGGCCGAGGAGGCACCGGAGCGGCGGACGCGACGGCCGCTCGACCCGGAGGGCACCGTCCTGGTCACCGGTGGCACCGGTTCCCTGGGCATGCTGGTGGCGCGGCACCTGGTCACCACCCACGGTGTCCGTCATCTGCTGCTCGTCGGCCGACGCGGGCCGGACGCCCCGGGAGCCCGGGAACTCGTCGCGGAGCTGGGTGAGGCGGGCGCCCAGGTGACCGTGCACGCCTGTGACGTCGCGGACCGGACCGCGCTGGCCGCCCTGCTCGACGCGGTACCGGCGGCCCACCCGCTGACCGGCGTCGTGCACACCGCGGGTGTGCTGGACGACGGCGTCGTCACGGCGCTGACCACCGACCGGCTGAGGCGGGTGCTGCGCCCCAAGGCGGACGCTGCTCTCGCCCTGCACGAACTGACGCATCATCATGACCTGGCCCTGTTCGCGCTGTTCTCCTCGGTGGCCGGTACCTTCGGCTCCGCCGGTCAGGCCAACTACGCCGCGGCCAACTGCGTGCTGGATGCCCTGGCACGACACCGCCGTCGACTCGGACTGTCCGGCACGTCGATCGCGTGGGGCCCCTGGCGGCAGGACGACGGCATGATGGCGCACCTGGGCGAGGCGGACCGGCAACGGATGGCCCGTTCCGGCTTCGGCCCGCTCAGTCTCGAAGAGGGCCTGGCCCTCTTCGACGCCGCCGTGGCCGGTGACGAACCCGTGGTGGTGGCGGCCCGCCTCGCCCCGGCCGCCCTCCGCGGCAGCGTCCCGGCGGTGAGCCCGCTCCCGACCCCCGCGGCCGACGCGGGTGACAGGGACCGGAACCGACTCGGCCGGGCGCTGGCGGCCGCTTCCCCCGGCGAGCAGGGCGAGATGCTGCTCACCACGGTCCGGACCCTGGCGGCCCGCGTCCTGGGCTATGCGGACGAGGCGAACGAACTCGACGACGACGCCCTGCTGGCGGACCTGGGACTGGACTCCCTGGCGGCGGTCGATCTCCGCAATGAGCTCGCGGCAGGGACGGGGCTGGCACTGCCGTCCACGCTGCTCTTCGACTTCCCGACACCACGCGCGCTCGCCACCGAGCTGACGCGGCGGTACGCGGCCGAGCCATTTTCTGCGAGCGCCACGTCCGACGGCCTTCCGAGCTCCCCGGGCCGATTGGCGGACGACGGAGCGGTGAGCGGTCCCCAGGTCCGTCCGGATGTGTCCTCTGTGCCGGACACTCCGGTGCGGACGGCCGAAGCTCCGGACTCCTTGGGCGCGCTCTTCCGTTCCGCATGTGCCCGTGGACAGACCTGGGACGGCATGGCGCTCCTCACCATCGCCGCGCGCCTGCGCCCGGTGTTCGACAGGACCGGGGCGCCGGTTGCGACACATGACCCCGTCCTGCTCACAGCGGGCGGCGGGGGACCCCGGCTGGTCTGCCTCCCCGCGCTCAGCGCGGTGTCGGGACCGCAGGAGTACGCACGTCTGGGTGCCGGGCTGCGCGGGCTGCGGCCGGTCTCCGCGCTGCGGCACCCGGGGTTCGAGACCCGAGAGGCTCTGCCCGCCACACTGGACGCCCTCGTCACCGCCCAGGCCAGCGCCGTCCGCGCGGCCGCGGCCGCGACCGGAGGCCCGCTCGTGCTGCTGGGGCGGTCGGCCGGTGGCTGGGCGGCCCATGCCGTGGCCGAGCGCCTGGAGTCCGAGGGCGCCGCCCCGGCGGCCGTCGTCCTGGTGGACACCTATCCTCCCGGTCACGGCGACCGGGACCAGGCGCTCTCCGCGATGACGTCGGACATGCTGCGCCGGGCGGCGGAGTTCGCCTCGGCCAGCCCCGACCGGCTCACCGCGATGGCCGGATACTTCGAGCTCTTCAGGGGCTGGAAGCCCGGGTCGCTCGCCTGTCCCACCCTGTACGTACGAGCCCGGGACCCACTGCCCGGCGCCGAACCCGCCCCGGACTGGAGCCTGCCGCACACCGAGGTCACCGTGCCCGGAAACCACTTCACCATGCTGGAGGAACACGCCCGTACCACCGCACTCGCCATCCACCAGTGGCTGGAGGCCGGTCCGGTCTGAGGGCATCCGGCCTGTGCGGTGCCTTCCCCTTGCGGCGCAATCCCATCACCACGTCGTACATCGACGAGAACTCCGGAGTGTCCGTGGCCTTACGCATAGCCATCACCGCCGAGCCGATACCCTCACATGTCTCCGCGCTGGACTACGTCATCCGGCCGGCCCTCGAACAGGGCCACCACATCACGCTCCACGCCCCGGTCATGTTCCGCCGCGAAGCCCGGCGGCGCGGGGTGGAGTTCCACGGCGCCGGAACGAACTGGACCTGTGATCCCCTCGTTCAGCAGACGGCGAGCGAGATCTGGACGGGCTTGGGGAAGGCACGCTTCAACCGGTATGTCTTCGGTGACCTCTGGCCGGAACAAGCCGAGGCGAAGGCCCGTGACCTGCTCAGCGCGTGGACACGGGCACGGCCCGATCTGGTGATCGCCGAGTGCAGCGACCTCGGCGCGCACCTCGCGGCCAAGGTCCTGGGGCTGCCCCTGCTCGCAGCGGACAACGGCCTCGGGCCGGTGCTCCTGGACCTCTGGGACACCGACATCGCGCCCGCACTGCTTCCCCTCTACAAACAGTACGAGCAGGACACGCCCGTGCTTCCTCGTATGGTCACCCCCGCGCCGGTCGAGTGGTTCTACCCGGTTCCCCCACCTTCGGCCCGCTCGGTCCGACGCACCGTCGCGGAATTCCGGACCGTCCTTCCCGGGTGGCTGGACCGCTCGCCCTCCTCCTCCCGTCCGCTCGTCTACGTGAGCTTCGGGACCCTGACCACCGCAATGACCGGTCTGGGTACCGTCGTAGGGAGCGCATACCGGGAGATCATGGCCGCGCTCTCCGCAATCGACTGCGACGCGATCGTGTCCGCGGGCAGCCTCGCGGAGCATCTGCCGAGCACCGGCCCCCGCATCAAGGTCGTCGAGCACGTCCCGCAACCCGCGCTCCTGCGCCACGCCGATCTGTTCGTCACACACGGCGGCCGGGCATCCCTGCTCGACGCGGTGCAGGGCACAACGCCCGTGCTGGTCATGGGCGTTCTCGCCGACCAGCCCCACAATGCCGCCGCGTTCGCCCGGCGCGGCCTGGGGCGTGCGCTGGACCTCGCGGCGACGCGCGCCGAGATCGCCGACGCCATCACGGCCGTCCTCGGTACCCCGCAGTACGCCGCCGCGATGCGCACCGCCGACGCCGAACTGTCCCGACTGCCATCTCTCGACCTCATGGATGTGTGCCGGAAGGCTGGTTGGCCACCTTCCACTGGCCGTAGATCCCCCTAGAGTCGTCCCATGAATAGTCTTCGTACGCCTGATGAGCGGTTCGACGACCTTCCGGACTACCCCTTCGCGCCCCACTATGCGGACGTGGCGGCGGGCGACGGCAGCGATGAGGCGCTGCGGGTGCACTACGTCGACGACGGCGACGGTTCCTCGGGCGAGACCGTGTTGCTGCTGCACGGGGAACCTTCCTGGTCCTACCTCTACCGGCACATGATTCCGGTCCTCTCCGCGGCGGGACACCGGTGCGTCGCGCCTGACCTCGTCGGCTTCGGCAGGTCGGACAAGCCGGCCCAGCGCTCGGACTACACCTACCAGCGCCACGTGGACTGGATGCGCGAGGCCCTGTTCGACCGGCTGGACCTACGCGGCATCACCCTGGTGTGCCAGGACTGGGGCGGGCTCATCGGCCTGCGTCTGGTGGCTGAGGCGCCCGACCGCTTCGCGCGCGTGGTCGTGGCGAACACCTTCCTGCCCACCGGGGACCGCGATCCAGGCGACGCCTTCCGCGCATGGCGTGAATTCAGCCAGAAAACCCCGGAGTTCCGCGCGGGCGACATCGTCAACGGCGGCTGCACGACCGCGCTCGCTCCCGAGGTCATAGCCGCCTACGACGCGCCGTTTCCCGATGAGACGTTCAAGGAAGGGGCACGGCAGTTTCCGCTGCTGGTGCCCGCGTCCCCGGACGATCCCGCCGCCGAGCCCAACCGCCGGGCGTGGCAGACGCTTCAGAGCTTCACCAAGCCCTTTCTCTGTTCCTTCAGTGACCAGGACCCGATCACCCGCGGTGCCGACCGGGTCTTCCTCAAGCTCGTACCCGGCTGCGCGGGCCAGGAGCATGCCGTGGTGAAGGACGGCGGACATTTCCTCCAGGAGGACCGGGGTGCCGAGTTCGCGGAGATCGTGAACCGCTTCATCGCCGCAAGCTGACGTCCGGGCGGCGGCGGCCGTCCGGTGGCGTCACGACGCCTGGACCGGACGGCCGCTCCTTCGGTCAGAAGATGACGGGCCCCGGTTTGACCTCGTGCGGCATATCCAGGTGACGGATCGAAATCGAGTCGTCACCTATCGCGTGCTGGTCGAGGATCAGCACGCTGACCTGAGTCGTATCCCCCGTTCCCCACCACTTGGGGTCGTAGCACAGTCCCTCGGCCTCGTGCGGGTTGCCGAACAGCCCGTCACCCGTGTCCGGAACGACGTAAGTACCTTCGTACGTCATCGGTTCCAGGTCTTCAACACCGTTCGTGTTGCGGCGGCCGAACCTGTAGCAGCGGACCTCGCATGAACCGTCGTCGGGCTCGATCGACAGGTAGAGCCGACCTTCCATCACAAACCCGCCGGCGATGCCGTCAATGGTGTGCGGAAGCCGGGACGTCCGGGCGATCTTCATGTAGGGAGCGTGCAGGACATCGCCAGGAATCATCTTGTAGCCG
Source organism: Streptomyces cucumeris (assembly GCF_024295805.1). Classification (GTDB taxonomy): domain Bacteria; phylum Actinomycetota; class Actinomycetes; order Streptomycetales; family Streptomycetaceae; genus Streptomyces; species Streptomyces cucumeris. The sequence continues at coordinate 58,726 of NZ_JANCLX010000019.1, forward strand.
TAGATGATGTGATCGCTGCTCTGTGACGTGTAGAGCAGGCCACCGCCACCCTGAGTCGTGCGGATGGGGGCAGAGGAACGCGTTTGGTCAGGTGAGCACCAGGCGAACGTATTCTGATGCCAACTGTCGCTGGGATGGCCCAGATTGTAGATGTTTCCCTTGGAGCCAAGGCCTTCCGGGACGCACCAGACTCGCGGCTGCGGACCGTGCTCGATAGGGACCCAGATGTTGCCGTGGTACAGGTCGTGCTGCGGAGCGCCGATGTGGTGATTCGTATTGCCGTCAGGCCACCAGGACTCGTTCCAGATCAGTGACTTGTCCGGGGTGTATTCCCCGTTCAGCCGCCAGATGCCTTTGTAGCTGAGGTCGGCGTCCGCGTTGGTGGTGACCCACCTGTATCCGTTCTTGCCGTCAGAGGTGATGCCCTGGGCTTCGTCCGTCCAGGGGGATCCTCCCCGCTCTGTCACGCCCTTCTGAAACCAATCGGCCAGTCGGCCGTCGTCGGCGGCGGCGGGCGTTGCACTGCCAAGTGCGATGCCTTGCCCGATTGCGGCGGCGCCAAGAGCACCGGCACTGGTCGCGAGGAATCTCCGGCGATCCATATATGTTCCCCTGAATTGAGTCCGCTGGCACCTGGTCATATGTGCCGTGGCTCATCTTGTGGTCGACCGATTTCCCAGCGATACAGTATGTGCTACTCACAACGGCCGCCCGCGGCGCGGCCGCGTGCGGCTCTCGGTGCGCATCGGGGCGCCCCTGGTGGCAGCCGTGAACGGTGTCGGGCTCCCGGCCAGGCGCAGCCGGGCCGGCAGCCGACGCAGACCCGGCCTCGCTCCAGTCCCGCAATCGGCGCCGACAGGTCATCCCGGAGTCGGGCGTGACCGTCTCCGTCATCGTCGTCGATCCCGCCGTGTCCCGCGGAGTGTCAGCACCCCCGAATCCTTAATGCGTGACGACGAGCATTAATATCCATGGTGCAGCGCGGATTCGGGGAGGCATCCCGCTAGCGGTCCGGACGGACCGAGCGCACCATGTGTGCCGCCTGGACCAGGGCGGGCAGCGAGTAGTCCGGAGGCGGGGGGATGGCGACGGCGATGACAGTGGATGAGGCCGAGGCCGGCAGCGAGGACGGCTGCGACGGGGGAGAGCGTGCCGGGATGTACGCCGCGAAGTACTCCTCCACCGGCCGTACACCCAGCGCGACGACGCTGCCCGCGGCGACGCGGGCAAACAGCCCCCACCCCGTGCACCGGCCCGAAGCGTTACCCACCCGGCACCGCGGCGGTAGCCCCAGGCCAACGCCATTCACCGACACTCCGGAAAGAGACATGACCAGCATCGCTCCCGGCGGCACGACGGACTCCATATCCGACCCCGCCCAGGCCCAGCCCCGCATCCTGCGCGTCCTGATCGCCTCTCAGATCCTCAGCGGCGCGGGCCTCGCCGCCGGCGCCACCGTCGGCGCCCTCCTTGCCCAGGACATGCTCGGCTCCACCAGCCTCGCGGGACTGCCCAGCGCCCTGTTCACCGCCGGCTCCGCTCTCGCCGCCATCGCCGTCGGCCGCATCTCCCAATCCCGTGGCCGACGCCCCGGCCTCGCCGCCGGCTACCTCACCGGCGCCATCGGCTCCGCAGGCGTCATCACGGCCGTCATCCTGGACAACCCCGTCCTGCTGTTCACCGCCCTTTTCGTCTACGGCGCCGGAACCGCCACCAACCTCCAGGCCCGATACGCCGGAGCCGACCTCGCCACGCCCGACCACCGCGGCCGCGCTGTCTCAACCGTCCTGGTCGCCACCACTCTCGGCGGTGTCGCCGGACCCAACCTCGCGGCCCCCACCGGCCATCTCGCGGAAACCCTCGGCGTGCCCAACCTCGCTGGACTCTTCATCCTCTCCGGCATCGCCTACGCCCTGGCCGCCCTGGTCCTCGCCATCTGGCTGCGGCCCGATCCGCTGCTCCTGGCTCGCAGCCTCGCCATGTCGAAGGACACCAGGGCCGCCGACGCGACCGCCGTAGACGCCGCGGACACTCGGGAAGGCCGCAGAGCCGTCGTCTTCGGTGCGCTCGTCATGGTCCTCAGCCAGCTCGTCATGGCTGCGATCATGACGATGACACCGGTCCACATGCACGAACACGGCCACAGCACCGCCGCCTCCGGCCTCGTCATCGCCATCCACATCGGCGCCATGTATCTGCCCTCACCACTGACCGGCTGGCTCGTCGACCGCTACGGCCATATGAAGATCGTCGCCGCCTCCGGCATCACCTTCCTGGCCGCCGGCGTCCTCGCCGCCACAGCACCCGGTGACTCCCTCGTACCCCTAGCGCTCGCGTTGGCCCTGCTGGGGCTGGGCTGGAACTTCGGCCTCGTGTCCGGCACCGCGATCATCTCGGACACCGTCCCGCTCGCCACCCGTGCCAAGACCCAAGGAGTGGTCGACGTCGCCATCGCCATCGCCGGCGCCACCGGCGGCATGGCCTCCGGTGTCATGGTCGCCGCCACCAGCTACCCCGTCCTAGCCCTTACCGGCGGCATCCTCTCCCTCGCCCTCCTGCCCGCTGTCGCCACCACCGCCTACCGCCGATGAACTCCCCCCCACGCACCCCGCACTCCCACGCCTGGCATCACCGTCGACGGCCCGGTACTGCTCCTCGCCCGGCCACGCCTCCTTCTGCTGCCGTCGGCCGGACCAGCCTCACCACGAGCAGCTGCAGCAGAACATTCCCTGACGCAGCCCGTGTGAGAGTCAGGTGTGATCCAGAATGATGGGATGGTCACGCTTGAGACTCCCCGTTTGATCCTGCGTCGCTGGCGCGAGGAAGACGTTGCGCCCATGGCTGTCGTCAATGCCGACCCCGAGGTCATGCGGTGGATCCGTGACGGCAGCGTCCGTGATGAACAGCAGACTCGCAGCGGGGTCCAGGCATGGGAGAGCGAGTGGGAATCACAGGGCTTCGGCCTGTTCGCCGTGGAGGTGCGGTCCACTGGTGAACTGGCCGGGTTCACCGGCCTTTCGGTGCCCGGCTTCTTGCCGGAGGTACTGCCGGCGGTTGAGGTCGGCTGGCGGCTGGGACGTTCACACTGGGGGCAGGGCCTGGCTACCGAGGCCGCGAGAGCTGCTCTGCGGTTCGGGTTCGAAGAGCGGGGGCTGGAGCGGATCGTCAGCATCGCTCAAGTGGGCAACGACGCCTCCGAGCGGATCATGACCAAACTGGGGATGCATCCGGTCCGTGAGACCGTCAATCCCACCTGCGGTCGGCGAGTGCGGGTGTTCGAGTTGTCTTCGGAGCAGTACGTCACAACCACTCTTTGATGGCGCAACACTCGGCCGAGTGCCGGGACTTGTGGTCCTCCGGGTTGTCACGATCCGCCCCGCAAGGCGCTGTTGCTCAGGTGGGCTGATGCGGCCTCGCCGGTGCCCGAGTCGGTGTCCGCCTGGTCGAGTTCCTGTCTGACGCTCTCCAGGTGGAGCAGGTCGGCCGGGGTCTGCACACCGACCTCGGGCGCGGTCAGACGTCGCGGCCCTGGATCTGTGTGGCGGCGTGGTGCAACTCGGTGAGGACCGTTCGGACGGCGCTCCGGGCGGTGCGCTCGGGCCGGTGGAGCACGTCGATGTGGCGTAGGGCGTGTACTCCGCTCAGTGGCCTGAGCACGACGTCGGGGTGCGCGCGGGCAGTCCAGCGGGGCATCAGCGCGATGCCACCGCCGGCGGCTACGGCCTCGGCGACCACCGCGAATTCGTTGATCCGGTGGACGATCTCGAGTCGGCGGTTGGCGACGCTGGCGATGGCCTCGATGGTGGCCATCAACGGGAAGCCATCATGGACCGTGATCCACGGCTGGTCCGCCACGTCCCGCGGTGAAAGCAGTGGCTTGGAGGCCAGCGGGTGACCGGCCGACAGGGCCACGTCGAGGGGCTCACGCAGCAACGTGGCCGAGGCCACGGTGCGCGGCCAGGGTGGAGCGTGATCGAGGCGATGAGCGAGCACGAGATCGTAGTCGCGGGTGAGGGCGGGGAACCGGTCCTGGGCGACGTCTTCGTCGGCGAGCGCGGGGCGGGGCCGGTCGGGGCCGGCGAGGCCGCGTAGGAGGAGCGGGAAGAACGCGGAGGCGGCACTGTGAAAGGCGGCCACCGATACGACGCCGTCGGGTTGGCCGACGAAGTCGGTGATGGTGTGGCGTGCCCGTGCCAGCGCGGTCTCCACCTCGATGGCGGCCGCGGCCAAGGCCTGCCCGGCGTCGGTCAGCACCACCCGGCGTCCGGCGCGTTCGGTGAGCGGGACGGGGATCGAGCGCTGCAGCAGCCGAAGCTGCTGTGAAATCGCGGACGGCGTCACGTGCAGTGCCTCGGCGACCGCACTGACGCTGCCCAGATCTCCCAGTTCGCGCAGGATCCGGAGCTGCCTTTCATCCATCCTGACATTGTAGTGCTGCTAAAGATCAGATTTAGAAGTTGGTCATGGTCTTCAACGTTCTGAGGGTGCAGCGTGGGGGCATGCCTGTTGCCCGCCGTACCGATGCGGTACTCCTGCTGGTCGCGTTGGTCTGGGGATCCAGCTATCTCGCAGCCAAAACGGCCACCGTCGCGCTCCCGGTCATGGCGGTGCTGTTCGCCCGATATGGGATCTCCGCACTCGCGTGCGCGGCCCTGGTCGCCTCCCGCCGTCAGGCGCGCCGCTGGACCCGAGCGGAGATCCGTGTCGGGTCGCTGCTGGGAGTCACACAAGCGGCGGTGCTCGTGCTGGAGACCTACGGGGTGGCGCACACCAGCGCCGCCAATGCCGGGCTGATCATCAGCCTGACCATCGTGCTGACGCCGGTGCTGGACCGCACCGGCAGCCGTCGGCTGCCAGGGGCGTTCTTCCTCGCCGCCGGACTGTGTGTGCTGGCCGTCGCGCTGCTCACCTCGAGCACCGGGCTGCACGCACCGCGGCTCGGAGACGTGCTGATCCTCGTCGCGGCCGCCGTCCGGGCCGGGCACGTCGTCCTCGTCGGACGGCTCACGGCGGGCCGCTCCATGGACCCACTGCGCCTGACGACCGCCCAGACAGTCGTCGGCTCGATCCTGTTCCTGCCACCCGCCATCACCCACCTGCCTGATCTGGCCCACAGCACCGCCACCACCTGGACCCAGCTGATCTATCTCGCCCTGTTCTGCAGCGTCTTCGCCTTCCTCGCCCAGACCTGGGCCGTGCAGGGCACCTCCGCAACCCGGGCCAGCCTTCTGCTGGGGACCGAACCGATCTGGGCCGTTGCCACCGGGGTCAGCCTCGGCGGCGAACGGCTCACCCTCTGGGCCACCTTCGGCGCCGTGCTCATGGTCGCCGGAACCTACTGGGGTCAAGCCATCGAACGAACCCACCGCACCACCGCAGTGAAGACCGCGAAAGAGGATGAAGCGTGCCCGGTCATGACACCTTCCAGCGCCTGATCACCCTGCTCGACACCACCCGGACGCCGTACCGGCTCATCGACCACGAACCGGAGGGCACCACGGACTCGGTCAGCGCGCTGCGCGGGCACCCCGCCGCGCATGCGGCGAAGTGCATCATCCTCCGGGTCAAGACCGACCGACGGACCACCCGCCATGTGCTGGCGGTTGTGCCGGGAGACCGCCGTGTCGACCTGGATGCCGTTCGCTCGCTGTTCAACGCCCGCTACGTCGGATTCAGCGACGCTGCCACCGCTGAACGACTGGCCCATGCCGTCCCCGGCACGGTGCTTCCCTTCGCCTTCGACCCCGATCTGGAACTCGTTGCCGATCCCGAGGTCGTTGCCCGACCACAGCTCTACTTCAACGCCGCTCGCCTCGACCGCTCAGTGGCCATCTCGGGTGCCGACTACGCCGCACTCGCCCAGCCACGCATCGAATCCATCGTCGGCCCGAGCGTTGGCGACACCCAAGAAGGGGTGAGCGCCTGACCACACCCCCGGGTAGTGGATCACTCTGGTGACCCACCCTCACAGGTTCTAACGTTGGCCCATGCTCAAGATGCCGTCACGGGTCGAACTGCGCCCGCTCACCCTCTCCGACCAGGACGAGTTCTGCACGCTGGTGCAGGCCAGCTCCGAACTGCACCTGCCGTGGATGCAGCTGCCGGCGACCGCGGAGGAGTTCCAGGTCTGGATGCGTCGCTTCGACGACGGCACCAACCTGGGCTTCCTGGTCCGTGTCCGGGAGACCGGCGCAGCCGCCGGCATGGTCAATATCAACTCGATCATCCGGGGCCGTTACCAGGGCGCGGCCCTCGCCTACGCGGCCTTCAGTCCGTCGGCCGGACACGGGTACATGACCGAGGGGCTCGCCGTGACCTTGCGGCACGCCTTCACCGACCTGCGGCTCCACCGGCTGGAGGCCAGCATTCAGCCGGGGAACAAGGCATCTCTGGCCTTGGTCCAGCGGCTGGGCTTCTGCTACGAAGGGGTTTCGCCTGCCTACCTCTACATCGACGGGGACTGGCGGGACCACGAACGCTGGGCCATCACCGCACCGAACCCCTGGGCGCCCGATCCCTCCCTTCCCGAGGTCTGAATCGCACGGCACCGCTGCCGACGGACATGGCAGGGGGTTGCCCGGGTGCGATCCGCGCACGCCGCGGATGGCTGCGCTTCACCGTCGACGGCCGCACTCTGCCCCGCGGCCGGCTCGTGGACACCGTGCCGTACAAGATCAGGCATGCTGACGCTCGCCATCCGTCCCCCACACCACGACAGAAGAGAGATGCCGCCATGAACACCAACCCACCTTCCATCTCTGCCCAGATGGGAGAGGATGCGGCGGGCGAGCGTGGTCGTCTGGAGTCCATCCAGCGCAATGTGGACGCTTTCACCATCGGCCTCATCGAAGACCTCCGCATCGAAGCATCCTGGAACTGCCTTGAACTGGGCGCAGGCGCCGGATCCATCGCCTACTGGCTTGCCGAGCGCTGCCCGGACGGCCGCGTCGTCGCCGTGGACATCGACACCCGCTACCTGAACGCCGGCCGCGCCGCGAATCTCGACGTCCAGGAAGCCGACATCTGCCAGGAGGACTACGCGCCGGGCAGCTTCGACCTCATTCACGCCCGCTACCTGTTCTGCCATCTGCCCACGCGAGACGAGCTGATCAGGCGGGCCGCGGGCTGGCTTTCGCCCGGCGGCTGGCTCGTCGTCGAGGAGCCCTATCACCTTCCGGCCGAGACCTCGCCCTTCCCTCTCATCCAGCGGCTCCTGGACGCCTATCAGCGCAAGTACCGTGAGCACGGGGCCGACATGACGTGGGCACGTGGCCTTCCCGCCCACCTCGCCCGCTCTGGGCTGAGCGAGGTGTCCTATTCCGGGAACCTCGGCCGTATGGGCGGTGGACTCGAGGAGGACCGCTGGCTTCCCCTCATCACCCAGGCAGCCCCGGACCTCATTGCCGACGGGCTCATCACCGAAGCGGACCTGACCGCGTTCTCGGACCTGCTGAAGGACCCTGCCTTCATCGACATTCCACAGATCACCATTTCCGCATGGGCCCGCCGCCCCTGGGACACGCCGAACGTGTCCCGGATAGAGTGACCGGATGTTCAACGTTCGTCGCGCCGACGCCCGCGACGGGGACGTCCTCGGTGAGATCCACGCCGCAGCCTGGGAGGCGGCTTACGCCCCCTTCTTCGACCCGGAGTTCGCCGCGCGTGCGGTCCAGAGCAGGCGGACGCGATGGCACCAGAGGATCGCGGAGGGAGCGGCGACGATCCTGCTGGCCGAAGGTGAGAGCCGTCCGCTGGCAATGTCCGCCTACGGTCCGTCCTCGACTCGGCCGGGCCTCGCCGAGATCCTCACCTTCTACAGCCACCCCGACAGCTGGGGCAGCGGGGTCGCCGCCGCACTGATGACCGAGACGCTGCGCTCCCTGAGCGACGACGGTTTCGCCCAGGTGCACCTGTGGACACTGCGCGACACCCCACGATCCCGTCGCTTCTACGGCAAGTGTGGCTTCACCGAGTGCGGAACCGCCCGTACCTTTGACTTCGGCGATGGGAACCCCCTTGACCAGGTCGAATACGAGCGAGGGTGTTGACGCCGGTGGAGGTGACCGACGCGGAGTGGGCTCGGATCCGGGGAGGTTTGCGCTTCGGGCAGGTGCTTGAGGGCGCGGTGGTGAGGGTGCCCCGTCGCGGTGCGATCGGAATCTTCGTGGATATCGGCCTGAGGGTCGGAGGCTTCGTCGATGTTCTGCTGCTGCCCGAGCGAAGCGAGTCCTGGCCGGTGGAAGGTACGGTGACCGATTTCGAGGTCTGGTGGGCCGACAGCCGCAAGCAGGTCCGGTTGAAGCCGTCCGATCCTCGGTATGTGCGCGCGGACATCGCTGACTACATCGAGTGCATGCGGCCCCGGTGGCAATCCGAGATCGGCTGTGCGGTGCCGGACCCGGGCCCTCTGGCGGGATGAGTTGCGTGGGCTTCGTTGGGGCGGAGCCGATGTGGAAGCCCGCCCTTGAGGAACGGGGCAAGATCCAGCTGACCTGGGTGCCTGAGCGACCGAAGGTACTTCCAGGAACTCGATGTCACGCTGTGGCTGTACAGCCGAGGCGGTTGCCTCAGATGCGAAAGGAAACACAAGGGAGTTACCAGCGTCTTGAGGCGGCACAGCTAGAAGAGGCGAGCCCGCTGATGCTGTGTGAAATTCTCGAGGATCTCGCGCAGCCACGGGCTGCGGACGTCTGGTAGCCGGACCAGTGTGTGCTGGAACGTTCCCGGGTCGGGCTGGAACAGGTGGTGGGGGCGCGGCGCGGGTGGGTCGTCGCGGAGGACGCCCTCAGGCATGCCGCCCGCCACTGGGGCGGGTAGGTGCGGCCCGGGGGAGGCCAGCCACAGCCATATCCCGAATGGCAACGGTACCGGGTATGCCGAGGTGGACGGGCCTGCCGGGGTCCAGGTCTCTCCTGTCTGAGGATGGGCCGGCACGAGGAGGATGTCGGCGTCCACGTCTGGGGCGGGTTGCCCGGGTCCGGCCAGCACGGCCCGCCGTGCGGCGGTGCCCACGGGCAGCAGGATGTCGAGGGCGCGTTGGAACACTTCCATGATCGGGCCGTCCGGGACGGTCACCGGCCGGCCTTCCGAGGCCGCCAGCAAGTGGGCGAGCGCCCGGCCTGCTGCCGCTTCCCACTGCGGGCTCCATGACCAGTAGTGGTCCGACCCCAGCCGCGATCCGCCCCAGGTGGAGATCGGCTCGAATGGGGGTGTGCCCTTCCCTGCTGCCACCAGCTCCGCCCAGGTCAGTGGTGCGTCGTTGTTGGCGTCGTCGAGGCGGTGACGGCGCACGGCGTTTGGAGCGAGCCACACAGCCTGCCAGAGCGAGCAGTCGTCGATCCGGCTCGCCACGGGCAGGTCGCACGCTTCGCACGCCATGTTGGGTCCGTCGCCCCCGTCGAGGCCGCAGCAGGAGCCGCCACTTTTCTCCGGAATCAGCAGGGTGCCACGAGCATCTCCGGGTGAGATGACGATCGCGCCGGGGGCGCCGTCGGACAGGGCAGGGACAGGCGCGTAGATGCCGCGGGCCATCGCCTCGTCCGGATCGATCTCCTCCCACCTTCGCCGCGGCGGTCCCCAGGGCTCCGGATCCACGGCGAATGTGCCCGACTCCATGAGCACCGGAAGCTGAATGCCGTTCCCGTACCTCTGATGGGCGTGCACCGGCAGAGCGATCTGCGACAGCGGAGTGGTCAGCCTGGCACCGCACCCCGCACACACGAAAACGAACAACTGACCTCCGGTTGGGGAACGAGGGCGAAAGTCATACACCGTAAGCAACTGTCACTTCTCTGACGTCGACCGCTCGTTCAAGAACTCCTTCGCCGCGTCGATCGCTTCTCTGCTGAGTTCTTCCAAAGAGCGGCCCCAACTCTCCTCCCAGCCGTCCAGGTTGTGCGCGCAGTGCACAAGTGGCTCCAGCTCGTCGGGGTAGCCAAGGTCATAGGCGATGTCTGCCCAGATGCGATACGTGCCGGCGGCAGGATTCAGGGATCCGTCGGCGATCTGGACGGCGATCCAGTAGGCCATCGCCCACTTCGCGGCCTTGGGGTCGTCAGGTGGGTGGAACAGCAGTTCCAGCTCCTCCAGCACCTGGTCGAAGAGCGCTGTCGCTTCGGGCTCTTCGTTCCGGAGGAGGCCGGCCAGCATGGCGAGGGACGGGCTCTCAACCCCGGCCATCAGCGCGTCCAGACCAGCCTGAATGAGCCGGTCAGACCCGACGTTCCCACCAAATGCCCGCTCACGCGCGATGTTTCTGAGCCGATCGAGGGCGTCGTCGCGGGTCATCGAAGTCTTCTCGGTCCGGCATCTGGGAGGGGAAGGCTTGCACATCCGGCGGCGCTGTCGCCATCGAGTTCCTCAGCGGCTTTGTGCGGGCCGGTGCTTCGGCCGTCGGCCGGCACACCCGTGAGGGCATGAGCGCAGCAGGGGGCATGCCGGTGTTCGTACGGGCGACGTCCTTCGTCAGGTGTTGTCGCCGTGGCCCGCCCACACCGCGGGGGTCCGCTGGTTCCAAGGGCTGGCTTGTTCGAGCTGTCCTGCGAGGCGGAAGAGGACGTCCTCGCCTCCGTAGCCGGCGGCGAACTGCAGGCCGATGGGGAGGCCTGTTGCGGTGTCGGACGCCAGGGGCACCGACATGGCGGGCGTGCCGGCGACATTGAAGCCCGCGGTGAAGGGGGAGTGGTCGAGCAGGCGGGTCAGCCATCCGAGGCCGTCCAGCTCGTCGGCTCCTTCGGCATAGGTTCCCAAGGGCACGGGCAGCTCGGGCAGGGTCGGGGTGAGGAGTATGTCGTACGCGGCGAAGTACCGTGCCACGCTTCGGGCCACGCGGTTGCGCATCGTCAGCGCGTTGACGAACTGCGCGCCGGTGACCTGCTGCCCGTAGCGGTAGCTGGCGAGGATGACGTTCTCCACCGTGGTGGCGTCGACGGGGCGGCCGAAGGCGGCCGCCAGGTCATCCATCCACGCGGTGAGGTTCGCGGTCCACAGGACGGCGTTGCCGTGGATGAATTCGTCCCAGCCGACTCCCATGTCGAGGTCCGCTTCGTGCACGTGGTGACCGAGTGATTCCAGCAGTTGCGTGGTGGCGGCGACGGCGTCGGCCACGGGCGCGGTGGTACGGCGGCCTCCCCAGGGCTGGGTGAGGACACCGATCCGCAGGGCGCCCGGATGCCGGGTGACTTCCTCGGCGTACGGCCGCTTTGGCTGGGTGGCGAAGTAGGGGTCGCCCGGCTCCGGGCCTCTCATCCGGTCGAGGAGGACGGCACTGTCGCGAACGGTGCGGCTGACGCTGCCGTGCACGGCGAGCCCGTTGAAGATCTCGTCCACGTCGGGTCCCATGGATATCCGTCCCCGGGTGGGCTTCAGGCCGAACAGGCCGTTGTAGGCGGCCGGGATGCGGATCGATCCCGCGGCGTCGGTGGCGTGCGCGACGGGGACGATCCCGGCGGCGACCGCGGCACCCGCCCCTCCGCTCGAGCCGCCCGCACTCCGTTCGAGGTCCCAGGGGTTGTGGGTGGCCCCGTAGAGCACCGGTTCGGTCGTGATGCTGTAGGCCATCTCCGGCGTGGTGGTACGTCCGAGCGTCACCAGTCCGGCCTGCCTGAACCGTCGCATCAGGGACGAGTCGGCCTCCGCGATGTGGCCGGCTGCGAGGCGGCTGCCCAGCTCCATGCGTTTGCCCGCCATCGAGACGCCCAGGTCCTTGATCAGGAAGGGCACCCCTGTCAGTGGCCCTCTTCCCTCCTGCGCTGTCTCATCCGCGGGCCATGTCTCGGCCACGGCGTTGATCCGCGGATTGACCACGCGCACCGCCTCATGTGCCGCGGCCTCCAGCTCGGCGGGGGTCACCTCGCCGCGGGCGACCAGGTCCGCGAGCCCCACCGCGTCGAAGCTCACGTACTCGGAAAGTTTCACTGTCACGCTCTCCTCCTGCCATGGCGATACTGCACAGTCCCTGGTGATACCAAGCGGTATCACCAGGGATGGTTTGGTACCGTAGCAGCGATGGAACAGGGCGACAACGCCGATCGCACAGCGGAGGCAACCGCGTGACAGTCAGCTCGAGAAGGCCGACGAGGGTGGCGACGCTGCCCCCGCGGGAGCGCATCCTCGACGCCGCCGAGGAACTTTTCCTCAAGGAAGGCATCGGGCGAGTCGGCCTCCAGGCGATCGCCGATCGGGCCAAGACCACCAAGATGGCGATCTACCGGCACTTCGAGTCCAAGGACGCCCTGATCGTCGAGTGGCTGCGCATCGTCACCCATGACTACACGGCAGCCTTCGACAAGGTGGAGGAGGAGCACCCCGACGACGCCCGCGCTCAACTGCTCGGCCTGGCCCAGTTCATCGCCGACGGACTTCCGGCGATCACACACCGGGGCTGTCCCTTCATCAACTCGATAGCCGAGCTGCCCGACCCGGCACACCCGGCGCGCCAATTGATCCAGAGCCACAAGGCCCGGCAGGCACGCAGACTCACCGCCATGTGCGCACGGGCCGGTCTGCCGGACCCCGAGCAGACCTGCGCCGCGATCACCTTCCTCCTCGAGGGCGCGCAGATCAGCGCTCAGAACGGGAGCATCGATCAGGCAGGAGATCGCCTCATGAGAGCGGTCGAGGCCATCGTGCTGCCCGATGCCGCCCAGAAGAAGGCGTCACGCGGCTGAGGCCGGCTCTGCGAGTGTCCGATCGCCCGACGCGATGAGCCTTTCGGGCTGCCGCTGACGTGCTGCGTACTGATGAGGCAGTGCGCAGTGGATCTGACGCTGCTGCCCGAGCAGCGCCGTCGGTACGCAGCGATGTGTGCCGGGCTGCACCGCGGCCGGATCGCGTTGCCCGGCCTCCGGCCACCCCCGGCGGAGGCTCTCCGGACCATACGATCCGTCACTGTGTGCCGCGTAGCCGAAGAAGGTAGGTCGCGGTCAGCGCAACGGCACGGTCCTCGTCGTGCGACAGCTCCCTGAGGGCGCGTGACGCCGTCGTCCCCGGGACGCCGGCCAGCGCCTGGGTCAGCCGTCCGCGTGCGGGCGCTCGGGCGGTGTCGTGGGCGAGGCGGTCGACGAGCTCGGTCGCGATCCGCTCTGCTCCCGCGGTGTCGTCCGCCAGCACGCTCAGCGCATCGGCCGCATCGGTGTCGTTTCTCCCTTCCACGATCATGTCGATGAGGATCGGGACCGTATCGGCCACTCCGCGTGGCCCGAGCGCCAGAGCCGCGTACCCGCGGACCACGACGTCGGGGTGTGCGAGGGCGTGCCGCAGATGCGCGGTGGCCTCACCGCCGGGCAACTCGGCCAGGGATCGCACGGCACGTTCCCGCACCGCGGCCACGGGTGAGGCAAGGCCCTCCGCCAGCAGTGCCGGGCCGTCGTCGCCCGATCGCGCCAGAGCCCATCGAAGGGCTCCGGCGACGTTCGGTTCCGTCTCGTTCAGTACCGCCCGGACCAGGGCCTCCACGGGCACCGGAACCTCGTCCACCGATGAAAGGGCCGCGCGCTGGCGTGTGCCGGCGCTCTTGGACTCCAGTGCCTGGAGGAGCGCAACGACCTGGAGGACGTCCTCCCAGCCTTCAGGGGCAGCGGCGTCGATCCGGCACAGCCGCGTGAGCAGCTCGGTCTCGGCCGCGATGCGTTCACGTGTCTGAGCGATGAGGTCGCCGACGAGCGCCGAGGGCGTGAAGCCGGGATCGTCCAGCGCATGCCCGATCTCACGCAGCGACAGCCCCAGGGACCGCAGGCTCTCGATATGGAAGATCCGTCGGATGTCCTCCCCGGAGTACTCCCGGTATCCGGAGCCCGTACGACCCGAGGGGCGCACCAGACCGAGCGACTCGTAGTGCCGGAGCATGCGGGCACTGACCCCGGACCGTCGTGCCACCTCACCGATCAACACGTCCCCATCATCCCTCCTGGCCGGCACCGCCGAGGGCCACGCAGCGCTTCGCCTCCTCGATCGCGAACTCGAATCCGGTGTCCGGCTCGCGCAGCAGCCGTTCCGTGGCGAGCGCGTGTGCGCGCATGTGCGGGTCAGGAGCCGTCGTCGCGGTACGCAGAGCCGGCACGATCACTTCCCCCAGGTCGACCAGGGCCCGGCTGAGACTCAACTGCATCTCGCGCCCACCGCGTCCGAGCTGCCTCGCCAACTCCCCGGCCAACGCGGACTCCTCACCTTCCGGCACCAGCACCACCGCGGTCCGCCAAGCGCTCCGCGCCACCTCGTCGTCGGCGTCGGACAACAGCGCCCACGAGATTGCCGGCCACGCCCGCCGGTCCCCGATCTTGGACAGCGTGTGCAGCGCCTGGCTCCGTGCCTGCGCACGCTCCGAGCGGACCTCGCGGATCAGCGCGGGGAGCGTCATGGACACCGGGTGGCGGGTGAGCGCCCAGGTCAGCATGTCGCGGACGAAGAACTCGGGCTCGACCGCGCATCGCTCGATCAGCTTGTCGACGAAGCCCGGATCCGGCGCCGTGCCGACTGCCAGTGCGGCTCGCAGCCGCATGGACGAACTGCCGTCCTCCAACCCCTTGAGCACTCGTATCGCATCCGGGTCCTCTCGCGTGACCGTCACCGAGACCACCTCCTCGACGAGCAGTGAAAGCCTTGTCACCGTGTCAAGGTCAAACAAGGACCCGCCGCGGGGGAGCGCCCCGCGGCTCGCCTGACGCCCCGGCGACCTTGGATGAACCCGAACTCGACAGGGTGGCAGATGACATGCGGCAGTTTGTGAGCTGCTGGAGCAATGCCTGACTCGGTTCGTCGCCACGCCGAACCGGGGTTCCTGCGGGCACGGTTTCCGGCGCCTCAGTATGAAGACGGACCCTGGACGTTCGCTGGGTTGCATGTGATGCCGTGATCCCGCCGAGGCGTGGGATCACGGCCAGGCCGGGCAGTGGGATTGATCCGGATCAGCCGGAGTAGGTCTGGCGCAAGACCAGGCAGACGAAGCCAAAGCTGTCCCGGTAGGAACGCAGCCATTCGGAGCGACGGATAGTGGCCGTGGAGAGAACCTGGAGACCGTCTGGATCATCAGGATGGTCCAGGGCCCATGCAGCCATCGACCCCCAGCATGCCCACTCGTAGTCGTCGAGCTCACGGCGGGTGCTGACGTGGCCGTGGACGGGCGTCCACCCGTCAGCGTCCACCCGATCCAAGGCGGTCGCCAGGTCGGTGAAATCGCCAAGCATCTCCACGGCTTCCGGGGAGGGCTCAGCCGCCCAGAATCCGTCACCGATCAGGACGCGTCCGCCAGGAGCCAGATGTTTGCGTGCCGCCGTGAGAGTGGGGAGCAGACCGCCGAAGGCGTGGGCGGCCCCGATGCAGAGCACCAAGTCGAACGGGTGCGTGGAGACGAAGTCGGCGGCTGCTTGGTGGTGGAGGACCAGGCGTTCCTGTACGCCGAGGCTGCTTGCGGTCTCACGGGCTTGTGCCAATGCGTCTTTGGAGACGTCCACGCCCTCGGCGCGCAATCGTTGGTTACTGGACAGTGTGCGAAGAAGCCACTCGCCTCCTCCGCAGCCGAGATCGAGCACACGCGCGTCGGGTTGGGATATCCCGCGCTCAAGTAGTTCGCGCACCGAATCGTCGTCGACGGGGGACTTAGTCGGATGGTTGGCATGAGCGATCCTGGACATTTGCTCGCGGTTCATCAGGGAAGCCTAAGTGGACCATTCGTGAAGTGACGTTCGTTTGCCGACGAGCGTTGCTGGTCCGCCTGGCAGACCTCCCTGGACCGCAGTGGTTCGGTCGCCTCGTCGAGCACTGGGCGGCGAGGCTGGCTGTTCATGCGCCCATCGCCGCTTTGCGCCAGGTGGGGATGTTCGCGCCGGTGAGGCGGCGGACCATCACATGGGTCATCGTCCGTCCGGTCCCCACCGCAGACCTCGATGTACGCCAGCGGGCAACTGCTCGCCGGCCGCCTAGGTCAGAGGTGTGACTGAGTACCGCGTCCGCTGCGCCATCGCCCGGCAGGTCGGCTCTCCGGCCTCCTGACGCAGCTCGCGCAGCTCATGGGCGAACCGCTGCACCGGACCAGCGCTCGGGTCCACCGGCCTCTCACGACGGCCCACCGGTTCCCGCTTCCCTGGTCCTGGCTCTGTCGGCCCGCTCCCGTTGTCCCCCAACTACCTGCGCTTTTGCATTTGTTCGGTGCTCCGGAAGGGGGCTGCCGAACAACCGTGCAGCCGCTGGAATGGCGGAGCGGCCGCGCCGTGCCCTTTGTTCGAAGGGGGCGCATGGGCCGTCCGCTTACGGAGGTGACCCTCCGCACCCACACCATCCCCTACAGGAGTTCACCGATGCACGTCCGCACGACCACTGCACCGCCCGACCGCCGATCACCCCGAGCAGATCGGCGGGTGCTCCGATGACCCTCCTGCTCGGGCGACCGCAGACAACACCCCCTGCCACAGCCGGTGGTGGCCGGCTGCCGTCCCTGACGGGAATGCGGTGGGCCGCCGCCTTCCTCGTCTTTATCTTCCATGTGACGCGATTCGACTACTTCGGCGGCGGCTTCGGACTCGTAGTCGACGGGATACTCGGAGGCGGTGGTGTCGGAGTCTCATTCTTCTTCATCCTCTCCGGCTTCGTACTGGCCTGGTCGTTCCGCGAGGACGAACGCGCGCTGACGTTCTGGCGCAGAAGGATCGCCCGTGTCTACCCCGTCCACCTGGTAACCGCGGCAACGGCCCTGGCGCTGGCCTTCACTCTGGTGCCCGGACTGCTGCCCAGTGGCATACCGGAGGCGGTGGCGAATCTGCTGTTGGTCAGTTCCTGGAAGGAGCAGTGGTGGCAGGCACTCAATCCGGTCAGCTGGTCGCTGACCTGTGAGGCGTTCTTCTACGCGGCCTTCCCCGCCATCTTCGCCCTCCTGCGGCGCCTCGGACCCCGCCCCCTCACCGCCCTCACGATGGCCAGCACCGCGGCGGTGATATTCATCCCATGCGCCAACCTGACCTTCGCCCTGGGCTGGAGCCCTCACTTTCCCCTCGTACGCCTCCCCGAGTTCGTCGTGGGAGCCGCCGCCTGCCGTCTGGTCCAACTCGGCGCCTGGCGCGGCCCCGGCCTCGGCACCTCCGCGGCTCTGAGCCTTACCGGCTACATCCTGATGTGGCCTCTCCCCAGCGCCTTCTGCTATGCCGCCTGCACGGTCATCGGCCTGGTCTGCCTCATCTCGGCCGCCGCCGTGGCCGACCTGAACGGCACACCGACCCGATGGCGCCACCCTCGTCTGGTGCGCCTGGGGGAGTGGTCCTTCGCCTTCTACATGATCCACATCCTGGTCATGCGCACCGGCGAAAGCCTCTTCACCGTCAGCCCCCGCCTCGGCATTGTCCCTGCCCTCGCAGTGACGACCGCCGCCTTTCTTGTCTCCCTCGGCCTGGCATGGGCGCTCTACGTGGTCGTGGAACTGCGGTGCAGGCACTGGATCCTCCGGGGCGTCCAACGCCCGAGGCGGCTGCGTCTCTCCTCTTCCGCCGAGCACTGACTGTTCTCTGTTCTTCCGTGTTCGCGGGGAGGTTGATGGAGGCCCAACCGTTGTCGATCGGGACACCGAGCGCGGCCAGGACGTCGGTGCAAGTGATGGGGCCAGGCGCGCAGTTCCCCTGACACAGCCCTCACTCGCAAAACGCACCCTGCTGTCGGCACGGCCACAGTGGTTGAGGTCTTGCCACCGGGCGCCTGAGCCCACAGCGTGGCCCCGTGGCGGGCCTCCTGACCAACTCAACACACGGATCGCATCGTCGGGCCACCGCCGTGACGCGAGGAGAGCCCTTGCCGGCCGGTGCCAGGGGTATAGCTGCCTCGCTCGCCACAAGGGGGCGTCGAACCGTCGCGCACCGAGGAGCGGCAGACTTGGCAGCCTCGGCTGTGTGCAGCGGGCAAGCGGCCAGAGAGGTACGGGGTGCGTTGGTGGACCTCAGCTCGATGATCATCGCGGTGGCAGGTGTCGCGGGAACGCTGGGAGCATCAGTACTGACCCAGCGAGGCTCCGAACGAGCGAAGCGCCGGGAAATAGAGCTCGTTCGTGACCATGAAGAGATCCGCGAGAACCGTTCACTTCGACGCACGTGCTATGTCGAACTCAACCGAGATGCGCGGCAGTTCACCACGGCGCTCAACCGCCACCTGCACGTCATGAGAGAGCGGGGTGTGGAGGACGCCGACAGCGACACACTCGAGGAGGCGAAGAACGCACACCGCGATCGTTACTCCGAAGCACAGATGATCGCCCCCGACGAAGTGCTCATGCGAGCGAGTGTCGTCAACCAAGCCCTGAACAAGGTCTACGGCCAGGTCAAGCGCCTCGAACGCGGTGCCCCCGGGCCGGGCGAAACGATGGACGCCGCAGCCCAGGCCCAGCACGAGGTCTGGGACATGCTCCGAACCATGAGAACCGCCATGCGTCACGACCTCGGGGTGTCGTACGAGGACTGAGAGTTGGCACTCAGGAGTCCCTGGCCGCATTCCGAAGGGGGAGGCCACTGGAAGCCCCTATGAAGGTCGATCTTGGCAAGGCTAGAGTTCTTGCCTCTGGCTTTGGATGTTGGGGGAGGGGCAGGGACTGTGGATGCTCGCGTGCAGACCCGTGTTTCGGCATACGCCATCGTGATGGAACATGATCGGCTGCTCTTGGCGCGCTTGACGGACGCGTCACCGATCTTCACACCAGGACTGTGGCACCTGCCCGGCGGAGGAATCGATCCAGGCGAGCAACCCGTGGAGGCCCTGACCCGCGAGCTTCGAGAAGAGACAGGGCTCGAACTCACCTCTGCCCAGCTCCTCGATGCGCGGACGTACACAGTCCAGCGACGTGGTGTGAACTGGAACCTCACCGCGCTGTTTTACGCCGTCGGTGTCAAGGGCGGGGCCCCCACGGTGGCCGAGGTCGAGGGTTCCACCGACGCGGCGGTGTGGACCCCTTTGGCGGACCTGCAGGACTCCATGCTGTCGCCGGCGGCTGCCGATGCCCTCCGCCTGCTTGAGTCCGGGGGCGCAGTGGAGTTGCCGGTCACAGCCGTTCGTTGAGGACTGCGCCGAGCACAGCGGACTCGTAGCGGACGGTGCCCAAGTGGCTGAGGCCATGCGCGCGGCCCGCTCGTGGTCTTGGGCTCAGCCGGTGGCGAGCCCAAGGCGTCGTGGCTGCGCATGAGCATGCGGTGGCGGTTTGCGACAGCGCTGCTTGCCGCTCCAGAGTTGGGGGGCGGACCGCCGGGGCCGTCGTCCGGTACGGGGGACCGGATCACACCCAGCAGCCCGCCCGGTCTATGGGGTGGCCGGATCTCCGGCGATGCACAGCACGACCGCGGCGGCCAGAACAGCGACCATGGTGGCCAGGATCAGCCCGGCGCGGGCGACCCGGAACGCGTACAGCCCGGCACGCACTGCAGTCGTCTGGCGGCGGCGTCTCACCGGTCACCTCCTGACCGGGCCAGTTGCATGGCTTCGGCGTATGCGGCGAGCAGCGTCTCACCCCGCTCGCACGGGGCGCCCGGCGTCCGGCACGTCAGACAGCCCGCCGCATGCTCGATCGCAGCCCGCCACTCGGGATCAGTCACGGGCTGCGTCTGCTGCACGGCCGTCACCCCCCGGCTCCGTCACGGCCGCGGCGCAGCGCGACCATCAGTGCCACCGCGTCGCGCTGGTACTCCGGTGCGTGCCGGGGGCAGGCGTAGACGGCGCCGCCGATGTTGCCGCCTTCCGTGCCGACGAGGACCGGTTCGTCGGTCGGCAGCTGGCAGCGGACGCAGAGCTGGCGTCCCTCGACGCGGGGGCCGAGCTCGGCGTGGTCCGCGGCGGCCAGGGCCTCCCACAGACGCCGGGTGTCGGTCAGGTACCGGTCGGGGCCGAGCGGTACGCGCCAGTGGGTGCGGCCCCTGTGCGTGGGCTCGGTCCAGTCGGCTGGAGGCACGCCCAGGTACGTGGCCTCATCGATCAGTTCGCACAGGACGCGGGTTCCGCGGAGGTGCCAGCTTGCGGCAGAGCCGATGGCGACGAGCCAGTAGAGGGTGCCGTAGCTGTCCTGGATGACGGCGCCGGTGTCGTCGCCGAGCAGGCCCAAGGCGCGGTCTCCAACGGGCGGCGTGACGCGGACGGCGTCCCACCACTTCCCTACGGGTAACGGCTCGACATCCGCGGCGGGCGGTGGTGTCCACGGCAAGGTGCTGCTGGTCGTCACGCTGGGCTCCCCTGGCGATCTGCGGGGGCGGTGCTGGCTGACGTCCTGGCGGGAGAGTGGGCCAGCGCCGCCGGATGCAGATCACGCTAGGTGTCCATGGGATCACATCACAGTGACGTAGTGCATCAGGCTCTCGCAGCTTGCGGCACGAGTAGGACAACGCGTCCTACTTCAGAGTGCGGGCTCAACTCCAAGTCGGGCAGCCAGTCCACGCAGCCGGGTGTTCCGGCGCCGCTCTTCCTCTCGCATCTCCAAGACGGTGGCACGTGCGAGCATCTGATAGCGGATCCACTCGGGCTGGTGCGCCTCAATCTCCAATAGCGTTTCCAACGCGCCCTCGCTGTCCCCCGTCTGGTATTGAGCCTGAGCCACATCTAGTTGATGTGCCGCCAGATGGACCGGCCGCTTGATCAAGTCGAGGCGTACATCCCCGGCCGCCTCCAGCGCCCTGCCAGCATCTGCCGTCCCGGCCATCGCCACGTTCACGATCTGGGTCTTCACGTCCACTGCAGAGAACGCGGTGCCGTAGACGCGCACGGGTCCGGACCGCACCGCAGCGGCCTCGGCGTAGTTGAGGAACTGGTCGGCTTCGTCCTTCTGGTCGCGCCGCGCGGCGGGGGTGGCGGCAGCCACCAGCAGGTTGCCGTAAACCGCGTACTGCGCGCTCGTTCCGCGCCGCATCGGAGGTTCAAGCGCGTCGGCCTTCCGCTCCGCGACCGACTGCGCTTCCTCCCATCGGCCTTGCCGCAGCAGAATCCAGGAGAGAGTGGAGACTCCCATGCCTTCCATCAGCGGGTCGGACGCGCGCTGTGCCGCATCAAGCTGCTTGGCCACGGCCTTGAATGCCCAGTCCAGATGGCCGGACTGCGTAGCGAGACTGGCCGCCAGCTGGTACGACAAAGCCAGCTGATTCCAGACCCGCTCGGTCAACGAGCCCGTGGTCTCACGGGCAACCGCACGTCCGTCCCGAAGGAGCAGAGGCAGGGAGCTGGCGAGCTGGCTGTACCCACCGGCCCAGTACAGGGAGGTAGCCGCCGAGACCTGGTCCATCCACACGTCCGCTGCGGGTGGGTCTTCGTCCAGGTCGTCCGACGGCACGCCTGGCAAAGCGCTGATGTCCTGGATCGCATCGCGCAGGGCGAGTAAACCACCGTCGTCGGGGAGTTCTGAGGTCACCGTGGGCTGCCCCAGGAGTCGCTCCAGCTCTGTGTCGAGTGCCCTCGCCAGGGACCGGAGAGTAGCGAGCCGGGCAGACTGCCGAGTGTTTTGCTCCAGCTTCCGGATCGTATCGACGTGGACGCCGGACCGCTCAGCCAGCTCTTCCTGGGTGATGTCACGGAAGCGGCGGAGCTCGCCGAGCCGGTCGCCGATGGTCTTGTCGCTCATAGGGGTTCCCCCGCCAGAAGGTCTTTCGGCCACGGTACGCCCGGAAGAGTGCGGCACGGGAGACACCGCGGCGCCGGATACACGAAAGGGCCCTCTCGCCGGGCCCGAAGGCCGAGGAGAAGTCGAGACGCAACTGTTTCCGAACCCCGTGCCCCAGCCACCTGAAGGGTCGGCGATGTGCTCAGCTGCTGGTTCGTGAGGAGTCCAGGGATCGGGCGAAGTCGACGAGGGTGTGGAAGTCGCTCTCGCGTAGGCCGACCCGCGGGTTGACGTGGTGCAGAAGCCCGGCCCCGTGGTGGTGGGCGGAAACGTACGTCTGATCCAGCTCGCTCTGTTCGTCGTCGACCCAGGCGAAAGGTCGGCCGTTGGCGTAGTCCACCAGCGGGCCGGTTTTCCAGTGGACTCCATCAGGGCGCTCTTGGAGCAAGACGTTGCCGAAGTAGACGAAGGGAAGTTCCGGAAGGCCGAGTACCGGTGCGATCCATCGGTTGGCATCGCCCATCCATGTCGTCGCCCAGCACAGCTCGAAGCCGAGCCGGAGCAAGAATCGCCCGTGCTCCGGGTTGAGCCAGACCCGCAGGGGGCGCTGTCGGGTCGTGAGGCTCCTGCCCTCCTCATGGGTTCCGCCGTCCTGGGGCACTCTGATTGTGGTGTAGCCGTCAGGACGCTTCTCCGGCTTGGCCGCATAAGGGTTGAGCGGCCCGTCCACGTCGAGGAACAGCAGTGGGCGGTTCATGGTTCCTCCCGGTCTAGCTCACTATCGACTGGCCCGAGAAGCGTAGCTGCAGAGATCGTCTCGGTATTGGGCCGAGCTGAATGATGATCACGATGTGGTGGTTGTGATCACGGCATCGGAGGCCTCCCGGATGACATCGACGACCGGAGTGAGTCCGCATTGCTTCGGCAAGCCGCTGACTACGCTGCGACAGCATGGCGTGGACAGGGTTCAACGGAGCCGGCCGTTCGTCTGCCATGAGAGGACCGGGCGCTGCTGGTCACGGCACGCTGATGGTCAAGAGCCAGATGTTCGGTCGGGCGGGCTTCTGGCTCCTCCGGGAGCTGGTTCTTCTCACCTGACGGTGGCCACTACTGGTCGTAGGCTGCGGACGGCGGGTCCGTGCAAGTCTTGGAGGCGTGCGACGTTATGGCGACACTGAATCTGTGGAAGCAGAACCGCGGAGAATTGCCAGAGTCACTGTGGCAGCGGACCGAATTGCACGAGCTGATCCTCGCGGATAATGCGCTGACGCGGGTTTCACCCCAGATTGCACGGCTACGGCAGTTGCACACGTTGGACCTGGGCCACAACGAGCTTGCCTCGATCCCGGAGGAACTGGCTGAACTACCACTCACCAAGTACCTGTACCTGCACGACAACCAGCTGAGAGAGCTTCCCCGGTCGGTCGGCCGCCTCACCGCCCTCCGATACCTCAACGTCGGGGAGAACCACCTCACCAGCCTGCCGGACACCATCGGAAAAATGATCGGACTGGTGGAACTTCGGGCCGAGCGCAATCGACTCACCGCACTTCCCGAATCGATCGGCCGCCTGTGCCAGCTCCGCGAGCTGTGGTTGCGTGGCAACCAACTTGTGCGCCTACCGGAATCCATCAGGGAACTGGCCGAGCTGCGCCACGTTGACCTACGAGAGAATGCCCTGCCGGACGTCCCGGAGGCGCTGGCGAGCCTTTCACGGCTCCGCCATCTAGACCTGCGGAGCAACAGACTTCACACCCTGCCGGACTGGCTGCCCGAGCTTCCTTCGCTCGAGAGACTCGACCTCCGCTGGAACAACATCGAGCCCGCGCCACGCCTGCTCGATCTCCTAGAGCAACGGGGATGCGTTGTCTGGACGTAGAGAGCGTCCTCGGGACGGTACGCGGCCAGCGTTACCTCGCCACGGAAGCTGGGACAGAACTCGAGAATCGGCGGCGGGCTGTGCGACGAGGGTGTGTCATTTCGTCTGCGGCAGCTGGAAGTAAGGGCGGGCGCCAGCCCCTCCTCATCGAGGCGTCCCATGGTGGTGCTCGCCGCTATCCTGCGCTGTTGTGACTTGCGCTGCGCCGCTTCCGCTGCTGTTCCTTGATGTCGATGGACCGCTCATCCCGTTCGGGGCGGAGCCGCAGCAGTACCCGACCTATGCGATAGGTATCGATCTACCTGATGCCGATGCGAACCCGCTGCTGACCAGGGTCAACCCTGAGCACGGCCCAAAGCTGGCCGCACTTCCGTGCGAGCTGGTCTGGGCCACGACGTGGATGGATGACGCGAACGAGTGCATCGCTCCATTGATCGGTCTTCCACGGCTGGCCGTAGTGGTCTGGCCGGAGCCGTCCGGCATCGACGAGCAGGATGAACGCAGCGGACTGCACTGGAAGACCCGCTTCCTCGTCGACTGGGCGGCGGGGCGGCAGTTCGTCTGGGTCGATGACGAGGTCACTGACACCGATCGGGACTGGGTGGCCGCCCACCATCCGGGGCGCGCTCTGCTTCACCGAGTCGATGCTCGGCTTGGGCTGACCGATGGTGACTACGCGGCTCTCAACTTGTGGCTGCGGCAGCCGTTCGGGTAGGAGAGGCGGGGCGCGGTGCATGGTGACGGCCTGGCGCCCTGGAGACGCTCCGGTAGGTGTGACCGGTCTGTTGACCGGTGCTGGTTGACCATGGTGGCGGATGTGTCTTGACCACGCCGTGGTCAACCAACCGGTCAAGCGCGGGGATGGTCGGTGGTGTCCCCCGCGCCAACCGCGTGCGTCTGTTCCCGCATCCTTGCCCCCTGGGGGTGTGCTGCGCAGTTGACCGTGGTGGGCTGTTGGCTGTGCAGGTGTGGCTCCCGGGGTGCGCAACTGCGCTACCGCTGTGCAGTCGTGAGGCAGCGGTTGACTGCGCAGTCGGCGGGCCGGGGCTGGGTGCTCTGGGCCGTGGTTCAGGCTGTCGCCTCATCCCTTACGCGGTGCGCGGCCTGCTCGCTTGGTCATCGGTTCGTGCTCCTGCAGCTCGGTGGGATCACCGTGCGCCTGACTGATGAGAGCCCGCCAGGCCATGGTCACGTTGGGCTCGTCACCACGGCTGTGACCTTCTGGTTGGTCATCAGGTGACTCGCTCCGTCCAGGTCGCAGAACAGCGTCTCGACAGCCGTTCGCGAGGCAACGCTGGCGCTGAGTGTTTGCGAGAACGGTCTTTGGCGCAAATTACGCGATCGGCGCCCTTGGTGAAGAGTGGCTAAGGCCCACGCAACCTACGATGATCACTCCGTTAGCAGGACACAAGGGGTGGGGAGCATGAGAGCGCTGTGGGCCTATGGCCTGGTATTAAGCATGGTCGGCCTGGCCGGGTGCACTGGCACGACGGAGGACACGAAAGGCGTGGCGGCCACTGCGACGCCCTCGGCCGTGACGCTTTCCATCAGCGGGGCGGTCTCTGTGCTCCTGTCTACGGACGGTACCGGACCCGAGGCCAGCAAGCCGTGTACGTCCCGGCCGGACGCCAAGACCCAAGTCGGGGCGGAAGTGCGCGTGAGGGACGACAAGGGCAAGACTCTTGGTACCCAAAAGCTCCCGATGGGCGACACCGAGGGTTCCCCGTTCAAGATGTGCAGCTTCTACTTCTCCTTCGAGGTTTCCGGCGCGTCCGAGAAGTACGAGATGAGCATCGAAGGCTTCCCGCCGATGCACTACATCCGCGAAGACATCCGCCGCGGGCTTCTCTTCTACGAGACGGAGCAGGGCACGTTGATCCAGCAGTAGACCGTAGGACGGTCTTCGGGGCCGTTCTTCGAACGGCCCCTCGCCCTCTCAGCCGCATCACAGAAGGAGTGCCTGAGCCGAGGGCTGCGAACAAGGCCAGTCGGCTGAGGTCGGGAAGAGCCGGGCTGGCGGCTGTGTCTGTGGCCGGCTCAGCGTCAGGGCCTTCGGCGGACGGGTAGTGCCTGAACGAAGGCATGGGCGGTGTGTGGCGGGACGCCGTGAAGCAGTTGCGCTCACGCCGCGGTACTGAGGCGCTGACGTTGCACTGCGGCGCCTCCCAGGTGTTGTGGGCAACCCCTGGGAGGGGTTGCCCACAACACCCTCCCTGGGTTTCACCGGCAACCCCTCCATAACCAGTCACTAAGAACCCACCAAGGGGAACCGCCTTCCGGACGTCCGTAGGACTGGTGCGGGTGCTAAGGGCTTCGCATCCTCAGTGACCGGCGCCGCGCCGAAGAGAGTGCGCTTGGCCGGTGAAGAGGTCGACGGAGGTGCTCAGATGTCGGTTGTTGGGTAGTTCTCGGCGTGATGGACGTGTGCCCGCGGTACCTCGATGTCTCGGGTCGGACGGTGCGGTGGTTGTTCCCATGCGGATCCCGGCCGCGTCCTGGCTGGGTTCTGCTGGGGTTGTCGTGGAGGGGGTTCTGTGGGGTGCTTTGGAGTGGGGGAGACGGTGGTACGGCGGGACGTGTACCGCTCCGGACGGGTGTGGAGTGAGCAGGCGCTGCGTGTGGTCGCTGATACCGGTCAGGTGCTGGTGGCCGCGTGTGCTCCCGGGGCGGAGGCCCGCTGGCCCGCCCTGTACGCGAAGGCACGTGCCGATGGGGACCGGTCGGTGCGCACAGAGGCGTTCGATGCGATGGCCGCGGGGGAGTGGGAGCTCAGCGACAGCTGGTGGCAGGAGACTGAGCTGCTGGTGTGGAAGCAGCCCGAGGTCTGGTTCAGCGTCAACGCCTTCTTCGTCCCTGAGGGGGCGGGGCGCCGGTTGAGGAACTGGTATGTGAACTTTGAGCGGCCCATGACCCGTACCCCGGCCGGGTTCGACACGTTCGACCTGACGGTGGACCTGGTCGTCGATCCTGATCTCGGCGGGTACGAGTGGAAGGACGTGGATGAGTACGCGCATGTGCGGCGGCTGGGTATCGTCACCGATGCTGAGCACCGGGCTGTGGAGGATGCGCGTGGTCAGGTCCTGGCGATGCTCGCTGACCGTGCTGGGGTGTTCGCGGACGCCGAGCGGTGGGCGTCCTGGCGGTGGGAGCCGACCTGGCCCACCCCGCGCCTGCCGCGTCCTGCCTGACCGACCGGCTCGGCTGTGAGCCCCGCCTCGTCGATCCCACCACTCTTCCTTTTCCGGCTCACCGCGGGGGTGCCTCGTGATCGAAGGCAGGTACGCGACCCCACGTCTTCGGATCCAAGGCCCCACGGCCCGCCAACCCGCCGTTTCAACCGCCGTTCCAGCACGCCCGCGTCATGATCTGGGAGCCGGGGCTCGTTGAACTGGTACGCGACCTCTGCGGCCGGGACGGCGAGAACGCCATGGGTCGCGTCATCCCTCGCAGACGCCCCCGCCAGGGCGCAGAGGAGTGGAACCCTCCACGATGCGCTGTGGGCGCCGTCCTGGCAGCGTCGCCTCGCGGCGAGGCCGGCGCCGTGAGTATCAGCAGGTCGTCTGGCTCGCCCAGTCGGCATCGATGTCCGCGGTGGCAAGGGCTGCGTTGGTGTTCAGGAGCGTCCCGTACGCCATGAGTTCTTGAATCTGTACCGGGTCGAGGCGAGTGGTGTCGCTGACGGTGCGCCACAGACGTGTGCGGCAATCTTCAGCCCGTGTGCTCGCGGCGTCCTCCGCCGGTCAGCCCCTTTCGGGCACTGTCAGCCCCCTGTTGATAACGAGTAAGTCTCCTGTTACCTAGCATGGTGTCTGGGCCGTTGGGTGTTGCTGACCACCGGCACGGCCGAGAATCGGTTAGCAGCCGGGTAGCAGCGCTGGGGGGCGCCATCATGCGAGCCATGCAACATGACCGATTCGGTGGTCCGGAAGTCCTGAAGGAGGTCCGGGTGCCGGACCCGGTCGCGGGGCCAGGTGAGACCTTGGTGGAGGTCGAGGCCGCAGGCGTCAACTTCGGCGACATCAAAGAGATCGCCGGTGAGCTCACCGAGGGACCGTACGCGAGGAAGGGGCCCCTGCCGCACATCCCCGGTATGGAGGTCGTCGGCCGGACTGGCGACGGTCGGCGGGTCGTCGGATACATCCGGCAGGGTGGATACGCGACCAAGGCCGTCGTCGCCGAGCGCGACCTGGCAGTGCTGCCGCAGGAGGTGGGCGCGGGCGCCGCGCTGGCTCTGCTGGTGCAGGGCCTGACGGCGTGGCATCTGCTGCGGTCGGTGGCCCGAGTGCGTCCCGGCGAGAGTGTTGTGGTCCACGCCGCCGCGGGCGGGACGGGCAGCCTCGCTGTACAACTCGCGCGTGAATTCGGGGCGGGGCGGGTGATCGCCGCGGCGTCGACCGCGGAGAAGCGCGCCCTCGCCCTCGAACTCGGTGCCGACGTGGCCATCGACGGCGAAGCGGACGGATATCGGCAACGAGTCCTCGACGCCAACCATGGACAGCCGGTCGACATCATCCTGGATGCCGTCGGCGGGCCGGTTCTCGACGCCGCCGTGGGCGCTCTCGGGTTCCTCGGGCGGCTGGTGACCTACGGATCCTCGTCCCGCCAGGCCGCCGCGGCCATCCCGCCGACCCGACTCGCGGTGGAGAACATCACGGTCGGCGGGTTCTGGCTCACTCCGCTCATCGCCCGCGACGGGGCCGGCGGCAAGGCGCTGGAGGAACTGCTCGACCTCACGGCGCGCAACCGCCTCCGCCCTCCGGGCGGCTCCGAGTACCCCCTCGCACGCGCACGCGACGCGCACGAGGATCTGTTGGGCCGCCGGACGAAGGGCAAGCTGGTGCTCCGGCCCTGAGCTCGGCCGACGTGCCGCGGTCGCGTCATTCGACGCACTCTGCAGGGCTGCCGCGCCGTCTCCTGTTCGCGCCCCGCAGGGTCAAGCCTGGTCCTGGTCGCGCGCCGGCAGGCCGAAGTCGCGGAAACGTGGCGTCCCAGGCTCAGGCGCCAGCCTGGTGGCACGGGCCGTGTAGCTGATCGCGTGATACCACCCGCACAGCATGAACAGGTCCAGCAGTTGTTCGGAGGTGAACTCCGTGCTGATGCGGGCCCACAGCCTCGCGTCGAGGTCGTGATGGGTGTGGAGGGCGTCTACCGCATCGAGGAGCAGACGGTCGCGTTCGGTCGTCCAGCACTCGTCCGCGCTCGTGCCATGTGTCAAGGACGCGATCTGGGCATCTGTGAGCCCGGCACGTGACGCAAATCGGGCGACGTGCACTCCCCATTCGTACTCGCAGCCGCACCGGGCGCAGGTGCGGTTGATGACGAGTTCCCGGTCGCGCAGGTCAAGACTGAGCCGACGGCTGAGTTGATAGGAACCCCAGTCGTGCAGGGCCTGTGCAAGCTGCTGGTTGCGGGCGTAGAGGCGGAACAGGGCGAGGGGTTCCTCGTCGGTTGGCATCATCCTGCGCAGCAGCGCCGCGGTCTCCGGCGCGTAGGGCGCCTCCAGCGGCGAAATGCGTTCGGGCACGGATCCTCCCAGCGCTTCTCTTTTCAAATCAGCAGGAGCGAGCGTAGTGTTTCTGAAATCGAAGCGCCAGGCTTCGTGGAGAGGAACACCGAACGATGCCCTCGACTCCGAGGCCAGGAAAACGAGTTCGCGGCTCCACGACAGGGCGCCCGCTCATGGCCGCACTGGACCTCTTCGGCCGCCGCTGGGCCCTGCGGATTCTGTGGGAACTGCGCGACGAGCCACTGGGCTTCCGAGCCCTCCAGCAGCGGTGTGACGGCATGTCCTCAAGTGTGTTGCGGCAGCGACTGCTCGAGCTGCTGGAAGTCCGACTCGTGGGACGCGCCGACGAGGAGAGCTACTGCCTCACGGCACTCGGACAAGAGGTCTGCGGCGAACTCGTCGGTCTGCACGCGTGGGCGGAACGCTGGGCCACCGAACTGGAAACGTCCGACCCCACGGACCGGAAGCGGCAAGGCCCTGACAGCGAGAGCACCGACGTTTGACAGATGGGCCCGTCGAATCCGGGAGCCGGAACACATCGCGGCCGTCGGCGGGATCACCGTGGCGATCAACACGACAGGCACCGGACAGCAACATGACCCGCTGGGTCACCGACGTCCCGCACCGAACGATGAGGAGCCCACGCATGCCCGCACACCCACACCCTTCCTCGCTCACCACCCCCTTGTGCCGCCGGCTGGGCATCGACGTACCCCTCGTCCAGGCACCGATCGGTTCCGCGGTATCCCCTGAACTGGTCGCCGCCGTCTCCAACGCCGGCGGCCTCGGCATGCTTGCGCTCACGTGGACTCCCGTCGAGGAAATCGCCCCGACCATCGACCGGGTCCGCGAGCTGACCGACCGCCCCTTCGGTGCCAACCTGGTGCTCGACTTCCCCATCGCCGAGAGGCTTGACGCCTGTTTGGAGCGCCGAGTACCGGTCATCTCCACCTTCTGGGCCGACCCGGCCACCTGCTCCGACCGGATTCATGCTGCGGGCGCCATCCACCTGCACGCCGTTGGGTCCGCGGACGAGGCGCGTCACGCCGCCGACGCCGGAGCCGATGCCGTGGTGGCGCAGGGATGGGAGGCGGGAGGACATGTGCGTGGCCTCACGGCAACGCTCCCACTGGTGCCGGCAGTGGTCGATGCCGTGTCCCCGCTCCCTGTGATCGCCGCAGGCGGGATCGCCGACGGCCGGGGCCTGGCGGCGGTTCTGACGCTTGGGGCTCAGGCCGCGTGGATGGGTACACGGTTCCTCGCCGCCACGGAGGCCCGTACGCACGACATCTACCGCCGTCGTATCGTCGACGCCGTCACCGAAGAGGCTTACTACACCGGATGCTTCGACGGCGGCTGGCCGAACGCCCCACACCGGTCCCTGCGCAACAGCACACTGACCTCCTGGGAAGCAGCCGACTCGCCGCTCTCGACCCGGCCGGGTGAGGGGGACATCGTCGCCTTGGACGCCGAAGGCGCCCAGTACCTGCGCTACCAGGACGCCGTACCGCTGGTTGGCATGACCGGCGATCTGGACTCGATGGCACTGTACGCGGGGCAGTCCGCCGGGCTCGTCCACGAGGTGCTGCCGGCGTCGACGATCGTCGCCCGGACCGTGGCCGAGGCGAAGCGTTCCATGATGAGAGAGTTCTGAGCCATGGCCGGGGAGGGCGACGATGGTGGCCGGCCCCGTCGCCCGAGGCCCCTGCATCCGCAGGGGGCGGGCCCAGCAGAGCCCGCCCCCTCGCCGATACCGCGTGGCCGCTTGCGCCGCCGACAGCGGGTGCCTTCGCCGCTGTCACCGGTTGTGTTGTTGGTGGGTGCCGGCAGACAGTCCCCGAACCCCGGGTGGCTTCCGCGGTGTCAGAGCATCAGCAGAAGCCGTGTGTTCGGTATGAGCTTGCGGTTCACGCTGGTGCTCTGTACGAAGATCGTGAAGTCGTCGTTGTGGTCCGGCTTGACGCGAACCTCGACATCCGGCAGGCCGAGCAGAGCTCGGGCCTCGGGTCCCGTGTACACCCGGTCCGTCTTCTTCTCCAGCACCGCGATCTGCTTGCGTGCCTGGACCTTCTCAGACTTGCTCAGCTGGTAGTACGCGCCGCCGGTCCGGTAGGTGTGTCCGGATTCGGTGACCCAGTCCCGGATCGCCGCGTCACGTGTGACCGGGATCAGCTGGTACTTCGACGGGTTCACCGGGGTGAGCCCGGCTGCCTTGATGGTGTCCTGGTTGACTGCTTCCGCGCCGGTGGAGAACACGGCGCGCGATCCCCGGATGCCCTTGGTGCGGCCCACCATGAATTTCTCGGTGGCCTGCTGGATGACGTGCCCGGCTTCTTCCAGACCTTGCGTACTTGTGGCGTCCCAGATGGCGATGTTGTCCTTCGGGAAGCCGCACTGCATGGCCTCGCGCTTGCCCATCTGGTCCGGAACGAGAACGGCCAGCGTCCAGTTGTCCTCCTGTGCGCTGAACATCCCGGCCACGGAATCGACCAGTTCCCGCGGGTCCCTGGACGGAGCGTCGGGGCAGCGATGGCTTGCGTTCTCCTGCCCGTCGGTGAGGACGAACGTCAGGAAGCTGTGGTCACCGTACAGTTGCGCTGTCTGCGCCAGCTCCCGCTGCGACTTCAGTGCGGCCGCCAGCAGAGCTGTCATTCCACCGGCCCGGTACAGCTGCTTGAGCGAGGGCATCCGGAGGACGTCCTTGTCATAGATGACGCACTCCACCTTGTCCGCGAAGACGTACACCGTGACGCGGGTTTCCTGGTCCAGTTCCCCGGACCGGCGGGCGAGATAGGCGATCTGCTGGTCGGCCACTTCCACGACCTTGCGGCTCAGGTGCGACATCGACGAACTGGCATCCAGCACAAGAGCAACGTGGTTGATGTAGTTCTGGCTTCCGGACATGACAGCTTCCCCCTCAATCTCCGAACTTGATGCTCCTACCGTCTCACCCGCCACTGACAATCGATCTTGGCCCACGGACCGGGTCGGCAAAGGTTGCCCGGCTGGCGGAGGGCGGACCACCAAGGAGAGCACTCCCTGATTGAGTGGCCGACCCGAGGAAGATGTCCGCGGTGTGCGTCAAGGGCGGTTGAAACGGTCCTGGGCAGCCAGCACCGCGTCTGCGTGGTCTGCGGCCCATGCGCCCAGGGCGCGGATCGGAGTGAGCAGGGCTGTGCCGGCCTGGGTGAGTGCGTAGTCGACGCGGGGCGGCGCTTCGGCGTAACGGCAGCGTTCCACCAGGCCGTTGTACTCCAGCCGCCGCAAGGCCTCGTTGAGGACTTTGGGGCTGATCCCGCCGATCCGGGTCAGCAGTGCGCGTGGCCGCATCGGGCCCCGTTCACCGAGGACGTAGACCACCACGCTGTCCCAGCGGTTGGCCAGCACTTCGAAGGCGATCCGTGCCTGGCAGTCCGCCGCGAAGGGATCCCCGCCCAGATCGCGCGTCTCATGGGGCTCTCTGTGCTCTGCGGGCGCTGTCATGTGGACATCCTGCCGTGCGGATGCGCACCAGGCGGTGTGTATCGGGCTGCCTAGTGTCCCCGGCATGACATTCCACAACACGAATGACCTCGACGAGGCGAGCGGGGTCAGGACGATGCGTATCGGCATCCTCGGTACGGGAGCCATGGCCAGAGCGCTGGGCGGGGCCTGGGTGCGAGCTGGGCACGAGGTCATGGTCGGTGGCCGGGACACCGCGGCCGCGGCCAGGGCAGCGGACGCTGCCGGAGCCGCCGGCCACGGCAGTCTGGCCGACGCGGCGCGCTATGGCGAGGCAGTACTGGTCGCCGTACCCGCGGACATCGCACCATCACTGGCCGCGGAACTGGCTCCGGCCCTGTCCGGGCGGACCGTGCTGGACTGCACGGTGCCGATGGCCCCCGGTGCCGACGGCCCCGCCCTGACCACTGTCGGCGGCACGGATTCCATCGCCCTGCGCCTGGCGGCCGCCGTACCGGAGGCCCACGTCGCCAAGGTCTTCGGCATCCCGCACGAGAGCATCTGGACCCTGACGCGACCGGTCTTCGAGGCCGTGCCGCTGACCGTGCCCTTCTGCGCCGACGCTCCGTCCGCCACCGCGCTGACGACAGAGCTGATCACCTCGATGGGCTGCACCCCGCTGCCTTGCGGAGGTCTGCACCGTGCCGCGCTGCTGGAGGCGGCCGCGGTGTTCGCCATCGGTGTGTGGTGGTCCGGCGCCGAGGCCCGCCACGCCTTCCCCGCCCCGGCACTGGCTCCCGGCGCTGTGGATGACGAGCCCTGAGAGCCGCCCGGCCACCCGTTGAGGGTGGTCATCATGCGCGCCACGTGCACATGCCTCTGAACGGATTCCCGAGGCCGGCCGCGCTCCGGGGTCCCAGGGCCTGGAGCAGGCTGTGGTCGCCGTCACGTCGGGCGACGACGTTGCAGGGCGGCGGCGGGCCGACGGCGCGGTCGTGTACGGGGCCCGGTGTGCGAGCGGCGGGGCGCACGCGCCGTGGTGCAGACGGTCCCCGCGGCTGCTTCATGGCGTGAAAAATACCCCCGGGGGTACCCGTGCTAGGCTCGAGATATACCCCCGGGGGTAAACGCCAGTCGAAAGGAGCAACCGCGTGTTCTTCATTGACACCATCGAGACCGAGGGCCTGGGAAACCGCAGCTACCTGGCCGGTGGCGCCGCTACCGCGGTGGTGATCGACCCGCCCCGCGATGTCGACCGGGTCCTCGCGGCGGCAGCCGTGCGCGGGGTGCGGATCGCGTACGTGGCCGAGACGCATGTGCACAACGACTACGTCACCGGCGGCCTGGAGCTGGCCCGTCTGACCGGCGCCCGCTACCTGGTCCCGGCCGCCGCTGCGGTGTCCTACGCACGCACTCCTGTCACGGACGGCGACACGGTGGACGTGGACGGCCACCTGACGCTGCGCGCCATCGCCACCCCCGGCCACACCCCGCACCACACCTCCTACGTACTGGAGGAGAACGGCCGTGGTGTGGCGGTCTTCACCGGCGGCTCCCTGCTGATCGGCTCGGTGGGCCGCCCGGACCTGGTGGAGCCGCGGCTGACCGAGCAGTTGGCGCGCGCTCAGCACGCTTCCGCCCACCGGCTCGCCGACGAACTCGACGACGAGGTGCCGGTGTTGCCCACCCACGGGTTCGGCAGCTTCTGCTCGTCCTCGCAGGCCGAGGGGGACGCCACCACGATCGGCAAGGAACGCGTGAGCAACGACGCGTTCACCCTGGACGTGGACACCTTCGTGGCCCGCACGCTGGCCGGGCTGGAGGACGTGCCCGCCTACTACGCGCACATGGGTCCGGCCAACGCCGCCGGTCCCGCACCCGTGGACCTCACCCCGCCCGAGCCGGCCGACGCCGGTCAGATCGCCAGGCGGCTGGCGGCGGGGGAGTGGGTGGTGGACCTGCGCAGCCGGGTCGCCTTCGCCGACGGCCACGTGGCCGGTTCGTTCAACTTCGAGGGCGAGGGCAAGCTCGCCACCTACCTGGCCTGGCTGATCCCCTGGGGCAAGCCCGTCACCCTCCTCGCCGAGACCCCCGCACAGATCACCGCTGCCCAGCGGGAGCTGGTCCGGGTCGGTCTCGACCGCCCCGCCGCTGCCGCCACCGGCGGCCCGGCCGACTGGGTCGAACCGGGTCAGGCCCTCGCCTCCTTCCCCCGTGCCGACTTCGCCGCTCTGGCCGCCGCCCGCGAACGGGGCGAGCCGCTGGTCGTGCTGGATGTGCGCCGTGACTCCGAGCACGCCAAGGGTCACATCCCGGGCGCGGTGCACATCCCCATCCACGAGCTGCACGGCCGCCTCGGCGAGGTCCCGGGCGGCACCGTGTGGGTGCACTGCGCCGGCGGCATGCGCGCGGCCATCGCCGCCTCTCTCCTGGACGCGAGCGGACGCCGGGTCGTCGCCGTCGACGACGGCTTCGACGCCGCCGCCGAGGCGGGCTTGACCGTCACCCGCTCCTGACCCCCGCCTCCTCACGCAGACCGCGAAGGCATGTGATGTTCCTCTTCCGCCGCAGTCAAAGGCGACTCACCCCGCAGCAGGCCCACACCAACACCGCCGATGGGAGCGCCGTCCTGCTGGACGTCCGGGAAACCCCGGAGTGGCGGGCCGGGCACGCACCCGGTGCGCTCCATCTGCCCCTGACGCGTCTGCTGGCCGGAGCCGCCCTGCCCGAGACCGCGCAGGGCCGGCCGGTGGTGGCGATCTGTCGTTCCGGACACCGGTCGCAGCGGGCCGCCACGCTCCTGGACGCACGCGGCGTCGACGCCGTGGACGTCACCGGCGGTATGAACGCCTGGGCGGCCGCCGGGCTTCCGGTCGTCGACGAGGGCGGACAGGGCGGCCGAATAGCGTGAGTGTCGCCCTGCTCCTGGCCCTGATCGCCGGGGCCGTCGTCGGCCTTGCTCTGGGCGCCCTCGGCGGAGGCGGCAGCGTCCTGGCCGTCCCCGCCCTGATCTACCTGCTCGGCTTCACCCCCGCGGCAGCCACCACCGCGAGCCTGCTCATCGTCACCGCCACCTCCGCCACCGCGCTGTACGCACACGCCCGCGCCAGCCATGTGCGCTGGCGGGCCGGAGCGGCGTTCGCCGCCGCCGGGATCCTGCCCGCCGCACTGGCCGGAGCCGCGGCCGCCCACCTGCCCCAGGCACTCCTCACCGCGGCCTTCGCCACCGTCGCCGCCCTGGCCGCGACCCGCATGCTGCGACCCGCTGCCCGGACCGAGACCACCGGTCGGCGCGCGCATGCGGGGAAAGCGGCGGGTGCCGGCGCCGGACTGGGCGCCCTGACCGGCCTGCTGGGCGTGGGCGGCGGCTTCCTCGCCGTCCCCGCCCTGGTCACCGTCCTCGCCTTCGAGATGCAGGTCGCCGTCGGCACCAGCCTGCTCGTCATCACGGTGAACTCCCTGGCCTCCCTGGCCACCCGCTCCGGTGCCGCCGTCACCCTCGACTGGGCGGTCGTCGGACCGTTCACCGGTGCCGCGATCCTGGGCGCATGGGACGGCAAACGCCTCGCCGCCAAGGTCTCCGGACGGCGCCTTCAGCAGGTGTTCGCGATCCTGCTGCTGGCCGTGGCCGCCTTCATGCTGGCCGACGCCCTGACATGAGCCACCCCTCAGGCAAGGGAGAGGAACAGCTTCTCCAGCCGCGCCCGCATCTGCTCCCGGTCCGCAGGGGTCTGCCCGCCCTCGGCCAGGCAGTGCTGCAGACCGGTCGCGATGATCGCGAACCCTGCCCGGTCCAGCGCCCGGGAGACCGCCGCGAGCTGCGTAATCACGTCCTCACAGTCCCGGCCGTCCTCGATCATCTTGATGATCCCGGCGATCTGCCCCTGAGCCCGCCGCAGCCGATTGAGGACACTCTTCAGCTCCTCGGCCGCCATCTCCAGCTCCACACTGCCTCCTGAATCCATACCCCCATGGGTATTCTAGCCCGCTCGACACCGCCACCGAGAAAAGGAACCTCCGCCCCGTGAACACCGCCACCGCCCTCCACCCGGCCCAGGCCGCCGAGGAACTGCACCACTACACCGTCATCGACGTCCGCACCCCTGGCGAATACGCCTCCGGCCGCCTCCCCGGCGCCCACAACATCCCCCTGGACCACCTCGAAACCGCCCTGCCCGCCCTCAAGACCGCCGCCGCCCGCGGCAGGCTGCTGATGGTCTGCGCCTCCGGCAACCGCTCCACCACCGCCTGCGAACAACTCGCCGCCGCCGACATACCCTCCGCCAACCTGGCCGGCGGCACCACTGCCTGGATCCAGCACGGCCACCCCGTCCACCGCGACAACACCACCAAGGCCGCCTGGCCCATAGAACGCCAGGTCCGTCTCGCCGCTGGATCCCTTGTCGTCACCGGCCTCGCCCTGGGGACCCGCTACCGGCCCGCCCGCTGGCTGTCCGCGGCCATTGGCAGCGGTCTGGTCTTCTCCGCGCTCACCGATACCTGCGGCATGGCCGCCCTGCTCGCCAAACTGCCCCACAACCAGCCCCGCACCACCGACCTCAACGCCACCCTCGACGCGCTCAGCCGGTAGCGCAGACGGGAAGCCACCGCCCGGAACAGACAAGCCCCGGCCGTGGGACCGGGTCCATGGCCTGTTCCGGGGCTGGCAGCGGGAACGGCACGTGGGCCCGGATGCTCACCCGGCTCCAGGCCGAGGCAGACGCCAAGGGCCGGAGTGTGGGATCAACCGTGAACCAGTGGCTGTGACCAGAGCAATCGCAACGGCCCTCAGACGACGTCGAATTCGTTGCCCTCGGGATCCCGCATGGCGGCTGCGAAGAGCCCCATGTCCGGCTCATCCTTGATCCGCAGCACGGTGGCACCGGCTTCGACCAGCCGTTCCACTGTAGCGCTGACCCGTTGGGCGCGGACGTCCAGTGGGACGTCACGGTCCCCACCGACCTTCAGGTCGAAGTGCCACCGGTTCTTGGCGACCTTCGGCTCCGGAACCTGCTGGAACCACACCCTCGGCCCATGTCCCGCGGGATCGATGATCGACTCCGGAATATCCCCGGCACCGGGCGGCAACTCCGCCTCGGGCACCCCCATCGCCGCCCAGTAAGCCCGCCACGTGGGGTGTCCGCCCGGCGGAGGCTCAGGCACGTAGCCCAGGGCCTCGGCCCAGAAAGCAACCATTCTCTGCGGATCGGAGCAGTCGATCGTCAGCTGCACTGTCATCTCCATGCTCGGAGCATCCCAGGCAGGTCTGACAGAGGATCCATTCACCACGGGCCCCAGGGGACCCGCTCCGTAGAGGTACGGCAGACGCTGTCTTAGCGGGGTGTTAGTGGGGCGGCAGTGTGCCGATAGTGGCCCGGACCAGAGTGGTTGTTGTTCCGAGGACAGACCGACACCGCTTTCCCTGGGGGAATCCGATATGAGCTCCAGCACCACGATCCGCACCGCCCGTCGCCGCACCGTGCGCGTTGCCGCCGCGGCCCTGACCGCAGCCGCCGCGCTTTCTGTGACCGCCTGCAACAACTCGGACGACACCGCATCGAAGCCTACGGCCGGGGCCAGCAGCGCAGACTCCTCTGCCGGTGCGCAGGGCAGCGATGCCCAGCCGGACAACGCCAACGGGTCGGACTCCGGGGGTGGTTCGGCGAACGGCGGGGGGAAGGGCAAGTTCTGCCGAGCGGACGATCTGATGATGGAGGCTGTGGACAGCTCGCCCGACGAGAAGGTGGGTGAGGTCACCGTTCAGATGACGAACAAGGGCGCGAAGACCTGCTCGGCCACGGGGTTCGCGGGCGTCGACTTGAAGGACATCGATGGCACGTCCGCCCCGGTCCACCGCGGCGGTGAGCAGCCCCGCATCACCGATCTGAAGCCCGGTGACACCGCCACCTTCAGCATCTCGTACGAGGTCGACTTCAGTGGCGACAGCCTGGCGTCCCCGACCCACATCATCGTGACGCCGCCGAATGAGACCCACAGCGTGTCCCTGAAGTGGCCCGCGGATGCGCTGAAGCTGGCCGGTCCGTACGACGACAAGATCAAGGTCCACCCCGTCGGCATCGCCAACTGAGTACCGCGAAAACGGCCCTGTGCTGGTGAAGCTCCGGACGGAGCTTCACCAGCACAGGGCCGTCCAGGTCGGCGGACTTGCTGTACGGAAGCAACGAGACGCCGGTATGGGATTCCCGCGGTGGTGAACCGCGGGTGAGGCACCAGAGGCGTCGTCACCGGCCTGGTACCTGTCGGCTGACTCGTCGACCATGCGGCCCACGCTGGGTGCTCAGATGCCGCTGGACTCGTTGTCCAACGCGTTCAGGGTGCGCCGCAGCAGATCGTTCAGCAGCTCCGCGGTGTCGGAAGGGAGGCGGTCCAGCAGCCGGGCGTGCGCCGTGGTGGCGGCCTCGACGGCCTGCTCCGCCGTGACCAGGCCCTGTTCGGTGAGCTGAACCCAGGTGCTTCGGCCATCGGTCGCGTCCGCGGTCCTGCTGACCAGGCCGAGTTGCGTCAGACGCCGCAGGACATTCGCGGTGCCGCCCGAGGTCAGGAGGATGGCGTTGCTCAGCTCGGTGGGCTTGAGCCGGTAGGGGGTTCCCACTCGGCGGAGGGTGGCGAGCACGCCGTAGTCGGCGGGGGTGAGCCCGAACTTGGCCAGTTGGTGCTGGGTGGCTTTTTCGAAGAGATGGTTGAGCAAAGAGGTGCGCTTGGCGACCTCCAGAGGGAGACCGGCAACCCCGGGGAGTTCCCTCTGCCACGCGGTGATGACCTCGTCCACGTGATCGGGACGGGCCTTGCCGGTAGGCGTGGTCTCGGTGGTCATGCCCCTCCGTCCCGCTCGGCGGCTCACTCGGGATCCGCTGTTCCAACTCCCTCAGTCTAAAGCTATCCGCGTGCCGCCTGAGCCCCTGTTGAGAGGGTGTTCTCACCCTCTGTAGTCGGGCGCCCGCCTGACAACCGTCTTGTGGTCCCGCTGTGCGCGCTCTATTCTCAGGATATAGCTTTCCATATAGCTTTCAGGATAGAGGTATGGTCATGGAACCGCGCATCGCCGTCGTCTACCACAGCGGATTCGGGCACACCGCGCAGCAGGCCGAAGCCGTCGCACGGGGCGCCGGAACGATCGCCCACGTCGATCTGATCCCGCTCCCCGACCTCCTGGACGAGCACTGGGCGAGCCTGGACTCCGCCGACGCGATCATCTTCGGCACCCCCACCTACATGGGCGGCAGCAGCGCCGCATTCCGCACCTTCGTGGAAGCCACCAGCAGCGTCTGGGCGGACGGCCTCCGCTGGAAGAACAAGATCGCAGCCGGATTCACCAACAGCGGATGCATGAGCGGCGACAAGCTGCACACACTCACAGACATCGCCCTCTTCGCGGCCCAGCACGGAATGATCTGGGTAGGGCTTGCCGAATACGGCGGCTGGAACACCTCCACCGGCACCAGCGAGGACCTCAACCGCCTCGGAAGCTGGCTCGGTGCCATGGCGCAGTCCAACAATGACGAGCCCCCCGAGTGCATGGCCACCTCGTCCGACCTGCGCACCGCGGAAGCTCTGGGAATCCGGGTCGCCGAAACGGCACGCGTACACCTCCTCGGCCGCGCCGCCCTGGAGCCGACCCTCGCGTGAATGCGTGTCTTCGAAACGGGCCCGATCACGAAGTGTGTGTCCGGCTCCCAGCCGTGCTCCCCGCTTACTGTGTTCGGAACCGCGGGGGGTGTCCCATCTGGATCGGGCATTCTGCGCCACGCGGCGGCCGGACCAGGCGGGACGGTGTAGACCGCGTCTTCAGGACGACCACCGAAGTAAGGCTTCGGCGTTGCAAGCGGGTTGGTGACTTGACCAAGGGGCGGCGTCTCGGCCGTCGGGGGAGGAGCGGTACATGGCTGTCCGTCGGTGACGGTGGAGCCGCGTGCTGTCGGTTGTTGGTGTCGGCATACCTGTGACGCTCACACGTACGCCGACACCGGGCCGCGGTGAGGGCGGTCGTTACCGTGCCAGTACGCATCACGGTCCATGCGCTCACCCCGGTCGCCCCGTGGCAGCCTGGCAGCCGGTTTCCCGCCGGAGCGTTCCCCCCCGGCAATCATGTTTGAATGCCCAGGTGACGGATCTCGACGTGCTCAGGGTGTTCTGCGGGCCCGGCGGCCGTGGCGGCAACGAACTCGGTGTGCTGCGCGACGGCCGTGCGGTCACCGGCGAGCGGGAGCGGCAACGGCTCGCCGCCCGGCTGGGTTTCAGCGAAACCGTGTTCGTCGACGACCCGGAGCGCGGCGTCGTGGACATCTACACCCCGAGCGCCCGGCTGCCCTTCGCGGGCCATCCTCTGGTGGGCACCGCCTGGCTGCTCGACCTGCCCGAACTGTTGCCGCCCGCTGGTGAGGTCTTCGCCCGCCAGGACGGCGAGTTCACCTGGATCACCGGTCGGCCCGAGTGGGTCACCGGGCGGCGCACCCGGCGGTACGCCTCCGCGGCCGAGGTCGACACCCTTCCCGCGCCGCCGGAGGGCGAGGGCTGGCTGTACGCCTGGGCGTGGCTGGACGAACCGGCCGGCCGGGTCCGGGCCCGTGGTTTCCCACGCCGGGGCGATGCGATCACGGAGGACGAGGCCACCGGCGCTGCCGCGCTGACTCTGTCGGGCGAGCTGGGCCGCGCCCTCAACATCACGCAGGGGGTGGGTTCGCAGATCCTCACCAGCCCCCAGCCGGACGGCTCCATCGAGATCGGCGGCCGGGTCGTCCTGGCCGGGACCCGGAAGCTGTAGCAGACCGGCCCGGATCGGCCCCGTCCGCGCCGCCTTCGGCTGCCTCGTAGCAGGCGTCGATCAGGGCACGCCTCGAATCTCATGTCGGGCGGCTGTTGTCGAGAGTGCGGTCATCCCCAGTGGTGTCCCGCGTCCCGTTCCAGGTGGCTTGTCTCACTGCATCCGCGATGGGTCGAGTACCACGACGCCAGAGCCCCCGCTGGGGATATCCCCCTCTCCGGTACTGGGGTGCGTCGGATCGTGCTCCGGTGGAGGCGAAAATAGCGTTCGGTCATGACTGTGACTCCGCGAAAGCACCTCGTCATGGCACTCGCCGTCACCTCGCTGCTCGTCGCCGAGGTGGCCACCACCGTTGCCCAGTCCGCCAGTTCCTCCCCTGTGGAGCGGTTGCGCCAGGACACCAAGGCGATCCACGCACTCGGAATCAGCGGTGTGCAGGCCCGCGTGATCGGGCCTGACGGCCGGCAGTCGGTCGCCACCAGCGGCACCGCCGACCTGAACACAGGCCGCCCAGTCTCCTCCGACGGCTACTTCCGCATGGCCAGCACGTCCAAGACGCTGGTCGCCACCGTGGTCCTCCAACTGGAAGCCGAGGACAGGCTGTCCCTGGACGACACAGTCGACCACTGGCTGCCAGGAATGGTGCGGGGCAATGGCAATGACGGCAGCCGGATCACCATCCGCCAATTGCTCCAGCACACCAGCGGCATCCACGACGACCTGCCCGGATACACCACGCCGAAGGAGTACTACCAGCAGCGTCACGACGTCCACCGCCCCGGGCGGCTGATTGCCCGCGCCATGGCTCATGCGCCGGACTTCCCGCCCGGCGAGGGCTGGGCGTACTCCAACACCGGCTACATCCTGCTCGGCCTGATCATCCAGAAGACCACCGGGCACCCCGCCCACCAGGAGATCGAAAACCGCATCCTGCGCCCGCTCGGCCTCGACCAGACCCGATGGATGGGCACCTCCTCCACCCTGCCCCGGCCGCACGCCCGGGGCTACCAGCTCTTCGGCCCTGGTTCCCGGGTGGACGTCACCGACCAGATACCGGTGGACCATGAGAACCTTTCATGGGTCACGACCACACGGGATGAGAACCGCTTCCTCCGCGCGCTGCTCGGGGGCCGCCTGCTCCCGGCACGGCAGTTGGCCGCCATGAAGCGGACCGTTCCCGTGAACGCGGAGGTCCAACAGCTCTGGCCCGGCGGCCGATACGGCCTCGGCCTGGTCGAACGGCCCCTGAGCTGCGGAGGAACCTACTGGAGCCACGAGGGCGGGGACGGCGGCTACATCACGCTCAATGGCGTCACCGATGACGGCAGGCGCAGCGCCGTGGTGTGCATGTCCGAGGCACGCGGCGACACTCCTGAGCACATCCTGGGCCAGGAGAACGCCGTCAGTGCCCTGATCGACCACGCACTGTGCCCCGGGGGCCTCAACGCCGCGTGAGCGGAGCTCATCCCGTCGAGAGCCGCGTCCCGACTCGCCATCGGCATGGGCCGTCAGCGTAAGCGCAGGTCAGACCACAGCATCAACGAGCCCGAAGCCTTCCGGGATCCCTTCCAGCAACTCCCGCCGCGCTGGGTTGAACTCGGCGTCGGCCATCATCCCTATGATCGATCTCGGTCGAAAGGGGGCCGGATGGACCGGACCATACGCACCGTCGAGGATGTTCTCGCGCTCCTGGACGGGCGCTTCACCTCTGACTCCGATGACTCCGAGGCCGACCGCTTGGCGACCGGCGACGGCAAGGGCTTCTGGGATCGCTTCTACGCCG
Organism: Streptomyces cucumeris; assembly: GCF_024295805.1. Lineage (GTDB taxonomy): Bacteria > Actinomycetota > Actinomycetes > Streptomycetales > Streptomycetaceae > Streptomyces > Streptomyces cucumeris. Next base: position 101,655 of record NZ_JANCLX010000019.1, read on the forward strand.
ACCGGTCAAGGCCGGTCCCGTTCTTCGCGGCGAAGCCGGACGAGAACCTGGCTGCCTACCTCGACCAGGGCCTGATCAGTGCTGGTCGGGCTCTGGACCTGGGGTGCGGGCCGGGTCGCAACGCCCTGTATCTCGCCTCGCACGGCTTCGAGGTGGACGCCGTCGACCTCTCCCCGGTCGCCATCGCTTGGGCCAAAGACCGGGCACACGCGGCTGGAGTCGACGTTCGCTTCCTCTGCGGTGACGCTTTCGCTCTCCCCGCCGCCGAGTTGAGGGGCCGGTACGACTTGGTCGTCGACTCAGGATGCTTCCATCACCTGCCGCCGCATCGCCGTGTCAGCTACCTGGCTCTCCTCGATCGAGTCCTGGCCGCTGGCGGCCATCTCGCCCTCACCAGCTTCGCCGCCGGCGAGGGCGGCATGGGGTCGGAGCTCGCCGACGCGGACATCTATAGTGAACGGGAATTGCGGGGCGGCCTCGCGTACACACCCGAATCCCTGCGCTGGATCTTCTCTGACCTTGTAGAGGTCGAACTGCGCCGCATGCGAGAGGAGCCACCCGAGTCATCGCTCTTCGGGGCGGCATTCCTGTGGACCGCGCTGTTCCGCCGGGACGTGATGACATGAGGCGGCGTCGGCCTGCTCACGATGTCCTTGAGGCGCCTTCCGTCGGCATTCGTGGTCCGTCAGGTGGTGCAGCGACGGATCACGCTGCCCAGGTCCTCGGCCGACGCCGTCGAGGTGGGCGCTTTGTCGACATCGCACAGACATGATCCATGGCCTGTAGAGTCTCAGAATCTCACGGCTGGTACCGGATGAACGCCGGATCCGACGTGGCGCCGAGATATGCAGGTCAGGCCTGTACTTCGTCCGCGTTGAAGCACCGGCACATGTCCAGGCGGCTGCGCCGGGAACATTCGGGCCGGTCGGCGCGGTTGCATCGACCGGGGGACCGGCGCCGCATGGGCGGGGAACGCGGAGACCACGAGGTCGTCCGCCCCACCAGGATCCGGGCCCAGGATCGCGGTACGACCGCCGCGCATTCGGACCAAGACGTATTACTGCAGGAGGACCCTTTCATGACCGGCCGGCCCTTGACGCTCATGGCAGTGCACGCCCACCCCGACGACGAGGCCACCGGAACCGGAGGGATCCTCGCGCAGTACGCGGCCGAAGGCATCCGCACGGTTCTGGTGACGTGTACCGACGGCGGTTGCGGTGACGGACCGGGGGGTGTCAAGCCGGGCGATCCCGGGCACGATCCGGCGGCGGTCGCCTCAATGCGCCGTCGAGAACTCGAGGCGAGCTGTGATGCGTTGAAGATCAGCGATCTGGAGATGCTGGACTATGCCGACTCCGGGATGATGGGCTGGCCCAGCAATGACGCCCCCGGATCCTTCTGGCAGACCCCCGTGGAGGAAGGCGCGGCCCGTCTCGCGGAGCTCATGCGGCACTACCGACCTGATGTGGTCGTCACCTACGACGAGAACGGCTTCTACGGCCACCCCGACCACATCCAGGCCAACCGCATCACGATGGCGGCGCTGAAGATGACCGCGCTGACACCGAAGGTCTACTGGACCACGATGCCCCGCTCGATGATGCAGCGGTTCGGCGAAATCATGCGTGAGTTTCATGAGGACATGCCGGAGCCGGATCCTGCCGAGGCCGCCGCGTTGGCCGAGATCGGCCTCCCCGACGATGAGATCACCACATGGGTGGACACCACCGCGTTCAGCGGTCAGAAGTTCGACGCGTTGGCCGCGCATGCCAGTCAGGGCGAGAACATCTTCTTCCTCAAGATGGGCAAGGAGAGGTTCGGCGAGTTGATGGGCATGGAGACCTTCGTACGTGTCCAGGACGCCACCGGTGCGGCCGTACCCGAGAACGATCTCTTCGCCGGACTGCGCTGATCCGCCTGCTCGCCCGCCCGCCCGGCCAGTAAGGCGCATTGACTGCACGGTGTGATCGAGCGGGTCACACACCAGGGGGCTTGCCCAAGCGAGTTCCGCTGCGGCAGCCCGCGTCCAGGCGCTCGCCGACGGCGTCGACGCATGCCCGCACCTCCGACCCGAACACCGTGCTCGTCCCCAATCCACCTGGGCCGGCCTAGGCGGCACGGTCGGCAAGCACATCCCCGACGGCCACCGCGGGCTGCGACGCAGCCCGCGGTGGCCGGCGGCGGTGCGGCGGAGTCGGTTCACGCCGTGGCGTTCAGCAGAACGGCGAATCATGGCCAGAGGGCTTCGTGGCAAGCCTTGATCGCTGCTGAGTCCGCTGACCGGCTGGCCGACATGAATGTTCTCGGACCTGTTGCGTGGCCGCCTGGCCCGGGACCGTGTCATGCTCATCGAGCTGCTGGAGTCGCCATATCTGCACACCTGCCTCGGCGTGTCACCCCTCCAAGCGCCTGCATGACCGCAAACCCGCCCGGCATCGTCAACAACGCTTCGACAGATCCGAGCTGTCGAGCGTGAGCTCAGTCGGAGGGCGGCAGCGGGGACCGCAGGCCGAGCCACTGCTCAGCGTCCCAGGCCCGGAATCGCTCTACTTCGGTGAACCCCAGCTTTGCCGCGAGGCGCATCGAGCCGAGGTTGGCGGTCTGGGTGGTGAGTACCACCGGCTCACTGGGAAGGACGCCGTCGAACCAGTCAAGTGCCGCCGCGCACGACTCGGTGGCATACCCGAACCCCCACGCCCGTGGCAGGAACAGATAGCCGAGATCGGCCTTCCCCACAGCAGCCGGACGAAGGTGCTCCGTTGCTCGCCTGAGCAGGATCTGGCCGATCATCTCCCCGTCGAGATCGACGACGAAGCTCCCGGGCCACCGCCCGGGTGCCTCGGGCAACTCGCGCTCAAGCTGGTCACGCGGGCGGGGCCCGCCGAGGTAGGTGTGCACATCTGGGGACGCCAGCAGCTCGATGAACACCACACGGTCCCGGGCCTCGGGCTCACGCAGCACGAGCCTGTCGGTCCTGATCGGTGCAGGCGGCCACGCAACGGGTCCGAGATCATTCATGTCGGCCAGCCAATCAGCAGACTCAGCAGCGATCAAGGCTGTCGGACCCTCTTGACTGGGGGCAAGGGGGCGCAGGTTCAAATCCTGTCGTCCCGACGGTGCGAAGAGGCCCGCTGCTCTGGAAAACTCCAGTTCAGCGGGCTTCTTTCTTGTGTGGGCGCATCTCATTCTTGATGTATCGCCAGTTGGCGGGGGACGCCCTGGGGACCACAGTTAGCCGCTCCACGTGGGCTCCGGAGGCGGCTCGCCTCACTGCGTCAGAAGTTCGGGAGGGCACGCGGGCCATCCCGCAGATGGACCGGATTTGCCACACCTATCGATATTCGATAGATTTCCATCGTGATTCGATCAAGGGAGTGGCGTTGGGAAAACTGACAGTGCTCGCGCTGCGCGCCGTGATGGTGGCACTGCACGCCGGGGCGGTCTCCGCCCAGGCGGTGATGGTGGCGATGCTGACGGGCGCCATGGAGGAGAGCATCCTTGTGGACCGCCGCACTCCGGTCCTCGTGATCATGGTCCTGGGCGTCGTGATGGTCCAGGTGGTCCTGGTCTGCGTGTGGCGGCTGGTGACGATGGCGCAACGCGGAACCGTGTTCTCCCACGCCGCGTTCCGCTACGTCCATCTCGTGATGGGCGCGTTCGTGGCGGCCTCGCTCCTGGTGCTCGCGCTCGGGGCGGTCCTGGCGCCTGGCGATGTCGTTCCCCCGGGCGTTGTGGCCCTGCTGGGCGGGGCCAGCCTTGCGATCTTCGGGAACGCACTCATCGTGCTCGTGCTGCGGATGCTGCTCGCACAAGCCGTCGCACGCGACGTCGAGGCGTCGCAGCTGGGGGCCGAGCTGGCCGAGGTGATCTGATGCCGATCGCCGTCGACATCGACGTGATGCTGGCCAAGCGGAAGATGTCCGTGGGCGAACTGGCGGACCGCGTGGGGATCACACCCGCCAACCTGGCGGTGCTCAAGAACGGCCGGGCCAAGGCGGTGCGCTTCACCACGCTCGCCGCACTGTGCGAGGTGCTCGAGTGCCAGCCCGGAGACCTGCTGCGCTGGGAGCCCGACGGCCCCGGGGACGGGGACAAGGCTGCGCACGAATCCGGAGCATCCGTCCCAACCCCCTCCCCGCCGCGGTGACCGCAGTCGCGGTAGCCGGCCGCCCGCACACCACCACCAGATGCGACGCCCACAACCATCCCTGCTACGCGACCCGCTCCGCCTGATCTTCAGCAAGCTCCCGAGTGACGACCTGACGACGACGTCCGCACACCTCCTCCCGGCACGGGCTCGGCCGTATTGCCCGCTGCCGGTCGGCGCCCGCCGCGCGCCGCGCGCACCGATGACGGACTCCACGACGAACAGAGCAGACATGACGACAGCACGGCTCTCTTACCGCCTCGGGGGCACCGGCAGTGCCGACGTACTGGTGGTCGGGGCCGGCCTGGCCGGACTCAACACCGCCACACTCCTCGCCCGACAAGGCCACGACGTGCTCCTGGTCGAACGCCGGACGAACCTTGCCGGAGCGATCCGCACCACAGGAATCTTCGTACGGAAGACACTCGACGACTTCCCGCTGCCCCCCGACTGCCTCGGACCACCGATCCGACGCGTGGTCCTCTACCCCCCTGACCTGCGCCGCCCGGTCAGCCTCACCAGTACCCGCGACGAATACCGGGTGGGCGACATGGGAGCACTCTACGAAGCGACGGCCGCCACCGCGGTCGACGCCGGCGTCCGTATCGCACTGGGCACGCGCTACACCGGCCGACAGGGCAACATCTTCCACCTGGCCGGTCGCGACGGTCCGGCCACGGTCCGGGCCCGCTTCGTCGTCGGCGCCGATGGGGCCCGCTCAAGAGTCGCCCGCGACCTCGCTCTCGACTGCAACCACCACCTGATCGTCGGCGCCGAAGAGGTCTTCGAACTCCCCGGCAGTGACCAGCCACCGACATTCCACTGCGTACTCGACCCCTCACTCGCCCCCGGCTACCTGGCCTGGGTGATCAACGACGGGCAACACGCCCACGTCGGAGTCGCGGGCTACGCCGACCGCTATCCGGACGGTCTTCGCCGTGCGATGGAGCAGTTCAGCGCCTCGGCGCCCGGACTGACCGGCGTCGAACGTCCCGAGAAGGTGGAGCGGCGCGCAGGTCCCATTCCCGTCGGCGGCCTGCTGCGCCGGATCAGCTGCGCCGACGGGCTCCTCGTGGGAGATGCGGCAGGCGCGGTCTCCCCGCTCACCGCCGGCGGCCTGGACCCGTGCCTACGGCAGTCACAGCTCGCAGCCGAGGTCCTCGACGACGCACTGCGCACCGGAAATCCGGACACCATGACCCACTACGACGGAGCCGCGCTCCGCCCCCACTTTCGCGGACGACTCATGCTGCGCAGGATTTTGGCCCGCGTACGGACGCCTGCCACAGCAGCAGCGGGATTCACCCTGCTACGCACACCGTTCGGCCGGGCCGCGGCAAGCCGAGTCCTCTTCGGCGACAGATCCTTCCCCGACCCCACACCCAAGTGAACTCGCTGAGAGGCCACGTCATGCCCACATTCCCCATACCAGCAGCCACAAAGCTCGTTACCACGATGGCGGGGCTGGCTGTTGCCTGCGGACTCCTGACCGCTTGCGGTGCCGAGACTCCCGACGTGACGTACAAGGCCTGGACCGAAGGAGGCAACCTGCAATCCGTCAGGCACGACTACGTCGATGGCCCCAACGGCGCGGTAAGCATGCCGGCCAAGGTGAGTGGAGCCTCGTGGAGCATCCAGGAGGACGGCGGGCACGCTCCGCGTATCAAGGTCGTACCTACTGGCAAAGCCGTGGCGCACTGCCTCCTGCAGGAAGGCGACGACCGCGTTCTGGACCAACAGAAGGGAGCAGCAGGCCAACCGGTGACATGCTCCGCCAAGCGGTAGCGCACGACCCCCGCCACTTCCCGCCGTGCACAAACTGTTCAGAGATTCCGGATAATTCGGCGTTCAAATTTGACTTCGGTCAGGACGGGGCCGCGTCGCGCAGGCTGCGGAAGAAGGCTCGGATGTCGCCGACGAGCAGGTCCGGCTCTTCCATCGCGGCGAAGTGGCCTCCCCGGGCGAACTCCGTCCAGCGGACGATGTTGTTGGTGCGTTCGGCGATATGGCGCAGGGCGATGAAGTTGTCCTGAGGGAAGGAGGCGAACGCGGTAGGGGCCGTCGAGGGCTCCAGCGGCTTTCCCGAGTAGGCGGCGTGAGCGCGCTCATAGTAGATACGCCCGGAGGACCCGGCGGTCCCGGTCAGCCAGTACAGCATCACGTTGGTCAGGAGATGATCGCGGTCGACGGCGTCCTCCGGCCGGTCGGCGGAGTCCGTCCACTCCTTGAACTTCTCCGCGATCCAGGCGAGCTGGCCGATCGGGGAGTCCGTGAGTGCGTAGGCGAGGGTCTGCGGACGCGTGGACTGGATGTCGGCATAGCCTTGCTTGTCGCGGCTCCACGCCTGCATACGCTCCCAGGAGGCCCAGGCCCGCTCACGTTCCGCTGGGCTGAGGGCGGCGAGTTCCTCCTCGGTCGGCTCGGCTGTCGCGCCGGCACCGGGGATGAGGTTCAGATGGACGCCGATGACGTGGTCGGGGCGGATACGGCCCAGTTCGCGGGAAATCGCCGCTCCCCAGTCGCCGCCCTGCGTCCCGTAACGGTGGTAGCCCAGGCGGCGCATCAACTCGGCGAAGGCAGCCCCGACACGGTGGTACTCCCAGCCCCTGTCCCGGGTGGGGCCGGAGAACCCGAAGCCGGGGATGCTGGGCAGGACCAGATGAAAGGCGTCCGCAGGATCGCCGCCGTACGCCCGGGGGTCGGTGAGCGGTCCGGCGATCCGCTCGAACTCGACGATGGAGCCGGGCCAGCCGTGGGTGATGATCAGCGGCGTGGCATCCGGTTCCGGGGAGCGGATGTGTGCGAAGTGGATGTTTGCGCCGTCGATCGTGGCCATGAACTGCGGCCACTGGTTCAGACGAGTCTCCGCCGCCCGCCAGTCGTACGTGTGGCGCCAGTGGTGTGCGAGTTCCTGCAGGTAGTCACGCGGAACACCGTAGGCCCAGCCGACATCGGGCAGTTCGTCCGGCCAGCGGGTGCGGTCGAGGCGGTTCTTCAGGTCGTCCAAGTCGCTGTCCGCGATGTCGACTCGGAACGGTCGCATGCTGTCGTCCGGTGATGTCGTCATGGTCGTGCAGCTTAGGTGGCCTGCCACCTTCAAGATCGACAAGGAGAGGTTCGGCGAGTTGATGGGCATGGAGACCTTCGTACGTGTCCAGGACGCCACCGGCGCGGCCGTACCCGAGAACGATCTCTTCGCCGGACTGCGCTGATCCGCCGGACCAGAAGGTGGGTGAGGTCGACTTCAGTGGCGACAGCCTGGCGTCCCCGACCCACATCATTGTGACGCCGCCGAACGAGACCCACAGCGTGTCGCGGAAGCTGGCCGGCCCGTACGACGACGAGATCCAGGTCCACCCCGTCGGCATCGCCAACTGAGTAGCACGAAGTCGTCCCTTGTGCTGGTGAAGGCTCTGGCCGGGGCTTCACCAGCACAAGGGATCGTCCAGGTCGGCGGTTCCTGCTGTACGGAAACTGAGCGGATCCGTACGTTTGGGCCGTTGGTATCGCCGCTTGAGAGTCGTTTCGGTTCGTCATCGTGGTGGGCATGGGCCGCGCTGCTCGGACCTGGGCTCAACGGGACGGGGCGCTCACGGGCACGTGCTCCGTGGCGGGCCGTTCGGAACTGCGCGATGTCCGGGTTCGGTAGGAGTGGCCGAGTTCCGGGCCGAGTCCGAAGTAGTGGCGGAAGTTGTAGATGAGGGGGCTCCAGGCGGCGGGGTCGATGTGATCAGTGCCGGGTACGACCACGCGGGAGTCGGCGTGGACCTTGCATACGACGGCCTCGACGATGTCGAAAGCTCCGGTGAGGGCCGGCTGCACCCGCTCGGCGCGGGCTTCCAGCTGGATCGGGCATTCTGCGACACGCGGTGGCCGGACCAGGTGGGACGGTTTTCCGGTCAGCCCTGCCGCGCCGAACTTGTCCGGCTCGAAGCGGCACCCCTCGGCCTTGGTCGAGGGCACCGGATTCCTGCCGGTCAGGGGCGCCAGCTGTTCCACCGCCTGCCACTGGCCGGGAGCGGGCAAGTTGATCACCAGGTCGCGCCGGGTGCTGAGGTTGTACGCGCTTTGCCCGTCGCGGCCCAGTCCGATCACGACCGTCCGTCCGAGCGCCCATGCGGAGGATATGGGGGCGAGATTGAATGAGCCGTCCTGGTTTTCTGTCGACAGGAGCACTACCGGGGTCCCGAAGTACAGGATGCTCGGCTCGATCTCCAGATGTGTGACGACAGATTCCGCAGGCAGATGACGGGACGGTGCTGGTTTCATGGCGGGCAGCCTAGAATCCGGTCGCTTCGGCAGCAGCCGAAGCATCACGGCCACAACGGAGCGTACGGACACCCGGGCTCCGCGCGCACCAGGTGCGCGCGGAGCCCGGCAACCGTCCCCGTCCCTGTCCCCGGCCGGGGACAGGCCGCACCAAGGCCCCGGTCACGGACGTAGTCACCCGGTTAGCCCCTCCGAGCTGCCGCCTGGCGCCGGAGAGTGCATAGTGAGACCGTGGCGTGGCCTGCCGAGCGCACAGGCGCTGGCCTCGTATCCCTGCGGCCATCGGGTTCTTCCCACCGGCCGACGCAGGTCAGGAGATGCTCATGGCAGCAGGAGCGAGCAACACCGCGAATGCCGACTGGGGCAAAGCAAACTTCAACGAAATCTACGACTGTCCCGACCCCCGTCCGTACTTTGCAACCCTGCAATCCCTCGAGTACCAGATACCCCACCACGGCCAGGCCGTCTTCCGGGCACTGGCCCGTGGCTTGCGCTGTCTGCACCCCGACCGGACACCACTGAACGTGGTGGACCTGTGCTGCTCCTACGGGATCAATACAGCCCTCCTCAACCACCATGTCACTCTGGCGGACCTGTTCGCCCGGTACACTTCTCACCGCCTCTCCGCGCTGCCGGCCTGGCACCTCGTGGCCGAGGACCGGACCTTCTTCGCAGCGTGCCGCAGCCCGAAAGCCGCAACGGCGACAGGCATCGACTCGGCAGCCCGGGCCGTCGCATACGCCCGCGCCGTCGGCCTGCTCGACCACGCTTTCGCGGAGAACCTCGAAGTCACCGAACCGAGCCCCGCCCTGCGCCGCGCACTGGTGGGCACGGACCTCATCACTGTCACGGGCGGCGTCGGCTACGTCTTCACCAGGACTTTCACCAGGCTTCTCGACTCCATGCCGACCCCGCCGTGGGTCGCGGCGTTTGTGCTGCGCACCGTGCCCTACCAGCCGATCATCGATCTTCTGGCCCGCTCGGGTCTGGTGACGGAGAAACTTCCCACCCGTACCTTCAGGCAGCGCCGCTTCGCCGACAGCTCCGAGCGGTACGCGGCGTTCGACGCCCTGGCTGTGAACGGACTGCACACGGCCGGCAAGGAAGCGGACGGCTACTACCACACCGACCTGTATGTCTCCCGGCCCGCTCCCGACATCGCGACGCTGCCTCTCGCACGCCTGCTGTAACCCGAGGTACGACGGCGAACGTCCGTGCCTGGCTGGAACACCGGCGCTGACGCTGGCCCGACACCCCCACCCGCACCTGCTGATCGACAAGCAGAGCGCACGGGGGGCCAGCCCGCCTCGGCGGCGCTTTCACGGCAAGACCGTCACGCAGGAGCGGCTGGACATGCAGCACGGCTCGACCCGCCGTGTGCCACTGGCTGGCTGCCGGGGCTCACCGCGTTGTCGTCCACCCTGATGGTGACCTTCGCTTCGTGAGCGGGGACTTCGCTGTTCCAGTCATCCCGGTTGGCAGCGGTGCGGGCACTGTTCGGGCGCGAGTCGTGGGGAACCCCCGCTGCTGTGGCCGGCCGGCTTCTGCGGGCTGATGCTGGTCTATGGGATGAGCACCTGGCTGCCCCAGATGTGCGGGGCTCCGGATACGGGCTCACCTCCTCGATCAGCTTTCTGCTGGTGATCAACGCGGGCGGGATCGTCGGCCTGCTGATCGCGGGCTGGACGGCTGACCGTTTCGGTCCGGTGCGGGTGTCGGCGATCTGGTTCGTGCTGACCGCCGTCGGCGCACTACTGCTCCAGTCGCGGATGCCGCTGGCGGTGATGTACGCCGTCGTGGCGTTCACGGGGGTATGGCTGTTCAGCGCGCAGGTCATGGTGTACGCCACCACCCACACCGTCGATCGGGAGAGTGAGCGGGTGGCCGGGCTCGGCTGGGTCACCGGTGTCGGCCGTACCGGTGCGGTCGCCGGTCCCTGGCTGGGCGGTGTCCTCGCGGCGAGCGGCAACCAGAGTTGGGGCTTCACCGCCTTCGCCCTGGCCGGCGTCCTCGGTGCCGTGGCCATCGCGCTCGTCCCGCTCGTCTCCCGGGAGAAGGCCGCGGCGGTCGCCAGGGCGGAGGTCTGACGGGCCCGCCGCGCGGCGGCGCGGGCGTGGCGGAGGGGGAGCGGCGACGCATACGGCGGGCTCAGGCGGTGGTGTCGGTCCGCACGTGACGACCGGCCGTGTGCAGGTCCTCCTCGATGCGGGCGGCGGCCTCGCGCAGTGCGGGAAGCAGTTCCTCCCGGCACTGCGCGGGGCTGCGGCGGCTGGTGTGCGTGGAGATGTTGACGGCGGCGACCGCCCGTCCGGTGCGGTCGCGGATCGGGACGGCGATCGAGCGCAGCCCCTCTTCCAGCTCCTCGTCGACGAAGGCGTATCCGTCCTGTGCGGTCGCCCCCAGCAGCCGGCTCAGCCGGGCCGGGGCGGTGACGGTGCGGCTGGTCAGGGGAGTGCGGTCGGCCCGTTCCAGCCGGGCGGCGCGTTCCGCGGGAGAAAGGTCGGCGAGCAGGACGCGGCCCAGGGAAGTGACGAAGGCGGGGAGCCGGGTTCCGACCGTGACATTGACGCTCAGGACGCGGCGGGTGGCGATAGTAGCGGTGTACTGCACGTCGTCGCCCGCGAGCACGGCGAGGGAGGCGGAGTCCTGGACCGCGACGGCCAGGTCGGCGAGGTGGGGCTCGGCGATGCGGGACAGGGGCGTGCGCGACAGCGGTGCGAAGCCGAGGTCGAGCACGCGCGGGGTGAGGCTGAAGTCCCTTCCCCGCGTGGTGATGTAGCCCAGATGTGCCAGGGTGATCAGGGCCCGCCGGACGGTGGCCCGGGCGAGGCCGGTGGCTTCGGCGACGGCGGTGAGCGACAACTCGGCGCGTCCGGGGCCGAACGCGGTCAGCACGGTCAGTCCCCGCGCCAGCGCCTCCACGAATTCCCTTCCGAGCTCATGCTTGGACGCCTTCGTCCATGCCCCCGACCCGATGGCGTCGGGGGACAGCCGGGCCGGTTCGGCCGGTGGGGCGCTGCGCAGGTCGTCCTCCATGGCCGCCACCGTCTCGCGCAGGGCGGGCAGGACGGCCTCGCGCAGTGATCCGGCGCTGTGCCGGCTGGTGTGGCTGACGACGCTGACCCCGCAGACGGCGGGCCCTCCCCGGGGGCCGCGGACCGGCAGGACGAGCGCGATCAGGCCCGGCTCGATCAGCTGGTCGTCCATCGCCCACCCCTGCTCGCGGGCGAGGGCGGCGGTCTCGGCGAGGAAGCCCTCGGGGCGGCGGAACGGCGGGACGGCCGGGAAGCGCAGGTTCTCCGGGTCCGCCTCCCATCGCTCGCGCCAGTGGGCCCATTGCTCCTCGGTCCAGTCGGCTGCGAACACCTGACCGTGGGCGGTCCGCTCGGCGGGGAGCAGATCGCCGATGCGGAAGGTGAGGGACATCGCGCGGCGGCGGGTGGCCTGGTGGACGAACCGGATGCCGTCGCGGTCGGGCACGGCGATGGACACCGATTCGTCCAGGGCGTCGGCGAGGCGGTCGGCGTGCGGGCCGAGGAGATCGGGCAGCCCGGTGGCACCGAGATAGGCGTTGCCGAGCTCCATCAGGCGGGGGGTGAGCGCGACGTCGCGGCCGATCGCCCGGAGGTATCCCATGCGGATCAGGGTGGTGGCGATCCGGTCCACCGTGGAGCGGGCCAGGGCCGTCTCGCGGGCCAGGGTGCCGAGGCTCTGACGGCCGTCCGCCGCGGTGAGCTCGCGCAGCACGGTGATGCCGCGAATCAGCGGACCCACTGCTTCGGCGGGGACGGGGGGTTCGGTGGTCGGCATGGCGGCTCTGTTCTCGGGGCGGGCTTCGGGCAACCGTACTGGCCGAGCGGGCGAAGCGGAGGTTGACAGACACCCCGCACAGGCGCACACTCTCGCAGCCATTAATTATGAACTAAAATTCACTCTGCGAACAATCATCGAGGCTCTCATGGACAAAGTCCGGAAGACGGCCGCCGACGCCATTGGTGACATCACCGAAGGGGCCTCGCTGGCCGTGGGCGGATTCGGCCTCAGCGGTGTGCCGAACGTGCTGATCCAGGCGCTGCACGACCGCGGACCCGGTCGGCTGAGCGTGGTGTCGAACAACTGCGGTGTCGACGGCAGCGGCCTCGGCATCCTGCTCGCCGCCGGGCGGATCGCCCGCGTCACCGGCTCGTACATCGGCAACAACCGGGAATTCGCCCGGCAGTACCTCAGCGGCGAGCTGGAGGTCGAGCTGACCCCGCAGGGCACGCTGGCCGAGCGGCTGCGCGCCGGGGGTGCGGGCATCCCGGCGTTCTTCGTGCCGGCCGGGGTCGGCACCCCGATCGCCGACGGCGGCCTTCCCTGGCGGCACGCCCCGGACGGCAGCGTGGCGGTGGCCTCACCGCGGAAGGAGGTGCGCGAGTTCGACGGCCGTGGCCACGTCCTGGAGTATGCGATCACCACCGACTTCGCCCTGGTCCACGCGGCGAGGGGCGACCGGCACGGCAATCTCGTCTTCCACAAGGCGGCCCGCAACTTCAATCCCCTGGCCGCGATGGCCGGCCGGGTCACCATCGCCGAGGTGGAGGAACTGGTCGAGCCCGGCGTGCTGGACCCCGATGAGATCCATCTCCCGGGTGTCTTCGTGCAGCGGATCCTGGCGCTGACCCCCGCGCAGGCGGCCGACAAGCCCATCGAGAATCGGACGGTATCGGTCCGCGCGGACCGAGAGGCGGTGCGAGCCTGATGGCTTGGACGCGCACCGACATCGCCGCCCGCGCGGCGGCCGAACTCACCGACGGCTCCTGCGTCAACCTCGGGATCGGACTGCCCACGCTGGTGCCGGGTCTCCTGCCCGACGACGTGGACGTGACGCTCCACTCGGAGAACGGGCTGCTGGGCGTGGGCCGTTACCCCTACGAGGACGAGGTCGACCCCGACCTCATCAATGCCGGCAAGGAGACCGTGACAGTGGTGCCCGGGGCGTCGTTCTTCGACTCCTCGCTCTCCTTCGGCATGATCCGCGGCGGCCACATCGACACGGCGATCCTCGGAGCCATGCAGGTCTCCGCCCGCGGAGACCTGGCCAACTGGATGATCCCCGGAAAGCTGGTCAAGGGCATGGGCGGCGCGATGGATCTGGTCCACGGGGCCCGCACGGTCATCGTCGTCACCGAACACACCGCCCGGGACGGCTCGCCGAAGCTCGTGGCCGAGTGCGGCCTGCCGCTCACCGGCCGTGCGTGCGTCCACCGGGTCATCACCGACCTCGGTGTCCTCGACATCACGCCGGACGGCTTCGCCCTGATCGAAACCGCCCCCGGTGTCGGCCCCGACGAGGTGCTGGCGAAGACGGCCGCGCCCGTCCGGGTGGCCGTCTCCCCACGCTGAACAGCCTGGGACCGACCGACCGGGGCACCGCACGCCCCCCATGAGTACCCGTACAGCCACAGGAGCTCCTCATGACCGAGCGTCTTCGCGACGTCTACGTCGTCGACGCCGTCCGCACCCCCATCGCGAAGTACGGCGGCGCGCTCTCCGCCGTCCGCCCCGACGACCTCGTCGCCGGTGTACTGCGCGCACTGCTCGACCGCACGCCGAAGCTCGACCCGGCCCGGATCGACGATGTGTTCCTGGGCAACGCCAACGGCGCCGGCGAGGACAACCGCAACGTGGCCCGGATGGCGGTCCTGCTGGCAGGACTGCCGGTGACGGTGCCCGGTGTGACGGTCAACCGGCTCTGCGGCTCCGGTATGGAGGCCGTGATCCAGGCCTGCCGGTCGATCGCCGTGGGGGACACCTCGCTCGTGATCGCCGGCGGTGTGGAATCGATGAGCCGCGCCCCCTGGGTACTGCCCAAACCCGGACGCGCCTTCCCCGCAGGCCACCAGGAGCTCTACTCCAGCACCCTGGGCTGGCGGATGGTCAATCCGAAGATGCCCGCTGCCTGGACGGTCCCGCTGGGAGAAGGCGCGGAACTGGTCGCCGACCGCCACGGCGTCACGCGCGAGGACCAGGACGCCTACGCCCTCGGCAGCCACCGCAAGGCCGCGAGCGCCTGGCAGGATGGCCTGTTCGACCGTGAGGTGGTACCCGTCCAGGGCATCGACCTGGCCCGCGACGAGCCCATCCGTGAAGCCACGTCCGCCCACGACCTCGCCGCACTCCGGCCGGCCTTCCGGCCGGCGGGCTCGGTCACCGCCGGCAACTCCTCACCCCTCAGTGACGGGGCGGCCGCGCTGCTGCTCACCGACGCCGCCGGACTCGAGGTCACCGGGCGCGAACCGCTCGCCCGGATCAGCGCCTGCTCCGTCAGCGCCCTCGAACCACAGTACTTCGGCACCGGCCCCGTCGAGGCCGTCCGCCGAGCCCTCGACAAGGCCGGCCGGGACCTCGGCGCCCTGACCGCCCTCGAACTGAACGAGGCCTTCGCCGCCCAGGCCCTGGCCTGCCTGCGCGCCTGGCCGGACCTCGACCCGGCGGTGGTCAACCCCCGCGGGGGTGCGATCGCCCTCGGCCATCCCCTCGGCGCGTCCGGTGCCCGGATCACCGGCGCCATCGCCCACCAACTCGCCGCGGCGGGCTCCGGCACCGCACTCGCCACCCTGTGCATCGGCGTCGGCCAGGGCCTCGCGATCGTCCTCGAAAGGTAGGCCCCGATGACCCTCCCCACCCAGCACGACATCTCCCAGGAGATAGCCCAGCTCGTCGCGACGGACACCGCGACCAGCGGGACCGCCCACCACCCCGACCGCGGCTACGCCCCCTACCGGAGCAGCCTGCTGCGCCACCCCCGGCAGCCGCTCGTCGCCGTCGGGGACCCGGACGCGGCGGAACTGCGCGGCCCGGTCTTCGGCACCACCGACGTCACCGAACTCGACGCCGATCTGACCCGCGGGCACACCGGCGAACCCCTGGGTGAACGGATCACCGTCACCGGCCGCGTGCTCGACCGCGGCGGGCGGCCCGTCTGCGGACAGCTCGTCGAGGTCTGGCAGGCCAATGCCTCAGGCCGGTACGCGCACCAGCGCGACCAGCACCCCGCCCCCCTCGATCCCCACTTCACCGGCGCCGGCCGCTGCCTCACCGACGACCAGGGACGGTACGCCTTCACCACGATCAAGCCCGGCGCCTACCCCTGGCGCAATCACCACAACGCCTGGCGGCCCGCCCACATCCACTTCTCGCTCTTCGGCACCGCCTTCACCCAGCGGCTGGTCACCCAGATGTACTTTCCCGGCGACCCGCTCTTCCCCTACGACCCCATCTTGCAGTCCGTCACCTCATCCGCCGCGCGCGCCTGCCTGGTCGCCACCTACGACCACGACCTCACCGTCCCCGAATGGTCGCTCGGCTACCGCTGGGACATCGTCCTCGACGGCCCCACCGCCACCTGGACCGAGGAGGACCACTGATGCACCCCACCCCCTCCCAGACCGTGGGCCCGTTCTACGGCTACGCCCTGCCCTTCCCCGGCGGCGGCGAGATCGCCCCGGCAGGACATCCCGACGCCATCACCGTGCACGGCCACGTGTACGACGGCGCGGGCGCGCCGATCCCGGACGCGCTGCTGGAGTTCTGGCAACCCGGGGACGGCCGGGCCGGCCGTCCCGGCTCCCTGCGCCGTGATCCGGCCACCGGCGGCTTCGCCGGCCGGGACGGGGTCACGTTCACCGGCTTCGGCCGCATCGCCACCGATGCCGACGGGCACTGGGCGATCCGCACGCTCCCGCCCTCCGGTGCGCCGTACCTGTCCGTCTGCGTGTTCGCCCGCGGGCTGCTGCACCACCTGTTCACCCGCGCCTATCTCGACCCGGACGCGACCGATCCGCTGCTCGCCGGCCTCGCCCCCGAACGGCGTGCGACGCTCCGCACCGACCGGGAAGGCCCCCGCACCCACCGCTTCGACATCCGGCTGCAAGGCCCTGAGGAGACGGTCTTCCTTGACTTCCGCTGAAGCCCCCACCCCGGCCCACGCGCCCCTGGACGCCGTCGCCGATGTCGGCCTGCTCTCCCCGGTCCGGGTCGCCTCGGACGTCGAAGCGGCCACCGGCGACCGCGCGTTCCTGCAAGCCATGCTGGACGCCGAGGCCGCCCTGACCCGGGCCCAGACCACCCTCGGCCACGCGCCCGCAGCCGCCGCCGACGCCATCACGGCGGCCGCCCGCGCGGATCGCTTCGACCTGCGGGACATCGCGGTACGCGCCCGCAGGAGCGGCAACCCCGTCGTCCCCCTGATCGCCGACCTGAAGGCCGCACTGCCCGCCGACGCCGCGCCGTACGTGCACCGCGGCGCGACCAGCCAGGACATCATGGACACCGCCACCGTGCTGGTGGCGGTGCGCACGCTGCCACGGGTGGCCGCGGACCTGCGGCGAACGGCCGACACCCTCGGGCGGCTCGCCGACCGGCACCGGACCACCCCCATGCCGGGACGCACCCTCACCCAGCACGCCGTCCCGACCACCTTCGGGCTCAAGGCAGCCGGCTGGCGCAGCCTGGTCCTGGACGCCGTCGACCGGCTCGACGCCCTCCGCCTGCCCGCCCAACTCGGCGGGGCGGCAGGCACCTTGGCGGCGTTCGAGACCCTGGCCGATGCGCCCGGCAGCGGGCCCGCGCTGTCGGATGCCTACGCCCGCGAACTCGGACTCGCCGAACCCGTGCTGCCCTGGCACACCCTGCGCACCCCGGTCGCCGACCTCGGCAGCGGACTTGTCCTCGTCTCCGGCGCGCTCGGTAAACTCGCGGCGGATGTCCTGGTGCTCTCCCGAACGGAGATCGGGGAGCTGGCCGAGGGCGGGGGAGGGGACTCCTCGGCCATGCCGCACAAGAGCAACCCCGTGCGGGCCGTCCTGATCGCCGCCGCCGCGCGCCAGGCGCCCGTTCTGGCCTCCGTGCTGTCGGCGTCGCTCATCGCGGAGGACGACCGGCCCGCCGGAGCCTGGCACGCCGAGTGGCAGGCCCTCCGCGAACTGCTCCGGCTGGCAGGAGGAGCGGCCCGCAACGCCGCCGAACTCGTGGAGGCCCTCCGGGTCCGCGACGACCGCATGCGGGACAACCTGCACCTCACCGGGGGCCTCATCGTCAGCGAACGCCTTGCCGCCGAACTCGGTGCGGTACTCGGTCGCGAGGCGGCCAGGGAACTCCTCACCCACGCCGCCCACCGGGCCACAGCCGAAGGCCGCGGCCTGGCCTCCGTGCTGGAGGAGGAGCCTGCGCTGACGGACCACCACGACCGGATACGTCGCCTGACCGACCCGGAGACCTACCTCGGCGCGGCATCCGCGCTGGTCGACCGCGCCCTGGCACACAGGGCCCCGCCTGAACACCAGGACCACCCGTGACACACCTCCCGCACCACCGCATCGACGGCGCCGCGGACAGTCCCACCTTGCTGCTCGGACCCTCTCTCGGCACCTCCCTCGCCGTCTGGGACGCACAACTTCCCTCCCTGGCACGGCACTTCCGGGTGGTCCGCTGGGACCTGCCCGGCCACGGCGGGTCGCCCGCCGAGCTCGCCCGGCCCGGCGCCACCGTCGCCGACCTGGCCGATCAGGTGCTCGCCCTCGCCGACCACCTCGGCGTGAAGCGGTTCGCCTACGCCGGTGTCTCGCTCGGCGGAGCGGTCGGCACGCACCTCGCCGTCCACGCTCCCGAACGGATCGCGGCGCTGGGGCTGGTGTGCTCCTCGGCCCGCTTCGGCGAGCCCGCCGACTGGCGGGAGCGTGCCGCCCTCGTGCGCGCCCAGGGCACCGAAGCCCTCGTCGGCACCGCGCCGGGCCGCTGGTTCACCCCCGGGTTCACCAACGCGGCCACCGCCGCACTGGTCGCCGACCTACGCGACACCGACCCGGCCGGATACGCGGCCTGCTGCGACGCACTCGCCCGCTACGACCTGCGGGCCGAGCTGTCCACCGTCACCGCACCCACCCTGGTGATCGCGGGACGCGACGATCCGGCCACGCCACCCGCCCACGCCCGCGAGCTCGCCGACGGCATCGCCGGCTCCACCCTGCTGGAGCTCGCCGCCGCCTCCCACCTGGCTCTGGTCGAGCAGCCACAGGCGGTACTCACCGCCCTCCAGAACCACTTCGGTGCCCCGGCCCCGCATGACGACGCCCGCCGCGCGGCGGGCACGACCATGCGCCGCGCGGTCCTCGGCGATGACCACGTCGACCGTGCCACCGCGCGTGCCGGCCCGTTCACCGCCGCCTTCCAGGACTTCATCACCCGCTACGCCTGGGGCGAGATCTGGACCCGCCCCGGCCTGGACCGCCGCAGCCGAAGCTGCATCACCCTCACCGCCCTCGTCGCGGGCGGTCACCACACAGAGCTCGCCCTGCACGTACGAGCGGCGCTGCGCAACGGGCTCACCCCGGACGAGATCCAGGAGGTGCTGCTCCAGACCGCTGTCTACTGCGGCGTCCCCGCAGCCAATGCGGCCTTCGCCGTCGCTGAACCCCTTATCCACGACGACCTCCGACACAACGCGCCCGTCCCCGGCACGCACAAGAACCCGTCCGAAACGGAGTGACGTCATGCTTCGCCGCCTCGTGCGAACACCGTTCCGCAAAGTCTCCCTCCTCGTCCTGCTGATGGCCCTGGTCGCCGCCGCTGTGGCCGTCACGGTACGGGCCCGCACCGCCCCCGCGGCCTCGTCACACGATGTCGACGTCACCAAGGACCTCTCCTACGCATCCGCTCAGCCCTCCGGCACCCAGGGGCACAAGCTGGACCTGTACGTTCCCCGGTCGCACCGCCCGCTCCCGCTGGTGATCTTCACGCATGGCTCGGGCTGGATGGCCGACAACGGCAGGATGGACGCCGACAAGGTCGCGGCGCGGCTCAACCCGCACGGATTCGCCGTGGCCGGTGTGGCGGTCCGCTCCAGCGCACAGGCACGGTTCCCCGCACAGCTCCATGACATCAAGGGCGCCATCCGCTGGCTGCGCGCCAACGCCGAGAAGTACCACCTGGACCCACACCGCTTCGCCATCATGGGCGAGTCCTCCGGTGGCTGGGCCACCACGATGACAGCCGTGACCGGGGACGTTCCCAAGCTGGAAGGCACCGTGGGCGTCCGCGGCCCCTCCAGCGCCGTCCAGGCGGCCGTGCCGTTCTACCCGCCCACCGACTTCCTGCGGATGGACGAGCACATGCTCAGCGACTGCACACCGCGAAGGGGCGCTTCCCTGCCCAGCGCATGTCACGGCGGCCCCAAGTCGCCCGAATCACGACTGCTCGGCTGTGCCATCAACGACTGTCCCGACAAGGCCGCCGCGGCCAGCCCGCTCACCTACATCGGCAAGCGGCAGGTCCCGCCGTTCCTGATGTTCCACGGTGAGCAGGACCAGCTCGTGCCCCACCACCAGAGCAGGCTGCTCTTCGACAAGCTGGCCTCCGTGGGCAAGGACGCCCGGTTCTTCTCCTTCCCCGACGCCCGGCACGGCACATTCCTGCAGATGCTCAGCGACGACGACACGCGACGCGGCGCCCGTCAGGAGACCACCCGCGACGGCCACACCACACGCCCCGCCCCGGCACACCCCACATGGCAGACCGTCGTCACCTTCCTGAGGAGCGCACTCGGCACCGGCGGGCATTGACACTCGCTTGTGCGGACCGCACCCAGCCGCTGCGACGGCACCGCGGCTGGGTGCCGTGAGCCCGGTCCGCCGGGTAGGAGCACGGCCGGCCTGTACTCGCGCGGAGACGTATGAGAGGTCCTGCCGCAGCGCCAGCAGGACCCCGGTGATCCGCCAAGTCGTCCTCCTTTATTCGGGACCTGTGCGAGCTTCATCTACGGCCAGGTTGCTCGGAATTCGGGAGTCCGGGAGCCCCTCCGCTCCACGTATTCGCCGATGCACCGGCAGCCGCTTTCCGGCTGCCGGGGCATCGGTGCGCGGGGCTGTCCCTCGCGCGATCACTCCTGATCGGCGTCGACGATCCGAGGCGAGACCGGCCGCTCGAAGAACGTCTCCAGCACCACGGTGGCCTGCGTCCCGCTGACCCCCTCGATCGCGTAGATCCGGCGCAGGACGTCTTGCAGCTGCTCGGTGGTCGACGTCCGCACCTTCACCAGCACCGACGCACTCCCGGCGATGACGTGCGCCTCCATGATTTCCGGCAGTGCGGCGAAGTCCTCCGCTGAATCTCCCATCCACGCGTCCGAGTTGACCATCACATAGGCCAGAACGGCATTGCCCACCGCCGCCGGGTCCACCTCGACGGTGGTGCGCCGGATCGCGCCGCGCTCCCGCAGTTTCCGCACGCGTTCGTGAGCGGCCCCGGCGGAGAGGCCCACGGCCTTGCCCAGCGCGGCGTAGGACTGGGTTGCGTCCTGCTGCAGGTGCGTCAGCAGGGTGCGATCGATGTGATCCACAACTCTCCATTCGGGTTTGGCTTGCCGTCACCGTATCTCATCCTGCAATCTCACTAACATGCCGAAGGAGATTCGGCATGTATCGGAATGAGGACTGACATGACCAGCGAGCGTCCCGCCCTGTACGAGATGTTCGACGACCGGTTCCGTACCGGCCGCTGCATGAACGGCGATGACGGCCTGGAGGTCCTGTACACCGGCTGCCGCTGGGCCGAGGGGCCCATCTACCTGCCGGCCTGGCGGCAGGTGGTCTGGAGCGACATCCCCAACGACCGGATGCTGCGCTGGGACGAGGAGACCGGCTCCGTGAGCGTCTTCCGCCGCTCCGCCGGACACACCAATGGCAACACTCTCGATCGCCAGGGCCGACTGATCAGCTGTGAGCAGGGCAACCGTCGGGTGACCCGGACCGAACACGACGGTACGGTCACGGTGCTGGCCGACCGCTGGCAGGGCAAGCGACTGAACAGCCCGAACGACGCGGCGGTCAAGTCGGATGGCTCCATATGGTTCTCCGACCCGGACTTCGGCATCACCAGCGACTACGAGGGTTACCGCGCGGAGAGCGAGATCGGCTCCAACAACGTCTACCGCATCGATCCCTCAACCGGCGAAGTGCGGCTGGTCGCGGACTGCTTCGGCGCTCCGAACGGCCTCGTCTTCTCGCACGACGAGCGGCGGCTCTTCGCCTCCGACACCCGGGCGGGCTTCATCCGGGTCTTCGACGTACGCGACGACGGCACGCTGTCGGACGGCGAGATCTTCGCCGAAGCCGGGACCCGTGCGGCGGCCCGCTTCGACAACCTCCGCTTCGACGACGGCGGACGGCTCTGGGCGGCCGCGATGGACGACGGAGTGCACTGCTACGACCCCGACGGCACGCTGATCGGACGGCTCGACGTACCCGAGGCGGTTGCCAACATCGCCTGGGGCGGCGCCAAACGCAACCGCCTCTTCATCACCGCACAGACCAGCCTCTACTCCGTGGTCATGGGGGTCACAGGTACGCACCCGACCGGACCGGGGCGCATGCCCTGGCTGGACCCGGAGTCCCGGTGCCGGTGAGGACAGCGCGCCCGGCTCAGCGGTGTGAGGCGTAGCCGGGAAACACGTCCAGGCGGCCGGGGCGATGACGCGTTGCCGGGGCCGGGAGAGTCCAGTCTGCCGGATTCGCCCTCGCTCTGCTGGATCGCCCGCACCTGGCGGGCCTCCTGGACGGCGGGCCCGGTCCCGTGCCGGTCTCAATCACGTGACCGAGTACCGTTCTCGAATTTGCCTTGCCGCCGGCCTGCAGGAGTAGCTAGGTTCTCCCGGGCTGTCCGCGTTTCACCGGACCGGCGTCGTCGACAAGGAGGTGTGCAGCGCATGCGCACGAGCTCTCAGCAGTTGCATCCGCGTTCCATCACCTGCCACCTCCTCACGACGGAGACCTCTTGTCGATTCGTATCACCCCCCTGACCGATCCCCACCGTGGTCTGTCCAGCTACCGGCTGGCCTGGCTGGCCTCCGATGCCGACGGAATTCCTGTCGGTTCGGCCTTTCTGCGTCTCTTCACCAATGCCGGGCAGGAGCACCTGGCCGAACTGAAACTTCATGTGCATCCGGTCGAGCGACGCCACGGCATCGGTTCGCGCCTCCTCGACGAGGTTGTGGCCGCTGCCCGAGAAAACCGCCGACGTTGCGTTCTCGCCCAAGCCGAGGCTGAATCCTCTGGCGCTCATTTCCTGCCGACTCGGGGCTTCCGCAAGGTCCTCACCTTGACGTTTGCCCGGTTGCCACTGGCCGGAGTGGACATCACGGCTCTCCACAAGGTCATTGAGCGGCCGCATCCCGGATACCGGCTGGCGTCGTGGCACGGGATGGTTCCTGACGACCTCGCTCACACGTTTGCCGTATCGCGTCGCGCCATGGATGACATGCCCATGGACGACACCGACTACGGGACGGTGACCTGGGACGTGGACCGGGTCCGAGCCGCCGCGCGGACCATCGAAGAGCGAGGCGAGCTGTTGCACACGGTCGTTGCTGTCGACGAATCGGACGGCTCGATCGTCGGGTTCACCGAGCTGGTTGTCCCCGGCGACGGCAAGGGCGACGGCCAGCACTACGGAACCGGTGTTCTGCCCGAACATCGTGGACACGGCCTGGGGCGGTGGATGAAGGCCGAGTCGATCCGACAGGCCCGCGAGTGCCACCCCGAGCTCGGTGGCCTGCTGACCGATACCGCTGACAACAACCGGCCCATGAAGAACATCAACGACATGCTCGGCTACGAACCGACACACCGGACACTCGAGTATCAGCTCGATCTGTGAGGCAGCGGGATGGGCTCGAGGCGTGCCCCGGGCCCATCCCGACTTCGCCGTCAGGTGTCACCGGGCGGGTCCTCGCTCTCCTGGGCGGCCGGGACCATGCCGCGTTCGGCAACGCGCCACAGGAGCAGGAGGCCGTCGGCCACTTCGCGGTCGCTGGGTGCCACTGTCGGTGGGGCTGCCGGCTCTGTGCGCGAGAAGGAGCAGTAGAAGCTGACCACCTCGGGAGGCACCCCCCCCCGGAGGCCACGGCGTTCGAATGGTTCAGCCGCGCTAGCATCGGTTGCCTGCGCTCAGTGGCGGTAAGCGGCGGTCGCGATCTCGATGAAGGACCGGATCAGCGGGTTGGTGTCACCTTCGTTCCACACCGCCACCACTCGGCTCGGCGCCATGTCGGTCAGCGGTACCGCGGTCAGCTCCGCGGGCAGGTCGTGTCCGAGTGGGGCCAGGCCGACCGTGCCGTTCCACAGCACGGCCTGCAGGCATTCCTGGACGGCGCGTACCACTGGGCCCTCGCGTGGCGTGCCGCCGTTCCAGTACGACTGCCAGATGGGGTCGGTGTCCTGCGGAAACTGGAACCAGCGGCGGTCGCTCAGTTCAGCCAGCCGCAGCCGGTCGCGGCGGGCCAGCGGATCGTCGGCGCGCAGGACCACGCCGACCGGATCGGTCCGCAGCGCACGCACCGTCAGGGCCGTCTCGTCGAACGGCGCTCGGGTCAGGGCGATGTCGACCAGTCCGGCCCGCAGTCCGCACGTCGGGTCGGTCAGATCGGTGTCACGGATGCGGATGTCGATGCCGGGGTGGTCTCGGCGGTAGGCGGCGGCCAGCTTGGACACCCCCCGGTCGGTGCCGTCGCCCTGGATGCCGACGGTGATGGTCGCGACGCCGACCGCAGCGCTCACACGTACACGGACGCGGTCGGCATGGTCGAGCAGGGCTCGCGCCTCTTCGAGCAGCACTGTGCCCACGGGAGTGAGCGTGACGCCGGCCGGCGAGCGGGCGAACAGCAGGGCCCCGACATCGGCCTCCAACTGCTTGATCGCTCGGCTCAGCGGCGGCTGACTCATGTGCAGTCGGGTGGCGGCCCGGCCGAAGTGGAGTTCCTCGGCGACCGCCACGAAATAGCGCAAGGTCCGTAGCTCCACACTGCAACGATACCCATGAGGTATCGGCGCTGCAGGACAGGTCTTGGACAGCCCCGGGGCCTCGGCGGTGAACTCATGAACATGAGCGAAGAAGTGAAGACCAGCGAGCCGCGGACCGCCGCCCCCGCCGTATCGGTGATGGGCCCCGGCGAGGGCGAGACGATCGTTCTGGGCATCACACGTATGCGCGTTCTGGAGGACGGCAGCCACACCGGGCACCGCCTCGCGATCGCCGAGTCCGTCCTAGCCCCGCACACCCAGGGACCACCGCAGCACCGCCACGCCCAACACGACGAGGGCTTCTACATCCTCTCCGGCACCGTGCGGTTCACCGTCGGGGACGAGGACCACGACATCACCAAGGGCACGCTCGTGATGGTTCCGCCCGGCACCCCGCACACTTTCGCCAACCTGACCGACCAACCCGCCGTCATGCTCAGCACATTCACCCCCGACCTGTACGTGCAGTACTTCCGCGACCTCCAGGACGTGCTCGCCGGCGGCCAGCCCCTGACGCCACAGGCCAACGCCGACGCGATGAGCCGCTACGCGACCGAGCCCGCCACCGACCTCGCCTGAACCGACGGGACGGAACGGCCCGGCCGACTCCTCTCGACCGGCGGTGCCGTGATGCTCCCGCCTTTCGTGCCCGGACCCCTCGGACGACGGACCGGGCCTTCTCCAGGGGCCTGCCTGGCAATCGACGCACTCGACGGGCCGCCGAACCGGTGGTGGCCCATGAAGGGGAACCATGAACATCGCCTACTGGACCGTCGCGGGGCTGCTCGCCATGTTCTACATCTACGCAGGCACGCTGAAGGTGTTCCGCAGCCGTGATCAACTCCGCCCGATGATGGCCTGGGTCGACCGCGTACCCTTGCCCGCTCTCAGGGCGCTGGGGACGGTCGAGATACTCGGCGCGACCGGCCTGATCCTGCCGCCGCTGACCGGCATCGCTCCCTTACTGGCGCCGGCCGCGGCCATCGGCTTTGTCCTCCTGCAGACCGGTGCGATCGCCGTCCACCTGACCGGCGAAGACCGCCGGATAACACTCAACGTCGGGCTCACCGCCACCGCAGCCGTGACCATCTGGTTGGCTACCAGGCCATGATCGAGCACAGTTCCTCGGCCGGTGGATGCGACTTTCCAGAAGCTGAATACTGCTGCTCGCTGAGTGTTGAGATCTATCGCGGACGCTGACCGAGCCGTCTGCGTAGCGCGAACCAGTCCAACCCTCCGCCAGCGCCGAGGAAGGCGAGCACCAAGCGGTGTAGCTTGGTCCACACCCTGGCCTTGGACCAGCCAGTGAACCGCCGATGCACCGTTTGGCGCCCAAAACGGGCGGGAGCTGCCGCCAGGAGCAGCCTGTCCTGGCAACGTAAATGATCGCCGCGAGCACTGCCGGGCCCTCAGCCTTCCTCCGGCCCCGCCTCGAGGACGCACTGGAAGTGCAGGAGCAATCTGCACAAGGATTTCCCACAGGCCATCGCGCATCAGACGCTCCGTCATCCCCACACAGGCAACAACGAACGATCACCTCCCGAGATCGAAGTTATATGCTGTCGGGCGGGATAGGGGTGGCCTGGTGGTAGTACATCCGCCACGTCGTGGCCCCCTTCTTGCGCCAGAGCGAACTCCGCCGTGCCCGGTTCCCATCCAACGTGGTCTCTTAGGTGAGGTGCACCAGCCCGGGTGTCAGCAGGACACCGGTGATCTTTGAGGGCTCATAGCGCGGACCGCGTTCTGCCCCGCCGTCCATCTCGGGCATCGCTGCAAGTATCTCGTCATACGTCCACTGCCGCCCCGAAGCGCCGACTTCTGTGAAGTCCGGGTCCAACAGCTGTCGGACAAGCGAGCGTGAACTGCGCACGCCGGGGTCCATGAGGCGCAGCTCGCCTGTGATCGCTTCGCGCACCTCATCTGATTCTTCGCTCATGCAGGGATCTTCGCCCAGGTGGCCAAGTTCACCGCAACCGAGTAACCATCCGCAGGGCACAGTTCGGGTTCGGACCAGCCGCTCGCCACCTATCGAGCCGGCCTCAGGGGCTTCGGAGTTGTCTGGCTCACCCGGTGGTCACGTTGCGCCGTCGTCGGCAGGAGGAGCGGCCCTGCTCGCTTGGCGCGACGCTGGACGAGGGCGGTCTCGATCCGTCCGATCCCCGGCAGCGCGCCCAGCTTGTCGGCCAGGAAGTCGTGCAGGGAGGTGGTGTCCCGGGACTGGACCATGGCAAAGACCGATGCGCGGCCCGTGGTGACCGCGGCGAAAGCGACTGTGGGGTGCCGTCCCAGCGCCTCGGTTGCTTCGTTCAGCGCGGCCGGCGCCACCTCCAGCCACATCAATGCCTCCATCGGGAAGCCGAAGTGGGACGGACTCACGTCCACCTCGAAGTGCAGCACCCCGGCGGCCCGCAGCCCGGCGATGCGGCGGCGCACGGTCGAGGCCGACCACCCGGTGACGGTGGCCAGCCGTGCCAATTCCGCCCGGCCGTCCAGGGCCAGTTCGCCCGCCAGCCGCGCCTCCGCCTCACCCCAGCCGGATGCCTCGGTAAGGGCCTCCGCACCATCCGATGACTGCGGTGTGACGCCGAGGAGGGCGGCCTGCTCGGACGCGTCCAGCGCGCTCGTCCGGCCCGCCCAGCCGCCGACCCCGGCGACCGGGCGCAGCACACAGCCCGCCTCGACATCTCGGATCCCCGGTGTCCGCAGCAGGTGGTCGAAAAGCGGTCGTCCGCTGTCCGTCCCCGCGACCGGGGTATGGACCATACAGGTCAGCCGTGTTCCGCCGACGAGCGGAGCGATCCACGAGGTGTCGTCCCGCTGCGCGAGAGCTGTGGTCAGAGCATCCGCGGTGTCCGGTGTGCAGTCGATGCGGACGAACCAGTCGAGCCTGCCGATCCGCCGGCTGTCGATGAGTCCGACCACCCGGACCACCAGGGCTGACCGCAGCCGGTGGTAGCGGCGTGCGATGGTGCGTTCCGGGGCGCCGAGCACGGAGGCGATCGTGCTGAACGAGGCGCGTCCGTCGATCTGGAGGGCGTGGATCAGGCGGCGGTCCAGCGTGTCGAGTGTGACGGATTGCGTCACCAAGTCCCCTCCGAATGTCCGGTCGCGTCTATCCCGGTGACATTACAGCGCGCAAGGGAGCACCGGGCAGGACGCTGGCGGCAACCACATGAAAGAGGCAGATCATGTTGACCGTCCTTCCCATCAGGTACGTGGCCGACGTCGAGGCGTCCCGGGACTTTTACGCCGGGCTGGGACTGGCCGTGCGGCCAGAGCCCGGCGCGGCTGTCTGGGTCCGGCTGACCGCCGACGCAGGCGCCGTCGGCGTCCATGCCGCCGCCGTCTCCCAGGGCCGGCCACCGGGCACCACCGAACTGGGCTTCGCCACGGAGGAGCCGCTGGAAGAAGTCGCCAAGCGGCTCGAACGCGACGGCTACCCGTATCAGCTCGTCGAGGAGAACTTCGGCCGCAGCATCCGGGTCACCGACCCGGACGGAGTCATTGTGCAGATCCAGCACATCGACCCGGACACCGTCCGCCAGTCGGCCGCGACCGTGGCAGGCGATCCCGCCTGACCAGCAGCCCCGAACACAGCCCCCCACCGGCCCGCCCCCCCGTACTTCTCAACAGATCCATCACGACATGCATCACGACCCAAGTCACGGCAGGAAGACTCAGGCATGGAACCGCTCATCACACTCGTCGCCGTCGCCGGCCTGCTGCTGCTCGCCGGGGCGCTCGGGGCCGAGCGGCTCCGTCAGCCGACCGTCGCCCTGCGCGGTGGCCTGGCGGCCATGTTCACACTCACCGGTGGTGCCCACTTCATCGGGATGCGCGAGGAGATCGTCGCCATGGTGCCATCAGCTCTGCCTGCCCCGGGCCTGCTCGTAACGCTGACGGGCCTGGCCGAACTCGCCTGTGCACTCGGCCTGCTGTGGTCACGGATCGCCCGGGGTTCGGCCGCCGTGCTCAGCGCGATGCTGATCGTGATGTTCCCCGCCAACGTGCACGCCGCCCACGGCGATGTGCCCTGGTGGGAGGAGCTCGGCCCCCGCACGGCCACCCAGACCGTCTTCCTCGCGGCCACCATCACCGTGCTGGCACGCCACGGCCGGGCGGTTGCGGGGATCTCCGCGGAGCCCCCGCTCAGCTCCCCGCCGCGGAGTCTGCGGTAGCAGATGCCCGTATCTCGAAGAATGGACCGCTGTGAGGTCATGCTGGAGCCTGACCACCGACCCGGCCGAGACGGCTTCTCCGACAGGTCTCGCCAACAGCCGCCAAGACGCTCCCGTCACCTCTGGCCGGGCACGCCCAGTCGACCCTCGGACCAAACGCAAGATGCCAGAGCTCAACTCCAAGCCGACCTGGCACCCAATGAATCCAACCATCCACTGGTAGCTTGATCTGCGCTCCAGGCCGTCTTCGTCAGCCGAAGACACCCGTCTAGGAGGGTGTCTCACGTGACGTGATGTTCGTGCGGCATTGATGCCGGTCGTGGGTGCTGATCTATCGAGGCGTCTGTTTCGTGATGAACTCTGGGAACGGGGCGCCCCGTTGCTGCCATCGTTCGGTGCTCGTCTCCAAGGTGGTGGGACCGCTCGGTGTGACGAGCGGGCCGTGTTCACGGCAGTGGCGCAAACGCTGGCCAGCGGCTGTGTCGGGCCGCATCTGCCGCCGACTTTCGGCACGTCGCCCGCTGCCGCGCATCGCCGCTTCACGGTATGGACCGAGGCCGGCCTGCACCCGCCGTCGGGTCCCACCGGGGACCACGGCGGCGCCGACCCGTCAAACTCCGCGCGGACAAGAACAGGTTCGGATACCAGCGACTTCCACATTCTGTCCTGGACATGTGTCCATGTATTATGGACACATGTCCAGGAGTCCTTTGAGTAGTAGGGAACGCCCATGGAAATAGCCGCGAACCTGCTGGTCGCGCTGGTGGCAGCGCTGCACGCGTACATCCTGGTTCTCGAGATGTTCCTCTGGGAGAAGAAGCCGGGCCGCAGTCTCTCCGGCTTCGATGCGGACATGGCCCGGGCCACGGCCCCGCTGGCCGCGAACCAAGGCCTCTACAACGGATTCCTGGCCGCTGGGCTGGTCTGGGGCTTGATCGCGTGGGATCCGACCGGGTTCCGGGTCCAGGTGTTCTTCCTTTCCTGCGTGCTCGTCGCCGGCCTGTACGGCGGATTCACCGCCAATCGGCGCATCCTCGTCGCCCAGGCACTGCCCGGAGCCCTGTCGCTCGCCGCCGTCCTGCTAGCACGGTGACCGAGATGCAGGCCGATCCCCGTGCGGCGCGGACCCGGGCCAGACTGCGCAAGGCGCTGCTGGAGGAGTGCGCCCTCCGCCCCCTGGGAGAGATCAGCGTCGCCTCGCTGGTACGCCGGGCGGGAGTCGGCCGCGCGACCTTCTACCTCCATTACGCCGACCTGGAGGCGCTCGCCGTCGACGCCTGCGCCGACATCGTCCGCGAAGCCGTGGACGCCCTCCACGCATGGCGCGGTTTGCCCGATCCCACGACCCCGCCGCCCGCCCTGCCCGCCTTCTTCGAGAGCCTCGCCCCGCACGTCGGCCTGTACCGGGAGTTGCTGCGCCCGGGCGGCAGCGGCCCTCTCGGCCGAGTGCTGTGTGAGGATCTGCGCGCCCGCAGCCGTACCGAACGCACCCTGGCCGGTGCACCGGAGCCCGACCTGGTCGCCTCGGCCGTGGCCGCAACCTTCGCCGGGGTGCTCGCCGACTGGTTGCACGGCCTCATCGAGGCCACTCCCTCCGAGATTGCCCAGCGGGTCTGGCGCCTGCTCGTCAACCTGCACCGCACCCCTCTGTCCTGACGGACCATCCGGCCCGTCGGCGGGAGGGGCCGGGACACGTGGCACGGGCTTTCGGAGGGGAGATTCACCGTGTTGCCGTCCGCTCGGATGTAGAGGGAGCGGCGCTGGAACGCCTCGCAGCCGCAGCAGTGAGCACGCTGCTCCAGTTCTGCGCCGGCAGCCACTTCTCGACGGCTCGCGGGATGCCGCCGGGCCGTTCACGGGAGTGGCGGTGATGGCGTGGTGAATCACGCCTGGTGCCGCCGCTGGCAGGCCGGGGGCGCCGCTCCGTCAAGCCCAGGCAGTGGCGGCGGTGGGTCGAGCTGATGCTGGAGGCGTTGGACGTCGCATGCCTTCCCGGGGGCTCGGAGTGCGGCTTGGCGTTCGTCGGCTGCGTGGATTTCGGCTCGCGCTACGCGATGGGCAACTCCCAGTCGCTCGAAGGGCCTTCGAGTCGTATCACCATCAAGAAGCGGGGCTGGGGCGAGGCCGTTCCCGGTGACGACTGACCCGGCGGGGCCAAGCCAACCGGCCCCGCCGGATCCCGCCCGCGCGTCCCGGTATCGGCAACAAATGTTGTCCGTCTGCCACACCCGGTTCCAGCATGGGGACCAGTAGTGATCATCGCGATCAAGCGGATGGCCCAGGCGTCCGCGCCACTCGGCCGGCCCGAGGTGTCCGGGTGACGCCGTGCCCCGCGCGCCGGGCAGACCGGCGCGCACCCGGCTTGGTCCGCCCGCCCCGAGCCCTCCCCAAGGAGTTTCCCCATGCGCTCGACCACTTTCCGTTTGCTCGGCGGCAGCCGATGAGCGTCCAGGCCGAAGCCCACGAGGTAGCCACCCGCAAGGCCGCTGACCGGCTGCCGTTCGCGGTCTACCTGCTCGCGTTCAGCCTGTTCGCAATGGGCAGCGCCGAATTCCTGCTCGCCGGTGTCCTCCCCGACATCGCCGACGACCTGAACATCTCGCTCTCCTCCGCCGGCGCCCTGATCTCCGCGTTCGCCATCGGCGTCGTCATCGGCGGCCCGCCACTGGCGGTCCTGACGCTGCGCTGGCCACGGCGCACCACCCTGGTGGTCTCGCAGGTCGTGTTCGCCGTCTGCGTTGCGGTCGGCCTGGTGACCGACAACTTCAGCGTCCTGATCGCCACCCGCTTCCTGTGCGGTCTGGCCTACGCCGGATTCTGGGCGGTCGCCGCGGTCACCGCGATCGGACTCGTCACCCCCGACCGCACCGCACGGGCTTCCGGCGTGGTGGTCAGCGGACTGAGCATCGCCATGGTCGGCGGAGGTCCGGCCGGCGCGTTCCTCAGCCACTTCACGGGCTGGCGGGGCGGGTTCTGGGCGGTGGTCGCTCTCACCGTCCTCGGCGCGGTGGCGACGGCCGTCGCCGTCCCCTCAACCCAGGCGGCCCGGGAACCCAGCGTGAGCCGCGAGCTGCGCACCATGCGACAGCCACAGCTGTGGGTGGTGTACGCCGCGACGCTGCTGAGCACCGCCGCGTACATGATCTCGTACAACTACCTGGCGGCATTCCTCACGGACATCACCGGAGTCGACTCCGTGTGGGTGCCGCCGATCCTCGTCCTGTTCGGTGTCGGCGCCTTCATCGGCCTGTCCATCGGCGGCCGGGTCGCCGACGGGCGTCCCCACCACGCTCTCCTCATCGGGGCCGGTGGCATCCTCGTCACGTCGGTGCTGCTTGCGGTCTTCGCCGACTACGCGATCGCCGTCATCGTCCTGGTGCTGCTCTTGGGCATCGCCGGATTCATACTCAACCCGGCCGTCTACGGGCGGGTGTTCACTGTGGCGGCCGACGCGCCGACGCTCGCCGGAGCCACCGCCGTCTCCATGTTCCAGCTCGGCATCAGCCTGGTGCCGGTCCTCGCGGGCGTCGCCCTCGGCGCCGGCGCCGGACTGACCTACATCCCCTGGCTGGGCGCCTGCCTGGCCGCACTCACCATTCCGGTCGTCCTGATCGAGCGGACGATGGCCCGCAGTCGGGCGCGGAGCCCGCGGACCAGCGAGAACTGACCTCGCCCGTCCGCTCCAAGCCAGCGTTCCCCGTACCCATCCATCGACCGGGCGGCCACCACTGGGACTGCCGGGCCGGCCTCCGCACCAGCAGCCCGCCTGGAGGAGCCGGTCCAGGACCGTGGCGGAGTACTCGAGGTCGGGGAGGCCGCCGATGCGAGGGAACGCTTCCCGTATCGGCTCGGCGAGGTCGTCGGCGATGGCTCCGCCGTCAACGGTGCCATCGCCGTGCGCGGGCAACCTCGCTGGGGCGCCTGGGAGGCCCCGGGAGCTCGGACTGGTCCTGGGAACGTGTGCTGCCCTTCTACGAGGACATCGAGAACGACGCCGACCACCCTGGCCGGCTGGACGGCGGCAGCGAGCCGCCAAGACCGCCAAGACCGGCAAGGGCGCCGGGCGGCTGTCGTCGGCGGACACGGCCGAGGTGAAGTGGTGGACGACGGAGCTCCAGGTCGACATCGCCAACCGCTGCCTCCAGATTCACGGAGGCCACGGCTATCTGAAGAAGAGATCTCCCAGGAATTGGGTCAACGGCCGGGTGCAGACGATCTATGGCGGGACGACGGAGGTGATCAAGGAGCCGATACGCCGGTCACGCCCCGCCCTCCCGGCTGACCGTGCCGAGGCACGCGTGTTCCGAAAACAGCATCTTTGATTGCGACTTCGGAAACACATCAGTCTAATGACGGCGTGGAGCAGTCACCGAGGATCACCCAGGCCCTATCCGCTGTCGGTGCCCGGCTCAAACGGGTGCGTACCGCTCGTGGCGTCACCCTCGCCGCGCTGTCAGAGGCCACCGGCATCTCCAAGAGCACACTGTCGCGTCTGGAAACAGGACAGCGCCGCCCCAGCCTCGAACTACTGTTGCCCATCGCCGAAGCCCACCAGGTGCCCCTGGACGAACTGGTCGGCGCTCCGGAGGTGGGCGATCCGCGAGTCCGGCTCAAATCGCACCTGGTGAACGGCAACACCGTGCTGCCGCTGACCCGGCAGCCCGGGCCGCTGCAGAGCTACAAGATGATCCTGCCGGCGGACCGCTCCACCCCTGAGCTGTGCACCCACGAGGGGTACGAGTGGCTGTATGTGCTTTCCGGACGGCTGCGGCTCGTCCTGGCGGAACACGATCTGGTCCTCGGCCCCGGTGAGGTGGCCGAGTTCGAGACCCGGCTGCCGCACTGGTTCGGCAGTACGGGGGAGGGGCCGGTCGAGGTCCTCAGCGTCTTCGGCCGCCAGGGTGAGCGGATGCATGTACGCGCCCGCCCGACACACCGAACGCCCGCCTCCGGTGCATGAGCCGGGGCGGCGTCGTCCAGCTCAGGCCGCTGTCCACAAGGATCTCGTCCTGGACCCGGCGCTCGGCCTCGCGTGTCGTCGCAGCAATTGATAGGGGCCCGCTGTGGTGCGCTTCAGCATGTGGCCGGGCACGGTGCTCGCCGAAGGCGGACTCGGAGACGACGACCAGGCGTGAGACAGCGCGCGCCTTGCTCGGACAGCCGGGCGCGTGCTGGTGGGGAAGACATCGCTGTCGACCCGCGGAACGCGGAGCCGTGAACCGTCGCGAATGTGCTGAGGCTGCCCGAGGACCGCACGACGCGGCACGAGCTGCTGGGGGAGTCCCGGTGGCCCTCACCGGGACCACCACCCGTATCCACACACCGTTCGGTGTCGACAGTGACCCGGCTTGAGTCGCCCTGCAGTAGCCCGCAGCGCGGCTCCCGCCCCAGGTGTAAAAGCCGCGCCCGCGGTCCGGTATTCGTCACCCGCCGACGCCCCGGCGGCCCGGCCCGCGCTCTCCCCGATCAGCGCCCCGTCAGGCCTGTTCGCCAGTGTGCGCATGCCTGGGGCTATCCGGGGATGGCACCGGGGTCGACGCCGGTCAGGTCACAGCTCGCGTCCCACAACCGCGCCGCCACGGAGGTGTCGGCAAGATGGTTCCACACCGGTTCACGTCGGGGCTCGCCGCGCAGACCGAAGACGCGCGGTCCCCACAACTGGCCCCCGAGCACGGCCGGATCGAGCACCGCCCGGACCGCGGGCCACGCGCCGGCATGCTTGCCCTGGACGAGGAGCGCTGCAGGTGCCGCGCTCAGCCGTGCGCCGGTCGTCGGTACATGGATCGGCGGCCGTGAGGGGGTGAGGGAGTCCAGGGCGCCGCCGGGATGGACCACCACGCTCGCCACCGTGCTGCCGACAGCGCGCAGGCGGCGGTCGAGTTCGATGCCGAAGTGCATCTGTGCCAGCTTGGAGCGTCCGTAGGTGCGCTTGGGCTGGTAGCCCTTCCGGGACTGCAGGTCGTCCAGGTCGAGCCGCTCGGACTTCGCGGCGAAGCTGCCCACGGTCACGACGCGGGCCGCCGGTGCGGCAGACAGCAGCGGCATCAGCCACCACGTCAACGCGAAGTGCCCAAGGTGGTTCGTGCCGAACATCAGCTCATAACCGTCCGGTGTTTCGCTGCGTGGCGGGTCGTCAAGCGCGACGCCGGCGTTGTGGACCACCGCGTCAAGGCACTCCACCTCCAGTGACTCCACCACTGATTGCAGCGACGAGAGGTCGGCGAGGTCCAGTCGAACGGTGCGCACCCGCGCACCAGCAATACGTGCACGTATCGAAGCAGTGGCGTTCTCGGCTTTCGCAGGATTCCGGCTGCCGAGTACGACGGTTGCTCCGGTTGCCGACAACTGCTCCGCGACGAAGTAGCCGATGCCGGCGTTGCCGCCGGTGACCAGGAAGACGCTGCCATCGGCACGCGGCAGCCGGTGGACATTCCAGGGCAGGGTGGAGGATGTGGACGACACGGTGGCGGGAACTCCCATGCTTGTGACAACGGTTGCTGCTTCATGCGGGCAATCCGACACCCACAGTTCCAGCCGCCACCGACACATTGCCTATCGATCACCGGCAGTCCCGCCAGACGGCCGACATCCCACCGACACGCTGCTGGCCTGTCCCCGCACCATGCCAGTGACCGCCACCTCGGCCAACCCGGAGCCCGCAAAGGCCAACTGGGAGGCTCGACCGCGGGAGGTTAGAGGATTTTCTGCACTGTCCACTCCTTGTCCAGGTGGATCTGAAAAGGAGGTGCTCTCTCTCCCCCCCCCCGGGCGCAAAGGGTGTGCGTGCAAATGACACTCAGCAAGCGGGGCCGGTCTCGAAGGGTGGCTGGGAGAGATCGGCATCGGCAAGACCCTGACCTTCCTCCGGGGCCAGGCGCATCGAGGCCGGAAGGATCGAACAACGAACCGCTGTCCGCCTCGGTCTGCTCCACGTCCGTCGTCTCCTGGACCGGTCAGGATGTCACCGAGGGACGACGCGACTGTGTCTCGCGCAGGCACCGCTACGTTCCGGGCTCAGCGAAGTTGGTGAAGGGGCAGGCTGGCACAGCGCTCCACTTGGCCATTCGGAGACAGGGCCGTTTCGGCCGGCCCCACGGCTGGGTCAGCCTGGCTTGACCGCCAGCGTTGCAAAGTAGTGCGACATGTATTGAGCGGATGCGTTGGATTGGTGCGGCGCTTCCGCGAAGCCGGTGAGGACGAACCGCGCGGCGAGCTGCCCGCCGATCTGGTCGGTGAGGGTGTGGCTGTATTCAAGAGCGGCATCCGCGCCGAACTTCGTGGCGCGTTCCTCGGCGGAGTATTGCGTGACATCGCTGTAAGGCAGCTTGTGCACGACGTTCAGCTCGCCGCGCTCGTCGAGCGCCTCGTGGTCGAACAAGTACACATCAGGGTTGAGGAAGCCCGCGAGCAGAGTTCCGCCCGGTCGCAGGACGCGAAAGCACTCACGCCACACCGCTGCCAAGTCCGGTACGAAGAGGTTGGAGACCGGATGGAACACGACGTCGAATGTTGCGTCACCGAAGGCGCTGAGGTCGCGCATGTCGCCCAGGACGGTGCGCAGCTCGAGTCCGTCGCGCGCCGCCACCATCTGGTCCTGGCCGAGCTGGCGGGGTGAGTTGTCGAATACGGTGACCCGCGCCCCTGCGGCCGCGAGGATCGGACCCTGCTGGCCACCGCCGGAGGCCAGGCACAATACGTCCTTGCCGGTCAGGTCCGTCGGCAGCCAGGAGCGGTCGACGGGCTCATGCCCGACGAGAACGATCGACCAGTCGCCCATGCGGGCGCGCTCGACATCCTCAGTACTCACCGGCCTCGACCACTCGTTGCCCTCTTGGACATACTTGTCCCAGGCTGCCCGATTGTGGGCAACCGGATCGACAACAATGTCCTGCACGATTAACTCCCTGCTACAGCCAAGCGGACACCTGCGGTACTGAGCCAACACGATTGCAGGGTGCGGGCTCAACGAAATTAGCGGACATCGAGGTGTTCACGGGCTCGACGGGCGGTCGCGCAGCGGGTGCGTAAGCACTGGTTGCCGGGGTTGCGGAAGCTGTAGGCGTCGCGGGCGGTAGTCTCGATGACCCGGTTGGTGCTGCTTTCGGAGATCTCCGGCCACCATGTATCGGCGGTTGTGGCTAGGTGCTGCAGTTCGGGAAGGTAGCCAGCTGTGGCTCCCGGTTCCGACGCACAGTGGAAGACCATCGGCCCTGCCGGATGGAACGCCCCACGCGAGACCCACCGCACCTGTGCGACGACTGCAAGCAGCGAGCCATCACCGCCGAACGCCAGGCCGAGCATGCCAGGCACGAGCGCCAGGAAGAGGATGTAGCGGGTCGGCGGCACCTGGTTCTCCCGGTTCCGCAGCTGAGTGGCCGCCCCATTCCACCCTCTGGTCATGAGTGGCATGGCCTGACATCTGTGCGCGACGGGTCCCGCGACCCCGGCATGCAGTCCGGGGTCGCGACGTTGTCAGCAGCCGACGCCCAGGGAGGACGCCCGAGAGTCAGGGCGAGTGAGACGCTTCTGCTGCTTCCGCCTCACCGACGATCTTGTCGAAGGCTTCCCGGCTGGTTGCCTTGTAGGTGTTCGACTGGGCCGCCAGATCGACGTCCAGGGTGAGAGTGCTTTTGCTGATCGAGCCGTGGACAGGCCTGTCCATCCCGTCCGGCTCCGCGTCGATGGAGACGTTGTTGCCGTCCTGCCGACCGTTGAAAGGGTGGGGAGTTCGCGTCATGTCCCCGCTGTCCGAGGAGGACACACTCGTCCACTTTCCCGAGAGGACCCCCTTGGAGTCGGTCTGCCACTCGAGCAGATCGAAGTAGTGCTCGCCCACGCTGTTGCGATAGAGGGCGTAGAAGAGGAAGTGCTTGCCGGCAGATGTACTCGTGTTGGCCGAGGATGCAGGCCGATTCTCGTCGGAGGAGTCTGTGCCGCTGTTCGAGCATGCAGACGTCAACAGCGTGAGTAACACGCTGAGACAAGCGGCAACAAGAACCCGGCCATAAGGGACTAAGGGGGCCTGTCGCCTTGGGCTCTCCGCCTCACCACTCATCAGTGTTCGTCTCCCGCCGTCCTGAGTTTCCAGCAAGGAAGCTAACAGCGGGATACCCCGCAGTGGGCGGAGTCCGCGGCACCAGGTCAGACAACCGGCTCAGCCCTGGGAACAGGCTCTGACGCGACCGGACCCGCCTGTCGGCGATGCCTGCCAGGCTGAACGGATGGACCGTGACGACGAGCAACTGCCACGCCGCCGGGTCTACGGCACCGGCCACGACCACCCAGCCCACGCCCGATCGGCGCTACGTCGAACTGGTCGGCGACCCGCTGCTCGACATCACCGGCCGTCACGCCGAACGAGGTCGATACCGGCGTCGCGCCGGCCACCGAGCTGGGGCAGATTGGCGCCGGAGGCCGGGCGATGAACGACCCGCACCCCGGTGACCCGGACCGCAGAGACTGGACCGGTGGCGCTCCGTGACCGTCCCGGGCCGACCCCCCCACCGGGCCTGCCCGGGGCATGCTGGGAGGCGTGAGCAGTGCACCGATCGTCGTGCACCGGCCCTCCCTCTCGGGCGGCCGGAGCGTCACCGTGCACAGCCACGGCCAGGACGAGATTCACGGCGGCGTGCACCGAGAGCAGCGGGGCCTCCGGCTGCAGCCCTGTGGGTGGGCAGGGCGGCTCGAGTTGGGCGGGTTCGGGGTAGTGCGGGGGCATTTGATGGCATAAGGGGTTGGAGGGCCTGATGCGGCACTAACCCGAGGCATTGTTCCCGCGCGGCTGTTGTCGAGACGTGACCGAAGGCTCTTGGCCGCTCGGAAGGCCTGTGCTCGACTGGCACGCATGCCTGATCAGCCCACGAAACGTGAGCGCGGTGCGGTCGGCCGTCCCTACACCGACGTCGTCGTGCTGGTGCTCGGTGTGCTTGCCGGGCTCCTGCCCACCGGGGCCACGCCGTCCGCGTTCGCCGCGTCCGACGCTACCCCCGAACTCGTCGCACCGCGGACCTATCATGTGAAGCCGCCCGGCGGCAGGAAGCGACCGGACCGCGACAAGAGGCTCCACATCAGTTACGACAGAGGCCGCGGCGGGAAGCAGGGGCCCCCGACGGGGCGCCTGACGATGGACGTCAGTCACGCGAAGGACGTACTGCGCCTGAAGAAGTTCGGCCACCGCTGCACCAGCACCGGTGGCCTGACCGTGGTGTGCAAAGTCGGGGCGCGCTACGACAGCTGGACGGACTGGGCCGGGGCGCTTCCCTACGCTGCCTCGGGTAGCGAACCCGGTGACACAGGGGAGCTGCGCATGCGGTATCAGGCCCCGGACGGCAGCGTGTCCACCGCGACGACGCGGGTGGTCGTCGGCGGACCGATCCTGGAGATCCGTCGGCCCGAAGTCATCGACGGTGTGCGACCCGGCGCTGACACGGAAATGGATCTGACCGTCCGCAACTCCGGCGAGACCCCGGCCCACGGGGTCGCCCTGCAGTTCACGGTCGACAGTGAGCTGCCGCTGAAGCAGAAGTTCGCCAACTGCCGTTACAGCGGCGGCGACTCACAGCAGACCGCTTACTGCACCTTCCCCGACCTGCGCCTGCGGCCTGGACAGACCGCAGTTTTCACCCCCGGCCTCCGGATGCGGGCCCCGAAGGTCCTCAACCACGCCGATCTGCACCAGTCCGCCTGGCCCGTGGACCTCGGCCCCTACGAGGACGTCCACGTGCCCACTGGCGGCAGGCTCGGCCACGGCCCGGAACTTGAGCCGCAATTGCGTTCGGGCGGCAAGGGGCAGTGGAGCGACGAGGCCGACGTGTGGACCGAGGTGCGCACAGACATCCCGGCCAACTACGCGGCCATCGGCGACCGGGTGCGGGGAGCCACAGGCGACGAGCGGGAGGTGAAAGTCGGCGCCCGCAACGACGGCCCCGGGGATCTCGGCGACGGCGGCACCTTCGACCTGGTCTTCACTCTGCCGAAGGGAGCCGAGGTACTGAAGGAGCCGATGGAGGAGATCGACGAAGAAGCCTACGAACCGGTGTGCCGCCGCGAGCAGGACACTTATACCTGCCCGCTGTCAGTGCATCAACCTGGCGAGGCCAAAACCCTCCCGTTCACACTCCGGCTCGGCACAGGCGCCGCCGGCACCGTGCGGCTCAAGGAACGCAGCCCCGGCGAACACCCCGAGGATCCCGACCGATCCGACAACACAGCACGGGTCACCGTGGACCCCGCTGCACACACGGCCTCCGCCTCGCACGGTCATCCTCTCGCCTGGGCCATCGGCTCCGGCGCGGCCGTCCTTGTGGCGGCCGGCGGAATGCTGCTGCTACGTCGAAAGCGCCGGAACCGCTGACAGCACCAGCTGCGCTGGCACAACCGACCAGGGGGCAGGCGAGGGGTCGGCCTGCGGCGACGGCACTGCGGGCTGATATTGGGTTGGCGGCTCTCGAGAGCCGACCTTGGTGCCGGGACCCGACGCAACGCCAGGACGCCACCGGCATGCCGACCGTCCGATCACACCAGCCACCGCGAGAACATCTTCAGGCTTGTCCGGGCGAGTTCCGCTCCGGCAGCCGACATCCAGGCCTCGCCAGCGGCGCCGAGGTGTGCCCGCACTTCCGACCCGGACACTGCGCTCGTCCTCGAACCTCCTGGACAGCCGCACAGGTGGGATATCTGGGGCTGGTGACTTGGAAGGTGCGCGACAGCCCAGTTCACTGGCCCGGCGGTCTGCTTCCGATCAGGACGGACCGCCGGGGAAGCGACACGAAGCTGGGTCTCCGATGTCCGACAAGCCGTGAGGCAACGGGAGAAGCAGCAGGTCACAAGGCAGCCTCTCGCTGTGCGTCCAGCCGGTCCCGTCCGGCTTTGTGGCTGCTGAGGCAACGCTCCTAGCTTGCGGCCGACCCCATGACACTGTCCCAGGCCGAACAGCTCCAGCTCAGGACCGTCCTGGCCCACTACCCCGAACTCGAGGCCCTGACCCGGCACCTCCGCCGCTCGTTCGCCGTCATGCTGGCCGAACGCCAGGGCGAGGGGCTCCCGGAATGGCTTGACGCGGTCCGGCGAGGTGTATCTGTCTCCAGCGCAGTAGCCGCTGCTCCTGGAATCCGTCGTTCGTGATGAAGGGCTGTCCCGCAGCCGTCTGTTCAGTCTCTGGCATGATCGACGTGTGACCAGTGATTCGGCGCAGTCCCGCCGTCCGAGGTATGTCCTGTTCGATGTCGACGGCACCTTGATGGACGCGGTGAGTAATCAGCGCCAGGTGTGGCGGACGTGGGCGAAGCGGAACGGGCTGGACGCAGACGAGGTCTACCAAGTAGCCCTGCGGACACGGCCGATGGAGACGTTCGCGCGGGTTGCTGGGGACCGTGATCCGCGTGAGTGCCTGGCCGCGCTCCATGAGCTGGAGGATGAGGACGTGCGGTCCGGCGTCTATGCGGCATTCGACGGTGCGGCGGAGCTGCTGCATGGTCTGCCGACAGGGTCCTGGGCGCTCGTGACCTCGAACTACGAGCACCGGGTACGCGGACGTTTCGAGCGGACGGGCTTGCCGTTGCCGGGCGTCATCGTGGACGCGGCTGCTGTTGAGGAGGGCAAGCCTTCTGCTGTTCCGTATCTGCGGGCCGCTGCGCGGCTGGGTGCCGAGCCGGGAGACTGCCTGGTCATCGAGGACGCACCGTCTGGAGTGGAGTCCGGCCTGCGGGCCGGGATGGAGGTGTGGGGCGTGAACGCCGCTGTCGCGGTGGAGGGCGTGCACCGCCACTTCGAAAGCCTGCGTGAGGCGGTTCCGCACATCCTTGGCTTCGCGTCCGGACCACACCGGAGCCCGGCAGCCTAAGAGGTCGCGCGGATAGGCGCGGTTGGGGACACCGGCAACAGAGCGGGCACAGATCCCGGTGATCATGGAGTTGCGACGCTCTGTGATCACTGGGGAGACCTGTGCCCGCGCTTCCACCATGGCTGACGAACCTCTCTGGGACCAATGCGCAGCCCTGCTGCCTGAGCGGCCGAAGTACCACCCGGACCATCCACTCGGCTGCCACCGCCGACGCATCAGCGACCGGATCATCTTCGACAAGATGCTGCAACTGCTGCGCTTCGGCTGTTCTTACGAGGCGATCGCCGACACAACCTGCTCGGCCACCACGATCCTCAGCCGCCGCGACGAGTGGATCCGACTGGGCGTTTTCGCCCTGCCCATACAGCTCGCGCTGGAGTCCTGCGGCCGAATCATCGGTCTCGTCCTCGACCAGATCGCCGTCGACGGAGCGATCACCAAGGCATCTGGAGGCGGGGAGGCCGCCGGACGCTCATCGGTCGACCGCGGCAAACAGGGACTGAAGCGCTCGGGCATGACGGATGGATACGGCATTCCGCTGGGCCGTGTCCTGGCCGGTGCCAACCGTCACGACTCTCCGCTGCTCGCCCCGACCCTGGACTGCCTGGACGACCTCGGGCCGTTGCCCGACGACATCACCGTGAACCTGGACGCCGGCTACGACTCGGACACCACCCGCGCCCTGCTCAACAAACGCAGCCTCCACGGCCGCATCGCGCACAAAGGCGAGAAGGCG
Organism: Streptomyces cucumeris; assembly: GCF_024295805.1. GTDB lineage: Bacteria > Actinomycetota > Actinomycetes > Streptomycetales > Streptomycetaceae > Streptomyces > Streptomyces cucumeris. The sequence goes on from NZ_JANCLX010000019.1 coordinate 143,659, forward strand.
CCCATCCAGGCCAGTCGGCGTTGGCACATCGAACGCACCACGCCTGGCAGAACGCCTTCCACCGGCTTGCCCGCTGCTCCGAGCGGCGCGCCACCGTGGTCGATGCGTTCTTCGGTCTCGCCGACACGATCATCACCGTGCGCGGCCTGATCCGGCGGTCCTGGACAACTCACCGCTGGGACCAACGCCCGGACCGCCGACGTGATCCTCCGGCCCCGCTCCGGTCACTTCGGCAGATCGGCGGAGAGGAAGGGAGCAAGGAGCGCGAACAACGCGTCGGGGCGGTCCAGGGGGATGATGTGGCCGCAGTCCTGAAGGTGGTATCCGACCAGGTCATCGGCGATGGGACGGAGTTGGCGTTCGAGCCCGCGGCCGACGGGGTGAGAGCCGACGGCCATGGTGGGCATGGTCAGCCGGGCCGTCGCGACTGCGTCCTGGATCTGCTGCGCGCTGGTGGGCAGGGCCCGGTAATAGGAGAACGCGCAGCGCAGAGCCTCACCCCCGGTGTACGCGTGGACGAAGGCCGCACGGATATCGTCGGGTACTCCTCGCCCGAGCGTCCCCGAGTCGAGGAACCAGTCGATGTACGGGGCCTCGTTGCCGGCCAGGACGGTCTCGGCGAGGCCGGGGACGGCGTGGAAGCCGAACCACCACGGGACACCGCCCGCGACGACGTCCTCTGCTCCGGGCAGGCGGCCGAGCAGTGCCTCCATCACGACCAGGCGCCGGACGAGGCCGGGCCGGCGCAGCGCGAGCAGGACGGCGGGGGCAGCGCCCGCGTCGATGCCGACCACCGCTGCCGAGGGCTCGCCGAGTACGTCGAGCAGCCCTTCGGCGTCGGCAGCGAGGGTGCCTGCGTCGTAACCCTCGACGGCGCGTGCACTGGCACCGAAGCCTCGAAGGTCCGGGGCGATGACCCGGTACTGCCCGGCCAGTCGGCCCATGATGCCGCTCCAGAGTTGCCAGGTGTGCGGGAAGCCGTGCAGCAGGAGAACCGCAGGTCCGTCCCCGGCGATTGCGACATTGAGTTGGACGTCGTGCGTCGCGATGCGGCGCAGGTGGTGTGCGGTGGTGACGGGCATGACGGCTCCTCCCTGATGGTTACCATTGGTGACCACAGAACGATAGGTAACTGACCGACCGCTTCCTAGACGGCACTTTCAGGGAAGGTGGTGAGCCACAGGTGACCACCCGAGGAGCCCGGGCCCCCGGTCACGGGGTACGCGGCGATCTGTTCGATCCCCATTGCCCGACGCGGCAGTTGCTGGACCGCATCGGTACGAAGTGGACGTCCATGGCCGTCAAGACGCTCGCCGATGCCGCACCGGACGAGGTGCGCTTCGCGGAGCTGAGACGCCGGATGCCCGGCGTGTCGCAGAAGATGCTGTCCGTGACGCTGCGAAGCCTGACCCGCGACGGGCTGGTGGCGCGCAGGGTCGAACCCACCGTGCCGCCGCGGGTCTTCTACCGACTCACCGGACTCGGGCTGTCCCTGGAAGCCGCGCTTGCGGGGCTGCGGACCTGGGCGGAGGAGCACATGGCCGAGATCGAGCGCGCCAACGAAGCTGCCGCCCAGGAGGCTGATGAGGGGTAGACAGGCCGATTTCGCGCTCAGTACCGGTGGCTGGGGTGCTCGATGCAGCCGGCACCGCCGCCCTGGCATTACGTCGCTTTGTCAGTCGACGCCAGAGGAGGACGTCGACGCGATGGTGTTGGGCACGTCGTTCCACTTCGACGGGCAGGGCACGGCGACGGCCGTGGACGCGATGAAGCGGTACTGCGGGCTGCTGGGCGAGCGGGAGATGGAAGGGGAATCGCCGGCGCAGCGGCTGGCGATGAAGGAACTGGTGAAGTGATCGTGCCCGAGGCCCCCAGTCTGATGTCGGAGTCGGGGGCCAGTTCGCGTCGAAGCCGGACGACTTCGACCAACTGCCGCACGGTCATGTCTCCTTGGCCTCCATGATGCCGAGACCGGAGACGGCCTGGCACACGACCTTGATGACCTGGAGTCGGTTGTCACCGGCCGACTCCAGGACAGCCTCACCGGCTCAGGCGGCGGGCTCGACCGCAAGCGGCAACTGCTGGAGTTCGAGGCGAGGGGGCGTCGGCCCGAACTCGAACTTTTTTGATGGACCAGGCATAGCGGCGCGCCCCCGAACACGTCCATGGAGGTGACAGACGACCGCGAGATGAAGTCGACCGATCACGGGGAACCATGAATGATGAGGAAGAGCGCCGCTTCCGCGAATTCGTCGCGGCGCGTTCGCCCGCGCTGATGCGCACGGCGACCCTCCTGACCGGCGGCGACACCCACGCCGCCGAGGACCTGCTGCAGACTGCGCTGGCGAAGGCGGTGGGCCGCTGGGGCAGGCTGGACAACCCCGAGGCATATCTGCGGCGGGTGCTCTACCGACAGCAGGTGAGTCTGTGGCGGCTCCTGAGCACGCGCCGCGAGACCACGGTCGCCGAACTCCCCGATGCTGCCGGGCGCGAGGACTCCACCGGCCCGGCCGAGCTGAGGATCCAGATGCGCCGGGCGCTGGCCCGGCTGACGGTACGTCAGCGCTCCATGCTCGTGCTGCGCTACTTCGAGGACTGCCCCGAAAGGGAGGTGGCCGAACTGCTCGGCTGCTCGGTGGGCACGGTCCGCAGCACGACGCACCGGGCGCTGGCCAAACTGCGCAAGCTCGTGCCGGAGCTGGACCCCGGCGCCGCGACTCGCGACCACGAATTCGGCAACTCACCCTCGGAGGTGTGGAAATGAACGCTGACCGGCTGCTGCGGGACACCCTGCGCGAATGGGCCGAGGAGACACCGCCCCCGCCTGGCCCGGACCTGGCGAGCCGGGCTTTGCTGCGGCGCCGTCGGCGCCGGGCGACCTCGCTGACGGTCGCGGCCGCTGCCTTCGCGTTGCTGGCGGGCGGAGTGGCGGTGCCCGTGCTGGCCCAGAGCGACCAGCCGGTCCACTCGGGGCCGGGGAGCCTGATCGACAACACGGTGTCCGCACACCCGCGCGAATCTCCGCCGCGCCATCTGATCGCCGCCGGGGACGTCGCGGTGTCCGCGTACCAGTCGGACTGGAAGACCCAGACGCAGGACGGGGTCGAGCGGACGACCTACACCTGGTATGTGTACGACCGCGGGACGAAGCGTTACGAGAAGACGCGTTGGGGCTGGCTGGATGTCGCCCCCGGTATGCGGCAGGCGGCCGTGCTGGAGAAGACACTGCCCGCGTCCCGGGTCGGGATCCTCGACCTGGACACCGGGAAGGTGACGAAGTGGATCCCGCTGGCGCGCAAGGCGGGCGGGGTGCAGTGGTCGCCGGACGGGAAGCGGCTGGTGGTGACCACGTACCGCGGATACCCGGATGTGGAGACCAGCGCCCGCGATCGGTTCACCCCCCATGCGAGGACCGGCTACTACCTGGTCGACGTCGACTCGGGTCGGAAGGAATACCGCCCGATGGGTGTCGACACCGGCGACAGCTCCGTCGGGGCCGGCCGTATCGACGTACGGTGGAGCCGGGACGGCACGCTGCTGGTGGTTCCGACACCGCCGGGCGGCGCCATGGAGACCTGGTACGACCTGGATGGGCAGGCGAGCGAGAAGGCTCCCTCGTACGAGGGCTCGGACGCGGCGCCCTCGGGCCTGTCACCGGACGGCCGCTACTACACGGTGGGCGACGGCTGGACGGCGACGGTGAAGGAGACACGGACTCACCGGACGGTCAGTGGGTCGAGCGGGAGCATGACACTCGCGTGGGCCGACAACGGGCGCCTGGTGCGTTGGGAGTGCCGGCCGGATCGGGGCTGCACGCGTGGCATGGGCGAGCGGCTGGTGCTGACCGATCCCGCGGGGCGTAGCAGGGTCCCGCTCACGGGCTACCGGTACGACGACAGCCCCCGGGAGTGGGAGCCGCTGATCACCCGACGCTGACCGGCGGCACGGTCCCCGGCCGCTCCGCGCGGACGGGCACCGTGCCGCCTCGGCTTCCGGTCCCTCGGCTTTGACGACTCTGCCCTGGTGCCCTGGTTGCCGGGGAATGATGACGGTCGGGGCTGTTGGCAGGCGGCATACGGGTGCTATTCGGGCAGCGGGGTTGTTGCTGCACGGCGTTGCTGCTCGAAGGGCCGTGCTGCCCGTGTCCCACTGCTCCAGGGCTCGGGGAGGCTCCTTCAGCACCACTCAGCTGCGGGACAGCCGCTATCTGGGTGGCGCCGCCAGAAGGGAGCGACCCCGTCTCCGCTCGCGCGCGGAGCGACTGACATAGTCGCTCGGGTCGTTTTCCCCAGCAGCTCGTACCACGTGTGATGCTGCATGGCCGAGCGCCTCGCAGCCCTCCGCTACCGGTTGAGTACCAATCCCACACAGCCCCCTTCACGCTTCCGCCAGGCCCAACGGTCACGGTCACCTCGTCACGTAGCACCAAGGGGGATCAGGGGAAGCCGAGGACCGCCTGGACCGGTCGTCACCGCAGAAGCGGGGCGGGATGTCGCGGTCAGCGGGTTCAGGATCCCGACCTCTCTGATGACGACTGGCAAGAAAAGACGCCCGTTGCCTCTGTGCTGGCGCGAGGGCGGGGGACTGGATCCAATCTCGGGCCGAAGCCGTGAATTCCCGCGGTGGCGAGCGTCATCGGCTGCGGAGACAGCCTCACGCCGACCGGACGGCCCGGGCAGTGGAGGGCCAGGGCCCGGCGCGGCAGCATCGCGTCTGCCGTACCGCACCGGGTCCGGGCCGGTGTTCCGCTCGGCGCAGGCTGTGTCAGGGCTCCTGCGCCGAGCGGAGGCACTCGGGATTCAGGGGGATGCCGGGGTGTGAGTGTTGCCGCGGGCTCGTACGGCGAGGAGAGCGAGTCCGCACGCCGCCCAGATCAGCAGCACGGTCAGGGGCCTGCCGGCGCCTGCCCCGTCGAAGAAGGTGACCGACCGTAGGAGGGTCGCGCCCGCGCCAGGGGGAAGCAGCTGGCCCAGGTCCCCCCAGGGGGTCGGCAGCATTTCCGGGGCCGCCGTGACGCCGGAGAACGGGTTGCCTATCAGCAGCATGGTGAGAGCCCCCAGCGCCATCCCGGCGTGACCCAGTGCATTGCCCAGGCCCGCCACGGTCGCGGAGATCGCCAGGATCATCAGGGCCACCACGGATGCTTCCCCGAGGTAGGACCCGTTGAGGGCGCCGATCCAGCCGTGGGCCAGAGCGGTGGTGGCAAGGCCGGCCACGGCGGCGAAGGCCAGCGCGGCGACGGCGCGGCTGCGGCGCTGCCGCAGTTTCAGGGTGAACAGAATGCCGCCGAGCAGACTGGTCAGGACCACCGGCAGGACGCTCGAGGCGAACGCGGCACCGTGCGGGTCCTTGGTCGGGGCGGGCTGCACGTCCTCGACCGGAACGCTGTTGCCGCTCTTCTCGCCGAGATCGGCGGCGACATCACGGAACGCCGAGCTGATGGCGGCGCTGGCCGCCGAGGCCACGAGCACCTTCATCTGCCCCTTCCCGCCGACGACCACGGCGGCGTAGGCCTCACGGTCGAGCAGGGCCGCACGAGCCTTCGCCTCGTCCTTGCGGTGGGCGATGTCGAATCCGCCCGGCTTGGACTGTTCGATGTGCCTCTGCAGTGCCGCGGCGGCCGGACCGTCACCGGCCACGACGACGGGTACCCCGTTGGGGCCCATACGGGCCGCGGGCCAGGCGAACGCGATGAGCACCAGCAGCTGCACCCCAGCCAGAACGACAGCCAGAACGATGGGCAGCGGCGCCTTCCCGGGGCGAGGAGCGGAGCCCGCCCCGGCCGCAGAGACGTCCGTGGTGGCCTCGCCCTCGGTGGCCAGCCCACCTGTCATTGCCGGATTCATGGATCCTCCAGGAAACGATCTGGGCGGCCACGGGGCCAGCCCGTGAAGGATGCCCGGGCCTCCAGCCCGGGACCATCCTGCGTCGGCACAAGCGCATCTCCACGCGGCAGCGTGTAGTGCTGTGCGTCATGACGAGGAAAGGCTAAGAGCGCGATTTCCGCCGCCTTGAGTAATCGCTACCGCAATGCCTGAGGGCGCCGGAATCCCCGAAACGGCACATGCTCTGGAGAGGGGGCACATGCGGCGGACTGCCGAGCCGAGTGCACAGCGGCCCACCCCCGGCGCCTACCGGTGTGCTCATCGCCGGTGATGCCGCCGACGCCGAACCCGCGCAGGCTGAGCCGTTGTCCGAACACGGCCGCAGGAGGCTCTTGCTTCCCACTCGCGCGTTCCCCCCCGCCCGGGCCGACAGCCCGCGACTCGCCGACCCCCAAACTTTGGGCTGCTTCCCCAACGCGGGTGATCGTCACGCGCCGGTAGACCTGAAGCAGAGCAGCCGGGCGGGTCCGCCCCTGCCCTGCACCGCAACGCTGAAGCCCACCAGTATGCCCGCGGAGAAGTCGCCCTGGGCCCGCACCCGGGGTGCACCCCACATGCTCAGCCGCGCCCTGCGGGCCGCTGCCTGCATTACGCCAGGACCCGAGGGAGTCCGCCTGCTCGAAGAAGCCGTGGCCGCAGCTCAGGAGCCAGTCGGCAGACTGGAGCACGCCAAAGCGCTGACCGAGCTCGGCAGCATCCTGCGCGACACCGATCGCGTCGGCGCCCGCCCCCGACTCGCCACTGGTCAGGTCGGCTTGCCGTTATCCCGGCGGGCCTTGCGGTTGGCGGTCAGGAAGCGTGCGACCCCGGCGCCGTAGGCGCCAGTGCCTCCCAGCCCCACGGGAGCAGTTCGCCATGCGAGTACAGCCAGTCCAGCAGATGCTGGTAGCCGTCCGGGGTAGTGGGGAATGCCTCAGTGGCCAGGTGCCGGCCTATCGTGTCGATCACCGCGGCCTGGTGGACATCGGTGTGAGTATCGATGCCGCCGATGACCGCTGTCTCGTCTGCTGCCATGCTCGTGGTAGGTGTCCTTCCAACTGAAGCGTGTGGGAAGACACGTGCCGCTCGGGCAGACGGACAAGACGGTGATGGGACCGAAGCGCCAGTCACTCCTGGGGTCGACCGCCGAGCGGATCCACAGCAAGCATCACTGTCAGTCCTGGGCCGGCATCACCCGGGTCACCTTGCCCTTCAGGTTGGCTTCCAGATAGCCGGTGACGTGGTCGTCGGCAAGATAGACGGCCAGCCCCAGCGGGGTGCCGAACGTGTCGTCGGCGGCGCGGACCAGGACGTAACGCATGGTCGGGTGCTTGACGTTCAGGTCCTTCTCCGCCCGCTTCAGCAGGGCAGGAAGGACGTCCCAGTCGAAGTCGTCCAGGCTGAACGGGCGGTCGCCGCCGATGATCGAGCTGCTGATGATGCCCTTTTCGACGCCCTGGCCCGGGCGGTAGGAGTAGCTGTCGTACTTGGTGTCGCTGCCCTTGACCATGATCTCCGTGGACACGTGGTCCGGATAGACGGTGAAGTCGCACGCCCGGTCCGTGCGGGTCGCGGCCTTGATCTCCTTCACCGCCGTCCGGATGCCGTCCGGGGTCAGCAGATCGGTCTTCGCGTCGGCCCGGGGCGTCGACACCGAACGGGATGCTTTGGGTGATGCGGGAGTCGGGTCATTCGTCTTGGCCGGGGATGAGGCGGCTGGATTGGCTGCCGCTCCGCGGTCCTTGTCGCCTCCGTCCGGCAGCAGGGTCCACACCAGGACTCCTGCCAGCACGGTCGCCACGGCGGACGAGGCGATCGCGACCCGGCTCTTCGCATGGCCGCCCGGTCGCGAGGGCGTCGGCCGCTTGGAGCCCACCGAGTAGGGAGTCGGCGACTCGACTGGAGCGGGCACGGCGTCGTGCGGAGCCGACGGTCCGGAGTCGATCGGCGGCCTGAAGCCCGACGGGGGTCCGAATCCGGCCGGTGCAACCGGTGTGGAGGGTGTGGTCGTCGGCCCCGTCGGAGGCGTCAGCCGGTACGAGGTGGTCCCGCCGGCGCCGCGCGCTCCTTCAGTGCTCGGAGCAGCCGTGTCCTGGCCCTCGGCCGCTTCTGCGAGCATGCGGTCAGCGGTCTCCGTGTCCGCCCGGCCGAGTGGATCCTTGACGAGCACGGCGTTCAGGAAGCCGGTCAGCGGTCCGGACCGGAGGGGCGGCGGAAGCTCCTCGCTCAGGAGGGCCGCCAGCGTTGCGAGAGTGGTTCCCCGGCGCAGCGGGTGGTGCCCCTCGACAGCGACGTACAGCATCATCGCCAGCGACCACAGGTCGGAGCCCGGGCCGCCCTCGTGGCCGGAGATACGCTCGGGTGCCATGTAGTCGGGCGTGCCGATGATGGCCCCGGTCGCGGTCAGGGCGGTCGACTCCCTGATGGCTGCGATGCCGAAGTCGGTGAGGACGGGACGTCCGTCGGGTCTCATCAGGACGTTGGCGGGCTTCACGTCGCGGTGCTGGATGCCGACGTCGTGTGCGGCGCGCAACGCGGCCAGCAGCTCGCGGCCGAGCCGGGCGGCCTCGAGGGGCGCCAACGGCCCCTTCCCGAGGCGTTCGTGGAGCGATCCGCCGGTCACCAACTCCATGACGAGCCACGGGTAGGTGTGCTCCCCGCCGTCCACCACGTGGTGGATGGTCACCACGTTGGGGTGGTCGACTCGGGCGAGCGCCCGTGCCTCGCGCAGTACCCGGGCCCGGAGCATGGCCGCGCCCTGCGGGTCGTACTCGGCAAGACCCGGATCGGGCGGCCGTACTTCCTTGAGTGCCACGGCCCGGTCCAGGACCAGATCGCGTGCCCGCCACACCAGGCCCATGCCGCCGCCACCGAGCCGCGCCTCCAACTCGAAGCGCCCATCTATGACCCGTCTGCCGGATTGACCATCGCTCATGGCTGGGAGACTACGAGATGCCGGTGACACTGCCCCACGCAGGTGGCTCCAACGCCTCCGACCGGGGCGTTCTACACCGGCGTGCGTGGGCCGGTGTGGAGGAGCTCGATGAAGGCGCCGGTCGTTCATCCAGAGGCTGTCCTGGCGCAATGCGCGCTACGCCTCGCGATCGGCGGGGTACTGCAGTCCGTCGAGCGCCCTGTGAAGCGGTCCGGACGAAGGAAGACCGTCCGCGGCCCGGTCCCCGCCGAGCAGCGATGCGGCCGGGGCGGCTGAGGGGACTTCGATCTGGTACCGGAGCGCGGGCCGTCGGCGCCTTCCAGCCGGGCACCGGCCAACTGGGGACTGGACGAGGAGCAGGTCTACAGCATGCTGCTGGTGATCTACGAACCACGGCGGTCCGGGGGTGCAACAGCTACATGCCCGTCAGTGGGACTCAGGGCCCGCTGGGCGGGCACAGCCGGGGGTGTGCATCCCGCGCGGCGGTAGGGGACTGGTCGGCGCGAGCAGACACGAGAAGAGGCCGGTAGGGTCAGCCGCCTGACGAAGCGTTTGGGCCAGCTCAGGGGAGAAGCGGAACGTGGAGGGGACACGGGGGCCAAGGCCAGGGCACGACCCGCGGCAGCACTACGGCACGGCGGCTGTTCCGCCGCCGCGGCCGGTAGGGTATCCGACGGCCGCTGCGACCGGTTCGAGGCCCAGATCGAGTTCCTGGCTGTGGGCGAAGACCTTCGAATGAGAGGCGTGCCCGACCGCACCGTGGCCGACATCGAGGTGCAAACGAACTGGTCGCCGCACGTCAGTAGCCCAGCCCGGAGCCAGATCGCTTGAGGCGGAACGCAGGCGGCTCGGGTGCCGCGAGCTGCCCGGCTGCCTCGAAAATCGAACATACTATCCAATATGGTCGTGACCGAGCGCGATCTCCTGTGACTGAGCGCTTCAGTTGCTCTGAGCCTTGTACTCGGCCGGCTGAGCGTGACGGTTGACCTGGGCCGTTCGCGGGTGGGGCTGAGCTGGGTCTTTGGCGGGACCCAAACCGCCGTCCCCAGTCCACGGCGCGGCCGATGAGTTTGTGTCTCGCGGCCGGTCCAAGCTCGTGACACCTCAGGAGGGAACCGCCATGTCAGAGCTTCTCGTCGACTTCATCACCTCCCTCGACGGCCATGCATCGGGAGAGGGATGGCCCGGGTTCTGGGGCCTCGAGGGTCCGGAGTACCTCGCGTGGCTCGGCGAGCAGCCCGAGGCCACCTATCTGATGGGAGCAAACACCTACCGCCTGATGTCGGGCTTCGCCGCAGGCGAGGTCCCGAATGGTCAAGACGAGTTCAGGCCCGAAGAAGAGGCGTCCATCGACGAGCTCACGCAAGCGTCCAAGGTGGTGTTCTCCTCCTCACTCGAGGAGCCACTGACGTGGGGCAACTCCACGCTCGTCCGCGACGACGCCGTCGAGGCGGTCCGCGCCATGAAATCGAGTGGCTCGGGGCTCCTCAGCACGATCGGCAGCCTCAGCCTGTGCCGGTCCCTGCTGCGAGCCGGACTCGTCGACCGCTTCCGGGTCGTGATGTTCCCGGTGATCACCGGGTCCACGGGTGAAGAACGCATCTACGACGGCTATCCGGACGTTGCCCTCGAGATGATCGAGCACCGCACCTTCGACGGCCGCATCCAGCTGGTCGAGTACAAGCCCCGCGTGCTCGAGCACCCGCCGCTCGGTGTCCCCACATGACGTCGCCCCGTCCGCCGGTCTGGACGACCGCCAGGCCGGCGGACGGCGGGCGCGGAGCAAGACCTAACCGTAGTCCCTGCAAGGATCCAACTTCCGGATACGGATGCGTCGCTGGACGCTTTTCAGAGTAGAGCCTCGCGAGCTGGGCGCTCCACATGGCCGATGGGGCAAACTGAAGCGCTCAGTCTCATTCCCCCTCCGATCTCCTGACAGCGCAGATCGCCTGGTAGCGCGTATACCGGGCACTCGCACACAAGAGCCCACCGTGGGTGCCACGGTGTACCGCAGGCGTCTGCAGGAGCTGTCCGCCCGGATCGCCGGTCATCCGTTCTGGGACTGCCCATCCGGCACACCCGCCGCACCGATGGCGCTCAAAGAGCACGCACGGCGGCAGGCGGAACAGTGACCCTCACCAACCGTCAGGAAGCATTCGCCCGCGCCGCCCGCAACTGGATCGCCGAACACGGCGAAGCACCATCGCTGCGCGACCTCGCCGCCGTGGGACTCTCGTCGGCGGCTTTGGCTCACCTCGTACGACCTTTTGTTGATGCGGGGCGGCTGAAGCTCCGGAGCGGCGTCCGGCGAAACCTTCTTGGGGACGGCACTGCTCATTCCTTGGATGTAGCGGGCGGTTGGTCTTCGGAGACGATGTCCGGTCGCGCTGGTCCCCCGAGGATTGCTGAGGAAACGGCGGGAGCATCCCGGCATCCGGCTCGATGGGAGTGGATCATGGCAGAGGTGACGCGGCGAGGTGTCCTGGCCGGCGCTGCAGTGCTCGGGGGAGCGGCGGCCACCGGGGTGGTGGCACAAGGTGTGACGGCGCATGAGGCGGTGGCGTCACCGGTGGGTGGCGGTGAGGTGCCGGTGGGCTCGATCATGGTCGCGCCCGGCGATCCGCGTTACCGGTCCCTGACGCACCGCGGTTGGAACGCGCGTTTCGTCGGCCGGCCGGACTACATACGCGTGGCCGGCTCCACCGAAGAGGTCGTGAGCGCGGTACGGCAGGCGGTACGGGAGGGTAAGCGCATAGCCGTGCGTAGTGGCGGACACTGCTTCGAGGGCTTCGTCGACGACCCGGCGGTGAAGGTCGTCATCGACTTGTCTCCGATGGCGTCCGTCTCCTACGACGCCCGCCGCGGGGCGTTCGCGGTCCAGCCGGGCGCTCTGCTGGGGGAGGTGTACCGCAAGCTCTTCCTGGGTTGGGGCGTGACCATCCCGGCGGGTGCGACCGCCGAGGTCGGGGTGGGAGGACACGTCCTGGGTGGCGGATACGGAACACTGTCGCGCCGGCACGGTTTGTCCGTTGACCACTTGTACGCCGTGGAGGTCGTCGTGGTGGAGGCGTCCGGCGAGGTGCGCAGTGTGGTGGCCACGCGCGAGCCCTCCGACCCTCACCACGATCTGTGGTGGGCACACACCGGTGGAGGCGGTGGGAACTTCGGCATCGTCACGTGTTACTGGTTCCGCGACCCGGCGGCGAAGGGCGAGGACCCCACGCGGTTGCTGCCCCGCCCGCCGGAGTCCGTGACCTCCTTCTATGCCTCGTGGCGCTGGAAGAACCTGGACCAGCGCTCCTTCGCCCGGCTGGTGCGCAACCACGGAAGCTGGCACGAGCGCAACAGCGGGCCGGACTCGCCCTACGCCGGCCTGTTCAGCATTCTCATGCTCAGATCCCGCAAGGCGGACAGCGTCACCCTGGCCGGTCAGCTGGATTCCAGTGGCCGAGGCGCGGAGCGGCTGATCGACGACTACGTGGCCGCGGTGGGGCGCGGAGTGACGGTGGAGCCGGTGCGCGGGCACGAGAGCCAACCGTGGCTACAGGCCGCCGGAGCCGTACAGGAGAGTGCCGCCGCACCGTTCAAGGCCAAGGCGGCCTATCTGCGTCACCGCTTCACGGATCGTCAGATCGATGTCGTGCACGACAGGTTGGAGAGGGGGGTCAGCTTTGACGGGGCGCTGTGGCTGGTCTCCTACGGCGGCAAGGTCAACACCGTCCCCGCGGAGGCGACCGCCGTCGCACAGCGGGACTCGATCCTCAAGGCGATCTATCTGGTCGAATGGGAAGCCCAGCAGGACGTCGACCCCCGGCTTGAGTGGGTCCGCGACTTCTACCGGGCCGTGTACGCCGATAGCGGTGGTGTGCCCGCACCCGGTGGGGCGAACGACGGCGCTTTCATCAATTACCCGGACACCGACCTCGCCGATACCGACCTGAACACCTCCGGCACCGCGTGGCACACCCTCTACTACAAGGGGAACTACCCCCGGTTGCAGCGGATCAAGGCCCGCTGGGATCCCCGCGACGAGTTCCGGCACACCTTGGCCGTCCGTCCGCCGAGGTGACCCTGGCACACCCGGGCAGCCTCCTGACGAAATCCTGCTCCACATCACCGCCTGGACGCAGAGCGCCGTCGACACCGGCGTCGTGCTCTTGCTGGGGTAGTTCGGCCTCGGCGACCCGGGCGAAGTGGGGCTGCCCACCGGCGACCTGACCACATTGGCTGGGTCGGCAATATTGAGTGTCCTGCCGATCCCTGGCGTTGTCAGTGCGGGGTGTGATGATGCAGATGTGAGCCGGAAGGCGCCCTGACCGGCCCGGACAAGGAACATGCCGAGACCTCGGTGCTCGCCCCGCACCTGCTCCAGTCCGCGCTCGCGCACGTGAACACCCTGCTCGTGCAGCAGGTCCTGGACGCGGCACTTTGAGCCGATGGGTCCTATCGCGGTGGCGGGGGGGGCTACGGCGCCCTGGCGGGACGTCCTGAGGACGTCCAGTACCTATTGTGGGGCATCCGTGAACCATTCGCGTTCGGGATCCCCTTTCCGCATAACAAATATGACAAACCAACAATCATTCAGCAGGCGAACCGTGGACCAATCTCGGCTACCCAACGCCTCTGCGTGACGAGCGCGTCCCAGGCGTGACACACCACGGCCTAAACGCACCCGACGGGACCGGATCCGGTCATCACGCAACTGTCGCACATTCTTCCGACCGCCATTCTCTGGGTGCTCGGGGACCATCGGGTATCCCGATGGATTCCAGGGGTTCTGCTGGTGACGGCGAGACTCCACCGGATAAGATATCGCGCGCTGCTCGCGATGGCGGTCGGTGAGGTCGGTGGTGGGGGCATGCCGTGGTTGAGCTGCAAAAAGACACCATCCGGGGCGGTCCTGCTCGAGGCCCTGAACGCGCGTTCGCTTTTCCTGGCCCACGGCGGTTATGGCCCATCCGCAATACCCGCAAACGATCATCACCATGTGGTCCGCGCAACAGCGGTGGGCCCTTTTTCTTTTCCGTGGCGTTCGCGGGCGGCATCCGTGTCCGGGGCCACGAAGTGGACGTGCGGCGAGAAGCGGGGGCTTCGGTTTCACGACAAGAGAAGTGTGGAGTGTGATGCCATGAACCGAGTCGGCAGAGACTCACGCCGGTCGGCCCGCAGGCTTGCAGGGCCGCTGGCGCGCATAGGGTTATCTGTTCTCTTGGTGGCAGGCGGCGCCGTGGGAGCGACGGCTGGACCGGCCGCCGCTTCGACCGCCGATGGCACGCTGACGGTCGAGGTGCTGCGCGACTTCTTCGGCACCGGCGTGATCAACACGACGATGGACGTGCCCCAGCGGGGTATGAAGGTGGAGATCTCCGACCCCGCTGGGCACGTGGTCACCGGCGTCACCGATGCCACCGGAAAGGTCGTGGTGTCGCAGTCGACGGTGCTGAAGGGCGGCCAATACCGTGTCGACGTCAGCATCCCGGCCCCGTACAGCGACTATCTGCGGGCGGCGCCCGCGTCGACGGCGGAGAACCACTTCAACAGCTTCACGTCGTTCGTGGAGGTGTCGGACGGAAAGAACGCCTCAGTGGTGACGGGGGTGTGGGATCCGGCCGACTACGCGCTGCCGGACTCGCGGTACTTCGTACCGGTCCACAACGGCGCCAACGGGACGGACACCCGGGCGTTGGTGGCGTTCGGGACGAAGACCCGGGGCACGTGTCCCACCGATGTGGCGTGCCCCGACACGCTGGCCACGCAGGACCAGGTGGGCACGACGTTCGGGCTGGCGTACGACAAGGACCGGACCCGGCTGTTCCAGAGCGCGTTCGCCCGCCGGTACGCCCCGTACGGGCCGCAGGGCGCCGGCGCGATCTACACGGTGCCGGTCAACGGCTCGGGTGCGCCGGAGCTGTTCGCGCGGGTGCCGGACGCCGCGGTGACGCAGCACGACACCGCCAACATGATCAAGGATCCCGGGTTCACCGACGCGCCGGGCAAGGAGAGCATCGGTGGCCTGGCCCTGTCGGAGGACGGCTCCACGCTGTACGCGGTGAACCTGCGGACCCGCAGCTTGGTGAGCTTCGACGCGACAGGGAACACCGCCTCGGAGCCCGAGGCGACGGTCCCGATCCCGGACCCGGGGTGCGCGAGCCCCGACGACTGGCGGCCGTTCGGTCTCCAGGTCCATAACAACACGCTGTACGTGGGCGGCGTGTGTAGCGCGGAGAGCACGCAGCGGCGCGCGGACCTGAAAGCCTTCGTCTCCACCTACGACGGCAAACGGTTCACCACGGTGCTGAGCCACCCGCTCACGGAGACACGCGGCAGCGTCTTCGGTTCGGGCGACAAGGCCACCCACTGGAACCCGTGGAACACCAGTCTGGACACGTGGGACGACCGGAAGGCGGGCGGGGTCTTCATCGATCCTCAGCCGGAGTTGTCCTCCCTCGCCTTCGGCCGCGACGGCTCGATGATCCTGGGTTTCCGCGACCGGTTCATGGACGTGCTCAGCTGGGGAGGGCTGGACCCCCGCCCGGGGAACGACACGGCGGAAAACGCCATGTCCGGTGGTGACATCACCATGGTCTGCGCCACTCCCACCGGTGAATACGAGTGGGAAGGCACCGGGAGCTGCCCCAACCACGCCACCCCCGCCAACAGTGGCGGCCAGCCCGCCGATGTCGTCGAATACTTCCCGGGCGACTCTTACGCCAACGCACACCAGGAGACCGCGCTGGGATCGGTGGCCTATATCCCGCAGCAGCAGTGGGTCGCCAGCACGGAGTTCGACCCGGTCGTCGACGTCGCGACCTCAGGGACCGGGTACCACGACATCACGACCGGTCAGGGCCCGGGCAACAACCCGAAGGCCAACGGGTTCCAGTTCGTCAGCCGGGAACAAGGCGGGTTCGGCAAGGCCGGCGGGCTCGGTGACATCGCGTACGCGGCGGCGAACGCGCCGGTCCAGATCGGCAACGTCGTGTGGTTCGACGGTGACCACAACGGGATCCAGGACCCGGGGCACGTGCTGCTGCCGGGGGCGACGATCAACCTGTTGGACGCGGACGGCAAACAGGTCGCCACGACCAGGACCAATGCCGACGGCGAGTACTACTTCGGTGGTGTCGGTGCCGAGTACGAACTCACTCCGGGCGCGAAGTACACGGTGCAGTTCGACGTGTGCACCGCGGACACCAGCAAGGTGCCCGAGCAGCCTGCGGCGAGCGAGTTGCGGTTCACGCTCCCGCGAGCCGGTGGCAACCGTGCGCATGACTCCAATGTGACCCCGCCGACCACCGGGCGGTTGTGCGACGGCTCCGCGCCTGTCACGGCGCCGGACAAGCCGGGCGGGGTCGATCACACGATCGACGCCGGGGTGTACATCCCGAAGGCAACGCCGACCCCGACGCCGACCCCGACCGATACCGCGACCCCGACCCCGACCGATACCGCGAACCCGACCCCGACTTCACCACCGACCCAGGCCCCGACCTCACCACCGGTCCCGACCTCGCCGGCGTCAGGCGCGCCGCCTGCCAACCCGGCCCCGGCCGGGGGGAGCAAGGGTTCGCTGGCGAACACCGGTACGTCCGGGCTGCCACAGGTGATCGCCCTCGTCGGTCTGCTGGTGGGTGCGGGTCTGGCCATCGCGTTCGTGAGCCGGAAACGTCGCGCCCAGAAACACTGAACGAAGCGAACAACAGTGATCTGCCTGCCCGCGATCCGTATGGCGCGGTCAGGCAGATCACGTCTCGGCCGGTCCACGAGAGCCGGCCTTGGAGTCGTCTGTCACCGGACTGCCGAGTGTCGCCGCGACCGCACGGCGGCCGAGCGGTGTGGTGCTTGAGAGGGTGAATCAGCGTGTCAGCGTCGAGTCGGGTGCGGAGCGTGAGAAGTCGGCAAACTCGACCAGGCCGTGCGGCTGACCGGCGCCGATGGTTGCGGCCACGCTGGGCGGCCGCCTTCATCGGCATGGCGGGCGTCGCGGTGACCGCGTTCCTGGTCGCCGTCGGCGGTTCCGGCCCCGGCGGTCCGCGCGCACTGACGTCGGATGAGGTGAACCGGCTGGCGATGACGCGGTTCCGCAATTACGAGGCGCAGGGCCGCTCGATGACGATCACCGTACCGGGTACCGCCGGGGGGCTGATCGTCACCGGGTCCGTCGACTACCAACGCAAGATCGGTTATGGCGTGGTGCACGGCGCCGGGCGTGACACATCCAGCGATGGGCTGATCGAGTGGACGGCCCGCTCGGTGTTCGTCCACCCAATGGCGAACGCCCCGGCGCACGCACCCGCGTCGCCGCCCCGCTCGGGCTGGTACGGCCGTCCGCTGCAGTCGTCCGGCAGCTCGCTGGACAGTTCGCTGGCCATCGCACTCAGCCTCGGCAGCGACCGGCCGGACAACGCCCAACTTCTGCCGCAGAACGGCGCCGCCTGGCTTGGACGGGACCAGGTGGATGGGCATCGGGTGGACGTCATGGCCGGGCCGTCCTCCCGTGACCGCTCCGGTACGGCGGGCAGGGTCCGCTACTGGGTCGGCTCGGACGGCACCATGCACCGGGTCCGCGTCAGTGTGGGTTCCGAGTCGCGGCCGGTGGTCATCGATTTCGACCCCCACAAGTACGTTCCGGTCAAGCCGGTACCCGGAGTCACCCCGACCCAGTAGCCGCTGTTCAGGAGGTCCGCACCCGCGCGTCCGTGGCAAGCAGGGAGGCCGGTGGCAGCGGGATGTCTGCCGTGTCCGGCGGGGCCGGAACGGCCGGGACATCGGTGGCGCCCGTCGTGGTGGCGTGGGGGAACTGCGGCTGTCGAGCAGGCGCCGCGACCTTGCTGAAGGGGATGCCACCGGGTGCCGTCGGCATCGTCCACCGGCCGCCCGGCGAGGGCGACTTGGCGGGCAGCGGACAGGACGCGGTTGTCGCGAGCCGGGCGGGGACTGTGGTGCGCAGATCGTTGCCGCGCAGGCAGTTGCCCCGCCCCCGCGTGGCGGTGGGGAACGTCCAGCCGACGTCGATGCCGTTGCCGGTGAACGTGTTGTCCACGATCCGGTTGCCGACCGAAGGGATGTCGGCGGTCGCGGTGATCACCAGCCCGGCGCTGCTGTTGTCGGCGACGCGGTTGCGGACGAACTGGTTGTCGCCGCCGCCGTCGATGCCGATGCCGGTGCCCCACCCGCCGTCGGCCTGCTGCGGGGTGGCCTTCTGCTGGTTGGCGGCGATCAGATTGCCCGCGATGACGGCGCCCCGCTGCGGGAGCAGCTTCTCCTGGTGGTCGGAGTTGGTGGTCAGGCCGACCCGGTTGCCGACCAGACGGTTGCGGACCACGTACATCTCGCCGCCGGCGTTGGTCCCTTCGTAACCGACCGCGTTGAGTTCGGCGACGTTGTCCCGCACCACGATGTGACACGGCTTGCACTGCCCGACATAGATCCCCGAGTCGGCCCCGCCTGACGCGTACGAGTGCTCGATGACACCGTTCTGCGCGGAGAACGCGTAGATGCCGTACAGACCGTTGCGGGTCGCGGTCACGTACGAGACCAGGAACGACTTCAGGAAGGTGACGGGCTCATCGCCGGTGTCGTAGCCGCCGCTTTGCCCCGGCAGCCCGGCGGCGGCCGCCGCTGAACCGGTGACCAGCACCCCGTTCTGCGTGTTGTTCTTCACGGTCAGGTTCTCCACGGCCACCCCGGGCGCAGCGACGACGACACCGTTCGGCTGCCGCAACCGCCCGTCGATGACGACCTTGTCCCGGGACGCGCCGCGAAGAGTGATGCGAGCCGTGTCAATCTTCACCGATTCGTGGTAGACGCCCGGCGCGACCAGCACCAGGTCACCGGGGTGAGCCAAGGACACCGCAGCAGAGATCGTCGGGGCATCGGCAGGCACTCGGATCGTCACATGCGCACCGGTCGGTCGTCGGCCTTTGGCCGATCCGCCATCCCCGCCGCCGCAGCCGACCACAAGTGCCAGCGTGCCCAGTACCGCCGCCACCACGCGAAGAGCTAATCGAGGCATGGCCCCAGTCTGGCAGAACGCCCAATTACTCGCCGTAATTGGTGAGATTGACCGACGTGCACGGTCGGGATGTGGCACCCTGCACCCCATGCATCGAGCCGATCACCGTCCGTCGCGCCGCGCGTTCCTCGATGTCGCCGGCACCATGGTGGCCGCCGGCCTGACTGCCGGGTGCACATCGGAGTCCGCTCAGCCAGGCCGGCACGCCCCTACCGCCGCGGCCACGCCGACGCCGGTTGTGGCGACGGGCCGGCATCAGGCAGGCATCACGCTCCCCCAGCCGGCCCAGCGCAACCTGCTGGCCGTGGTGGCCGACCTCGGTGCCACCGTGGCTCCCGGCCCGTTACTGGCCGAACTCGGCCAAGCCATCCGCACACTCGTCGCGGGGAACGATCCGCGGCTGCTGGGTCTGCCGCCGGGCGACCTCACCGTGACCGTGGGTGTGGGTCCCCGGCTGGTCCGCATGGCCGGTGCTTCGCTGCCTGGCGCGACCGACCTCCCGCGGTTCTCCCGCGAGCGGATCGCCCGGCGGGCACGCGGCGGTGACCTGCTGATGCAGATCTGCGCCAGCGACGCGCTGCTCTTACCGGTCGTCGCCGCCGCGATCCTGGACCAGGCCGGTGACCGCATCCACGAACGCTGGCGGCAGTCCGGGCGCCGCGGTGCGAACGTGCCCGTCGGCAACGGCCTCACCGCGCCACGAAACCCGCTCGGTTTCATCGACGGCATCGTGGGCCCGCACACGACCGCCGAACAACAACGCGACCTGTGGCTGGCCGGGCCCCCCGCGGTCGCCGGTGGCACCCTTGCCGTACTGCGGCGCATGGAACTCGACCTGCCCCGGTTTGCAGCCCTGTCCGTAGCCAAGCAGGAAGCGGTCTTCGGGCGGCGCCGGGCCAGCGGCGTCCCCCTCTCCGGTGGCACCGTCGCCTCGGGCCCGGAACTCGGCGCCAAGACACCGGACGGACGCTACCTCGTCCCCGCGGACGCCCACGTGCGCAGGGCGAACCCTTCCGTGGTCGGCGCCGGCCTCATGCTCCGCCGCTCCTACAGCACTGACGAGCTCGCCCCCGGCCTGCTCTTCATCAGCTTCCAGAACGACCTGCGGACCTTCACCGCCACCCTCACCCACATGGACACCTCCGACGCACTACTGCAATTCACCACCACAACCGCCAGCGCGACATTCCTGATCCTCCCCGGCTTCGATCGGCAACACCCACTCGGCTCCCAGATGTTCGCCTGATTACCCCGTTTTCGCCGCCTCGACCTGATCAGACGGCTGACGTGACCGCCGCACCGCGTAAGCAGGAGCAGACGGGGGAGGGGAGGCATCTGGTGAGCGACCGAAGCGCGACGCCCGAACCCTGCCGACAGGCTGACCCTCCTCCTCGTGGTGTGCTTCGGTTTCTTCGGGAGTCGCTTTGCGCCGAGCGTCATGATCAATGTCAGTGACTCTTGATGTCATTCCGGGTGATGAGGATCCGCGATTTCACTCAGGATCGCTTGGGTCCTCAGTTGGTTGCGCGAAGGATCAAGGGAGGAGTTTGGGGATCGCCGGGCATCCGGGTACTCCGTGAGTAGCGGCTACTCGAGTACGGCGTCTAGGTACGGATGCCCATCTGCCGACGGGTCTTGACCCTGCATGCTTCGCCGTACCGGTTTGTGGGAGTTCGAGATCGAAGGGCGCAAAAGCATGCAGCGCGTTGGATCCTTGCGAGGGCTGATCCTCGGCAATGGGCCGTCGCAGTTCTACTTGGGTGTGGTTGCCGTGGCCGTGGTGTTCTGGCTTGTGGCGTCAGGCGTCCACGATCAGCTGGACGCCTCTTATTCGGTTGTCTATCCGCTGGTGGTGACGAGCCCTGTGGCGATCGGTCTGCTCGGCGCGCTGGAGCCGGTGTGGGGGGCAGAGGGTGCTCCCGGTTGGCTGGCTCCTGCCTTTGAGGTGGCTGCAATGGCGGCTGGAGCAGTGGTGAATGCTTTCCTGATCGGTCTTGTGGCCCGGTGGGTGGGTCGGCCCCGCGGACAGCAGGGGGGTAGCGCACGGGGCCGCCTGCCGTGATGGTGGCGGGCCTTGTCCTGTCGTATGGAGGGTCAGGCGCGTCGGATGGGGGCGATGTCCGGGGACACTGGGCCTGGGATGGTGGGGGTGGAGCTTCTCCTGGGAAGTGGTGCGCGTCTGGTAGTGCTGGGCGGCTACCCCGTCCCGGCATTCGAGTTGGTACGTGTTGTCGTCACGAAGCAGCACCTGGACTTACCAGCTGCCCTCCATGCCTTCCTCGACGAGCTCCAGGACCATATGCGCGTTACCACGCTTGGGGTTGGCCGGCATCCTGCCTGTCACTGGTTTCGAGGGGCTCTTCACCACGCGCCCCGCCTCATCTGTTGCAATCAGCGTGGCCCGATCCTTCAACATTGTTCAGACATCGACTCGAGGAAGACATCGAGGACTATGTCATCGTGGGCTGGTGACAGCATGGATGTGCTCCTACTGGGACAAGGAAGACCTCTGGCGCTGCTTCGAGGTCGACGCTGGAGGCGCGGCCGATCTGGCGGTGCTCCTCGGAATCCTGATCAACGCTGCAAGGCGGCCTCTGCCCCACGGGAGGCAGGCTTGAACGAACGCGACGTCCTGCTCAACGAGCTCGCGCAGGGGCTGCGTCCGATGTCAGAGGGCATCGAATGGTTCGACGGCCTCGGCTGGGAAGAGCAGTCCGAGGTGCTGCTGTTCCTGCGTCATCACTGTGTCCAGGCCGGCGCTGTCGCCGAGGACGCACCGGAGAGCATCCGCCGTGCCGGGCTGCGCCCGACGCATACGCCTGCAGTGCTGATCTCACGAGGCCGGATCGACGAGCAACTGGGAAAAATCGCCGGTCTCGCGCCTCTCGACGAGCGCCGCAAGGGGTTCAGGCTGCTGATCGCGGTGCTCACGCTTGCCGACGCGCGCCGCCGCGAGCGCTTCTGCTCTGGCGGTTGCAGTCACTGGTGGCACAGACTGTCCGCCGTCGCCTGAAAACCCAGCACCGCGCCTCTGAAGGCCAGATCCCGGTTGAGTGTTTTCCGCGGAGCGGATCGGTCCCACCAAGTCCCGGTGATGGGCGCCGACGATCCGTTCGGCGTATGCGGCTGGTGTGTACGGCCTGCTGCCCTGCAGATGTGTCCGGGCAGAAGACGAAGTGCTCAGCCGCGACCAGGAGTGCCTCGTGCTCGTTCCCCGACCCGCAGAACGCAGTCCACTCCTATGCCCGCGAACGCAAACTGCTGATGGTGCGACTGGTGGCCGACCTGGTAGCGGAACTGGGCTGCCGCCAGCCCACCGTCCTCGCCGAGCAGCTCGTGACCCTCGCGGACGGCGCCGCCAGCCGCGCCATGGTGCTGGGCGAGGCGGACTACGGCCGGCACGCGCGGACGGCGACGGAGATCCTCCTGGACAACGCGCTGCCGGCCACGGACTGACGGGCCCCGCCGAGTTGCCGGTATGCCCAGGCAGCGTCTTGCCGGTCATCGGGTCGTTGGATGGTCATGAGGGATGTGCCTGAGATCTCCGATGCCGCGTGGGCAGTGATGGCGCCGCTTCTTCCGCCTGCGGGGCCGTGCCCGCGGTCGGTGGCGTGATCACCGCCAGGTGATGGAACGCATCGTGTTCAAGTTCCCTACGGGGGTGCCCTGGCGGGACTTACTGGAGCGGTTCGGCCCCTGGCAGACCGTGCACGGCAGGTTTGCCCGGTGGGCTGTCGACGGGACCTTCGCCTCCACTCCCAGTCGCTCGCGTGACCTGGCCGTCAGCGACCGAGACTGATGGAGAAGCCACAGGCAGCGAATGACAGCCAGGGCTGCAGGAGCCTGGCAGCCTCGACCGACGCGCTCAGTGTTCGGCGGAGGGCGCTGTTGTGCTGAAGCGTCACCGTACGCCGACCGAACTCCTGCCGCTGCAGTCGGGCCTGATCGCCTGCAAGTCCTCCCTGTTCGATCGACTGCCGTTCTGACGCCCCGAGTGTGGTCGGTCTGGCCTCACCGGTGCCGGGATGTCGATGACACGGCCGCTGTTCAGCACGAGCACATCGCCGGTGCTGTTGTAGTGGGTGTTCTGCACACGCCGGTAGCCGCTGAAGCCAGCCGCCGTACGGATTCGTACCGCAGCCAGTCGCGCGGTGCGTTTCGGTCCGATGCCGTACGGCGGATCCTGGCGGGCGCAGTGCTGACCTTCCACGGCCGACTTGGCGATGGTGGTCGCCGTCGAGGCCCCGCGCCGGGGGCCCGACAGCGAGTGACGTCAGGCGGACCGGCTGACGTCGTCGAAGTCGGTGGAGGCCGACAGCTCGGCCCATGCCAGCACGTCGCGGTCGAAGGCGTCGCGTCCGGCCTGGACGAGCTGAAGCGCGTCGGCGCCGAGCAGCAGGCGCGTCGGCGGCTGGTCGGCCGCCACGATGCGCAGCACCGCAGCTGCGGCCTTGTCCGGGTCGCCCGGCTGCTGCCCGCTGCCGTGGATGCGCCGGGCGCGCAGCGGCTCGAACAGCTCGTCGTAGTCGGCGATCACACGGGGTGCGCGGATCATCGAGCGGCCGGACCAGTCGGTCCGGAAACTGCCCGGCTCGACGGCGGTGACATGGATGCCGAAATCGGCGACCTCCTTGCCGAGCGTTTCGAGGATGCCCTCCACCGCGAACTTGCTGCCGTGGTAGAAGCTGAGGCCCGGCATGGTGATCAGCCCGCCCATCGAGGTGACGGCGATGATGTGGCCCGAACGGCGCTCCCGCATGTGTGGCAGCACGGCCTTGATCACCGCCACGGTTCCGTAGACGTTCACCTCGAACTGACGGCGAAGGTCATCCATCGACGACTCCTCGAAGAGGCCGTCATGGCCGTACCCGGCGTTGGCGACGAGTACGTCGACCGGGCCCAGGTCGCGCTCGGTCTCATCCACGACCGTGTCCACCGCGTCATGGTCGGTCACGTCCAGGATGCGGGCGTGCGCGTCGCCGGCGAGCGCCTCGAAGGCCCGTGCATCGGCGGGCGTGCGCACCGTGCCCACTACCCGGTGGCCCGCTGCCAGCGCCGCGCACGCCAGTGCGCGGCCCAGGCCGGTGCTGACGCCGGTGATCAGGAATGTCTTGGTGTCCGACACAGGAGTTCCCTTCGTTCGATGCGAACAGAGACCGACCGGGGCGGTGAGGCCCCGGTCGGTCCCGACACGTTCCACTTCAGCACCGGAATCGGCTGCTGATCGATTTCCGGGGGGTCCGCTTCGCCCCGGGGACAGCAGGACCGGGGGACTGCCAGTCCCCCTTTCGCGGGCTGTCGGGGCGGTCTGGGGCCCTATCGTGAACGGCATGGACCGCAACACAGCTCTCGGTGAGTTCCTCCGCTCTCGGCGGGCACGGATCACCCCGCGCCAGGCGGGCCTGTCCGACGACGGCGGCTCCCGGCGAGTGCCAGGACTGCGCCGCGAAGAGATCGCCCAACTGGCGGGCGTGAGCGTGGACTACTACGTACGCCTGGAACGCGGACGCCGACTGAACGTCTCCGAGACCGTGCTGGACGCCATCTCCCGCGCGCTACGCCTCGATCCCGTCGAACGCACCCATCTGTTCCAGCTCGCCAAGCCCGCCGCAGGCAGGCCCCGCCGCACGGCGACGCGTCCGCAGCCGGTCCGCCCGGGGCTGCGCGACCTGCTCCGGATCCTCGAGCACACCCCCGCCCTTGTGCTGGGGCGGCGACTGGACGTCCTTGCGTCCAACCAGATGGCACGTGCGCTGCTCACCGACTTCGACGCGCTGCCGCACCGCGAGCGGAACCTGGTGCGGTTCATGTTCTGCGACGAGACCGCCCGCACGTTGTATACCCACTGGGACACCCACGCCCACGACATTGTCGCCTCGCTTCGGCGCGACGCCGGACGCCATCCGCACGATCCATTGCTGGCCGAACTCGTCGGCGAACTCTCGATCATTGATGAGGACTTCCGCCGCTGGTGGGCCGACCAGAACGTGTTTCGGCACACGCATGGCAGCAAACACTTCCACCACCCGATCGTCGGCCCGCTCACCCTCAATTACGAGTCCCTGACCCTGCCCGCCGACCCGGACCAGCGGCTGAGTGTCTACACTGCCGAGGCAGGCTCCAGCTCCGAAGAGGCGCTTCGGCTACTGGCCGCGTGGATACGGCAGCCCGAGACCTCGCACGGGCAGCAGGCAGATCATTAGACGCCCGCCGGTCCGCGAGGAGCGGGCGGCCAAGGTGGCTGCGTCCCATGAGCCGGGATGGGTGTCATGGAACACCGGCAGACCTTGCGCCCCACCGCGCCGCGGGGGGAGGCGTTGTGGGTGGAGACGTTCACTGGGCTGCGGTCGTGGGAGTTCGAGGCTTGTCACGTGTGGTGTGTGAGCTGGGCGGTAATGGCCCTGGTGGTGGCCATGGTGCCCGCCCCTGGTGGACCGGGTGCTACTGGTGGCTGTCTAGTACCGCGTCGACTTCGGTGTCTGGGTCGGCGACACCGTCGGAGAGGATGTAGAGCTGGTAGTCGTCGGCCGGGTCGATGACGGTGACAGGACTGCTCCGCTGGTGCGGGTCCTTGTGGTGCAGGAGGCGGTGTTGGGTCAGCGGGGCGAAGGACTTGTGGAAGCCGGCACCGCCGTCCTGCAGCGTCAGCCCCGTGACCCAGCCCCATCAGAACGCCCGGCACCCCCGACGTGCTGGCCGCCCGGAGATGCGAACGCGCCGGAGTCCGCAGTGAGAAGGGCATCCGCTGGGGCGGACGACTGCTCGCCCAGGTGGCTCGAGTATTCTCAGGGCTCTTGCTTCCCAGGGCGCCACACGTACCGGATGTCCGGCTCACGTTCTTCGTTGCGGTGGCCGTCGGTGCACTCGGCTGCGACGAAGCCACGTCGCTCATAGAAGTGACGTGCCGACTCGTTGACCTGGAAAGTCCACAGCGCCAACCCGGCGGGACGCTGCTGCTTCGCCAGGTGTACGAGGCGGTCGCCGATGCCTTGGCCCTGCCAGGCTGGATCGAGATAGAGCTGGTCCAGGTCATCGCCGTCCAGCACCATCATCCCGACCACCGACTCATCTACCGTCACCACCCACGTCTCCTGGCTGGGAACGACCACTTCCCGGAACCAAGTCCGGACCTGATCGTCGGTATGAGCGCGGCGTACGCCCGGCAGCGCCGCCTTGAACGAACGCAGCCACACGTCGGCCACCGCAGCGGCGTCGGAGTCGACCGCACGGCGGACGACGAAGTTGTTGATCTCCACAGCGACGCATGCTCGCAGACACATGATGCGGCCGCATCTGACTTCTCCGCGATGCTCGGACCAGAACGAACCCGGTGGCCCCTCTGCGGTCACAGCGCTGGCGATGTCAGTGGAGGAGGAGATCGTCGGGACTCGATTGGCGCTCGGCACCCCGCCGCGCTGTGAGCGTCCTCACGACGTACGTCGTCAGTGGCAGGGCGGTCGTGCATGGTGAGCGTGGGTTTGCGGCGTTGACGCCACGGAGCCGTGTGTTTCTTCCACATGACGTGCCGTTCGGTGGTGCTACAGGGAGTGGAAGGAGAGCCGCGGAGTTCCGTTTGCGTGCCGATGTCTGCGGGGTCAGGTGACCGGACACTGGTTGCGCCGGGTGGTGACCGCTGCCCGGCTGGGAACGGCAGTCGAGGACACCTCATGCTCACCGGACGAGCCCCGCCCCAAGGATGCGCCTCCATGACGTCCACGCGATGAGTCGGTGTGGGCCAATCGGGCAGTCGCTCCGCGGCATCGAGTCTGTCGGCGTTTTGGGGCGTGGGCGTACAGACCACCGCCGTCCTTTCACCTCTAGCGGGGCGCCGGCACCTGGACCTTCGCGAAGGGCGACGCGACATGGACCGGTACCGGGACCTCCACCGTGCCGGCCGAGGAGGGCACGGACGGTGCGCAGAGTGTCGTCACACCGCACTCGTCGCCCAAGCCACCCGCTGACTGCCCGAGCAGCTGACGCCTCGGGTCCTTCCCGTCGACGACGCTCAAGTGACCGCCCCTCAGTCTGGACCGCAGCCGGACCGGGGCGGTCACGGCAGGTGCGAGGGCACGACGTGTCATGGGCACAACGGCTGGTGATTCATGAGCACCAGCGCGCGGTGCATGTAGTTGTCGGACTTGATGGAGGCGGTGGCGATGGCTTCGTCGCCGTCCCAGCACCGTAGGCGGCGAGGCCGAGGCTGTGCAGGGTCTTGCACCAGAGCGGGGGATCGTCATGGAACATCAGCTGCTCCATGACACCTTCCGTTCGAGGAAGGGTGCGGAATGTGCCCTGCGCGGCGGTCCGTGAGGCATTGGACGGTGTCTGAGGCGTGCTCCCCGGCCCCTTCGGCGGTGGCACGTTCCGTGTCGGCCGGGCAAGGTAGCGAACTCGGGGGACTGGAGCGAAGTGGCCTGCTCTGCGACAGCTCGGGCTCGACATCGGCCACCCCCCATCGAACACATGATGACCAGTAGTGACCAAGGAGAGGCGTATGCCATTCACTCTCAGCCATGCCGCCGCTGTGCTCCCGGCGCTCCGTCGGACGGGCACGGCACGCGGCCCGCTGGTTGCCTCGGCTCTCGTGGCGGGGTCGTTCGCACCGGATATGACGTACTACGCGGACAGCCTGATCCCCGGTGCCATGGCGTTCGGCGAGGTCACCCACGCGCCGTTGGGAGTGTTGACTGTGGATGTGCTGGTCACCGTGGCCCTGGTTGGGGGTTGGCTGCTGGTGCGCGAGGCGCTGGTCGCCTTGTTGCCCCAGGGGTGGCGGAGCCCGGTCCTCACCTTCGTCAGCGGCCGGCTCTGGCGGCCTCGGACGACCCGGGAACTGCTCGTCCTGACGGCCTGGTTCGTGGTCTCCGCGGTGCTCGGGGCGGCGACGCATGTCGTCTGGGACGCCTTCACCCACCCGGGCCGCTGGGGCACCCGGCTGGTGCCGGGCCTGGACCAGGTGGTGGGCGGACTGCCGGTTTACACCTTCGTGCAGTACGGCACTTCGGCGCTCGCGGCTGTGGCGCTGGGGTGGTTCGGATGGTCGGCCCTGCGGGGGCAGGGCGGTGGCGCCCATGATGGCGGCGCATCTGAGGCGGCAGCGGCGGCCACGGTGCCTGTGCTGGCCGTACGGTGGCGGCTGTTGCTGACCACCCCGGTCCTGCTGTGCGTAGTGGCGGGCGCCGTGCACCGCATGGTGCGGGTACGCGACGTTCAGGGTGCCACGGGGCACTGGCTCGGTTATCTCCCGACCGTCCTCTTCGGCGGGGGAGCGGGCCTCGTGCTCGGGCTGGTGCTCTACGGGGTGGCCGTGCGGCTGGTGCACCGCCGTACGCTCCGCGCCGGGGTAGCCCGCGGCGCCGCGGGGCAGGTGCCGTCTCCTGTGAGCCGGTCCGCAGCCTCTGCGGTGCCCCCGTCGGCGCCCTCGTCGGGTGTTCCGACTGCCGCGGGGGCGGTGGAGTCCGGTGCCGAGTGACGCCGCCCTGGGGGGAGCTGCCGGGCGCCTGCGCCTGTTGTCCACGACGGGGTACTCGTTGAGGGCAGAGCCGGGCTCCGGTATTGCTGGTGCGGTTGTGCTGCGGACATCTGCCTGATGGGGTGTTGGACACCGTCGTCGTACCGCTCAGGGCTCTGTCGTGTCCGGAGTTGGGACCGGGTCGAGGTTCAGGCGTTCTGTGCTCCGCGTGCCAGCAGCAGGAAGGCGTCGACGAGTTCTTCGGCGGGCCGTCCGGTGGCCAGGCTGCGCAGTTGCAGTCCGAAGATCAGCGCGACGGCGCTGCTTGCCAGCCGTTCGGCGTCGGGTACGCCGAGGCCGGTGAGGATCCGGGTGACCAGCCGGTCGTATGCGGCGAAGGACTGTTCGGCCGCGGTGCGCAGTCGTTCGTCGCGGCCGGCCTGGATGTAGAGCTCGAAGGGGGCGATGTGCCTGGTGCCGGTCTGTGTGTACCCGGTGACCTGGTCGACTGCGGCGGAGGCCCGGTCGATGTCCATCCCGTCGGTCTGGCACTGGTCCGCGAGTTCGGTGAGGCGCCGGGTCTCTTCGGCGACGAAGTGCAGCAGGCTCTCGCGCAGCATGTCGTGCTGGGTTGCGAAGTGGTAGGTGACCGAGCCGAGGGAGACTTCGGCTTCTTTGGCGATCCGCCGGTTGGTGACCGCGGCGATGCCGTCTTCGCTGATGATGCGCAGGACGGCGTCGATGATGCTCTGCCGGGTTCCGGGGGGCTTGGCCATGACGGTCATTGTGTCACCGGCGGCGCGGCGGCAGCGGTGGGGTGGCGGTCGGCAGGGTCGGTGGTTCGGCGCGAGGTCGTGTGTGTCGTGGATGCCGCCGATCACGCGGCGCCCGCGGGTGCGCCGGCCCTGCTGTTGACGCGGTCGCTCGACCCTCATACTGTTCGTTCGAACGAACAGTTTTCGAAAGGTCGGACCATGCGCATCGCAGGATCAACCGTTCTCCTGACCGGGGCCTTGGGTGGCATCGGTCAGGCCATCGCTCGTGACCTGGCCGGAAAGGGGGCCAAGCTGGTCCTCTCCGGGCGTCGTGCCGACACCCTGGAGGCGCTCGCCGACGAGCTCGGCGCCCGGGCGGTCACTGCCGATCTCGCCGATCCGGACCAGGTCGACCACCTCGCTCAGGCCGCCCACGACACCGACATTCTGATTGCCAACGCCGCACTGCCCGCCACCGGCGAACTCCTCGACTACACACCCGAGCAGATCGACCGTGCACTGACGGTGAACCTGCGCGCCCCCATCATGCTGTCCCGCGCACTCGCGCCCCGGATGGTCGAGCAGGGCCGGGGCCACATCGTCCATGTCGGCTCGATCTCCGGGAAGGCAGCCACCAAGTACTCCTCGCTCTACAGCGCCGCCAAGTTCGGGCTGCGCGGCTTCGCGCTCTCCCTCCGCCAGGACCTGCACGGTACCGGGGTGGGGGTCTCTGTGGTCCAGCCCGGCGCCGTACGCGACGTCGGCATGTTCGCCGCCACGGGCGCCACTCCGCCGACCGGCGTGCGCATGGTCTCCCCTGCCCAGGTGGTGTCGGGAGTGGTCCGGGCCGTCGAGCGCGATCTGTGCGAAGTCAACGTCGCGCCAGTGGAGCTGAGAGTGCTCAGTGCCCTGGCCGGGCAGTTCCCGGGCTTCGCGGAGAAGGCGCAGCGCGGCTCCAGCGCGGAGCGCACCCTCAACGAGGTCGTAGCGGCCCATCGCGACCGGCGGTAGCGGCGTCTTCGCCGCCGAAGGCCGCCGGGCTCACGGCCAGGTGACGTGGCCCGGTACTGTCCATGCGCCGCACGGCGACCACGAGCCGGGCCTTGGTGCTCCTGTGCACGGTGACGTTCATCCATGGCGGGAGTCGTAGTGGTCCAGCCCTGCACCGACGTGATCCAGCGGCAGGTCGACTCGCTGGCCGCCCGCATCCGGCATTCGGTCGCCGTGGACGACGAGCGTGGCGGTCTCATCGTGTGCAGCCGTCATTACGGCGACGAGGACCCGCTCCGTGTCGACGTGGTGCTGTCCCGGCGGCTGCC
>NZ_JANCLX010000002.1:0-96063 GCF_024295805.1 Streptomyces cucumeris
CCCCGTGCACGCCGCCGCGACGATGCTCGCCGGTGGCCCCGGTCAGCCCGGCGCCCCCGGCGCTCCCGGGCAGACCCCGCCGCCCGGTCCCGGCGGTCCGGGTTTCCCGGCACCGCCCGGTGCCCCGGGCGCTCCCGGCCAGGCTGCTCCATCCGGCCCGCACCCGCCCGGCCCACCCGGGGTCCCCGGTGCGGGTGGTTCCGCGACGCCGCCGCCCGCACCGTTCCCCGGCGCTCCCGGCGCCCCGGGGGCTCCTGGCGCGCCCGGTGCTCCCGGTGCGCCCGGCGCTCCCGGTGACGGGATGCACGCCGCCGCCACCATGCTGGCCGGTGGCCCCGGCGCACCCGGTGCCCCGGGCGCTCCGGGCGGCCCCGGTATGGCCCCGCCCAGCGGTCCCCCGGCGCCCGGGATGGCGCCGCCGCCCGGTGCCGCCGCGCCCGGTATGGCCCCGCCCGGATACGCGTATCCGCAGCCGCCGCCCGGTCAGCCGACCGTCGGCCCCGGCTATATGGCGGTCCTGCGCTACCGCGCCCAGGACGGCTCCGAGCAGCAGCTCATCCGCCGTTCCGCACCGGGCACCCCGCATCCGGAGTGGCAGATCCTGCACGAGCTGCGGTCGATGAACGTCCCGCCGCAGCAGGTGCTGGAGCTCCACACCGAGCTGGAGTCCTGCGATCTGCCCGGCGGCTACTGCGCCCGGATGATCCGTGAGACCTGGCCGCAGGTGCGGATCAGCCACACCGCCCCGTACGGCCGTGACCACGCCACCCGTCAGCAGGGCGTCCATCACCTGCTGGAACACCAGGGCGAACTGCACCAGGTGGCGGACGGACCGGCCCGTCCGGCACCCAACCGGGTGCCGCTGCCGCACCCCAGCCAGGTGCAGCCGGTGCCGCCGGTCCCGCCCGAGGGCCTCGCACATGAGCTGGGCCAGGCGTTCGGTCCCGGCATCTTCCGCTTCGACCAGCGCGCGGTCTCGCGGATGGGCGTACCGGACGTGGTTGCGCAGACGCTGGTCTGGGCGGGTCTCCCGGTGGACTTCGGACCGTTCTTCTGGGCGCAGGCCCAGCCGGGCCGTCCGGTGCCGACGCTG
The DNA here is from genome assembly GCF_024295805.1 of Streptomyces cucumeris. Lineage (GTDB taxonomy): Bacteria > Actinomycetota > Actinomycetes > Streptomycetales > Streptomycetaceae > Streptomyces > Streptomyces cucumeris. The sequence goes on from NZ_JANCLX010000002.1 coordinate 1,094, forward strand.
GCCGAACTGGCCGCCGAGCGCGGGGTGCAGCCCGCCGCGGACGCCGGTTCGTACCTGGTCATGGGCAATGACTTCGGCCGGCAGCTCTGTGTGCAGTACGGCACCGCGCATATCGTGGCCATCCCGCTGGAGGCCGCGGCCCAGCCGGCGCCGCCGCAGTTCGTGAACACCGGGCTGCCGGAGTTCGTGCGCTGTATGGCCCTGCTGGGCCGGATGTGGCGGCTGCGGTACGGGCTGACGCCCGAGCAGGCGGGCCGCTGGACGGTCGACTTCCAGGCACAGCTCGCCGCCCTGGACCCGGCGTCGCTGTCCGCACCGGACAACTGGTGGGCGGTGCTGCTGGAGCAGATGTGGGACGGCCTGCTCTGAGCTGACCCGGCCTGACCGAGCGCGAGCGCGAGGCGCCCGACCCCCGTGACGGGGGCGGGCGCCTCGTCGTTGTTGTCAGCGGATTTCCGGCGGGATCCGGACGCCGGCCGAGGGGGCGGATGGGCGGAGTGTCGCGTTATGGGCGATTAGGGGTGATCCATCAAGATGTGCGCCGAAGCGCGTTGCATGCCGGACAAAAGGGGTTCCAAGGATGGGCGCATCGGTGTCACCACAGGGCTTCACCACCGTCGGACGGGGCCGGGGCTATCGTCCCGCGCAGGTCGACCGCTATCTGGCGGAGCTGTCCCAGGCGCGTGACGCGGCGTGGGAGCGAGCCGCGCGCCTCACCGTGCTCGCCAACGAGCTGTCCGCCGACGCGGAGCAGCTTCGCGAGACGGTCTCCCAGCTCGCCCCCCAGACGTACGAATCGCTGGGCGACCGCGCCCAGCTGATCCTGATGGCCGCCGAGGAGGAGGACACCCACCTCCGGTCCCAGGCCGAGGCCTGGGGGCGGGAGCAGTGGGAGACCGCGCAGGCCGACGCCCGCAGGGTGCGCGACGCGGCACGGGACGAGGCCGAGCGGGTGCGCGAGGCCGCCGAGGCATCGGCGCGCAGCACCCTGGAGGCGGCTCAGGCCGAGGTCGAGGAGGTGCGGACGGTCTCCCGCCAGGACGTGAAGGAGTGGCGGGGCGAGTCGCTGGCCGCCCTCAAGGACATGCGGCAGCGCACCGCCGATGTGCTGTCCGGTCAGGAGCGCGAGCACGGGGAGCGCTGGGAGTCGGCGGGCCGCGAACTGGCCGAGCGCGACAGCGCGATGACCGCCCGGCTGGCCCAGCTGGAGGAGTTCACCCAGGCCAGACTGGCCGACGCCAAGCGCGAGTACGCGATGGCCGAGCAGGCCGCCCGGCTGCGGCAGGAGGACGCGCAGGCGCAGGCGGCGGAGATCGTCGCCCAGGCGCGCGCCCGGGAGGAGCGCCTCGGCCGGGAGACGGAGCGCACCCTGCGCGACCACCACGAGCGCCGCGAGGAGCTGAAGGCCCACCTGGAGCATGTGCGCGGCAGTCTGACGGCCCTGACGGGCAAGCCGGTGGTGGAGGACCCGGGCCCCGGCTCCCGCCCGGAGCTGAGCTCCGAGTCCTGACCCGGCGGGCCTTCCGGCCCGGCCTGACGCGGAACCATGCGCGGCGGATGCGGCAGACGGCCGCACCCGCCGCGCATGCGTTCCCTGCCCGGATGAGGTCCGGAGGACGTCCGGACGGCGCCCGGACCAGCGCGCCGCGCGTCCCGCCGGGATACGGCCTCCGGTGGACGCACCTAATCGTTGTACGACCCACCCTTCCCTGCCGGACCCGGAGGGGGGAAGCTGGCATTCGGGCTGCTGGGCCCCCGGCATTGAGCCTCACCCGGCGTCAGGGTGCAGGATCGACCCGGAGCGCGGCTCCCCCTCAGGTCCTAGACCCCTAGGGGATGTCCACCCGTTCCTCCTACCCGTGGTTCGTTCCGGCGGAGGAGGAGGGGCGGGCACCTCCTCTCTTAGTGTTGCTACGGGCAGCGCGACCGAGGGGGTGGGGCTGTCCCCACCGCGAAGACTGAGCCAAGCACCATCGCGGCGGTCCCCGGAGCCCGGCAGGCTGGATGCCGTGGGCGGACCGGGACCGGAATCGCCTTTCACGATCGAGGAGAGTCACCGTGACAACGGCTGTATCGATTCCCAGGACCGGGGGCAGCGGAGGACATACGGCCGTCGCCGCCCGCGCACGACAGGTGGTCAAGGCGTACGGCTCGGGGGAGACCCGGGTCGTCGCGCTGGACCACGTGGACGTGGACATCGCCCGTGGCCAGTTCACCGCGATCATGGGTCCCTCGGGCTCCGGCAAGTCCACCCTGATGCACTGCCTGGCCGGTCTGGACACCGTCTCCTCGGGTCAGATCTTCATCGACGAGACCGAGATCACCGGGCTCAAGGACAAGAAGCTCACCAAGCTGCGCCGGGACCGCATCGGCTTCATCTTCCAGGCGTTCAACCTGCTCCCGACGCTCAACGCGATCGAGAACATCACGCTGCCGATGGACATAGCCGGCCGTAAGCCGGACCGCGCCTGGCTGGACCAGGTGGTGGAGACCGTCGGCCTCGCCGGGCGGCTCAAGCACCGGCCGAACCAGCTCTCCGGCGGTCAGCAGCAGCGTGTCGCCGTGGCCCGTGCCCTCGCCGCCCGCCCCGAGATCATCTTCGGTGACGAGCCCACCGGAAACCTGGACTCCAGGGCCGGGGCCGAGGTGCTGGGCTTCCTGCGGCGCTCGGTCGAAGAGCTGGGCCAGACCATCGTGATGGTCACCCACGACCCGGTCGCCGCCTCCTACGCCAACCGTGTGCTGTACCTGGCCGACGGCCGGATCGTGGACGAGATGCAGAACCCGACCGCCGAACTGGTCCTGGAGCGCATGAAGCACTTCGACGCGCGCGGGCGGGTGTCATGACCGTCCTCAAGACCTCGCTGCGCAACTTCATGGCGCACAAGGGGCGGATGGCGCTCTCCGCCATCGCGGTCCTGCTGTCGGTGGCCTTCGTCTCCGGCACGCTCGTCTTCACGGACACCACCAACGCCACGTTCGACAAGCTCTTCGCGGCCACGTCCTCCGATGTGACGGTCAGCCCGAAGAACGCGAACAACGGCGATGACTCGCAGGCTGCCACCCGCAGGATCGAGACGCTGCCCGCTGCCCAGCAGAAGCGGATCGAGGGCATCAAGGGCGTCAAGAAGGTGGCTGGCGACGTCACCAGCATGTCGATCACTGTCGTCGACAGCAAGAAGAAGGACATCGGTCCCGACTCCGGGGCCCCGACCATCGGCACCAACTGGGACCCGACCGAGCACCGCTCGGTGAAGCTCACCTCCGGCCACGCGCCGCGCGGTCCCACCGAGGTGATGCTCGACGCCGACACCGCCGAGAACAAGAAGGTGAAGATCGGCGACGAGCTGCGGGTGATCACCGTCCCCGGTGAGTTCCGCGCCAAGGTCGTCGGGCTCGCCACCTTCCAGGTGACCAACCCCGGCTCCACCGTCCTCTACATGGACACCCCCTCGGCCCAGCGGCTGCTGCTGGGCCGCTCCGAGGCGTTCACCAGCTTCGCGCTCACCGCCCAGCCGGGCGTCAGCAACGAGCAGCTCAAGAAGAACGTCCTGGCCGGCCTCGGCCCGGACTACAAGGTGCAGACGAAGGCCGAGTCCAGCGATGAGGCCCAGGACGACATCGGCTCGTTCCTGGACATCATGAAGTACGCGATGCTCGGCTTCGCCGGGATCGCCGTCCTGGTCGGTATCTTCCTGATCGTCAACACCTTCTCCATGCTGGTGACCCAGCGCACCCGGGAGATCGGCCTGATGCGGGCCATCGGGTCCAGCCGGAAGCAGATCAACCGCTCGGTGCTGATCGAGGCGCTGCTGCTGGGGATCATCGGCTCGATCCTCGGGGTGTTCGCCGGTGTCGGCCTCGCGGTCGGCCTGATGAAGATCATGGGCAGCGCCGGACTGAACCTGAGCACCGACCAGCTGACGGTCAAGCCCGCGACGCCCATCATCGGTCTCACCATCGGTATCGTCGTCACCGTCATCGCCGCGTACATCCCGGCCCGCCGGGCGTCGAGGATCTCCCCGATGGCGGCGCTGCGCGACGCCGGTACCCCGGCGGACGCCAAGGCCGGACGGATCCGCGCGGTGATCGGCACCGTGCTCACCGCGGCCGGCGCGGCCGCGCTGCTCGCCGCGGCCGGTGCGGACAAGGCGGCGGACGGCTCGATGTTCCTGGGCCTGGGCGTGCTGCTGACCCTCGTCGGCTTCATCGTGATCGGCCCGCTGCTGGCCGGTGTGGTGATCCGGGTGCTCGCCGCCGTGATCCTGCGGATCTTCGGCCCGGTCGGCCGGATGGCCGAGCGCAACGCGCTGCGCAACCCGCGGCGCACCGGCGCCACCGGCGCGGCCCTGATGATCGGGCTGGCCCTGGTCGCCTGTCTGTCGGTGGTCGGCTCCTCGATGGTCGCGTCGGCCAGCGATGAACTGGACAAGTCGGTCGGTGCGGACTTCATTCTGCAGCCCAAGCCGGGCAAGCTGGTCACCCCGGACATCCAGAAGAGGATCGCCAAGGCCAAGGGCCTGGACCACATCAGCCACTACAAGCAGATCAGCGATGTGCGGCTGACCCTCCCGGACGGCAAGACGGTCGGCAAGGACCTGTCCGCCGCCACCCCGAGCTACGCGGGCGACCTGCGGACCCCGGTGGTGGAGGGCTCGCTGGCCGACGCCTACCGCAAGGACGCGCTCTCGCTGCCCGAGGGCTTCGCCGAGGACCACAAGGTGAAGAAGGGCGACACCGTGACCGTCGCCTTCCCGCAGGGCCGCACGGCGAAGCTCACCGTGGCCGCGATCACCTCGGATGACACCTCGCTGGACAAGGGAGCGCTGTACACCAGCATCGCGACCGTCCAGGCCCATGTGCCCGCCGACCGGATCCCGACGGACCTGATGATCCTCGGCACCGCCAAGGACGGCCAGGAGGACCAGGCGTACGCCTCGCTGAAGAAGCAGCTGGTGGACTACCCGCAGATCCAGGTCCGTGACCAGACCGACTACAAGAAGATGATGAAGGACCAGATCGGCCAGCTGCTCAACCTGGTCTACGGTCTGCTCGCCCTGGCGATCATCGTCGCCATCCTCGGTGTGGTGAACACCCTCGCCCTGTCGGTCGTCGAACGGACCAGGGAGATCGGTCTGATGCGTGCCATCGGGCTCTCCCGCCGCCAGATGCGCCGCATGATCCGGCTGGAGTCCGTGGTCATCGCGCTCTTCGGCGCCCTGCTGGGCCTCGGGCTCGGTATGTGCTGGGGCGCGACGGCGCAGAAGCTGCTGGCGCTCGAGGGTCTGAAGACCCTGGAGATCCCGTGGCCGACCATCACCACCGTCTTCATCGGCTCCGCCGTGGTGGGCCTGGTCGCGGCGCTGATCCCGGCCTTCCGCGCGGCCCGGATGAACGTCCTGAACGCCATCGCCACGGAGTAGGACGCGGCATCACGGAAGGCCAGGACCCGCCCCTCGGCGATACGGGGGCCGAGGGGCGGCGGCCCGGCACGGTGTGCTCTCGGGGGTGCACACCGCGCCGGGCCGCGGTCTTTCCCGGTCCGCTACGACCGGCTTTTGACCTGGAGTGCGCTCCAGCTCCTAGCGTGGATGACACGACCGCGAGATCCACCGCTTCCAGGAGGTACTCCCATGTCCCGGCTTCCCGTCCGCAGGCTCGGCTCGCTCACCGTCTCCGCCCAGGGGCTCGGCTGCATGGGGATGAGCCACGCCTACGGCGCGACCGACGACCAGCAGTCGATCGCCACCATCCACCGCGCCCTCGACCTCGGTGTCACCCTCCTGGACACCTCCGACTTCTACGGCGCCGGACACAACGAGGAACTGGTCGGCCGGGCGCTGAGCGGCCGCCGGGACCAGGCGGTGATCGCCACCAAGTTCGGCTTCGCCAACGAGCTGGGCGAGCAGACCCGGATCCGGGGCGACGCGGCCTACGTACGGCAGGCGTGCGACGCCTCGCTGGGCCGGCTCGGCGTGGACCACATCGACCTCTACTACCTGCACCGCGTCGACCCCGAGGTGCCCATCGAGGAGACCGTGGGCGCCATGGCCGAGCTGGTGGCGGCGGGCAAGGTGCGCTCCCTCGGGCTCTCCGAGGCGAGCGCGGCGACCATCCGCCGTGCCCACGCCGTCCACCCGATCTCCGCGCTCCAGAGCGAGTGGTCGCTGTGGACCCGGGACCTGGAGGAGGAGATCGCCCCGGTCTGCCGTGAACTGGGCATCGGTCTGGTGCCGTTCTCCCCGCTCGGGCGCGGCTTCCTGACCGGCCGGATCACCTCGCTGGACACGCTGGAGGAGAACGACATGCGGCGCAGCCAGCCCCGGTTCGCCGACGGCAACCTGGACCGGAACCTGGCCATCGTCGAGCGGCTGCGGGAACTGGCTGCCGACCGGGGCGTCACCGCCGGTCAACTCGCCCTGGCCTGGGTGCAGCACCGCGGCGACGACGTGGTGCCGATCCCGGGCACCCGCCGGGAGAGCAATCTGCGGGAGAACCTGGGCGCGCTCGACATCGAGCTGTCCGCAGCGGAGCTTGCTGCGATCGACGCCGCCGCACCGGCCCGGGAGATCGCCGGGAACCGCTATGACGAGAGCGCCCTGCGGTTCGTCGACCGCTGAGGGATTCCCCCGGCCGGGCGATGAGTTTTCCGGCGCCCCACGGTCTACAGGGAAAGGCCGATACCAGGGAGGTTTCCCATGACCGAGACGACCAAGGGCACCCGGCTCAGCGAGGTGGGCCGGGTGGCCGTCACCGTCACCGATCAGGACCGGGCGCTGGACTTCTACGTGGGCACCCTCGGCTTCGACAAGCGGGCCGACATCCCCTTCGGCGAGGGACACCGCTGGATCGAGGTCGGACCGTCCGGTGGCGGGGCCGGGATCGCGCTGGTGCTCCCGCAGAACTGCGAGGACGCCGGTGGTTCCGGCTCCGGGCCCAGCACCGAGACGGGCATCATCCTCACGTCCCAGGACATCGACGCCGACCACGCCACGCTGCGCGGCGCCGGGGTGGACACCGATCCGGAGGTCATGCGGTACGGCGCGCCCGTGCCGCCGATGTTCTCCTTCCGCGACCCCGACGGGAACGCGATCATGGTCGTCAGCGAGGGGGAGTGAGCGCGGGGAAGCCGAGCCGACCGGCGGGGAACCGACCCTGACCGGCCCGCGCCGGTCCGCCGACGGGGGCGCGGACCGGCGCGGGCGCCGGGGGCCGGCAGCCGGGGCGTCAGTCCCGGGGGAGCAGGGTGCCGAGCGGACCCAGGTCGAGATTGAGGTCCTCCGGCGTCAGACCGTGCTGATCGCGCAGTTCCGCCATCCGCCGGTCCAGCATCATCAGCGTGGTGCCGATCCGCTCCACCTGCTCATCGGTGAGATCGCCCGCGTCGATCCGGCGCAGCGCCTGGCGTTCCATGAGCTGGCGCAGCAGTTCCACGATGGTGAGGACGAGGGCCACCAGATCGCGGCCCATCGCCTCCCGGTCGATATCGACCCGGGTGCCGCTCACAGCGGGCCCGAATCGGTCCACGGCGCGGCCACGCGCTCGTTGACCGAGGACAGCAGGGCGTGCAGGGAGAGCCTCACCAGGGGCACTTCGGCGATCGCGATGACCAGGTCCCCGCTGACCACCACCCCGGTGGCCAGCACCCGGTCGAGCAGATCCACCAGCGGCACCCCGATCGGGCCGTGGGCCTCCGCGGGGACCGATCCCCAGGCGGCGACGGTCATGGCGCGGTACCTCCGTCGGCGAAGGAGTACGGGGCCCAGGGCCCGGACAGCTCGATCTCCACGGACGCGTCGTCCCGGCGCAGCGAGGCGAGGGCGGCGCGCAACTGCCGCTCCCGGCCGCGGTCCACGAGATACGCCGCGTTGAGCACATGGGTGCGGCGCGGGCCGGTCACCTCGGCGCCGTGCGGGCGCAGCCGCCGCGCGGCCACGGCCAGTCCGCGGACGACGGTGTCCACCCGCTCGGCGGCGCGGAGCGCCGCGCCCTGGCGCTCCTCGCGCCCGCGCTGCCGGCTGCGGAGCTGCTCCAGATAGGCACGGCCACTGGCCGCCGCTGCGCCCGGGGAGGACGCGGCGGCGGCGGGCTGCCCGGCCAGGGCGTAGACCTTCACACCCCATTCGACCCGGCCGGTGATCCGGCCGAGTGCGGTGAGCAGGGACTCCTCGCGTGCGCGCAGGGCCTCCCGGGCCCGTTCCTCCCCGCGGTAAAGGGTGGCCAGCGGCAGCGGGACGGTCGGGGCCGCGGCCATGGAGGCGGTGATCACCTCATGGTGGGCACGGGCGCAGCGTTCCAGTTCGGCGCGGTCGGACAGCCGCTCCCGCAGGGCCTCTTCGGCGTAGTCGGCGGCCGGGACGTCCTGGACCACGGCGGTCAGCGGACCCGCCGCGAGGGTGCGGACGGGGGCGGGCGGGGCGACCCCGGACAGTCCGCCGAGCGCCTCCGCCTCCGGTCCGGGCGGTCCGCAGACGGCGAAGACATAGGTGAGCGTGGACTGATGCGCCGTCATGTCCCGGCCCCGCCTCTCCCGCCGTCGCCCCCGCCGTCGGCCTCTTCGCTCCCGGCCCCGATCGCCCGCAGCCGTTCCCGCAGTTCGGCGTTCTCCACGGCGAGCGCGTCGCGCGCGGCGCGGGAGGAGAGCGCGGGGTCGGTCTCCCACCAGTCGATCCCCGCCTTGCGGGCGGTGTCGACGGAGGAGACGAACAACCGCAGCCGGATGGTGAGGAGTTCGATGTCCAGCAGGTCGATCTTGATGTCCCCGGCGATCACGATGCCCTTGTCCAGGACGCGTTCCAGGATGTCGGCGAGGTTGGAGGTGACCGGGCCGTTCGGCTCGGGGCGGTCCCACCGCGTGTCGAGTTCGGTCACGGCCGCCTCCCCGCCGTCGGTCCTGCGGACTCCGTCGGGGACAGCAGATCCAGCAGCCGGTCCTCCTCGCGTTCGAACTCCTCGGGGCCGATCTCGCCGTCCTCCAGCGCCTCGTTGAGCGCCGCGAGCCGGGCCCGCACCACCGCCGGGTCGTTGAGCTGGCGCTCCGCGGCGTCCCGTAGCTGTTCGGCGACCCACACCACACCCCGCACCGGCGCCAGCGGCAGCAGCGCGACCTCGGTCAGGAGCCCCATACGCCCTCCACGAAGCTGTAGCAGGGCAGCGGGCCGGTCAGCCGCAGTTCGACGCGGGTGCCGTACCGGGCCGCCAGCCGCTCCACGGCCGTGCCGAAGCGCCCGGTGGTGTCGCGGGCGAGCAGGAAGGAGGCGTTGAGCACACAGCCGGGCACCTCGGGTCCGGCCACCCGCGCCTCCGCCAGCGCGGACAGTTCGGCCGCCACCGTGGTCGCCACGGCCGCGGCCCGCCGGGTCAGCCCGTGCGCCACGGCCTCGCCGAGCCGGACGCTGGCCTCGTAGCCGGGGGCGGCGCGGGCCGCGGCGCGGGCCCGGCCCACCTCCGGGTCCTCGCGCACCAGCGACTCCAGATCACCCTGGGCCGGGACCACCTTGACGTTCATCTCGACCCGGCCCTCGACCCGCTCCAGTGCGGCCAGACAGTCGTCCTGGGAGGACCGGAGCTGCCGCAGTACCGACTCCTCGTCGGGGGCGACCATCCCGAAGCGCATCGGCAGCACCGGGCCGTCCTTCCCCAGGGCCAGCGCCAGGTCCTGGTGGGCCATGAGGTCGCGGCGCTTGGCGCGCAGCCGCCCCGGGGCGTCGCCGACGACGGCGGCCAGGTCCCCGGCGGGCAGCGTACGGACCGGACCGGGCCGCTCACCGACCCCGGCGCGGCCCGGCGGCACCGGATGGCCCGCGCGGACGACGCCGTAGACGTACACACCTCCGGGCGCGGCCGTGGATGTGGGCTGCGGTGCGGCGGCCATCGGTCAGTCCTCCTCGGAACGGCGGCGGGAACGGCTCGCGGGGCGCTTACGGGGACGGGACTCCTCGTACTCCTCCTCGTGGTCGTCGTCCTCATCGTCGTCATCACCGGCGCCGACCGCCCGCTTGACCTTCTCGCCCACCGACCCGACCGCCTTCTTGGCCTTCCGCTTGCCGATGCCCGCGGCCATGCTCCCGCCGCCCCCTCCGCCGCCGAACAGCTCGGGCACGGTCTTGCTGCGGTCGTTCTCCAGGTCCAGCCGGTTGCAGGCCTCGGCGAAGCGCAGATAGGTGTCCACGCTCGCGACCACGATCCGGACATCGATCTTCAGGATCTCGATGCCGACCAGGGAGACCCGGACGAAGACGTCGATCACCATGCCGCGGTCGAGGATCAGTTCCAGGACGTCGTAGAGCGTGCCCGCCCGCGGGACGCAGACGACCTCTTCGGTGTAGGTGGCGACCATGATCGGAAGGTCCCTTCGGTTGCCCTGCGCGCTGCGGTCAGTCGTCGGCCGCGCCGCGCCGGTAGCGGCGGACCCTCCGGTACTCGCGGAGCTCCCCGTGGCTGTCGAGGTCCACCTCGTAGGTGGCCAGCAGGCTGGTGGTGTCGGGGATCCGCGGTACCTCCAGGACGTCCACGCACACCCGCCAGCCGTCGTCCTCCCGGCGCACCGCGGAGACCCCCTCGGTCGGGTGGGAGATCAGCGCGGCCAGCCGTTCACAGGCGTTCTCCGCCGCCTGCTCCGGGCCCGTCTCCCGGGAGCGGCGGTGTGCCGGCGACGTCCGTCGGCCCGGCTCTTTCGTGGAGGTCCGGCGCTCTCGCTCTGCCATGGGCAACAGTCTGGTCACACACCGTGCCCGCACGCGCGCTGGGCTGGGCCGGACGCGTGCACCGGGACCCGCCGGGCCGGGGCCGGGCCGGTCCCGGCTCCGGGTGTCCGCGGGTGGCCGTACTCTGGAAGACCCCCGGCCCGTATCACGTGTCGGGTGATTCGCGTTGTCCGTCTCCGGGATGGAATACCCCTTTATGAGCCTCACCGGTCTGCTCGACGCCGTCGTACGGGACCCCGCGCTCGCCGAGGCGGTGCGCGGTGCCACCGACGGGAACCGGCCCCATGTCGATCTGGTCGGCCCGCCCGCCGCCCGGCCCTTCGCCGTCGCCGCGCTGGCGCGCGAGACCGGCCGCCCGGTGCTGGCGGTGACCGCCACCGGCCGCGAGGCCGAGGATCTCGCGGCCGCGCTGCGCTCGCTGCTGCCGCCGGACCGCGTGGTGGAGTACCCGTCCTGGGAGACGCTGCCGCATGAGCGGCTCTCCCCGCGCTCGGACACCGTCGGCCGCCGCCTCGCCGTGCTGCGCAGGCTCGCCCACCCCAGCGAGGACGATCCGGCGGCCGGTCCGGTCTCCGTCGTCGTCGCCCCCGTCCGCTCGGTCCTCCAGCCGCAGGTCCAGGGGCTCGGCGACCTGGAGCCGGTCAGTCTGCGGGCCGGCCGGACCGCCGATCTGGGGGAGGCGGTGGACGGGCTCGCGGCCGCCGCCTACTCCCGGGTCGAACTGGTCGAGAAGCGCGGTGAGTTCGCCGTGCGCGGCGGCATCCTGGATGTCTTCCCGCCCACCGAGGAGCATCCGCTCCGGGTGGAGTTCTGGGGCGACGACGTCGAGGAGATCCGCTACTTCAAGGTGGCCGACCAGCGGTCCCTGGAGGTCGCCGAACACGGGCTGTGGGCCCCTCCCTGCCGTGAGCTGCTGCTCACCGATGAGGTGCGGCGGCGGGCCGCGGCGCTCGCCGAGGACCACCCCGAGCTGGGCGAACTGCTCGGCAAGATCGCCGAGGGGATCGCGGTCGAGGGTATGGAGTCCCTGGCCCCGGTTCTGGTCGACGAGATGGAACTGCTGCTGGACGTCCTCCCGGCGGGCAGCATGACGCTCGTCTGCGACCCGGAGCGGGTGCGCACCCGCGCGGCCGACCTTGTCGCCACCAGCCAGGAGTTCCTCCAGGCGTCCTGGGCGGCCACCGCCGGTGGCGGCGAGGCCCCGATCGACGTCGGCGCCGCCTCCCTGTGGGGGCTCGCGGACGTCCGGGACCGGGCCCGTGACCTGGGCATGATGTGGTGGTCGGTCAGCCCCTTCGCGGCCGACGAGGAACTCGACGACGACACCCTCAAACTGGGCATGCACGCCCCCGAGACCTACCGCGGCGACACCGCCCGCGCGCTCGCCGACACCAAGGGCTGGCTCGCCGAGGGCTGGCGCGCGGTGTACGTCACCGAGGGCCACGGCCCGGCCTCCCGCACCGTCGAGGTGCTCGGCGGGGAGGGCATCGCGGCCCGGCTGGAGGCCGACCTGGACGGGATCTCCCCGTCCGTGGTCCATGTGGCCTGCGGCTCGATCGACTACGGCTTCGTCGACCCCGGGCTGAAGCTGGCGGTGCTCACCGAGACCGACCTGTCGGGGCAGAAGGCCGCCGGCAAGGACGGCGCCCGGATGCCCGCCCGGCGGCGCAAGACCATCGACCCGCTCACCCTTGAGGCGGGCGACTTCATCGTCCACGAACAGCACGGCGTCGGCCGCTACATCGAGATGGTGCAGCGCACCGTCCAGGGCGCCACCCGGGAGTACCTGGTCGTGGAGTACGCCCCGGCCAAGCGCGGCCAGCCCGGCGACCGGCTCTACATCCCCACCGACCAGCTGGAGCAGATCACCAAGTACGTGGGCGGCGAGGCCCCCACCCTGCACCGGCTCGGCGGCGCCGACTGGACCAAGACCAAGGCGCGCGCCAAGAAGGCGGTCAAGGAGATCGCCGCCGACCTCATCAAGCTCTACTCGGCGCGGATGGCCGCCCCCGGCCACGCGTTCGGCGCGGACACCCCCTGGCAGCGGGAGCTGGAGGACGCCTTCCCGTACGCCGAGACCCCCGATCAGCTCACCACCATCGGCGAGGTCAAGGAGGACATGGAGAAGTCGGTTCCGATGGACCGGCTGATCTGCGGCGACGTCGGCTACGGCAAGACCGAGATCGCGGTGCGCGCGGCGTTCAAGGCGGTGCAGGACGGCAAGCAGGTCGCCGTGCTGGTGCCCACCACCCTCCTGGTCCAGCAGCACTTCGGCACCTTCAGCGAGCGCTACGGCCAGTTCCCGGTGGTCGTCAAGGCGCTCTCCCGCTTCCAGACCGACACCGAGGCCAAGGCGGTCCTGGAGGGGCTGCGGGAGGGCTCGGTCGACATCGTCATCGGCACGCACCGGCTCTTCTCCTCCGAAACCAAGTTCAAGGACCTGGGCCTGGTCATCGTCGACGAGGAACAGCGCTTCGGCGTCGAGCACAAGGAGCAGCTCAAGAAGCTGCGGGCCAACGTGGACGTGCTGACCATGTCCGCCACCCCCATCCCGCGCACCCTGGAGATGGCGGTCACCGGCATCCGCGAGATGTCCACGATCACCACCCCGCCGGAGGAGCGCCACCCGGTGCTGACCTTCGTCGGCCCCTACGAGCAGAAGCAGATCGGCGCGGCCATCCGCCGTGAACTGCTGCGCGAGGGCCAGGTCTTCTACATCCACAACCGGGTGGAGTCCATCGACCGGGCCGCGGCCAGGCTCCGCGAGATCGTCCCCGAGGCGCGGATCGCCACCGCCCACGGCCAGATGGCGGAGAACGTGCTGGAGCAGGTGGTCGTCGACTTCTGGGAGAAGAAGTTCGACGTCCTGGTCTCCACCACCATCGTCGAGTCCGGTATCGACATCTCCAACGCCAACACCCTCATCGTCGAGCGCGGTGACAACTTCGGCCTCTCCCAGCTCCACCAGTTGCGTGGCCGGGTCGGCCGTGGCCGGGAGCGCGGCTACGCCTACTTCCTCTACCCGCCGGAGAAGCCGCTCACCGAGACCGCCCACGAGCGGCTGGCCACCATCGCCCAGCACACCGAGATGGGCGCCGGTATGTACGTGGCGATGAAGGACCTGGAGATCCGCGGCGCGGGCAATCTGCTCGGCGGTGAGCAGTCCGGCCATATCGCGGGCGTCGGCTTCGACCTGTACGTACGGATGGTCGGCGAGGCCGTCGCCGACTACCGCGCGACGCTGGAGGCGGGCGGCGGCGAGGTCGAGGAGGCCCCGCTCGAAGTCAAGATCGAGCTGCCGGTGGACGCCCATGTCCCGCACGACTACGCCCCCGGCGAGCGGCTGCGGCTCCAGGCGTACCGCGCCATCGCCGCCGCCTCCAGCGAGGACGACATCCGCGCGGTGCGCGAGGAGCTCACCGACCGCTACGGCAAGCTGCCGGAACCGGTGGAGAACCTGCTGCTGGTCGCCGGGCTGCGGCTGCTGGCCCGCGCCTGCGGAGTCTCCGACATCACGCTCCAGGGCTCCAACATCCGCTTCGGCCCGGTGGAGCTGCGCGAGTCGCAGGAGCTGCGGCTCAAGCGGCTGCATCCGCGCACGGTGATCAAGCCCGCCACCCAGCAGGTGCTGGTGCCCCGGCCCGCCACGGCGAGGATCGGTGGAAAGCCGCTGGTGGGGCGGGAGTTGCTGGCGTGGACCGGAGAGTTCCTGACCACGGTCCTGGGCTCCTGAGCGCCGGCCGCCGCACCACACCGTGGTGCGGCGGCGCCGGGGAAGCCGTCCGGGCCCGGGTCGGCGGGGGCGGATGATGATGTGCCGTGCCCTGGGCCCGGACGGACAGGGACCGCCGCCGCGCGACACCCCCGTGGCCGCGCCGCCGGCCGCCCCGGTCCGGTCGGGACGCCCGGAAGGGGCCCCGGGCCGCGCGGTGCGCGGCGGAAGTGGGTCCGGTGGCGCCCGGCGGTCCATACCGAGTCGCGGCGCCGTACGGACGAGAGGGGCCCGTCCGCACGACCCCTCAGGGAGGTTCGAGGTGGCCTCGGAGCGGCCCGCCGGGTCGTGGTCAGGACACTAGGGGCGGGCGGGGCGGGCGGCGAGGAACGAACTGCACAGTGATCGCGGCGGCCGGTTCCGCATCGAACGGTGACCGCGCGCCGGGGCCGGCAGGCCGATCCTCACAGTGTGCCCAACGCCCGCATAGCCAACCACAGTTCGTACTTCGCGCTCGGCGCGCGCAGCAGCGACCGGCCCAGCGCGTCCTCGGCCTTCGCCAGCCGCTTGCGGGTACCGGGGAGTGAGATCCCGAGCGCGGAGGCGGTGGCGGGCAGCCGGGCGTCGGCCCGCAGCCACGCCCGTACGGTCTCCGGTCCGGCCGTCACCCGGGCCTGCTCCAGCGGGCGGAGCTGGGACCGCGCCCAGATCTCCGCGGCGGGTGTGGCCAGCAGCGCGTCCAGGGTGGCGGCGCGGTCCGCGGTGCCCGCGGTCACCGCCCCCGCCGTCCACGGCGCGGTGTGCAGCCGCAGGGCCAGCCAGGCCGCCGACTGGCCCGCCAGACAGCGGCTGACGTCCAGTCCGAGCAGTCCGTCGAGATGGCGCACCCGGGCGGCGAGCGTATTGCGGTGGATCTTCAGATGGCGGGTGGCGGCTCCGCCGAAGCTCAGCCAGGAGCCGAGGGTGTCCAGCAGTTCCCGTGGCCCCGGGTCGGCCCGCCGGGTCGGCGCGTAGCGCAGGCACGGCCCCAGCAACTCACCCGCCCAGACCCGGCCTTCGGGACCGGCCAGCACCGTGACATCGGTGTGGCCGCCGAAGCCGGCACACCGCTCGGGCGCGTCCCGGGCCACCGCCAGGGCGTGGAACGCCTGCTCGTAGCCGACCGGGGTGTCCCGCAGCGCGACCTCGGCGCTCACCCCGACCCGGCACTCCGGCACCTCCCGGGCGATCCGCCGGTCCAGCCGCTCGGGGCCGGCGCCGGGTTCCGCCTCCGGCCGCGGCCCGGTGCGCTCTCCGGCGGGCACCAGCGCGATCAGGTGGTTGGGCCGCACCGGACACGGCACGATCCAGGCCCGCCCGCGCGCCGTGCGGTCGATCCGGACGGCTATCTCGCGCCGCCGTTCGCTGGGGCACTCGATCACGTACACCCGCGTCACGGCGGGCAGCGCCGGGCGCAGCGCCCCGGCGATCCGCTGTGCCGCGGGCACGCTGCCGACCATCAGCAGATGCAGCACCGCCTCCCGGCTGTGCACCTCGGCCGACTCCACCCGGCGGCGTATCCGCTCCGCCTCCTCCAGCCGCCAGCACAGGGCGAGGGTGCGCGAGGCGTCGGCCAGCAGCACCCCGCAGCGCGGATCGGCGGGCCGGACGACGGCCAGGTACACCGTCCCCGCCGCCGGGTCCCGCCCCGTCTCGGCCCCGGGTCCGAGCGCCACCAGATGGACCGGAGCCGTCCCGTCCCCGCCCAGCACGGCGGACGGCGCGCCCCGCCGGTGCAGTTCGACGGCGGCGGTGGCGGCGGCGCCGGCCTCGGGCGGCGCGGTGCCGGGCTCCGGTGTGGCCAGCACCGCCCCGTCGGCCCCGACCAGCACGGCGAGACCCCCGGTGCGCCGGGTGAGCCACACCAGGATCGCCCGGACCGGACCGCGCTTGGCGGAGAGCCGGGCGAGGGCGAGGACGTCGTCGGCGCGGTCGGTGCGCGCGGCGGACGGCGAGAGTGGCATGAGGCGCAGAGTAGTACCGGGGGCCGACGCCACGGCAACGGTTAGTATCCGGCGGATGTCAGCCGTCATAGCAGCGATGATCACCGCCGTGGTGGGTGTGCTCGGCACCCTCTTCGCCCCCCTGCTCCACCAGCGGCTCACCGCGCGTCAGCGCGCGGAGGAGGCGCGGGCCGGGGAGGAGCGGCGGCGGTACGAGGAGCGGCGGGCCGCGTACACGGGGATGAACCGGGCCTCCCGGCAGTTCCACACCCTCCTCAAGGATGCGCTGCACCGGATCCGGGACGGTGTCTACACCGACGAGGACCGGGTCCGGGTCGAGGAGGTCCGGCGCGACTACCGGGACCGCTACGCCGAGGCGCAGATGATCGTCCCCGAACGGGTGCTGGCCGCCTCCCGCGCGCTCAACACGGTGCTCGCCGGTGTCGACGCCACGGCCAAGAGGATCGACCGGGGGCTGGCCCGGGAGGGCGAGACCGCTGCCACGGCGCTGCTCACGCTGAAGGACGCCGAGCCCCGGCTCGCGGAGATGCGCCGGATCATGCGGGAGGACCTGGGGGTCGCCGACTGACGGCGGTCCCGCCTTTACGTCACGGGTAATCGACCGGTCCCCGGGGGCGCGGCAGGCTGGTGCACATCAGCCCGGGGACGCCCCGGGGCCCGGCCCGAAGCCCCTGGAGGAACCATGACCGCCTACGCCATCGCGCATCTGCGCAGCGGCAGTTCGCACCCCGATGTCTTCGCGTACATCGAGCGGATCCAGGACACCATGACCCCCTTCGGCGGTCGATTCCTGACCCACGGGGCCGAGGTGCAGGTGCTGGAGGGCAGTTGGCCGGGGCATGTGGTGATGATCGGCTTCCCCGACCTGGCCGCGGCGCGCGCCTGGTACGCGTCGCCCGCGTACCAGGAGATCCTGCCGCTGCGGACCGACCACATCCAGGGGGACGTGATCCTCGTGGACGGGGTCGGCCCGGACTACGACGCGGCGGGGACCGCCGCGGCGATGCGGGAGGCGGCCGTCAGCGTCTGATCCGGTGGTGTCCGCCGCGGGTCAGCGGCCCACCGCGTAGCCCTGTGCGCCCCGGGGGTTGGCCGCCGCCAGCAGGACACCGGTCTCCGGGTCCCGGGCCACCGCGCACAGCCGCCCCTCCGACCAGGCGGGGCCGACCGTGACGTCGTGCCCCCGGCGCCGCAGTCCGCGGATCGCGTGCTCACCGATCCGCGATTCGACCACCACCTTCCCCGCGGCCATCGTGCGCGGGTGGAAGGAGCCGGGGAAGCTCTCCTGGTGCCAGTTGGGCGCGTCGATCGCGCCCTGGAGGTCAAGCCCCGCACGCACCGGGGAGCGCAGTGCGACACCGAGCAGGAAGTGCAGGGACCACTGGTCCTGCTGATCGCCGCCAGGCGTGCCGAAGGCCATCACGGGGGTGTGGCCGCGGAGCGCCAGTGACGGGGTCAGCGTGGTGCGCGGACGGCGGCCGGGGGTCAGGGAGTTGGGCAGTCCGGGGTCCAGCCAGGCCATCTGGAGCCGGGTGCCCAGCGGGAAGCCGAGCGCGGGGATGACCGGGTTGGACTGGAGCCAGCCGCCGCTGGGCGTGGCGGCGACCATGTTGCCCCAGCGGTCCACCACATCGAGGTGGCAGGTGTCGCCCCGGGTGCCGCCGTCCGCCCGCACCTCGGGGCCGCCGACCGTCGGCTCACCGCCGCCCGGTCCGGCCACCGGACCGGCGTCGCGGTCCGCCGCGCGGGCGACGGCGGCCAGCGCCTGCGCGCTCAGCCGCGGGGTGCGGCCGCCGGGCCGGCCCGGACGCAGTCCGTACGAGGCGCGCTCGCCGATCAGCTTGCGCCGCTCGTCGTTGTACGGGCCGGAGAGCAGCTCCGGGAGCGGTACCTCGGCGGCGTCCCCATACCAGGCCTCACGGTCCGCCATGGCCAGCTTGCCGCCCTCGACCAGGGTGTGCAGCAGTTCGGGGGTGCCCAGATCCTCCGCGGTCAACCCGTCGGGGAGCAGGGCGAGCTGCTGGAGCAGCACCGGACCCTGGCTCCAGGGGCCCGCCTTGCACACCGTCCAACCGTTCCAGGTGTACCGGACCGGGGGTTCATAGCCGGCCTCGAAGGCGGCCAGGTCGTCACCGGTGAGCGTCCCCGCGTGGCGCTCTCCGGAAGAGTCCATGGCGGGCCGGGCCGCGGCTGCGGCCAGTTCGTCGGCGATGAACCCCTCCCGCCAGACCCGCCGCGCCGCCTCGATCCGGCTCTCCCGGCCCGGCCCCGCCGCCTCCGCCTCGGCGATCAGCCGCCGCCAGGTGGCGGCCAGGGCCGGGTTGGTGAGCAGCCGCCCGGCGGCGGGGGACCGGCCGCCGGGCAGGTAGAGCGCGGCCGAGTCGGTCCACTCCTGTGTGAACAGCTCCCGTACGGTCTCCACGGTCTCGCCGATCCGCTCGACCGCGGGATGGCCGTGTTCGGCGTAGCCGATCGCGTACCGCAGCACCTCGGCGAGGTGCCGGGTGCCGTGGTCGCGCAGCAGCACCATCCACGCGTCGAACGCGCCGGGGACGGCGGCCGCGAGCGGTCCGGTGCCCGGCACCAGGTCGAGGCCGAGCGCGGTGTAGTGGCCGATGGTGGCCCCGGCGGGCGCCGGACCCTGGCCGCACAGCACGGTGGGTTCGCCGCCCGCCGGGGCGAGCAGGATCGGCACCTCCCCGGCGGGCCCGTTGAGGTGCGGCTCCACCACGTGCAGGACGAAACCGGCGGCCACGGCGGCGTCGAAGGCGTTGCCGCCGTCCTCCAGGACGGCCATGGCGGACTGCGAGGCCAGCCAGTGGGTGGAGGACACCATGCCGTGGGTGCCCTGGAGGGTGGGCCGGGTGGTGAACATGGGGCTCCCTGGTCCGGGTGCGGCACGCGGTGGTGCGGTGCCGCCGTGCCCGGCCAGCATGACGCAGCCACCGATCACCGGTCCATGGAGCGGAGCGTGGAGAAAGGCGTGCGGTCAGCCCGCGGGCTGCGTGCGGACGAAGCGGTCGGGTTCGCCGGTGGTCCAGTTGAAGGTCAGGTTCTCACCGCCGTTGCTCACCACGGCGGTGCCGTTCGAGGTCTCCCCGCCGCAGGTGCTGGAGACGGCCATCGCGGAACTGATGGTCCCGGAGCAGGACTTGCCGGCGTACGCGAGGGTGAATGACGTCCCGCTGACGTTCAGGGTGGCCAGGCCGCGGCCGCCGCGCACGGGGACGTACCACATGCCCTGGACACCGGAGGGGGACCCCGGACGGGTCGGCGCGGCCGTCGCGGTCCGGGTGCGGCTCGGCGCGGGCGCCGGGGCGGCGGAGCTACGGGTGGGACGTGGCGCGGCGCTGGTGGCGGGGCTCTTGCCGGCCCCGCGGTGCCGTCCGCCGCCCGCGTCCTCGCGCGCCGTGGGCGACGACTCGGCGGAGGGTGAGGAGCCGGTGCGATCCCCGCCCGCGGTCCGGGTGGCGGACGCCCCGCCCTTGCGGGCCGGTGACGCCGAGTCCTCGCCGTCGCCGCAGCCGGTCAGGGTGAGTGCCAGCACCGCGACAGCGGTTGCGGCGAACGCGTTCTTTTTCTGCACGGAGAATTCCTGTGATGCCGGGAAAGAGGGGTGAGGAAGTGATCCTGGCAGTCCCGTTCACCGGTATTCCATCGTTTCCGGAATGAATCTCCAGAACATTGCCGCTGTACCGCGGATGATTTCTCCGCTTTCCGCGCCGGAGGAAAGGGGTCCGGCGCCGCGCCCTGACTACGGCGCCGCGGCCCGGCTACGGCGCGGTGGGGCGGCCCGGCGGGTAGACCACCGACCACGGCCTGGCCCGGTCGTCCACGGCCGGAGCACCGGACCCGCCGGAGCGCGCCGGAAGGTCGTCCATGACGGCCCGGACCGCTATCCGGGCGAAATGGTGCACGGCCGGATGGGCCGAATGGTCCGGCCATACCGCTGATATCCGGAGAATGAGCGGGCGGCCGGTCAGCGGTCGCCATGCGGCGCGCGGTTCCTTTCCCGCCACCCGGCCGTCGTCGAACGCGACGCCCCGGCCGGACGCCACCAGCCCCAGCAGGAATTCCGGATTCCGGGCGTGCCGCACGGAGGGCGGAACGAATCCGCCCGCCCGGCAGATCTCCAGCGTCCGGTCGTACCAGCCCGGCGCCGTCGCCCGCGGGAAGAGGAACAGATCGTGGCCCGCGAGGTCGTGGAGCGCGACCTCGGGCAGCCGGGCGAGCCGGGAGGCACGCGGCAGCACCACGCCCAACGCGGTGTCGGCGGACGGCCCGAGGACCAGCCCGCCGGCGTCGTCCACCGGATGGTGCACCAGCCCGACGTCCAGTCCGCCGGACCCCAGCAGCCGCACCTGTTCCGCCGGGTCCACCTCATGGAGGTCGATCCGCAGCCCCGGGAACTCCTCCGCGCACGCCGACAGCAGGGCGTGCAGCGTACGGGCCGGGGTCTGCGGCGGCACCCCCGCCCGCAGGGTGCCCAGCTCCCCGTCCCGGACCCGGCCCATCACCGCCCGCAACCGCTCCTCGCGGGCCAGCAGTTCACGGGCCTCCTCCACCAGCAGCGCCCCCGCGGCGGTGAGCCGCACCTGACGCGCCGAGCGGTCGAACAGCTCCACCCCCACCTCGCGCTCCAGCCGCCGGACGGCCTGGCTCAGGGGCGGCTGCGCCATGCCGAGGAGATCGGCGGCGCGGCTGAAGTGCAGCTCCTCGGCGACGACAATGAACAGACGCAGGTGGCGTATGAGATCCACCGGCCGACCTTATGCGATGGCCGCGGGGGAGCGGAGGAACACCTATGGGTACGACGGTGGGCACACCGGCCGGACGGCGGATCACCGAGCTCTTCGCGGCGGTGGACGCCGAGGTCCGGCTGCACGCGGTCGACCTGGACGACCCCCGGCGGGAGGTGGCCGTCGGCGCCGATGAACAGGTCGTCCTTGCCTCGGTGTTCAAGATCCTGCTCGTCCTGGAGTTCGCCCGGCAGGCCGACGCCGGTCAGCTCGACCCACGGGAACGTGTCCGGGTCACCGCCGCCGACCAGCTCGGCGGATGGGGCACCGCGGGCTGCGCCGACGATGTCGAGATGTCCCTGCGCGACCTGGCGTACTTCACCATGACGGTGAGCGACAACGCCGCCGCCGACGCGTTGCTGCGCCGCGTGGGCCTGGACACCGTGCGGCTGCTCGCCGCCGAACTGGGCCTGGAACGCACCCGGATCACCGGCGGCCCCCGGTGGCAGCTGGAGTCGATGATCGAGGACGCGGGCGCGGTGGACGCGGCGGAGTTCGCGGCCCGTTACCCGGCACTGGACGCCGGACGGCTCAGCCACTTCCGCGCCCTGGACCCGCGCCACACCACCTCGGCCACCGCCCGTGACATCACCACCCTGCTGCGGCTGATCTGGCAGGACCGGGCGGGTTCCCCGGCCGCCTGCGCCCGGGTGCGTGAGCTGATGTCCCAGCAGATCTTCCGGCAGCGGCTGGCCCGCGGCTTCCCCGACGAGGTGCTGATCGCCGCGAAGACCGGCACCCTGCCCGGTCTGCACAACGAGGCCGGGGTCGTGCACCGGCCCGACGGCCGGCGGTACGCGGTGGCCGTCTTCGCGCGGACGGCCGGACCGGCGTGGCGTAGCTCGGCCGTGGACCGGGCCATCGGACGGGCCGCGCGGCTGGCTGTGGACAGCCTCGTGAACAGCCCGTCCACACCGCCGGTCCACCCGGTCTGAGCCGCGGTCATACCCGATCGGATATGGCGCATCCCTCGATCCGGTCTTGGACGCCGGTGGGCGGCGGCTGCTCTGCTGTGGCCATGAGCGACATACGAGCGCGGCGGTTCGACCGCCGTCTGCTGATGCGGGGAGCTGCCGTCGGGGCGGCCGTACCCGTCCTCCCGGCCGCCTCCCGCGCCTCCGCCGCGGCGACCACGCCCCGTGCCGCGGCCCGCACCTCGGACGCCACCTTCCGGTGGTTCGGCACCTGCGGCTGGCGGATCGACACCGGTGGCCGCACGGTCCTGTTCGACCCGTACCTCTCCCGCTTCCCCACCGGCCTGTTCACCGGTGACTTCGACCCCGGGACCGCGCTGACGACCGATGAGCAGGTGGTCCGGCGGCATATCGGCGCCCCGGAGCTGATCCTGGTCAGCCACAGCCACTGGGACCACATCGCCGACGTCCCGTACATCGCCCGCATCGCCCCAAAAGCGCGGATCGTCGCCACCGAGACCTCGTACCACCTGCTCCAGGCGTTCGGGGTGGACAAGGGCCGGATCTCGGTGGTCAAGGGCGGTGAGGTGCTGGACTTCGACGGCCTGGTGGTCGAGGTGGTCTCCAGCCGGCACAGCCGCAACGCCTCCTTCGGCTACTTCGCCCCGGGAACCCTCCACGGCCGCCCGTCCGCCGGGAGACCGCGGACCATCTCCGATCTGCCGGAGGGCGACACCCTGGCCTTCCAACTCACCCCGGACGGAGGCCCGTCGGCGTTCCTGATGGGTGCCAGCGACTTCAGCGAGCGCGACGCGGCCGGACTGCGCCCGGACGTCGCCATGGTGGCGGCCACGTCCAGCACCGCCACCCACGCCTATGTGCCACGGCTGATGAAGGCCCTCGGTCACCCCGGCACCGTGGTGCCCGTCCACTGGGACAACTTCGAACTCCCCCTGGACGAGGGCGCCCAGCGGGATCCGAATGTGGACCTGGACGCGTTCGTCCGGCGGATCGAGGCGGCCGCACCCCGGACCCGCGTCCTGGTGCCCGACTACCTCACCCCGTACCGCTTCTGAGGACCGCTTCAGGGGCCTCGCGGACCGCTTCCGAGCGCCGTGAGGCCGGCACGGCCCCGCCGATTTCGCGGGGGGCGGAACGCCATGCCCTTCCTCCCGGGCCGGACGCTTCTACCCTGAGGGGGTGAGCAGCCACGCGACGAACCCAGCCCGCGTCATCCCGCTGCGTCCGGCCACCGCGCCGCCAGCCGCCCCGCCGCGGGAGGCCGCGCCCCCGGACTCCGCGCCCAGGGAGCCCCTGTGGCGCCATGTGGTCGGCGGGGTGCTGCGCCGCGAGCGCCGCGCCCAGCAGCGCACGCTCAAGGACGTGGCCGACGCGGCCCGGATCTCGATGCCGTACCTCTCGGAGCTGGAGCGGGGCCGCAAGGAGGCGTCGTCCGAGGTGCTCGCCGCCGCCGCGCACGCCCTCGGCCTCGGCCTCGCCGATCTGCTCGCCCTCACCCACGACGAGCTGGCCCGCGCCCTCGCCCCGCGCACCCGCAGGCGCTCCCTGGGGGCGGCGGAGGAGCACACGCGGCGCGACGGGGGCGCGGCGACCGGTACGACGGCCCTGGCCGGGACGCGCCACCCGCACACCACCACCAGCACCACCACGCGTACGTCCTCCTACCAGGGCCAGGTGCGCCTCGCCGCCTGAAGCAGGGACCGACCGCCGTCAGGCGGCGAACGCCGCGCCCGCCCTCCGGCGGCTGAGCACCTGGTCGGCCAGCCCGTACGTCACCGCCTCCTGCGCCGTGAACACCTTGTCGCGGTCCATGTCCTCGCGCAGGGTGGCGATGTCGTGCGGGGTGTGCCGGGCCAGCACCTCCTCCACCTGTGCGCGGATCCGCAGCATCTCCTTGGCCTGGAGGCTGAGATCGGAGACGGTGCCCTGCTGGCCACCGCTCGCGGGCTGCCCCAGCAGCACCCGCGCATGCTCCAGGATGAACCGCCGTCCGGGATCCCCTCCGGCCAGCAGCACCGCCGCGGTCGAGGCCGCCTGGCCGACGCAGAACGTGGAGATCGGCGCCGAGACGAAGGTCATCGTGTCGTAGATCGCCATGAGCGAGGTGTACGAGCCGCCGGGGGAGTTGATGTAGATCGCGATCTCCTGCTCCGGGCTGCTGGACTCCAGATGGAGCAGTTGCGCGATGACGACGTTGGCCACCCCGTCGTCGATCTCGGTGCCGAGGAAGATGATCCGCTCGGACAGCAGCCGGCTGTAGATGTCGTACGCCCGCTCGCCCTGGGTGGTCCGCTCGACCACCGTCGGAATCGTGTACTGGCTCATCTCAGATCCCCATCCGCCGTCGCGATCCGCCCGGACGCACATCGTCGAGCGACTCGACGATCCGGTCGACCATGCCGTACTCCTTGGCCTGTCCGGCCGTGAACCACCGGTCGCGGTCGCCGTCACGGGAGATGGTCTCCTCGGTCTGACCGGTGTGCGCCGCGGTGATCCGCTCGATGGCCTTCTTGGTGAACTCCAGGTTCTCGGCCTGGATCGCGATGTCGGCGGCCGTCCCGCCGATCCCGGCCGACGGCTGATGCATCATGATCCGCGCGTTCGGCAGCGCGAAGCGCTTGCCCGCCGTCCCGACACAGAGCAGGAACTGCCCCATGCTCGCGGCGAATCCCATGGCGAGCGTCGACACGTCGTTGGGGATGAGCTGCATGGTGTCGTAGATGGCCAGCCCGGCCGTCACCGAACCGCCCGGACTGTTGATGTACAGACTGATGTCGGCCCGCGGGTCCTCCGCCGAGAGCAGCAGCAACTGGGCGCAGACCCGGTGCGCGGAGACATCGTCCACCTGGGTGCTGAGAACGACGATGCGCTGGGTGAGGAGCTGCGCGGCCAGGTGGTCGTCGAACCGTGACGGGGGCGTCTCGCCCTCCGCGGCCCGGGGGCTCAGGGCCGGATCCCAGCCGGTGATCAGTGGTGACATCGGACCTCCCGTGGTCGGCCGCGGCGGAGCGTGCCGCGGTGTCACCACTGTCGGCCGCCGGGCGGCCCCCGGACAGCGTTCTCGGCCCCGAGCAGATTCGCCCACGGCAGAGCCGCCCGCGACCAGCGCGTTCGCAGGTCCGTGCCCGAGCCCGTGCGGGTACAACGGACGGTGTGACGGTCTTCTACTGCTGCCACTGCGCACATGAACTCACCCCGGACCTGGTCGCGCTGCCCGCCGTCCCCGAGGCGCCGACAGATGACCGCGACCGGGACCGGAAAACCGGGCTGGCGCCGTCCACGGTGCCCCGGGGCCACTACGCCGTCGCCCCCGGGGACGGGGATGCCCGCGGCCCGGTGGTGATGCACCCCGAGGACGCCCCCGCCCTCCGCCCGCTCCCCGGCGGCGAGAACGCGTCGGGCTGCTGCGGCCCCACCGGCCGTGAGGGCCCCAACCGCGCCTGCCCCTGCGGCGTCCGCCTGGCCACCCTCGCGGCCGACTGCCTCGGCCCGTACGAACTGCGGGTCGACCCGGTGCGCAGCTACGCCTTCGACGGCTGAGCACCCCGGGCCCTCAGCAGGCAGTGACGGGCTCCGCCGTCCCGGCCGCCGGGGACGTGCCGCGGAAGACCTGCCCGGTGTGCCAGGCGATGTTCTCCGGGGCGACCGGCTCACCGCCGCCCGGCGGATCCTCCACCCTGCGGTCGGCCAGTGCGAACACCTGGTCGCGCGCGGCCGTGCCGTGCCCGGTGAAGGCGCCGGAGACCGTGATCCGCCGGCCGGAGTCCAGGCCCAGTACCCCGCGGTCGAAGAGCCGGTGGTGCAGCGAGCACAGACACAGCGTGTTGTGCAGTGCGTCCGCGCCGCGGAACGCCCACCACCGCACATGGGCGGCCTCCAGGCCGACCGGCACCCGGCCGACCGCCCCGTCGAACCCGCAGAAGGCGCACCGGAAGGCGTAGGCGCTCAGCACCTCGCGCCGCAGCTCGGCCGCCCGCCGCCGGTCCCGTACCGGGACCATCACCCGCCTCGCCTCGTCCACGGCGTCCAGGTCCAGGCCCACGGCGGCGGTGAGGTCGGCGTGCAGCGAGGGTGCGAAGTGCGTGTCCAGCAGGAGTTGTGCCAGCCGTTCCAGCAGTGCCGGGTCGGTGTCCAGCGCGGACCGCAGTCCCGGTGCCAGCCGGCCGCGCGCCCCGCTCTCCCGCAGCACCGTGACGCCCGAACCCGGGCTGCCAGGCCCGTCGTCGGTGCGTACCTCCCACACCCCGTCACTCTCCAGGTGGTGGAACGGATAGGAGGGCGAGGTCTGCCGAGGTGGTCCGAAGTCGCGGAGCAGTTCCTTGAGGTCCCCCTCGACCTCCGTGTAGGGCAGGTCCTGGCCGGGTGCCCGCTGGAACCGCCCCAGGGCGTAGAGCATCAGCAGCGGTTTATGCGGTGCCCGCATCCCGTTGCCCGACCACTGCCGCAAGGCGCGCACCCGCTCGACCCAGTCCATGGCAGCGACTGTAGGCCCGGGCCGCCCATCGTGTCAGAGGCGGTCGTGGGGCTCGGGCCAGATGAAGACGAACCGGTTCGCGGCGCGGTCGAAGGAGGCCCCGACCGGCCGGGCGGGCAGCCCGAACTCCTCCTCCGCCCAGCCGAGAAGGGCCGCCGCCAGCCCCTCCTGCTGGAAGTCGGCCTCGGGGAACCGCACCCGCTCCACCGTGACCAGGGCGTACCGCCCGGCGGTCCGCGCCTCGATCGCAGGGGCGGCGAGGGCGAGCCCCGGCCCGAGCCAGGCCGCCTCCTCCGCCGAAAGCCGCAGCCCCGAACGGTCTTCGTATGGGTGGGTGCGCACCGGCGCCGTGTCCAGCCACACCCGCGCCGTGACCCGCTCGCCCCGGGGCGGGGGTCCGGTGCTGAGCACGGCGTCGGCGGTGAGGTCGATGGCGATGCCGCGGGCGGCGCGCATCATCCGGTACCGCGTCGTACGGACCGGCACGGATCCTCCCCTCCCGCGGCTACTTCCCCCAGATCTTGCGGTACGCCTGACGATAGCCCTCGGAGTCCCAGGACAGCGCGCCACCGCTGTTGGCGGCCGTGGTGACGTGGACCGGGGCCACATAGCCGCTGGGCGACCGGCCCGAGAAGGCCCGGTTGAACTCGTCCACGATCTGCCAGCCCTGTTCGGAGAGCGGTTCGGGCACGGTGGCGGCCTGGTACCGCTGACCGTTGACGCGCTGGAAGGCCGATGGATCGCCGTCCCCCGCACCGATGTTGTACGGGGCGCCCGCGCCGTCCTTGCCCGCGGCGCGCAGCGCGGCGGCGCTGTGCCGGAAGTACAGGTCGTTGATGGCGGCCGAGTCGGTCCACTTGTCGCCGAAGCGCGCGAGCAGCGCGCGGACCTCCCCGATGGAGCGTTTGCCCGCCTCGGGGATCGGGACGTTGCGGTAGCTCAGCAGCTTCACGTCCGGACAGGTGGCGAGCCGCTTCTTGATGAGGTCGGACTTGTGCTTGGCGAACGGGACGGTGGCGTCGGTGAACAGCACCACCCCGGCCCGGCCATGGGACCGCGCGATGATCCAGTCGGCGCTGATCCTCGCCACGTCCTCCACCCGGGAGGTGACGTTGGTGAACAGCCCGGGCTTCGCGCTGGGCCCAGGGGCCGCGGTGGCGTGCCAGCCGATCACCTCGATGCCCGCCGCTTCGGCCCGCGCCACCTCGTCCGCCACGCTCCCGGGGTCGAAGCCGCCGATGACGATGCCGTCCGGGTCGAGGTCGAGGGCCCGCTCGAAGGCGGCGCGGATCCCGGCGGGCGTGCCCTCGCCGTTGATGGTGCGCGCGTGCCAGCCGAGGATCGACGCGGCTTCCTGGACCCCCTGCGCGACGCCCGCGGCACCGGGGTTGCTCAGCGTCTGGGCTATGTAGACCACGCTCTTGCCGCGCACCGCGGAGGGCCCGGTGGTGGGGCCCTTCCAGGGGGCGTCGACGTCCTGCGCCTTCTTGACCGCCCGCTCGGCCCGCGCCAGCGCGGTGGGGCAGCCGGGCTCGGCGGACGTCCGGTGGGACGAGCCGGAGCCATCGGGTTCACAGCCGGTGGCGACCACGGCCAGGAACACGACGGACATCAGGGCCGCCTTGCGGGTGGGGTGCACGGATCTCCTCGCAGGGCACGGAAGGACGGAGGGCCCGCGCATGGTAACGAACAAGCCAGTCCACAGGATGTCCTCGGGCGCCGTCCGACCGCCACCCTACGGACACCCGGCCGCTGCCGGTGGACCGGCCCTTGAGACAGGAATGAACAGGAGGCCAGGTCAAACCCAACAATCCAGGGACATTCGGTAGCGGTTGGCCCGGGCCGTCTTGCACGGTCACGCGCAGACGGTAGTCTTCACGGCCGGTCGGGCATGTGGCGCGATTCCGACGCAGCAACACCTCGGTCACCGCTCAGGAGCACATCGAAGGAGGACCTGGGTGTCTGTGGACACACCGGATCACCCACCCGCACCGGACCCGTCGGCGCCGGATCCACCGGCCCCCGGCTCGTCGGCCCCTGACCCGTCCGCCCCGGACCGGCCCGGAGGCGACGCACAAGGACCCGACGCACACCGGCCGCGGTCCCGTCCGCGGAAGGGCGTCCTCCTCGACCGGTGGCCGTTCCGCCGGAAGCTCAACGTCCTGGTGCTCGTACCGATCACCGTCGTCGGCGTCCTCCTCGGCGTGGGCGTCTACGGCCAGGTGGAACGGGCCCGGGACGCCGACCGGGTCGCACAACTGGTGCGCGACAGCGGCCAGGTCACCCGGCTGATCAACGACGTCCAGGCCGAGCACCGGCAGGCCCTGCTGCTGGCCGTCCGGCAGGAGGCCGCCCGCCCCGGCGCCGCCCTGCCGTCCACCACGGACTACGACCGCGCCCAGCGGGTCACCGACGACCAGGCCGACGCCGTGCGTTCGGCCTTCGGTTCGGAGCTGCCCGAGGAGGAGTCGCGCGCCCTCGGCTACGTCCAGCGCCTCAGCGTGCTGCGGGACAAGGTCGAGCGGGGCTCGGTCCCGGCCGCCGGGATCGACCCCGCGTACGCCGCCGCCGTCGGCTACCTCATCGACGGCCTCGGCCTCGACGGCTACACCGGCTCCTCCTCCGCCCCGGTCATCGCGCTGCTGGACGCGGTGCTGCGCGCGGACGCCGCCCACGCCGCCTTCGAGGGCGGGGTGTTCTCCGCCCAGACCCGGGACGCCAACGCCGTCACCGAGTACACCCGGGCGGTCGGCGCCCACCGGATCTTCGAGGAGCAGTCGGAACGCTTCGCCAGGATCGCCGATCCGTACCAGGTGCTGCGGCTCGACGGCATCGAGCGGAACGCCGAGCAGAACGGGATCGAGGACCGGTTCGCCGAGCTCCAGATCGACCCGGGCTCCCTCCAGGGCCAGTCGCCCGCCCAGCTGCGCACCACGATGGCCGCGGAGACCCGGCAGGCCGAGGCCCGGCTCACCATCACCCGGACGCTGATCGGCGATATCGCGGGCCGTGCGGACGGCCTCTCCGACGCCGCCCTCTACCAGGCGCTGGCCCTCCTCGCCCTCGCCGTCCTCGGCTTCGCCGCGTGGCTGGGCTTCTCCTTCCTCGTCCGCCGCTCGGTGGTCCGCCCCCTGGCGGCCCTGACCGGCGCCGCCCACCAGGTGGTCGAGGTCGCGGGCGAGGAACTCGCCAAGGTCGAGGACGACGACTCCGCGGACAGCACCCCGCTGCGGCCCCGGCCCATTCCGGTCCCGGTGCGCGACGAGATCGGCGATCTGGCCGAGGCGTTCAACCAGGTGCAGGTCACCGCGGCGGCGCTGCTGGAACGCCAGGTGGTCAGCCGCCGCAACGTCGGCGAGATGTTCGGCAACGTCGGCCGCCGGGTCAGCAACCTCACCACCCGCCAGCTCATGCTGATCGACGCCGTCGAACGCGAGGAGACCGCCCCCGAGGTCCTGGAGCGGCTCTACCGCATCGACCACATCGCCGTACGCCTCCAGCGCAACGCCGACAGCCTGATGCTGCTCGCGGGCATCCGCGAATCCGAACTGGACGCCCGGCCGACCGCCCTGGCCGATGTCATCCGCGCCTCGCTCGGCCGGATCGAGGGCTACCAGCGGGTGTCCCTGCGGTCCGAGACCGAGGTCACCGTCGTCCCCGACATCATCGGCGACCTGACGCTGATGCTCGCCGAACTGCTGGAGAACGCGGTCGCGTTCTCCCCCTCGGACACCCCCATCGAGGTGGCCGTCCGGCCCGGCACCGATGTGACCTCCGACGGCGGGGCGCTGGTCGAGGTCATCGACCACGGCCTCGGGATGAGCGCGGAACGGCTCGCCGAGGAGAACGCCCGGCTGGTGCGCCGGGAGCGGCTGGACCTCGTACCGACCAAGGTGCTCGGCCTGTTCGTGGTCGGCGGCCTGGCCCGCCGCTCGGGCATCCGGGTCACCCTGAGCCGTACGCCGGGCGGCGGTGTGACGGGCACGGTGTGGGTGCCGTCCGCGCTGCTGCTGCGGGATGCGCCGGGGGAGGGGGCGGCGGCGGAGCGGACGCCGGAGCCCGTGCCGCGGCGCGCCCCGGTGCAGCCCCCGGCCCCGGCGGCGCCCACGGCGACGACCGGGGCGGGTCTGCCGAAGCGGGTCCCGGCGGCTCCTGCCGAGCACCCGGAGCGGGAATCCGCACCGGACACGGAACCGGAACCGGAACGGGAAACGGAGTCCTCGTCCGGGGTGTCCCGGGACCCCGGCTCCCGCCCGCTGCGCCGGCGGGTGCGGGGCGCGACCCTCGACCGGACCACCACCGCCCCGGACGGCCGGGCCGCCCCGGCCGTCCGCCCGGCCGGCGACGCCGACGCGGTCCGCGGCGAACACGTCGAGTTCGACGCGGCCGTACGCCGGGCGGAGCGGGACGCGGAGGAGGACGGCCGCCCGGCGGACCGGTCCGCCCCCGCCCCCACGCCCTCGACACATCAGCGATCCCGGAAGGAGTCGGGCAGTGAACACGCCGACTGACAACAGCGGTTCGACCGGGTCCACGACGGACGAACCCACCGATCTGCGTGCCGCCGCAGCCGACTTCACCTGGCTGCTCGACCGGTTCGCCACCGAGACCGCGGGAGTGGTCGACGCCATCGCGGTGTCCTCCGACGGTCTGCTGATCGCCGTCTCCCGGCTGCGCGAACAGGCCGACTCCGAGCGGCTCGCCGCGATCGTGTCCGGTGTGACCAGCCTCGCCTCCGGCGCGTCCGGCAACTACGGCCTGGGTGGCCTCAACAAGGTCATCATCGATCTGGAGGGCGGCCACGTACTGGTGTCGTCCATCGGCTGCGGTGCCGTGCTCGGCGTGGTGACCTCGAAGGAGGCGAAGCTGGGCAACATCGCCTACGAGATGACCCTGTTCGCCAACCGGGCGGGTGCCGCGCTCACCCCCCAGCTCGTCCTGGAGCTCAAGAAGAGCGCGGGCGCCGGCGGCTGACCCATCGTGCGCGGCGGCAGCGGCAGAGGCATGCGAGGAGGGGGCGGAGATGGTCGCCGGTGAACCGGCACCGCATGAGGCGGAGAAGGCGGGACCGGCGCATCCACCACCGGACGGACCGGAGGACGCGGCGGACCGGGTGACGGACCCGGTGGGCCCGGTGACGGATCCGGTGGGCCGGGCGTCCGCGATCCGCCCCTTCCTGCTGACCGCGGGGAGGGTGGCGGGGAGCGGCTCCGCGGCACCCCTCCCGGTCGAGACCCAGATCGTGGCGACACCGGACGGGCTGACGGCCCTGCCGTCGCTCACCTTCGAACGCCACGCCATCGTCGCGGCCTGCCGCCGTCCGCAGTCGGTGGCGGAGCTGGCCGCCCGGCTGCGGCTCCACCTCAACGTGGTCCGGGTCCTGGCGGAGGACCTGTGCGCCGCCGGCCAGCTGGCGGTCCATGTGCCGAACGCCAGGACAGCCCAGGACATCTCCGTACTGCGAAGGGTGATCGATGGTCTCCGTGCCGTCCCCGACTCACGGGGCACACTCCGTGACAGCGGCTGAACAACCGCCCCTGCCGGTCAAGTTGGTGATCGCCGGGGGGTTCGGGGTCGGCAAGACCACGGCCGTGGCCTCGATCTCCGAGATCCGTCCGCTGACCACGGAGGCGGCCATCACGGAGGTCGCGGCGGGCGTGGACGACCTCACCCACACCCCCGACAAGACCACCACCACGGTCGCGATGGACTTCGGCTGCATCACCATCGACCCGACCCTGAAGCTGTACCTGTTCGGCACCCCGGGCCAGGAGCGGTTCGGCTTCATGTGGGACGACGTGGTCGAGGGCGCCCTCGGCGGCCTGGTGATCGTGGACACCCGCCGCCTCGACGACTGCTACGCGGCGGTCGACTACTTCGAGCACAAGGACATCCCGTTCGCCGTCGCGGTGAACGCCTTCGACGGCGAGGTCCAGCACACCCTGGACGAGGTCCGCTGGGCCCTCGACATCTCCGGGCACACGCCCCTCGTCGTCTTCGACGCACGCGAGACCGGCTCCGTCCGCGATGCCCTCCTGGTCGTCCTCGACGTCGCCCTCACCCGCGCGGAGGCGGCCGGGGGCTGACCGCCCGCCGCGGGGCTACCGCACGGCACCGCCGATGACCGTGGTCACGACCTTGCGGACCGCTTCCGCGTCCGGCGGGGCGGCCTCGCGGTCGGCGAAGAGCAGATGCCCGGCGCCGATCAGCGTGGGGGCGAGCGTGGCGACATCGGCGTCCGCCGCGAGACGGCCGAGGTCGCGTTCGGCGGTGAGATAGGCGGCGAGCACGGCCGTGGCCTCGGTCAGCAGCGGGACACCCGTCGGTGTGGACTCCCGCAGCCGGGCGCGGAGTTCGTCCCGTGAGGTGACGAGCCCGACGACGGCCACGGCGACCGACTCGAACAGGTCCGTCAGCGCGCCGGTGAGGTTGTCCGCCACCGTGCCGGTCCCGGCGGAGTCGCACAGGGCGGCCCCCCGGCGGTCCAGCCGGGCCACACGGTCCCGGACGAGTTCGGCGAGGAAGGCGTCGAAGTCGGCGAAGTGCCGGTGCAGTACACCCTTGGCACATCCCGCCTCCGTGGTCACCGCGCGGCTGGTCAGCGCGCTCGGCCCGTCCCGGAGCAGGATCCGCTCGGCCGCGCCGAACAACTGCTCGCGCACATCACGTAGGGCCACACCGGTCGGCACCGTGTGTTCCTCCTCCGTCCGGTTGACGAGTGGGCATGTGCCCACTCATAGTGGGCGCATGCCCACTGTACCCTCGCCGGAGCACCGGCCCACCGTGGACGCACCTCATCGACACCGGGGTATGGCCGAGTCGTTCGGCGCGGACGCCGAACGCTACGACCGGGCCCGCCCCCGCTATCCCCAGGCCCTGATCCACCGCATCACCGCCGCCGCCCCCGGCCCGGATGTCCTCTGTGTCGGCTGTGGCACCGGAATCGACGCCCGGCAGTTCCGGACCGCCGGCTGCACGGTGCTCGGGGTCGAACCCGACGCCCGCATGGCCGACCTGACCCGCCGCGGCGGTATCGACACCGAGGTGGCCGCCTTCGAGTCCTGGGACCCCGCCGGACGCACCTTCGACGCGGTCGTCGCGGGCCAGTCCTGGCACTGGATCGACCCCGTCGCGGGCGCCGCCAAGGCCGCCCGTGTCCTCCGCCCCGGCGGACGGCTGGCCGCGTTCTGGAACGTCTTCCGGCTCCCGCCCGAGGTGGCGGACGCCTTCACCGCGGTCTACCGCCGCGTACTGCCCGACTCCCCGCTCACCGCCCGCCTCACGGCGGGCCAGAGCCAGGGACCGGACGCCTACCAGCCCCTGCTCACCAAGGTCGCCGAGGGAATCCGGGCGGCGGACGGCTTCGCCGACCCCGAGCAGTGGACCGACACCTGGGAGTGGACCTACACCCGCGACGCCTGGCTCGACCAGCTCCCCACCCAGGGTCTCTTCACCCGACTCCCCCCGGAGCAGCTCCAGGAGATCCTCTCCGGCGTCGCCTCCGCCCTCGACACCCTGGGCGGCTGCTTCACGATGCCCTACACGACCGTGACGGTGACGGCACCGCACACCGGCTGAACCCGAACCGGCTGAACCCGAAAGGCCCTTGGGGCGGCGTCAGTCCAGCGGCGTCAGCCCTGGGCCGTCGGCCGGATGACGATCTCGTTCACATCCACCGTGGCGGGCTGCCCGATCGCGTACGCGATGGCCTCGGCGATGGCATCCGGCGGGATCGCGATGCGGTCGCGGACCTCGGCGACCTGCTCTCTGGCGCGCTCGTTCGTGGACGCGTCGACGAAGTCGGTGGCCACCATGCCGGGCGAGACGGTGGTCACGCGCAGCGAGTCACCGGCCTCCTGGCGCAGTCCCTCGCAGAGGGCGCGCACCGCGAACTTGGTACCGGCATAGACCGCCATCGTCGGCACGACGCGGAACGCGGCCGTGGAGGCGGTGGTGATGAAGTGACCCGAGCCCTGCGCCCGGAACACCGGCAGCGCGGCACCGATGCCGTGCAGGACGCCCTTGATGTTGACGTCGACCATGGTGTCCCACTCGTCGACGCGCAGATCGTCCAGCGGCGAGATCGTCCCGACGCCCGCGTTGCCCACCAGGACGTCGAGCCGCCCGTAGCGCTCACCGGCCAGGGCGACCAGGGCCCGCACATCGTCCCGCCGGGTGACATCGGTGCGCAGGGCCACGGCCGTGCCGCCCGCCCCCTCGATCCGTGCCACCAGCTCCGTGAGGCGTTCGGTCCGCCGCGCGCCCAGGACGAGGCGCGCGCCCCGCTCGGCGAGCAGCAGTGCGGTGGCCTCGCCGATCCCGCTGCTGGCGCCCGTGATCGCCACGACCTTGCCGTCGATTCCCGTCATGATGTCCTCCTCGTGCCTGTCGGACATCAGTCTGTGAGGGGCGGAAGCTGGTATACAGAATCCGTTTATCCTGGAACCAGAGGTGCCAGCCCCATGTCCGACCACCGGTCCGAGCAACAGGCCCAGCGCCGTGAGCTGGGCGCCTTCCTCCGCAGCCGCAGAGAGCGGATCACCCCCGACCAGGTCGGCCTGCCGCTGTCCGCCCGGCGCCGGACCCCGGGGCTGCGCCGCGAGGAGCTGGCGCTGCTCGCCGGGATCAGCGCCACCTGGTACACCTACCTCGAACAGGGCCGGGACATCCGGGCCTCGGACCAGGTGCTCGGCGCCCTCGCCACCGCGCTGCGGCTGGACCCCCAGGAGCGCGGCCACCTCTTCCGGCTCGCCGGGCAGCCGCTCGCGGACGCCCCCGGGGCACCCGAACCGCTCGCCCCCGAGGCGGCGGCCGTACCCCTGCTGCTCCAGCCGCACCCGGCGTACGTCATCGGCGGCACCTACGACGTGCTCAGCCACAACCAGGCGGCCGACGACCTCTTCCCCCGCCTCATCGGCACCGAGGACCGCCCGCCCAATTTCCTGCGCTGGGTGTTCCTCGAACCCGCGGCCCGCGATGTCCTCGTCGACTGGGAGCCCGAGGCCCGGGGTCTCCTGGCCCGCCTCCGCACCCTGGCCGGACGCCACCCCGGTGAGCCCCGGTACACCCGTCTGATCGACGAGTTGACGGCGGCCAGTCCGGAGGTGCGGTCCTGGTGGCCGCGGTACGACGTCCAGGTGCGCCACGGCGGCCGCAAACGGCTGCGGCGGCCGGAGCGCGGCGTGGTCGAGTACGCCTACACCGCGTTCCACCTGGCGGAGCGGCCGGACCAGACCCTGGTGGTCTACGCGGAGGTGTGACCCGTCGGGGTGCGGGGGCTCAACCGCCGTACGTGCAGAGGAGGAAGACGACCCCGCCGAGCCCGGCGACGCCGAGCGCCGCCCCCGCGGCGGAGACCCACAGCCGGCCGGCGCCCCGGCGGGCGTGATGCACGCCCATCGCCCCGAGACAGATCGCGAGGCCACCGGTGAGAGCCGTCCACGGGAACACGACGAAGAAGAGCGCGGGGACCCATATGCCGATGGTGGAGAGGGCGCCGAGAACCAGCGCGGTGGGGCCGAGCGCGACGGCGGGTGTGTCGGTCGGGCCGGTCCGATCGCTCATGGCCGATGCGGGCATGGTCTGTCCCCCGTAGGACGAGTGCACCTTGCCCGTCGAGCGTACTCCCGGGTAGCCGGTCACGTGCTGCCGCCCCCGGCCGACGTCGTCGGCCGGGGGCGGCGGGCCGTTTCCGATGGGGCGGCGTGGGTCAGCTCCCGTTGGGGGCGCCGTTGTCGCAGCCGGGAACGCTGTTGGGCGGGGCGCAGTTGGTCGGGTAGTTCTTGACGACGGCGCTGCGGATGAGGGTCACCTCGAAGGGCGTCACCTTGGTCGAGCTCTTCTTGACCTCCTTGCGCGTGCTCGTGCCGATGTGCAGGCCCAGGCCGCTTCCGGGGTTCGAGATTCCGCCGCCGGTGGTGGGGCCGCCGTTGGAGGTGTTGTGGACGACGGCGCTGCGGTAGAGCGACAGCGGCTCGTCCGCGCCGGTGCGGATGCCACCGCCGTCGTTCCGGGCGATGTTGCCCGTGACCTTGGTGGAGTTCAGACGCAGCGGTCCGGTCTCGAAGTTGATGGCCAGGGTGACGATGCCGCCCCCGAGGTCACCGGAGTCGTTGTGCGCGACCGAGACGTTGTTGAGCTTGGTTTCCCCCGCGTTGGCGAGACCGCCGCCCCAGAACGCGCCGCTGTTGTCGTGGAGGCTGCCGCCGTCCATCGTCATCGTGCCGTTGGTGGCCACTCCGCCGCCGAAGGTCGCCCGGTTGTAGCTGACCGTGCTGTTCTTCATGACGAGCGTGCCCAGCTGGTTCCAGATCCCGCCGCCGGTGCTGGCCTTGTTGCTCCGGACCGTGGAGTCCGTCAGGGTGAGCGTGCCGCCGGCGTTGAGGATCCCTCCGCCGTTGGAGTCCCCGGTGCCCAGCTCGCCGTAGCGCGCGGTGATCGACTTCAGGCTCAGGCTGCCGCCCTGCCGTACGTGGAAGATACGGAAGAGATCGCCGGAATTGCGCTCGACCGTGGTGTCGTCCCCGGTGATCCGCACATTGCCGGTGATCTCGGGCAGGCCGTCACCCGGGTTGTCGGCGGAACTCAGGGTGTAGACACACCGGGGCGCGAGGAGGATGCTGCCGCTGCCGCTGGTGTTCGCGCTGTTGATGGCCGCCTTCAGGGCGGTGACGTCGTTGCACGCGACGCGGATCGCCGCCCGTGCCTGCGCGGCTCCGGTGGGCAGGAGGGTCAGACACAGGCCGAGGCCGGTGACGGCGGTGATGGTGGCGCGTCTGAGCGTGTCAGTCATGCGGCTTCCCTTGGCTGTGGGGGAGGGGAGGGGCTGGGCGGGATCCGGGCGGTGCCCGGCGGCCGAGCCCCCCTGGGCGCCCCCGATCATCGCGCAGACCTATGCGAACCAGGCATTCGGCGCACCTCGGACAAGCCGTTCGGGCGTACCGCCCCGGGCGGTTTCCTCCGGGCGCGCCGTGCGGGCCAGGACCGTTCGGCGGTACATCAGGTGAGGCCGCCCGGGCCGACGGCTATGAAGGAGAAGCCCCCTTCACCCCCGCTGGCCGGCGGCCCGGCCGATGGACGGCGGCGCGTCGCGCCCTGTCCCGCCAGCACTGCGAAAGGCGTACCGATGAAGAACGTCGTGCGATCCGGTGCGATGACCGCCGTGGCCGGCCTGGGACTGTCCCTCACCGTCCTGCCCGCCGGACCGGCGGACGCCGCCGCGGCGACCCGTGTGCGGTGCGGCGACATCACCGGACTGGTCGACGCGATCAACCAGGCCAACACCAGCGGTGGCACCATCACCCTCGCGTCCCACTGCACCTACACCCTCACCGCGGCCGACAACGCGGACGACGGGCTGCCGGAGATCACCGGGAACGTGACGATCACCGGCCGCGACACCACCATCCGACGCGACCCGGCCGCGACCCAGGACTTCCGCATCCTCCATGTGGCGCTCGACGGAACACTCACCCTGAAGGCGCTCACCATCAGCGGCGGCAGCCTTCCCGCCTTCGCCGGCGGCGGCATCTGGAACAGCGGCACCCTGAACCTGAAGCGCACGACCATCAAGGGCAATCACGCCGAGACCAGCGGCGCCATCCACAACGTCGGTGGACGGCTCGACCTCGTCGACAGCACGGTCGAGCACAACACCGCCACCCTCAACGGCGGAGGCATCCTCAACGGACGCAACCAGCTCCTGGGCCGCCCCGGCACGCTGACCATGCACGGCGGTTCACTGCTCAAGAACCGGGCCCTCAACGACGGGGGCGGCGGCCTGGAGAACCTGCGCAGCACCGCGGAGCTGACCTCGGTCTCGGTCAAGGGGAACACCGCTCCGCGCGGCGGCGGCATCAACCAGTTCGCGGGCACCCTGCACCTGACGTCGACCACCCTCAGCGAGAACATCGCCGTGACCGGCGGCGGACTCAGGAATTCCTTCAGTACCGCGACGCT
This sequence comes from Streptomyces cucumeris, assembly GCF_024295805.1. Lineage (GTDB taxonomy): Bacteria > Actinomycetota > Actinomycetes > Streptomycetales > Streptomycetaceae > Streptomyces > Streptomyces cucumeris. Next base: position 39,681 of record NZ_JANCLX010000002.1, read on the forward strand.
GGTACGGAGTCGGATCACCCGCAATACGGCGATCACCGCGGGCGGCGGCATCTTCAACGAGAACGACAGCTCGGTCACCCTCGACGCCAGCAAGGTCACCCACAACGCCCCGGACAACTGCTCCCCCGAATCCTCCGTCCCCAACTGCCCGTCCACCTAGCCGCCACCGGCCCCCGGTGTGCGACGATCTCCGTCACGGAGCGGACACCGGGGGGTTTCATGCCGCGGCCTGACGACGACTACGAGCCGGTCTTCAAGAAGAGCAACTGGGGCACGAGCCGGTACACCTACAACCCGGCCAACCCCGTGGGGATGGCCCTGATCATCCTCAGCCTCGTCTTCGCGGGCGTGATGATGTTCCTGATGGAGGAGCGGAAGGGCCCCTTCGAGCCTCCGGAGCAGACGCCCTGGAGCCCGTCGATCAAGGAGAACCCCACGTACTCGTGGGACGACACCCCCAGCCCGACCCCCTCCACCAGCCCGACCCCCTCACCGAGCTCCACCCCCTGAGCGCGCGGGGGGCGGCAGGCCGAGCGCGGCGTATGCCCCGTCCAGGACTTGCTGCCCCATGACCTTCAGCTGTTGCAGTACGTGGTTTCAGACAGGATCTCTCTGCGGTGCAACTGTCTTGAGGGTTCGGCGGTCGTCTCCGGTGCCGTCTGCGCCGCTGAGGAGGAGCAGGCCGCCCTGACCCGGGCGGACCAGATCTCCCCCGCACCGGACGCGTCCTGCCAGCTTTGGCCCCGGGGCTACCCGGGGCCATCAGAGATGGGGAAACACTCATGCGTAAGCGCGCCACCATGGCCGCTATTGCCAGTGCCGTGGCACTGTCCGTCTTAGTTGTTCCGGACGGTGCCCAGGCGGACGAAGTCGTGGGCGACACCACGATGGACGTGGTCATCAACGGCGGGTCCGACATTGTCCTGGGCACCACGAAACCGAAAACCTTCACCATCGCGGTGACTGCCACCGACGACTCGGGCATCAAAGAGGACTACAACGTTCCCGCGCTGTGGTATGGGCCCGGCCCGAAAGGGCCCGACGATCCGTATGGGCTCGTGGTCCCCGACAATGGCGCCGGTGACTGCGTGGCTCACAACGCCACGACGACCACCTGCACCTTCATCATGACGATGAACCCGCGGATCGAACCGCAGGACAACACCACGGCGGGAACCTGGAAGCTGACCGCCAGTGCCACCGGCAACGACTGGGACCACGTCCACAAGGACATAGCCGCCACGGTGAAGGTGAGACGCTATGCCAAGCTGACGGTCAACGCCTCGCCGGAGCCGGTGAAGAAGGGCAAGTCCCTCGCCGTCACCGGCAACCTGACCCGAGCCAGTTGGGAGTCCTACAGGTACGCCGGCTATGCGGGTCAGCCGGTGAAACTGCAGTTTCGCAAGAAGGGCACCAACACCTACACCACCGTCAAAACGGTGTCCGCAGGACGCGGCGGCGCCCTGAAGACCGCCGTCAAGGCTGCTGCTGACGGTTACTGGCGCTGGTCCTTTTCCGGTACGTCCACCACCAGCACCGCCACCGCCCCCGGCGACTACGTCGACGTGCGGTAAGCACGTATGAGACAAAGCGTGGCGCCGGATCCGCTCAGCCGGGACCCGGCGCCGTGTTGTCTCAGTACTGCTGGCGACCCCCGGGGTAGCGGACCGACTTCCGGCACTCGGGAGCATCCACCGGCGGAGTCTCCGGAGCGAGTACGAAGCACAGGCCCGCGTGGAGCTGATCCGCCTCATCCAGCGACAGCATCAGCGGCGCGAGCGCCACATGCTTGCCGAGACGGACGATCCCGAGTGGCACCGTGAGACAGCCGTCCAGATCACGCCGTACGCGCAGTCCCGCCGGGGTGGCCTGGAGCTGCCACCCGGACGTCATCCGCCGGTCCGGGCTCACTCCTCCACCTCGCTCGCTCCACCCGAGCCAGCGTCGTCGGACACCAACAGGCGACTGCCACGACTCTCCGCGATTCGGAGAGCATCACGCAGCGCCTCGACCAGACGGTTGGAGAGGAAACGGAGTTCCCCGGCTTCAGCCTTCGGATTGCTGAGCAGCACCTCGGCGTGGTCCAGGAGTTCAGCGCCCATGCGAAGCTGCACCGCAGGTAGCACGGCTTGCCAGCGGGCCCTGGCCAAGGCAACAGACGTCGTCGCACATTCACCGGGCCACCACCCCGTGTGGCGCACACGCAGACTCCACCCGAGCGCGCTGCAACACCTGATGCACACGAGGCAGCCGCAGCGTGGGGGCATCTACGCAGCTCGCCGTTGTACGCGTCTGGGCTGTCCGATGCCGCCCCTGACCGGGTTGTAACGCGCTCCTCACCGATTCGAAGATCCTGCCGATACAGTTCCGCACGTCGACCTGCTTTCCTCAGGTTGACCACGCCCCGGGGCGCAGGCACGCGTCGCCGGGGTCCTGTGGTGGGTGAAAAACTCCTGAGCCTTCATGCTGGTGACGTACGAAGCCCCCAACTTTCACAGTTGAGTGAAAGCCGGGGGCTGGACCGGCCGACACCACGGGCGGCCGAGCGGTGGGTCACATGCTGTGTTCGCCGGACACGATGGCGATCGACCAGTGGAGGTTTCCGCCGTGTACCTGGACGGACAATGCCTGAGTGGTGATGTCCGTGTAGACGCGCCCGATGGTGATAGGGCCGTTGCAGCCAATCTTCGTGGGTTTGCCGCCCCGGACTTTACGGTCGACGAGCGTCAATTTGCCCTTGCCTGCGCACATGGCATGGATGGTGTACACGTCGGTTGCGGGCTTGAAGGCGGGAAGGTCGGCGTCACCGGTTCCCTTGGTCACCGGCAAGAGGATCTTTGCGCCCGAGGGCAGGTCGAGGGATGTCCGCCCAGAGGATCCCTTGGGTTCGACAGCGGAACCATCGCCGGGCTTGGTGCTGGATGGCCGGGCTGTAGAGGCAGGGGAGTCTCCGTTGGCGTCATTGGCTCCCGAGCAGGCGGCGGTGAGCAACAGGATGAGCAGGGTGGGCACTGCGGTGTAACGCCCCATAGGGCAATCTCCTCACGGGAAACGCGCCCTAGGCAGACAGGCTGGGGCGCGTTACGGGACGCGTCCCGAGTCAGCGGATGACCCAGCCCTCACGATACGGGGCCCATGCCTTCATGTGCCGCTTTCCGTCAATTTCGCAGTTGCTGTACCGGGTGCCGGTGTAGCCGTAGATGTTTTCCTTCTTGATTCCGTAGTCGCCGTACACGGTCGAATGCGCCTTGACCTTGCCGCCGGTTTCGACGCCCAGTTCGGAAGTCCAGGACTTCTGGGCGCTGACGTTGACGTCAACCTTGATCTTGCCGAGCCACAGCATCTTGAATTCGGAACTCACTGTGACAGAACTGCCGATGGTGGTCGTGCCTGACTTCTTGGACGTGAACTTGAAGTCTATTTTGTAGGACTTCTTGTTCTGGATGAAGGTCGCGTACTTGACCGACATCGTGTTCTTCAGATTCCGAGTGACGCGGACCACGCCGCCGGGGGTGCAGCCCGGCTGGCCCTTGGGTTGCACGCCTCCGTCCCCGAGGTCGGGGCCGTCCACCTCGCCCGGGAGGGGCAAGTCCTCCTCCAGTGCTTCTGTGCTGTCGGCGCCCGATTCGGTATCCGCCCCGGCGACGGGTGTGTCCGTCACGGAACCGCGCTCGACCCCGGCTCCATCAATCGCGATCGGCGGGTCGACGATGGCCGGATCTGCTCCAGGCTCCCCCGCGAGGGCAGGTACTGAACTCCCCATGATCAGTACCCCGGCGGCGATTGCGACGACACTGGCTCTTCTCGGCACGAATGCCCTCCACAAATGTCCGACCCTCTGCGGGGTCGGTGGCGGCAATGATCAAACCATGCAATCCACTCAATGATCAAGAAGATCAAACAGAACCTGAGGAGGTTTAGCTCATAAACGAACACGGAACAACAAGTCCGTTTCTGGTGGTGAGCAAGCGGCGTGACGGAGTGAGCTCATCCGTAGAACCTGCGGCGTGAGCGTGATGGGGATGGCGTGGACGACCTAGAGACCCACCCAGGCCGCCAGGTGGTCGAGGGTGTCCGGCGTGCGCCGGGACAAGTGGATCAGTCCCCTGATGGTGTCCCGTGCGCCTGGGTGGTACCGCGTCTGCTGGGGCGCCAGCCTGCGCGCGGTGACCATGGACTTCAAGGCTGCTTCGGAACGTCCCGCTTCCATCTGGGCACGTGTTTGATCGACGTAGAAGTGAGCCGCGCGGGACACGGCCCAGTCCTTCGGTATCCGCACCTTCGTGGCCTCCCGCAGCGCTTCACCGTAGTGCCGCATCTCGACGTAGGCGGACACCACGTGCACGGTGACGTTCGTGGGCCCGAAGGACAGCCAGTGGACGTCGGTCGCTTCGCCGACCTGGTCCGCGTAAGACCTGGCCTCCGCAAGGTGGTTCCGAACCGCATCCGCGTCACGGGCGCGGGCCGCGATGATGCTCGCCCCGAGGTGGAGCTGCCCGGCAACGGCCTGCCGCGCCCGCGTCTGAGGCGACTGTTCCAACAGTCCCTGTCCAGAAGCGACGAGCCGCTTGCCGATCCTGTACTCGCCCTCCCGGAAGTAGACCAACGCACGCATGTACTGACGCACCGCGGAGAGCAGCGGATCCGAAGCGCGCGACGCAGCCCACTCCATCCGGTCCAGCGCGACCGTCGACAGGTCGTAGTAGCCCAGCTTCACGGCGAGATCATGCGCGGTGCGGTACGTACTCGACAGCGCGGCCCAGAGCTCCGACGATGGCGCTCGGCATGCGGCTGTAGTGATCTCCGCGATCGTGTCGGGAAGGTCGAGAGCGGCGTCATGGAGTTTCGTGGCCCGGACCTGCAGACACAGCTGCTCGGCAGCGGCGACGAGTTGAAGGGTCGGACGAGGACTGATCGCCGGATCGGCCCCCAGGTCGTAGAGGTCGAGAGCTTCACGGATCGGGCGAACCAGCGCGACCAACCGGTCCTGCTGCAACTCGGTCACATAGGGCTGCCCGGTCAGCGTGGTGACGTCGATGCACAGCGCTTTGGCCACCGCGGCAACCAAGTCGGGGCTGGCTGGCTTGTGTCCGGACTCCACGTGTGTGAGCAGGCTGTATGAGTAGGGCACTCTCTGAGCCAAGCCGCGCTGAGTCAGCCCAGCCCGCTTCCGGTGGTGTGCGATCCGAGTACCCGTGTGTTCGTCGCCGGGGAGCGGCATGCGTGCCTCCCTTTCGTGACTCACTCACAGAAACGCTACTCGTCCAAGCCATGACAGACGATGATGAACGGTGATTTCAGCCCGGACAGGGCGCGTTTGCGGGTTGGGTGTACTACGCGGTGGACTGCCCACATGACCACGAACCGCGTGCTCTACCTGTTCGGAAGTGCCGCACCGCCCGTGCTGGACATCGCCGGTGTCATCGAGCGGGCGCAGTCCGCCGACTGGGATGTCTGCCTCGGATTGACCCCCACGGCCGCACGCTGGCTTGACGACGACCTGCCAGCGTTGGAGGAGCTGACCGGTCACCCGGTGTGCAGCCAGTACAGGCTGCCCCACGAGCCCGAGGCATGGCCTCCCGCGGATGCCGCGGTCCTGGCACCCGCCACCTTCAACACGATCAATCAGTGGGCCCTGGGGATCACCGACAAGTTCGTCGTCGGCGTCGTGGCCGAGGCCATCGGCAAGGGAATCCCCACGGTGGCCATGCCGTGCGTCAACGCCGCCTTCGTCCAGCACATCCAGTTCGACACCAGCGTTGCCACGCTGCGCGCGATGGGCGTACGTGTGCTCTACGGAGAAGGCGGCTTCGTACCCAACAAGCCGGGCCAGGGCCGACCGGAGAACTATCCGTGGCACCTGGCCCTGGAAGCGGCCGCATCAGCCGCCGGTGCCCCTTAGCCGTCCGCAGGGGCCACGCCGATCGGGCAGCTCACGCCCGTGCCGCCGATGCCGCAGTAGCCCGCGGGGTTCTTGTCCAGGTACTGCTGGTGGTGGCCCTCCGCCGGGTAGAAGGGGCCCGCGGGGAGGATCTCCGTGGTGATGTCGCCGTAGCCCGAGCCGGTCAGGACCGACTGGTAGGCGGCGCGCGAGGATTCGGCCTCGGCCTGCTGCTCGGGGGAGTGGGTGTAGACCGCCGAACGGTACTGCGTGCCGACGTCGTTGCCCTGGCGGAAGCCCTGGGTGGGGTCGTGGGACTCCCAGAAGAGCTTCAGCAGGGCGCCGTAGGAGGTGATGGCCGGGTCGAAGACGACGCGGACGGCCTCGGTGTGGCCGGTGAGGCCGCTGCACACCTCTTCGTAGGAGGGGTTCCGGGTGTGGCCGCCCTGGTAGCCGACGAGCGTCGTCCACACCCCCGGGGCCTGCCAGAACTTCCGCTCCGCGCCCCAGAAACAGCCCAGTCCGAAGTCGGCGGTGACCAGGCCGTCCGGGTACGGACCGGTGAGCGGGTTGCCGAGGACGGTGTGGCGGTCGGGGACGGAGAACGCCGGGTCGGGGCGGCCCTTCAGCGCCTCCTCGGAGGTCGGGAGGTGGTTCTTGTGGCGGCTGAACAGCATGCGGGCTCCTCGTTCGGGTACGCGACGCGTCCCGTACAACGGATGCCGGCCCGGGAGAATTCCGGGCCGGCATCCGTCGTATGGCGGCCTCAGCGCGGCAGCGTCGCCGGGGAGCCGCCGTGGCCCTCCCAGCCCGCGACCGCGAGCGCCCGGTAGACCGCGTACTCGGCCGCCGGGTCCGCGCCGTAGGACCACGGCACCGCGCCCACATGGCCGTCCACGTGCCGTAGCTGCTCCATGGCCTCCGCGTACCGCTCCGCCCGCACCAGGAACCACACCAGCAGATGGCGGACGTGGGGGAGGACCGGGTGGTCGGCGGGGGCCTGCCGGGTCGCGAAGAGGGCGCCCTCGATCGCCTTGGTGATCACTTCGCTCTGGTAGAGGCCGCGCACCAGATTGACGTCGGGCAGGTGCTCGAAGACGCCGAACAGCGGCAGGGCCGGCAGCAGGCTCTTCTCCGGGGCGGAGGCGGCGGCCGCGTGGGTGAAGGCGTCGGCGAGCTCCTGGGAGCCGTGCCACTTGCCGCACCAGTAGTGCAGCGCGGCCAGATGCGCGCCCATGTGGTGCGGGGCGCGCTCGGTGACCTTGGACCACAGCTCCTCGAAGTCGGCCTGCCGGTAGCCCAGACCACGGGCGACGCCGAGCTCGATGATGTACGGCACCGGATCGCCGGGGGCCAGCAGCGCCGCCTCCTGGCAGACGCTCCGGGCCTCCTCGAGGATCATCCGGAAGTCGGGCGAGGACGGGTCCAGCAGGGCCTGCCGGACCAGGAACTCGGCGTGCACCTGGGCCGCTCCCGCGTCCTTGGGCGCCGCCACCCGCCAGGTGCGCAGCCACATACCGCCCTGGCCAGGGGTCCGCGCCAGTTCGTAGGCCGCCGCCCCGGCCAGCGTCTGCACCCGCTGCCAGCGCAGCTCCGACGACGCCTCGGTCAGCGCGAGCAGCCGCGCGGCGGGCTGCCAGTCCTGAGAGGACTGGACCTCCTCCAGGGCATCGGTGAGCGGGCGGTCCGGGCCGGGCAGCCGGACGTCCAGCCGCTCCGGCGGGACGAAGCCGTACTCCGCCGGGTCCGAGGCGCGCAGCGCCCCCCGCATGGCCTCGCGGCCCCCGCGCATCCGCCGCAGCGCGGGCAGGATGATCAGCCCGCCCACCATGACGAGGGCGATGAGGAAGATCAGAAGCTCCATGAGGATCCCCGTGAGAAGGTGCGAACGGTTCCGACGGTGCCAGGCCCTGTCCTGCCGGTCTTCGCGGGCCCGCGCCTGATCTCCAGCCTATGCGCCCGCCCGGACGAGGGACCCGGCACCGCCCCGCCGGGCGTTACCCTCGGCCCATGACCGACCAGCATCAGCACCCGCAGAGCTTCGAGACGCTCGCCATCCACGCCGGCCAGGAGGCGGACCCGCTCACCGGGGCCGTCGTGCCTCCGATCTACCAGGTCTCCACCTACAAGCAGGACGGGGTGGGCGGCCTGCGCAACGGTTATGAGTACAGCCGTTCCGCCAACCCCACCCGTACCGCCCTGGAGGAGAACCTGGCCGCGCTCGAAGGCGGCCGCCGCGGCCTCGCCTTCGCCTCCGGCCTGGCCGCCGAGGACTGCCTGCTGCGCACGCTGCTGGTGCCGGGCGACCACGTGGTGATCCCGAACGACGCCTACGGCGGTACGTTCCGGCTGTTCGCCAAGGTCGTCGAGCGCTGGGGCGTGGAGTGGTCGGTCGCCGACACCTCCGACCCGGCCGCGGTACGGGCCGCGCTGCGCCCCCGCACCCAGGTGATCTGGGTGGAGACGCCCAGCAACCCGCTGCTCGGCATCACCGACATCGCCGCCGTCGCCGATATCGCCCGTGGTGCCGGGGCCCGGCTGGTCGTCGACAACACCTTCGCCAGCCCCTACCTCCAGCAGCCGCTGGCGCTGGGCGCGGACGTGGTGGTGCACTCCACCACCAAGTACATGGGCGGTCATTCGGACGTGGTCGGCGGCGGGCTCGTCGTCGCCGACCCCGGTCTCGGCGAGGAACTGGCCTACCACCAGAACGCGATGGGCGCGGTCGCCGGGCCCTTCGACTCCTGGCTGGTGCTGCGGGGCATCAAGACCCTCGCCGTCCGGATGGACCGGCACAGCGCCAACGCCGCGCGGATCGCGGAGCTGCTGGCCTCCCACGCCAAGGTGACCCAGGTCTACTACCCGGGGCTGCCGGAGCACGCCGGGCACGAGGTCGCCGCCAAGCAGATGCGGTCCTTCGGCGGCATGGTGTCGTTCCGGGTCGCGGGCGGCGAGGAGGCGGCGGTCGAGGTCTGCAACCGGGCGCGACTCTTCACGCTGGGCGAGTCGCTGGGCGGTGTGGAGTCACTGATCGAGCACCCGGGCCGGATGACGCACGCCTCCACCGCGGGCTCGGCCCTGGAGGTGCCCGCCGACCTCGTCCGGCTGTCGGTCGGCATCGAGTCGGTCGACGACCTGATGGCCGATCTGACCCAGGCCCTGGGCTGACGCAGGCCCCACGACCTAGGCTGACCCGTCCCTCACCACCCCTCCAGCGGAGGGGTGGTGTCGGTCGGCGGCAACGTCCACGGCTCGACGATCGCCGCCCACACGCCGAACGCGACCACCGCGGCGAACAGCAGCACCCAGCCGACGGCCCGTACGGCCCGCCGACGGCGGAGGATCCGCTGTCCCCGGCCCGCCGCCCGGTCCGCCAGATCGGGGGGCAGCAGCGGATGCGGGCCCTCCATCAACCGGCGGACCTCGTCCTCCTTGCGGTCCCAGGAGCTCATGGGACCGCTCCCGCCGCGCCCGCGGGGGTGCTCGCCGCCGTGCCGCCGCGGCGCGGCGGCGACGGCTGCCGCGGCACCCCGCTGCGCATCACGGACACCGCGCGGGTGCAGATCGCCCGCACCCGTTCGACCGGGAGCCCGAGCGCGGCGGCCGTCTGCTCCTCGGCCACGCCCTCGTAGAGCCGCAGCACCAGCACCAGCCGCTCGCGCGGGGTCAGCCGGTCCAGGGCGCCGCCGCGCGGACGGCGGTAGTGATGGCCGCGGCGGGCGAAGAGGGCGGCCAGTTCCATCCGGGTGCGGTCGTACGGATCCTCGCCGCGCAGCCGGTCCCAGCGGGCGTACGTGCGGGCGAGCGCCGTGTTGAGCAGGCGCTGGGCGTCCGCGGTGTCCCGCGTCAGTGGTTCCCCCGTGAGCAGTGCGGCCGCATGCAGCAGCCTGCCACCCGCGCCCGCGACGAATGCCTCGAACTCCCGGGCCCGGCGGCTCTCCTGTGCTGCCCGCCGATCTCGCACCGCGCCTCCGCCTCCCCGCTCCTTTAGGACACGGCAGGTACGGGCGCGCGGTCAAGAGGTCTGCCGCCGGTCCGTGAGATGCGGGCGGCGGGCGCCGCGGGCCGCGCGTTCCGTCAGGAGGTGGGCGCGGTCTGCGGTACGGCGTCGGGCGCGGTCTGCGGCAGTGCCCCGTTCGGGTCCTGGACCAGGGTGTTGTGTGCAACGGAGAGGGAGCCGTTGAAACGGGTCAGCAGCTCGCAGAAGACATCGCGCTCCTCCGCCGTCCAGCCCTCGGTCACCTGGGCCATCAGCTCGCGCCGGGAGGAGCGGACCTCCTCCAGCCGGGCCTTGCCCCGGGGTGAGAGCTGGAGGACGACCGCGCGGCCGTCCTCGGGGTGCGAGGTGCGCTTGACCATGCCGGAGTCGACCAGCGGGGCGACCTGGCGGGTCACGGTGGAGGAGTCGATGCCCATACCGCACGCAAGCGCCTTGACCCCCATCGGACCTTCCTGGTCCAGCCGGTTGAGCAGCAAGTAGGCGGCTCGGTCCATGGAGTTGCGGGCCTGTCCGACGCCGCCGAGGCGGGTCTGTTCGGCGCGGCGCGCGAAGACCGCGACCTGATGCTGGAGGGAATCCAGTACGCCTGTGTGGAGTTGAGTCGTCATGTCCGATTGGGTGGGCATGGCCTGGGGCTCACTTCATGCGGTGGTCTGTGGGATGTGGCACAGAGTACGCGGCCGGGGCCCTGCCCGTACGGGGGCTGCAGAAACCTGCCGTTACCCGTGCATCCCTATCGGCCGCCGCCCCGCGCCGTGACGGAGGGTTATGCCTGGTGGCGCGGGGGTCGCCGGGTCACGGGGCAGTGGTTGAACCAGTGGCGGCGGTTTTCCGGCAGGTTCTCCCCGCTGGGGCCCGCGGCCCCCGCACACGCCCCTGTTGGCGCGATGCGGTCACGCCGGGGGTGGGGCGTGGCGGGCGTGGCGGTGCTGGGCCGGCGGCGCAGGGGCGGGGACTGGGGGAACGCCCGGTTGCCGGGGGTTCCGGCGCCGCCCCGGGCCCCTCTCACGGCGACGAGCTGTAAGACTGGGGCCATGGCTCCACGACCCGGCGACGAAGGCGGGCGAAACGATTCCGCCCCGCACACCGCACCCTCCGCGATCACACTCGACGATGTGCGCAAGGCACAGAAGATGCTGTCGGGGGTCTCCCGGATCACCGCACTGGAAGGCAGTCGTCATCTCTCCTCCCTGGTCGGCTCACCGGTCCAGCTGAAATGCGAGAACCTCCAGCGCACCGGTTCCTTCAAGCTGCGCGGCGCCTATGTGCGGATCGCGGGCCTGAGCGCCGAGGAACGGGCGGCGGGCGTGGTCGCGGCGAGCGCCGGGAACCATGCGCAGGGCGTCGCACTGGCCGCCTCGCTGCTGGGCGTGCGCTCGACCGTGTTCATGCCGGAGGGGGCACCGCTGCCGAAGATCGCGGCCACCCGTGACTACGGCGCCGAGGTCCTGCTGCGCGGCCAGATCGTGGACGAGACGATGCGGGCGGCGCAGGAGTACGCCGAGCGGACCGGCGCGGTCTTCATCCACCCCTTCGACCACCCCGACATCATCGCGGGCCAGGGCACGCTGGGGCTGGAGCTCCTGGAGCAGTGCCCCGAGGTGCGCACCGTGGTGGTGGGCATCGGCGGCGGCGGACTGGCGGCCGGGGTCGCGGTCGCGGTGAAGGCGCTGCGCCCGGACGTACGGCTGGTGGGCGTGCAGGCGGAGGGCGCCGCGGCGTATCCGCCGTCGCTGGCCGCCGGGCGTCCGGTGTCGATCGAGGCGCCGGTGACGATGGCCGACGGCATCAAGGTCGCACGGCCGGGCGACGTACCGTTCGCGATCATCGACGAACTGGTCGACGAGGTCCGCACCGTCACCGAGGACGAGCTGTCCAGCGCGCTGCTGCTCTGTCTGGAGCGGGCGAAGCTGGTGGTGGAACCGGCGGGGGCGAGTCCGGTGGCCGCGCTGCTCTCGGCGCCGGAGTCGTTCGAGGGCCCGGTGATCGCGGTGCTCTCGGGCGGCAACGTCGATCCGCTGCTGATGCAGCGGATCCTGCGGCACGGAATGGCCGCGGCGGGCCGGTACCTGTCACTGCGGCTGCGGCTCACCGACCGGCCGGGGGCGCTGGCCTCGCTGCTGGGGGCGCTGTCGGTGGTGGACGCCAACGTCCTTGACGTGAGCCATGTACGCACCAATCCGCGGCTGGGGCTCAGTGAGGCGGAGGTCGAGCTGCACCTGGAGACCAAGGGGCCGGACCACTGCGACGAGGTGCGGGAGGCGCTGAGCTCGGCGGGGTACACCGTGATGGCCTGACGCTCCAGGAGTCGGAGTGACGGGTCGGGCCGGACTGGCGCGGTGAGATCGGTGAAACGCATGTCGCGATGTATCGCGTCTGCGCTACTCTTCCTATCTGCCTACTGCCGCACGCTGCACAAAGCGGCGGAAATATGCCTTTATTGAGAAGGCGCATCCGCCGTGGCGAAAAACAGTCGCTCACCGCGGCGTCAGAAGATCTCCGTGGAACGACCCAACCTCCTGGGAGTGCCAACATGCCAGGCGCTATTCATGCCGAGGGTCTGGTGAAAACCTTCGGCGACGTAAGGGCTCTGGACGGCGTCGACCTCGACGTACCCGAAGGAACCGTGCTCGGACTGCTCGGCCCGAACGGCGCCGGCAAGACCACGGCGGTGCGTGTCCTCACCACCCTGCTCCGCCCGGACAGCGGACGGGCGGTGGTCGCGGGTGTGGATGTCCTGAAACACCCCAACGAGGTCCGCCGCTCGATCGGGCTGTCCGGCCAGTTCGCGGCCGTCGACGAGTATCTGACCGGCCGCGAGAACCTCGAGATGGTCGGGCAGCTCTACCAGATGCCCGCGCGGGCGGCCAAGGCGCGCGCGGGCGAGCTGTTGGAACGGTTCAACCTCACGGACGCCGCCGACCGCACCGCCAAGACCTACTCCGGCGGTATGCGGCGCCGCCTGGACCTCGCGGCGGCCCTGGTCGTCAGCCCGCCGGTGATGTTCATGGACGAGCCGACCACCGGCCTCGACCCGCGCAACCGGCAGGCGCTGTGGGAGGTCATCCAGGAACTGGTGGCCGGCGGTACGACCCTGCTGCTGACCACGCAGTACCTGGAGGAGGCGGACCACCTGGCGCATGACATCTGCGTCATCGACCGCGGCCGGGTCATCGCGCGCGGCACCTCCGACCAGCTCAAGGCCCGCACCGGCGGGGAGCGGGTGGAGGTCGTGGTGCACGAGCGCGACCACATCGCGGTCGCGGAGCAGGTGCTGCGCGCCCTGGGCAAGGGCGAGACCACCGTGCAGGAGCACACCCGCAAGGTCACCGTCCCGGTCGTCGGCGGGGCCAAACTGCTCGCCGAGGTCATCCGGGAACTGGACAACCGCGGCGTCGAGATCGATGACATCGGGCTGCGCCGCCCGACCCTCGACGACGTGTTCATCTCCCTCACCGGCCACGGTGCCGAGGAGGACGGCGCGGATCCGGGCCGCACGTCCGCGGACGCGGACCAGGCGCCCGCCGGGACCGCCGGGGCCGCCGGGACCACCGGCACCGCTGGCACTACCGGGACCACCGGCACCACCGGCACCACCGGCAAGGGAGGAAAGTGATGGCCGTCGTCGAGGAGACCGGTGCCACCGTCGCTGCGGCGCCCCGCCCGCGCGGCGGACCGCTGGCATCCGTACGGGATTCCCTGGTGGTCGCCAAGCGGAATCTGATCCGGATGATGCGCATCCCGGAAGTGGTCATCTTCGGCCTGATCCAGCCGATCATGTTCGTGGTGCTGTTCAGCTATGTCTTCGGTGGCGCGATCATGATCCCCGGGCAGAGCAGCACGGACGCGACGGTATATCGCGAGTTCCTGATGGCCGGGATCTTCGCGCAGACGGTGACCTTCGCCACCGCGGGCGCGGGCGCCGGGATCGCCGACGATATGCACAAGGGGCTGATCGACCGCTTCCGCTCACTGCCGATGGCACGCGGCGCGGTGCTCACCGGCCGTACGCTCGCGGATCTGGTGCAGACGGCGCTCACCCTGGTCGTGCTGGCGATCGTCGCGCTCATCGTGGGCTGGCGGATCCACGACGGAATCCTGAACGCACTCGCCGCCTTCGGGCTGCTGCTTCTGCTCGGCTACGCCTTCTCCTGGATCGGCGCGCTGATCGGGCTGTCGGTACGGACGCCCGAGGCGGCCACGTCCGGTGGGCTGATCTGGCTGTTCCCGCTGACCTTCATCTCCAACGCCTTCGTGCCCTCCAGCCAGATGCCCGCGTTCCTGGGGCACATCGCCGACTGGAACCCGTTCAGCGCCACCGTCCAGGGCTGCCGTGAGCTGTTCGGCAATCCGCAGGGCGTGGTCTCGGACGCCTGGCCGATGCAGCATCCGGTGGCGGCGTCGGTGCTCTGGTCGGTCGTGATCATCCTGGCCTTCCGGACGCTGTCGGTCCGGAAGTACCGCTCGGCGACCGCCTGAGCCCACCCGGTCCGGCCCCTGGAGGGCCGGATCCCGGAACCCGCGGACAGCGCGGACAGCGCGGAGCCCCGGCCGTTCCGACGGCCGGGGCTCCGCGCGAGGTACGGCGGGCGAGGGGCGCTCAGCCCTGGTACGGCTTGGCCTCCAGGATCCGCACCGACGCGGTGCGGCCGTTGGGCAGCTCGTACTCGGCGTCCTGGCCGATCTTCTTGCCGGTCACACCCGAGCCCAGCGGAGACTGCGGGGAGTAGGTCTCGATGTCCGCGCTCGCGTACTCACGAGAGGCCAGCAGGAAGGTGAGGGTGTCATCCGGGTCGCCGTCGAAGGCGATCGTGACCACCATGCCGGGGGCGACCACACCGGTGTCCGCGGGTGCCTCGCCGACCTTCGCCTGCTCCAGGAGCTGCGTCAGCTGACGCACCCGGAGCTCCTGCTTGCCCTGCTCCTCCTTGGCGGCGTGGTAACCCCCGTTCTCGCGGAGGTCACCCTCCTCCCGGGCAGCCTCGATCTTCTTGGCGATCTCGACACGTGCAGGACCCGACAGGTACTCCAGCTCGGCCTTGAGCTGGTCGTACGCCTCCTGGGTCAGCCAGGTGACGTTCTCGCTGGTCTGGGTCACAGGTGCTCCTCGTCGGTACTGGGAATACAAATGAACGCCCTACTCAGAAGGGTGCGCCTTCAAAGCCGGGCGAAACCACGAGCCTAACAATTCCGGCAACAAACAGGGAGGAGGGAACTGGGCGGAACCCGGAGGAAACCTGTCAGCCCTGGTCAGATCGCACTCCGCTGAACGACACGTACCGTCCGTTCATCGGACACCCGGTCGGCGGACGGCTCCATCGCCTCCCCGTGGGGGCTCAGCGGCCCGAGGCGGCCTTGCAGTCGACCAGCTCTGCGGCGGTGGCACGGCCCGTGGTGCGCACCGTGACGACCTTCACGAGCTCGTCCTCGCGCTGGGCGAAGGTGAAGTCCTTACGGCCCACCTCGGCGTGGTCCTTGTCCAGCGTACGGACCGTGCAGACCCCGGTGGTGTCCTGGTCCTTCATGACCTCGAGCCGGACCTCGACGGCGTCCTCCGCGACCACCTGGAAACCGAGCACCCGGCCGCTGACGTCCTCGCCGGTGATGTACGCGTATCCGAACCAGGAGATCAGGGCGAGCAGCCCGGCACCGAGCACGGCTCCCACGATCTTCAGCGTCCGGTCAGCGCGTGCGTCGGCAGAGCGGCCGTAGCGCCCGTCGGGCAGACCTTCGCGCACCGCGGCCATGATCCTTCCTCCTGCTCGGGGGACTCGGAATTATTCGACCCCGCCGTGGGTCACTATAGAAGCCGTCTTCCGCGACGAATCACTGAGGATCGAACTTGACTGAGCAGCTGCGTTTGATGGCCGTGCACGCGCACCCTGACGACGAGTCGAGCAAGGGCGCGGCCACCATGGCCAAGTACGTGTCCGAGGGGGTGGACGTGCTGGTCGCGACCTGCACCGGTGGTGAGCGCGGCTCCATCCTCAACCCCAAGCTCCAGGGGGACCCCTATATCGAGGAGCACATCCACGAGGTCCGCGCCAAGGAGATGGACGAGGCGCGCGAGATCCTCGGTGTGAAGCAGGAGTGGCTGGGGTTCGTGGACTCCGGGCTGCCCGAGGGCGACCCGCTGCCGCCGCTGCCGGAGGGCTGCTTCGCGCTCCAGGACGTGGAGGAGGCGGCGGGCCGGCTGGTGGAGCTGATCCGCACCTTCAAGCCGCAGGTGATCACCACCTATGACGAGAACGGCGGCTATCCGCACCCCGACCACATCATGACCCACAAGATCACGATGGTGGCCTTCGAGGCGGCGGGCGACCCCGAGCGCTACCCCGGGACCGGGGAGCCGTGGCAGCCGCAGAAGCTCTACTACAACCAGGGCTTCAACCGGCCGCGCACGGTCGCGCTGCACGAGGCGCTGCTGGCCCGCGGGCTGGAGTCGCCGTACGGGGAGTGGCTGGAGCGCTGGAAGGACTTCGGACGGCCCGAGCGCACCCTGACCACGTATGTGCCGTGCGCCGAGTTCTTCGAGATCCGCGACAAGGCGCTGATCGCGCACCGTACGCAGATCGACCCCGACGGCGGCTGGTTCCGCGTCCCGATGGACGTCCAGCGGGAGGTCTGGCCCACGGAGGAGTACGAGCTCGCCAAGTCGCTCGTGGACACCTCCCTCCCCGAGGACGACCTCTTCGCGGGCATCCGCAACAATTGACCTCATGATGAGCTCGACCAGCACCCTCGCCGTAACGCACCTCGTCCCGCTCGCCAAGGAGCTGGACGAGAACAAGGTGACTCCGGGCGTCCTCGGTTTCATCGTCTTCGCACTGATCGGCGGCGCGGTGTGGCTGCTGATGAAGTCCATGAACAAGCACATGAAGAAGGTGGACTTCGAGGAGGGCCCCGAGCCCGCCAAGGCGTCCGCCGGGACCGCGGCCAGCACCGCCCCCGCCGACCGCCCCAAGGGCGAGAGCCCGGCCTGACCCGACCCGTCGGGCCGGTGCCCCGCCGGGCCCCCGCCGGGCCGTCTCCCACGAGCTGATCCACGAAGGCCGCGGCGGGACAGGACCTAGGCGGCGGGAGCGTCCGGCAGCACCGCCGTGACCTCACGGGAGTGGCGGCTCGGGACCATCCCGAGCTGCCACGCCTGCCAGCCCGTCTCCGGCTCCACACCGCGCTCCAGCACCAGCGCGAACGCGTCCGCGCACCCCTCCAGCCGGGGGTCCCGGGGCGGGTCCTGCTCACGGAGCTCACGGCGGAGCTCCGCCAGCTCCTCCTGAGCCACCGCGGTACCGATCACCGAACCGCCCGCCGAGGCGAACGGCAGCAGGGTGCAGCGCAGGAACCGGGCCCAGGAGCGGCCGCGCCGGTCCTCGTACCCGGCGAACAGCGCGGCCGCCTCGTCGACCAGCTCCAGCGCCTGGGCGGCTTTGCCGTTCCCCGCGTCGATCACGGCCAGCTCCACACAGGACCACGCCTCGCCATGGGCCACGCCCACCCGGTGGAAGTCCTGCCGGGCGTCCTGGAGGAGCTGACGGGCGAACCCGCTGTTGCGCAGCGAACCGGTCTGGGCCGCCCTGAGGTCCCGGGTGACCCGCGCCGAATGGTGCCGGGCGCAGGCCAGCCCGTACGCGTCCCGCATCCGGCTGAACATGGTGCGGGCCCGCTCCAGCTCGCGCACCGCCGAATCGTGGTCGCCGCGCTCCTCCAGCGCCTGGCCCAGGTAGTACAGCGTCCACGCCTCACCGCGCGCGTCCTCGTTCTCCCGGTGGCGGGAGAGGGCCTGGCGGAGCTGGTCGACGGCGACCGACGCCTCCCCGTCCACCAGCCGGGCCCGCGCCAGCTGGGTCAGCGCCCATGCCTCGCCGCGCTGGTCATGGGTGGTGCTGTAGGCGTCCAGCGCCTCCCGCAGCTCGGCCTCCGCGCGCCCCACCTCGCCCATCCGCAGACATGCCTGGCCCAGCTGGAAGTGGGCCCATGCCTGGCCGTGCAGACTCTCGCTCTCCCGGTGCAGCTCCAGGGCACCGGCCAGCAGCTCCAGCGCTTCGGCCAGCCGCCCCCGGTCCCGCTCCACGGCGGCCAGCGCGTGCATCGTCCAGGCGCGGTCCCCGCGCAGCGCCTCGGCGGACTGGAGCCCCAGCGCCTCGCGCAGCTTCGCCGCGGCCTCCGCGAGCTGGCCCTGGTGGTGCAGGGTGATGCCCAGACTGCACAGCGCCCGGGCCGCCCCGGCCTCGTGCTGGGCCTCGAAGTACAGGTCCACCACCGAGGACAGGGTGGTGCGCGCCTGGTCCAGCTCACCGAGCTGGCGGGCGGCGATACCGGTGCGCCACTGCACGGACCGCACCAGCAGCCCCTGGTCGACGGCCTGGGTCAGCTCGCTGATCTCGCCCAGCCGGTAGAGATCGCCGCGCAGCAGGCAGTAGTCGCACAGGGCGCCCAGCAGATGCAGCACCGCGGACTGGTCCACGCCCTCCGCGTGGCGCAGCGCCGCGGTGATGAAGCTGGACTCGTCGTCCAGCCAGCGCAGCGCGGACTCCAGCGAGGTGAAGCCGTGGCCCGCGCCCTTGGCGAAGATATCGGCGCGGGTGGACGTCTTGCCGTCGACCAGCCGGATCACCGAGTCCGCCAGCTCGGCGTAGCTGCGGATCAGCCGCTCCTGGGCGGCGGTGCGCTGCTCCGGCTCCTCCTCGTCCAGCAGCCGGGCATGGGCGAAGGTCCGCAGCACATCATGCAGGCGGTAGCGGCTGCCCCGGACGTGCTGGATCAGCCCGGCGCGGGCCAGCGCCTCCAGATGACGGGCCGCCTCCTGCTCATCGGTGGCCAGCAGCGCGGCCGCGGCGGCCGTGCCCAGACTGGCCCGCCCGGCCAGCGCCAGCCGCCGGAACAGCCGCCGGGCGCCCTCCGGCTGGTCGGTGTAGCGCAGCCACAGGGTGCGCTCGACGGCGCCCACCGGGCCGTACGCCTCCAGCTCGGTGACCAGGGCGGCGGGGGTGCGCACACCCAGCGAGGAGCCCGCGATCCGCAGCGCCAGCGGCAGCCGCCCGCACAGCACCGCGATCCGCTCGACGGACTGCGCGTCATAGGGCCCGGCCCCCGCGGGCTCCTCGGCGGACTCCCGCAGCAGCTCCTCGGCGCCCGGCTCGTCCAGCGGGCCCACCTCCAGCCGGTGCACCCAGGCGCCGAGGTCGGCGGGCAGGGTGATCGGGGTGCGCGAGGTGACCAGGATCAGGCTGTCGGACTGCTCGGGGACCAGGGTGCGCACCTGCTCCGCATCGCTGGCGTCGTCCAGCACGATGGTGACGGGCAGCCCGGTCAGATGCTGGTGGTACAGCTCGGTGAGCCGCTTGACGTGCTGCTCCTGGCTGGAGCGCTCCCGGAACAGCAGCTGGTCCCGGGGCGCGCCCAGCCGGTTCAGCAGGTGCAGCAGCGCGTCACGCGTCGGCAGCGGGGCCTGTCCGGCGCTGTCCCCGCGCAGATCCACCAGACACGCCCCGCGGAACTGGTCCCGCAGATGGTGCGCCGCGCGCACGGCCAGCATGGTGCGGCCCGAGCCCGGCGGCCCCTCCAGCAGCACCACGGTCGGCCGGGTCTCGGTGCTGGCCCGGGCCTGCCGCACCCACTGCGCGATCTGGGTGATCTGGGCGCGGCGCCCGGCGAACGGACCCTCCGCCTCAGGGAGATGGGCGAAGGACTGCTCCAGCACGGTGCGTCTGCGGGCGGCCTGGCTGCGGTCGGCACCGCGCAGCCGCGGCGCCTGTCCCGCGGCGGCCGACACCCGCTTCGAACCGCCGCCCTGACGGGTGGCGGCCGTGGTCATCCGGTGCTGGTCGATGAACGGGCGGATGCCGCGCACCTCGACCGCCGTGAGCCACTGCAGCCGTAGCTGCTCCGCCCCGCCCGGCTGATGGCGCAGCGCGGCCTGACGGTGGGCCGCGGGCCAGTGTCCCGCCGTGAGCTTGAGGACCGCGGCAGCCGATCCGGCCAGCGCCGCGGTCACGCCCGCGCCCAGCGCGGCGCCCACCGGGACACCGAAGGTGAGGTCCGCGCCGAACGCCGCGGCCGCCGCGACCGCGACCGCGAGCGCAGGGGTGCCGAGCTGTCCGCCCGACAGCCGCGCGGACAGCGGCCGGCTGCCCGCCTCCGACTCCTCCAGAGCGCGCACATACGCGCCGTACTCCTCGGCCGCACTGGCCGCCATCCCCTCCAGCGCGCCGCGCGCCCGGCTGAGCAGCACCCCGCCGTCCGTGCGCCCGCCCGAACGGCGCACCTCCTCCTCCACGGCACGCGACAGCAGCCGCTCGACCTCGGTCCGATGACTGTCCCGAAGCGCCTCCAGCGAGCCCGGCATGGGATCCCCCTCCTCGCGCATGTGCCACGCGTCGACCGCGTGTTGCTCCCAAGTCTTCCGTTTCTGGCTCTTATCCGGCAGCCCTGTGGATAACTCCCGCCGGAGCCGCCCTGTGGACAACTCGCGTCATCCGGGAGTTGGGAGAGGATGGGGGCATGCCGAACCGTCTGGCCCACGAGACGTCCCCGTACCTCCTTCAGCACGCCGACAATCCGGTCGACTGGCGGCCGTGGTCCGACGAGGCGTTCGAGGAGGCGCGCCGCCGCGGGGTGCCCGTGCTGCTGAGCGTCGGCTATTCCAGCTGTCACTGGTGCCATGTGATGGCGCACGAGTCGTTCGAGGACGAGACCACCGCCGCCTACCTCAACGAGCAGTTCGTCTCCGTCAAGGTCGACCGCGAGGAGCGGCCGGACGTCGACGCGGTGTACATGGAGGCGGTGCAGGCCGCCACCGGTCAGGGTGGCTGGCCGATGACGGTGTTCCTGACCCCTGACGCCGAGCCCTTCTACTTCGGCACGTACTTCCCGCCCGCCCCGCGCCACGGCATGCCCTCCTTCCGGCAGGTGCTGGAGGGGGTGCGCGCCGCGTGGACGGACCGCCGCGAGGAGGTCCGTGATGTCGCCGGGCGGATCGTGCGGGACCTGGCCGAGCGCACCGGGATCGCGCTGGGGTCCGGCGCGCCCCAGCCGCCCGGCACCGAGGATCTGCATGCCGCGCTCATGGGGCTGACCCGGGAGTTCGACGCGGTGCGCGGGGGGTTCGGCGGCGCTCCCAAGTTCCCGCCGTCCATGGCGCTGGAGTTCCTGTTGCGCCACCACGCCCGCACCGGCTCCGAGGGCGCCCTCCAGATGGTGTCGGCCACCTGTGAGGCGATGGCCCGCGGCGGGATCTACGACCAGCTCGGCGGCGGATTCGCGCGCTACGCGGTCGACACCACCTGGACCGTGCCGCACTTCGAGAAGATGCTCTACGACAACGCGCTGCTGGGCCGGGTCTACGCCCATCTGTGGCGGGCCACCGGCTCGGATCTCGCCCGCCGTGTCGCTCTGGAGACCGCCGAGTTCCTGATCCGCGAGATGCGCACCGGACAGGGCGGATTCGCCTCCGCGCTGGACGCCGACAGCGACGACGGCACCGGGCGGCACGTCGAGGGCGCGTACTACGTCTGGACCCCCGAGCGGCTGCGCGAGGCCCTCGGCGAGGCCGATGCCGAGTTCGCCGCCGGGTATTTCGGGGTGACCGAGGACGGCACCTTCGAAGAGGGCGCCTCGGTGCTCCAGCTCCCCGACGGCGCGCGGCCGGTGGAGGCCGAGCGGGTCGCCTCGGTGCGGCAGCGGCTGCTGGCCGCCAGGGAGCGGCGGGCCCGCCCCGGCCGTGACGACAAGATCGTCGCCGCCTGGAACGGACTGGCCGTCGCCGCCCTCGCCGAGACCGGTGCGTACTTCGACCGGCCCGATCTCGTCGACGCCGCCATCGAGGCCGCCGATCTGCTCGTCCGCGTCCACATGGACCAGCACGGACGGCTGGCGCGCACCTCGCTGGACGGCACCCGCGGCGCCCACGCCGCGGTGCTGGAGGACTACGCCGATGTGGCCGAGGGCTTCCTCGCCCTGTCCTCCGTCACCGGCGAGGGGGTGTGGGTCGAGTTCGCCGGGCTGCTCCTGGACACGGTGCTGCGCCACTTCACCGCCGAGGACGGCACGCTGTTCGACACCGCCGATGACGCGGAGGCGCTCATCCGGCGGCCCCAGGACCCGACGGACAACGCCGCGCCCTCGGGCTGGACGGCGGCCGCGGGCGCCCTGTTGTCGTACGCCGCCGTCACGGGCAGCACCCGCCACCGGGAGGCCGCCGAGCGGGCGCTCGCCGTGGTGCGCGCGCTCGGCGCACGCGTCCCGCGCTTCATCGGCTGGGGGCTCGCGGTGGCCGAGGCGGCGCTCGACGGACCGCGCGAGGTCGCGGTGGTCGGCCCCGACGGCGACCCGGCGACCCGCGCCCTGCACCGGGCCGCCCTGCTGGGCACCGCGCCCGGCGCGGTGGTCGCGGTCGGCGAGCCCGGCTCCGAGGAGATCCCGCTGCTGCTGGACCGCCCGCTGCTGGAGGGCCGCCCGGCGGCCTATGTCTGCCGCCACTTCACCTGCGACGCCCCCACCGCGGACGCGGACGCCCTGGCCGCGAAGCTCAACGGCTGACGCCGGCGGGGCACGGCCCCACGCCCGCGCGGCCCGTGCCCCCGCCCCTGCCCACAGCGGGCAGGGGCACCGGGCAGCCTGGTGGTGCCTCAGTCCGTGTGACGTGTGAGGGCCCGCCCCGCCGGGCCCTCAGCCCCCGCCGGGGCCGGTCCGGCCGGGCTGCCGCCCCGTCGGGGGCCGACGCACGTCAGCGGTGGTCGGTGGGTCAGAGGGGGAGGCCGCAGGAGAGGAGGTCGAGGGCTTGGTCGAGGGTGGCTTCCATGTCCTCGACCCGGCGGTGGTCCAGGCAGTGGAAGATGGCCTCCTGGAGCGCGCCCAGGATCGCTCCGACCGTGACGCGCACCTCGAAGTCGTCCGGTGAGCGGCCGCTGCGCTCGGCCATCGCCTCGCCCAGCGTCGCGCTCGTCGTGGCCAGTCCCTCGCCCAGGCGGGCGCGCAGCGCCGGGATACCGCGCACCAGGGTGAGCCGGGTCAGCAGTTCCTTGCGCTCGGCCGCGGTGAACTGCCCCAGCAGGTCCAGGAGCACGCGGCGCAGCGCCGCGACCGGGGACTCGTCCAGGGGGCGTTCGCGGATCGCGGCCGCGATGAGCGCGTCGTACTCGTCCGTGAGGACGATGTCTTCCTTGGTGGGGAAGTAGCGGAAGACGGTGCTGGGGGAGACATCGGCCGCCTCGGCGATCCGGTCTACCGGGGTGGCGTCGTAGCCCTGTTCCACGAAGAGCCGGTAGGCCGCCTGCCGGATCGCCCGCCGGGTCTTGATCTTCTTCCGCTCACGGAGCCCGGGGGCGGTCCGCGGCGCGGACCGCTCGGCGGCGGACATCGTGCGTGCCATGTCTCTCATTGTCCGGCATCGGCCTTGGAACGGGGCCGATTCCGCCTCCACTTCCGGCGGAGGAGCGTGTCAGGGGTGCTGATAGGCCACCAGCGAGATGCCCACGTAGTGCACCACGAACGCCGCCAGCGTGAACGAGTGGAACACCTCGTGGAAGCCGAACCAGCGCGGCGAGGGGTTGGGGCGCTTGGTCCCGTAGATCACCGCGCCCGCGCTGTAGAGCAGTCCGCCGACGATGATCAGCGTCATCACGGCGATTCCGCCGGTCCGCATGAAGTCGGGGAGGAAGAAGACCGCCGCCCAGCCCAGCGCGATGTAGCACGGGGTGTAGAGCCAGCGCGGGGCGCCGACCCAGAACACCCGGAAGGCGATCCCGGCGAGCGCTCCGGCCCACACCAGCCACAGCAGTAGCTGCTGTTTGCCGTCCGGCAGGAGCAGCAGCGTGAAGGGCGTGTAGGTGCCCGCGATGATCAGGAAGATATTGGCGTGATCCAGCCGCCGGAGCACCGCGGTGGCGCGCGGGCCCCAATTGCCGCGGTGGTACAGCGCGCTGACCCCGAACAGCGCGCACGCGGTCAGCGTGAAGATGGCGCAGGCCAGGCGGCCGCGCGGGCTGTCGGCGAGTGCGGTGAGGACCACCCCGGAGATCAGCGCGGCAGGGAACATGCCGGCGTGCAGCCAGCCGCGCAGCAGGGGCTTCAGGGGGAGCGGTGGGGTTGCTTCGGGCCCTGGGGATTCGTCAACGGCGGCGTCGGGCGAGGCGGCAGTCATGGCGCTCATGCTACCTACGCCACCGTAAGTTACCGCCCCATGTCGAGTGGTGATGGTCACCAAGGTGCCCACTGGACAGATGGCTCACACCGTCGGATGATCAAATGAGCGCGGTCGGCACCGGATGAGCTGAGCATCCGGGTCGCAGCCCCCAAGGGGTAGCTGTCTCCATAAAAGCGGATGTGCGTGCACATATCCGCACAAACCCTCAATCGATAACGCCGGACCATGCCATTCCGGCGGGATGGAGCGATCGTGGCGCCCAGCAATGTGGCTTCCTCCCTCACCAGCCCGGCCCCGACCAGCCACCAGGGGCTCATCGCCTGGGTCGGCGAGATCGCCGCCCTCACCCAGCCCGACGCGGTGGTCTGGTGCGACGGATCAGAGGCGGAGTACGGCCGGTTGTGCGGCGAGCTGGTCGAGAAGGGCACCTTCAAACGCCTGGATCCGATCAAGCGCCCGAACTCGTACTACGCGGCCTCCGACCCCAGCGATGTGGCCCGGGTCGAGGACCGCACGTACATCTGCTCCGAGAAGGAGGCGGACGCGGGCCCGACGAACCACTGGAAGGCTCCCGCCGAGATGCGCGAGATCTTCTCAGGTGAGCAGGGGATCTTCCGCGGCTCGATGCGCGGCCGCACGATGTACGTGGTGCCCTTCTGCATGGGTCCGCTGGGCTCGCCGCTGTCCGCGATCGGCGTCGAGATCACCGACTCCGCCTACGTGGCGGTCTCCATGCGCACCATGACCCGCATGGGGCAGGACGTCCTGGACGTCCTCGGCGACGAGGGCTTCTTCGTGAAGGCCGTGCACACCCTCGGCGCCCCGCTGGAGCCCGGCCAGGCCGACGTGCCGTGGCCCTGCAACTCCACCAAGTACATCTCGCACTTCCCCGAGGCGCGGGAGATCTGGTCCTACGGCTCCGGCTACGGCGGGAACGCCCTGCTCGGCAAGAAGTGCTACGCGCTGCGTATCGCCTCGGTCATGGCGCGTGACGAGGGCTGGCTCGCCGAGCACATGCTGATCCTCAAGCTCACCCCGCCGCGCGGTGAGGCCAAGTACGTCGCCGCCGCCTTCCCCAGCGCCTGCGGCAAGACCAACCTCGCGATGCTGGAGCCGACCATCCCCGGCTGGACGGTCGAGACCATCGGCGACGACATCGCCTGGATGCGGTTCGGCGAGGACGGCAGGCTCTACGCGATCAACCCCGAGGCGGGCTTCTTCGGAGTCGCGCCCGGCACCGGTGAGCACACCAACGCCAACGCCATGAAGACCCTGTGGGGCAACTCGGTCTTCACCAACGTCGCGCTCACCGACGACGGCGATGTGTGGTGGGAGGGCATGACCGAGGAGGAGCCCGCTCATCTGACCGACTGGAAGGGCAACGACTGGACCCCGGCCGCCGGGACGCCCGCGGCCCACCCCAACGCCCGTTTCACCGTTCCCGCCGGCCAGTGCCCGATCATCGCGCCCGAGTGGGAGGACCCCAAGGGCGTGCCGATCTCGGCGATCCTCTTCGGCGGCCGCCGCGCCAGCGCGGTCCCGCTGGTCACCGAGTCCTTCGACTGGCAGCACGGTGTCTTCCTGGGCGCCAACGTGGCCAGCGAGAAGACCGCCGCGGCCGAGGGCAAGGTCGGTGAGCTGCGCCGCGACCCGTTCGCCATGCTGCCGTTCTGCGGTTACAACATGGGCGACTACATGGCTCACTGGGTCAAGGTCGGCAAGAAGGACGACGCGGAGGCGGCGGCCAAGCTGCCGAAGATCTACTACGTCAACTGGTTCCGCAAGGACGCCGGTGGCCGCTTCGTGTGGCCGGGCTTCGGTGAGAACAGCCGGGTGCTGAAGTGGATCGTCGACCGGCTGGACGGCAAGGCCGAGGGTGTGGAGACCCCGATCGGTGTGCTGCCGACCCGTGAGGCGCTGGACACCGACGGTCTGGGCATGGCCGACGCCGACCTGGACCTGCTGCTCACCGTCGACAAGGACGTGTGGCGCGAGGAGGCGGCGCTCGTCCCCGACCACCTCAACACCTTCGGTGACCACACGCCGAAGGAGATGTGGGACGAGTACCACGCCCTGGTGAAGCGTCTGGGCTGAGCCACGGGAAACGCCGAGGGCCGGGGCCCGCACCGTACGGTGCGGGCCCCGGCCCCGTGATCGGCAGAGAGCGTCCTCAGCCGGTCAGGCCCAGCGCCACCGCGTGGGCATCCAGGCGCTCGGCCGCCAGCGCGGTGCCCGCGGTGTCCTCCCGGGTGGTGGCCACGACCAGGGCCCATCCGGCCAGGGTGTGCGCCCGCTGGTGCAGCGCGGCTATCCGGGCCGGGGCGGCGGCGCTCGCCGAGGGTGCGGCCCGCAGCGGGCCGCGGCCGTCGCCGAGCCGCTTGACCTGGGCGGCGATCCGCTCGGCAGCGTCGTCCAGAGCCCGGTCCGGGGCGAGGGCGCGCAACTCGTCGGTGACGGTCAGCAGCGCGGTCAGATGTCCGGCGAGCCGGATGTCCAGCTCCTCCTCGCGGGAGCGATGGGGGAAGTCGGGCTCGGGTCCGGCCATGGTGTGGACCGACTTGGTGCGGATCGGCTCGTACATGGATGGCCTCCAAAAATGCTCAGGAGGCCATCCTAACTTAGACGCTGTCTAAAGTTGAGTCTTCGCTAAAACGGATCACCCGGATCCGGCGCCGCTCACGGCTGGCCGTAGCCGTCCAGGAAGTTGCCGATCCGGGTCACCGCGTCGGCCAGGTCCTCCTTGGCCGGGAGCGTGACGATGCGGAAGTGGTCCGGCTCCGGCCAGTTGAAGCCCGTACCGTGGACGATCATGATCTTCTCGGAGCGCAGCAGATCGAGCACCATCTGCCGGTCGTCCTTGATCTTGTAGACCTTGGGGTCCAGCTTGGGGAACGCGTACAGCGCGCCCTTGGGCTTCACACAGGTCACACCCGGGATCTGGGTCAGCAGCTCATAGGCGACATCGCGCTGCTCCACCAGCCGCCCGCCGGGCAGCACCAGATCATTGATCGACTGACGGCCGCCGAGGGCGGTGGCCACCGCGTGCTGCGCGGGCATATTGGCGCACAGCCGCATATTGGCCAGGATCGTCAGCCCCTCCAGATAGCTGGCGGCATGGGCCTTCGGACCGCAGACCGCGAGCCAGCCGCTGCGGTAGCCCGCGACCCGGTAGGCCTTGGAGAGCCCGTTGAAGGTCAGGGTCAGCAGATCGGGGGCGATCGTGGTGGTGGGGGTGTGGGTGGCGTCGTCGTAGAGGATCTTGTCGTAGATCTCGTCGGAACAGACGATCAGCCGGTGGCGCCGGGCGATCTCGGTGATCCCGCGCAGCACCTCGTCGTCGTAGACCGCGCCGGTGGGGTTGTTCGGGTTGATGATCACGATCGCCTTGGTGCGGTCGGTCACCTTGCGCTCGATGTCGGCGAGGTCCGGCAGCCAGTCCGACTGCTCATCGCAGCGGTAGTGCACGGCGGTGCCGCCGGAGAGCGAGACCGCGGCGGTCCACAGCGGGTAGTCCGGGGAGGGGACCAGGACCTCGTCCCCGTCGTCCAGCAGCGCCTGCATGGACATCTGGATCAGCTCGGAGACGCCGTTCCCCAGGAAGATGTCCTCGACATCGAGGTCGATCCCCTTGGTCTGGTAGTGCTGCATCACCGCGCGGCGGGCGGTCAGCAGGCCCTTGGCATCGCCGTAGCCATGCGCGTCGCCGAGGTTGCGGAGCATGTCCTCGAGGATCTCCGGCGGGCACTCGAAGCCGAAGGTCGCCGGGTTGCCGGTGTTCAGCTTGAGGATGCGGTGACCTGCTGCCTCCAGTCGCATCGCCTCCTCGAGCACCGGGCCACGGATTTCGTAGCAGACGTTGGCGAGCTTCGTGGACTGGATCACCTGCATGTCGGCAACCTTACGGCGGTGCCCCCGGGGACGCTCGGTGTTTTTCACCACGTGGACGGTGCGCGGGAGCGCCCGGGGGCGACGGGCGCCGGGGCGCACACCACCGCCGACCGGCCCGGACGCATACCGGAGGGGTCCCGGTCAGCCCGTGTGACGGCGTACCGAGCGGCCCGCCAGCACATTCGTCCGGCGGCCGTCCTCCATCACGAAGCGCCCGTCGATCAGGACGTGCGGAATCCCCACCGGAAGGGTGCGCGGCGCCGCGAACGTCGAGCCCGCCGCCACCGTCCGCGGATCGAAGAGCACCAGGTCCGCCCGGTACCCCTCGCGCACCAGACCCCGGTCCGGCAGCCGCAGCCGGGCCGCCGGGCGGCCGGTCAGATGGGCCACGCACTCCTCCAGCGGGAGCACCCCGAGCTCCCGCGCGTAGTGGCCCAGGTAGTGCGGGAAGGTGCCGTACGCGCGCGGATGCGGTTTGGCGCCGTGCAGGATGCCGTCGCTGCCGCCGGTGTGCACCGGATGCTTCATGATCGCCCGCACGTTCTCCTCATGGCCCACGTGCTGGAGGATCGTCGGGCCGAGCCGGTCCGCCAGCAGCAGCCGGCGCGCGGTGGCCCAGGGCGCCTCACCGCGCTCCCGCGCGCTCTCCGCGACCGTCCGGCCGATATGACCGCCCAGCGCCGGGTCGTTCACCCCGGAGATCTCGATGGTGTCCCAGTCGATCGGCACCCCGTGGCAGCCGTCCGCGCCCTCCACCTCCATGACCCGCCGGATCCGCTCCGCCGTCGCGTCGTCCCGCAGCCGGTCGAGTGCCGCCTCCGGCCCGCCCTCGGCGGCCCAGCTCGGCAGCATCGCGGCGAGTGTGGTGCAGCCCGGGAGATACGGATAGGTGTCCAGGGTGATGTCGGCACCCTCGTCGAGCGCCGCGTCAAGCAGTGCGATCAGCTCGGGGGCACGGCCCTCGTTCACGCCGAAGTTCAAGGTGGCGTGTGCCAGGTGCAGGGCGCAGCCCGCCTCGCGGGTGAGCGCCACCATCTCCGCGTAGGCGCGCAGCGCGCCCGCGCCGTAGGAGCGGTGGTGCGGGCAGTAGTAGCCGTCGTACGCCGCGACCACCCGGCACAGCTCGGTGAGTTCGGCGTCCGGGGCGTACATCCCGGGGGTGTAGGTGAGCCCCGAGGACATCCCGACCGCGCCCTGTTCCAGTCCCTCGGCCACCAGCCGCTTCATCCGGGCCAGTTCGGCGGGCGCGGCGGCGCGGTCCTCCCAGCCGAGCGCGAGCATCCGTACGGTGCCCTGCGGCACCAGGTACGCGGCGTTGACCGCGATGCCCTCGCCGTCCACCCCGCGGTCGAGGCGGTCCAGATAGCCGCCCACGTCGCGCCAGTCGAAGTCGATGTCGGAGCCGTCGCCGTTCCAGCCGGTGATGGCGGTGCGGATCTCGGCGAGCGTACGGTCGTCGACCGGCGCGTAGGACAGACCGTCCTGTCCGATGACCTCCAGGGTCACGCCCTGGGCGGCCTTCGCGGAGTGGTCGGGATCGCGGAGCAGCGCGAGATCGCTGTGCGCGTGCATATCGATGAAGCCGGGGGAGAGGGCCAGCCCGTCGGCGTCCAGCACCCGGCGGGCGCCCGGCCGTGGCCCGGTGCCCTCCCGGACCACGGCGGCGATCCGGCCGCCGGTCACGGCCACATCGGCCCGGAAGGCGGCGCCGCCGGTGCCGTCGATGACATGTGCGTCGCGGATGACCAGGTCCATGGCCGGTGCCGCCTCCCTCTCGCCGTGCCGGTCGCGCCCTCGGCGCGCTGTCGTGCCCGCCCACCCGCCCCTCGGTCCCGTGGGAACCCCGTGGGTTCCCCATACCCCGGCCGAGGCCCGGGCCGGGCCCACGCCTCCCGGCCGCGGGCCACCCGGGCTTCGACCCGCCTCGGGGGCCCCGGGGCGCCGTCCCGGGAGGGACGGGGCGGGCGCCGTGTCAGCCAGGGGCCGCCCCGCTCGCCGGACCCGGTACGGCCGTCCCCGGCCACTGCTGGGAAGTGCCCCTCCGCGGCGCGGCTGAACCGGCCGAGCGGACCCTCCCTCAGGCCCCGTCCGGGGTGCCCCCGCGAGGCCGGTCCGGCGCTTCGCGGGCTGACCGGACCAGGCCGCCTCGCCACCGCGCGAACCCCGGCCGACGCGGTACCGGGCTCTGTCCTGCCGGTCCTCGTGGGCCCGCGACGCCTGGCACCGTGCCTCGCCGCGTTGTCGGGATCATCGGCTGATCCACGAAGACCGACAGGACAGGGGCCTAGAAGAAGGTGCGGACGTAGTCCGTCACCGTTCCGTCCGCCTCGGCCACCGGGATCAGCGGCCACTTGTCGAAGCTGGTGCACGGGTGGGAGAGGCCGAGCCCCACCCAGTCGCCGACCTCCAGCTCGGCGCCGTCCGCGACCGCGACCCAGGCGTGCTGGTCGGAGAGGCCGGTGACGGTGAGCCCGGCCGCCGGGCGGGTGGAGCCGTCCCGGGCGGAGCGGATGACCTGGGGTTCGGGCAGGTCCAGGTCGTATGCGGCGTCCCGCTTGCCCGCGTTGAGGAACGCCTGGCCGGGCTCCGGACGGGAGACGACCTGCGCCCACAGCCGGAAGGCCGGGTGCAGCGCGCCCTCCTGCGGGATCCGGTTGAACGGGGTCCGCTCGCGGTAGTGGCCGTCGTCGTGGGAGACATACGCCCCCGAGCGCAGCAGCTTCAGCACCGGCCGGGACAGCCCGGGCAGTTCCGTGAGGACCTCGGCCACCACGTCGAACCACGCGCTGCCGCCCGCGCTCACCACGATCTCGTCGTCCTCGCCGAGCTCCGCGAAGCGGCCCTCCGCGTCGAACCCGGCCGCCAGCGCGGTGAGCCGGCGCATCCACGCGCGGACCCGCTCGGTGTCCGGCCGGGGCACCTCGCCCTCGTACCCGGCGACGCCGACCAGCCGCAGGGTGCGGGCGGCCGCGACCGCGTCGGCGACCGCGGCGCACTCGGCCTCGGTGCGCACCCCGGTGCGCGCGCCTTCGCCCGCGCCCAGCTCGATCACCACGTCCACCGCGCGGCGGGCGCCCGCCGCGCGCAGCGCCTCGTCCATCAGCTCGACCCCGCGGACGGAGTCCACGTAGGCGATGAACCGGAAGTCGGGGTCGGCGTCCAGCTCACCCGCGAGCCAATGCAGCGCCGCGGCGTCCACGACCTCGTTGGCGAGGAAGATCCGCTGGATGCCGAAGACCCGGTACATCCGTACATGGGAGGGGACGGCGGCGGTGATCCCCCAGGCGCCGTGGTCGAGTTGGCGCTCGAAGAGCCGCGGGGCCATCGAGGTCTTGCCGTGCGGGGCGAAGGCCAGCCGGTGGGCGGCGGAGTAGCGCTCCATCTCCAGCAGGTTGTGTTCCAGGGCCTCGGCGGAGAGCGCCAGTACCGGGGTGGTGAACCCGCCGGTGAACAGCGAGCGGCGCTCGGCAGCCAGTTCGCCCACGGTCAGGCCGTCGGCGGTCGGGGGCAGCCCCTTGAAGCGGTGGTCGACACGCTCCCGAGCGAGCTCATCGAGGGACGACGGGCCGCTGAGGTCGGTGGCCATGGAGGCGCCTCCATTTGGTTCGATTGCAACATGTGCAACATTCATTGCGTATGACGCTCAGCGCTGTCTAACATCCGGCCAAGCACCCGGTCAACGGTGTGTGCCGGGCCCCGACAGCTGAGGAGCGGGATCGATCGTGCCCCCTGCCGTGAGCGTCGACGTCGTGTGCCTCGGCGAGTCGATGGTGACCTTCGTCCCGTCCCGGCCGGGCCGCCTCGCCGATGTGCCCTCCTTCGCACGCGGTATCGGCGGGGCCGAGTCCAATGTCGCCTGCGGTCTGGCCCGCTGCGGCCACCGTGCGCGCTGGATCAGCAGGGTCGGTACGGACGGGTTCGGCGATCATCTGCTGACCGAGATCGCGGCCGCGGGGGTGGACGTCAGCCGGGTGCGGCGGGACCCCCGCCGCCCCACCGGTATCTACTTCCGCACGGCGGGGGAGCGCGCCGTCGGCCAGGAGCCCGCGCCCGGTGCGGACAGCGCCGGTGAGCACGACACCGGGGAGCCGCTCGCCGAGGTCCTCTACTACCGGGCCGGATCCGCCGCCGCGGCCATGTCCCCCGCCCTGATGCCGCGCGAGGAGCTGTGGTCCGGCCGGATCCTCCATCTGACCGGGATCACTCCCGCCCTCTCCGACGACTGCCTCGCCCTGACACATGAGCTGACCGCCCCCGCGCCCGGCCGCCCCCTGGTCTCCTTCGACGTCAACTACCGCCTGGAGCTGTGGCGGGACGAGGACGGGCACGGCCCCGCCGTCCTGCTCGACCTGGCCCGCGGCTGCGATCTGGTCTTCGTCGGCGAGGACGAGGCCGAGGCCGCCTGGGGGGTGCGCGGCGCCGACGCGATCCGGGCCGCGCTGCCCGAACCGGCGCTGCTGGTCGTCAAACGGGGTGCCGCCGGGGCCACCGCCTACGCCCGCGGACCCGGCGGGACGGACACCGTCACCGCCGAACCCGCCCCGCTCGTCGAGGTCGTGGCACCCGTCGGCGCCGGGGACGCATTCGCCGCCGGATTCCTCTCCGGCACCCTGCGCGGGCTGCCGGTCGCCGAACGGCTGCGCCACGGCCATCTGATGGCCGCCGCCGCGCTCACCGTCCCCGGCGACCTGGCCACCCCGCCCTCCCGGGAGCGGGCCGACCGATGGGTGGCACTCGATGCCGCCGCATGGGGGACACTGCGATTCGGCCCCGGAGGGATGGTCCCGGCGCGATCGGCGCCCGAGACCGCAGCGGTGGAGGTATCCAACCCATGAGCCAGACCGTCGACCGAGCGCTGAGCATCCTGCCCCTGCTCGCGGAGGGGCCCGCCAATCTGGAACAGGTCGCCACCCGGCTCGGGGTGCACAAGTCGACAGCGCTGCGGCTGCTGCGCACCCTGCACGGCCACGGCATGGTCTACCGGCAGGAGGACCAGCGCTACCGGCTCGGCGCCCGGCTGTTCGCCCTCGCGCAGCAGGCCGTGGAGAACCTGGACGTCCGCGAGATCGCCCACCCTCATCTGGTCGCGCTCAACGAACGGTGCGGCCACACGGTGCACCTCGCGGTGTACGAGGAGAACGAGGTCCTCTACATCGACAAGGTGGAGAGCCGCTATCCGGTACGGATGTACTCGCGGATCGGCAAACCCGTCGCGATCACCGTCGCCGCCGTCGCCAAGCTGCTGCTGGCCGATCTGCCGGAACCGGAGCGGCGCGCGGTGGCCGAACGGCTCACCTACCCCGCGTACACGGCCCGTTCGACCCCGAACGCCGCCGCGTTCCTCAAGGAGCTGGCCCTCGTACGGGAACAGGGCTGGGCCACCGACCTCGGCGGCCACGAGGAGTCCATCAACTGCGTCGGGGCGCCCATCCGGGGAGCCGACGGCCGGGTGGTGGCCGCGTGCTCGGTGTCGGCGCCCAATGTCGTGGTCACCGCGGATGAACTCCTCACCCTGCTCCCGCAGGTGCGCCGGACCGCGGAGGCGATCAGCCGGGAGTACTCCGGAAGTGCCCCGGCACCGGCGCCGCATGATGCGATGTCGGTAGCGCCGCGGACCCTCGGCCCGCAGGCGGTCAGAACCGACAAGAGAGCCAAGGAACCCCTTTCATGAGCGAGAAGCTGCAGAAGACCGCGATCACCCCGGCCGGACACACCACCCCGCCCGCCAAGTTCTCGCACGGCGTGAAGAAGGGCAACATCCTCCAGGTCGCCGGTCAGGTCGGCTTCGGCCCGGCGGTCCCGGGCCAGGCCCCGGCCCCGGTCGGACCGACCCTGCGCGAGCAGTCCCTCCAGACCCTGCGCAATGTGCAGGCCGTCCTGGAGGAGGGCGGGGCGAGCTGGGAGGACGTGATGATGATCCGCATCTACCTCACCGACACCGCCCACTTCGCCGAGTTCAACGCCCTCTACGACGAGTTCTTCGCGGACCTGAAGGAAGCGCCCTCGGCCCGTACCACGATCTACGTCGGGCTCCCCGCCGGACTGCTCGTGGAGATCGACGCGCTCGCCGTCCTCGGCTGACGCCCGTCCCCGATCCCCGCGGCGGGCGGGGGGTGTGTGAGGCCCCATCCCCCGTAGTGCACCCGGGCTTCCCCCGCCCCGCCCGCCGCGGTCCCCCTTCCGTCCCCGATTCCTCCGGCCAACCCCCCACATCCGCAGGACACGGAGTTCCGATCAACCTCATCCCGGCTCCCCGACCGCGCGGTCCTCCGCCGTGCGGCGCTGCCCCCTACCCGTTTTCGGGAGTTCCCCATGCTGCTCGCGGCCGCTTCCGCTGCGCAGACCCCACCGCACACCGGTGGGTTGCTGACGGTCATCCCCGGCACCGCAGGACTGCTGACCGTCGCCGCCCTCGGTATCGCGCTCCTGCTGTACCTGATCATCAAGATCCGCCTCCAGCCCTTCGTGGCACTGCTCGGCGTCTCCATCGCGGTGGGCCTGGCCGCCGGGCTCTCGGTCACCGAACTCTTCGGCACCGTCCAGAAGTCCGACGCCGTCTCGCTCATCGAGACCGGGATGGGCGGCATCCTCGGCCATATCGCCATCATCATCGGCCTCGGCACCATGCTGGGGGCGATCCTGGAGGTCTCCGGCGGCGCCGAGGCGCTCAGTTCGCGGCTGCTCGGTCTGTTCGGCGAGCGGCGGGCCCCGCTGGCGATGGGGCTGACCGGGCTCATTTTCGGCATACCCGTCTTCTTCGACGTCGGCATCTTCGTCCTGGCGCCCATCGTCTACGCGGCCGCCCGGCGCAGCGGTAAGTCGATCGTGCTCTACGCCATGCCGCTGCTCGCGGGGCTGTCCATGACCCATGCCTTCCTGCCGCCGCATCCGGGTCCGGTGGCCGCGGCCGGGCTGCTCCATGTCGACCTGGGCTGGGTCATCCTGATGGGCGTGCTGGTCGGGGTGCCCTCGGTGCTGGCCGCCTGGGTCTACGCGGCGTGGATCGGCCGGCGGCTCTTCGTCCCCGTACCGCAGGACATGGTGGAGGCGGCCGAGGAGGCACGGGCCGCGGTCGAGGCCGAACAGCGGGCGGCGGGCGCTGTTCCGGCGGAGCGGCCGGTACCGGTGGGCACGGTGCTGGCGATCATCGGCACCCCGCTGGTCCTCATCCTCTGCGCCACGTTCTCCTCCGTCGCGCTGGACCCGAGCACCGGACGCTCGGTGATCGAGTTCTTCGGCCATCCCTTCGTGGCGCTGACCATCGCGCTCTTCCTCGCCTTCTACCTGCTGGGCATCCGGCGCGGCTGGTCGCGGAACTCGCTGGAGTCGGTGTGCACCGCCTCGCTCAAGCCGGTGGGCAACATCCTGCTGGTGGTGGGCGCGGGCGGGGTGTTCGGCGCGGTGCTCAAGGGGAGCGGGGTGGCCCAGGCGCTGGCGGATGCCTTCGACAGCGCGGGGCTGCCGGTGATCCTGCTGTCCTGGCTGATCGCGCTGGTGCTGCGGGTCGCGCAGGGGTCGGCGACGGTCGCGATCGTCACCACGGCCGGGATCGTCTCCCCGATGCTGGCCGGGGGCGACTACTCCCAGGCCCATCTGGCGCTGGTCATCATGGCGATATCGGCGGGCTCGATCTTCGCCTCGCATGTCAACGACGGCGGGTTCTGGATGGTCGCCAAGTACTTCGGGATATCCGAGCGGGACACCCTGAAGTCATGGACGGTGCTGGAATCGGTGCTGTCGGTGGCGGGCTTCGTGGTCGCCGGTCTGCTCAGCCTGGTGATCTAGGGCGGACGCCGGTCTCCCCGAAGGGAGTCCGGACCTGCGGGCCG
Source organism: Streptomyces cucumeris (assembly GCF_024295805.1). GTDB lineage: Bacteria > Actinomycetota > Actinomycetes > Streptomycetales > Streptomycetaceae > Streptomyces > Streptomyces cucumeris. The sequence continues at coordinate 75,425 of NZ_JANCLX010000002.1, forward strand.
TCCCGGCGGGGTGCGCCGGGACGGCTCGCGGCCATCTCACCGGGTCAGCTGGTGCAGTACTGCTGTTCCTTGCCGATGGAGCGGTACATGCAGTCCGCGTTCTCCAGGAGTTGGAGCACCGCGTCCCGGTTGCGCTCGGTCTCGCGCTCGATGACCTCGTCGGGCGGGTAGAAACCGCCGCCGATGAAGGACGAGGGGTACATCTCGAAGGTGTAGGCGAAGACCTTCTCGGCGCCCCACAGCCAGTCGTCGATGGAACCGTCGGTGATGTAGAGGTCGCTCGACTGCTCGGGGGTGTAGCCGTTGCTGGCGGCCATCTTCTTGCCGATGGCCGCGAAGGCGTCGCGGTCGTCCTTCGTCATCCCGGTGGTGGTGTCACTGGTCGTCCAGCCGAACGGCCACAGCACCAGTTCGCTGTAGGTGTGGAAGTCGATGGCGGCCTTGAGCTGCTGCTTGCCGCCGACGACCCGGCTGCGGGCGAAGTCCGCGACCACCTTGACCTCGGGGGCGGACTCGGCGCGCGCACCGCGGTAGGTCTCGGAGCCGGGGGATCCCGAGGAGCCGCCGCAGCAGCCCCATTTGAAGTCCCAGTTGCGGTTGAGGTCGGTGCCGACCGACGAGGACCCGGAGTTGGGCTGGCGGTTCTTACGCCAGCTGCGGTACCGGCCGGTGGCGATGTCGTACTCGCCGCCGTCCGGGTTGAGGTCCGGGACGATCCAGATCTCACGGCCGTCGATGGCCTTGGTGATCCGGGAATCGCTGCCGTAACCGGCCGTCAGCTCGTGCACCAGATACAGCGCCATCTCCACCGTGAGGTGTTCGCGCGCGTGCTGGTGCGCGGTGAACAGCACCTCGGGCTCGTCCTCGTCACTGGCCACGTTGTCGCTGATCTTGAGGGCGACGATGTCCCGTCCCTCGTACGACTTTCCGATGACGCGCTTGCTCAGGATGGCCGGATACGTGGCGATCGCCTTGTCGATCTCGGCGTTGGCTTCGGCGTAGTTGTGGTACCGCGCATCGGAGGAGGGGAAGTCGAAGGGCCGGGCCGCGCCGGCCCCGGCGCGGTCGGGCGGACCGTCCAGTGCGGTGAGCCGGTAGCCCAGCGCCCGCACCTTCTTGGCCTGCGCGGCGTCGGCGGTGATCACGAGGGAGCGGGCGTCCACCTCGTCGATGGAGACACCGGTGGCGGCGACCGCGGACCGTTCCTTACGGGTGGCCGGACCCGCGACCTGGTACTGGGTCACCTGCTCATCGGCCGATGCCTTGGCTCCGGCGGCGGCACCGGACGCGCGTGCGGACGGCGGGTCGTCGGCCTCGGCGGCGATGGGGGCGGCGAGGGCGAGGGCCAGCAGTGCGGCGAGGGCGGAGACCCGTCTGCCGCGAATGCGTAGTCGCATGAGTTCTCCTGGGGGGTGTGTTTCTCCTGTGGGGGTGAAAGGCGAGCGACTGCTGCGCCAGTGTTCGGCCATGTGCATGACACGGTCAAGGGTGGGAAATGGTCGTCGGGGAAAGAACTCCTCACCGAGGGAAGGAAACCCCCCATGAACAGACCTCTCGCCGGTGCGCTGTCGGCCCTCTTACTCGCCGGAGCGGCCGTCCTGGGCACCGGCGCCACCCCCACGGTGGCCGCGACCCCCACCCCCTCCGCCGCTCCGGCGGCGGACACGGCCCGCGCGGTGGGCTTCGCAGGCACGGTGGCCCTCAGCAACTGCTCGGGTTCGGTCGTCCGGGCCCCGGGCTCCGCCGACACCGATCCGGCGCTCGTGCTCTCCAACGGACACTGTCTGTCCAGCGGCTTCCCCGCCGCGGGTGAGGTCATCGTCGACCAGCCGTCAACCCGCAGCTTCACCCTGCTGAAGAGCTCCGGTGCCAGTGCGGGCACGCTGCGGGCCACCAAGGTCGCGTACGCGACGATGACCGACACCGACATCTCGCTGTACGAGCTGAGCTCGACGTACGCCCAGATCGAACAGCGGTACGGCATCAAGGCCCTGTCGCTGTCCGACAGCCACCCGGTCCAGGGCACCAGCATCAATGTGGTCTCCGGCTACTGGAAGAGGATCTACTCCTGCAATATCGACGGATTTGCGTACCGTCTCAAGGAAGGCGAGTGGACCTGGAAGGATTCGGTCCGCTACACCCCGGCCTGTCACACGATCGGCGGAACCTCGGGCTCGCCCGTCGTGGACACCGCGTCCGGCAAGGTCGTGGCCGTGAACAACACCGGTAACGAGAGCGGTGGCCGGTGCACCCTGAACAACCCCTGCGAGGTCGACGAGAACGGCACCGTGACGGTCCGCCAGGGGATCAACTACGCCCAGCAGACCTACGGCATCACCCGCTGTCTGACCACCGGCAACAAGATCGACCTCGCACTCCCGGAGTGTGAGCTGCCCAAGCCCTGACCGAACGGAACAGGGGTGCTGCCAACACCCCGGCCCGGGGGCGGCCACCAGTGCGCCCCCGGGGTACCGCACGGAAGGCTGGGGTCCTCGTCACACCGCGTCAGAAACGGGGACCCCATGCGCATCCATGTGAACCGCCGCACCACGGCCCGCGCGGCCGCCCTCTGCGCCGCGCTGCTGCTGGCGGGCACCGCCGTCCCGGCCGCGGCCACGGCCGCCGCTCCCGCCGCCGGAGCGTCGGCCTCCGCGCCCGGCGGACAGCGGCAGTTGCACGGCCGGGGGTCGCTGGTGTCGGCCGAGCGGCTCTACACCCTGGCCGGGCCGAAGGACGTCGCCGCCGAGCTGACCTCCGCCGGATTCGACGCCCGCACCGCCCGCTACGGCGTCGATGCCTACCGGCTGGTCTACCGCACCGTCGACCCCCAGGGACGGCCGACCACCGCCAGCGGGCTGCTGGTCCTCCCGCGCGGTGCCGACGGCAGGCTGCGCCCGGTGTCGTTCGCCCATGGCACCGGCGCCCACAAGAGCGACGCCCCCTCGATGCAGCGGCGCGCCTTCCTGACCGGCCCGCCCGTGACCTACGCCGCCGCCGGGTTCGCCGCGGTCGCCCCCGACTACCTCGGGATGGGCACCGGCCCCGGCCCCCACCCCTGGATGGACGTTCCCTCGGAGACCACCGCCTCCCTGGACATGCTCCGCGCCGCCCGCGCCTTCGCGCCGCGCACCGGCCACACCCTGGACCGCGAGGTGGCGGTCACCGGCTTCTCGCAGGGCGCCTCGGCCGCGCTCGGCCTCGCCCGCTCCCTCCAGGCGGGGGAGGACCGCTGGTTCCGGCTGGGTGCGCTGGCCCCGGTCAGCGGGGCGTACGACTTCGGCGGCACCGAGCTGCGGGCGGTGCTCGACGGCAGGCTCGAGCCCAAGTCGAGCGTGATCTACGCGGCGTACGCCCTGGTCGCCTTCAACCGGCTGCACGCCGTGTACGACAGCCCCGAGGAGGTGTTCCAGCCGCGCTACGCGAAGACCGTCGAGGCACTGTTCGACGGTGCCCACACCGGGCGGGACATCATGAACGGCACCCCGGGGACCCTCGACGAGCTGCTGACCCCGTACGGCCGCAGGATCCTCGCCGAGCCCAACGAGGGGATGGCCGCCGCGCTGCGCGCCACCGACGGCGTCTGCACCGACTGGGCGCCGCGGGTGCCAACCCGGCTGTACCTGGCACGGGGCGACGAGCAGGCCGCGGTGGAGAACACCGCGGTCTGCCGGGCCGCCCTGCGCCGCCAGGGAGTGGACGCTCCGGTCATCGACCTCGGGGCCGTCGACCACGAACGCTCACGGCATCTGGGCTCCAACGTCGCCGCGACCGCCGATATCGTCCGCTGGCTGCTCACCCTGCGGTAGCCGGACCGCGTCGGACCGGGCCGGAGCTACAGCCCGTGGACATGCGGGCCGACCGCCTTCGACCAGGCGTTCCCGTTCGCCGCGTCCCAGTTGGTGGACCAGGTCATCGCGCCCCGGATGCCCGGGTAGGTCCGGGAGGGCTTGAAGCTGCCGCAGCCCGTGCCCTTGGCGAGGCAGTCCAGCGCCGCGTTGACCACGCCCGGTTCGACGTAGCCGGAGCCCGCGCCGCGCGGGGAGGCGGGGACACCCAGGCCGACCTGTGACGGGTCGAGTCCGTTCTCCAGCTGGACACAGGCGAGGGCGGTGAGGAAGTCCACCGAACCCTGGGAGTAGACCTTGCCGTCGCAGCCCACCATCGAACCGCTGTTGTAGTACTGCATGTTGACCACCGTCAGGAAGTCCTTGATGCCCAGGGCGGTCTTGAAGTAGGCGTTCGACGGTGACTGCATATCGATCGTCTGGGGTGCCATCGTGACCACGACATCGCTCTTCTTGTCGTGGATCGCCCGGAGCGCCTGGGTCATATAGGTGGCGTCGAGCCCGTTCTCCAGGTCGATGTCGACGCCGTCGAAGCCGTACTCGTCCATGAGGCCGGTGATCGAGGAGGCGAAGGCGTTCGCCGAGGCGTCGTCGCTGACCGAGACGGTGCCGTTCTGGCCGCCGACGGAGAGGACGACCGACTTCCCGGCCGCTTGCTCGGCCTTGATGTCGTCCTTGAACTCCTGCTCGCTGCCGTAGCCGACGGCCGGGTCGAGATGGAAGTCCACGGCGCCGGGCGAGCCGGTGGCGTCCGCGAAGGCGACCGCGATGATGTCGTACTCGCCGGGCACGTCCGCCAGCTTCTGCACGGTCGCGCCGTTGTCGAAGTTCTGCCAGTAGCCGGTGACGGCGTGCGCGGGGACGGCCGCCGCGGGGTGTGTCCCGGCCGCCTCGGCGGCGCCGGACGCCAGCAGTCCTCCGGCGCCGAGGGCGACCGCGGCCGCCGCGCCGATCAGGCTCTTCCCGAACCGTGCGCGTATCACGACAGCCTCCATACGTGGGGGATGGGGGGAGGTGGTGCGAGTGCGCGTCCAGGGGCCCCTGAGGCGTGCCGTACAAGTTGGTTCAGACCAATTGGGTTGTCAAGGGAATGCGCGGCAGACCGCCGAACCAGGTGGCCGTAACGCAGAGGAACTGTTCTCTCACGCGGCTTTCGTGGATAAAGTGACGATGCACCAGGAACGGCGTGACGACCTGCGGCCGCGGCCGCTCGGTGCCGATGTGAGACGGGGTAGCCGACGTGCCCACCGCGATAGCAGTCACCGGCCGCGAGCTGGTGCTTCCGCCGCCCGACGGGCAGACCCCGTCGGCCGTTGTGCTCCGCCCGCCGCGGGAGCAGCCGCTCGACGACGCGCTCGCCGAGGTCACCGCGCTGCTGGACCGGCAGGGTCATCTGGTCGTGCTCTATCCCGCCGCGACCCCGCCGCCCGTCATCCGCAGACTGCACACCCTGCGCGCCGTCCTGGAGAGCGACCGGATGGCGCTGGTGCCTCTCGAACTTCCGCCGCTGGCCGTGGCCGTGCTGGCCCGTCAGCTCCGGCAGCTCTCGCTCTCCGACTTCAGCCCCGGGGTGCTCGCCTGCGCCGCCCGGCTGCTGGCCCACTACATCCACGCCGGTGCGCTGCTCGGCAGCGTCGCCCGGCTGGACCGGGTGCCGGTCGGGCTCACCTCGCACGTCAAGTCCTGGCTGCCCGGCACCCATTTCGCGGTGCTCGCCCACCCCACCCCGCGGCTGGTGAAGGCCGGGGCGGACGGGGTGCTGCCCGCCCCCTCGTACGGCACCCGGATGACGGTCGCCCCCGGGGCGCTCAACAGCCATGGCCACCGGGACGGTTCGGTGGCCGGGCGGGAGGACTGGGTCACCGGCGCCCTCGCACCCGCCTGGGGCATCCGGGACGTGGAGCTGGTGGAGCCCTCCCCGGACGCCGCCCGGTGGTGGGGCACCCCGAAGCTGATCGAGTTCGCGGCGGCCATCCCCGACCTGTCCGTCCTCTACCAGCTCGTGGCGTCGGTGCGCCGGGAGGAGTGTCACTGGTGCGGTTTCGAACTCATCGGGGACCGCTGTGCGTTCTGCTCCGCGCCGGTGGCGCGCGGCGATGACATCCCCGCCGCCCTGATCCCGGCCCACCGCCCCGCTCTGACCAGCAGCTGACGTCCCCGCGTCCCCCCGTCCCCGAACGAGGTTGTCCGTCCCATGAATTCACGCCAGCGCCGCGGAGTCGTTCTGCTGCTCCTGTCGGTCCTGTGCGCCATCGGCGCGTTCGCCGGGGTGCTCTCCGTCATCGACGACGTGGAGTCCAAGGTCGGGCCCGAGACCACCGCCTACAAGCTGACCTCGGACGTCCCCGCCTACCAGGCCCTGGACACCGGGCAGTTCGAGAAGGTCTCCATGCCGGAGCGATGGGTGCCGTCCACCGCCGTCACCGACCTCGACGACATCCGCGGCAAGATAGCCGTGACCCCGCTGCACAAGGGGTCGCTGCTCCAGGACGACATGATCGTGAACCGTCCCGCCCTCAAGGCCGGACAGCAGGAGATCGCCATCATGATCGACGCGGCGACAGGTGTCGCGGGCAAGATCAACCCGGGGGCGAAGGTGAACATCTACGCCACCTTCGAGGGCAAGGGACAGCGCGACGAACCGGTCTCCAAGCTCATCGTCGCGGGCGCCCGGGTCATCGACGTCGGCGAACTCACCGCGCTGGAGCCGGACCAGGACGACGAACGGCGTGTCGACAAGGCCGTACCGATCACCTTCGCGCTCGACACCAAGAACGCGCAGCGGGTCGCGTACGCCGAGTCCTTCGCCTCGCACGTGCGGCTCGCGCTGGTCGCCCCCGGCGGGGACGGTCCGATAGCGCCCGGCGACCGCAGCTACACCCTCGACGGCGACAAATGAGTAAGTGAGGAGGTGCCGCGGTGACGATCAGAATTCTGCCGGCCGTCGGCGACCCCGACGCCGCCCGCTCCCTCGGCGGGCTGCTCGGCCAGTTGCCCGGTGTCGAGCCGTCGGCGCCGGTGGGCGACTCGACCCGGTTGCTCGACACCCTCGCCGCGCTGGCCGCCGCCTCCCTGGAGGAGCTGCCGGAGGTCGTCCTCGTCCATGAGCGCATCGGCCCGGCCCCCGCGCTGGAGGTGATCCGGGAGATCGCACTCCGCTTCCCCGCGGTGGGGGTGGTGCTGGTGACCGCGGACGCCGGACCCGCGCTGTATTCGGCCGCGATGGACGCCGGGGCCCGCGGTATCGCCGGGATACCCCTGTCCTACGACGAGCTGGCGGCCCGGGTGCACGGCGCCGCCCAGTGGGCCGGTGGGGTCCGGCGCCACCTCGGCGGCGGCGGGGACACCCTGGCCACCGGCCCCGGCGGACGGCTGGTCGCGGTGACGGGCGCCAAGGGCGGCGTCGGCACCACGGTGACCGCCGTGCAGCTCGCGCTGGCCGCGCGGGCCGCGGGCCGTACGGTCGCGCTCGTCGATCTCGACCTCCAGTCCGGCGATATCGCCTCCTACCTCGACGTCCAGTTCCGCCGGTCGATCGCCGACCTGGCGCAGATCACCGACATCTCCCCACGGGTGCTCCAGGACGCGGTCTTCACCCACCAGACCGGTCTGGGGCTGCTGCTGGCCCCCGCCGAGGGGGAACGCGGCGAGGAGGTGACCGACCGCACCGCCCGGCAGGTCATCGCGGCGCTGCGGTCCCGGTTCGAACTGGTGGTGGTGGACTGCGGCACCCAGATGACCTCGGCGGGCGCGGCCGCCGTCGAGACCGCCGATATCGCGCTGCTGGTCACCACCCCGGACGTGGTCGCGGTCCGCGCGGCCAAGCGCATGGTGCGGCTGTGGGACCGGCTCCAGGTGCGGAAGGCGGAGGAGACGGTCACCGTCGTCAACCGGCACACCCGGCAGGCCGAGATCCAGCCGCAGCTGGTCGCACGGGCCACCGGCACCACGGTGGCGCGTACCGCGATCCCCGCCGGGTTCAAGGAGCTCCAGCCCGCCGTGGACTCCGGCCGGATGCAGGATCTGGACGCCAAGTCCGCCGTCAGACAGGCGCTGTGGGGGCTGGCCGGGGAACTCGGCCTGGCCGACGCGGCGTCCGCGGCCCCGGGAGGGAGCGGCGGTGGCGGCCGCCGCGGCGCCCACCGGGGCGGCCACGCGGCCGGGTCCGGTGAGCGCACCCTGCCGGGGCTCCGGCGGCGCCGTGCCATAGGGGCGGGTGGTCCGGGCGCCGGTGCCGGACCGGACACCGGTCCGGAGGCGCTGGGCGAGGTCCCGCCGTCCTCGTCCACGACCGGATCCTTCCTCCGCAAGCGCGGCGACCGCGGCCAGGTCACGGTCGAGTTCCTCGGCGTCCTGCCGCTGGCCCTCATCGTGCTCGCGGTGATCTGGCAGTTCGTCCTCGTCGGCTACACCTACTCGCTGGCGGGCAACTCCGCCGACAAGGGCGCCCGCGCGGGCGCCGCCGACGGCGGCGGCGCGGCCGCCTGCCGGGCCGCCGCCGAGAAGGACCTCCCGGGCGCCTGGCGGGGCAGCTCCTCGATCTCCTGCGGCGCCGGGGCCGACGGCCTGTTCACCTCCACGGTCAGCCTGAAGGTCCCCGTCCTCTTCCCCGGCGCCGCCGACTTCCCCTGGACGGTCACCGGCACGGCGGGCGCGACCGACGAATCCACCCTGGCGGGCGGCGATGAGTAGTCGCACGCCCGCGGGGCCGTCCCGTCCGGCGGGCCGGGCGGTCGGTGGTGCGGCCGGGTGGACCCGTGGCGGGCCGCGCCGCCGCCCCGGCGGCACGCGGCGGTGGGACGAGGGGTCGGCGTCCATCGAGTTCCTCGGGTTCCTGCCGGTGCTGCTCATCGTCGCGCTGGCCGCCGTACAGCTCGGGCTCGCCGCGTACACCGCGCAGCAGGCCGGGACCGCGGCGCGGGCGGCGGCGCGGACCGCGTCGCTGGACACCTCACGGACCAGTCCGTCCGCGGCCGGACAGGCGGCGATGAGCGGCTGGCTGGCCGATGGCGCGGACGTCAGCAGCGGTGGCTGCGGGGGCGGTCAGGCATCGGCCACCGCCACCGTCGAGATCCCCTCCGTGATCCCCGGGTTCGACTTCGGCAGTGCCAGGAGGAGCGCCACGATGCCCTGCGACGACGGGTCGGACGACATCGGCGGCGCGGTGGCCGGGGGAGGGGACCGATGAGCCTGCGGGCCCGTATCACCGTGCCCGAGCGGCCCGGTGAGGGAGAGGGGCGCCAGGACGGACATCTCGTTCCCGTCTACCGCGCCAAGCTGCTGGAGGAGATCGACCTCGCGGAGATGTCCTCGCTCGCCGCGGCCGAGCGCCGCACCCGGCTGGAGCGGGTGCTCGGGCACATCATCAGCCGTGAGGGCCCGGTACTGTCCACCGGCGAACGGGCCCAGCTGATCCGCCGGGTGGTGGACGAGGCGCTCGGGCTCGGGGTGCTCGAACCGCTCCTGGAGGACGCCTCCATCACCGAGATCATGGTCAACGGACCGGACCAGATCTTCGTCGAGCGGGCGGGCCGGGTGGAACAGGTGCCGGTCCGGTTCGCCTCCGAAGAGCAGCTGATGCAGACCATCGAGCGGATCGTCTCCACGGTCAACCGCCGGGTCGACGAGTCGAACCCGATGGTCGACGCCCGGCTGCCGTCCGGGGAGCGGGTCAACGTGATCATCCCGCCGCTCGCGCTCACCGGCGCGACCCTCACCATCCGCCGCTTCCCCCGCGCCTACACCCTGCACGAGCTGATCGGCATGGGGACGCTCGACGAGCAGATGCTGCTCCTGCTGTCCGCGCTGGTGCGGGCCAAATGCAATGTGGTGGTCTCCGGACCGACCGGTTCCGGGAAGACCACGCTGCTCAACGCGCTTTCCGGGCTGATCCCGGAGGGCGAGCGCATCATCACCGTCGAGGACGCCGCCGAACTCCAGCTCCAGCAGGCGCATGTGATCCGGCTGGAGTCCCGGCCGCCGAACGTCGAGGGCAAGGGCCGGATCACCATCCGCGACCTGGTCCGCAACTCACTGCGGATGCGTCCGGACCGGATCATCGTCGGCGAGGTACGCGGCGGTGAGACGCTGGACATGCTCCAGGCCATGTCCACCGGACACGACGGCTCGCTGGCCACCGTCCACGCCAACAGCGCCGAGGACGCGTTGATGCGGCTCCAGACCCTCGCCTCGATGTCGGAAGTGGCCATTCCGTACGAGGCGCTGCGCGACCAGATCAACAGCGCCGTGGACTGTATCGTCCAGCTCGTCCGGCACGCCGACGGTTCACGGCGGATCAGTGAGATCGCGCTGCTCGACAGCCACGGCCACGAGGAGTACCGCATCGCCACCGTCTGCCGGTTCGACGCCGAGCCGATGGCCGCGGACCGCGTGGTGCACGGCCGGTTCGGGTACTACCCGCTGCCGGAGCGGATCGCGGAGCGGCTGCGGATGGCGAACGAGTCGGTGCCGCCCGCGTTCGGGGTGGCCGCCTTCCCGGCCCAGCTCACCACCCGCGGCGCCGAGTTCGACCGCTCCGCGTACGACCCGAGGGAACGGAGGTAGCCGGGCATGGACCGTCTGGCCACGGTGGCGCTCGGCGCGACGCTGGTGTGCGGCGCGCTGGGGGTCGCGGGGGCGCATGCGTACGCCCGGGGCAAGGAGCAGCAGCGCGCCCTGATCGACCGGCTCTCGGACGCGGGACCCGAGGCCCCCACCGGCCGTGCGCGCCGCTTCGCCGGGCTGGACCGGCGGCTGCGCACCACCTCGGCCGGGAGCAGGCTGGAGCTGCGGCTCGCGGCGACCGGCCTGGAGCTGACACCCGCGGAGTTCGTGGTCTACACGGCCGCCGCGGCGGCCGGGCTGTGGGTGGTCGCGGCCTCGCTCCTGGCCGCGTTCTTCGGACCGATCGCCGCGGTGATCGCGGTCTGGGCCGCCTTCGCCTACCTCAACTGGCAGCGCCAGAAGCGCATCGAACGGTTCATCAACCAGCTCCCCGAGCTGTCCCGGATCCTGGCCAACGCCACCCAGGCCGGGCTGGCGCTGCGCACCGCGCTGGCGATGGCAGCCGACGAGATGGAGGCCCCGGCCGGCGAGGAGCTGGCCAAGGTCGCCGCCAAACTGGCCGTCGGTCACTCGATCGAGGACGCGCTGGAGGAGCTGGCCCGGCGGCTGCCGTCCCGGGAACTGGTGGTGCTGGTCACCACCCTGGTGCTGTCCAACCGGGCGGGCGGCGCGGTGGTCACCTCGCTGCGCAACCTCACCCAGACGCTGGAGGAGCGGAAGGAGACCCGGCGCGAGGTCCGCACCCAGCTCTCCCAGGTGACCGTGACCGCCTATGTCGTCCCGCTGATGGGCATCGGGACGCTGTTGCTGATGAACAGGATCTCGGCGGGTTCGCTGGACCGGATGACCTCGTCCTTCTGGGGCCAGGCCGCGGTGGTCGTGGCCTTCGTCCTCTACGGGATCGGCTTCTTCCTCATCCGTCGTATGTCGAAGATCGACGTCTGAGGACGGAAGGAAGAGGAGCGGACCGGATCATGGCAATCGGACTGCTGCTGGCGCTGGCGGCCGGCCTCTCGGTGGCGGGTGCCGCCTACGGCGTCGCGCTGTACCGCAGCGAGGCGAAACTGCCCGCCGACCTCGCGGTGGCGCTGGAGGTCGGCGCGACGCGCACCACGGCCGTCGGCTCGGCCGTCGACCGGCTCGGTATGCGCTACGCGCCGCTGGTGCTGCGTCTGATGGGCGAGAAGCGGGTGGCGAGGGTACGCCGCCGGATCGATCTGGCGGGCAATCCGGGCGGTCTGACGGTAGACCGCTACGCCGCGCGGCGGGCGGTCTACGGCGCGCTCGGCTTCGGCGGCGCGCTGGTGATGCTGATGAAGGGACAGCTTCTGCTGGCACTGGTGCTGGTGGCGTTCGGGCTGTTCTGGATCGAGGTCGGCATCTGGGCGGCGGTCCGTGAGCGCAGGGACGCCATCGAGCGCACCCTGCCGGACTTCCTGGACGTCCTGGCGGTCGTGGTGAGCGCCGGGCTGAGCTTCCGCCAGGCGCTGGACCGGGTGGCGGAGAAGTACGAGGGCCCCTGGGCGGATGAACTCCGCATCACCCTGCGTCAGATGGACATGGGCGTCAGCCGCCGCCAGGCATTCGAGGAACTACGCAAACGCAATGACTCCGAGCAGGTCGCGCAATTCGTCACGGCGCTTCAGCAGGGTGAGGAACTAGGCGCTCCGATCGTCGACACACTGATCGCCATCGCGAACGACATGCGCCGTACCGATGCCCAGAACGCCCGCCGCCGGGCGGCCCGGGCGGTACCGAAGGCGACCATGGTCATCACCACCTTCATGGTGCCGGGGACAATGGTGCTGCTCGTGGCCGGGTTCTTCATCGGCTCCGGCACGGACTTCGGCTCGGTCACCGGGGACTGACTGCCCAATTGAATGAATGCCCTTCGCGGTTGCAATCGGGTGTGGGACAGTCGTCGGGTGACGGCTCCCCGGGCCGGGAGGGGGTGAGACGGATGAGCCGTGGCAGGCGCGACGCACGGGCGCGATTCGAACGCGGGGCATCGGGAAGGCAACGGAGCGTGAGGCACTGTTCCCCGGCCGGTGTTTCGGCGTACTTTGCTCCTGTCGCGAGCGACGCCACGGGGGTTGAGTCGCCGGACCAGAGTGGGACGGCAGCCCATGGAGGGGAACACGATGGGGAAGCGTGCTGTGGGGAACGACCGGGGGCAGACCTCGATCGAATACCTGGGAATCATCGCCGTGGTGGTGGCCATCGTCCTGGTCCTGTCGACCACGGACTTCGGCACGGCGATCGCCAATGCGATCTCCGACAAAATCTCGCAGGTCGTCGGCATCTGACCGGTCCTGTGACAGCCCGCAGAGATCTCAGAAGTGACGCGGGGCAGGCGTTTCCCATTTACATCACCGCGGTGGCGGGCCTGCTCTTCCTGGCACTCGCCCTCTTCGCGGTGGGCCAGGCCGGTGCGACGCGCAACGGCGGTCAGACCGCCGCCGACGCGGCGGCGCTCGCCGCGGGCCAGGACTACCGCGACCGGCTGCGCGCGGAACTGCTGAAGGCGATCGTGGACGGCGGCGCCTGGGACGATCTGCTGAACGGCCGGGGGCTCGGTGCCGGGAACGCCTGTGAGCAGGCCGGGTGGTTCGCGGGGAAGAACGACGCGGAGGTCACCGGGTGCACCCCGGGCTATCTGCCCACCTCCTTCACCGTCACGGTCAGGACGCGTGAGCCGGTGGGCGACACCGTCATCCCCGGTACCGAGCGCCAGTACGCGAAGGCCAGGGCCAAGGCGGTGGTCAGCCCGCGGTGCGCCGTCTCGACCACGCCCAGCCCCACGCCCACGTCCGAACCACCCGCCGATGACGACGAGGGTGACGATGAGCACGGGGAAGGCGGTGAGGACGACAAGCCCGCCGTCGATCTCCGCTGTGACGGTGCGGACCTGACGATCGATCCGGCCCACCCCGACCTCTTCCCCGACGCCAAAGACCTCTTCTCCGTGCACCTTGCCGATTGATGAGCACACCACGCGAACCCGAGTAGCCGAGTGAAGGACAGCGAGCGATGAGCATGCGGCACACGACGAAGGCCCGGAGGGGGGCTGCCGCGGCGGCGCTCGTCGCGGGCTTGGCCCTCGCCGTGGCCGGATGCGGCAGCGGTGACGGCGACGACGGGAAGAAGCCGGACGACGGCTCCCCACAGAAGCCCACCGCCTCCGAGGAGGAGGGACGCGAGCAGGAGCCGGCGGCCGACTCGTCGAAGTCGATCGGCCAGATGAAGGGGCCCGGCGGAGTCGAGGTCAGACTGCATTCCGCCGTTCGGGACAGTGGTGGCTTCGTGACCGTCAGCGGCACCCTGACCAACCGTGGCAGCGGCTATTTCTATGCCCTGAACTGGAGTTCCAAGGAACAGGAGCTGGCCAAGTCCCGTTCGTCCCTCTCGGGAGCGTCACTGATCGACAAATCAGGAAAGAAGCGCTACCTGGTTCTGCGCGATACCGACGGGCTCTGTCTGTGCACCACCGGACTCTCCGGCATCAAGCCCAATGAGAGCCGCCCGGTGTTCGCCCAGTTCCCCGCTCCGCCCAAGGACGTCAAGGAAGTCGACTTCCAGATCCCCACGATGCCGTCCGTCAGCATCGAGCTCTCCGGATGAGCCCCGCCATGACGTCCCGTCCGCCCCGGCCCGCCGCCGTGCGCTTCGGTCCCGCCCTCGCCGTCCTGGCCTCCGCCGCGCTGTGGGTGACCGCCGCGCCCGTTCCCGCGGCACGGGCCGACACCGGCCCCGGCGCTCCCGCGGACACCACGCCCCCGGTCAAGATCGACAGCTCGGACTCCGATCTGCGGATGCCGGAGGGGGCCCGGCTGGCCCCGGGCCGGGTGCTGGACATCAAGTCCGTGGTGGAGACGGACAACGGCGACGAGCGGCGCGAGGACACCAACGCCAAGGTGAAGTTCGCCCTCCAGGCCGAGGTGCTGTTCGGCAAGGACAGCGCCAAGCTCGGGGGTGCGGCCAGCGCCCGGATCAGGGCGATCGCCGGGGAGATCGAGAAGCAGAAGGCGAAGACCGTCCGGGTCTTCGGCTTCACGGACAACCTCGGCTCCTCGGCCCACGGTGACGCCCTGTCGAAGAAGCGGGCCAACGCGGTGCAGCGCAAGCTCTCCGACAGCCTGGACGCCTCCGTCAACTACGAGATCCGCGGCTACGGCGAGCAGTATCCGATCGCCGACAACGCCACCGAGGAGGGCCGCAAGAAGAACCGGCGGGTCGAGGTGAGCTTCCCCCGTACGGGCTGACCGGTCACCGGGCCGTCGACCCGTCCCCGGCGGTGCGGCCCGGCCGTGGCGCATGATGGGGGCGTCCATCACCGCCCGCGGGGGCCCGCCGCCACCCGTGCGCAGTCCGTCAGGAGCCTTGCGGGGAGTCCGCCCTGAGCACCGTCGTGTCCACCTGCCTCGCCGCCGTCCTGCTGCTGGGGGTGCTGGCGTTCGCCGTGGTACGGCCCCGGGGCTGGCCCGAGGCCGTCGCCGCCGTCCCCGCAGCCGCGCTGGTGGTGGCCGTCGGGGCGGTCTCGCCGGCGCAGGCGTGGGCGGAGACCCGCAGTCTGCTGCCCGTCGTCGGCTTCCTGGCGGCAGTACTGCTGCTGGCCCAGATCTGCGCGGACGAGGGGCTGTTCGACGCGGCGGGTCAGGCGGTGGCCCGCGCCTGCGCCGGACGCACCGACCGGCTGCTGGGCGGGGTGTTCGCGGTCGCGGCCGTGGTCACCGCGGTGCTCAGCCTGGACGCCACGGTGGTGCTGCTGACCCCGGTGGTGTTCGCGACGGCGACCCGGCTGGGCGCCCGGTCCCGGCCGCATGTGTACGCCTGCACCCATCTGGCGAACTCCGCCTCCCTGCTGCTGCCGGTCTCCAACCTCACCAATCTGCTGGCCCTGGAGGCCAGCGGACTGTCCTTCACCCGGTTCGCGGTGCTGATGGCCCCCGCCTGGCTGCTGACCATCGCCATCGAGTACCTCGTCTTCCGCCGCTTCTTCGCCGCCGACCTGGCGGCCGGGACCTCCCAGCCGCCGCCGGACCGCTGGCCGCGGGTGCCGCGGTTCGCGCTGGCCGTACTGCTGCTGACGCTGGCCGGATTCGTCGGCACCTCCCTCGTCGGCCTCGACCCCGCGTGGGCGGCCTGGGCAGGCGCGCTGGTCCTGGCGGTACGGGCGCTGCGGCGGCGCACCGCCACGGTGCGGGGGTTGATCGACGCGGCCGGGCCGCTGTTCTGCCTGTTCGTCCTGGCACTGGGGGTGGTGGTCCAGGCCGTGCTGGCGGGCGGTCTGGAGGACTGGCTGGCCCGGCTGCTGCCCGGCGGTACGGGGCTGCCCGCACTGCTCGGCGTCGCCGCGGTGGCGGCGGTGCTGGCCAACCTGATCAACAATCTGCCCGCGGTGCTGGCCCTGCTGCCGATCGCCGCCGAGAGCGGACCGGGTCCGGTGCTCGCGGTGCTGATCGGGGTGAACCTCGGCCCCAACCTCACCTATGTGGGTTCCTTGGCCACCCTGTTGTGGCGGCGTATCGTCCGCCACCATGACGCGGACGCCGACGCGGGCCTGGGCGAGTTCACCCGTCTCGGGCTGCTCACCGTGCCCGCCACGGTGGTGGCCGCGACCGTGGCCCTGTGGGCGATGCTGATGACCACCGGAGGCTGAGCGAACCGTGATCGCGCTGATCTGGATCACCGAGGGGACCTGGCGGTCCACGGTGGACGCCGCCCGTGCCCAGCTACCCCTGGGCGGGGCCGGTGAGGTCGAGGTCCGGCTGCTCCACGTCACCGACGACCAGATCGCGGGCGCCGCCCACGCCGCCTTCGCCGGACTGCTCGGCCGCGGGCACCCCGAGCGCGACCCCGGTGACCGGATGGAGGAACTCGCCCGGACCGCGGCGGCCGATCTGCTGGAGGCCGCCGCCGCGCGGCTGGACCGTCCCGCCGTCCGGCTGGACCGGCACGGCCGGGTCGAGCACGAGGTGGTCCGTGCGGCCGAGGGCGTCGATCTACTGGTCTGCGCCCGGGACGGGGACCGCGACCGGCTGGGTCCGCACAGTCTGGGGCACGCCACCCGGTTCGTGGTGGACCACGCGCCCTGCGCCGTACTGCTGGTGTGGCCCGCCCCGGCGCCCGGTCTGGACTCCCTGCCGCCCCCGCCCCCGCACTGACGCGCGGACCGGTGACCGGTCGGTCAGGACTCGATCCAGTTGTGGGCCTGGGCCAGCTCGATGATCCTCCGCCGGACCTGCTTGATCTGATCGGCGGTCAGATTGCCGCCCACCTCGACCAGAGCCTCGGTCAGCTCGGCGCGGAACTCAGCGGCGGACAGCACGTCGCACATGGTGTCGTCAGCGGTGTCCGGGCCCACCGGCCGTACCACGGACGGACCGGCGGCACGTTCGACGATGCGGACCTCGGACGCCTTGGGGCCCTTGTCCCCGTACTCCGGGACGAACTGCACCTTGGATCCGGGCTGGAACAGGTGCTTCTCGTCCAGGAGGTCGTTGGCGTGCATGAAGACGTCCTCGCCGCCGTCGTCCGGCGCGATGAAGCCGTAGCCGCGAAACTCGTCGAACCGCAGAATCTTGCCCGTCGTCGTCAACGTGCTACCCCTACCCCTGTACCTCTACCTCGTCTAACGCGTCGCCCCCGGCCTCGGCCGGGGGATGTGTCCTCACCATGACACCGGGGACTCAGCGTAGCGAAGGCGGGTGGGCCGGAGAAGATCCGGGCAGTACGGTGACCCGCACCCCCGGGCGCAGCCCCCAGCGCTCCATCGCACCCGCCTCGGCCTCCAGGACGTGGCGGGCGCGCAGCCGGGGCCGCCCCAGCCGGCCCGGCCGCAGGGTGTGCACGGCCAGCACGGTGAACCGCCGGTCCAGATAGGCGACGTCGATGGCGAACCGCATCCGGAAGGTGTGCACTCCGCCGGCGGGGGTGAGCAGGATCGCGCCGGTCAGCCCGTCCCGGCCGAGCAGGCCGCGGGAGCGGGCCCGCCAGGAGGCGGCGATCAGCAGCGGGATGCCGTCGGCACCCCCGGCCATCCGCAGGGTCCCGGTGCCGTCCCCCAACGGGCCCGCCCCGTCCGCCCCGTGCGGTTCATGCGGTCCGTGCCCCATGCCGCGCCCCTTTCCGCCCCTCCGGTGCAGTGTTCCACCCGGGCCCGCCTTCCGTAGGCTCGGGCCGTGCATCCGCTGCTGACCGCCCTCGCCGCCGCGTACGGCGCGGCCGCTGGGGCGCTGCTGCCCCGTCCTCTCCACCGGCTGGCCGTCGAACCGGACGAGCCCTGGCGCACGGTGTGCCCGCGCGGGCACACGCTCACCGGTCCGCTCCGCGGCTGGCTCGGCCCGGCCCGCTGCCCGGACTGCGGGGGCGGCGCATGGGACGGCGGCCGTGGTACCGCGGTCGCGGTGGTCTTCACCGCCGTGGTGTGCGCGGCCCTGGCGGCGGCGGTCGGCGCCCGGCCGGAGCTGGCGGTGTGGCTGCTGCTCGCCCCGCCGGGAGTGCTGCTGGCCGGGGTGGACCTGGCGGTGCACCGGCTGCCGGACGTCCTCACCCTGCCGATGGCGGCGGGGGCCGCGGCGCTGCTCGGCGCGGCGGCGCTGCTGCCGCACAGCGCCGGGTCGTGGCCGCGGGCGCTGCTGGGCGGTGCGGTGCTGGGCGGGGCGTATCTGGTGCTGTTCCTGATCAGCCCGAGCGGTATGGGGTTCGGCGACGTCAAACTGGCGCTGACGCTGGGGATCGCGCTCGGCTGGTACGGCTGGGACGTGCTCCTGATGGGCGCCCTCGCCGGGCTGCTGCTGGGCTCGCTCGCGGCGGCGGCCCTGGTCATGACCCGGCGGGCGCGGCGCGGAACGGCCATGGCATTCGGCCCCTGCATGATCCTGGGGGCGTGCGCCGGGTTGGTACTGGGGGCCCTGGGGGCTGGATGACGTCAGCGCCGCGCTGATTGTCACCCTCGCCGATGCATGGACATCCCCTCACAAAGCGTTATGGTGGAAACCCCCCCTCGGGCCGGTCCGTACTCCCCCCCCACGGACCGGCCCGCTCTATTACGGGGCTCACGGGGTCCGGCGGGCGGTCGCCCGGCTGACGGAACCCACCAAGTTGATCACTGAGGGTTACGACTCGCTGCGGGCCGCCCAGATGTTCACACCCTCGGTGGTCTGTGCGAGGGAATCGATTTCGGCCAGCTCTTCCGTGGTGAGGGCGGGCCCCTCCAGGGCGGCGACATTCGCCTCCAACTGCCGCACACTGGACGCCCCGCTGAGTGCCGAGGTCATCCGCGGATCGCGCAGCACCCAGGTCAGGGCGAGCTGGGCCAGCGTCTGGCCGCGCCGCCGGGCGATCGCGTCCAGTCCGCGCAGCCGCCGCACGGTGTCCTCGGTGAGCAGTGCCGGATCGAGCGACTTGCCCTGGGCGGCGCGCGACCCCTCGGGGACGCCCTCCAGGTACTTGTCGGTCAGCAGCCCCTGGGCGAGCGGCGCGAAGCAGATGCAGCCCATGCCGTCGTCCTGGAGGGTGTCCAGCAGTCCGTCGTCCTCCGTCCAGCGGTTGATCATCGAGTACGAGGGCTGGTGGATCAGGGCGGGCACCTTCAGCTCGCGCAGGATCCGGGCGGCCTCGCGGGTGCGCGTGGCGCTGTAGGAGGAGACGCCCACGTAGAGCGCCTTGCCCTGCTGGACCGCGCTCGCCAGTGCGCCCATCGTCTCCTCGAGCGGGGTGTTCGCGTCGAAGCGGTGGGAGTAGAAGATGTCCACGTAGTCGACGCCCATCCGGCGCAGCGAGGCGTCGAGGGAGGACAGCAGGTACTTGCGCGAGCCCCATTCGCCGTACGGACCGGGCTGCATCCGGTAGCCGGCCTTGGTGGAGAGGATGAGCTCGTCGCGGTACGGGCGGAAGTCGCGCGCGAAGATCTCGCCGAAGTTCGTCTCCGCCGATCCGGCGGGCGGCCCGTAGTTGTTGGCCAGGTCGAAGTGGGTCACCCCGAGGTCGAAGGCGCGGCGCAGGATGGCGCGCTGGGTCTCGCGCGGGGTGTCGTCACCGAAGTTGTGCCACAGGCCGAGCGAGAGGGCGGGCAGCAGCAGCCCGCTGCGCCCGGTCCGCCGGTAGCTCATGGTGTCGTAGCGGCTCTCGGCGGCGCGGTACGGGGCGTGGATGTCGTTCACAGGGCGTCGTCCCAGGTCCGGGGGTGGGAACAGGTGACCCTATACCGCTCGCCAGGGAGGGATACGGCGGCCGGAGGGGGTGGCCGGGCGCGACGCCCTCCGGCCGCCCGGTTAGCCAGCCCAGCCGCCCCGCAGTAGTGTGTCGGCCTTGGGGCGGACTGCCATGGCAAGCCATGCGAGGCACTGAGGGGCTGGAAGACGTGAAGTTGCGCGACCTGGTGTACGGGCTCTACGCACGCCGGGTGGAAGGCCGCCTCGACCATGCCCAGGTGCCCAAGCACATCGGCGTCATCCTCGACGGAAACCGCCGCTGGGCCCGCGCGGCGGGCGGGACCACCGAGCAGGGCCACAAGGCCGGAGCCAGCAAGATCCAGGAGCTGCTCGGCTGGTGCAACGAGACGGACGTGGAAGTCGTCACGCTCTGGATGCTCTCCACCGACAATCTGGACCGCCCCGAGGAAGAACTGGTACCGCTGCTCGGCATCATCGAGGGCGCGGTGCGCGACCTCGCGGCCGACGGCCGCTGGCGGGTCCACCACGTGGGCAACCGCGATCTGCTCCCCTCCCGCACCCAGACGGTGCTGAAGGAGGCCGAGGACGCCACCGAGCACATCGACGGAATAATGGTCAACGTCGCCATCGGCTACGGCGGTCGGCAGGAGATCGCCGACGCGGTGCGCTCGCTGCTGCTGGAGCACGCCAGCCGGGGCACCAGCTTCGAGGAGCTCGCCGAGGTCGTCGACATCGACCTCATCTCCGAACACCTGTACACCCGCGGCCAGCCCGATCCGGACCTCGTCATCCGCACCAGTGGTGAGCAGCGGCTCTCCGGCTTCATGCTCTGGCAGAGCGCACATTCGGAGTACTACTTCTGCGAGGTTTTCTGGCCCGCCTTCCGCAAGGTGGACTTCCTGCGGGCGCTGCGCGACTACGCGGCCCGGCACCGCAGGTACGGCTTCTAGTCCCCTTCGCGCCCACCGCAGTTCACCGGCCGGGGGGGGGGGCCCCCCGGGGGGGGGCCCCCCCCCCGGGGGGGGCCACCCCGGGCCCCCACATAAAAAAAGTT
>NZ_JANCLX010000002.1:96073-100709 GCF_024295805.1 Streptomyces cucumeris
CCCTGCGGCCCCCCCGCATTCCCCCGGCGGCGGCCGCCCCCCCCCGGGGGCCCGCCCCCGGCCGTCGTATGACCCCCCGGTCGCACAACGTTCATATACGTGCCGTCATATGCCGTTGCATGGCTCCGCACGTTCGAGGGAATATCCCTTGCAGGTCGACGCCCTGTCCCGGTGGACAAGCGGGGACGGGGCATCGTCGGATTGCCAGCGGACGGCATCGTGCCGTTCGCCCGGGAGGCCCTTTGCACACGGACGACTGTGCGGATCGTGCGTATGACGCGGAGGGCCGGTGTCCGGCCTTCTCCGCAGGGCCCGGCCCGGTCCGCCCCCCGTCTGTGACGGGGGGACCTCACTCCCGCGACGCCGTCGCACCCCAACCTCTCCCGAGGGGGTACGTCCACCCGTGGTGACCAGCGCAAAACGCCGCGTGAACGACCGGCGCACCTATGTCCTCGACACCAGCGTCCTGCTGGCCGATCCAGGCGCCATGGCCCGATTCGACGAGCACGAAGTCGTGCTGCCCGTCGTCGTGGTCACGGAACTGGAGGCCAAGCGGCACCATCCGGAACTGGGGTATTTCGCCCGGCAGGCACTGCGCCTGCTCGACGAGTACCGCATCCGGTACGGCCGTCTGGACGCTCCGATCCCGATCGGCGAACTGGGTGGCACCCTGCGTGTCGAGCTGAACCACTCCGATCCCGGTGTCCTGCCGGCCGCCTTCCGGAACCATGGCGGCCAGGTGGGGGACAACGACTCGCGGATCCTCGCGGTCGCCAGAAACCTCCAGGCCGAGGGGTACGACGTCACCGTCGTCTCCAAGGACCTGCCGCTGCGCATCAAGGCGTCCTCGGTGGGTCTGCTCGCCGAGGAGTACCGGGCGGAGCTGGCGATCACCGACTCGGGCTGGACGGGGATGGCGGAGCTCGCCGTCTCCGCCGATCAGGTCGATGACCTGTTCGCCACCGAGACCGCGTTCATCCCCGAGGCCGCCGAACTGCCGGTGCACACCGGACTGGTCCTCCAGTCCGAACGGGGTAAGGCACTGGGCCGGGTCACCCCGGACGGACAGGTGCGGCTGGTGCGTGGGGACCGTGAGGCGTTCGGCATCCATGGCCGCAGCGCCGAACAGCGCATCGCGCTGGACCTGCTGCTCGATCCCGAGGTCGGCATCCTCTCGATGGGCGGCCGGGCCGGTACGGGCAAGTCGGCGCTGGCGCTGTGCGCGGGTCTGGAGGCCGTACTGGAGCGGCGGCAGCACCGCAAGGTGATGATCTTCCGCCCGCTCTACGCGGTCGGCGGGCAGGAGTTGGGCTATCTGCCCGGCAGCGAGGCCGAGAAGATGAGCCCCTGGGCTCAGGCGGTCTTCGACACGCTGTCCGCGGTGACCAGCGCCGAGGTGATCGAGGAGATCGTCGGACGCGGGATGCTGGAGGTGCTGCCGCTCACCCATATCCGCGGGCGTTCGCTCCATGACGCCTTTGTGATCGTCGATGAGGCGCAGTCCCTCGAACGGAACGTTCTGCTGACCGTTTTGTCCCGCATCGGTGCCAACTCTCGGGTGGTTCTCACCCATGATGTGGCACAGCGGGACAATCTCCGCGTCGGGCGCTATGACGGTGTGGTGGCGGTGGTCGAAAAGCTCAAGGGCCACCCGCTGTTCGCACATGTCACGCTCAACCGTTCCGAGCGTTCACCGATTGCCGCACTGGTGACCGAAATGCTGGAGGACGGCCACATCTGAGCAGGTAGCGGCCGGTTGGGACCGGCATGAGCGACAAGGCGCCGCGCGCAAGGCCAAAGAGCCTAGCCGCGCGGCGTCTTGCTGCGCCGGGATTTCCAGAAATCCCTGGGCGTAAACGAGGTGTGAGCTTTCACACCCAGCGGAGAATTGCCTCCGGGCATCCGCGTCCGGCAGTGTGTGGGTCCTGTCAGGCCCCGCATACGGCACTCATGTACCCCCAGCGGTACCGAAGCACAGCAGCACCAGAACTGAAGAGCGTTCGCCGTATGCCGCCCGAGCACCTCCGGGCCCTCCCGCGGGAGGACCCACCGGGCCCGTGCCTCCCGTGACCAGCCGACCCCTTTCGAAGCACCACTGGGGACGGAACAAGGGGAAGCCAGCGCCAGGGGCACGATTGCGCCCGCGAGGTCACCTAAGCGGGCGATGCTGGAAGGAAACCGAGTGAGCCGGATTTCGGTCCGGGGATTCGCAGTGGCCTCGGCCACCGCGGTCACCACTGTGGGCGCCGTCGTCGGTGTCGCCGCGGGTGGCGAGCAGCAGCAGAGCTCGTCCGACCCGATCGAGGCGACCGCCGCCGACTCGACGCTCCTCGCGGACATACCCGCCGGCCAGCAGGCCGTGGCACAGGGCGCGTCCCTGACGCAGCAGGCGGACGTGCAGTCCACCGCCGCCGACGCGGAGGCCAAGAAGTCCGCCGAGGAAGCTGCCCGCAAGCAGGCTGCCAAGGACGCGAAGGCCAAGAAGGCCGCCGCGGACAAGGCGGCTGCCGAGAAGCTGGCCAAGGAGCGCGAGGACAAGAAGCAGGAGGTCGCGAGCCGCTCTGCGTCGCGCGACGCCGGCAGCATCCCCAAGCAGGCTTCTTACACGATCGCCGAGACGCAGTCGATCGCGCGCCAGATGATCCCCGGCGATCAGTTCCAGTGCTTCAGCAACATCGTGGACCACGAGAGCGGGTGGAACTACAAGGCCACCAACGCCTCGTCGGGTGCCTACGGTCTGGTCCAGGCGCTGCCGGGCTCCAAGATGGCCTCGGCCGGTGCCGACTGGCAGACCAACCCGGCCACCCAGATCAAGTGGGGCCTGAACTACATGAACGACCGCTACGGCAGCCCGTGTGGCGCCTGGTCGTTCTGGCAGGCCAACAACTGGTACTGATCGGAGCCGGCCGCACGGCCGACACCGACCGTCACACATCGCGAAACCCCCGGCCGCACCCGGTCGGGGGTTTCGTCTGTCCTCAGCCGGTAACGTCATCACGGCCAGCAGAGGGAAAACGGGGGTAGGGAAAGACCAATGTCCAGATTGCCGCAATGGGTGGGCAGGCTGGGGGCCGGGCTGTCCCGGCTCGCCACCCGCCTCGAGACCCAGCAGGCTGCCGCTTCCGGCGCCGACGAGGGCGCCGCGAGCGCCTCCGGCTCCGGTGCGCGCGGCCCGGCTGGAACCGGCGCTTCCGCCGACGGCGCCGCGTCATCACCGTCCGGTCCACACGGTCCCGGTGCGGAGGCGGGCAGCGGCGAGGGCGGAACCGCCGTTCCGGAACCCGCCAGCGTTCCCGCGCCGCCCGCCTACGCGCCCGCCGTCACCGCCCGCCCCGACCCGGTGGCCGCCGTGCCCTGGGGCGTACGGGTGGCCGCCGAGGCCGGATGGCGGCTGCTGGTGCTCGCCGGAACGGTCTGGGTGCTGATGCGCGTCATCAGCTCCATCCAACTGGTGGTGCTCTCCTTCACGGTGGCGCTGCTGATCACCGCGCTGCTGGAACCGACCGTCGCCCGGTTCCGCAACCGCGGCGTGCCGCGCGGGCTGGCCACGGCCATCACCTTCATCGGCGGCTTCGTCGTCATGGGACTGGTGATCTGGTTCGTCGTCTGGCAGGTGATGGAGAACATCGACGAGGTCTCCAGCAAGCTCCAGGACGGTATCGACGATCTGCGCCGCTGGCTGCTGCACAGCCCGTTCCATGTGACCGAGGCCCAGATCAACCATGTCGCCAAGTCACTGCGCGAGGCCGTCGGCGCCAACACCGAGGAGATCACCTCGGCCGGGCTGGAGGGCGTGACGGTCGTCGTCGAGGTGCTGACCGGCATCCTGCTGACGATGTTCAGCACACTGTTCCTGCTCTACGACGGGCCGAGGATCTGGAACTGGACCCTCAAGCTGGTGCCGTCCGCCGCCCGTGAGGGTGTCGCGGGCGCGGGCCCGCGGGCCTGGGCCACCTTGACCGCCTATGTGCGCGGCACGGTGATAGTGGCTCTGATCGACGCGATCTTCATCGGTGTCGGGCTGTTCTTCCTCGATGTGCCGATGGCGGTGCCGCTCGCCGTCTTCATCTTCCTGTTCGCCTTCATCCCGCTGGTCGGTGCGGTGGTCTCCGGTGCGCTGGCGGTCGTCGTCGCGCTGGTGACCCAGGGGGTGTTCACCGGGGCGATGGTGCTGCTGGTGGTACTGGCCGTCCAGCAGATCGAGGGCCATATCCTCCAGCCGTTCATCCTCGGCCGGGCCGTGCGGGTCCATCCGCTGGCCGTGGTGCTCTCGGTCGCGGGCGGATCGCTGATCGGCGGGATCGGCGGCGCCGTGGTCGCGGTGCCGCTGGTGGCGGTGACCAATACGGTCGTCGGCTATCTGCACGCGTACAACAAGGACAACGCCCTGCGGGCGGCAGGTCCCGGACCCGGACCGCACGGTGCCACGGCCATCGGGGTGGCTCCCATCGCGCCGCCCTCGGCCGCGCCGCCCGGTGAGGCCACCGACGGCAAGGGCAAGGGCGGGACCAAGGGCACCGACGAGTCCGGCTGACCCGCCGGTTCCGCGGAACGACGACGAGGGGCGCCCCCCCCCCCCCGCGGGGGGGGGGGGCCCGGCGGGCCAGGGCACCGGGGGGCGCCGGGCCCCCCGGCG
>NZ_JANCLX010000002.1:100719-344621 GCF_024295805.1 Streptomyces cucumeris
CCCCGGCCCCGGCCGCGCCGGGCCCCCCCCCCGCGCCCCCCCCCCCCCCCGGGGGGCCCCCCCCCCCCCCGGGGGGGGGCCCGCCCCTCGTCGTACGTGCTACCGGTGCCGCTCGGCTCAGCCGTTCGCGGCGAGGGTGGCCTCGGCGTCCAGCGTGGCGCCGACGGCCTGGAGCACGGAAGCGATCTTGAAGGCTTCCTGGATCGTCTCGCGGTCCACACCGGCCTTGCGGAGCACCTGCTCATGCGAGTCCAGGCACATACCGCAGCCGTTGATCGCGGAGACGGCCAGCGACCACAGCTCGAAGTCGACCTTCTCCACACCCGGGTTGCCGATGACGTTCATCCGCAGACCCGCGCGCAGGTTGTTGTACTCCGGGTCGGACAGCAGGTGCCGGGTCCGGTAGAACACGTTGTTCATCGCCATGACGGCCGCGGCCGACTTGGCGGCGGTGTACGCCTCCGGCGACAGGTTCGCCTTGGCCTCCGGCTCCAGCTCCGCCAGCACCCGCGGCGAACGCGAGGCGATCGCGCAGGAGAGGACGGTGCCCCACAGCTGCTGCTGCGGAAGCTCGGAGTTGCCGATCACCGAACCGAGGTTCAGCTTGAGGTCCTTGGCGTAGTCCGGAAGCGCGGACTTCAGCTCGTCGAGTGCCATTCAGCTCACCTTTACTCGCCGGAGAGGAGCTTGACCGGGTCGAGGGTGTCCTCGCCCTTGCTCCAGTTGCACGGGCACAGCTCGTCGGTCTGCAGGGCGTCCAGCACCCGCAGGACCTCCTTGGGGTTACGGCCCACGGAACCCGCCGTCACCATGGTGAACTGGATCTCGTTGTTCGGGTCCACGATGAAGACGGCGCGCTGCGCGAAGCCGTCCTCGCCCTCGATGCCCAGGTCGCGCATCAGCTCGTGCTTGGAGTCGGCCAGCATCGGGAAGGGCAGGTCACGCAGGTCGGCGTGGTCCTTGCGCCAGGCGTGGTGGACGAACTCGGAGTCACCGGAGAAACCGAGGACCTGCGCGTCACGGTCGGCGAACTCGTCGTTCAGCTTGCCGAACGCGGCGATCTCGGTCGGGCACACGAAGGTGAAGTCCTTGGGCCACGCGAACACGACCTTCCACTTGCCCTCGTAGGTCTTGTGGTTGATCTGCTCGAACTCCTGGCCGGTCTCCAGCGAAACGCAGGCGGTCAGGTCGTACTCGGGGAACTTGTCACCGACAGTGAGCACGCGCTCTCCTTGCAGCTTTCGGGTAGGAAGCCCTTTTGATCTGGGATTCCATGGGGTTGGACGAGTCCCACCCTGGCACAGCTGGCATTGATCAGTGAAATAGCTAGACTCGGTGATGTTGATTGGAGGTGGTTATCAGTGGCCGTACCCGCTACTCCGGGCAAACCGCGGCAGCCCAGTCTGTCCCAGCTCAGGGCCTTCGCCGCGGTCGCGGAACATCTGCACTTCCGGGACGCCGCGGCCGCCATCGGGATGAGCCAGCCCGCGCTCTCCGGCGCCGTCGCCGCCCTGGAGGAGACCCTCGGGGTGCAACTGCTGGAGCGTACGACGCGCAAGGTGCTGCTCAGCCCGGCGGGGGAGCGGCTGGCCGCGCGGGCCCGCACCGTCCTGGAGGCGGTCGGCGAGCTGATGGAGGAGGCGGAGGCGGCCCGGGCGCCCTTCACGGGTGTGCTGCGGCTCGGGGTGATCCCGACCGTGGCGCCCTATCTGCTGCCGACCGTGCTGCGGCTGGTGCACCAGCACTACCCCGACCTCGATCTCCAGGTCTATGAGGAGCAGACCGCCTCGCTGCTGGACGGACTGGCCCACGGACGGCTGGATCTGCTGCTGCTCGCGGTGCCGCTCGGCGCCCCCGGCGTGGTCGAGCTGCCGCTGTTCGACGAGGACTTCGTCCTGGTCATGCCGCAGGACCACTGGCTGGGCGGGCGCAGCGACATTCCGCGCGACGCGCTCAGGGAGCTGGATCTGCTGCTCCTGGACGAGGGCCACTGTCTGCGTGACCAGGCGCTGGACATCTGCCGGGAGGCGGGCCGGACCGAGGGCGCCCCGGTGACCACCAGTGCGGCCGGGCTCGCCACCCTGGTGCAGCTCGTCGCGGGTGGGCTCGGGGTGACCCTGCTGCCGCGTACCGCGCTGCGGGTGGAGACCGGCCGCGGCGACCATCTGACCACCGGCTGGTTCGCCGATCCGGCACCCTCCCGGCGGATCGCCCTGGCCATGCGCGCGGGCGCCGCGCGGGCGGAGGAGTTCGAGACGTTCGCCTCCGCGCTGCGCGACGCCCTGCGTCCGCTCCCGGTGCGCATCACCTCGTGATGCGCACCGGCTCCTGTGGTGCGATGTGGACGGCTACTCGGTGCGCAGCCCCTCCGGGCGCATCATGCGCCACAGCGGTGGCAGGCTGACCAGGGTCACCAGGACGATGACGCCCGCGCCCACCCCGGTCATCAGGCTCAGGCTCGCCCAGTCCACGGTCCAGGGCTCGTTGACCATCTTGAGCAGCAGCGTGCCCAGGGCGAGACCACCCGCGATCGACAGCGCCAGGCCCAGCACCACCGGGACGGCGGTCTGCCACAGCACGGACCAGCTCAGCGTGGCGCGGCGGGTGCCGAAGGCCACCAGGACGGACAGCAGCCGCTTGCGCTCGCGCAGTTGTTCCAGCGTTGAGACGATCATGCTGGCCCCGATGAGCAGCAGGGTCGCGGTGGCGCCGATGAGCAGCGCCTTGCGGAGCGTCGCGAACTGGTTGGTCTCCGAGGTGCTGGTGAGGGTGTACACGTCCATCGTCGGGGAGAGTGTCGCGCTGGTGTTCCAGGCGTACTCCTGCGCGTCCGGCACCCTCGGGTCCAGTACCAGCATGACCTGGGCCGTGGGATCGGTGAGCCGGGAGACCTCCAGGGCGCCCGGGGTGGCCAGGACGCCGGGGTTCTCCGAACCCTGCGGGTCCGTCTTCGTCTTCACGACCTCGGCCGAGCGCGGGACGGTCCACAGCTTCGGGTTCTTGGTCACCGGAACGCCATCCCCGTCCAGTCGCAGATTGAGCTGCACACCGGGCTTGAGGAACGAGGGCTCGTCCGGGGCGTACATGTCGGACGAGGCCTCGGCCACGAAGACATCGCCGTCGGAGCAGTGGCGGAGCCGGGCCATCTCGCGCAGGGTGGCGCAGTCGGCGACCGTGATCGACTCGGTCGGGCTGTCCTCGGTGGCCCGCTTCTTCTTGGGGTGGGCCTCGGCCGCGTACCCCGAGGTGGTGCCGAGCACCTGGCGTACGCCCTTGGTGGCGCGGTACTTGGCGAAGGTGGCCGCGGCCTGGTTCCCGTTGTCGACCTGGAGGGTCGCGGCCATCTGGGCGCGGAACGGGTCCTGGCCGGTGGACCTGGTCTGGTCGTCCTCCACGGTGGCGAACAGCATCTGGATCGCGATGGCCCCGGCGACGGCGACGGTGATACCGCTCACCGCACGGGCCGCCGTACCGCTGCTGAGCTGGAGCCGCCGGGTGGCGAGCTGCCAGGGCACCGGGCCCTTGCCGAACTTCTCGACGACGGCCTCCACCAGCCAGGGCAGCAGCGCCGTGATCCCGACCAGCAGCAGGACCGCACCGGCCGCCGCCTGGTAAATCTCCCGGTCCCCGCTGCTGCTGTTGGCGCCGAAGCCGCCCGCCAGCGGCAGCAGCAGCCCGATGCCGAGCACCGGGAGGAGCAGTCGCCACCACAGCCGGCGGCGGCGCGGGGTGGCGTTGCGCACGACGCCCAGCGGTTCGATGGCGATCCCGCGCAGCGCGATCAGGGTGACGACCACGGCCGAGGCGGGCACGACCACCGCGATGAGCAGCGCCAGCGGCACGGACGGACGGATGTCGGCGGCGAAGAAGCTGGCGTCGAAGAGTACGACCTTGCTGGCCAGCTCCCGCACCCCGAGGAACAGCAGCCCACCGGTCAGCAGGCCGAGGAGTGAGCCGCAGAGCGACTCCCCGGCGGCCACCCGACGGGTCATATGACTGTCCGCGCCCACCAGGCGCAGTGCCGCCAGTCGTCGGTCGCGCCGCTCGCCGCCGAAGCGCGCGGCGGTCGCGATGAAGATCAGGACGGGGAGCAGCAGCACCACACAGCCGACGATGACCAGCAGCAGCACCCCGGGGTTGATGGGGCCGTTCGAGGGCTGGGTGCCCCAGTGGTCGATGCGCTGGCCCTTGTCGTGCTTGAACACGGCACCGTCGACACCCGCGTAGTACCGAAGATCGGCCGGGCCGGACAGCCCGCTGTCGCCGATGGTGCCGACGACGCGGTAGGACAGCCGCTCGCGCAGCAGTTCGTTGTCGGCGAGGAGCTTCTTCAGGGCGGGGGAGACCCACATCTCACCGGGGGCCGGGACCCGGTTCACCCCCGGGGGCTCGGGCGGCTGGTTCCCGTCAGGAGCCAGCACCTTGCCCTCGATGTCCTCCGAGCGGAAGGTGGTGTTCGCGTCGGCGACCCTGAGGGTGTCCGGTCCCGCCTTCAACTCGTCAAGGGTGCCGGTGTCGAACGTCGAGCGGGCCGCGCCCCGGTCCTCACGGAGTTCGTAGGCGTTGGGGGCGGAGGAGGCGAACAGCAGCAGCACCACCCCGAGCCCCACGCCGACCGCCGTCATGATGGTCCTGGCCCAGCTCTCCCGGCCGCCGGTGACGGCGAACCGGGCGCCCATGGCGAGGTCGGCGGTCCAGCGGGCGAACGCGCCGCGCGACGGGGCCGCGGTCTCCTGGTCGGTCATCGCACGCCCGCCATGTCCCGCGCCTTGCCGTCGCGCACCACGACCTCGCGGTCGGAGTAGGCGGCGACCCGGGCCTCATGGGTGACCAGGACCACGGCGGCACGGGTCTCCCGGGCCGCTTCGGTGAGCAGCTCCATCACCCGTTCCCCGTTGAGCGAGTCCAGCGCTCCGGTGGGCTCGTCGGCGAACAGCACCCGCGGGCCGGTGACCAGCGAGCGGGCGACGGCGACGCGCTGCCCCTGACCGCCGGAGACCTCGCCGGGGCGCTTGGCGCGGACGTCCGCGACCTCCAGCCGCTCCATCCAGGTCAGCGCGCGGGCCTCGGCCTCCTTGCGCTTGACGCCGTTCAGCCGCAGCGGGAGCGCCACGTTCTCCACGCAGTTCAGCTCCGGTACGAGCTGGCCGAACTGGAAGACGAAGCCGAATTCGCCGCGGCGCAGACTGCTGCGCTGGGCGTCCGACATCTTCGACAGGTCGCGCCCGCCGTAGTGCACCGCACCCGAGTCCGGGGTGACGATCCCGGCCAGACAGTGCAGCAGCGTGGACTTGCCGGAACCGGAGGGGCCCATCACCGCGACGACCTCGCCGGGGTGGATGGAGAAGTGCGCACCGTCGAGCGCGGGGGTGCGGCCGTACGCCTTGTGGAGGCCGTCGGCGATGAGCAGTGAGCCCGCGGGAGTCATGAACGTACCGCCTTGCTGAGTTGGCCGAGGCGGGCGGCGGTCAGCTCCAGCCAGCGCAGATCGGCCTCGAGATGGAACAGCGCGTGATCGCAGATCAGTTGGTCGCTGAGGTCACCCGTGCGCTTGCGCTGGGTGAGGTCGCGCATCAGCCGCAGATGCTCGGCCCGCTGGACGTCGAGCAGATCGCCCGCGTCACGTCCGGTGAGCAGCGCGAGGACGACCTTGGTGTAGAGCACCGACTGCAGGTAGGGCTCGGGCTTCTCGGGCTGGGCGAGCCACTGTTCGACGTCGGTGATACCCGCGTCGGTGATGGCGTAGCGCTTGCGCTCGGGCCCGCCGCCGTGCTCGATGCCGTCGACCTCGACGAGACCGTTCTTCAGCAGGCGCGACATCGTCGAGTAGACCTGCCCGTAGTGGAGCGGGCGGTCATGACCGAATCGTTCGTCGAAAGCCCGCTTCAGGTCGTAGCCGTGGCGCGGGCCGGACTCCAGGAGTCCGAGCAGGGTGTGGCCGATGGACATGCGCGGCACTCTACACGATGGGTATACGTCGCGTGTATAGATGCAGTGAAGAGTGCGTTTGTGCAGGTCAGGGCGGTGCGGAAGTAAAGGGTGCGCCGGGGGCCGGCTGATCGGTCGACGACCGGTCAGCCGGGCTCACCCGGGGTGGTGTCACGCGGCGGACGGCCGCGGCGCGGGATCGGCTGCGCCGCTCCGGGCAGCCGGCCCGCGTCCGCGAGCGCCTTGCGCAGCAGGAACTCGATCTGTGCGTTGGCGCTGCGCAGCTCGTCGTTGGCCCAGCGCGCGAGCGCATCGTGCACGGCCGGGTCGAGCCGCAGCAGCATCTGCTTGCGCTGCTGCCGCGGCCGGCGCGGCTGCCGTTCCGGCGACCGCGCCGGCTCGGCGGGCTCGGCGGCCTCCGCGGGCTCGGCGGGGCGCTCGTGCTCCGTCACTGGTAGAGCGTGCCGGTGTTGAGGACGGGCTGCGGCGAGCGGTCGCCGCACAGCACCACCATCAGGTTGCTGACCATCGCGGCCTTGCGCTCCGCGTCCAGCTCCACGATCTCCTCCTCGGTGATCCGGGCCAGTGCTGCCTCGACCATGCCGACCGCGCCGTCCACGATCTGGCGGCGCGCGGCGACCACGGCGCCCGCCTGCTGCCGCTGGAGCATCGCGGAGGCGATCTCCGGAGCGTAGGCGAGGTGGGTGAAGCGCGACTCGACAATGCGCACACCGGCGGCCTCGACCCGGGCGTGCAGCTCCGCGGCCAGCTTCTCGGTGATCTCCTCGGCGTTGCCGCGCAGCGACAGGCCGTCCTCGTCATGGGCGTCATAGGGGTACTCGATGGCGATGTGGCGCACCGCGGCCTCGGTCTGGGTGGCGACGAACTCCAGGAAGTCGTCCACCTCGAACATCGCCTGCGCGGTGTCCTCGACCTTCCATACGACCACCGCGGCCAGCTCGATCGGATTGCCGTAGGCGTCATTGACCTTGAGTACCGCGGTCTCGTGGTTGCGCACCCGGGTGGAGATCTTTTCCCGGCTGGTGAGCGGATTCACCCAGCGCAGACCGTCGGTGCGGATGGTGCCCCGGTAGCGGCCGAAGAGCTGGACGACCCGGGCCTCACCCGGGGCGATGGTGTTCAGTCCGCACATCGTGATCAGCGCGGTGAGGGCCACCAGGATCCCGGCGACGATCAGCGTGGTCGACGCGGCGCCCTTGTTCTCGGAGGCGACCGCCGCCCCGGCGAGGATCAGCCCGGTTCCGGCGGCGACCCCGAGCAGACCGCCCAGCAGGGCGAGGCCGCCGCTGACGTGGCGGGCGGGCCGCTCGTGTATCCGGGGTTCGGCGGGGGGTGCGGTGGCGGTGGTGGCGTCGGACATGGCGGTCCCCGTGTTCTCTCGAAGACCCGGCGCTGCCATCCAGCGACCGGCGTCTATCAAAGTGATATCAGATTAGCGGCGCCGACAACCCTGCGCACCCCTCAGTCGTCAGTTCTCTTGAGGTAGGTGCTCTTTGTCACCTTCGGAAAAAGCGAGATCGATGACCATTTGCGGGTGGTTGCGGTGTTAGCTTCGTGAGCTGGGCTGGGGAGCTTACGAACTGGAACGGCAGGAGAGATGGGTAGAGCCGAAGAGCGGCGCGCACGGGAGCAGGGCGCCCGCAAGGCCAAGAAGGCCGGAAAGAAGGGGGGCATACGCCGCTTCTTCACCTGGAAGAAGATCCTCGCGTATGTCGTCACCTTCTGTGCACTGCTCGTCGGAGGGTTCTTCGCGCTCTACCTGCTGGTAGACGTCCCCCCGGCCAACGCTCAGGCCAGGAAAGAAGCCAATATCTTCAAGTACAGCGACGGTTCGATCATGGCCAAGGACGGCGATGTCAACCGTGAGTCCGTACCGCTGAGCAAGATCCCCAAGGCGGTGCAGCACACCTTCGTCGCCGCGGAGAACAAGGACTTCTACACCGACTCGGGCGTCTCCTTCACCGGCACCGCCCGTGGTCTGATCAACACCGCGCTCGGCAGGGGCAAGCAGGGTGGCTCGACCATCACCCAGCAGTATGTGAAGAACTACTACCTCAGCCAGGAGCAGACCGTCACCCGCAAGGCCAAGGAGCTGGTGATCTCCCTCAAGGTGGATCAGCAGAAGTCCAAGGACTACATCCTGGCCGGGTACATCAACACCAGCTACTACGGCCGGAACGCCTACGGCATCCAGGCCGCCGCCCGCGCGTACTACGACAAGGACGCCGAGAAGCTCAGTGTGGCGGAGGGCGCCTATCTCGCGGCGCTGCTCCAGGCGCCCAGCCAGTACGACTACTCGACTGCGGGCCCCAACGGCAAGAAGATGGTCAAGGCCCGCTGGAACTACATCCTCGACAACATGGTCGAGAAGGGCTGGCTGTCCAAGAGCGCCCGCCAGGACACGCACTTCAAGAGGCCCCAGGATCCGCGTCCGATCCCCGGACTCGACGGTCAGACCGGGTACTTCATCGCCGCCGCCAAGAAGGAGCTCTTCAAGGCGGGTGTGGATGAGCGGGAGTTCGAGGCCGGCGGCTGGACGATCACCCTCAACATCGACCGCAAGAAGCAGAAGTCGCTGGAGAAGGCGGTCCGTACCCAGCTCACCGACAAGCTGGACCCCAGTAAGCGCAAGGTCGACAAGCACGCCCAGGTCGGCGCGGTCTCGGTGGACCCCAAGACCGGTGGTGTGGTGGCCATGTACGGCGGTGCGGGCTACACCAAGCACTGGACCAACAACGCGACGCGTGAGGACTACCAGCCCGCCTCCACCTTCAAGCCGCTGATCCTCGCCTCCGCGCTGGAGAACGAGTCCAGCACCCAGGACGGCACCCCGATCACCGCCGACACCGTCTACGACGGCACCAGCAAGCGGCCGGTGAAGGGCAGCGCCGTCGGGTTCGCCCCGGAGAACGAGGACGACAGGTCCTACGGCCCGGTCAGCGTCCAGAAGGCGATGAACCTGTCGGTCAACTCCGTCTACGCGCAGATGGCCGTGGATGTGGGCCTGCCCAAGGTCAAGTCGACCGCCGTCGGCCTCGGGATGAACGGCAAGGCCGGAGGCTTCGGTGAGCACCCCGCGATGTCGCTGGGCTCGATGGGTGCCAGCCCGCTGCATATGGCCGGGGTCTACGCGACCCTCGACAACCACGGCAAGAAGGTCACCCCGGCGATCGTGAAGTCCGCCGAGAAGGGCGACGAGCAGGCCGACCTGCCCGACCCGACCAACGGCCAGGCGATCAGCCGCGGCGCCGCCGACGCGGTGACCTCCGTCCTCACCGGTGTGGTCGCCGACGGCACCGGCCAGGCCGTGAAGCGCCAGGGCATGGACGTGGCGGGCAAGACGGGTACCTCGGACGACAACAAGTCCGCCTGGTTCACCGGCTACACCCCCGGTCTGGTCACCTCCGTCGGTATGTTCGGTGAGGTCCCGGGCGGCAAACAGGTCTCCCTCAAGGGCACCGGTGGCGGCGGCCGGGTCAACGGCTCCGGCTACCCGGCCTCGATCTGGGCGTCCTACATGGGAGCCGCGGCGGACGACACCAAGGACACCGAGTTCGACCTGGAGGTGGAGACGCCCGTACCGCCGACCACCTCACCGTCCACGTCGCCGGAGCCGACCGAGTCGGAGAGCGAGTCGACGTCGCCGACGCCGAGCGAGTCGGAGAGCGAGTCGACGTCCCCGACGCCGAGCGAGTCGACGCCGACGACCACGCCGTCCAGCCCGGAGACCACCCCGCCGGACGACGAGACACCGACCACCCCGACGACACCGGTCACCCCACCGGAGGACGAGGGCCTCCCGGGCGACAAGCGCCAGGAGCCATGAGGACATCGGGCCCCGAGCCGTTCGGCTCGGGGCCCGATGCTTTCCGGGGGCGGCGGCTCAGGACGGCATGGCCAGCTCGAACCAGACCACCTTGCCGGTGCTCAGCCGGGTCGCGCCCCAGCGCCGGGCCATCCGGTTGACCAGGTACAGTCCGCGGCCGCCCTCGTCGGACGGCCGGGCCTGGCGCAGCCGCGGGAGTTGCGGTACGTCGTCGCCGACCTCACAGCGCAGGACGTCGGTGCGCAGCAGCCGCAGGGTGATCGGCCGTTCCGCGTAGCGCACGGCGTTGGTGACCACCTCGCTCACCAGCAGTTCCACCGCGTCCGTCAGATCGTCCAGATCCCAGCGGGCCAGGGCGCGGCGGGCCAGCCGACGGGCCTGTCCCGCGGTCTGCGCCTTGGGGTCCAGGAACCAGTACGCGACATCGCTGGGCGCGATGCCCTCGAACCGGGCCGCCAGCAGCGCTACGTCGTCATCGCGGTCGCCGGGCCCGAGCATGTCCAGCACCTCGTCGCACAGCGGCTCCAGCGGTGGCGGGTTGGGGCCGGTGAGCCGCGCGGTGGCGGTCAGCCGCTCCCGCAGCTGCTCGATCCCGGTCCACACATCGCGCATCCGCGACTCGACCAGACCGTCGGTGTAGAGCATCAGCGTGGCCCCGGCCGGGGCGTCCAGCTCGACCGCCTCGAAGTCGACCCCGCCGACGCCGATCGGGGCGCCGGGCGGCACCCGCAGCACCTCGGCCCGGCCGCCCCGGTGCAGCAACAGGGGCGGCGGATGGCCCGCGTTGGCCACCACGATGCGGTGCGCGACCGGGTCGTAGACCGCGTACAGACAGGTGGCCATACGGTCCGTGCCCAGCCGCTGGGCCTGCTCGTCGAGGTGGTGCAGCACTTCCTGCGGCGGCAGATCGAGACCGGCCAGGGTCTGCGCGGTGGTGCGCAGCTGGCCCATGATCGCGGCCGAGGTCATCGAGTGGCCCATCACATCGCCGACGACCAGCGCCACCCGGTTGCCCGGCAGCGGGATCGCGTCGTACCAGTCACCGCCGACCCGGGCGGTCTCCGCGGCGGGCAGATAGCGGCTGGCCAGCCGGACGCCGGTGGGCTGCGGCAGCGAGTCGGGCAGCATGGTGCGCTGGAGCTCGTCCGCGATGTAGACCTCGCGTCCGTAGAGCACCGCCTTGTCCACCCCGAGCGCGGTGTGGGTGGCCAGCTGGGCCGCGACCAGCAGATCGTCCGGTTCGAACGGCGGCCGGTCCGGGCGGCGGACGAACACCGCGGCGCCGATCACCCGGCGGCGGCCGCGCAGCGGCGCCAGCACGGTGCGCTGGCCGGTGGCCACCGAGGTGCTGTCGCCGAGCAGTTCGGGCAGTGCGGCGCGGGCGGCCAGGGAGTCGCCGAAGACCGGCCGCACCCCGCGCAGCACCTCGGCCAGCGGACCGCCCGCCTCCACCTCGCACAGCTCGGCCGCCGGACCGCCGCCCACCGCGGGCGACAGATCCGGCTGGGAGGGCATCAGCGGCAGCCGTCCGCTGTCGGTGTCCGGGTCCAGCGGGATCCGGTCGGTACGGCGCAGCCGCAGCACCACCGGACCCACCGGGCGCTCATCGCCCACCGGGAGAGGATCGCGCAGATAGACCAGGATCGCGTCGGCGAAGGTGGGCACGGTGGCCCGGCACAGGCCGAGCACGATCTCGTCGAGGTCGATACCGCGGGCGATCCGCCGGGTGGCCGCGCCGACGAAGCGCAGCCGGTCCCCGCCGCGGTCCCGGGCGGCGGCCGTCTCGGCCGCGCCGGCACCGCCGGTGCCACCGGCCGACGGCACCGGGGGCATACCGCCGCCGGACCCGGTGTACGCGACCTCTCCGGCCGCCGTGGCCACCGCGTCCGCCGACTCCACCGGCTGGGCGGGGTGTTCACCCGCGGCGGCGCCGGGGCGGCCGGTGTCCCGGTGCCCGGCGTCCGGCGCGCGCCCGTCCCGCTCCGGGGAGCCGTCACGCGCTCCGGGTCGGCGTGCCGCGCCCCTGGCGGCGTTGCGGTCCGCGTCCCACACAGGTTCGCCCTCCGGTGTGCCGTGCTCCGGCTGTGCCGGGTGCTCGCTGTGCGCCGCGCTCCGGCGCTCGGTACCTCCACCACCGCGCGGGGCGGTCTCGGCCGCGCCCCGGCCGCGCCGCCTGGCCCGCGCCGAGCCCCGTGGGGCGGCGGGCTCCTCGTCCCGGTCCGGTGCGCCGTCCCCGGCCGGTGCCGCGGACGGCCCGTCCCCGGGGAGCGCCGGTCGCGGGCGTCCACCGTCCGGCTCCTGGCCGGGCGCGGCCGTCCGCCGCACGGCGGTCCGCGGGTCCGGGACCGCGCCGTGCGCGTCCTCGGGCAGGCCCGAGGCGGCGGCAGGGGTGGCAGCCTGTCGCCTGTTGGGGGAGGTCGGGTGCTCCGTCACGCGTGGGTTTCCATCCGTCCGGGGCCGTGCGCCCTGGTGTGGGGGGCGCACCGTGTGTCAGGCACGTCGTCGGCAGTGCAGATAGAGCTGGATCTCGGGCGGTACGTCGGTGCTCGCCGGGGCGTACGCGTGCGAGTCCTCCCCGGTGATCTCGAAGCCCGCGTCACTGACGACCTGTCGGAGATCCTCCCGCAGATAGCCGGATACCCGGACCGAGTTGCCGAGGAACGGGATGGCGAAGTCGTCGACGTCCGCCTCCACCATGCCGAGCACCATCGCCCCGCCGGGTCTGAGCACCGCGTGCAGCGCCCGCAGCGCGTAGGGGATCTCCGCGCGAGGCAGCAGTACCAGGGCGAAGAAGGCGGCGATGCCGTCGAAGGGGCCGAGTTCACGCATCCCTCCGGGGCCGTGCCGTCCGCCGGTCCGCAGATCGACGATGTCCACCTGGTGGAACTCGGCGCCGGGCACGTTGTCCCGGGCCAGCTTGAGCATGCCCGCCGAGATGTCGATCCCGGTGACCCGGTGCCCGGCCCCGGCAAGCTGACGGGCCGTGGGCAGTCCGGTGCCACAGCCGACGTCCAGCACCCGGGAGCCGGGAGCAAGTGCGTCGGCCAGCCACTGACCCGCCTTGACCTGGCCTTCCTTATGCGGAAAGGCTTCGTCGTAACGGTCGCCTATCGCATCGAAGGCTTCGGCCTGGCCGCTGCGGTCCAGCGCCAGACGGTCGAAGTCCCGGTACCCCTCGTAGCCGTCGCCGTAGTCGTCCTCACTGCTCACGACTCCGCCCCTCCTGTGACATTGCGTCAGATCTTGCGCATCGTCCGTGAGTTGCGCCAGTGTCTGGTTTCCCGTGCGCGCGGTGTTCCGGACGACGATCCTACGTTTGAAACACCGGTGCACAACAAGAGGTTCAGGACCTCGAGTGCGTGGACGTATGCCCCCTGTCGTTGCGGTCCCAGTCCGCCGGAAGCGCCGGGAGCCGCCAGGCCGGGTCGGGCCGCCAGTCCTCCCAGCCGTCCCGGAACGGCGCTCCCCACGCTTCGATGAGTTCCACGGCCGCCCGGCCGGCGGTCCGGACCCGGCGCGCCTGTGCCGTGTCCATCAGACCGGCCCGCTGGGCCTGCGTGAACTCGTCCTCGTCCTTCCATTCCCAGCTGCGGTCCGGGTAGACCGCGATGTCCAGGAAGTGGTCCTCGGAGTCCACCCCGCCGGCCCAGCGGGCCAGCGGTTCCTCCAGGTTCACGTACCAGTTCTTGAACTGCCAGCCGTCGTCCCAGAACAGCCACACCGACCAGGGCTCCCCGGGCCGGGCCAGTTTGAGGACTCCGGTGCCCAGCCACTCGCACAGCGCGGTGGTGCGCGGTTTGGTGTAGCGGGTGGACAGCGGTTCGCGGTGCACCGAGGTGCCGTCGGTGAGCTGCGGTTTGACGCAGGGGGTGCCCGGCGCGAGCCAGACGGCGAGCACCTCCGGGGTGTCCCGCACGACGGTCACGGGGCGGCAGATGTGGATGTGGTCGTCGGCGTTGGCCCGGTAGCGCCAGAGGATGTGATCCCCCGGCGCCCATCGGGCGGTGTCCGCCGCGCCCGTCGTCTCCACGATGTCCGCTGTCATGAGCAGATCTTAGGTGTGACCGGGCCGCGGTGCCGTGACCTATGCCGCAACGGTTCTCTCACACATGGTTACGGATGTGTCATACGCAGCACGTCCAGTGCCTCGTCGAGCTGTTCCCGGGTCAGCAGTCCGCGCTCGATATAGCCGGACTCCAGCACGACCTGGCGGATCGTCTTCCGCTCGGCCAGGGACTTCTTGGCGACCTTGGCCGCCTCCTCGTAGCCGAGGTAGCGGTTGAGCGGGGTCACGACGGAGGGGGAGGACTCGGCGTACTCGCGGGCGCGCTCGCGGTCGGCCGTGATCCCGTCGACGGTGCGGTCGGCCAGCAGCCGGGAGGCATTGGCCAGCAGCCGGATCGACTCCAGCAGGTTCTTCGCCATCACCGGGAGCATCACATTGAGCTCGAAGTTCCCGGCGGCCCCGGCCGTGGCCACGGTGGTGTCATTTCCGGTGACCTGCGCGGCGACCATCAGCACCGCCTCGGGGATCACCGGGTTGACCTTCCCCGGCATGATCGACGAACCGGGCTGGAGGTCCGGCAGCGCGATCTCGGCCAGTCCGGTGCGCGGGCCCGAGGCCATCCAGCGCAGATCGTTGGCGATCTTGGTCAGGCCGACCGCGACGGTCCGGAGCTGGCCGGAGGTCTCCACCAGCGCGTCCCGGGCCCCCTGCGCCTCGAAGTGGTTACGGGCCTCGGTGAGCGGCAGCCCCGTGGCCCGGGCCAGTTCGGCGATCACGGCGGCGGAGAACCCGGGCGGGGTGTTGATCCCGGTGCCCACTGCCGTACCGCCCAGCGGCAGTTCGGCCAGCCGGGGCAGCGAGGAGCGCAGCCGCTCGACCCCGTACCGGATCTGCGCCGCGTAGCCGCCGAACTCCTGGCCCAGGGTCACCGGGGTGGCGTCCATCAGATGGGTGCGGCCCGCCTTGACCACATCGGCGAACTCCGCGGCCTTGCCCTCCAGCGCCCCGGCGAGCCGGTCCAGCGCCGGGATCAGATCGGCGGTGACGGCGGCGGTGGCCGCGATGTGGATGGACGAGGGGAAGACATCGTTGGACGACTGGCTGGCGTTGACGTGGTCGTTGGGGTGCACCGCGCGGCCCAGCCGCTCGCTCGCCAGGGTGGCCAGCACCTCATTGGTGTTCATATTGGACGAGGTGCCCGAACCGGTCTGGAAGACATCGATGGGGAAGTGGTCGTCCCAGCGGCCCCCGGCGACCTCGGCCGCCGCCTCCGCGATCGCCCCGGCCACCTCCTCGTCGATCACGCCGAGACCGGCGTTGACCGTGGCTGCCGCGGCCTTGATCCGGGCGAGTGCCTCGATATGGGCCCGCTCCAGCCGCTGGCCGCTGACGGGGAAGTTCTCCACCGCCCGCTGGGTCTGGGCCCGCCACTTGGCGTGTGCGGGGACCCGTACCTCTCCCATCGAGTCGTGCTCGGTCCGGTAGCTGTCGTCGCTCATCGCGTTATTCCGCCTCGCTCTCACAGGGCCCCTTCGCCCAGGACAGCACCCGTGCGGCCCGGCGTGTTCCCGGCGACGGCCGGGCCGGGCGGGTGAGGCCGGTCACCGTACGGCTTCCCGGGCCCGCAGGGAGTCCACCTCACCGGTGCGCTTGAGCTTCTGCCACGGCAGCAGGGCGCCGGTCGCGGCCGTCATACAGGAGTGCAGCAGCACCAGGTACATGAGCTGGCGGTAGGCGATCTGCTGGAGCGGCAGCACCAGCAGCGCCCGGTAGCGCTCCCGGTCCAGCCGGAACGCGTACGCCGCGCCCAGCAACTGCACCAGCATCAGCGCGCCCCAGGCCAGGGCCGAGCGCTCCGGGTCCAGGAAGACCAGGCCGTACAGCGTGAACAGGTCGATCAGCGGCGCGCACAGCGGGGTGACGATCTGGAAGAGCACCACCAGCGGCATCCCCACCCGGCCGAACCGCCCGGAGGGCCCCCGGTCGACGATCGAGCGGCGGTGCTTCCACAACGCCTGCATGGTGCCGTAGCTCCAGCGGTAGCGCTGCTTCCACAACTGGCCGAGGGTGCCCGGCGCCTCGGTCCAGGCGCGGGCGTACTCCTGGTAGACCACCCGCCATCCGGCCCGGTGCAGGGCGATGGTGATGTCGGTGTCCTCGGCCAGGGTGTCCGCGCTCATGCCCCCGGCGTCCAGCACCGCCCGGCGTCGGAAGGCACCGATCGCGCCGGGGATGGTCGGCATACAGCGCAGCAGGTCGTACATCCGCCGGTCCAGGTTGAACCCCATCACGTACTCGATGTGCTGCCAGGCACCGATCAGCTTGTCCCGGTTGCCGACCTTGGCGTTGCCCGCGACCGCGCCGACACGGGGGTCGGCGAAGGGGCGGACCAGCTCGCGGACGGTGGCCGGTTCGAAGACGGTGTCACCGTCCATCATCACGATCAGGTCGTGGCGGGCGTGGGCGATGCCGTGGTTGAGGGCGGCGGGTTTGCCCGCGTTGGGCTGGCGCAGCACCCGGACGTTGGGCAGCGCCATGGCCTCCACGATCTCGGCGGTGCCGTCGGTGGAGCCGTCGTCCACGACCACGATCTCGATCGGATGGGTGCTGGCGGCCAGCGAGGTCAGGGTGTTGGCGATGCACTCTTTCTCGTTGTACGCGGGCACGATCACGCTCACCGGGTCGTCCACCTGCTGCACCAGCCGGTAGCGCCGCCGGGCCCGGGTGTGGTGGTGCCAGGAGGCCAGGCCCGCCATCATCAGCAGCCGCCCGACCACGGCGGCGCCGACCAGCCCCAGCAGCCCGGCCAGACACGGTACGGCGGCCTGGGTGAGCGAGGCGGCCCGGATCAGCGCCCGGCCCTGCCAGACATGGGCGGTTCCGGCGGGGTGGTTGGCGCTGGGGGCGCCGAGCGCGCCGGTGACGGTGGTGAAGGAGTAGCCCTTCTCCTTCATCCGGCCGATGTACCGGTCCAGGGCCCGTACGGTGCGGGAGCGGTTGCCGCCCGCGTCGTGGAACAGGACGGAGGCGCCCTTTCCGGCGTGCGGTGTGGCGTTGCGGACGATGTCCCGGACCGGGGGCCGCCGCCAGTCCTCGCTGTCGGCGTCCACGAACGCGCTGATGTAGCCCTTGGCGCCGATATGCCGCTGGACCGGCCAGGTGCGGTCGTCCAGCGCGCTGACCTCGGAGGCGTACGGCGCACGGAACAGCGAGCTGGTGATGGCCGCGGCGCCCGCCAGGGCCAGCTGGGACTGGGCCAGTTCGCGGTCGATCCGGCCGGTGTCCT
Organism: Streptomyces cucumeris; assembly: GCF_024295805.1. Lineage (GTDB taxonomy): Bacteria > Actinomycetota > Actinomycetes > Streptomycetales > Streptomycetaceae > Streptomyces > Streptomyces cucumeris. The sequence goes on from NZ_JANCLX010000002.1 coordinate 117,787, forward strand.
GGTACGTCAGATCGATATGGGAGAAGGTGTGCACCCCGATCTCATGGCCCGCCCGGCGCATCCGGCGCACCAGTTCGGGGTGGCGGACCACCATCTGGCCCACGACGAAGAAGGTGCCGGGCACCCGGTGTCTGCGCAGCACCGCCAGGATCTCCGGCGTCCAGCGCGGGTCCGGGCCGTCGTCGAAGGTGAGCGCCACGGTCCGGGTGGGGATGGTGTGCTCGGTCGCCCTGCCGTGCCGGTCGAAGGTGAGCACCGGGCCGCCGTGGCGCAGCCGGTCGGGGACGCTGTGCGAGGGGTGCGACCGGTGGACGCGGGCGTCGTTGCCGACCTCGGCGTGCAGATAGCCGTCCAGCAGCAGTCCGCAGACCACCGCGAGCAGGGTGGCGAGGGCCAGCACCGTACGGATCCGGGTCCTCAGCCCGGTCCGGGCCCTGGTCCTGGTCCTGGTCCGGGCTCTGGTCCGGGTCCGCGCGGCTCTGCCGCGGAACCTGCCACGGCGCCCCGCACCGGAGGTGCGGGGCGCCGGTGGGGGCGCGGTGGCCGGTCGGGGTGCGGGGAGGCCGCGACGGCGTGGCCGGGGGAGTTTCGGCTGTCTGCCGAAGGTCATGACGGCGTGTTCCAGTTCCGCGGAACGCCGGGCGGCCGGGCTCCGGCAGCGGGATGGGCCGGGTTCAGCGGCCGCTGCGCCTGCGGATTGCGGGGCACCGGATTCCACCCGGGGTACTGGGGGCGGGCGGCCCCCGCGGCGGGCGGCCGGGCGGCCGGTGGCCGGGCGGCGGGTGGCCGGTTGACCGGGATGTGCGCCGCGCCCCCGCCCGGCTGTACGGGACCGGTGGGCCGCGGGTACCAGGAGGGCCTCTGGTACCAGGAGGGCAACTGGGGCAAGGCCGGACGGGGATTCTCGGGGCGCCGGACGGGCTCGGGGCGATGGGGCCGCGCGGCGTGGTGCCCCGCCTTCCGTGCGGCGGGGCGGGTGCGCCGGTGCTCGCGGTGCGCGGTGCGCTTCTCGCCGGTGGCCGCGGTGCGTGACGGAGTCTGGCCCCGGGCCTTCTTCCCGGCGCGCTCCGGGGCGTCGGCGCGTACCCGGACGGCGGGTTCGGCGGCCGCCGGACGGGGCCGGGCCGCGGCGGGCGGCTCCGGCGAGGCGGGCTTCCCGAGCGCCGGCGGGCGCACGTCCCGCACCGAGGTGCCGCCGGTGTCCGCGCCGTCGGCACGGTGCCCGTGCGGCCGCGGACCGTGCCGGGTCCCGTCCCGGGGCGGGGACGGCGGCCGGTGCTCCGGTTGGATCCGCTCCACCCCGCCCTGCGGTTTCCGGCCGAACGCCTCCGTGGAGATCGGCTGTCCCGGGATGAGCATCTCGGGAGCGAACGCGGTTCCTCCCGCGAAGCTCACCGCCAGGACCACCGAGTAGCCGAGGCAGACGGCCCCCGCGATCACACCCGCGTGCCGCACCAGACGGCCGCGTCGCCCGGAAGGATCGACGAACACCGGCCCTTTCCCGGCCACTTCGGGGCGGAGGGGTCGCGTAGGCACGCGCTCGACCACGTCTGACTGAGGATGCATGAGCGAGAGGCTAGTCCAGGAAATACGACTTGAGACATATCAGTCAAACATGCGGTGTGTCATAGTTCGTTCCATTTCTCGGATATGCGAGGTTTGCGGTGGAGGGCGGCACGGGGGCGGAGTTCCCCGCCGCCCATCACCCCCGAACCGGACATCACCCCCGAACACCACCGACAGGAGCGAGAGCCATGAGGGCCAGCCCTCGCATGAGCGGAATCGCCGTGGCAGGCGCCGTGGTCTGCGCCACCATCGCCGTATGGGCCGGACAGCAGGAGCCACCGGAACCGCGCACCCGGGTGGCCGCGCCCGTGCGGAGCCCGCAGCCGGCCCCGCCGCCCCCCGCCGCCTTCGTCCCGTACGTCAGCGCCTGGTCCGAGACGGGGTACGACATGGCCGCCGCGGCGGGGCGCGGGGTCAAGGAGTTCACCCTCGGCTTCGTCGTCGCGGGCGACGGCTGCGCCCCGGTCTGGGACGGCGGCACCACCCTGGACGACCGGGCGCTGGATGCCCGGATCGAGGAGGTGCGCCGCGCGGGCGGTGACGTCCGGGTCTCCTTCGGCGGTGCCGACGGCACCGAGCTGAGCACCGCGTGCACCGATGTCTCCGAACTCGCCGCGGCCTACACCGAGGTGATCGAGCGCTACGGGCTGACCAAGGCGGACTTCGACATCGAGGGCGGCGGTCTCGCCGACCCCGCCGCGGCCGCCCGCCGAGCCCAGGCCATCGCCCTGCTCCAGCGCACCCACGAGGGCCTGGACGTCTCCTTCACCCTGCCGGCCATGCCCGACGGGCTGACGGCGCCGAGCACCGCCCAGTTGGAGGCGGCCAGGGACGAGGGCGTCACCGTCTCGGCGGTGAACATCATGGCGATGAACTACAGCGGTGCGCACACCGGCGACATGGGCGACTACGCGATGCGGGCGGCGACCGCCGCCCAGGCCCGGGTGCGCGGGGTGCTCGGACTCTCCGACGAGGCGGCGTGGAAGGCCCTCGGGGTGACGCCGATGATCGGGCTCAACGATGTCTCCGGCGAGGTGTTCACGCTGGAGGACGCGGCCGAGCTGGCCCGGTTCGCCGCGGAGAAGGGGATCGGGCGGCTGTCGATGTGGTCCGCGGAACGCGACCGGCCGTGCCCCGACGCGGAGGAGGACGGCCGGTACCCGGACGCCGAGCAGGACCCCGGGGCCACCCCGGAGAACCGGTGCAGCGGTATCGCCCAGCGGCCCGGGGCCTTCGAGGCGGTGCTCAGGGGCTGACCGGGACCAGGGCCGGGATCGGGGACCGACGGCCGGGGGCCGGGACGGCGCACCGCCGTCCCGGCCCCCGGATCCGTCCGTCAGGCGCCCTGGCGCACCGGGATGCCGGCGACGAAGGGCTGCGCGGGGCCGGGGTCGGTGAAGAAGTCGTTGCCCTTGTCGTCCACCACGATGAACGCCGGGAAGTCCTCGACCTCGATCTTCCAGACCGCCTCCATGCCGAGCTCCTCGTACTCGAGGACCTCGACCTTCTTGATGCAGTCCTGGGCCAGCCGCGCCGCCGGGCCGCCGATCGAGCCCAGGTAGAAGCCGCCGTGCGCGGCGCAGGCGTCGGTGACCTGCTGTGAGCGGTTGCCCTTGGCCAGCATGACCTTCGAGCCCCCGGCGGCCTGGAACTGCTCGACGTAGGCGTCCATCCGGCCCGCCGTCGTCGGACCGAACGAACCGGAGGCGTAGCCCTCGGGCGTCTTGGCCGGGCCCGCGTAGTAGACCGGGTGGTTCTTCAGGTACTCCGGCATCTCCTCGCCCGCGTCCAGCCGCTCCTTGATCTTCGCGTGCGCGATGTCACGGGCGACGACCAGCGTGCCGGTCAGCGAGAGCCGGGTCTTGACCGGGTGCCTGGTCAGCTCGGCCAGCACGTCGTCCATCGGCCGGTTGAGGTCGATGGCGACCGCGTCCAGGTCCGGGCCCGCGCCCTTGGTGAGCTCCTCGTCGGTGGTGTCCGGGAGGAAGCGCGCCGGGTCGGTCTCCAGCTGCTCCAGGAAGACGCCCTCGGGGGTGATCTTCGCGAGCGCCTGGCGGTCGGCCGAGCAGGAGACGGCGATGGCCACCGGGCAGGACGCGCCGTGCCGGGGCAGCCGGACGACCCGGACGTCGTGGCAGAAGTACTTGCCGCCGAACTGCGCCCCGATCCCGATCTTCTGCGTCAGCTCGAAGACCTTCTCCTCCAGCTCCTTGTCGCGGAAGCCGTGGCCGGTCGGGGAGCCTGAAGCGGGCAGTTCGTCGAGGTAGTGCGCCGAGGCGTACTTGGCGGTCTTGAGCGCGTACTCGGCGCTGGTGCCGCCCACCACGATGGCCAGGTGGTACGGCGGGCACGCGGCGGTGCCCAGCGAGCGGATCTTCTCCTCCAGGAACTTCATCATCGATGCCTCGTTCAGCACCGCCTTCGTCTCCTGGTAGAGGAAGGACTTGTTGGCCGAGCCGCCGCCCTTGGCCATGAAGAGGAACTTGTAGGCGCCGCCGTCGGTCGCGTACAGCTCGATCTGCGCGGGCAGGTTGGAGCCGGTGTTCTTCTCGTCCCACATGGTCAGCGGGGCCATCTGGGAGTAGCGCAGGTTGAGCTCGGTGTAGGCGTCGTAGACACCGCGCGAGAGGGCCTCCTCGTCGCGGCCCTCGGTCAGCACCTGCTGACCGCGCTTGCCCATCACGATCGCGGTACCGGTGTCCTGGCACATCGGCAGGACGCCCGCCGCCGCGATGTTCGCGTTCTTCAGCAGGTCCAGCGCGACGAACCGGTCGTTGGCGCTGGCCTCCGGGTCGTCGAGGATCCGGCGGAGCTGGGCGAGGTGGGCCGGGCGCAGATAGTGCGAGATGTCGTGCATCGCCTCGGCCGCCAGCTTGCGCAGGGCTTCCGGCTCGACCTTCAGGAAGGTGCGACCGTCGGCCTCGAAGGTGCTCACGCCCTCCGACGTCACCAGGCGGTACGGCGTGGTGTCCTCGCCCAGAGGCAGCAGATCCGTGTAGGCAAACTCAGGCATTCCGGCCATTCCTCACTCGGCAGACAGGGCTGACAACGACGGCAGCGCCCACCAGATTAGAACGGCGCGGCGGGGTGGTGGCGGTGAGGTAAGGCTCAGTCGCCTCCCGGGGGCGGGACCGTGAAACCCCTAGTCGCGATCTATCGCGACTGGGTACGCTGATCACGTGGATGAGCAGCAGCCGGTGCCCCTGGCCAAGTCCCCTGCCGATGCGGCGCCCTCGCCCGTGGCGCACACCGCCGTGGCGCACACCGCGCCCGCGCACTCGCCGCTGCGCGCTTCCGATGCGGACCGCGACCGGATCGCGGACATCCTGCGGGAGGCCCTCGCCGAGGGACGGCTCGACCCGGAGGAGCACGCGGAGCGGATCGACGCGGTCTACCGCGCCAAGACCCTCGGTGAACTGGAGCCCCTGGTCCGCGATCTGCCCGCGGCGCCGGGCCGCGGCGCAGGACCGGAGGCGGTCCGCGGCGGCGCCGATCCCTCCCGTACCCCTCCCGCCGCGGAGAATCTGGTGGCGATCTTCGGCGGGGCGGCGCGCAAGGGCCGCTGGCGGGTCCGCCGCAGGACCAACGCGCTGGTGCTGTTCGGCGGGGCGGAGATCGATCTGACCGAGGCGGTCTTCGAGCGGCGGGAGGTCGAGATCCGGGTGGCGGTGCTGTTCGGCGGTGTGGAGATCAAGGTCCCGGAGAACGTCACCCTGCACGGTTCGGGCGCCGGGATCTTCGGCGGTTTCGACGTTTCCCCCGCCGAGGCGCCGGATCCGGAGGCGCCGGTGATCCATGTCAGCGGATTCGCTCTCTTCGGAGGGGTGGAAGCACGGCCGAAGCGGGGTAAGCGACTGAAGAACCTGCGGTCGTAGTCCGGTGAAGCCCGGGCGAGCGCAGGGAATTTGCGGTCGGGACAACGGTGTGCATAAGCGCGCGCACAGCGGGTAAGGCTTGGTGCATCGTCTCTCGTACGGCTGATGGGGGTGCACACGGGGCCGTACGCCTTGAGGCGGGCAAGGGTGACCACCGGAGCCGTCGTCAGGAGTAGACCGTGCTGCAACCGCATCAGCCCCTGCTGGACGCCGCCGTGCCCCCGCAGCGCATCCCCGCTCGGGATCAGGCCGGCCCCTGGCACTCGGAGGCGGTGTGCCGACGGGACGAGGCCGGGCTGTTCTTCGCTCCCTCCAAGGAGCCCACGGCTGCGCGGCTGTCGCGGGAAGAGGCCGCCAAGCGCGTCTGTGCGCGCTGCCCGGTCATGGTCGAGTGCAGGGAGCACGCGCTGTTGCAGCCCGAGCCGTACGGGGTGTGGGGCGGGCTGACCGCCGCCGAGCGCCGGGTCGTGCTGGCCCGCCGCCGCCGCCGGGAGGCCGAGCTCCAGCGCGCCATGCGGGTCGCCGCCGCGGGCTGAGCGCTCCGACCGGCTCATCACACGCCACTCATCACACACCACGGGACCGGGCCCACCGCAGAGATGAGGCCCGGTCCCGTGGTGTGCGGCGTCGTCCGCCCCAGGGGTCCGTCCTAGCGGGCGCGCTCGAAGTCCACCGAGGCGTACGCGCGCAGCTTGGACAGCCGGTGGGTGGAGTCGATCTGCCGGATGGTCCCGGACTTGGACCGCATCACCAGCGACTGGGTGGTCGCGGTCTCCGCGCGGTACCGCACCCCGCGCAGCAGATCGCCGTCGGTGATACCGGTGGCGACGAAGAACACGTTGTCACCCTTGACCAGGTCGTCGGTCTGGAGCACCTGGTCCAGGTCGTGACCGGCGTCCAGGGCCCGCTGCTTCTCCTCGTCGTCCTTGGGCCACAGCTTGGCCTGGATGGTGCCGCCGAGGCACTTGATCGCACAGGCCGCGATGATGCCCTCCGGGGTGCCGCCCACGCCCAGCAGCAGATCCACGCCGGCGCCTTCGCGCACCGCCATGATCGCTCCGGCCACGTCGCCGTCCGAGATGAACTTGATGCGCGCGCCCGCCTCGCGGATCTCCTTGACGATGCCCTCGTGCCGGGGACGGTCCAGCACCACCACGGTGACGTCCTCGGGGCTGGACCGCTTGGCCTTGGCGATCCGCCGGATGTTCACCCCGGGCGGTGCGGTGATGTCGACGAACTCCGCCGCCTCCGGGCCGGTGACCAGCTTGTCCATGTAGAACACGGCCGACGGGTCGAACATCGTGCCGCGCTCGGCGACCGCGAGCACCGAGACCGCGTTGGCCATGCCCTTGGCGGTGAGGGTGGTGCCGTCCACCGGGTCCACCGCGACATCGCACTCCGGGCCCGTGCCGTCGCCGACCCGCTCCCCGTTGTAGAGCATCGGCGCCTCGTCCTTCTCGCCCTCGCCGATGACCACGACGCCGTTCATCGAGACGGTGTGCACCAGCGAACGCATGGCCTTGACGGCGGCACCGTCGGCGCCGTTCTTGTCGCCACGGCCCACCCAGCGGCCGGAGGCCATGGCTCCCGCCTCGGTGACCCGGACGAGCTCCAGGGCGAGGTTGCGGTCGGGGGCCTCGGGGCTGACCTCGAGCTGGGACGGCAGATGATGCTCGGTCATCGGAGCGCACCTTTCTGTACGGCGACGGCCGGAAGATCCCTCCTCGCCGTTCGACGGGCGAGCAGGGTGAGGGTGCTCATGACTTTATCCGTTGATTGCGAAGGTGAGCAGAGGACCCCACGCATGAGCGCGGCCCTGTTGCGGGGTACCGCGGCGGGATGAGGGACGATAGGGGACGTGGCAGGTATGCGAGGCAAAGAGACGGTCCGGGACATGCTGCTGTCGTTGGCGGCGATCGGCGCCGTCGCGGCGGGCATCTATGTCTTCCAGATCCCGCACGACGACAGCGACAAGGACGGCGGCGTCCGGACGGTCGACTACCGGGTCGAGCTCCAGACGGCCCGCCGCGCCGCGCCGTACCCCGTGGCCGCCCCCGGGTCCGGCAGTCTGCCCAAGGGCTGGCGTGCCACCTCGGTCACCTACACCCCGGCGGGTGGCGGCGGTGGCGCAGGTGGCGGCGCGGACGGCGGGGCCGCCTGGCACCTGGGCTTCCTGGACGCCGAGCGGGAGTACGTGGCCGTCGAGCAGAGCGACGCCAAGCCGGTGGCCTTCATCGAGGACGTCACCCAGCGGGCCCGCGCGACCAAGGACGTCCAGCGGATCGACGGCAAGGAGTGGGTCCGCTACGAGGGTGAGAAGTACGACGCCCTGGTCTGCCGGGAGCGCGGGGTGACCACGGTCGTCACCGGGACCGCCTCCCGTGCCCACCTGACGAAGATGGCCGCCGCGCTCGAGGCCCGGAAGGGCTGAGCACGGCGGCCGGAGCGCCGGACCGGACGGCCGCAGCCGGCCGGCCTGAGCGGCGTCAGACGCTGGTGACGACCTCGTCGAAGCCCAGCCGCGGGCCGCGCGGCCGCGAGGCGTCCGGACCCGGCTTGCCGATGTTGACCACCATCAGCGGGGTGTGGTCGTCGTCCAGGAACTCCTTCTGCACCCCGGCGGCGTCGAAGCCGGACATCGGGCCCGCGGCCAGACCGGCGGCGCGGACGCCCACGATGAAGTAGCCCGCCTGGAGCGCGGCATTGAGCCCGGCGGCCCGCTCACGGGCGTCGCGCTCGGCGAAGAAGACGTCCTTGGCCTGCGGGAAGTGCGGGAAGAGCGTCGGCAGCTCCTCGTGGAACTCATTGTCCGCGGCGAGGATCGCGACCAGCGGGGCGGTGGCCGTCTTGGGCCGGTTGCCCTCGGCCATATGCGGCACCAGACGCTCCCGGGCCTCGGGGGTGCGCACCAGGACCACCCGCAGCGGCGACTGGTTGAAGGCGGTCGGGCCGAACTTGATCAGGTCGTAGACCGCCCGCACCTGCTCCTCGGACACCGGCTCGTCGGTGAAGGTGTTGGCGGTGTGCGCCTCGCGGAAGAGCAGGTCCTGGGCGGCGGGGTCGAGGGCGAGAGTCATGACACAACCTTCGGGTCACAGCGGTGGGATCTGATGTCGCCACCTACCGTACCGGTTTTAGATTAACTTTCAACTAAAGCGGCGGCAGGGTGCTCCGCATCACAGCGCCCGGCCGTCCCCGGCCAGATGCACTCAGGCCCCGTCGGCCCCCGCGCGCTCCCCGGTGTCCGCCCCCTCGGCGTCCTCCGCACCCGACTCGGCCAGCGCCGCGTCCAGCCGCGCCCGCGCCCCCTCCAGCCAGCGGCGGCACACCTTCGCCAGCTCCTCACCGCGCTCCCACAGCGCGAGCGACTCCTCCAGGCTGGTGCCGCCCGCCTCCAGCCGGCGCACGACCTCGACCAGCTCGTCCCGCGCCTGCTCGTAGCCGAGGGCCGAGGTGTCGTTCGCCTGTCCGTCCGTCTTCGCCATGCCGCACACCCTATGCACAGGGACCGACACCGCAGGGCCGTCCGCTCAGCCGCCCTCGGCGGCGGGGGCGCCGACCGCGCGGACCGTGAGCTCGCCCTCGGCCACCCGTGCCCTCAGCTCCTCGTCCCGCTCCACCTCGTCCGCCGCGCGGACCACCGAACCGTCTGCGTGCTGGAGCACCGCATAGCCGCGGCGCAGCGTGGCGGCGGGGGAGAGGGCCACCACCCGGGCATGGGTGTGGGTCAGCTCGGACTCGGCCCGGTCCAGCAGATGGCCCAGACAGCGGCGGCCGCGCTCCAGCACCGCGGCGATCTGCTCCTCGCGCTCGTCCACCATCCGCCGGGGGCGCTGGAAGCAGGGGCGGGCCAGCACCGCCGAGAGCCCGCACTCCTCCCGGTCCAGCAGTCCGTGGACGCTGCGCAGCGCGCGCTCGCGAAGCTGCTGGATACGCAGCAGCTCCTCGCCCACATCCGGGACGATCTTCTTCGCCGCATCGGTGGGCGTGGACGCCCGCAGATCGGCCACCAGGTCCAGCAGCGGGGAGTCCGGCTCATGGCCGATCGCGGAGACCACCGGGGTGACACACGCGGCCACCGCCCGCACCAACTGCTCGTCCGAGAACGGCAGCAGGTCCTCCACGCTGCCGCCGCCGCGCGCCACGATGATCACGTCCACCTCGGGCAGCGCGTCCAGCTCCTTGACCGCCTCGATCACCTGCGGCACGGCGTGCACCCCCTGCACCGCCACATTGCGCACCTCGAAGCGGACGGCGGGCCAGCGCAGCCGCGCGTTCTCCAGGACGTCCCGCTCCGCGGCCGACGCCCGGCCGCACACCAGCCCTATGCGCTGGGGCAGGAACGGCAGTCGCTTCTTGCGGTCGGCGGCGAACAGCCCCTCGGCCGCCAGCGCCTTCTTGAGCTGCTCCAGCCGTGCCAGCAGCTCCCCGACGCCGACCGGGCGGATCTCGGCGGCGCGCAGCGAGAGCTGACCACGCGGGGCGTACCACTCCGGCTTGGCGTGCACCACCACCCGCGCGCCCTCGGTGACCGTGTCCGCGATGCGGTCGAACACGGCACGGAAACAGGTGACGGTGAGCGAGATGTCATAACTGGGGTCGCGCAGCGTCAGGAACACCACCCCGGCGCCAGGGCGCCGGGAAAGCTGGGTGATCTGACCCTCCACCCACACCGCCCCCAGCCGGTCGATCCACCCCCCGATCAGCCGGGACACCTCGCCGACCGGGATCGGCTCCTCCGCGGACGTGTTGACAGCCATGCCCGCGAGCGTATCGGCCACCGCCGACAGGACCCCCGGTTCATCGCCCCTACCATGGGGGTCATGACTGCAACCTCCGCCCGCCGGGTCCTGCTCGCCGCCCCGCGTGGCTACTGCGCCGGTGTCGACCGTGCCGTGATCGCCGTCGAGAAGGCCCTGGAGCAGTACGGCGCGCCGATCTACGTGCGCAAGGAAATCGTCCACAACAAATACGTCGTCCAGACCCTGGAGAAGAAGGGCGCGATCTTCGTCGACGAGACGGAGGAGGTGCCCGAGGGGTCGATCGTGATCTTCTCGGCCCACGGTGTCGCGCCGGTCGTCCACGAGGAGGCCAAGCAGCGGCAGCTGGCCACCATCGACGCCACCTGCCCCCTGGTGACCAAGGTCCACAAGGAGGCCGTCCGGTTCGCCCAGGACGACTACGACATCCTCCTGATCGGTCATGAGGGCCATGAGGAGGTCATCGGGACCAGCGGTGAGGCGCCCGATCACATCACGCTGGTCGACGGCCCGGACGATGTGAAGAACGTCGAGGTCCGTGATGAGTCCAAGGTCGTCTGGCTCTCCCAGACCACCCTGTCGGTCGACGAGACCATGGAGACGGTGGACGCGCTCAAGGAGCGCTTCCCGCAGCTGATCAGCCCGCCCAGCGACGACATCTGCTACGCCACGCAGAACCGCCAGACCGCGATCAAGCAGGTGGCTGCCGAGTCCGACCTCGTCATCGTCGTCGGCTCCAAGAACTCCTCCAACTCCGTCCGGCTGGTCGAGGTCGCCCTCGGCGCCGGGGCCAAGGACGGGCATCTGGTCGACTTCGCCGGCGAGATCGACGAGGCGTGGCTGGAGGGCGTCTCCACGGTCGGTGTGACCTCGGGCGCCTCCGTACCGGACGTGCTCGTCGAGGGCGTCCTGGAGTGGCTGGCCGAGCGCGGCTACGGCGATGTCGAGGTGATCCAGCCGATGCAGGAGAGCCTGACCTTCTCGCTCCCCAAGGAGCTGCGCCGCGATCTGCGGGCCGAGGCGGCGGCCGCCTCCGGTGGCGGTACCGCCACCGGGAATGCCGCGGCGGGCGGCGCGGAGCGGTGACCGCCGCGGGCGGTTCCACCGCGCGGGTGTTCGGTGTGGACATCGGCGGGTCCGGTATCAAGGGCGCGCCGGTGGACCTGGACCGCGGCGATCTGGCCGAGGAGCGTCACAAGGTGCTCACCCCGCACCCGGCGACGCCCGAGGCGGTCGTGGACGGACTGGTGGAGGTCGTCCGGCACTTCGACTGGTCCGGGCGGCCGGTCGGGGTGACCTTCCCCGGCGTCGTGACGGAGGGCACCACCCGTACCGCCGCCAACGTCGACAAGAGCTGGGTCGGCACCGATCTGGCCGGGCTGCTCCGCGGCCGGCTGGACTGCCCGGTCACCGTGCTCAATGACGCGGACGCCGCCGGGGTCGCGGAGATGACCTTCGGCGCCGGGCAGGGCCGCACGGGCACGGTCATCCTGCTCACCCTCGGCACCGGTATCGGCAGCGCGGTCTTCACCGGCGGCACCCTGGTGCCCAACACCGAGCTGGGCCATCTGGAGCTGAACGGCCACGAGGCGGAGAAGCGCGCCTCGACCAAGGTCAAGGAGGACCACGACCTCAGCTGGGAGCACTGGGCGCACCGGGTGCAGAAGTACCTGGCCCACCTGGAGATGCTGTTCTCACCCGAGCTGTTCGTGATCGGCGGCGGGGTGAGCCGCAAGGCCCATAAGTTCCTGCCGCTGATCGAGGGCGTCAGGGCCGAGATCGTGCCTGCCCGGCTCCAGAACAATGCGGGGATCGTGGGGGCCGCGATGGCCGCGTCGTCCGCGTCGGCCGCTGCCGGCGGCGCTGGCTGACCAGCGTCGCCCGGCGCACCAGCACGATCAGCACGGTCAGCAGCGTCCCGGAGTAGAGCCAGCCCGCATGCAGCGAGAGCACGGTGAACACGCCGACCGCCTGTGCGCCGAAGCCGTCGCCGCCGTCGTTGATCGGCAGCAGCCCGGCCGTGAAGGCGAGCGGGACCGTCACCGGCCCCGCCAGCAGATCGGCCGGGCGCACCCACATGGCGCAGGCGACACAGGCGAACAGGAAGAACCCGCTGTACACGGCCGGGGAGCCGGAGAAGAGTAAGGCGTCCAGACAGCCGAAGCCGAGCATGGCCCCGGTGGTCAGCAGCCCCGTGCCGAGTCCGGTGAGCCGGGGGTTCGGCCAGCTCAAGCCCCGTCCGCGCAGCCCGGCCAGCGCCCCGGCGGCGGCGCCGAGCGGGCGCGTCCGCCGCGCGGGCGCCCGCGCCGGGCGTGACACCCGGTCCGCGCCGCTCCTGCCCGGTCCCCTGCCGCCCCGGCCCGTGTACGTATCGTCCGCGGCCGGCCGGGGCGGCGGGGCCGCGGTCCGCCGGGGCGTCCGTGTGCTGTAGTGCTCCACCCGACCAACGTAGGTCGACGGAGGGCGGTAATCCGCCCTTGGACACGCCCTTCGCAGGACCTTGGCAGCGTGTTCGACTGATAATCAGCCCGGGTGGGTGATCGTGGACGGCCCCGTAGACTGGTGGACCGGCCCCGTCAGGGGCCACGTCCCTGTCATCACATCCCCGCTACGGGAAGCTACGGGAAGTCGCCAACGTGTCGCTCACGATCGGAATCGTCGGTCTGCCCAATGTCGGCAAGTCGACCCTGTTCAACGCCCTGACCAAGAACGACGTGCTCGCGGCCAACTACCCGTTCGCCACCATCGAGCCCAACGTCGGTGTCGTCGGCGTCCCGGACCCCCGGCTCGACAAGCTCGCCGAGCTCTTCGGCTCCGCCCGCAAACTGCCCGCCACCGTCGACTTCGTCGACATCGCCGGGATCGTGAAGGGCGCCTCCGAGGGTGAGGGCCTGGGCAACAAGTTCCTGGCGAACATCCGTGAGTCCGATGCGATCTGCCAGGTCATCCGTGCCTTCAAGGACGAGAACGTCGTCCATGTCGACGGCAAGATCTCGCCCAAGAGCGATATCGAGACGATCAACACCGAGCTGATCCTCGCCGATCTCCAGACCATCGAGAAGGTGCTGCCGCGCCTGGTCAAGGAGTCCCGGATCCAGAAGGACAAGCAGGCCCAGGTCAAGGCGGTCGAGGAGGCCAAGGCCATCCTGGAGGAGGGCCGCACCCTCTTCTCCGCGGGCATTGTCCAGGGCAGCGAGCGCGCCGAGCTCCTCCACGAGCTGCACCTGCTGACCACCAAGCCCTTCCTCTACGTCTTCAACGTCGACGAGGACGAGCTGACCGACGACGCCTTCAAGGCCGAGCAGCGCGCCCTGGTCGCCCCCGCCGAGGCGATCTTCCTCAACGCCAAGCTGGAGGCCGACCTCGCCGAGCTCGACGAGGACGAGGCCCTGGAGCTCCTCCAGTCCGTCGGCCAGGACGAGCCGGGCCTGGCCACCCTCGCCCACGTCGGCTTCAACACCCTGGGCCTCCAGACCTACCTCACGGCAGGCCCCAAGGAGTCCCGCGCCTGGACCATCAAGAAGGGCGCCACGGCCCCCGAGGCCGCCGGTGTGATCCACACCGACTTCCAGAAGGGCTTCATCAAGGCCGAGGTCATCTCCTTCGACGAACTCGTCGAAACCGGCTCCGTCGCGGAGGCCCGCGCGGCGGGCAAGGCGCGGATGGAGGGCAAGGACTATGTGATGCGGGACGGGGACGTGGTGGAGTTCCGCTTCAACGTCTGACCGCATTCCACGCTGAGGGCCGGGCTCGATGAGCCCGGCCCTCAGCGTTGTCGGAGCGGATGGTCCTCAGGGGGTGAGGCTGTCCAGGTCGAGATCGACCGGGAACGGCACCGGCCGTTTGAGGATGTTGCGGAAGATGCCCGCCGGTGCGTAGCCCCTTGTCGGCTCGTCCAGCTCGTAGACATGGACGACGGGAGCGCCGTGCTCGTCCTCGATGCACCAGTAATGCGGGATCCCGGCTTCGGCGTACTTGCGGAGCTTGACGGTCCGGTCGCGGTGGGCGGATTCGGGCGAAACGACCTCGATCACAAGGCGGACCTGCTCCGGTGCGTACCAGGTGCGGTCGGCGACGAAGGGAGCGGTGGTCAGCAGCAGATCCGGCTCCGGGCGATTGCGCTCGTCGAGGCGGATCGTCATCTCCCGGTCGACCTCGAAGCCCTCGGGAGCCTGCTGCTCGAGCGCGACCGTGAGTCTGGTGACGAGGCGGCCGTGCCAGGATCGCTGGGGGGACGTCATGAAGACGAGCGCTCCGTCGATGAGCTCGGTGTGGCGGGGCGCCTCGGGAAGGTGGTCCAAGTCCTCCGCGAACCAGCCTTCGGCGCGCGGCGGGCGCGTCCAGGCGGGCAGTGCGGTCATGGTGCAACCGTAGCGATTCGGGAGATGCGGCGGCTGCCGATCGGCGGGCCGCCGCATCCGGCGGGAGCGAGGTCAGCCGTTGTCCGCCAGTTCTGCGATGACTTGGGCGTGGCACGGCAGCGGGACGCACCAGCAGCCGAGGCGGTGGCCGCGGAGGGCGGGGAGAAGGGCCAGGAGGTCGGGGTGGGCGAGGAGGTGGGCGCGGTACTTCTCCAGGACCTCCTCGCGGGTGCCGTCCGGGCCGGGGCGGTAGGGGCTGGCCAGCGGGGAGGCGTCGAGGTGCCAGCCGCCGCGGTGCATGGCCCGGCCGACGTAGACCACGTCGGCGTAGTCCGGGTCGTCGCGGTGGCCCTTGAGGTTGACGACGGTCGTCTCGGACATGGGCGGTTCCTTCCGGCTCGGTCAGCCGTTCCGCGGTGCGTCCATGACCGCGCAGGTGGTGGTGGCGTGTGCGTACAGCTTGCCGTCGGTGGCGCCGATGACGCGTGCCTCGGCGGTCGCGGTCGTGCGGCCCGTGTGCAGGACCGTACCCTCGCAGCGCAGCGGCGGGGTGTCGGCGAAGACCGGGCGCACCAGATGGACCCCCAGTTGGGCGGTGGTGTAGAGGCGTCCGGCGGGGAGGGTCGACAGGACGGCGCAGCCGAGGGCCGAGTCGAGGAGGGTGGCCAGGAAGCCGCCGTGGACGGAGCCCATCGGGTTGAGCAGGTGCTCCCCGGGTTCGCCCTCGAAGACCGCGCGTCCCTCGGCGGCTTCCACCAGCCGGAAGCCGAGGGTGGAGCCGATCGGCGGTGCGGGCCGCCGTCCGTCCAGGATCCGCTGGAGCACCTCGAGGCCCGAGCGGTGGAAGTCCTCGGGGTCGGGGGCGGGCGGCTCCCAGGTATGGGTGCGGGTACGCGCGGTGCGGGTGTCGGTCATCGGTGGTGCGTCCGTTCTCGCAGGTCGGCTGGGGCCGGGTCGGCTGGGCCGGGGCGGCCGGGGCCGGATGGTGCCCGGGCTGGTGAGCCCTCACGCTAGGTCCACCGGCGGTCGCCTCCCAGTGTCGGAAACGACGGTTCCGATACCGTTTCCGTCATGGACATCGCGGTGCTGGCCTATGACGGCTGCTTCGACTCCGGCCTCGCGGCCTTCCTCGACGTGCTCCGGGGCGCCAACGGGATGCGCCGGGAGCTGCCGCAGCCTCCGCCCGCCTGGCGGGTCACCACCGTGGGCTTCCGCCGCCGGGTGCGCACCGGCGCCGGGCTGGAGGTGACCACCGCGCCGGTGGCCGAGGCGGCGGACGCGGATCTGCTGCTGGTCCCGGCACTGGCGGAACGGCGGCCGGAGGTGCTGCTCGCCCATGTCGCCGGGGAGCCGTCGGCGGCGGCGCGGGAGCTGGTGGCCCGGACCCGGGAGCGGGGCGCCCCGGTGGCCTCGGCCTGTACGGGGACGTTCCTGCTGGCCGAGGCGGGCGTGCTGGAGGGGCGGCGGGCGACCACCAGCTGGTGGCTGGCGCCGGTCTTCCGTAAGCGGTACCCCGGGGTCGCGGTCGACGAGACCCGGATGGTGTGCGCGTCGGACGGGGTGATCACCGCGGGGGCGGCCTTCGGCCATGTGGATCTCGCCCTCGCGGTGGTCCGGATGACCAGCCCCGCGGTGGCCGACCTCGTCACCAGCTATCTGGTGGTGGACGAACGGCCCGCGCAGTCGGCGTACACCATCCCCAGCGCCCTCGCCCAGAGCGACCCCGTGGTCGCCGGGTTCGAGCGCTGGGTCCGGCAGCGGCTGGAGGAGCCGGTGAGCGTGGCCGACGCCGCGCGCTCCCTCGGTGTCAGCGAACGCACCCTCCAGCGCACCGTGCGCCGCACCCTCGGCACCTCACCGGTGCGCTTCGTCCAGGACCTGCGGGTCGAGCGGGCCTCGCATCTGCTGCGCACCACCGGACTGTCGCTGGAGGCCATCGCCCGCAAGGTCGGCTACGAACACGCCAACACCCTGCGGGTGCTGCTGCGGGAGCGCACCGGCGCCACGGCCGGGACGCTGCGCTCCCGCTGAGTTCAGGCAGAGTGAACTCACGCCGCGTTCCGCGGCCTCACGGCTTCGCGGGCTTGTCCTTCCCGAACAGCCAGACGTCGTAGAGCTTCGTGAGATCTTTGCCCGAGATCCGCTCGGACAGCGCGATGAACTGCTTGGTGGTGGCGTTGCCGTGCCGGTGGTCCTTGACCCAGGTGCGCAGGATGGTGAAGAAGTCCTTGTCGCCGACGGCCCGGCGCAGCTTGTGCAGCACCATCGCGCCGCGTCCGTAGACCGGCGCGTCCGAGACCCGCGCGGCGCTCGGCGGAGCGGCGGGGGCGAAGTCCCAGATGCCGCCGCTCTCGTCGTCGGTGCCGTCGTAGAAGTTGCGGAAGGTCCGGTCGGTGGTGCGGCCGCCGTGGTCCTCCTCCCACAGCCACTCGGCGTAGGTGGCGAACCCCTCGTTGAGCCACATGTCCTTCCACAGACGGGGGGTGACCGCGTTGCCGAACCACTGGTGGGCCAGTTCGTGGACGAGGAGCATCTCGTCCGGCGCGTCGGCGAAGTACGGCTTGGTCTGGGTCTCCAGGGCGTAGCCGAGGCCGGGCAGATGGTCGACGATCGCGCCGGTGGAGGAGAACGGGTAGCGGCCGAAGGTCCGGCTCTCCCAGTCGATCACCTTGGTGATCTGGTCGGGCACCTTGGTGGAGTCCCCCGCCTCGTCGGGGTCGACCGCGACGTACTGCGGGAGTTCACCGTCGGTGGTCGTGGTGTGCACATCGAAGTCGCCGACCGCGACGGTGGCCAGGTAGGAGGCCATCGGCTCCGCGGAGCTCCAGCGGAACGTGGTGTGACGGCCGTGGGTCTTCCGCTGCTTCAACTCCCCGCCCGAGACGGCGGTCAGCCCCTTGGGCACGGTCACGGTGATGTCGTAGCGGGCCTTGTCGGAGGGGTGGTGGTTGCCGGGGAACCAGGCCATGGAGCCGGTCGGTTCACCGAGTCCGACGGCGCCGTCGTCCGTCTCGATCCAGCCCTCCTCGGACCCGTCCGGATCCTTGATGGTCTTCGGCTTGCCGTCGTAGACCACCGTGGCGGTGAAGGCGCGGCCCTTGGGGAGGGCTGCGGCCGGGGTGAGCTTCAGCTCGGTGCCCTGCCGCTCGGCCTCGGCCGTCCGTCCGTTCACCGTCGCCTTGCGGACGTGCAGCCCGGCGAAGTCGAGATGGAAGGAGCTCAGCGCGCTGGTGGCCCGTGCGGTGATCCTGGCGGTGCCCTTGAGGCGGTTGGAGTCGGGCGTGTAGTCGAGCGTCAGCCGGTAGTCGGTGACGTCGTAGCCGCCGTTGCCCATCTTCGGGAAAAGCTTGTCGCCGACGCCGGCGGCGCCCGGCTTGGCCCCGCGGACACGGTCAGGGCCGTCCTGTCCGCCGGAGGCCCCGGTACAGGCCGCGCTCAGGACGAGCAGCAGGGCGGTGGACACGACGCGTGGACGGCGACGTAGGGACAACGGACGCTCCTTGGTCAGGTGAGCTGGTGATCGCCAATGAAACCGGCTGAACGGGGCATTGTCGAAGGAGTCCAAGTAAACGTCGTTGAGCTGGGGTTCACCACTTCTGGTGAAGCTCTGGCCTTCAGTTGCGATCGGCAACCCTCGGTTGCCAAGCTGTTGCCGACTGTCAACCACTGGGAGTGCACGTGGCCTTTGGTGACCAGCCCGCATATCTCCGCGTCGCCGACGATCTCCGGAAGAAGATCGCCGCGGGCGAGCTGCCACCCCACGCGCGTCTTCCCTCGCAGGCGCGGATCCGTGAGGAGTACGGGGTCTCCGACACCGTCGCGCTCGAGGCCCGCAAGGTGCTGATGGCCGAGGGGCTGGTGGAGGGCCGCTCCGGCTCGGGCACCTATGTGCGCCCCCAGCTCGTCCCGCGGCTGCTCTCCCGCGCCGGGTACCACGGCTCGGGCCCGTCCTCCCCGTTCCGCCAGGAGCAGGCGGACGACCGGGTCATCGGCACCTGGGACGCGGTGAGCGAGCAGGAGGAGGCCGGGCCGGAGACCGCCGAGCGGCTGGGGATCGAGCCCGGTGACCGGGTGATGCGCACCCGCTATCTCTTCCGCTCGGGCGGGGAGCCGGTGATGCTCTCCACCTCCTGGGAGCCGCTCGCGATCACCGGCCGCACCCCGGTGATGCTCCCCGAGGAGGGTCCGCTGGCCGGGCGCGGGGTGGTCTCCCGGATGGCCGCCCTCGACCTGGTGGTGGACAACGTGACCGAGGAGGTCGCGGCGCGCCCCGGGCTGGCGGAGGAGGTGCTGGCGCTCGGCGGGGTGCCGGGCCACGCGGTGCTGGTCGTCTCCCGTACGTACCGCGCGGGCGGGCGTCCGGTGGAGACGGCGGATGTGGTGGTGCTGGCCGAGCGCTATCGGGTCGCGTACCACCTTCCGGTGAAGTGACCCCGGGCGCCGCCCTGTTGGGGCGGCGCCATCGATTGCGCGGCCCCTCGAACGCCAACTCCCTTTGCCCCAGGTGAATTTGAGCTCGATTTGAGCTCAACTGAATTTGAGGTAGATTTGAGCCGCGTATCTGCGCGGAACTCCGGATCGAAGTCCGGCACATCGGACTCAACTCGCGTCACTCATCCATCGCGGGCCATTTGCGATAGCCGGGTACGAACATTCATCAAGAGCCCTTGAATCCGCTGTGCGTTACGCAGGATTACCGGGGCGCTACAGATTTTCCGAGGGTGATCCGTAGAGATTTCGCGAAGGTGTAGTTCGGTGGCCCCCACGTCTGCTTTCCGTGCGTTTTACCAGCCGTTGACCTGCGGCGATGTGTTGCGCACATCACACGGACGGTCTGCCAGCTCAAGATCAGCTCAAACCCGTGAAGCGCGCCTTCAATTCGCTTGTACGATGACGCCCGTTTGCATCAGGTGCAGGTATGGGGGTTGAAAGGAGCGTCAGGGCGTTGAGCACTGAACAAGGAGCCCACACGCATTACAAAAGGTCACTGGGCACAGTGGCTCTGACCGCCGTGGGTCTCGGTTCCATAATTGGCTCCGGATGGCTGTTCGGCGCTGAGCGGGCCGCCGCGCTCGCCGGTCCCGCCGCCATCCTGGCCTGGGTGATCGGCGCCGTCGTGGCGCTGACCATCGCCCTGACCTATTCCGAGCTCGGCTCGATGTTCCCGAAGGCCGGCGGCATGGTCCGCTACGGTCAGTACTCGCACGGTTCGCTCGCCGGATACCTGGCCGCCTGGGCCAACTGGATCGCGATCGTCTCCGTGATCCCCGGTGAGGCCACCGCCTCGGTCCAGTACATGAGCTCCTGGGACTTCGGCTGGGCCAAGGAGCTGTACGACGGCAAGGAGCTCACCGGCACCGGTGTCGCCCTCGCCTCGGTGCTGCTGGTCTTCTATTTCTTCCTGAACTGGTTCGCGATCACGCTCTTCGCGAAGACCAACACCGCGATCACCGTCTTCAAGCTGGTCGTCCCGGCCCTGACCGCGGGCGCCCTGCTGCTGTCGCACTTCGACACCGGCAATGTCACGGACAACGGCGGCTTCACCCCCAACGGCTGGAGCTCGGTCTTCACCGCGGTCGCCGTCTCCGGCATCGTCTGGGCCTACAACGGCTTCCAGTCCCCGCTGAACATGGCGGGTGAGGCGCGCAACCCCGGCAAGTCGCTCCCCAAGGCCGTCATCAGCTCGATCCTGATCGCCCTGGTGATCTACGTCGCGCTCCAGATCGCCTTCCTGACCGCGGTTCCGGCGGCCGACCTGGCGGACGGCGGCTGGTCCAGCCTGTCCTACAACTCCCCGCTCGCCGACCTCTCCCTCGCCTGGGGTCTGAACTGGCTGGCCCTGCTGCTCTACGCCGACGCCTTCGTCTCCCCGTCCGGCACCGGCATGATCTACGCGGCCACCACCTCCCGCATGATCCAAGGTGTCCAGGAGAACGGCCATCTGCCGGGGATCTTCGGCAAGGTCGACCCCAAGACCGGTATCCCGCGTCCGGCGCTGCTGCTCAACCTGGGGATCGCCTTCGCCTTCCTCGCCGTCTTCCGCGGCTGGGGCTCGCTGGCCGAGATCGTCTCCGTGGCCACCGTGATCTCCTACATCACCGGCCCGGTCGCCGTGATGTCGCTGCGCCGCCTCTCCCCGGACCTGCCGCGTCCGGTCAAGCTGCGCGCGATGCCGATCATCGCCCCGGTCGCGATGGTCTTCGGCTCGCTGGTGCTCTACTGGGCCCGCTGGCCGCTCACCGGCAAGGTGATCTTCATCATGGCGATCGGTCTGCCGGTCTGGGCCTGGTACGAGCTGCGCAAGCCGTGGGCCGAGCTGCGCCCGCACCTGGCGGCGGGTGCCTGGATGGTGGCCTACCTGCTGGTCATGGCGGGGGTCTCGTGGGCCGGCGGTGAGGAGTTCGGCGGCCGCGGCTATCTGCCCGAGGGCTGGGACATCCTGGTCGTCGCCGCGATCGGTCTCGCGTTCTACTTCTGGGGCGTGCGCAGCTCCTGGCGCAATCCGACGCTGCTGGAGGCGGAGCGGGAGCTGGCCGACGCCGCTGCCGAGGAGGCCGCAGAGGCCGACGAGGCCGACGACGACCTCGACAAGACCCCGGTCCGCGTCTGAGCTCACCGGTCCGCATGGCCGGATGCGTGCCTCCACGTGAGAACACGTATCCGCTGAGTGAAGGTTGGGCGTAGGCTCGGGCATATGCGGACCGGGAATTCCTTGACGGTCCCGCGACGGCGTCAGCCGCCGCGGGACCGGATGACGGAGGGGGCGGGGAGATGAGTGACGGCACCGCGGTACTGCCATGGCTCGTGATCCGCCAGGACGACAACGGCAACCGCTACCGCGTCGGCCGGTACGCCACGCGGTCGGAGGCCCAGGAGGTGGCCGACCGGCTCGACGCCCAGGGTCCGGAGCACCTCTACGTGGTGGAGCGCACCGCCGCCTCCCGGCAGGCGCAGTAGGCGCACCGCGCCCGTTCCGCATCGCATCGCCTAGGGTTCCCGCATGAGCGAGCGCGTGGTGGTGGGCGGAGCCGTTTTCGACGAGGGGCGTCTGCTGGCCGCCCGGCGCAGCGCCCCGCCGGAGCTCGCCGGCCGCTGGGAGCTCCCGGGCGGCAAGGTCGAGCCGGGGGAGACCCCGCCGCGGGCCCTGGTCCGCGAGTTGCGGGAGGAGCTGGGCGTCGAGGTCCGGCCGCTGGAGCCGCTGGCCGGTGAATGGCCGCTAAAACCGGGTTATGTGCTGCGGGTGTGGACCGCGCGGCTGGTCTCCGGTACGCCCCGTCCGCTCCAGGACCACGACGAGCTGCGCTGGCTCACCCCCGACCGGGTGGACGACGTCGACTGGCTGGACCAGGACCGTCCCGCGGTGGCGCAGGCCGTCCGCCTGCTGCGCGCCGAACGCACTCCGCCGCGCACCCGCTGACGCCCGTCCGGACGATAGGACGCCCCGGATATCGGGTATGTGCTGATTAACCTCCCTGAATCCCTACATTCCGGAGGGGCTGCACCAGGGCTGGGAAGTGATCGGCGTGAGTGACAGCGCAGGGCGGGCCGGACCGCGGCCCGGCTTCGCCGAGTGGATCTTCCCCGCCGAGCCGGGGGCGGTCCGCACCGCCCGCTGTCGGGTTCAGGCCGTGCTGGAGGAGTGGGGGCTGTCCGCCATGAGCGATGTCACAGTGCTGCTGGTGAGCGAACTGGTCACCAACGCGCTGCGGTACGCCAGCGGCCCGATCGGGCTGCGGATGTACGCCCGCCGCGAAAACCGTTCGTCACCCGGATCCGTACTGATGGTCGAAGTGTCGGATCCGCTGGCCGATCCGCCGCGGGCGCGGGCCGCCGGGACCGAGGACGAGAGCGGTCGTGGCCTGGAGTTGGTGGCCCGCACCGCGCTGCACTGGGGGACCCGGAGCAGGCACGCGGGAAAAACCGTGTGGTTCGAGTTGGCTCTGCCCGGTTAGGAGTGTGGGGGAGCGCTGATCTTGAGCGCTTAACCAAAAGCCGGGACGGAAACTGATTGCGGGCTGAGATAGTGCTGTGATCGTGAAGACCGTACTCCGGATGGCCGAGGTGCTGGATACTCGGCTATCTGTAGCCGGTCGGAGCACCTGAGCCGGAGGGGACGGGCGCATGAGCGAGAAGCCAGCGGGGGCTGAGATGCCCGAGGAGTCGGTTGGTTCGCAGGTGTCGCCGGTGTCGGAAGTGTCGCCGGAGACACAGGTGTCCCAGGTGTCGCCGGTATCGCACATGTCGTCGATGTCGGCCATGTGGCAGAGCAGTCCCCCCGGATCCCTCTACGACTACATCCGTGTCGCCTCCTTCGCCCTGGGGGCCGACGGACGGATCACCCAGTGGAGCGAACGGGCCGAGGAGCTGCTGGGGCTGACGGCACGGCAGGCCATCGGCAGGGACCCGGTGGATGCGTTCGTTCCGTCCGAGCTGCGCGACACCGGCCACCGCAAGGTCGCCGACATCCTGGATGGCCGGGAGTGGACCGGGCTGGTCCCCTACCGCAACCCCGGGGCACCGCATGAGCACGGTGTGGCCGAGGTCTATGTGATGCCCTCTCAGGACGAGGACGGTGAGCGCTCGGCGCTGTGCATCGCGGTCGATGTGAGCGCGCTCCGCGGCCTGGAAACCGACCTTGCCGCTTCACAGGCCGTTTTCGGTCAATCTCCGCTCGGTTTCTTTCTCTTCGGTACCGACCTCCGCATGCTTCGGGTCAATGAGCGCTTCGCCAAGGTCTTCGGCCGCCCGGCCGAGGCCTACCGCGGTGCCACCGCGCACGATCTGCTGCCGCGCGGTGAGGCCGAGCGGCTCGGCGCCGCCCTGCGCCAGGTCCTGGACACCGGCAAGTCGCTCACCGATATGCCGGTCGTGGGCACCGTGCCCGGCAGCCCCGACCGGCGCCGCTGGTCGGTCTCGCTGTACCGGCTGCACAGCAGCTCCGGCCGCCCCATCGGCGTCGCCGGACTCGCCACCGATGTCACCCGCCGCCGCCGCGCCGAACAGGAGGCCGCGGGCGTACGGCGCAATCTGGCGCTGCTCAACGAGGCAGGCGCCCGAATAGGCACCTCGCTCGACCTGGAGACCACCGCCCGCGAACTGCTGGACGTGGCCGTCCCCCAGTTCTGCGACCTGGCCTCGGTCGACCTGTACCAGGGGCTGCTGGCCGGTGACGAGACCCCGCAGGGCCTGGCCGACGGCAGCGCCGAACTGCGCCGTGTCGCGTTCGCCTCCGCGGTCTCCGACGGCCCGGTCGCCTTCGGCGACATCTGCCGCGCCGACACCGACGGCGGACTGCCCAAGCCCGTCCAGGTCGGCGAGGTCCACCGCTACCCCTTCCACTCGCTGTGCGCCGGGGTGCTGCGCACCGCCCAGGTCAAGGTCGTCCCCGGCCGGGACAGCGGCGAGGGCCCCGAGCTCGGCGCGATGCTCCAGTCCACCCTGGTGGTACCGATGGTGGCGCGGGACACCGTGGTGGGCCTGGCCCAGTTCTCCCGCACCAAGGGCAGCGAGCCCTTCGGCGAGCGGGACCGCGCCCTCGCCGTCGAGCTGGCCGCCCGCGCGGCCGTCAGCATCGACAACGCCCGGCTCTACCGCAGGGAGCACGAACGGGCCCTGATACTCCAGCGCAGCCTGCTGCCGCCGGGCGACCCCGAGGCCGCCGGACTCGATATCGCCTGCCGCTATCTGCCGGGGAACGCGGCGACCGAGGTGGGCGGTGACTGGTTCGACGTCATCGAGCTGCCCGGCCACCGCACCGCGCTGGTGGTCGGCGATGTGATGGGCCGGGGGCTGCGCGCCGCCGTCGCGATGGGCGAACTGCGCACCGCCGTCCGCACCCTGGCGCTGCTGGACCTGGAGCCCGCCGAGGTGCTCTCCGCGCTCGACGAGATCGCCCGCGGGCTCGGTGCGCCCAGCGGCGGTTCGCACACCCCGGCCCGCTCCGGTTCGCGCGCCCGCTCCGGCGCCCAGGACTCCTCCGACCTGTCCGAGGTCTACCTCGCCACCTGTGTCTACGCGGTGTACGACCCCGTCACCCGCCGCTGCACCTTCGCCAACGCCGGACATCTGCCCCCCGTCCTCGTCGAACCCGGCGAGGACGCGCTGCTGATGGAGGTGCCGCCGGGGATGCCGCTGGGGGTGGGCGGGGAGCCGTTCGAGGAGATCGAGGTCGAACTCCCCGACGGCGCGCTGCTGGCCCTCTACACCGACGGCCTCGTCGAGTCCCGTGACCATCCGCTGGACGAGGGGCTCCAGGACTTCCGGGCGGCCCTGTCCTCGCACGACGGCACCCGGGTGCCCGACAGCTCCCTGGAGGACATCTGCGACCACGTGCTGAGCGGTCTGGACACCCACCACGGCGAGGACGACATCGCGCTGCTGATGGCCCGGGTCCAGGGGCTGCCGCAGGAGTCGGTGGGGGACTGGAACCTGCCGAGCGCGCCCCAGTCGGTCGGCCGCGCCCGGGAACTGGCCCGGGAGCAGCTGGAGTCCTGGCAGCTCGATGATCTGGTGGACACCACCGAGCTGCTGGTCAGCGAGCTGGTGACCAATGCGCTGCGGTACGGCGAGGGGGAGATCCGGCTGCGGCTGCTGCTGGACCGCACCCTGGTCTGCGAGGTCTGGGACGGCGGACTGGTACAGCCCCGGCGGCGGCGTGCCCGGGACACCGACGAGGGCGGCCGGGGGCTCCAGCTCGTGGGGCTGCTCAGCGCCGCCTGGGGCAGCCGGCGCACCCCGCACGGCAAGACGGTCTGGTTCGAACTGGCCCTTCCCGACGGCCGGTCCAGCGGGCCGGACTCGGTCGAGGCGCTGCTGAGCCTGTGGTGAACCGGTGTGACGGTGCGGGGTCCACACCGTCACACCGGACGGGCCGAGGGCGGATCAGCCGTCCCGGCGGCGGATCTTGTTGCCCAGCCAGACCAGCGGGTCGTACTTGCGGTCCACCGCCCGCTCCTTGAGCGGGATCAGCGCGTTGTCGGTGATCCTGATCTGCTCCGGGCAGACATCCGTACAGCACTTGGTGATGTTGCAGTAGCCCAGGCCGTGGTCCTCCTGGGCACCGCGCTTGCGGTCGATCCCGCTGTCGGCCGCCGCGTCCAGCGGATGCATGTCCAGTTCGGCCACCCGCATCAGGAAGCGCGGTCCGGCGAACGCCTCCTTGTTCTGCTCGAAGTCACGCAGCACATGGCAGGTGTCCTGACACAGGAAGCACTCGATGCACTTGCGGAACTCCTGCGAGCGCCCGACGTCCTCCTGCCGCATCCGGTACTCACCCGGTTTGAGGTCCGCGGGCGGGACGAAGGACGGCACCTCCCGCGCCTTGGCGTAGTTGAAGGACACATCCGTCACCAGGTCCCGGACCACCGGGAAGGCCCGCAGCGGGGTGATGGTGATCGTCTCGTCCTGCTCGAAGACCGACATCCGGGTCATGCACATCAGCCGGGGGCGGCCGTTGATCTCCGCGCTGCACGAACCGCATTTGCCCGCCTTGCAGTTCCAGCGGACGGCCAGGTCCGGGGCCTGGGTCGCCTGGAGCCGGTGCACGATGTCCAGCACGACCTCGCCGTCATGGACCTCCACCTGGAAGTCCTTCAGACCGCCGCCGTCCACATCGCCCCGCCACACCCGGAAGCGGGCCTCGTACGCACTCACTGGGTCAGCTCCTCGTCCGTCAGGTACTTCATCAGCTCGTCCTTCTCGAACAGGCCGAGCAGATCGGGGCGGATGGGCGGCATCTCCCGGCGGTCCAGCCGGATCTGGCCGTGGCCCGCGTCGGGCGCGGCCAGACCGCCGGAGGGGTCGGAGAGCCGGCAGACCAGATTGACCCGCCGCCACTCGCGGTCCATCTGCGGATAGTCGTCCCGGGTGTGACCGCCGCGGCTCTCGCTCCGCTCCAGCGCCGCCCGGGCCACGCATTCGCTGACCAGCAGCATGTTGCGCAGGTCGATCGCCAGGTGCCAGCCGGGGTTGAACTGCCGGTGGCCCTCGACCCCGGCCCGCCGCGCCCGCGTCCGCAGACCCGACAGCCGGTGCAGCGCCTCCTCCATCTCCCCGGCCTTCCGGATGATCCCCACCAGGTCGTTCATCGCCTGCTGGAGCTCCTGGTGGAGGGTGTAGGGGTTCTCGGCCGGGGCCGCGGAGCCGGATGCCGCACCGCCCTCGGCGCTGAACGGGCGCAGCGCCTCGGCGGCCGCCAGGTCGAGCTGTGCCTCGTCCGGGGCCGCCCGGGGGCCCGAGCGGGCGCTGTCCTGGGCGTACTTGGCGGCGTAGAGCCCGGCCCGCCGTCCGAAGACCAGCAGGTCGGAGAGGGAGTTGCCGCCCAGCCGGTTGGAGCCGTGCATCCCGCCCGCGACCTCGCCCGCGGCGAACAGCCCGGGGACGCCGGTGGCCGCCGCGGTGTCCGGGTCGACGTCCACCCCGCCCATCACGTAGTGGCAGGTGGGGCCGACCTCCATGGGCTCGGCGGTGATGTCCACGTCCGCCAGTTCCTTGAACTGGTGGTGCATGGAGGGCAGCCGCCGCTTGATCACCTCGGCCGACATCCGGGTGGAGACGTCCAGGAAGACCCCGCCGTGCGGGGAGCCGCGGCCCGCCTTCACCTCGGCGTTGATGGCGCGGGCCACCTCGTCGCGGGGGAGCAGCTCGGGCGGGCGGCGGTTGTGGTCCGGGTCCTCGTACCAGCGGTCGCCCTCGTCCTCGGACTGTGCGTACTTCTCCTTGAAGACGTCCGGGATGTAGTCGAACATGAACCGCTTGCCCTCGCTGTTGCGCAGCACCCCGCCGTCCCCGCGCACCGACTCGGTGACGAGGATCCCCTTGACCGAGGGCGGCCAGACCATTCCGGTCGGGTGGAACTGCACGAACTCCATGTTGATCAGCGGGGCTCCGGCGAGCAGCGCCAGCGCGTGGCCGTCCCCGGTGTACTCCCAGGAGTTGGAGGTCACCTTGAAGGACTTGCCGATACCGCCGGTGGCCAGCACCACGGCCGGGGCGTCGATCGCGAAGAAGCGGCCGGACTCGCGTTCGTAGCCGAAGACCCCGCAGACCCGCTCGCCGTCCTTGAGGATCCGGGTGACGGTGCACTCCTGGAAGACCTTCAGCCGGGATTCGTAGTCCCCGGTCTCCGCCTTGTCCTCCTGCTGGAGGGAGACGATCTTCTGCTGGAGGGTGCGGATCAGCTCCAGGCCGGTGCGGTCCCCGACGTGGGCCAGCCGGGGGTACTCATGGCCCCCGAAGTTCCGCTGGGAGATCCGGCCGTCCGCGGTGCGGTCGAAGAGTGCTCCCCAGGTCTCCAGCTCCCAGACCCGGTCCGGGGCCTCCTGGGCGTGCAGTTCGGCCATCCGCCAGTGGTTGAGGAACTTGCCGCCGCGCATGGTGTCCCGGAAGTGCACCTGCCAGTTGTCGCCCTCGTTGACATTGCCCATGCTGGCGGCGATACCGCCCTCGGCCATCACCGTATGGGCCTTGCCGAACAGCGACTTGCAGATGACGGCGCAGCGCATGCCCTGTTCCCGGGCTTCGATCGCGGCCCGCAGCCCGGCGCCCCCGGCGCCGACCACGACCACGTCCCACGCCTGCCGCTCGACTTGCGTCATCGGTTGAAGCACCTCTCCTAGAAAAAGCGCGGATCGTCGAAGGCACCGCTCGCGAGCAGATAGACATAGAAGTCCGCGACGGCGACGCTGATCAGGGATGCCCAGGCCAGCTGTGCATGGCGGGCGTTGAGCCTGCTGACCCCTTCCCAGAGCCGGTAGCGCACCGGATGCCGGGAGAAGTGCTTGAGCCGGCCGCCGACGATATGGCGGCAGGAGTGGCAGGAGAGGGTGTAGGCCCAGATCAGCGTGATGTTGACGAGCAGGATCAGCGTCCCGAGGCCCATATGGCCCCACCGGCCGTGCTCATCGCGGAAGCCGAGCACCGTGTCATAGCTGAGGATCCCGGCGACGATCAGCGCGAAGTAGAAGAAGTAGCGGTGCAGATTCTGGAGGATCAGCGGGAAGCGGGTCTCTCCGGTGTAGCGGGAGCGCGGCTCGGCGACGGCGCAGGCGGGTGGTGAGGCCCAGAAGCCCCGGTAGTACGCCTTGCGGTAGTAGTAGCAGGTCAGCCGGAAGCCGAGCGGGAAGATCAGGATCAGCAGGGCGGGGGAGAGGCCCCACCATGCGCCGAAGATCTCCCAGTTGGCGCCGCCCTTCATCGGTACGCAGTTCTGCGCGATACAGGGCGAGTAGAACGGTGAGACATACGGCTCTGCGTAGTAGTCGTCCCCGGCGAAGGCGCGCCAGGTGGAGTAGACGATGAACGCGAGCAGCCCGGCGGCGGTCGCCGCGGGAGCCAGCCACCAGCGGTCGGTGCGCAGGTGACGGGAGGGGATGGCGGCCCTGGACGGGCCGTGCACCCCGCCCGGGGGCGCCTCCCGGTCGGTGGACGTGGTGGCTTGGGGGTCGGTGCCTGTGGCCAAGTGGAACTCCGCGGTGGAGTGGTGTCGGGGACGGTGGGGTCGTGCACCCGCGCCGGTGCACCGGCGCGCCCGTTCACAGGGGCGGCCGGTGCACCGTGCCGTCGTCAGGGAGCGTGGCGATCGCGCGCGCCGAGGCCCTCGTCGTCGACGTCCGACCACAGCGCACTGTTGTACGGAGCGTCGGGGACCGGGACCATTTCGGGGCGTGGTCGCTCCTGGGGAGCCGTCGCGCGCAGCAGGGCGAGGCTCTCGCGGAGATGGTCCGCGTCGGTGCGGACCCGTCGTATCTCCAGCCCGCCCGGACCCACCTGCTTCTCCAGCCGGGTGACCGAGCGGACCAGGTCATCGAGACAGCGCTGGACGTTCGTCAGGTCGTCGTTCAAGGACATGACTTGCCCTCACTTCCGCGGTTGCGGTTGGCGACGGTCATGCGACAGCGAGTGTTACCCGTCACAGTCGTCGTTGGGAAGGGATCTGTCGCGATTCGCCGCGCCGCCGGTGGGATTACGCCTCCGTGCGCCGGAGTGCGCGCCCTGTGTTGTGATCCGGACGGGTGATCCTTTCCCCTCATGGCCGTCTCCGCGGGCGTCCCGGCGTGCTGTCCCGTGAACCGTCGCTTTGAGTGAGCAGCATATGCGATAAGCGTCACAATCCGCCAAAGATGCACATATCTGGCACATCCCGGAGGTTCGTCGCCATGTCCATCGCCAAGCGCCGCTGTGCCTTGCTGCTCGCCGCGGGTGTGATGCTGCCGCTGCCCGTCGCGCTGACCGGGTGCAGCTCCGATGAGGAGGGCGCCCCGCCACCCGCCTCCCGGGACATCGCCACGGCCTCCCGCTCGCGGACGACCGGGACCGGAACCCTGCGCTGGGCGCTGGACGCGACGCCCAAGACCTTCAACGCCTTCCAGTCGGCCGCCGACACCGGCACCACGCGGGTCGCGGGCGCGGTGCTGCCCGCGCTCTACACGCTGGACGCCCGGGGCAAGCCGCAGCGCAACCCCGACTTCCTCAAGGACGCGGACGTCACCTCGACCGAGCCCAAGCAGGTCGTGGTCTACAAGCTCAACCCCGAGGCCGTCTGGAGCGACGGCCGCCCGCTGAGCGCGGAGGACTTCGCCGCCCAGTGGAAGGCGCTCCGCGGTACGGAGAACGCGTACTGGACGGCGCGGAACGCCGGGTACGACCGCATCGCCAAGATCGAGCCCGGGGACGGGGACCACGAGGTCAAGGTCACCTTCGCCAAGCCCTACACCGACTGGCGCTCGCTGTTCACCCCGCTCTATCCCAAGAGCGTGATGGACAACCCGGCGGTCTTCAACGCCGCGGCCAACAAGGGCCTCGCGGTCGGCGCCGGTCCCTTCATGGTCCGCGGTGTCACCACCGACACGGTCACCCTGGTCCGCAACCCCCGCTGGTGGGGCGACCGGGCGCGGCTGAGCCGGATGGTCTTCCAGACCGTGCCCGCCGATCAGCGCGCCGACGCCCTGATCTCCGGCCGGGTCGATCTGGCCGAGGTCGACCGGGCCACCGCCCGCCGGATCCAGGCCACCGCTCCGTCCGGCAAGAAGCGGGCCGCCGGGGCCGCGTCCCGCAGCGCCGGGGCCAACGCGCCGGATCTGGCCCGTGACGGCCGGCAGGCCGCGGACGCCCTGCACGACTGGGCCGCCGCGAACGCCTCGGACAAGAAGCGGGCCGAAACCATGGCCCTGAGCCGCTTCACCCTGCGCAAGGCGCTGGAGCCCGCCTACACCCAGCTCGCCCTGAACGGGACCAAGGGCCCGCTCGCCGATGAGCGGGTGCGCCGCGCGGTGGCCCGCGCGATCGACCGCAAGGCACTGGCGAAGCAGGTCCTGGGGCCCCTCGGCCTGCCCGCCGACCCCCTCGGCAACCATCTGCTGATGGCGGCGCAGAAGGGATACAAGGACCACAGCGGCGCCCTCGGCGCCTCCGACACCGAGGCCGCGCAGTCGCTGCTGGCGGACGCGGGCTGGCGCGCGGCGGGCCCGCAGAAGCTGGACGGCAAGACGGACGACCTCGGCATCCGGCGCGCGGTGCCCACCGACGCGGGCTCGGGCACGCCGTCCGCCACCGCCTCCGGTAGCGCGTCCGTGTCAGCGTCCGCGAGCGGCACCGCCGGCGCCGCGCCGTCCACCTCACCGTCCGCCACCGCGGGCGACGCCTCCCCGGCGGCGGGTGACGCGGGCCGCTCCGGGAACCTCCCCGACTCGGCGGTGGTCCGCAAGAAGGGCCGTCCGCTGGTGCTGCGCTTCGTCCTCCCCGCGGACAGCGGCAGCTCCTCGCTGCGCGCCGTCGGCGAGCGCATCGCGCGGATGCTGGAGGCGATCGGTGTCCGCACCGAGATCACCAAGGTCGAGGGCGAGGGCTACTTCCGCAACTACATCGCCTCCGGCAAGTACGACCTGGCCCTCTACTCCTGGCCCGCCACCGCCTACCCGGCCACCGACGGCCGTCCGATCTACGCCAAGCCGCAGCCGGCCGCCGACGGCTCGCTGGTGGTCGAGCAGAACTACACCCGGGTCGGCACCGACCAGATCGACCAGCTCTTCGACGAGGCGGTCTCCGAGCTGGACGGCGGCGCCTCGCGGTCGCTGGTCGGCCGGGCGGACGCCCGGATCTGGGCGGCGGCCGGTTCGGTCCCGCTCTACCAGCGGCCGGAGCTGGTGGCGATGCGCAAGGGCGTGGTGAACGCCGGCGCCTTCGGCTTCGTCACCCCGCGCTACCAGGACATCGGTTTCCGTAAGTGAACCCCCCGGTGCGGGGGGGGCCGGCCCCCCGGGGGGGGCCCGCGGCCCGCGGGGGGCGCGGGCCCGCAGCCGCCCGCACTTGGGGTTCGGTACGTCACCCCCCCGGCCCGCGGGGCCGGGCCGCGGGCCGGGGCCCGGCGGACCGCTGTGTCCCCGGAAAGCGCTCAACCCCTTGTGACGCCCGCTCCCGGTGCGGAACCATGACCGTGATCATGACCCACCGTGCCGACACGGTGACCACACGGGGAAACGGGGAACGGGAATGAAGCGCGCACTGCGCACGGGGGCCGGCATCGCGGTGATCGTCACGGCGGTGGCCGGATGCACCTCCGGCAATGGGGCCCAGGAGAAGCCGTCCGCCCGGGAGAAGAACTGTGACCGGCCCATGTACCGCTGGCTGAACGTCTCCCAGCGCCCGGTCGTGACCGATCTGAACAACGGCAGCTTCACCAAGGGACAGCAGGTCAGCACCAGGGAGCTGGACGAGGTCGCCCGCTACCGCGTCTCCGTCCGGGCCGACGGCCCCGCGGTGCCCGCCCCGGCGGTGCTCCGCTCCCTGGAGCGCCATGTCGGCACCGGCCTGGCCTACGGGGCGAAGAAGCCCGGTACGGCCACCGAGGACGATCCAGGGGTCTACGCGTCCCGCCGGGCCGAGCAGACCGGGTTCTACGTCACCGCCCGGGCGGTCGACCTGATCGAGGCCGATTTCAGCTACGTCTGCCCCGACAGCGCCTCGCACGGGGTGGGCCACACGGTCACCTGGCAGTCCGCCGAGGAGATCATCGTCACCTGCGAAGCCGCCCCGAAGAAAGGCCGTGACGAGGCCGAGAACGAGGTCGCGCGACTGGGCTGCCGGAAGGGCGATCCGGCCCGCGCCTGAGCGGGTGCCGGGCGGCCGGGGATGGGTGGCGGCGACCGTTCCCGTGCCGTCCCCTTACCATGGGGGTGAGGCCGTGGCGTGTTCTGCCCGGCGGGCGGGCGTACCGGACCGGGCGCGCCGTCATCCACGATTCCGGGAGAAGCGCCGCAAGTATGCCCACGCGTCACGACATCCGTAACGTCGCCATCGTCGCCCACGTCGACCACGGCAAGACGACCCTGGTCGACGCCATGCTCAAGCAGGCCGGCGCGTTCGCCGCCCACCAGCAGGTGGACGACCGGGTGATGGACTCCAACGACTTGGAGCGCGAGAAGGGGATCACCATTCTCGCCAAGAACACCGCCGTGAAGTACCACCCGGCGGACGGCGGGGACCCCGTCACCATCAACATCATCGACACCCCCGGCCACGCCGACTTCGGCGGTGAGGTCGAGCGCGGGCTGTCCATGGTCGACGCCGTGGTCCTGCTGGTGGACGCCTCCGAGGGCCCGCTGCCGCAGACCCGCTTCGTGCTGCGCAAGGCCCTCCAGGCCAAGCTGCCCGTCATCCTGTGCATCAACAAGACGGACCGCCCGGACTCCCGGATCGACGCCGTGGTCAACGAGGCGTACGACCTCTTCCTGGACCTGGACGCGACCGAGGAGCAGATCGAGTTCCCGATCGTCTACGCCTGCGCCCGGGACGGCGTGGCCTCGCTGAACAAGCCCGAGGACGGCACCGTCCCGGCCGACAGCGACAGCCTCCAGCCCTTCTTCACCACCCTGCTGGAGACCGTCCCCGCGCCCGAGTACGACGCCGCCGCGCCGCTCCAGGCACATGTCACCAACCTGGACGCGGACAACTTCCTCGGCCGTATCGCGCTGCTCCGCGTCGAGCAGGGCGAGCTGAAGAAGGGGCAGACGGTCGCCTGGATCAAGCGGGACGGCTCGATCGCCAACGTCCGGATCACCGAGCTGATGATGACCGAGGCGCTCACCCGCAAGCCCGCCGAGGTGGCCGGGCCCGGTGACATCTGCGCCGTCGCGGGTATCCCGGACATCATGATCGGCGAAACGCTGGCCGATCCGGAGAACCCGATCGCGCTGCCGCTGATCACCGTGGACGAGCCCGCGATCTCGATGACCATCGGCACCAACACCTCGCCGCTGGTCGGCCGTGGCCCCGGTGGCAAGGGCGCCGACAAGTCGGCCGTGAAGGACCGCAAGGTCACCGCCCGGCTGGTCAAGGACCGGCTGGAGCGCGAGCTGATCGGTAACGTCTCGCTGCGGGTGCTCGCCACCGACCGCCCGGACGCCTGGGAGGTGCAGGGCCGCGGTGAGCTGGCGCTGGCCATCCTGGTGGAGACCATGCGCCGGGAGGGCTTCGAGCTGACCGTCGGCAAGCCGCAGGTGGTCACCCGGGAGATCGAGGGCAAGGTCCACGAGCCGGTCGAGCGCATCACCATCGATGTGCCCGAGGAGCACATGGGCGCGGTCACCCAGCTGATGGGCACCCGCAAGGGCCGGATGGACAACATGTCCAACCACGGCTCCGGCTGGGTGCGGATGGAGTTCGTCGTCCCGTCCCGCGGTCTGATCGGCTTCCGTACCGAGTTCCTGACCCAGACCCGCGGCACCGGTATCGCCCACTCCATCCACGAGGGCCACGAGCCGTGGTTCGGCGAGCTGAAGACCCGGAACAACGGCTCCCTGGTGGCGGACCGCTCGGGCGCCGTGACCGCCTTCGCGATGATCAACCTCCAGGAGCGCGGCGTGCTGTTCGTCTCGCCGGGCACCGAGGTCTACGAGGGCATGATCGTCGGTGAGAACTCCCGCACCGACGACATGGACGTGAACATCACCAAGGAGAAGAAGCTCACCAACATGCGGTCCTCCACCGCGGACGTGACCGAGTCCCTGGTGCCGCCGCGGCTGCTCTCCCTGGAGCAGTCCCTGGAGTTCTGCCGCGACGACGAGTGCGTCGAGGTGACCCCGGAGACGGTGCGCATCCGCAAGGTGGTGCTGGACGCCAAGGAGCGCGGCCGCGCCGCCTCCCGCGCCAAGCGCTGACGCGTACGCGGGAGCCCGTCACCCAGCGTGAGCGCTGGGTGGGTGCGTCCGTGAATCCGCCGGGCAGCCCGGACTTCCTCAGCCGTGAGGGGTCCGGGCTGCTGGCATGTCAGGAAGGTGTCGGTCAACAAGTTATCCGGGGGAAGGCGTCCGGATATCGGCCAGAGGGCTCCGCATGATGTGTTAACAGTCCGTTTCGCGTGTGTCTGTCAGCAACGCTTTTGTCCGGATTTCGAAGCTCCGCGCGTAGATGATGTGACCAAAGCGAGACCCATAAGGTGTGGTTTACGGGGCGAGCGTGCTCAATCATGGGGTCCATTGAGCTCGGGTCAATGGGTCACACGCTGTGGGGAGCGCGGGCCTACGAGCACATCTGGGGGGTTCCGGACCCTTTCGCTGTCAGGGGTGTCAGCGTGCTTTCCGGATACCCCCTCTCGTAGTGGCAGAGGACTCCTGAGGAGGCATACCCATGCGCGGTGCCAAGAGCGCCAAGTGGGTCGCACTGGCGGCGGTTGTGGCACTGGCCGCCACCGCCTGTGGCGGCGGCGACAGTGACAGCGGCGACAACGACATGAACAAGGGGACGGTGGACCCGAAGGGGATCCTGACCGCCCAGTTGGGCGAGCCGCAGAACCCGCTGCAGCCGGCAAACGCCAAGGAGAGCCAGGGCAGCCGTGTCCTGAGGACCGTCTTCTCCCAGCTCGTGGACTACGAGCGGGGCACCGGCAAGCTCCAGTACATCAATGCCGAGTCCGTGACTCCCAACAAGGACTCCTCCGTCTGGACCGTCAAGCTCAAGCCGGGCTGGAAGTTCCACAACGGTGAGGCCGTGACCTCCAAGTCCTACGTGGACGCGTGGAACTGGTCGGCCAACGTCAAGAACAACCAGACCAACTCGAGCTGGTTCTCGGACATCAAGGGCTACGAGGACGTCCACCCTGAGAAGGGCAAGCCCAAGGCGGACAAGATGTCCGGCCTCAAGGTCGTCAATGACAACGAGTTCAAGATCGAGCTCTCCAGCTCGGTCTCGTACTTCTCCTACAAGCTGGGCTACGACGTGTGGTCGCCGCTGCCCAGCGGTTTCTTCAAGGACCCCAAGGGCTACGGCGAGAAGCCGATCGGCAACGGCCCCTACAAGTTCGTCTCCTGGGACCACAAGAAGCTGATCAAGGTCCGTAAGTACGACGCCTACCAGGGCCCGAACAAGGCCAAGAACGGTGGCATCGACTTCAAGAACTACACCACCGCCGACGCCGCCTACTCGGACCTGCGGTCGAACAACCTCGACTGGATCGAGCAGGTTCCGACCACCGCGCTGACCAACTACAAGTCGGACCTGGGCAAGCGCGCGATCGACGAGGAGTACTCGGCGGTCCAGTCGATCGTCCCGGCCTTCTACACCGACCAGTTCAAGGACATCGACCCCAAGGTCATCCAGGGTCTGTCCATGGCGATCGACCGTGCCACCATCACCAAGACGGTGCTGCACGGCTCGCGTACCCCGGCCGACAGCTTCGTCGCCCGCGGTGTGCTGGGTTACAAGGCCGGTGCGCTGAAGGACCAGGTCTCCTACGACCCGAAGAAGGCCAAGGCCCTCATCAAGGAGGGTGGCGGCGTCCCGGGCAACAAGATCTCCATCCAGTTCAACGCCGACCAGGACCACAAGCCCTGGGTCGACGCGGTCTGCAACAGCATCCGCAAGGCCACCGGTGTCGACTGCGTGG
The DNA here is from genome assembly GCF_024295805.1 of Streptomyces cucumeris. GTDB lineage: Bacteria > Actinomycetota > Actinomycetes > Streptomycetales > Streptomycetaceae > Streptomyces > Streptomyces cucumeris. The sequence continues at coordinate 154,226 of NZ_JANCLX010000002.1, forward strand.
GCGACTCCAAGCCCGACTTCCAGGCCGACCTGAACGCGCGTGACAAGCACCAGGTCAAGTCCATGTACCGCGGTGGCTGGGTGCTCGACTACCCGGTCAACTCCAACTTCATGAGGGACCTGTACGGCTCCAAGGCCGCCGGTAACACCAGCGGTTACGCGAACGACAAGTTCGACAAGCTCTCCACCAAGGCCGACAAGGCTCCCACCCTGGACGAGACCGTGAAGCTCTACCAGGAGGCGGAGCAGGTCCTCGCCAACGACATGCCGGCGATCCCGCTGTGGTTCTACAAGGTCAACAGCGGCCAGTCCAACAAGATCCTGGGGAAGATTCCCTACGGTCAGGACGGCGACCCGATCTTCACCGACGTTCAGGTGAAGAAGAAGTAATTACCGGGACCGCCGGCCGGTGCCGCCGCATCCTCTCTCCGGGGAGCGCGGCGGCACCGGCCGCAGGCGTGAGGCCCGCGACCCCTCTCCCCCCACCCCCGTGGAGCAGATGAGCCGTGGCCTCCGCCACCCCCCAACGGCATGGAGGCATGATGGGGCGCTACGTCGCCAGGCGACTGCTCCAGATGATCCCGGTCTTCATCGGGACCACTCTGTTGATTTTCCTCATGGTCCACGTTCTGCCCGGTGACCCCATCCGGGCGATGTGGGGAGACAAGGCCGCCGACCCCGCTCAGGTCGCGGCCCTGCGCCATGAGTTCGGGCTCGACAAGTCCTTGCTCTGGCAATACATCGACTACATGAAGGATCTCTTCCAGGGAGACTTCGGCAAGACCTTCGGCGGCCGTCAGGTCTCCGAGGAAATGAGCATGGCCTTCCCGGTGACCCTCCGCCTCGCGGCGGTGGCCCTCACCATCGAAATGATCATCGGCATCGGGCTGGGCGCCTGGGCCGGTCTCAAGGCGGGCAAGGCCGTCGACACCGGCGTCCTGATCTTCACGTTGATCGTCATCTCGATGCCGGTCTTCGTCATGGGCTACCTGGCCCGGTTCATCTTCGCTGATGAACTCGGCTGGCTGCCGCCCAACGTCCAGGACTCGGAAGACCTCCAGCAGCTCCTGCTGCCGGGCTTCGTCCTCGCGATGCTCTCGCTGGCATACGTGGCCCGGCTGACCCGGACCACCTTCGCGGAGAACCTGCGCGCCGACTACATGCGCACCGCGGTGGCCAAGGGCCTGCCGCGACGCCGGATCGTCGGTGTCCACCTGCTGCGCAACTCGCTGATCCCGGTGATCACCTTCCTCGGCACCGACATCGGCACGCTCGTCGGCGGTGCGGTCGTCACCGAGGGCATCTTCAACGTCCAAGGCGTCGGCAACCTGCTGTTCAAGGCGCTCGGACAGCGGGAGGGGACCACGATCGTCGGTGTGGTGACGATTCTGGTCCTCGTCATCCTGCTGATCAACCTGCTCGTCGACCTGCTGTACGCGGTCCTGGACCCGAGGATTCGATATGTCTGAGCCGACGACAGGCACCGGACTCGCTCTCGGTGGCCCCGCTTCCCACGCCGACGCGGCGGCGGTCGGCACGGGCCTCTCGAAGAAGGACACCGGACCCGGCAAGCCCCGCTCGCTGTGGGGAGACGCCTGGTACGAGCTGCGCCACCGGCCGCTGTTCTGGGTCTCCGCGGTGCTGCTGGTGCTGCTGCTGACCATCGCGGCGTTCCCCGGTCTCTTCACCGGTGCCGACCCCCGTGACGGCGATCTGACCAACCACTTCCTGACCAAGCCGGAGCTGACGCACTTCTTCCAGGCCGACTGGTTCGGCTACGACGTGCAGGGCCGCTCCATCTACGCCCGGGTCATCTACGGCACCCGCGCCTCGATCATGGTCGGTGTCGGGGTGACGGTCATGGTCACCCTCTTCGGCGGTCTGGTGGGCATGCTGGCCGGATACTTCGGCGGCTGGGTCGACGCGATCGTCTCCCGCCTCGTCGACATCTTCTTCGGTCTGCCGTTCCTGCTCGGCTCGATGGTCGTGCTGAACGCGTTCACCGAGCGCAAGGTGTACGTGGTGATCGCGGCGCTGGCCTTCCTGGGCTGGACGACCATCGCCCGGGTGATGCGCAGTTCGGTGATCACCGCCAAGCAGGCGGACTACGTCACCGCGGCGCGCGCCCTCGGCGCGGGCACCACCCGGATCCTGTTCCGGCACGTCCTGCCCAACGCCCTCGCGCCCACCATCGTGGTCGCGACCATCTCGCTCGGCGCGTACATCTCCGCCGAGGCCACGCTGTCGTACCTGGGTCTCGGCCTCGCCGACCCGACGATCTCGTGGGGCATCGACATCTCCGCGGCCAAGGACGCCATCCGGGACAACCCGCATGTGATGCTCTTCCCCGCCGGGATGCTGAGCCTGACCGTGTTCGCATTCATCACGCTCGGCGACGCGGTACGCGACGCCCTCGACCCCAAGCTGCGCTGAGGAGGGCGTACGTGACCACCATCGAGAAGACCACGAGCGCCACCTCCCGTGTGGAGGAGAGCGACGACGGCACCCCGCTGCTGGAAGTCCGCGACCTGCACGTGGAGTTCCACACCCGGGAGGGCCTGGCCAAGGCCGTCAACGGTGTCAACTACAGTGTCCGCGCCGGTGAGACGCTCGCCGTGCTCGGCGAGTCCGGCTCCGGCAAGTCGGTGACCGCCCAGGCCATCATGGGCATCCTGGACATGCCGCCCGGGAAGATCCCGCAGGGCCAGATCCTGTACCGCGGCGAGGACATGCTCACCATGTCCAACGAGGAGCGCCGGAAGATCCGCGGCCGGAAGATCGCCATGATCTTCCAGGACGCGCTCTCGGCCCTCAACCCGGTGCTCTCCGTGGGCTACCAGCTGGGCGAGATGTTCCGCGTCCACCAGGGGCTGTCCAAGAAGGAGGCCAAGGCCAAGGCCATCGAGCTGATGGACCGGGTCCGCATCCCCGCGGCGAAGGAGCGGGTGGGCGACTACCCGCACCAGTTCTCCGGCGGTATGCGCCAGCGCATCATGATCGCCATGGCGCTGGCCCTGGAGCCGGACCTGATCATCGCGGACGAGCCCACCACCGCGCTGGACGTCACCGTCCAGGCCCAGGTGATGGATCTGCTCGCCGAGCTCCAGCGCGAGTACAACATGGGTCTGATCCTGATCACCCATGACCTCGGTGTGGTGGCGGATGTCGCCGACAAGATCGCGGTGATGTACGCGGGCCGCATCGTGGAGACCGCGCCGGTGCACGAGCTCTACAAGCGCCCGGCCCACCCCTATGCCCGGGGTCTGCTGGAATCCATCCCGCGTCTCGACCGCAAGGGCCAGGAGCTCTACGCGATCAAGGGTCTGCCGCCCAACCTGCTCAAGGTCCCCTCGGGCTGCGCCTTCAACCCGCGCTGCCCCAAGGCGGAGGACATCTGCAGCACCGAGATCCCGGTCCTGCACCAGGTCACCGAGCAGGACGGCACGGAGCTGCCGGGGCGCGGCAGCGCGTGCCACTTCTGGAAGGAGACGCTCCATGGCTGAGATCGAGAAGAAAGCGGCCGTGGACCGGTCCGACGACATCCAGGACGCCACCCCCAATGTCACGGAGGTGGAGACGGTCGACGCGGCCACCGAAGAGGCAGCCGTGGAGGCCATCGAGGCGCCCGTCGAGCGCGGTGAACCGATCCTCCAGGTGCGCAATCTGGTCAAGCACTTCCCGCTGACCCAGGGCATCCTGTTCAAGCGGCAGATCGGCGCGGTCAAGGCGGTCGACGGAATCTCCTTCGACCTCTACCAGGGCGAGACCCTGGGCATCGTGGGCGAGTCCGGCTGTGGCAAGTCCACCGTCGCCAAGCTGCTGATGACCCTGGAGACCGCCACCGCCGGTGAGGTCTTCTACAAGGGCCAGGACATCACCAGGCTGTCCGGCCGCGCCCTGCGCGCCGTGCGCCGCAACATCCAGATGGTCTTCCAGGACCCGTACACCTCGCTGAACCCCCGGATGACGGTGGGCGACATCATCGGCGAGCCGTACGAGATCCACCCGGAGGTCGCGCCCAAGGGCGACCGCCGGCGGAAGGTCCAGGAACTGCTGGACGTCGTGGGTCTGAACCCGGAGTACATCAACCGCTATCCGCACCAGTTCTCCGGCGGTCAGCGGCAGCGCATCGGGATAGCGCGCGGTCTCGCGCTCAACCCCGAGATCATCATCTGTGACGAGCCGGTCTCGGCCCTGGACGTCTCGGTCCAGGCGCAGGTGATCAACCTGATGGAGAAGCTCCAGGACGAGTTCAACCTGTCCTATGTCTTCATCGCGCACGACCTGTCCATCGTCCGGCACATCTCCGACCGGGTCGGTGTGATGTACCTGGGCAAGATGGCCGAGATCGGCACCGACACCGAGATCTACGACCACCCGACGCACCCCTACACCCAGGCGCTGCTGTCGGCGGTCCCGGTCCCGGACCCGGAGTCCCGTGAGGGCCGGGAGCGGATCATCCTCGCGGGTGATGTGCCCTCCCCGGCCAACCCGCCGTCCGGCTGCCGCTTCCGCACCCGCTGCTGGAAGGCGGAGGACAGGTGTTCCAAGGAGGTGCCGCTGCTCGCCGTCCCGGAGCGGTTCGCGGGCAGTGACACCCCGGCCGCGCACGAGTCGGCCTGCCACTTCGCCGAGGAGAAGGACGTCGTGCACGCCTGATCCGCGTCAGCGACAGCGCACAAGGGCGCCCGGACCGTCGACACGGTCCGGGCGCCCTCGCGTCGTCCGGGTGACACCCCGGACCCCGGTGTGCTCCGGCGGTGCCACGGACAGCCGCGGTGGAGGTGCGACCCGCCCGGGCCTGGGATGCCATAGGGGCCTATAGCGGATCTTGGACCGGTCCTCGGGAGGCGCCATGCGCACCGCATCGCACCGCAGCCCCATCCGTCGCACGCTGAGCACCGGATGTGCCGGCGCCCTGGTGGGCGTGGTCGCGCTGTCCGCCACAGCCTGTGGCGGGGGTGACAGTGGCGGCTCCGGCTCGGGGATCATCCGCTCCTCCTGGGGCGATCCGCCCAACCCCCTGGAACCGGCGAACACCAATGAGGTCCAGGGCGGCAAGGTGCTGGACATGATCTTCCGCGGGCTGAAGACCTACGACCCGGAGACGGGTGAGGCCAAGGACGCGCTCGCGGACCGGATCACCACCTCCGACCAGCGCAACTACACCGTCACCATCAAACGGGGCCATCGCTTCGCCAACGGCGAGAAGGTGACCGCCCGGTCCTTCGTGGACGCGTGGAACTATGGCGCCCTGCTCGACAACAAGCAGCGCAACGCGTACTTCTTCGAGTACATCGAGGGGTACGACAAGGTCCACCCCCTCTCCGGCAGCCCCACCGCGAAAACCCTCTCCGGGCTGCGGGTCAAGGACGACCGCACCTTCACCGTGCGGCTCACCCAGAAGTTCTCCACCTGGCCCAAGACGCTCGGCTACAACGCCTACGTACCGCTGCCCCGCGCGTTCTTCACCCACCACGCCGCCTGGCTGAAGCGCCCCGTCGGCAACGGACCGTACGAGGTGGCGTCCTACTCCAAGGGCGCGGTGATGAAACTGCGCACCCGGGACGACTACAAGGGCCCCGACAAGCCCCGGAACAAGGGCGTCGACCTGCGGGTCTACACCGATTCCAACACCGCCTACACCGATCTCCAGGCGGGCAACCTGGACCTGGTGGACGATGTCCCCGCCCAGCAGCTCAAGTTCGTCCGCGCCGACCTCGGCAACCGCTACATCAACCAGCCCGCCGGGATCATCCAGACCCTCACCTTCCCGATGTACGACAGCGCCTGGCGCGGCCCCGCCAAGGCCAAGCTGCGGCGCGGCATCTCGATGGCGATCAACCGGAAGCAGATCACCGAGCGGATCTTCCGCAACACCCGTACCCCGGCGTCCGACTGGACCTCCCCGGTGCTGCGCCGTGAGGGCGGCTACCGGCCGGGGCTGTGCGGGAACGCCTGCGCCTACGATCCGGCGCGCGCCCGCAAGCTGATCGAGGCGGCGGGCGGACTGCCCGGCGGCCGGATGACCATCACGTACAACGCGGACACCGGCTCCCACAAGGACTGGGTGGACGCGGTGTGCAACAGCGTCAACGCCACACTGCACAGCGACCGGGCGTGCGTCGGCAAGCCGGTCGGCACCTTCGCCGACTACCGCAACAAGATGGCCGGGAAGCAGATGACCGGGCCGTTCCGGGCGGGCTGGCAGATGGACTACCCGCTGATCCAGAACTTCCTCCAGCCGCTGTACTACACCGGTGCCTCCTCCAACGACGGCCACTGGAGCGACCCCGCCTTCGACAAGCTGGTCAACCAGGCCAACGCGGCCTCCGCCACCGGTGCCGCCGTGACCTCGTTCCAGGACGCGGAGAAGATCCTCGCCGAGCAGATGCCCGCCATCCCGCTGTGGTACCAGAACGGCAGCGCGGGCTACTCGGAGCGGCTGAGCGATGTGGTCCTCAACCAGTTCAGCGTCCCGGTCTACCACCAGATCGAGGTCGGCTGAGCATGGGCCGCTATGTGCTGCGGCGGGTGCTGCAGATGGTCCCGGTGTTCATCGGCAGCACCTTCCTGATCTTCTTCATGGTCTACGCGCTCGGCGACCCGGTGGCCGCGCTCTTCGGCGACAAGGCGCCCGACCCGGCCACCGCCGCCCGGATCCGCGAGGACCTCTACCTCGATGAACCGCTGTGGAGCCAGTACGTCCACTACATGGGGCAGGTGTTCAGCGGGGACTTCGGCACCGCCTTCAACGGACAGCCGGTCACCGAGCTGATGGCCGGGGCCTTTCCGGTCACCCTGCGGCTGACCGTGGTGGCCGTGGTGTTCGAGATGGCGCTCGGTGTCACCCTCGGCGTCCTCAGCGGACTGCGCCGCGGCCGGGGGCTGGACACCTCGGTGCTGCTGCTCACCCTGGTCGTGGTCTCCATCCCGACCTTCGTCAGCGGCACCGTGCTGCAGTACCTGTTCGGGGTGGAGTGGGGGCTGGCCCGGCCGTCGGTGTCGCCGGAGGCGCCGTTCGCCCAACTGCTGCTGCCCGGTGTGGTGCTGGGGCTGGTCTCGCTCGCGTACACCACCCGGCTCACCCGCACCTCCGTGGTGGAGAACGCCCGCGCCGACTATGTGCGCACCGCCGTCGCCAAGGGGCTGCCGCGCCACCGGATCGTCACCCGCCATCTGCTGCGCAACTCGCTGATCCCGGTGGTGACCTTCCTCGGCACCGATATCGGCGCGCTGATGGGCGGGGCCATCGTCACCGAGCGGATCTTCAACATCCATGGTGTGGGCTACCAGCTCTACCAGGGCATCCTGCGCCAGAACTCACCGACCGTGGTCGGCTTCGTCACCATCTTGGTGATCGTCTTCCTGGTCGCCAATCTCCTTGTCGACCTCCTCTACGCCGTGCTCGACCCGAGGATCCGCTATGCCTGAGCCCTTTGAGACGCAGCTCGACATGACCGAGGCGCTCGCGCCGGCCGCGGGCGGCGGCGGGCCGATGGCCGCCTCCGGCACCGACGCCCTCCGGGGTGGCGGGCCGCCGCGGACCCGGCGGCGGATGCCCTGGCGCCGCGAGATCCGGACCGGCGGTCTGCCCGGTGGCCGCGGGCTGTGGTCGGACGCCTGGCACGACCTGCGCCGCAACCCGGTCTTCATCGTCTCCGCGCTGGTGATCCTTTTCCTGGTCACCATCGCCATCTGGCCGCAGGCGATCGCCGACGGCAATCCGTACCAGGGCAACCTGGCCAAGGCGCAGGAGGGCCCCGCGCCCGGCCACCCCTTCGGCTACGACCTCCAGGGCCGCGACGTCTACACCCGCACCGTCTACGGCGCCCGCGCCTCCATCACCGTCGGGATCTGCGCCACCGCCGGGGCCGCCCTGCTCGGCAGTCTGCTCGGCGGACTCGCCGGATTCTTCGGCGGCTGGTGGGACGCGCTGCTCTCCCGGCTGGCCGATGTCTTCTTCGGCATCCCGATCCTGCTCGGCGGACTGGTCTTCCTGTCCGTGGTGACCAGCGGTTCGGTCTGGCCGGTGGTCGGCTTCATCGTGCTGCTTGGCTGGCCGCAGATCTCCCGGATCGCCCGCGGTTCGGTCGTCACCGTCAAACAGCACGACTACGTCCAGGCGGCGCGGGCCCTGGGGGCGGGCAGCGGCCGGACCCTGCTGCGCCATATCGCGCCCAACGCGGTCGCCCCGGTGATCGTGGTGGCGACCATCGCGCTGGGCACCTACATCGCCCTGGAGGCGACGCTGTCCTTCCTCGGGGTGGGGCTCAAACCGCCCACCGTCTCCTGGGGGATCGACATCTCCTCCGCCTCCGCCCAGATCCGCAACGCCCCGCACATGCTGCTGTGGCCCGCGGGCGCGCTGAGCGTCACCGTCCTCGCCTTCATCATGCTCGGTGACGCGGTGCGCGACGCCCTGGACCCCCGCTTGCGCTGAGGAGCCACCCGTGACGCGTTTGCTGGACGTACAAGACCTCCGGGTCGAATTCCGCACCCGGGACGGCGTCGCCGAGGCCCTCGGCGGAGTCAGCTACGCCGTGGACGCGGGCCGGACACTGGCCGTCCTGGGCGAGTCCGGCTCCGGGAAGTCGGTCAGCGCCCAGGCCGTCATGGGCATCCTCGACTCGCCGCCCGCCTCCGTCACCGGCGGTCAGGTCCTCTTCCACGGCCGGGACCTGCTGACGATGAGTCCGCGGGAGCGGCGTTCGGTGCGCGGTGCCGCGATGGCGATGATCTTCCAGGACGCGCTGTCGGCCCTCAACCCGGTGCTGACGGTGGGCGCCCAGCTCGCCGAGATGTACGAGGTGCACCGCGGGACGTCCCGTAAGGACGCCCGTGCGCGGGCGGTCGAGCTGATGGACCGGGTCCGGATCCCCGCGGCGAAGGCCCGGGTCGACGACTACCCCCACCAGTTCTCCGGCGGGATGCGCCAGCGGATCATGATCGCCATGGCGATCGCCCTGGAGCCGGAGCTGATCATCGCCGACGAGCCCACCACCGCCCTGGACGTCACCGTCCAGGCCCAGGTCATGGATCTGCTCGATGAGTTGCGCCGTGAGTACGCGATGGGGCTGATCCTGATCACCCATGACCTCGGGGTGGTCGCGGACGTCGCGGACAGCATCGCCGTGATGTACGCCGGGCGGATCATGGAGACCGCGCCGGTCCAGGAGCTCTACCGGCGCCCGGCCCATCCGTACACCCGTGGACTGCTGGACTCCATCCCGCGCGTGGACCACCAGGGCAAGGAGCTCTACGCCATCAAGGGGCTGCCGCCCAGCCTCCTCTCCGTCCCCACCGGCTGTCCGTTCCACCCGCGCTGCCCGCGTGCCCAGGAGATCTGCCGCACCGAACGCCCGCCGCTGTACGAGGTGCCGGATGTGACGGACACCGCCGCGCCCGGACGGGCCAGCGCGTGCCACTTCTGGAAGGACGAACTCGATGCCTGAGCAACGCGTGCAGTCCGCCGAGTCCGTTCTCGAGGTCCGCGACCTCGCCAAGCTCTACCCGCTCACCCGGGGCGTCCTGGTCAAGCGGCGGATCGGCGCGGTCCGGGCGGTGGACACCGTCTCCTTCGACCTGCGGCGCGGCGAGACCCTCGGCATCGTCGGCGAGTCCGGCTGCGGCAAGTCCACCGTCGCCCGGCTGCTGGTCAACCTGGAACGGCCGACCGCAGGGGCGATCCGCTATCGCGGCGAGGACATCAGCCGGCTCTCCGGCCGGGCGCTCAGCCATGTCCGGCGCAATATCCAGATGGTCTTCCAGGACCCCTACACCTCGCTCAACCCCCGGATGACGGTCGGTGACATCGTCGGTGAACCCTTCGAGATCCACCCCGAGGCGGCGCCCAAGGGCGACCGGCGCCGCAGGGTCCAGGAACTCCTGGATGTGGTCGGCCTCAACCCCGAGCACATCAACCGCTATCCGCACCAGTTCTCCGGCGGCCAGCGCCAGCGTGTGGGCATCGCCCGGGGGCTGGCCCTGCGGCCGGAGGTCATCGTCGCCGACGAACCGGTCTCCGCACTCGACGTCTCGGTCCAGGCGCAGGTGGTGAACCTGATGGAGCGGCTCCAGGACGAGTTCGGCCTCTCCTACGTCTTCATCGCCCATGACCTCTCGGTGGTCCGGCACATCTGCGACCGGGTGGCGGTGATGTACCTGGGCCGGTTCGCGGAGACCGGCACCGACACCGAGATCTACGAACACCCCACCCACCCCTACACCCAGGCGCTGCTGTCCGCCGTCCCCGTTCCCGACCCCGGCGCGCGCGCCCGCCGGACCCGCATCCTCCTGTCCGGCGACGTCCCCTCCCCGGCCGATCCGCCCTCCGGCTGCCGCTTCCGCACCCGCTGCTGGAAGGCGCGCGACCGCTGCGCGGTGGACGTACCGGCGCTGGCCGTCCCGGAGGCGTTCCGCACCACCGACGGCCCGGCGGCCCACGCCTCCGCCTGCCACTTCGCCGAGGAACGCGTCGCGGTGACCCCGGGGCTGGCCTAGCCCCAGTGCTCCGGGTGGAACCGGACCGGGACGCCCGGGGCGAAGGCGTTGACGGCGGCCTCCAGGCGGTCGCGGTCGACCCGCCACAGGACCAGCGTCCGGCTCGCCCGGAAGACCTCGTAGTCGATATGGGGCGCCAAGGCCGCGGCCGTCACCGCCTTGAGGTTCCGGTTGGGCCCGGGCAACTCCGGTGCGTCCGACCGCCGTTCGACCCCCACGTATCGCATCGGCGAGGGCCCCGCCGTCGGATGCGCCCACATCACCACGGACTCGATGTCCTGCCACAGCACCCGCGCGGTGTGCTGCCGATGCCGGGCCGGCGCCCCGCCGAGGAGCACCCCGTCCGCGTCCACCCGGAAGGCCACCAGCTTCTTCCAGCCGTACCCCCCGAGGAGCTGGAACGGCGACCGGGTGAAGTGTTCCTCGTACACGGGGGACGCGGCTTTGGTCATGGCCGGAACCCTACTCATGCGCGATGCCCGTCCGGCAAGCTGCGTCACCGCTGCCGCGGGCAGGCAGTAGCCGGGACCAACAGCGTGTTGAGCTGAGCCGCGGTGGACTCGGGGTCCGTGGTGTGGTGAAGGGTGCGGATCCCGAGGGCCTCCGCAGGTGGCAGGTTATGTGCATGGTCGTCCACGAAGACGCACTCGGCACCGGTCAGTCCCAGCGCATCCAGTGCCAACTGGTAGATGGCCGGTGACGGCTTCCGCACCCCGGCGCGCTCGGACAGGACCACCGCGTCGAACTCGTCCTCCCACATGCCGAGGGCCTCGTACGGGTTGAACGGCTCAAGACCGAAGCTGTTGGACAGCATCGCGACCTTCACTCCAGCCTCGCGCGCCCGCTGGGCTGCCGCGACGATCGGGTTCTGGCCGCAGGTTCGCAAGGGCCCGGCGCATCAGATCAGTCGGATCCACGCCGAGGATCCCTCCGATCACCCGGTTCCAGTCCTCCTGTGCAGCCCTGCCGACTTCGAGGTCCGCGTAGATACGGACCCCGTCAGGATGCTTCTCCAAGGCGTGGAAGTAGGCGCCGGGTGCGAGGCCTTCGGAGCGCTCGAACGCCTGACCGTTGAGCTTCATTCGTGTGGTGAGGACGCCGCCGAAGTCGAGGATCAGGCCGCGGTAGGAGGTGGACAATGGAACTCCTCTCCCAGTGGTGATGAGCGTGCTGTTCGCAGACACGGTGCAGAGGGCCGTTGGTCTCGCGAGGCATGAGCGACGACCTCCGAGGCCAGGGCCGATCCGCGATGCCTCCGGGGGCTGGGGAAACGGTGTTGGTGCTCGGCGCGGGGGAACGGACCGTTGACGACGGCGTGCCGCTCGGTGTGTTCCGCTGACTCCCGGGCACGGGCACGGGCGCCGTACCCCGGACGGTTGAGCCGTGCGGGGGCATAGGCTCTCCGGCATGACGGACAGTGGACACTCCGTAGTGATCACGACGACCGACGCGGAAGAGAAGGCGAAGGAGTTGGCAGGTGTCGTGGTGGCCGAGCAACTCGCCGCCTGTGCACAGGTCTACCCCATCTCCTCCGTGTACCGATGGGAGGGCAAGATCCAGCACGATCAAGAATGGCGGATCGACTTCAAGACCCGCTCTGACCTGGTCGACGAGTTGACCCGCTTCATCGCCGAGCATCACGATTACGATGAGCCGGAGATCATTGCCACTCCGGTCACCGGTGGATCCGCTGGATATCTCAACTGGGTCTCCACCGAGACCAAGTAGCTCCCTATGCCACTGCGGCGCGAATCTCCTGCTGGAGATCTCGCGCCGTCGTGCTGTCCGGGAGCACTCCGGCAACCTCCTTCATGCGCACGTCGACCATGGTCACCCCGATGTAGTTGAAGGATACGGCTGTATCGAGAGCCCGGCGGGCAACCGCTGCGCCTCGATCTCCGTCGCCCGCCACCAGGTGGGCCATCGCGGCGTCGCAGAGCACCGCCACGTTGACCTTCGGGTTCCCCACGTCGAGGTGCTCCATGGATGCCTGGGCTCGGGTCAAGGCTTGCGGGTGCCCAAGCCGCGTGTAGGTGGAGACGGCCATCGAGTCGAGTCGTGCTGGTCGCAAGAACCGAACCCATGGCTGCTCTGCTTCCGGCGAGGCGTAGTCGTAGGCCGTCCGAGCCCGTTCGACGGCGCGCTCGGCGGCATCCGACCGGCCCAGCCGGGCTTGCTCCTCCGCCTCTCTCGCGGCTGCCCAGGCATGGGCTGTGGCATAGCCGGGCCCCTTCACACAGAGCTGTGCTTCCGCGAGCATCGCGGCCGCCTTGGAGGGGTTGTCGGTCCCATAGGAGGCATAGAGGATCGCTAGCGCGTCGAGCGGTCGGTGCCCTGTCTCCTTGGCCGCATCGCGTACGGCCCGGTAGTAGTGCGCGGCCTCGGTGTACTCTCCCCGGTCCCAGGCTGCCCAGCCAGCGAGCGCCGTCGTTTCGCCTGCGGAGATGATGAGCTCGGTTCGTCGCTGTCCCGCTCTGGGGATCATCGCGGTGATGCAGTCGAGGTGCGCCGCGATACGAGCGGAGAGCAGCGGAGCGGGGACATGCTCCTCGTCCGTGTACAAGTCGGCGGTACCGCTGATGAGGTGCCGTACGGCGTCTTCGTCCACCTGACCACCGGAGAGGGCCATAGCAAGCCTTCCCCACGGTTCCGCCGCCGTGCCGGCCGCCGCCGCAGCCGTACCCAAGAACGTCCTTCGGTCCACTGGTCCCTCCGCGCTTTCGTCGGGTCCTTCCAGAGAGAGTCGTTCAAGTTTGCGCCGGCGCCTGGATGCCGCAGCGGCACGGTTCAGCAGGTCCACCGGGACTCCGAGGGAGTCCGCGAGCTGCTCGCGCCAGTAGGGCCCGGGGATGACACAACGCTCCCAGTCGGAGACCTGGTGACGGTCGCTGTGACGCCCCGTCCGGCGGTTCAGGTCGTCGGCGAGTTCCTGTTGCGTACGGCCGGTGCTCTCCCTCAGCCCCTTGAGCAGCGGCCCTAATTCGTGCTCTCGCATGTCCCGTCCCCTTGGACTCGATCGGCCAGCACGTGACGTAGAAGCCAACAGGGAAAGCCAACACGAAGAAACGCCCAACACGTCGGCTACTCCGCGCATCGAGGCACCGCCGTTGACTTGTCCGGGTAGAGGAGCGGGCGCCCCGGACGTCTCTCCCCGCGGCTTGGAGGAGCGCATCACTCTTGCTTCCCAGCCACGTCAATCCGCAACCACCTCGGGAAGGGACCCAGTGACCACGACCGCGACGAGGCCTGTCGGGATCGGTACGCCTGATTACTCCGAAGTGTTACCCCGTGAGGAGGTGTCTTCCTCCCATGCACGGCGGTTGGTCAAGATCGCGCTCCACGCCTGGAGGCTCGAATGCCTTGTGGATGAAGCGTCCTTGATCGTTGCTGAGTTGGTGAGCAACGCCGTACGGCACGGAGCGGGAACGGTCATTCGCATCAAGATCGACCGCCTTCCGGAGCAGGTGGTTCGCATCGCTGTGAGTGACGGATCGCGTGGTCTGCCGCAGATTCGCACCCGCGGCACGGACGAGGACTCCGGACGCGGCCTCCTGCTCGTCGAGGCCCTGGCTCGCCGGTGGAACTACGACTTGGACGAATCGGGCAAGGTCGTCTGGGCCGAATTGCCTGCCTGTGACAGCCAGGCTCAAGCGTCGGGAGAAGCAGTGATCGACCACTCTGCTCATGTCTCTCCGACTGCCCATTGACCCCCGCTCGGGCCTCCCGTCCTACGAGGACGTGAAGGAGTAGCCGGGCGGGATCTTGCACCACCGCAGCAACACTACGACCGAAGGGAGCAGTCATGGGATGGGGAACGGGACAAGGCGGCAGCGGGGGCGACGGCAAGCACTCGGGGAAGAAGGACCCGGGTACGTCGGCGCCGTCGCCGGACACGGCGCAGCCCAAGCAGCCGCCGAAGCACGGGAAGTAGAGCGCGACTGGTGATGGTGAACGACGGAGCCGAGCGGACCGCCATGCGCGGTCTGCTCGGCACTCTCAAGGAAACGCTGTCGGGGGTGCTCGCACCGGAGTGGGAACGTGCGTTCTGGGCCGCGCCCCGGCACGCATTCCTGCCGGAGAAGGTGTGGGTGGGGGATGGTCTGGCCGCCTGCGTCCGGAGTGCGGATCCCTCGGCCTGGCTGCACGCGGCCTACGCGGACGGCCCTGTGGTGACACAGATCAACGACGGTACCGACCCGGGCAGCGGTGATCGCTGGCCCTCGTCATCGGCGTCCGCCCCATCGATCGTCTTCCGCATGCTCGACATGTTGAGCGTGGCGAATGGTCACCGCGTGCTGGAGATCGGGACGGGCACGGGCTGGAACGCCGGACTCCTGGCGCATCGGCTGGGTGCGGGGCTGGTGACCACGGTAGAGGTGGATCCCGCTCTTGCCGCGCAGGCTGCGGCTGGCCTTACGGCTGCCGGTCTGGAGCCTCGGGTAGTCACGGATGACGGCGTGGCCGGATACGCGGCAGGCGCTCCATATGACCGGGTGATCGCTACCTGTTCGGTGCGGCAGGTGCCCCGCGCCTGGGTGAAGCAGACGAAACCAGGCGGGGTGATCTTGACCCCGTGGGAGTCGCCGTGGTTCTGCTACGGCTTGCTCCGGCTGACGGTGGACGGGCAGGGCATGGCATCGGGGTGGTTCTCTCCTCATTCGGCGTTCATGCTCATGCGTAACCAGCGTACGGACCTGCGGATCTACCGGGACGTGGTACGGGACGAGCACGTACCGAGCGAGTCGGTCACCCGTCTGTCGCCATGGGAGGTCACCGGAGACGAATGGGCGGCTCAGTTCGCCGTCGGGCTCCAACTCCGCGACCTCTGGCGGGCTTGGCATGACAACCCCGATGTGGAGGGAGTGACGTCCCGGCTGTGGCTGGCCACCACCGACGCCGAGTCGTGGGCGGCCGTCGACTGGGATGGCCGGAGCGACGATCAGTTCACGGTATGGGAGCACGGCTCCCGTCGCCTGTGGGGCTCGGTGGAGGCCGCTTATGCGTGGTGGCGGGCCATGGGCAGCCCTGGGCCGGACCGCTTCGGCATGACGATCACTCCCGAAGGTCAGCACACGGCTTGGCTGGACTCCCCGGACCAGCCGGTGCCCGACCTGAGCTGACGGGAACCGCCGGAGTCGTCACCTTCCCCGTCACAACAACTCCGCTCCGGAGGAACGGTGATGGACTACCGTCCCCGGCATGGGCGATGAACACACCATCGAGATCCGGCTCGGCGTCTACGCCACCGACGGGACCGCCGCCGGGCTGGCCACGGCGTGTGGGCGGGTGTTGGTGGCGCGAGGGGTGGAGCACCGGGTGTCGGTGCTCGGGGCGGGAGAGCCGGCGGGCGACGGTGGGAGGTCGCTCGGCGCGTTCCACGAGGATCTCGTGGAGCAGTGGCGGCTGACCCATCCCGGGGCGGACCCCGGGGCGCGGGCAGTGTGGGAGATCCGGGTGGCGCTGGGCCCCGTTCCGGGCGGGGTGGAGGAGGTGCGCGCGGAGCTGGTGCGGGTCATCTGCCCGGACCCCGGGCACCGTTCGCCGTGTGAGGTGCCCTGGGCCTCGTACACCACCGGAGTGGCCGGGTAGTTCAGTCCTTGCCGGGGTCCTCGGCCGCGATCAGGGCCGGGTCCAGGACGATGTCCTGGTCACGGGCGTCCAGGGTGGGCGCCTCGGGGAAGTGGCAGGCGGACAGATGGCCCTCGCGGTTGCCGTCAAGACGCAGCAGCGGGGGCTCCTGCCGGGCGCACAGGTCCTGGGCCTTCCAGCAGCGGGTGCGGAAGCGGCAGCCCGAGGGCGGCCGGATGGGGGAGGGGACGTCCCCGGCGAGCCGGATGCGCTCCCGGCGGGCGGCCGGCGCCCCGTCGTCCCCGTCGGCCAGGACGGTCTCCGCGTCCGGCACCGCGGAGAGCAGTGCGTGGGTGTACGGGTGCCGGGGGCGGCGGTAGATGGAGTCGCGGTCGCCGACCTCCACCACCTTCCCCAGGTACATCACCGCGACCCGCTGCGAGAAGTGCCGCACCACGGCCAGGTCATGGGCGATGAACAGGAAGGCGATGCCCAGGTCGCGCTGGAGCTGCCGGAGCAGATTGACGACCTGCGCCTGGATGGACACATCCAGCGCCGAGACCGGTTCGTCGGCCACGATCAGCTTGGGTTCGAGGGCGAGTGCGCGGGCGACGCCGATGCGCTGCCGCTGACCGCCGGAGAACTCATGCGGAAACCGGTTGTAGTGCTCGGGGTTGAGCCCGACGGTCTCCAGCAGCTCGCGCACCCGCGCCTCCCGGCCGCCGGGCGGGCGGATGCCGTTGATCTCCATCGGGCCGGAGATGATGGCGCCCACGGTCTGCCGGGGGTTCAGCGAGGAGTACGGATCCTGGAAGATCATCTGGATCTCGGAGCGGATCGGCGCCAGCTCCTTGCGGCCCGCGTGGGTGATGTCCCGGCCCCGGTAGCGGAGCGTTCCGGCGGTGGGCTCCAGCAGCCGGGTGAGCAGCCGTCCGGTGGTGGACTTGCCGCAGCCGGACTCGCCGACCAGGCCGAAGCTCTCACCCGCGCGGACGGTCAGATCCACCCCGTCGACCGCCTGGACGGCCCCGACCTTCCGCCGGATCGGGAAGCCGTCCATGATCGGGAAGTGTTTGGTCAGCTTCTCGGCGACCAGGAGGGGTTCCCCCGTCACGGTCGGCGAGGCGTCCGGCGCAGTGGTCATGGTTGACGGCTCCCTAGCCCCGGCCAAGACGGGGCTTGATCTGCTCGGTGAAGAGGGTCTGCTTCCGCTCGTCCGTGAGGTGACACGCGCCGCCCCGCCGCTCCGGCAGCACCGGCCGTTCGGTGTGGCACCGTGCCCCGTCCACCTCGCCGGTGAAGGCGCACCGGGGGTGGAACGGACAGCCCGGTGGGGGCGCCAGCAGGCTCGGCGGGGTGCCGGGGATGGGGTTCAGCGGTGCGTCGACATCGGAGGAGAGCCGGGGCATCGACCCCAGCAGCCCCCAGGTGTACGGATGCCGGGGCGCCCGCAGCACCTCGCGGACGGTGCCGCGTTCCACCGCCCGGCCCGCGTACATCACCAGCAGGTCGTCGGCGGTGTTGGCGACCACGCCCAGATCGTGGGTGATGAGGATGATCGCGGAGCCGAACTCCTGCTGGAGGTCCTTGAGCAGATCCAGGATCTGGGCCTGGACCGTGACGTCGAGGGCGGTGGTCGGCTCATCGGCGATCAGCAGATCCGGGTTGCACACCAGCGCCATGGCGATCATCGCGCGCTGGCGCATCCCGCCGGAGAACTGGTGCGGGTAGTCGTCCACCCGCAGCGCGGGGTTGGGGATGCCGACCTTCGTCAGCATCTCCACCGCGCGCGAGCGCGCCTCGCGCTTCGACGCGCCGGTGTGCTTGCGGAACGGTTCGGCGATCTGCCGCCCCACCGTGTAGTACGGCGACAGCGCGGTCAGCGGATCCTGGAAGATCATCGCCATGGTGTTGCCGCGCAGTGTCTCCAGGGTGCGTTCCGGCGCCCCGGTCAGCTCCCGGCCGTCGAGCCGGATCTCCCCGCGGACCTCGGTGGTACGCGGATCGTGCAGCCCCAGCACGGTGAGGTTGGTGACCGACTTGCCGGAGCCGGACTCACCGACGATCCCGAGGGTCCGGCCGCGTTCGAGGTCGAAGGAGAGGCCGTCGACCGCCTTGACCACGCCGTCCTCGGTGGAGAAGCGGACGTACAGGTCGCGTACGGAGAGGAAGGCATCGGCGCCCGGGGCCGTGGGTGGCGTCGCGCCGTCGTCCGGTTTGGTGAGGGTGGTCATCTCGTCAGCTCCGGGGTCGTCAGGCGAGGCGCACGCGCGGATCGATGAAGGCGTAGGCGGCGTCGACCAGGATGTTGAACACCACGATGGCCGCGGCGCTGACCAGCATCACGCCCATCAGCATGGGCAGATCGGTCAGCTGCACGGACTCCACCGCCAGCCGTCCGATGCCATGCAGGGTGAAGGTGTACTCGGTGACCATCGCCCCGCCGAAGAGCGATCCGAGGTCGATGCCGAAGATGGTGACGATGGGGGCGATGGCGCCGCGCCAGGCGTAGCGGAAGAACACCGTACGGCCGGACAGCCCCTTGGCACGGGCCGTGCGGACGTGGTCCTCCTGCAACTGCTCGACCATCTGGGAGCGGGTCATCCGGCTGTAGTTGGCCATGAAGATCAGTGAGAGCACCAGCCAGGGCAGCAGCATCCCGCTGAACCACTTCGCCGGATTGTCGGTGACGGAGTGGTACGCGGGCTGTTCCATGATCCCGAGGCCGCTGACGAACCAGGCGAGACAGAGCACCCCGACGAAGTAGATCTGCATGGACGCGCCGAGCAGCGACAGCGAGCTGACGAACTTGTCCACCCAGGTGCCGCGCCGCCAGGCGGCGATCATGCCGATGCCGACGCCGAACACCAGGAACACCGCGGCACCGCCGACGGCCAGCGACAGGGTGGTCGGAAAGCGGTCCACGATGGTGCCCCACACCGGCTCCTGGCTGACGAAGGAGTAGCCGAAGCAGGGGGCGTCGCAGTGTCCGACGGCGAAGTCGCGCCCCACGAAGATCCCCACCATGAACTTCGCGTACTGGACCGGGACCGGCTGGTCAAGACCGAGGTTCTTGTTGATGATCGCGAGCGATGTCGGATCGCAGTTCTTGCCGCAGGCGAGCCGCGCGGGTTCGGCGGGCAGGGCGAAGAAGAGGAAGAACGTGATCGCGCTGATCAGCAGGAGGATCACGATCGCGCCGAGGGTCCGGCGGGCGAGGAATCTCAACATGGCGTCGGGGATCTTCCGGTAGGTGCGGGGCCCCGGCCGCGCCCCGCGGCTGCCGCTGACGGCGGCGTACGCGTGGCGCGGCCGGGCTCCGGTGCGGCCGCTGCTACTTGACGAAGACGGCCGTGGGGTCCACGGCCCCGTAGACCGCGTTCCACTTCACTCCGCCGAGACCCGGGCCCCACAGGGTGAACAGCCGGTTGTAGAAGGTCGGCACCGCGGGCACCTCCTTGGTGAAGATCTTCTCGCTGAGCTTCATCCACTCGGCGGTGGCCCGGTTCAGATCGCTGACCTTCGCCACCCGGGCGATCTCCTTGTTGATCCACGGGACATCGAGATGGGAGTAGTTCGCGGAGTCGTTGTAGACGTTCTTGCCGTCGTACAGCGGGGGGACCACCGTCGAGGCGGAGGGCCAGTCGGCACCCCACGAGGACCGGTAGAGGTCGTACTTGTTGTCCACCTTGCCGATCTGCGTGTAGTAGGTGCTCTGGTCGATCTCCTTCTTCTGGACCGTGAACCCGGCGCGTTCCAGGGCCCGTTCGACGACCACCGCGGCGTCCTGGTGGGTGTCACCGTTGCCGTAGCCGTAGACCAGCTCGTAGCCGTCCTCGCCCGCCGCCTTCAGCAGCTCCCGGGCCTTCTTGGCGTTGCCGCCGGGGTACTTCCGCTTCTGGAACGGGTCGAAGGAGGTGTTGTAGCCCTTGAGCGTGGGGCCGACCAGTCCGCCGCCGATCTCACCGGCCTTCGGTCCGCCGAACTGCTGGAGGTACTGGCCGCTGGGGAAGGCCCAGGCGATGGCCTCGCGCACCTTCTTGTCTTTGACGCGATCGGTATTGATCGAGACGACATCCACATAGGGCTGCGTCTCGGTCATCGACCGGGCCATCGCCTCCTTGTCCTTGAGGACCGTGGAGATCTGCGAGGGGTCGACCGCGTTGGTGAACGTCATCCCGTTCCGGTCATCGCCCTTGGCGGCCTGGAGCCGCCGGGTGGAGTCCACCCACTGGTGGCCGAAGGAGACGTCATAGGTGTCGACGTACTGGTGGCGTATCGAGTCGGTCCTGGGGTCCCAGTGCGGGTTCCTGACGAACTGGACACCCTTGCCCGGCTTGAAGTCCTTGATCTTGTACGGGCCGGAGGCGACCGGCGCCTTGTCGTACTTCTCCTTGGTGTCCTTCTCCGGCGGGACCGCGCCGATGTTCGGCATGGCCACCGCGAAGGGCACCTCGGCGCGCGGCTGGTCGAAGTGGAAGATCACGGTCTTGTCGTCCGGGGTGTCCAGCACCGTCTTCGGCAGGTGCTTGCCCTTGTACGGGCCGTCCGGCAGCGCCTTGCGGTACTTCTGGCCGTCCCCGGAGAGCCACTGCTGGAGGTAGGTCGGGCCGTTGGTCTGGAACGGGGCGTAGAGCCGCTCGACCGCGTGCCGGACGTCCTTGGAGGTGATCGGCGACCCGTCCTCGAACTTCAGCCCGTCCTTGAGGGTGTAGGTCCAGGTGCGGCCGCCGTCGGAGGACTTGCCGGTGTCGGTGGCGAGGTCGCCGACCAGCTTGACCTTCCCCGTCTTGTCGTCGATGCGGTAGTTGGTCAGGGTGCGGTTGTAGAGCGTCTGCATGATCAGCTCATCGCTGACGTAGATCTGCCCCGGGTCCAGATGCTCGAACGCGTCCCGCTGGAGCACCGTGACCGTGCCGCCCTTCTGCGCGCCCGGCAGCTCCTTGGCGGGGCCCGTGGAGTCGGCGGGGGTGCCCAGGGTGATGCCCTGGGACGTCATCTCCGGCTCCTTGGACTCCTTGGGGTCCGAGCCGCCCCCGCTGCTGCATCCGGCCAGCGCCAGGGCCCCCGCGGCCAGGGCGACGGTGAATGTGCGGGCTCTGCGCCTGTGGTTCAACGTCATGGTGGTCATGCACCTGCCTCGTCGGACGGAACACTCTGCCGTTATCTGCCTCTGCCGTATCTCCGGCCCTGATCAGCGCGTGGTCTTCGGGTCCATCGCGTCCCGGACCGAGTCCCCGAGCAGGTTGAAGGCGACCACGAAGACCACCATGGCGATGCCGGGGAAGAACATGTAGGTGATGTCGCCCTCGTAGAAGTTGGCGCCCTTGGCGAACATCCGGCCCCAGTCGGGGGTCGGTTCGACCATGCCCACCCCGAGGAAGGACAGCGCCGCCTCCGTCGTCACGAAGTTCGGCAGCATCAGCGTGGCCTGCACCAGGATCGGGGTGCCGAGGTTGGGCAGCAGCTCCTTGCGGACGATCCGCCACGGCGACGCACCGGTCACCTTGGCCGCCTCGACGAACTCCCGCTCCCGCAGTGAGAGCACCTGGCCGCGCAGCAGCCGGGCGAGCTGCATCCAGCCCAGCAGCCACAGCACCAGCACCAGGGCGGTCACCCGGAAATAGGTGGGGGTCTCCTTCTGCGGGCTCACGAACAGCGCGGTGACCACCGGCATGAAGGCGACGAAGAAGAGCTGCTGCGGAAAGGACAGCAGCAGATCGATCAGACGGCCCAGGAAGTAGTCGGTCCGTCCGCCCATGTACCCGGCGACCACACCGATGACGATGCCGGTGACCGTGGAGAGCACGGTCGCGGCCAGTCCGATGAGCAGCGAGGTGCGGATGCCGTAGACCAGCTGCATCAGTACGTCGCGGCCCAGTTTGGGCTCGATGCCGAACCAGAACTCGCCGTCGATGCCGCCGTTGGGCTTCATCGGATAGCCGGTGAGGGGGTCAAGCAGCTCGGGGCGGTCCAGACCGTAGGTGGTGTACGGATCCTTGCCGTACAGCGTCGAGATCAGCGGCGCCAGCAGCGCGACCAGGAAGAAGAACAGCACCACACCGGCGGAGACCATCCCGGTGCGGTCGCGCCGGAACCGCCGCCACATGAGCTGACGGGGCGCCAGTCCGGGCGGAGCCCCGCCCTCCGCCGCCGGTGCGGCCTTCTCGACCACGCCGGTCTGGGATGGACTCGTCATCGCAGTCACGCCCCCGCACTGGTGTCACACCGTCAACGCCCGTTGTCCACGCGCGTCATATCGCTGCTCCCCGCCCGCCGTGGTCGTGCGTGCGTGTCGGGTTGAGCGGACTGTCGCAACCCATGAACAGCCCAGTCAAGATGCGTACGACGGCTGATCCGCCGGTCGTCCCAGTCTTGAGCGAACATTTGGCAGATCGACGCGACCATGTGCTTGACAGTGATCAGTCAACGAGGGCAAACCGTGGTGTATGCGCCCCAACCGCTTTAACACACGGGCAACTTCACTGTCGCAACACCGATATACGGACGCGCCAGACTGGACGCGTACGGCCGTGCGGGTGCCGTAGACCGGCCGGGGCGTGCCATGTCGCCCCGGCCGGTCACATTCCGTAGGTCACTTCCTGCCATGACGGTTGGCCGGGGTATGAGGTGGGGCAGACCTACGGCTATGGGGCAGGGACGGATACTCACCCGCGGAGCGCGCGTCTTCGGCGCGCTCGTCTGTGCGGTGCTCGGGATGATCTCGCTGGCGTGGATCATCCGCGACCTGGACAAGGCCGAGGAGTCGGACCAGCTGTGGTGGACCTGGGCGGGCATGCCGTTCCGGGCCTCCGGCTCGGTCTTCGGCTCCTCGCTGCTCGATCTGATCCTGCTGGGGATCTACGTGGCCGTCGGGCTCACCGCCCTGCGGTCCTCATCCGCCGCGGGCGCGCTCGGCACGGCGGCCGTGGTGACCGTGGCGGTGCGGCTGCCGAGCCTGTGGAACCTGGACGCCGACTGGATGCAGGGCATCCCGGACGACCTCAAGACCCGTGCCGAGATCACCGCGTGGGCGGGTGTGGTGCTGGGCGGGCTGCTGCTGGCCACGGTGGCCGCCGCCCGCCGTCCCGCCGACCTCGCTCCGCCCGGCGGTCCCGGCGGGCCGGCCGAGGAGCCGCCGGGGCGGCCCGGCCCGGGCGCCGCGGTCACCGCGGCGCTCTTCCTGGGCGTCATCGGGGTGGCGCTCGGCGCCTGGCAGATCTACTGGGCGCAGGAGCGGGGCTGGGACGCCTACAAGAACCTGCTCAGCGGTAAGTACAGCCTGATCAGCCTGCTGGCCGCGCCGGGGGCCTGGACGGCATGGGCGGTGATCGCCCTGGCGCTGGCCGCCGCCGGTGCCGCGCTGGCGCGGGCGCCGCTGT
This sequence comes from Streptomyces cucumeris, assembly GCF_024295805.1. Lineage (GTDB taxonomy): Bacteria > Actinomycetota > Actinomycetes > Streptomycetales > Streptomycetaceae > Streptomyces > Streptomyces cucumeris. Next base: position 177,678 of record NZ_JANCLX010000002.1, read on the forward strand.
CCCGGCCGCTGGGGATGACGGCGGGGGCTCTGCTGCTGGGTGAGGGCGTCAGCACCGCCTCGCTCTACATCAAGCTGGACTTCCTCGACCACCTCGACGAGCTGCCGGTGGTGGGCGTGCTCAGCGTGCTCACCGCCTTCGTCCAGGCGCTGGCCGGGCTGATCGCACTCGTCGTGCTGGCGCAGCGCCCGCCGGCCGCGCCGCCGGCCCCGGCATACGGGGGCTATGGCGGGGGGTACGGCTATGGCCAGGGCGGCCACGGCTACGGCCAGGGCGGGCCGGGCGGTTACGCGGACCCTCCGTACGGCGGTTACGACACCGGCTTTGACTCCGGTTACGACACCGGCGGCTACGCCCCGCCGCGGCCCGCCGCCCCGCCGTCCGCACCGCCGCCGCCCGCGGCGCCCCCGCCCCCGCCGCCACCGGGCTGGTAGCGGCGGGCGGGGCCGGGGGCGGCGGTGTCCGCTAGCTCAGCCCCAGGGACCGCTTGAGGAACTCCACCTGGAGCAGCAGCAGATTCTCCGCGACCTGCTCCTGCGGGGTCATATGGGTCACCCCGGACAGCGGCAGCACCTCATGGGGACGGCCCGCGGCCAGCAGCGCGGAGGACAGCCGCAGGCTGTGCGCCACGACCACGTTGTCGTCCGCCAGCCCGTGGACGATCATCATCGGCCGTACGGTCTCCGCCGCGCCGGACAGCCCCTCATCGGTCACCAGCGAGTTCTCGGCGTAGACCGCGGGCTGCTCGTCCGGCCGGCCGAGGTACCGCTCCATGTAGTGGGTGTCGTACAGCCGCAGATCGGTGACCGGGGCGCCGACCACCCCCGCGTGGAAGACATCGGGGCGGCGCAGCACCGCGAGTCCGGCGAGATAGCCGCCGTAGGACCAGCCGCGGATGGCCACCTTGGTCAGATCCAGCGGATGGCTTCCGGCCAGCGCGGTGAGCGCCTCCACCTGGTCCTCCAGCGAGACGGCCGCGAGGTCGTCGCGCACCGCCTTCTCCCAGCCGGGGGAGCGGCCCGGGGTGCCGCGGCCGTCGGCCACGATCACCGCGAAGCCCTGGTCGGCGAACCACTGCGAGGTCAGATAGGCGTTGTGGGAGGCCACCACGCGCTGGCCGTGCGGGCCACCGTACGGATCCATCAGCACCGGGAGCGGACCGTCGCCCTCGCGGTAGCCGGTCGGCAGCAGTACCGCGCAGGGGATGTCGCGCTTGCCCGCGAAGACCAGCTGCGGGCGGGCGGTGAGCACCGGCGCTTCCGCGTACGAGGCGATCTCGGCGAGCGGCTCATGCGTGCCGCGGTCCCCGGGCCGGAGGATCTCCACCCGGGTCCCGGGCCGCTCCAGACCCGCGTAGGACAGGGCGACCACCTCGGCGCCGCGCGCGGCGGAGTGCACCGCGGGGAACGGCCGCTTGCCGACCGGCTCCCAGCCGCCCTGGTCGCCGCTGCCGCGGAACCAGGCGCGGTAGACATCGATCTCACCGGGCAGTTCGGGAAGACCCGCGCCGGCCCCGGGGGACGCGGAGAACAGCACGTCGTCCTCGCCGATGCCGAGGATCGCGCGCACATGGAGGGCACCGGAGGTGAGCTTGCGGTCGCCGACCATCAGCACCCGGGCACCGGCCTCGTCCGCGATCCGCACGAGCCGACCATCTTGCGTCCACGCCGGAACGCCGGGGAAAAGATCCAGCCAAACCGCGTCCTCGTCGACATGGACCGTGCTGGTCCGTCCGGACTCGGTGTCCACGGCCAGATAGAGCTGGCTGCGCTGGTCCCGCGCCTGGACCAGCAGAAGCGGCGGACCGTAGGCCGACCAGTGCACCTGGGCCAGGTAGGGGTAGCGCTGCCGGTCCCATTCGACCTCCGTACGGGAGCCGTCCAGGCCCAGCAGCACCAGCCGCACCTCGGCGTTGGGCGTGCCCGCGGCCGGGTAGGCGATCTCGGTGGGCTCCCGGTCGGGATGCGCCGGGTCGGCGATCCACCAGCGCCGCACCGGGGCGTCGTCCACCCGCGCCACCAGCAGCGCGTCCCCCTCGGGCGACCACCAGTAGCCGCGCGAGCGGTGCATCTCCTCGGCCGCGATGAACTCCGCGAGACCGTAGGTGACGGTGTCGCCCTCCGGTGCGGCGAGTGCCCGGTCGCCCTCGCCGTCGGCGCCGGTCACCCGCAGCGCGCCGTCCGCCGCATAGGCGATGTGACGGCCGTCGGGGGACGGCCGCGGATCCACCACCGGGCCCGGAACCGGCAGTTCACGGCTGGTGCCACCGATCAGATCGGCGGTGAACAGCCGCCCGGAGAGGGAGAAGGCGGCCAGCTCCACCGCCGCGTCCACCGCGTAGCCGACCACTCCGGCCGATCCCTCACGGCTGCGTTCGCGCCGCGCCCGCTCCTCGGCGGACAGCTCCTCCTCGGCGCCGCCGAGCAGCTCCGCCGGGTCCGCGACCGGGCGCTCCCGGCCCTCGTCGAGGTCGTGCACCCACAGCAGCCCCGTCCGGTCGGTGCCGGTGCGGGACCGCAGGAAGACGACGCGCGCATCGTCCGGGGCCACGGTGAGGGCCCGGGGCGCCCCGAGGGTGAAACGCTGGGTGCGCGCGTGTTGCCGAGGGAACGAGAGCTGTCCGGTCATAGGGCGAGCGTACGTGTCCGGTTGATCTCCAGGGGCCGGACGGCCCGATCGGTGGTCCGGCCGGGCCACCGGTGGCGCGGACCCCGGCCGGCGCCGCTTGCCGACGGCACGGTCCGGCCGCGCGGGTGCCCGGATCAAGCCAGCCCGGACGGCCCCGATATGGCGCATAACCAGCGTGAAGTGGCCTCGTCAGCACGGCAGTTAGTGCAATCAGGCATGCGCCCCTGTCATGCTCCCGTGCACCGAGTCGTGCGCACGCGCCCATAGTTATGATCGATTGCGCATAGTGGGTAGGGCCCCCGTGGCATCAATAATGTTGTCCGTCCGAGCGCGTGTACCTGGAGGTGAGCCGCTGTGGCGCTCTCGATTTCACTGGTAGTGCTGCTGCTGATCATCGTCTTCATGCTCGTCAACAAGGCAGGGCTGAAGGCGGGGCACGCGATCATCTGTGTGCTCCTCGGCTTCTACCTCGCCAGCTCGTCGGTGGCACCGACGATCGACGACCTCACCACCAATGTGGCGGACATGATCGGTGACGTGGACCTCTGACCCCGGGGGTCGGACGGCCGCCCGGCCGTGGCGGGCGGAGGGGGCGTGGTGCCGCGCCCCATGGGCACGGGTGTGCGAATCGTAGGCTGTGCCCATGACCGCTCTTCCCGTCCGTCGTCTGCTCCTGGTGCATGCGCATCCGGACGACGAGTCGATCAACAATGGCGCGACCATGGCGAAGTACGCCGCCGAGGGTGCCCATGTCACGCTGGTGACCTGCACCCTCGGTGAAGAGGGCGAGGTCATCCCGCCCGATCTGGCGCATCTCGCCGCCGACCGCGACGACGCGCTGGGGCCCCACCGGATCGGTGAACTGGCCGCGGCGATGGCGGCCTTGGGGGTCGAGGACCACCGCTTCCTCGGCGGACCCGGCCGCTACCGCGACTCGGGGATGATGGGCGTTCCGCAGAACGACCGCCCGGAGTGCTTCTGGCAGGCCGACCTCGACGAGGCGGCGGGCCATCTGGTGGCCGTGATCCGCGAGGTCCGGCCCCAGGTCATGATCGCGTACGACCGGAACGGGGGCTATGGCCACCCCGACCACATCCAGGCCCACCGCGTCGCGATGCGCGCGCATCGGCTGGCCGCGGACCCCGGTTTCGGCCCTGGTCTTGGCGCCCCCCACGAGATCGCCAAGGTCTACTGGAACTGTGTGCCGCGCTCGGCGGTCGAGGAGGGCTTCGCCCGGCTGCGGGCGGCGGGCCGGGAGGCGCCGTTCCCGGGTATCGCGTCGGTCGACGATGTGCCCGGTGTGGTGGACGATGCCGAGGTGACCGCGGTCGTCGACGGCGGCGGCCACGCGGCGGCGAAGACCGCGGCCATGCGCGCCCACGCCACCCAGATCGCGGTGGACGGACCCTTCTTCGCCCTCTCCAACGAGCTGGGCCAGCCGCTCTTCGTCCGTGAGCACTACCGGCTCGTCCGGGGCGAGGCCGCCGCGGACCGCGAGGACGACCTCTTCGCGGGGGTGGGCGTATGAGTGCCGCACGTCTGGGCGCATACGTCCTGCTCGCCGTGATGGGCGTGCTCGTGGGCCTCGCGGGCGCGCTGGTCCAAGGCGCCTGGTTCCCCGGCGGATTGCTGCTCGCGCTGCTCGGTGTGGTGGCGCTCTGCTACGGCGGGCTCAAGGCCACCGCCACCCGGATGGGCGGTGGAGTGCCCGCCGGGGCCTGGACGGTCACCGTGCTGCTGCTCACCTCGACGCGCCCGGAGGGGGACTTCCTCTTCGGCGCGGGGCTGGGCTCGTATGTCTTCCTGCTGGGCGGGATGTTCGCCGGTGTGATCTGCGCCACGTTGCCGCTGGTTCCGCAACCGGCCGCGCGGTCCGCCCGACTTGGTAAGTGACGTGACGTTTCCGTCGTGTACGTCCCCTGGGCGCGCGTGACGCATCCTCGTCGCCCGGCGCTGTCCGAAGAGCGTGCCGCGGCGGCGATATGACGGCCGTCAAGTGCGCCACCGCGGCGCCCAGTAAGGTGGTGCGCGCCGCCGAGCCGCCCGCGCGAGGTCTGACGGGCGGCGGAGCTAACTGGGAGAACCTGCTTTGAGCCGTGAATCTGACAGTTCGTCCTCCGGGCCCCGGGGGGGAAGCGGCGGTGCCGCCTACCCGTCGGGCACCCCGCCGTACGGATCCCGCCAGTCCGGATCGCTGAACCGGACGCAGGAGGCCCCGCAGGGCGCATCCCGCGACGGCGACGCGGGTGCCGCGGCCAAGCCGGAGGAACCGAAGACCGAGACCACGCTGACGACCCGGATCCGGATCAACATCCCCGGTTCCCGGCCGATCCCCCCGGTCGTCATGCGCAAGCCCGTCGGGGAGGACGGCGTTCCGTCGCCCCGCTCCGGCGAGGACGACAGCCCCGGCGAACGCACCGGCGCCCATCCGCGGCCCGAGGCCGCCGCCGCGCCGGAGGCCGCTCCGGCCGAGACCGGCGCCGACGGTGCGGACGGCAGGGGCGCCAAGGGCGACGGCGAGCGCACCAGCGACTGGTTCGCGCCGCGCAAGCCCAGGAGCAACTCGTCCACCGGGAACATCCCGCGGCCGCCCGTGCCCTCCGGACCGGAGACCACGCAGGCGTTCCCCGCGCCCTCCGGACCCGAGACGACGCAGGGCTTCCCCGCGCCCTCCGGACCGGAGACCACACAGGGCTTCCCCGTGCCGCCGTCGCCCGAGACGACGCAGGGTTTCCCCGTGCCTCAGGCGGGCGGCGACCCGACCGCCGATCTGCCGTACTTCACCGACGCCCCCGCGGGCGGCGGTTTCCCGGGCGACCCGCGGCCGAACGGCGCGACCACCGGCCCGGCCACCGGCGACATGCTGATGCCGCCCGGTCTCGGCGGCGGACCGCGCGATGACGAGCTGCCGCCCCCGCCGGGCGATCCGTTCGACAATCCGTTCGACAGCGATCAGCGCACACCCCCCGGCGGGGTGGGTCCGCTCGGCCACGGCGGCCCGGCCGGGCAGCCCCCGACCCCGCCGTCCGGTTCGCCGATGTCCGGCAGCCTGGGCGCGACCACCGGGACCGGTCCGCTGAGCGGTGGCGCGGACGGCGACCGTCCGCTCTTCCGCGACCCCGACCCCACCCCGGGCGGCGGTGTGCCGCCCGAGCAGATCTCCAGCGACACGCTGGTCAGCGGGGTGCCCGTGGTGCCTCCGCTGGACAGCAGGCCGCCGTCCCCGCCCGCCGGAGGCGGTCCCGCCGCGCCCGCAGGGGACAGCGCCCCGCCGAGCAACACGGCACCCTCCGCCCCCGCGGCCGGGAAGCCGAAGAAGAAGGGCCGCTCCAAGCTGGTCATGCTGGCCGCCCTGCTGGTCGTCGTCGCCGGTGGCGCGTACGGCGCGGGCCTGGTGATGAACCACGCGGACGTCCCCAACGGCACCATGGTGCTCGGCGTCGACATCGGCGGAACCTCCAAGGAGGCCGCCGTCGACAAGCTGGACGCCACGCTCGGCAAGCGCACCACCGCTCCGCTGAAGGTGTCGGTGGACGGCGAGCAGAAGGAGATCAAGCCGTCCGTCGCGGGGCTGGCCCTGGACACCGAGACCACCGTCCGCAACGTCGCGGGCCGTGACTACAACCCGGTCACGGTCATCGGCTCGCTCTTCGGCGGCACCCATGACGCCGAACCCGAGGTGACGGTCGACGAGGAGAAGCTGCGGGACGCCCTGGAGCGGCTCGCGGGCACCTCGGGCACCGCCCGCGAGGGCGGCATCAGCTTCGCCTCCGGCCGCGCCGTCCCGGTGTACGGCAAGGCGGGCAAGGCGCTCGACGTCGACCAGGCGGTCAGCGCCGTCTCCGACGCCTACCGTCAGCGGGCCGAGACCGGCAAGGACCAGGCCATCACGCTGCCGGTCAGCGTCAAGCAGCCGACGGTGAGCAAGGCCGCGGTCGACAGCAAGATGAAGACCTTCGCCAAGCCCGCGATGTCCGGTCTGGTCACCGTGCAGACCGATCCCGCCCACTCGCTGCAGTTCAGCCCCGAGCGGTCGCTGCCGAAGATCCTCTCGATGAGGGTGGTCAACGGCAAGCTGGTGGAGCACTACGACCTCGCGGTGCTCAAGCAGCTCTACGGCGCCACCTTCGACGGGGTGCTGATCGAGCGCGGCAACGGCTCCAAGAAGCCGGTCAGCCCGCAGGACGTGGTCGTGGCGCTCAGCAAGGCGCTGGTCGGCAAGACGGCCTCGGAGCGCATCGGGGTCATCGACACCACGCCCAACTGAGTCCGTACCTCAGGTCCGCGCAGCGGCCCCCGCCCGGCACCGGGCGGGGGCCGTCGCGCGTCCGCGCCTCCCGGCGCCGGACCGTGACATCTGTCATCCCCAGGTCACGACCGCTGACCCTGCCGGGCGTACGCCGCCGTCGGCGAGGCTTGGGCCCATGACCGTGAGAACCGCACCGTCCGCGTCCGGCGCCGCACCGCGCGCCGCGGACCCCGCCCCCGTCGTCCGCTTCGAACGGGTGACCAAGAACTACGGTGACGTCCGCGCCGTCGACGGACTCGACCTCACCCTCCACCCGGGGGAGACGGTGGCCCTGCTCGGCCCCAACGGCGCGGGCAAGTCCTCCACCCTCGATCTGCTGCTCGGCCTGCGCCACCCCGACTCCGGCCGGGTCGAGGTCTTCGGCACCACCCCGCGGCAGGCCATCGCCCGTGGCCGAGTGGGCGCGATGCTGCAGAGCGGTGCCCTGATGGAGGAGGTCACCGTACGGGAGCTGGTGGGGCTCGCCTGCGATCTGCACCCCCAGGGCCATCCGGTGGACCGGGTGCTGGAGCGGGCGGGGATCACCGAGATCGCCGACCGCAAGGTCGACAAACTCTCCGGCGGTCAGGAGCAGCGGGTCCGGTTCGCGTTCGCCACCGCGGGCGCCTCCGATCTGATCCTGCTGGACGAGCCGACCACCGGGATGGATGTCTCGGCCCGGCAGACCTTCTGGGGCGCGATGCGGGCCCAGGCGGCGGAGGGCCGCACCATCCTCTTCGCCACCCACTACCTGGAGGAGGCGGACGCGATCGCCGACCGGGTGATCGTGCTGCACCGCGGCCGGGTGCTGGCCGACGGCTCCTCGGCCGAGATCAAGGCGATGGCCGGAGCCCGCAGGATCTCCTTCACCCTGGACACCCCGGCCGACGAGACGGCGCTGCGCGGTCTGCCCGCGCTCGGCGGGATCGAGATCTCGGGCCGGACCGTGCGGATCCGTTCCACCGACGCGGACGCCACGGTGCATGCGGTCTACGCGCTCGGGCTCTACCCGCGCGGACTCGAGGTCGCCGGACTCGGCCTGGAGCAGGCGTTCCTCACCCTCACCGACGCCGCGACGCGGAAGGAGGCGACCCGATGAAGACCCTGGTCGCCCTTGAGATCAAGCGCACCCTGCGGAACAAGAAGTTCATGTTCTTCACGGTGATCTACCCCTCGGCGCTGTTCCTGATGATCGCGGGTACCGCCGGGCGCACCGCGCTCGTTCCGCACACCGATCTGACGATGCCGCTGTACTACACCGTCGCGATGGCCTCCTTCGGGGCGCTCACCGCCGCCCTGATGGGCAACAGCGAGCGGATCGCCAAGGAGCGCGAGCGCGGCTGGGTGCGCCAGCTACGGCTGACCCCGCTGCCGGGGCGCGGCTACGTCCTGGCGAAGATCGCGGCAGCCGCCGTCGCCACCCTGCCGTCGATCGTGGTCGTCTTCGTCGTGGCCACCGTCACCAAGGGCGTGCGGATGGACGCCCCCTGGCAGTGGTTCGCACTGACCGGCGCGATCTGGGCGGGGTCCCTGGTCTTCGCGGCGCTGGGGGTGGCCATCGGCTATCTGGCCACCGGGGACGCCGTACGGCCGCTGACGATGATCATCTACTTCGGTCTGTCGATCCTCGGCGGTCTGTGGATGCCGACCACCGCCTATCCCCAGTGGCTCCAGGACATCGCCGGCTATCTGCCCACCCACGCGTACGCGGCGCTGGGCCAGGCCATCGAGGTGGGCGACGCGCCGCACGCCGGGGACATCGCGCTGCTCGCCGGCTATCTGGCACTCTTCGCGGGCGCGGCGGCGTGGCTGTACCGCAAGGACACCCGCAGGGCCTGACGACCGCCGTCCGGCCGGGCCCAACCGTCCGGCCGGGCCCGGTCGTTCAGTTGAGCATCGCGCGGGCCGCGCGCGCCTGGCGTCGCACCGCCTCCGCCGCCTCGGGCTCCACCGCGGCCACCACCTCCGCGTAACTCTCCAGCTCCTTCGCCCCCGCGGTGAACTCACCCCGCTCGACCAGCAGTTGGGCCCGCTCATAGCGCAGCCGGGCGGGGTGGCTGGGCAGCAGCAGCGACAGCTCGACCGCCCACAGCCGCACATCGGTGCGCTCGGGGCGGGCGGCGGCCCAGGCCCGGATGTTGTTGAGGATCCGCAGCACGATGTCCAGCGGGGTGGAGGGGCTGAGCATCGACGGCGCCAGCGGGGTGCCCGTGGCGCCCGCCACCAGCGTCGCCGCGTCCTCGGACGACAGCGTCCGGCCGCCGTCGAACGGATCGACCAGCACATGGTGTCCGTGGGGATCGCCGAAGCCCACCACGAAGTGGCCCGGAAGACCCACCCCGTACACCGGTGCGCCCGCCCGCCGCGCCACCTCGATCCACACCACCGACAGCAGGATCGGCAGTCCGCGGCGGTGCTCCAGCACCTCGTGCAGCAGTGAGGACTCCAGCCGCCGGTAGTCGGCCCCGGAGCCCCGGAAACCGTGCTCCCCGCCGAGCACCCGGGCCAGCGCGGCGGCCCAGCCCTCGGGCCCGCCGGGGGAGAAGGGCACCAGACCGGCCAGCCGGTCCAGCTCGATCTGCGCCCGGTCAAGACCGTCCTCGTCCAGACCGGGGTCCGCCTCCATCCCCACCAGCAGGCACAGCAGGGCCAGATCGGGGCGCTCCTCACGGGCCGCCTCGGCGAATCGCCGGTGTCGGGAGGTCTCGTCGCTGTGCGGCATGGTGATCCGGTACCCGCTCAGTGGGCGTCGCCGTGCGGCGCGCGCCAGTGGTGGTAGGTGTGGTGGACGGTGAAGCCCAGGCCCTCGTACAGCGCGTGAGCCCCTTCATTGTCCGTCTCGACCTGGAGGTACGCCGCCGAGGCGCCTTCCTCCAGTGCTTTGCGGGCCAGTGCGGTCATCACCGCTCCGGCGAGCCCCTGTCGCCGCCGCTCCGGGGCGACCTCCACCGCCGCGAACCCGGCCCACCGGCCGTCCACCACCAACCGTCCGATCGCGGCGGGGACCTTGTCCCCGGCCGCGCCGCCTATCGTGGCGAACCACACCGAGGGGCCGCCGGAGAGCACCGCCCGCACTTCGGGGGAGGGGGCGGCGGAGCGCTGGTAGCGGGCCAGCCAGGCGTCGTCGATATGGCGGGAGAGCGTCACCGCCGAGATGTCCGCGTCCTGGTCGGCGACCGGTGCCAGACCCGCGATCCGCACCTGCGCGGAGACCTCCCTGGTCCAGCCGCGCGCGTCCAGTTCGGCGGCCAGCAGCTCCTGGGTGTCCTCGGCGCCGGTGCTGAGCTGGAGGTACGCGGGCCGTCCGCGCTCGCCGTACCAGGCGGTCACCCGGTCCAGCGCGGCGTCCAGCGGCAGTCCCGGGTCGCCGGTGGCCAGTACGGAGTTGGCCCGCCTGGTGAAACCGCCGGAGGCCCGCAGCAGCCAGTCGCCCAGGGCCTCGCTCTCCACCGCGGGCCAGCCGCGCGCGGCCACCCGGTCCAGCTCGCGCGCGCTCGCGGCCGGACCCCGGCGGCGGGCGGGCGCGGCGGGCACCACCTTCCCCGCCACCAGCGAGGACCGCGCGATCCGCACGGCCTCCCCGGAGCGCCGGGTGACACACAGCACATCATGGGTCCACGATGTGAGAACTCCGACCACGTCGGTGAAGGTCGCGTGCGGGTCGGCCGCCCCGGTCAAAAGCCGCACCGATACGCGTTTGCCCACGTCAGCTGGGGTGATCCGGACCTCGAGACGTCCGCCGGTGGTGAAATCCACAGCTGTGTCAGCCCCTCATGTGCGTCTGGTGCCCTGGAACGGCGATACTAGGTGCGGGCATCGACGACGCCGCGCTCCCGCGCGATAGCAGCCCTAACGAGGAGGAACGACAGCGTGACCTACGTCATCGCGCAGCCTTGTGTCGACCTGAAGGACAAGGCGTGCATCGAGGAGTGCCCCGTCGACTGTATCTACGAGGGCCAGCGGTCCTTGTACATCCACCCGGACGAATGCGTCGACTGCGGAGCCTGTGAGCCGGTCTGCCCGGTCGAGGCCATCTTCTACGAGGATGACACTCCGGAGGAGTGGAAGGACTACTACAAGGCGAACGTCGAGTTCTTCGACGAGCTCGGCTCGCCCGGTGGCGCGAGCAAGCTCGGTCTGATCGAGCGCGACCACCCCTTCATCGCCGCCCTGCCGCCGCAGGAGCACGACGAGTAAGTCCGCTCCCGCGCCGGGCCCCGTTCGCGGGCCCTGGGCGCAGCCCTCGGTCCCGTACGGCCTGCGGCCTGCGGGGCCGGTCTGTTTCTCCCGGGGGGCCACCGGGTTTCCCGGCGGTCCGACCGGGCTGACTGCGACGAAAGCGAGCCACCCGTGTCAGCCGTCTCCGCCCGTCTCCCGGTCTTCCCGTGGGACCGTCTCGAACCGTACAAGGCGACCGCCGCGGCCCATCCCGACGGCATCGTCGACCTCTCGGTCGGCACGCCGGTCGACCCGGTTCCGGACGCGGTCCAGCGGGCCCTGGCCGGTGCCGCCGACAGCCCCGGCTACCCCACCGTCTGGGGCACCGCCGCGCTGCGGGACGCGCTCACCGGCTGGGTGGAGCGGCGGCTGGGCGCCACCGGGGTCCGCCACACCGAGGTGCTCCCGGTGGTCGGCTCCAAGGAGCTGGTGGCCTCGCTCCCCGCGCAGCTCGGACTCGGCGCCGGGGACCGGGTCGCCTTCCCACGGCTGGCCTACCCGACCTACGAGGTGGGCGCACGGCTGGCGGGTGCCGAACCGGTGCCGTACGACGTGGAGGTCTTCGCGGGCGGGGCCGCGGGCGCCGGGCTGGACCCGGCCGGGCTCAAGCTGCTGTGGCTGAACTCCCCGTCCAACCCCACCGGCCGGGTGCTGTCGGCCGAGGAGCTGCGGGCGGCCGTCGCCTGGGCCCGGGAGCACGGGGTGCTGCTGGTCAGTGATGAGTGCTACCTCGAACTGGGCTGGGAGGCCGATCCGCGCTCGGTGCTGCACCCGGAGATCTCCGGCGGCAGCTTCGAGGGACTGGTCGCGGTCCACTCGCTGTCCAAGCGGTCCAATCTGGCGGGCTACCGCGCGGCGTTCCTCGCCGGTGACGAGACGGTGCTCGGCGAGCTGCTGAAGATCCGTAAGCACGGCGGGATGATGGTGCCCGCCCCGGTGCAGGCCGCCACGGTCGCGGCGCTCGCCGACGACAAGCACGTGGCCGAGCAGCGGGAGCGCTATGAGCGGCGCCGTGCCGCGCTGCGCCCGGCGCTGGAGGGCCTCGGCTTCCGGATCGAGCACAGCGAGGCGTCGCTGTACCTGTGGGCCACCCGGGACGAGCCGTGCTGGGAGACCGTCGGCGCCCTCGCCGAACGGGGCATCCTGGTGGCGCCGGGCGACTTCTACGGCCCGGCGGGCGAGCGGAACGTACGGATCGCGTTCACCGCGACCGATGAGCGGGTGGCGGCGGCGGTCCGCCGGCTGACGGCCTGACGGGCACACCGCGGAACCGACGACCGATGCACGAGGGCCCGGGGAGTGGACACTCCCCGGGCCCCCGTGGTGCGCGGCGCGGGTGATCAGCCGCCGATCACCGGCAGGCCGCCCAGCGGAAGGCCCTTGATCGGCAGGTCCTGGCCCACGGGGCCCGGCGCCTGCTGCGGGGCCTGGGGGGCCTTCGGAGCGGCCTTGGTGGCCTTGCCCTTGGCGTGCGCGCCGCCCTTGGCCTTGGCGTGGGCGCCCTTGACGGCCTTGCCCTTGGCCGGGAGGGTCTTCGCCTGCTGGACGGGGGTCGCCGGAGCGGCCTTGCCCGGCAGAACCTCCGTGACGGTGCGTCCGGCCTTGCCGCCGACGTCGCCCGCCGTGCTCCCGATCTGCTGCGAGGCGATGTCCGCGACCTGGTCGACGGATGCGGTGTCCAGGGCGCTCAGTCCGCCCAGCTTGGGCTGCGGCAGGGCAGCTTCCGCCGCACTCGCGGCGCCGGCGGCGGCGACCACGGGAGCGGCGCCGGCGGCGACCACCAGCGCGGCCCGAGCGATCCGACGCGTGAGAGGGAGGGACATGATGCTCCTTTGACGGAGGGACAATTGGCGTGCAGTGCCCGGTGATCGGACGCCGTGCATACCGATGTGGCCCGCGGGAGGTTGCGGTGCCCCCAGGTAAAGAATGAGTAATGCGTCCCGGAATTCGCCTCGGTGCGCATTCGCGGCGCACACGGTCTCCCGGTCCCCCCAGGGGCGGTTGAGCACCCCCGCTGAGCTGCGGTGTCCCGTTGCGCTAGCGCGCGATGACGAGGCGGACGTCCGCTCCGGAACTCTCCTGTGAGATGCGCCAGCCGTCCCCGGAATTCCCCGCGCTCCACACGTGCTTTCCATAAGAGACGCGTTCGATACGCAGTCCGTCCGAGTGAGCCACGGCCCAGTGCGCCAATTCCCAGCCGCGCTCCGCCGTCGCGCCCCGGGCGGTCACCGGCCGGACCGGTACCAGCACCGTGCGCGCGCCTGCGGCATGTCTGCCGCCGCCCCCTCCGGCGGTCTCCACCCGGGGCCGTACCTCCCGGCCGAACTCCCGTGCCAGCGCCGAGCCGACCCGCCGCGGATCGCCCGCGGTGCCGTCGTCCGGCGGACCGGGACAGCTGAATGCGGCCTCCGCCCGACCGGTGAGCGCGGCGGTCAGCACCACCGCCTCCGTCTCGTGCTTGGCGTACGCCTGCGGGTAGCCGCTGCGCTGCACCCGCTGCGCGGCCACCGTGAGCGGCAGCCGGGAGTAGCCGGGCACCCGCTCCAGCCGGTCGTAGAACTTGCCCGCCGAGTAGACCGGGTCCTGGATCTGCGCCCTGGTGCCCCAGCCCTGCGAGGGCCGTTGCTGGAACAGTCCGGCGGAGTCCCGGTCGCCGTGGCGGATGGTGCGCAGCCCCGACTCCTGGAACGCGGTGGCCAGCGCGATGGTGACGGCGCGCTCCGGCAGTCCGCGGGAGGCCGCCACGGCCTCGACCGAGGCCGCGTTCGCGGCCTGTTCGGGAGCCAGCAGCACCTTCTCGCCACCGGCGCGCACCACACAGCGCGGCGGGCCGCCGCCCCCGGTCAGCACATGGGCCGCCAGATACCCGGCCAGGCCCAGCAGAACGGCACAGCCGACCGCGGCCCGGAGCAGTCGGGGGCGGCTGGAGAGGGCGGACGCGGGCACGCGCCACACGTTACTGGAGGGCCCCGGCACCCCGCCGGGGAAGGGGAGAGGGGTGGGGAAGGCCACGCGCGGTGCGGCCGCGGAAGGCCCGCGCGTTAGGGTCGCGGGTATGGACCACCCACGCCTCGACCTGTCCCTGGACGCGGCCCGGCTCACCGCCCGGCTCGTCGACTTCCCCTCGGTCAGCGGTGATGAGAAAGCCCTCGCCGACGCCGTCGAGCAGGCGCTGCGGACCCTTCCGCACCTGACCGTCGACCGGGACGGGGACGCCGTGGTCGCCCGGACCGACCTGGGGCGCGCGGAGCGTGTGATCCTGGCCGGACACCTGGACACCGTGCCGATCGCCGACAACGTGCCCTCCCGGCTGGACGGGAACGGCGTGCTGTGGGGCTGCGGCACCTCCGATATGAAGTCCGGGGTGGCCGTACAGCTGCGGATGGCGGCCACGGTGCCCGCCCCCAACCGCGACCTCACCTTCGTCTTCTACGACCACGAGGAGGTCGCCGCCGAGCTCAACGGTCTGGGACGGCTGGCCGAGCGCCACCCCGAGTGGCTGGCCGCCGACTTCGCGGTGCTGCTGGAGCCCACCGACGGGAAGGTCGAGGGCGGCTGCCAGGGCACCCTGCGGGTACGGGTGAGCACCGAGGGGAAGCGGGCCCACTCGGCCCGGAGCTGGCTCGGGGACAACGCCATCCACAAGGCCGCGCCGATCCTGTCCCGGCTGGCCGGGTACATGCCCCGGCGGGTGGAGATCGACGGGCTGACCTACCGCGAGGGGCTCAACGCGGTACGCGTCGAGGGCGGTCATGCCAACAACGTCATCCCCGACGCCTGCGCCGTGACCGTGAACTACCGCTTCGCCCCGGACCGTTCGGAGCAGGAGGCGCTGGCCCATGTCCACGAGGTCTTCGACGGCTTCGCGGTGGAGGTCACCGACAGCGCGCCCGGCGCCCTGCCCGGTCTGAGCCATCCGTCGGCCGCCGCGTTCGTCGAGACCCTCGGCGCCGAGCTCGCCCCCAAGGACGGCTGGACCGACGTCGCCCGGTTCTCGGCGCTCGGGGTGCCCGCGGTCAACTATGGACCCGGCGATCCCAAGCTGGCGCACACCCGTGAGGAGCATGTGCCGACCGCCGCGGTGCTGGAGGCCGAGGAGCTGCTGAGGGCCTGGCTGACCCGCTGATCAACGGCGGTCCGCCGGTCCGCCGGGTGAGCGTGGCCCGGATGTCGGCTGTTCGCCGCCCCGGGGGCCTACCCTGAACTTCAGATCTTTGGCAGATCTTGGCGAAGGGAGCACACAGTGGGCAACGCCGAGGAAGAGCGAGCGCTGCACGAGCAGCGTCTGGGCCCGGTCGTGCGCCGTCGTCACCAGATGCGACCCGGTACCACCGACCAGCGGCTGCTGGACACCCAGGGCGCCACGCACTGGGTGCACGAGGACCCGTTCCGCGTACTGCGCATCCAGTCCGAGTTCGTCGAGGGCTTCGGCACCCTGGCGGAGCTCGGCAAGGCCGTCAGTGTGTTCGGATCCGCCCGCACCCCCGAGGGATCGCCGGAGTACGAGGCCGGGGTGCGGATCGGCCGGGCGCTGGCCGAGGCGGGCTTCGGGGTGATCACCGGCGGTGGTCCCGGCGCCATGGAGGCCGCCAACCGCGGCGCGAGCGAGGCGGGCGGCGTCTCCGTCGGCCTGGGCATCGAGCTGCCGTACGAGCAGGGGCTCAACCCGTATGTCGACATCGGGGTCAACTTCCGCTACTTCTTCGTCCGCAAGACGATGTTCGTGAAGTACGCGCAGGGCTTCGTGGTGCTGCCCGGCGGGCTGGGCACCCTGGACGAGTGCTTCGAGGCGCTCACCCTGGTGCAGACCAAGAAGGTGACCCGCTTCCCGATCGTGCTGTTCGGCAGCTCCTACTGGCACGGGCTGGTCCACTGGCTGGAGAACACGCTGATCGCGGAGGGCAAGGCGTCCCCGCAGGATCTGGAGCTGTTCCACCTCACCGACGACATCGACGAGGTGGTCGACCTGGTCACCAAGGAGTCCGGCGCCTGATCCGGCCCCCGCGGGACCCTCAGGCCAGTCCCCGGCGGGCGACCGCCGGGGGCCGGTGGCCCGCGATGGACGACACCATGTCCAGCACCTGACGGGTCTCCGCCACCTCGTGCACCCGGTAGACCTGCGCGCCGAGCCAGGCCGAGACCGCGGTGGTGGCCAGGGTGCCGAGCACCCGCTCCTTCACCGGGCGGTCCAGCGTCTCGCCCACGAAGTCCTTGTTGGACAGCGACACCAGCACCGGCCAGCCGGTCTCCGCCAGCTCGCCGAGCCGTCGCGTCGCCTCCAGCGAGTGGCGGGTGTTCTTCCCGAAGTCATGCCCCGGGTCGATCATGATCCCGTCCCGTCGCACCCCCAGTTCCACGGCGCGCTCGGCCAGCCCCAGGGTGACCCGCAGGATGTCCGCCACCACGTCGTCGTAGGCGATCCGGTGCGGCCGGGTACGCGGTTCGGCCCCGCCCGCGTGGGTGCACACCAGCCCGGCCCCGTACCGGGCGGCGACCTCCGCCAGCCGGGGATCCACCCCGCCCCAGGCGTCGTTGAGCAGATCGGCGCCCGCCTCGCAGACCGCCTCGCCCACCTCATGCCGCCAGGTGTCCACGCTGATCACCACATCCGGGTGGCGCCTGCGCACCTCGGCCACGAAACCGACGGTGCGCCGTGCCTCCTCCTCGGCGCTCACCTCGTCCCCCGGGCCCGCCTTGACCCCGCCGATGTCGATGATGGCCGCGCCGTCGGCGACCGCCCGCTCGACCCGGGCGAGCGCGGGCTCGTCGCGGAAGGTCGCCCCCTGGTCGTAGAAGGAGTCGGGCGTCCGGTTCACGATCGCCATGATCACCCGCTCATCGGCGCCGAACTCACGTCGTCCCAGCCGCAGCATGCTTGTCCCTTCGCGTTCTCGCGTTCTTCTGTCCGGGGGCGGGCAGCGACGATAGCCGCCCCGGGGGCATGGCACGATCGGGTCAGACAGATGTCGAGGCCGTCGGGCACAGACTCAACCATGCACCCCCGGGGAGACGATCACCGTGTTCTTGTTCTTGCTGATCGCGCTGGTCGTAGTGGTCGGCGGGGTCACGCTCGCCGTCGTCGGGGGCGGCCAGGGCGGAACGCTGAGCGAGGCACCCCCGGACCTGCTGGACGACCGGCTGCCCGCCGACCGGCCCCTGGTCCGCTCCGATGTGGAGGCCCTGCGGCTGCCGATGACCCTGCGCGGCTACCGGATGGCAGACGTCGACGACGCGCTGGGCCGCCTCGGCGCCGAGCTGGCCGAGCGCGACGCCCGGATCGCCGAGCTGGAGGACGCGCTCGCCGGGCCCCGGGGCGCGGACCACGGCGGGCCCGCGCCGCAGACCGGCCGGGACCGCCGGGACCACCTCACCCCGCGCGGCGGTCTCGATGGTCCGGAGTCCGATGAGGACGAGCGTGACCAGGACGTGTTCCGGCCCCCGCGCCGCCACGGCGAGCACGGGGACTCCGGCGGCCACGACGGGTCCGAGGCATGACCGGCCAGGGTCCGGTCACCGGACCGGACGGGCTGCCGCGCTGTCCCTGGGGGCTGGAGTCCGCCACCATGACGGACTACCGCGCCTACCACGACACCGAGTGGGGCCGCCCGGTCCACGGTGATGACGCCCTGTACGAACGGATCTGCCTGGAGGCGTTCCAGTCCGGTCTGTCCTGGCTGACGATCCTGCGCCGCCGCGAGGGCTTCCGCGCCGCCTTCGCCGGCTTCCGGATCGCCGAGGTGGCGGCGTTCACCGAGGCCGACGAGGAACGGCTGCTCGCCGACCCCGGCATCATCCGCAACCGGGCCAAGATCGTGGCCACCATCGCCAACGCCCGTGCGGCGGCGGAGCTGGACCCGGGCGAACTGGACGAGCTGATCTGGTCCCACGCCCCCGACCCCGACGGCCGTCCGGTGCCGCGGACCACCGCGGACGTCCCGGCGATCACCGAGGAGTCCACGGCGCTCAGCCGCGCCCTCAAGAAGCGCGGCTTCCGCTTCGTCGGGCCCACCACCGCCTATGCCCTGATGCAGGCGTGCGGTCTGGTCGATGACCATCTCGCGGGCTGTCATCTGCGCGGCGCTGCCTGACGCGACCGGCGGCACCGGCCGGACCGCTCGCGGCAGGTGCGCGCCGCTCAGCGGCCGGTGAAGCGCGGCTTCTCCTTCTTCACGAAGGCGTCGACGGCGGTGAGATGGTCGTCCGAGGAGCCCAACCGCCGCTGCAATTCGTCCTCCTTGGCCAGTGCGTCGGTCAGGGTGTGCCCGGCCGCGTAGGCCAGCGACTCCTTGACCGCCGCGTAGGCGGCGGTCGGACCCTGGGCCAGCGCACGGGCGACCGCCGTCGCCTCGGCCGCCAACTCCGCGGCCGGGACGACACGGTTGGCGATGCCCAGCTCCAGCGCCTCCGCGGCGCTCACATTGCGGGGGAAGAGCATCAGATCGGCGGCGCGGCCGTGGCCGATCAGCCGCTGGAGGGTCCAGGAGATCCCCGAGTCGCCGGTGAGCGCGACACCGACGAACGAGGTGTTGAAGCTCGCGGAGTCGGCCACGATCCGGTAGTCGGCGGCCATGGCGAAGCCCGCTCCGGCCCCGGCCGCGACCCCGTTGACGGCGGCGACGACCGGCTTGGGCATCCCCGCGATGGTGGTGACGATCGGGTTGTAGTGAAGGGCGACCGTGGTCATGGTCGAGCCCTCGGTGGCCTCGCCCCGGGCGTGGGCCTCACGGTCCGCCGCCAGCAGCCCGATGTGCTCCTTGAGGTCCTGTCCGACACAGAAGGCGCGGCCCGACCCGGTCAGCAGCACCGCCCGCACGGCCGGGTCCTCGGCGGCCTGGAGCAGCGCGTCGCGCAGCGCCACCTTGATGTCGAGGTTGAGCGCGTTCATGGCGTCGGGACGATTCAGGGTGATCGTCGCGAGCCCGTCGGTCAGCTCGTAGAGCACGGTGTCGGCCATCGGCGGTCCTCCGGAGGTGGCTGGTCGCGGCTGGGGCGGTGCCGCGGGGGCCGGGCCGGGGAACGGGCCCGCTGCGGCGGTCAGCGCTCAGCATGCCGGAGATCATGACCGGGCGACATGCCCCCCTCCCCGAATTGGGTGGATTTGCGGGAGTGGCTCCCACGGGGGTTGCCGACCGATGTTGGTCATCGGGTCGTGCCATGCGGGATAATGGCAGAGAAGCAACGTGTTCGATGCCGGTGACACCTGGGTTGTCGGCTGCGATGAGCTGGTTTCAGGAAGGGGAACGAGCATGGCGGCCATGAAGCCGCGGACGGGCGACGGCCCGCTCGAGGTGACCAAGGAGGGGCGGGGCATCGTCATGCGCGTTCCGCTCGAAGGCGGCGGTCGGCTCGTCGTCGAGCTGACACCCGACGAGGCCGATGCCCTCGGCGACGCCCTGAAGAAGGTCGTCGGCTGACGGAGCGGCCCCACCATCACCCGAGTGCCGCCCCGGCGTCCGGTACACAGGTACCGGCCGCCGGGGCGGTGCTGTACCGGGGGCCGGGGCGTGCGCCCTGTTGCGGGGAGCGCCCTCAGCCGCGCTTGACGGCGCAGAGCAGTCCGTCGCCCACCGGCAGCAGGGAGGACTGGAGCACAGTCGACTCCCGCACGGTCCGCAGCAGCTCCCGCAGCCGCAGTACCTCCTGCGGCTGGGCGGCGGAGTCCACGGTCCGGCCGCCCGCGAAGACCCCCTCGAAACAGACCAGGCCGCCCGGCCGCAGCAGCCGCATGGCCTCCTCGAGGTAGTCCAGGCACTCCAGCCGGTCGCCGTCGCAGAAGACCAGGTCGTAGCCGCCGTCGGCCAGCCGCGGCAGTACGTCCAGGGCGTGTCCGGGGATGAAGCGCGCCCGGTTCCCGGCGAACCCGGCCGCGCGGAACGCCTGCCGGGCGAACTGCTGCATCTCCGGTTCGATGTCCACGGTGGTCAGCACCCCGTCCGGGCGCATCCCGTGCAGCAGGTGGATACCGGAGACGCCGGTCCCGGTGCCGATCTCGGCGACGGCCTTGGCGTCCGCGGCGGCGGCGAGCAGCCGCAGCGCAGCGCCGGTACCCGCCGACACCGAGCGCAGTCCTGCCTCCCGGGCCCGGTCACGGGCCCAGTGCAGGGCTTCGTCCTCGGCGACGAACGCGTCGGCGAACGCCCAGCTCGTCTGCCGGTTGCCGGTAATGACCCTCTCCTGTCCCCGTAGTTCGCGCAACGGTGACTGTATCCGCTGCGCACGGGAACCCGCAGATGGGACCGGGCGTTGACACGAGAGGGGGGATCGTATGGATCACGACCAAATGCAGGCCAAAAATGCTTATCCGGAGCTAACGGGCGAGGTGGATATGGTAGGGGCTCTACTGGACACCACCAGAGCCGACAGGGGAGGTGCGGCTGCGGCCGGTGACCGGCGAGTGCTGAGGCGCTTTCGCAGGTCAGCGGGCGAGCCGAAATCCGTGACCAACACCGCTGACCGTTCCCGTTCCGCCGAATCCGCCATGACCGCGACCTTCGCCAGTGATGCGGACGCCCCGGCGTGGACGCCTCCCACCTGGGAGGAGATCGTCAGCACGCACAGCGCACGGGTCTACCGCCTCGCGTACCGGCTCACCGGTAACCAGCACGACGCCGAGGACCTCACCCAGGAGGTGTTCGTCCGCGTCTTCCGGTCGCTGTCGACGTACACCCCGGGCACCTTCGAGGGCTGGCTGCACCGCATCACCACCAATCTCTTCCTCGACATGGTCCGGCGCCGTCAGCGCATCCGCTTCGACGCCCTCGGCGAGGACGCGGCGGAGCGGCTGCCCAGCCGTGAGCCCTCCCCCCAGCAGCACTTCAACGACACCCACTTCGACGCCGATGTGCAGCAGGCGCTCGACACCCTGGCCCCGGAGTTCCGCGCCGCCGTGGTGCTCTGTGACATCGAGGGGCTGTCGTACGAGGAGATCGCCGCCACGCTCGGTGTGAAGCTCGGCACGGTGCGCAGCCGTATCCACCGTGGCCGTTCGCACCTGCGCAAGGCGCTGCGTCACCGCGCCCCCGCCGCACGGACCGAGCAGCAGCACGAGGTGACGGCCGTCGCCCCGCGCGTCGCCGGTCCCCGGGTGAGCGGGGAGGTCGGAATCGCGTGACCCGGTCAGGCGGTCAGTCCCCCGCCGAGCAGCATCTCGGCGACCGCCTTGCGGCTCTCGTCGACGGTGAGCTCGGGCATGACGCCCGGGAGCGCGTTCTCGCGCACCTCGCCACGTGCTGCAAGTGCAAGGCGGAGGCCGACGCGCAGCGTCGGCTGAAACGTGTGTTCGCCCAGGCGGCGCCCCCCGGGCCCTCCGAGGGCTTTCTGGCGCGTCTCCAGGGGCTGCCCGGCGGCTCCGGTGACGAAGGCGGCGGTTCCCCCTTCGGCGGTTCCGAGATCTTCGGCATGCGGGGCATGCCCGGCGGCACCCGGGACGTACGGGAGGTGGCCGACCCGCGGGAAAGACGCGAGCGGGCGTTCGCGTTGCTGCCCCCGGTGGCACCGGGCACCGCGATCGCCCCGGCGGCCTCGGCCCCGGCCTCCCGCGAGCGTGGTTTCCGCATCCATGAGGTGGAGCGGTCCGGACCGCGCCGCCGGTTCGCCTTCGCCGCCGCGGGCGCGGTCTCGCTCGCTGCGTTCGCGCTGGGCGCCGCCCTCCCGCTGGACGCGGCGGTCGACCCCCCGGGCCGGATGGCCGAGGGCCCGGACGCCTCGGTGACCCCTGCCCGCGCCGACTCCGCCGGCACCCCTGCCACGGGCACACGTGAGCGCACCCGCAAGGAGGTGGGGCTGCGGACCACCGGTGACTCCCGCGCGGATGTCCCGTCCTCGGCGCCCACCCCGCATCCGCGGGCCCTGCGCCAGGCCGCGAGTGCGGCGGCGCTGAACCCGCTGATACAGCCGCTGCTGTCGGCCACCGAGCTGCTGCGCACCCGGCCCGCCACCGCGCCGGCCCCCGGGCCGACGCTGCTGGAGGGCCCGACGCCGCCCGCGGCGCGCACCTCGCCCTCGCTGGGCGTCAGCGCATCGCCGGAGTGATCCCGGTCACCGGGAGCCGTGTGCGCGCACCTGACACGGTCCATCCGTCCGCACTGCGCCCGCGTCGGCGGACCTGATTGAATCGCCTCCGGGCAGCGCGACCCGGAGGCGGCTGATTGCCCTCGCGGCCGCGCGGTCCGTGTCGTGTCGCGGGAACTTGGGGAGATCATGGACGAGCGGAAGGCCCCCGGGCCCATGCCGAAACCGAAGTGGTGGAGCCGTCCGGCCGCACGACCCGTGGATGACCGGCCGACGGCCGGGGACACCACCGAGGCGGCGGACGGAAGCGCCGGGCAGGACGCGGCCCAGGACGCCGCTCCGGCCCCGGAGCGGACCTCCGCGGCCGAGGGGACGGCAGGGACGGCCGGAGCCGCCGCAGCGGGCGGTGAGCCCGAGGACGCGGTGCCGTCCGCCGAGCCGCGCCCCCGTCCGCTGCACGAGCCCGACCCGTACAGCACCCCGCCCTACGGCGGCCCCGGCCCCTGGGCCCCCGCGCCGCCCGTCCAGCACCCGGTCGCCACCCCGGCCCACGGCACCCATCTCCCACCGGGCACGGTCCCCGGCCACGGCACCCATCTCCCGTCCGGCGCGACCCCCGGTCATGGCACGCAGCTCCCGCCGGGTGCGACGCCCGGCCACGGCACCCCGGTCCCGTCCGGCGCCACTCCCGGTCATGGCACGCAGCTCCCGCCCGGTGCGACTCCCGGCCACGGCACGCACCTCCCGCCCGGTGCGACTCCCGGCCACGGCACGCATCTCCCACCCGGGGTCCCGGCCGTACCGCCGCAGGCCGCCCCGGCGGCCATGGCGCACCCCGGGGTGACGCCGCCCCACGGCACCCCGCTTCCGCCTCCCGCCGCCGAGGGCGCCGCGGCCCAGTGGCGGCAGTACGACCCCTGGGGCGCCCCCGTACCCCCGCCGGCCCCCGCCCCCCGGATGATCACCCGTCGCCGCGCCTGGGTCGCCGTGCTGGTGATCGCGCTGATCGCGGGCTGTCTGGGCGGAGCCATCGGCGGCTATCTGGAGCACGACCGCGCGACCGGCGGCGGGGACGTCAAGCTGCCGCAGGCCCCGGTCGACAGCCAGTCGCGGGCCCCGGGCTCCATCGCGGGCATCGCCGCCCGGTCGCTGCCCGGTGTGGTCACCATCCACGTCCGCGGCGGTTCCGCGGAGGGCACCGGCACCGGCTTCGTCCTGGACAAGCGCGGCCACATCCTCACCAACAACCACGTCGTGGAGCCCGCGGGCACCGGCGGCGACATAACGGTGACGTTCAACGGCGGTCAGTCCGCCGGTGCCAAGGTCATCGGCCGGGACGCGGGGTACGACCTCGCCGTGATCAAGGTCGAGGGCGTCTCCGGGCTCCGTCCGCTGCCGCTGGGCAACTCCGACTCGGTGCGGGTCGGCGACCCGGTGGTGGCCATCGGCGCACCGTTCGACCTCGAAGGCACCGTCACCTCGGGCATCATCAGCGCCAAGGAGCGCCCCATCACCGCGGGCGGCGAGAAGGGCGACGGCACCGACATCAGCTATGTCGACGCGCTCCAGACCGACGCCCCGATCAACCCGGGCAACTCCGGCGGTCCGCTGGTGGACGGCCGGGCCCGCGTCATCGGCATCAACAGCGCGATCCGCGCCGCGGACGACGGCTCCGAGCTCGGCGGCCAGGGCGGCAGCATCGGCCTGGGCTTCGCGATCCCGATCAACCAGGGCAAGCGGGTGGCCGAGGAGCTGATCAACACCGGTAAGGCCACCCATCCCGTGATCGGGGTCACCCTCGACATGGATTACCAGGGCGACGGCGCCCGGGTGAACACCAAGGGTGTCGGCGGTCCGCCGGTGAAGCCGGGCGGACCGGGCGACGAGGCCGGGATCAAGGCCGGTGACGTGATCACCGAGGTGGACGGGGTGCGGGTGCACAGCGTCCCGGAGCTGATCGTCAAGATCCGCAGCCACCGCCCCGGGGACCGGCTCCGGCTGACCCTGGAGCGGGACGGCGAGAAGCGCTCGGTGGAGCTGTCCCTGGGCTCGGCGAGCAGCGAGGGATGAGCCTGATGTTGGCCCGGCCGTCTCCCGTGCCACCCCCGCCGACAGGTACCGTGTGGAGTGGCCTGGACCGTGGCCACGGGACCTCTCTAGGAGCTGCACGGTGTTGGACATAGGACCTCTCGAGCTCGTCGCGCTCGTCGTCCTTGCGGTGCTCGTCTTCGGCCCGGACAAGCTGCCGAAGGTGGTCCGCGATGTGTCGCAGTTCATCCGTAAGATCCGGGAGTTCTCCGACAGCGCCAAGGAGGACATCCGCTCCGAGCTGGGACCGGAGTTCAAGGACTTCGAGTTCGAGGACCTCAATCCCAAGACGTTCGTCCGCAAGCATGTGCTGGACTCGGATGAGCTGGGACTGAAGGAGATCCGCAACGGCTTCGACCTCCGCAAGGAGATGGCGGAGGTCGCCGACGCGGTGCACGGCCGGGAGAGTGAGTCCTCCCAGGGCTCCCCGGGCGGCTCCGGATCCTCTTCGCCGGCCGCTCCGTCGTCCGGTTCCACCACCCCTGACCTGCTACGCAAGCGGGAAGAGCCGGGTCGCGAGGACCGTCCGCCTTTCGACTCCGACGCCACTTGATCCCACCTATGCCCGGCCTGGTTGACCGGTATGGCTATCCTCCCTTTGTCCGGGGTGAGGTCGCCTGAGGGGGGCGGGCCGCCCATGACGCAGGGCAACGAGGAGGCCGCGCGCACATGGAGACGACGAGTCGGCTAGGGGTGCAGGGAGTGGGCGCAGCCGCGCAAGGAATGCCCGCCGACGCCCGGCGGAGCGTCGATGGCTATCTGATGGCCGCTTTCCCCTGGTACGGGCTTGACGAGGCGTTCACCGGCCCCCGCTGGCTGATGCAGGTGGGCGCGGCGGCGGACGGCACCGTCGAGTACGGATCAACCGGCCACGGCGAGGAGCCGTCGCTGCGGGTGGAGACCGATATGGATCAGCAGCGGTTCGCGGTGGTGGTCACCGTCGCCAGCCGCCCGGTACGGGACAGCGCGGACGGCACGGGCGTCCTGGAGGCCACCTCGGTCTCCTCGGCCGCCTGGCTGGCGGGCTCGGGCCTGCTGTCGTGCACCTGGCCGACCCGTATGGAGCGGGCGCTGCGCCAGGACTGGCTGGACCAGCAGACCGCGATCGCCTGGGAGCTGGCGGACGACGTCGAGGGCGAGGGCTGGACGGCCCTGTCGCTGCCCGTGGACGGCGTGCCGACCGACTTCCGCTACCGCGAGTCCGAGTACGGCTGGGTGCTGGCCGGATCGGCGCGCGACGGGGTGCACATCGGGGCGTACGGGCGCGGGATGAGCGCCTACGGGCTCGGCTTCTCGGTGATCAAGGACATCACCGAGTACGACACCGACGGCTGAGCGCCGACGCATCACAGACACGAGCGGCGGGGGGGGGGGGGCGCCCCCCCGGCCCCCCCCCCCCCCCCCCCCCCCCCCGCCGGCCCGGGGGGGGGGGGGGGGCCCCCCCACCCACCCGCCCGGCGGGGGGGGGCCCCCCGCGCCCCCCCCCCGCCCCCCCCCCCCCGCCGCTCGATGCCGTCAGAACTTGTTGCGCGGGGTGACCCCCAGCGACATGCCCGCGAGCCCGCGCTGCCGCCCGCCGATCTTGCCCGCGATCGCCTTGAGCGCGGCGCCCGCCGGGGAGTCGGGGTCGGTCAGGACGACCGGCTTGCCCTCGTCGCCGCCTTCGCGCAGCCGGACGTCGATCGGGATGGCGCCGAGGACCGGCACCGTCGTACCGGTGGTCCGGCTGAGCCCGTCCGCGACCACCTGGCCACCGCCGGTGCCGAACACGTCGACCATCTCGTCGCAGTGCGGGCAGGGCAGCCCGGACATGTTCTCCACCACGCCGACGATCTTCTGATGGGTCTGCACGGCGATCGACCCGGCCCGCTCGGCCACCTCGGCGGCGGCCTGCTGCGGTGTGGTCACCACCAGGATCTCGGCGTTGGGCACCAGCTGGGCCACCGAGATCGCGATATCGCCGGTGCCCGGGGGCAGGTCCAGGAGCAGGACGTCGAGGTCGCCCCAGTAGACATCGGCCAGGAACTGCTGGAGCGCGCGGTGCAGCATCGGTCCGCGCCACACCACCGGGGCGTTGCCCGGGGTGAACATCCCGATCGAGATCACCTTCACGCCGTTCGCGGACGGCGGCATGATCATGTTCTCGACCTGGGTGGGCCGTCCGTCGGCGCCCAGCATGCGCGGTACGGAGTGGCCGTAGATGTCGGCGTCCACCACGCCGACCTTGAGCCCGTCGGCGGCCATCGCCGCGGCCAGGTTGACCGTGACCGAGGACTTGCCGACGCCGCCCTTGCCGGAGGCCACCGCGTAGACCCGGGTGAGCGAACCGGGCTGGGCGAAGGGCACCTCGCGCTCGGCCTGGCCGCCGCGCAGCGAGGCGGCCAGCTCCCGGCGCTGCTCATCGCTCATCACATCGAGTTCGACGGTGACCGAGGTCACACCCTCGACGCGGGCGACCGCGTCCCGCACATTGGTCGTGATCGTCTCCCGCATCGGACAGCCGGAGACCGTGAGGTAGACCACCACCGCGACCGCGCCGTCGGCGGCGATGTCCACGGATTTGACCATGCCGAGGTCGGTGATCGGCTTGTGGATCTCCGGGTCGTTGACCGTGGCGAGCGCGGCGCGGACCGCGTCCTCGCTCGGCGATGGGGGAGTGTCGGTAGCCATATGGAGATGGTACGGCGCGCCGGGCGAGCCACGGAAAGCCCGTCAGCGGTCGCGTTCCTCACTCCGGGCGGGACCGGCCCGCCCCTCGTCCAGCTCCCTGATCAGGTCCTCGAACTCCGAGCGGATCCAGTCCCGGGTGGCGACCTCGCCCAGCCCCACGCGCAGCGCCGCGATCTCCCGGGTCAGGAACTCGGTGTCGGCGATGGACCGTTCGTTCTGCTTGCGGTCCTGTTCGAGGTTGACCCGGTCGCGGTCGGCCTGCCGGTACTGGGCGAGCAGGATGAGCGGCGCGGAGTACGACGCCTGGAGCGACAGCATCAGGGTCAGGAAGATGAACGGGAAGGGGTCGAACCGCAGCCGGTCCGGGGCCAGGGTGTTCCAGCTCACCCACACGACCACGAAGGCGGTCATCCAGGCGATGAAGCGGCCGGTGCCCAGGAAGCGGGCGATCCGTTCCGACGCCTTGCCGAACGCCTCGGGGTCCCAGGCGGGCAGCGGACTGCGGCGCCGCGGTTTGGGCCGGTCCAGGCGGCTCCCCTCACCGTCCATCGGCGGCCCCCGGCATGGTCACCCCGGTGTGCAGCTCCCGCTCCCGCCAGTCGGACGGCAGCAGGTGGTCCAGGACGTCGTCCACGGTGACCGCGCCGAGCAGCGAGCCGCTCTCGTCCACCACCGGCGCGGCCAGCAGGTTGTAGACCGCCAGGTGGCTGGCGACCACCGGCAGCGGGGTGTCCGGCGGCAGCGGCGGCAGATCGGTGTCGACGATCGAGGCGACGAGGGTGAACGGCGGGTCGCGCAGCAGCCGTTGGAAGTGGATGGTGCCCAGGTAGCGCCCGGTGGGGGTCTCGTCCGGCGGACGGCACACATAGACCTGGGCGGCCAGCGCCGGGGTCAGGTCCTGGATACGCACCCGGGCCAGCGCGTCCGCCACCGTGGCGTCCGGCCGCAGCACGATCGGCTCGGTGGTCATCAGACCGCCCGCCGAGCCCTCCTCGTACGACATCAGCCGGCGCATATCGGCGGCGTCGCGCGGGCGCATCAGGGCCAGCAGCCGTTCCTTGTCCTCCTCGGGGAGCTCGGAGAGCAGATCGGCCGCGTCATCGGGGTCCATGGCCTCCAGGACGTCCGCGGCGCGCTCCTCCTTGAGCTTGCCGAGGATCTCCACCTGGTCGTCGTCGGGCAACTCCTCCAGGACGTCCGCGAGCCGGTCGTCGTCCAGCGCCGCCGCCACCTCGCCGCGCCGCTTGGCGGAGAGATGGTGCAGCACATTGGCGAGGTCGGCGGGGCGCAGCCGTTCGAAGGTGGCGAGCAGGTTCTCCGCGCCCTGGCCGTGCTCCTCCAGCGAGAAGCCGGTGACGGCCGACCACTCGACGGTCAGCGACTCACCGCGGCGGCGCAGCGCCCCGGACTTGCCGCGCCGCACATGGACCTTGTCGATCTCCCATTCGCGGCGGGCGGGGAGCTGGCCCATCGCCACGTCCAGGACGGTGACCTCCTCGCCGGTCTCCACCAGCCGCACCCGGCGGTCGAGCAGTTCACCGAGGACCAGCGTCTCGGTGGGGCGCTGTTCGAAGCGCCGCATGTTGATCACGCCGGTGCTGATGACCTGGCCGGATTCCACCCCGGTCACCCGGGTCATGGGCAGGAAGATCCGGCGGCGGCCGACCACCTCGACCACCAGTCCGAGCACCCGCGGCGGCCGTCCCGCCAGCCGCAGCATCGCCACCAGGTCGCGGACCCGCCCCACCTGGTCGCCGTTGGGGTCGAAGACGGCGACACCCGCGAGGTGCGAGACGAAGACCCTGGGGGCGCCTGCCGGCATGTCCTGCCTCTCCTCGTCCGTGGCCCGTCACGGCCCGTTCCGCTGTGCCGCCTTCATGTCCTTTCGTACCGTTACGCCGGGTTCAGGCTAGCGTGCCCCGACCCGCCGTGCCGCTGGACGAGGGGCCGTCCGCCACCCTGCGGACACCCGTGGACGGCACCGGTACGCTGCCCTACTGCACCGGCATCAGGAGGCAGAGCGGACGTGCGCACCCGGAAGAGCGCCCTCGTCGCGGCGATGTGCGCGGGGTTGGCCGCGACCCTCGCGGCGTGCGGTGGCGAGGGGGGCAAGGACCCCGACGCGGGCACCAACGGCGTGGGCAAACTGTCCGCCGCCAAGATCGAGAGCAAGGCCCGTGCGGCGGCCGGGAGTGCGAGAGCGGTACGGCTGTCCGGCAATCTCGTCACCAAGGGGCGCACCTACACCCTCGACGTGCGGCTCAAGGGTGACGGCGGCACCGGGCAGGTCTCCACCCAGGGCAGCACCTTCGAGCTGCTGCGCGTCGGCAAGGAGCTCTACCTCAAGGCGGACGCGGGCTTCTGGGCGCGCGAGGGCGCCGGGAAGGGCGGCGACGCCGCCGGGGACGCCGCGGACAAGCTGGACGACAAGTATGTGAAGGTTCCCCCCGGCGACCCCTCCTACCGGCGGCTCACCGGTTTCACCGACAAGAAGGTGCTGCTCGACGGATTGCTCGGACTGCACGGCCGGATCAGCGCGGGGGACCGCGGCGAGGTGAGCGGTGTGCGCACCATCCGGGTCCTCGGCGGCGAGGCCGGTGAGGGCGGCTCGCTGGACGTCTCCCTGGAGGGCCGTCCGTACCCCCTGCGGCTCCAGCGGGCGGGGCGCGCCGGGGTGATCCGGCTCGCGGACTGGAACAAGGACTTCACGCTGACCGCCCCGGACCAGGACCACGTCCTGGACTACGGACGGCAGATCCCGAACGGGCCCTGACGCCCTGCGGTCCGGCCGCGCCCCGGAGCGCGGCGGCGCCTCGCGGCTCCTCCCGCGGAGCGCTCAGCGCTTGCGGCCCCGGCGCCCGCGCGCCAGCAGCTTCGGCAGCGCCTCCGGCATCGGACGCCGGGTGACCGCCGCGGACGGCAGCGGGGTCGCCGCCAGCGAGCCGGTGGGCTGCTCGGCGAGCGCCCCCGGTGCGGGCTCCAGCCGCAGCACCCGGCTGCTCTCGGCCCACCGCTCGGCGATCCGGTCGGCGTCCACCGCGTTCAGCCGCTTGCCCTTGAGCTCGTCGACCGCCGCGGTCCACGCCTCCCCGCGCGGGGTCAGCTCCACCACCCGCGCGGGGAAGCCGACCAGCCGGCCGCCCTTGTCCTTGCTGCGCACGGTCACCGTGGCGGGGCCGCCGTCGGTGAGGCCGAGTCCGGTGAGGGGCTGTTCGTCGGGGCCGTCCCCGACCAGGCAGACGGCGCCGTCGTGCCAGATGTGCCACAGCGCGCGGGCGGTGCCCTCGCTCCCCCGGACCCAGATGAGGGCGGACTTCTTGGCCGCCTCCTCGACAAGGGCACGGTCCATCGGCGTCTGCGTCATGTGCACAGCCTAGGACGTGTGCGTGGCGGTCCCACCGGGCGCCCGGCGGGCCGTCCCGGTCCGCGGGACGGCCGGTCCCCGCCCCGGCCACGCGCCTTACGCTGAGGGTGTGTCCACCGCCCGTCCCGCTCCCGGCCCCGCCACCGGCCACGCGCCGGACGGTACCGGCGGCGCGGCTGCCGCCACCCCGCTCCCGCTGGACGCCGTACTGCTCGCGGTGGCCGTCGCCGGGGTCTCGTTCTCCGCGCCGCTGGCCGCCGCCACCGCCGCGCCCGCCCTCGCCATCGCCTTCTGGCGGAACGCCATGGGGGTCGGCGCGCTGGCCCCGTTCGCCCTGTGGCGCCACCGGGGCGAGCTGCGCGGGATGGGACGCCGGGCGGTGCTGCTGTCGGCCGCGGCCGGGGCGCTGCTCGCGGTGCACTTCGGCACCTGGCTGCCGAGTCTGCGGATGACCTCCGTCGCCTCCTCCACCGCGCTGGTCACCACCACCCCGATCTGGACCGCGCTGCTGCTGCGGCTGCGCGGCCACCGCCCGGCCGCGCGGGTCTGGCTGGGTATGGGGCTCGCCCTGCTCGGTGTGGTGATGCTCACCGGAGTCGATCTGTCGGCCTCGCCCCGCGCGCTGCTGGGCGATGGACTGGCGCTGGTCGGCGGGGTGGCCGGGGCCGGTTACGTGGTGCTCGGCGCGGAGGTGCGCCGCTCGGTGAGCACCACCGCGTACACCTTCGTCTGCTACGCCACCACCAGCGCGCTGCTGCTGGCCGTCTGTCTGGGCTCGGGCACCGCGCTCGGCGGCTACCGGGGCGTCACCTGGCTCCAGCTCGCCGCCCTGACGGTCACCGCGCAGCTTCTGGGGCACACCCTGATCAACCGGGTGGTGCGGGGCCTCGGCCCCGCCGTCACCTCCACCGCGGTGCTGCTGGAGACCCCGGGGGCGGCCCTGATCGCGGCGCTCTGGCTCGGCCAGACACCGCCCGTGGCCGCCTACCCGGCGCTCGCGGTGATCCTCGGCGGACTCACCCTGGTCATCCTGGCGGGGCGCCGGAAGACCGGACGAACGGGCCTAGAGCCAGCCGTTCCGCTTGAAGCCGCGGTGGATGGCGAAGCAGATCCCGACGGTGACCAGCAGCACGGACGGGTAGCCGAACTTCCAGCGCAGCTCCGGCATGTAGTCGAAGTTCATCCCGTAGATCCCCGCGATCATCGTGGGGACGGCGAAGATCGCCGCCCATGACGTGATCTTGCGCATGTCCTCGTTCTGCGCCACGGTCGCCTGCGCCAGATTGGCCTGGAGGATCGAGTTCAGCAGGTCGTCGAAGGACAGCACCTGCTCGTTGACCCGGGCCAGGTGGTCCGCCACATCCCGGAAGTACTTCTGGATGTCCGGGTCCACCAGCCGCATCGGACGCTCGCTCAGCAGCTGCATCGGCCGCAGCAGCGGTGAGACCGCCCGCTTGAACTCCAGCACCTCACGCTTGAGCTGGTAGATCCGGCCCGCGTCACCGCCACGCCGGGAGGTCGCCGCCGAGAAGACGTCGATCTCCACCTCGTCGATGTCGTCCTGTACGGCGTCGGCGACCGCCAGATAGCCGTCGACCACCTGGTCGGCGATGGCGTGCAGCACCGCCGAGGGGCCCTTGGCCAGCAGCTCCGGGTCGTCCTGGAGCCGGTGACGCAGCGCGCGCAGCGAACCCTGTCCGCCGTGCCGGACGGTCACGATGAAGTTCCGGCCGGTGAAGCACATCACCTCGCCGGTCTCCACCACCTCGCTGGTCGCGGTGAGTTCGGCGTGCTCGACGTAGTGGATCGTCTTGAAGACGGTGAAGAGGGTGTCGTCGTACCGCTCCAGCTTGGGCCGCTGATGCGCCTGGACCGCGTCCTCCACGGCCAGCGGGTGCAGCCCGAACTCCTGGGCGATACCGGCGAACTCACGCTCGTTCGGCTCGTGCAGACCGATCCAGGCGAAGCCGCCCTCGGCGCGCACCCGCTCCATCGCCTTCGCCGGGCTGACGTGGTCGCTGACCCGCCGTCCGTCCCGGTAGACCGCGCAGTCCACCACGGCGCTGGTGACCGAGGGATCACGGGTGGCGTCGTAGTTGTGGGCGGTGCGGGCCCGGCTCAGGGCGGGGCGGACGGCTGCGCGCAGGTCACGGATCATCGACATGACGGGCTCCTTCACGGGCAGGCCGTCAGCGGCGGGCGCGGGGCGCAGCGCGGCACCCGGAAGGTGGACGTACGGCGGTCCGGCATCTGTACGTCCGCAAAGCGGGCGGCGCTCCGTGCGATGGCGCTGACGGTTTCGCGTAAGAAAACTGAACAAAGCGGAACGAAGGCGCTCTGCCGCCACATGCCCTGGATGCGAACTGACTTCACGTGTTTCACCGCGATGCGGTGGGGTACGGAAGGCTCAGATCATGCGTGCGCATCCCCAGGGGAAACGACGGGAGAACTGTCGGTACTGCACGGTCGACTCGGATCCACCGCAGCCCCACCTCCTCCGGCCGGTCCCCCGTGGGGGACGACGTGTAACTCCCTGGGCAGAGATAAAGGCTATCAGTCGGCAGAAGCGTTACGTCGCCGCTTTGCCTGTTCGATACGCGATCTATGCTCGCCGCATGTCAGACGTTCTTGAGCTGGTCGAGGCCCGGTTGATCACCGCGCTGGGTGAGCCGGATGCCCGCGCCGCCGTCACCTTCGTCGGCACGGACCGCATCGAGGTGCTGCGGTTCCGGGGCGAGGGGGACGTCGTCCGCTACGCCACCCTGGGTATGTCGGACACCCCGATGACCGACCCCACCGCCGCCGTCGCCGACCCGCTGCGCGGACCCCGCGCCGAGCTGGTGCTCACCGTGCGCACCGACGGGAACGGCCCCGGCACCGGAGTGCTGGACGAGGTGCTGCGCCCGCTCGCCGTGCTGGCCGCCTCCCCCCAGGTGGAGGGACTGGTGGTGACGCCCGGCGCGTCGCTGGACATCGGCGCCCCCCTGTGGAGCGATGCGCCCTTCACCTCCGTACTGGTCGCCGAACCGGGCGGGCTGGTGGAGGACTTGGAACTGCTGCCGCCCATGGATCCGGTGCGTTTCCTGCCCCTGCTGCCGATGACGGGGAACGAGGCGGCCTGGAAGCGGGTGCACGGGGCGGGCGCGCTCCAGGACCGCTGGCTGCGGCACGGCACGGATCTGCGCGATCCGGTGCGCTCCGGGGTGCCGTTGAACGGCTGACGCCCCGGCGGGCCACTTGGGGCCGTTGACGCCCGGGGCTGACGCCGGACCGGGAGCGGCCGACCTGGTGCGTGTCGCCGGATCACGGCATACCGCGTATGCCGTACGGGCGGAAACTCCTCGGCCGTACGACCTCCGGACGGGTGATCGTCCTTGACGCGGGGACGACCGGGGAGGACCGTGGGGCCCTATGAGGGGCGAACCCAGTTGCCCGAAGTGCGGTGGCCGGGTGCGAGCGCCCGGTCTCTTCGCCGACTCCTGGCAGTGCGGCATGCACGGCACCGTGCATCCGCTCCAGCCTGTCGTCCCGCCGAGCGTCGAAGCACTCGTGGTGGTCACCAACCGCGCCCGGGTCCCGGTCTGGATGCCGTGGCCGCTGCCCGTGGGCTGGCTGTTCACCGGTGTGGCGTGCGCGGGTGACGACCGCAGCGGCGGCCGTGCCACCACCGTGGCCTGCTCCGGGCCGGGTCCGCTGGGCGGCCCCGGTGAGCTGCTGCTGGTGGCCGAGGAGCTCGGCGTCGGACTCGGCGCGCGCTACGCGGGCATCCCGGGGCCCGACCCCGGGCCGGGGATGCGGGTGGACAAGCCCCCGCATGTGAAGGTGCTGGCCGCCGGGCGGCCCACTCCGCTGTGGCATGTCGAGGGCACCCCGGACGACCGGGCGGTCTTCGCGGGCGAGGCGTGCGGACTGTGGCTGTGGGCGATCGTCTGGCCCGAGCAGACCGGACTGCTGATGTACGACGAGATGGTGCTCACCGATCTGCGGGACGCCGGGGCCGAGGTGGACCTGGTGCCGTGCGGGGCGCTGTCGCCGCGGATCCTGTCCTGACCGCGGCCCCGCCGCCCGTCGCCCTCCGGTCCGGGGCCGGTTGCCCCTGACCCGGACACGCCCGGGGCGGCGGTTATCCTGAAGCGTCCCCTCCGTTCCTTCCACCGCAGCTTGGAGCCGTGTCGTGCGCATCGACCTGCACACCCACTCCACTGCCTCGGACGGTACGGACACCCCCGCCGAGCTGGTGCGGAACGCCGCCGCGGCCGGTCTGGACGTCATCGCGCTGACCGACCACGACACCGTCGGCGGTCATCAGGAGGCGATACGGGCGCTGCCGGAGGGCCTGACCCTGGTCACCGGCGCCGAGCTGTCCTGCCGGCTGAACGGCGTGAGCCTGCACATGCTCGCGTACCTCTTCGACCCCGCCGAGCCGGAGTTCGCGCGCGAACGCGAACTGGTCCGCGACGACCGGGTGCCCCGCGCCCGGACGATGGTCACCAAACTGCGGGAGCTGGGCGTACCGGTCACCTGGGAGCAGGTGGCACGGATCGCCGGGGACGGGGCCGTCGGACGGCCGCATGTGGCCACCGCACTCGTCGAGCTGGGCGTGGTGGACAGCGTCTCGGACGCCTTCACCCCGGAGTGGCTCGCCGATGGCGGCCGTGCCTACGCCGAGAAGCACGAGCTGGACCCCTTCGAGGCGATCCGGCTGGTCAAGGCTGCGGGCGGGGTCACCGTCTTCGCGCATCCGCTGGCCGTCAAGCGTGGCCAGTGCGTACCGGAGAGTGCGATCGGCGAACTGGCCGCCGCGGGCCTGGACGGTATCGAGGTCGACCACATGGACCACGACGGGCCCACCCGCGCCCGGCTGCGGGGCCTCGCCGCCGAGCACGGTCTGCTCACCACCGGCTCCAGCGACTACCACGGCAGCCGTAAGAGCTGTCGGCTGGGCGAGTACACCACCGATCCCGAGATCTACGGCGAGATCGTGCGCCGGGCCGCCGGTGCGTTCCCGGTGCCGGGCGCGGGCGGCTGAGCCCACCGCACCGCCGTTCCCCTCCACCCACCTCTCCCTCCCGTCCCCCTCGCGAGCCGCCGCTCGCGCACGTCTGCGCAAGGCCCTTCACCGTGTTCGACACCGCTGTCTTCGGATCCCTCTTTCTCACCCTTTTCGTGATCATGGACCCTCCGGGGATCACGCCGATCTTCCTGGCGCTGACCTCCGGCCGCCCCGTCAAGGTCCAGCGCCGGATGGCCGGCCAGGCCGCCACCGTCGCCTTCGGGGTCATCGCCGTCTTCGGCGTCGCCGGTCAGCAGATCCTCGACTATCTGCATGTCTCGGTCCCCGCGCTGATGATCGCGGGCGGGCTGCTCCTGCTGCTGATCGCGCTGGACCTGCTCACCGGCAAGAACGACGAGCCGACCCAGACCAAGGACGTCAATGTGGCGCTCGTGCCGCTCGGGATGCCGCTGCTGGCCGGGCCCGGGGCGATCGTCTCGGTGATCCTGGCGGTGCAGCACGCCAAGGGCGTCGGCGACCAGGTCTCGGTGTGGGCCGCCATCGTCGCCATGCACGTGGTGCTGTGGCTCACGATGCGCTACTCGCTGCTGATCATCCGCGTGATCAAGGAAGGCGGTGTGGTGCTGGTCACCCGACTGGCCGGAATGATGCTTTCCGCTCTGGCGGTGCAGCAGATCATCAACGGTGTCATCCAGGTGGTCCAGACCGCCTGAGGCGCCCGGAGCCCGTGCCCGCACGCGAAGCGCCCCCGTACATCCGTGTACGGGGGCGCTGTGCGTACGGGTGGTGCCGTCAGGACCTTCCTACGGCACTACCGGGCGACGGTCTCGGCTGGACGGATGTAGATGCGCTGGCCGATCGCGGCGGCCTGCTGCACGATCCGGTTGACGGAGGCGGCGTCCACGACGGTGCTGTCCACGGCGTTACCGTCGACGTCGTCAAGACGCATGATCTCGAAGCGCACGGCTTCTCCCTTCGTCTGATCCTCCTGAGGAGAACTGATGTGTACGGAGGCGGCGCGGCCTCGCTGCCGCACGCTCCTGTACGTCTTCAACGAAAGTGTGCCGTGAAAACATTCCCTACGCTAATGAAATTTTTCGCCAGGCTAAATATCTGCTGGTGGCGGGGGAGGGTCCGGTTGTGATCCCCGAGCGGCCGCCCGGAGAATGAACCGCGTATGAGTGACGTGCTGCCTGCGGGCCAACCAGACCTCGTCTCGATCGCCGTGGGCATCGAGCGCACCAATGAGCTGCTGCAACGCGTGCTCGCCGAGGTGGCCACCACCCCCTCCACCCACGCGATCTTCGTGGACGCGGGGTACGTCTACGCGGCCGCCGGACGGCTGGTCGCGGGTACGGAGGACCGCCGGGCCTTCGAGCTGGACGCCGAGGGGCTGATCGAGGCGTTCATCGACAAGGCGCGCACGATCTTTCCGGACAGCAGACTGCTGCGGGTCTACTGGTTCGACGGTGCCCGGCGGCGCATCCACACCGCCGAGCAGCAGAGCATCGCGGAGCTGCCGGACGTCAAGGTCCGGCTGGGCAACCTCAACGCCAACAACCAGCAGAAGGGCGTCGACTCCCTCATCCGCTCCGATCTGGAGTCCCTCGCCCGGCACCGCGCCATCGGTGACGCCGTGCTGATCGGCGGTGACGAGGACCTGGTCTCGGCCGTCGAGGCGGCCCAGGGCTACGGGGCACGTGTCCACCTGTGGGGCATCGAGGCCGTGGAGGGCCGCAACCAGGCCGAACCGCTGCTGTGGGAGGTCGACAGCCAGCGCACCTTCGACCTCGACTTCTGCAAGCCGTACGTCACCCGCCGCGCCACGGGCTACGAGCTCAACGGTGAGCCGGTGCCCGCGGGGCCCGCCCCCAGCCGGGACGAGGTGCGCTTCATCGGGGCGCAGATCGCCGCCCAGTGGCTCTCCGCACGCGGCCGCGAGACCCTCGCCGAGCTGCTGCCGGGCCATCCGTACCTGCCAGGTTCGGTGGACCAGGAGCTGCTGATCGACGCGGAGGGGCTGCTGCGGCTGTCGCTGCGCGCCCACGCCGATCTGCGGCGCGCGCTGCGGGACGGCTTCTGGGAGCACCTCCAGGCCCAGTACTGAGCCTCCCGCACCGCTGTCGTGGACGACGCGCGCCGACCGGTGGACGGCGCGGCTCAGCCCACGCCGCGCCAGAACGAGACCAGCGCGTCGGCCGTCTCCCGCGGCCGTTCGACGTTGGGGGAGTGCTCGGCCCCTCCGATCACGGTCCGGTGCGCCGACAGCCGCTCGGCCATCTCGTCCATCTGCGGCACCGGCCAGGCGTAGTCCACCTCACCGGAGAGCACATGGACGGGCAGCCCGGCCGCCGCGAGCTCGCCGACCCGGTCCGGTTCCGCGCTGAGCTGCCGTCCGGTGGCGATCAGTTGCTCCGGTACGGTCGCCAGCCAGCGCTGGTGGAGGAACTCCCGCACGCCGGGCGGGGTCGCCGCGTCGGCCGCCTCGGGCGGGTCCAGTTCGCGCATCGCCTGCCAGACGGACTCCATGTCCATCACGGTCAGCGCGTCGATGAGCAGCTTGGTGCGGGCTTGCTGGGCGGCCGAGATGGCCGCCGGGCCCGAGCTCATGATGGTCAGTGAGCTGAACGCGCCCGGGTCCTTCAGCACCGCGGCCCGCGCGATCAGCCCGCCCAGCGAATGCCCGAGCAGATGGACCGGATCCTCGGTGGCGGCGCTGACCGCCGTGGCCTGCGCCAGGACGTCGAGCGCCAGCTCGTCCCGGCCATAGGCCGTCTGGTCCCGGGGGCCGGGGCTCTCGTACTGACCGCGGCCGTCGACCGCGACCGCCCGGAAGCCCGCGGCGGCCAGCGGTTCCAGCAGGGCGATGAAGTCCTCCTTGCTGCCGGTGAAACCGGGCACCAGCAGCACGGTGCCGCGGGCGGCCGAAGCGGGCCGCGCATCATGCGCGGCGAACTCCCCGCGCGCGGTCCCCAGTCGGTACGCGCGGGCGCCCGCGGGCAGTGTGAGAAACGGCGGCCTGCTCATGGGATGAGGCTATACAGACCGCGGGAAACGGACCGTGAACGCCTCGGGCCCCGTCCGCGGTGTCGCGGAACGGGGCCCGAGGCGCTCATCGGTGCCTGTGCCGTCAGCTCTCGGCCGCGGCCTCGGGCTGGGCCGCCGCACGGGTGCGACGACGGCGCCGGACCGGCTTGGCCTCACCGTCGGTGGCCGTCTCCACGGCCTCCGTGGTGGCCTCGGCCGTCTCGGTGGCCTTGGCGCGGGTGCGGCGGCGGGCGGGCTTGGCCGGGGCGTCCTCGGCGGGTGCCGGGGTGCCTTCGGCGGTGGCGACGGCGGCCTCCGCGGCCTCCGTGGCCTTCGCCCGGGTACGGCGGCGCGGCTTGGCCTCCGCGTCGGCGGCCTCGGTGACCGTCTCCGCGGTGGCGGTGGCCTCGGCCGTCTCGGTGGCCTTGGCGCGGGTGCGGCGGCGGGCGGGCTTGGCCGGGGCGTCCTCGGCGGGTGCCGGGGTGCCCTCGGCCGTGGCGACGGCCGCTTCCGCGGCCTCCTCCGTGGCCTTCGCCCGGGTGCGGCGGCGGCGCGGCTTGGCCGGGGCCTCCTCGGCCGGGACGGCCTCGGCGGTCTCCACCGTGTCGACCGCGGCGGTGGCCGCCTCGCCCGCGTCCGCCGCACCACCGCGGGTGCGACGGCGACGACGGGGCTGACGCGGCTCGGTGGCGCCCTCGACGGTGTCGGCAGCGGTCTCGGCGGCCGACGTCCCCTCCGGCGCGCCCCCGTCGCCCATGGTCTGACCGCCGCGGGTGCGGCGGCGGACCCGCTGGGTCCGGGTGCGGGCCGGACGCTCCTGCTGCTGCGGGGCGGCGCCGGAACGGCGGCCCCGGCCACCCCGGCCACCGGTCTCACCGAGGTCTTCGATCTCCTCGGCGGCCAGCCCGGCCCGGGTGCGCTCGGCACGCGGCAGGACACCGGTGGTGCCCTCCGGGATGCTCAGCAGCTCGAAGAGGTGACCCGAGGTGGAGTAGGTCTCCTCCGGGTCGTTGAACGGCAGGTCCAGCGCCTTGTTGATGAGCTGCCAGCGCGGGATGTCGTCCCAGTCGACGAGGGTGATGGCGGTACCCGACGCACCCGCGCGGCCGGTGCGGCCGATGCGGTGCAGATAGGTCTTCTCGTCCTCGGGCGACTGGTAATTGATCACATGGGTGACGCCCTCGACATCGATACCGCGCGCGGCGACATCGGTGCAGACCAGGACATCGACCTTGCCGTTGCGGAAGGCGCGCAGCGCCTGCTCGCGCGCCCCCTGGCCGAGGTCGCCGTGGACCGCGCCGGACGCGAAACCGCGCCGGGCGAGCTGGTCGGCGATATCGGCCGCGGTGCGCTTGGTGCGGCAGAAGATCATCGCGAGTCCACGGCCGTCGGCCTGGAGCACGCGCGCCACGACCTCGGGCTTGTCCAGCGAGTGGGCCCGGAAGACGTGCTGGGTGATGTTGGCCACGGTCGCGCCCTCGTCATCCGGCGCGGTGGCGCGGATGTGGGTGGGCTGCGACATGTAGCGACGGGCCAGGGAGATGACCTGCCCCGGCATGGTCGCCGAGAACAGCATGGTCTGGCGCTTGGCGGGCAGCAGCTGGATGATCTTCTCGACGTCGGGCAGGAAGCCCAGGTCGAGCATCTCGTCGGCCTCGTCGAGGACGAGCGCCTTGACGGCGGAGAGCCGCAGCTTCTTCTGGCCCGCCAGGTCCAGCAGCCGGCCGGGGGTGCCGACGACCACGTCGACGCCCTTCTTCAGGGCCTCGACCTGCGGTTCGTAGGCGCGGCCGCCGTAGATCGACAGGACGCGGACGTCCCGGACCTTACCGGCGGTGAGCAGGTCGTTGGTGACCTGCTGGCAGAGCTCGCGGGTGGGGACGACCACGAGCGCCTGCGGGGTTTCGGTGAGCTGGTCGGGCTTGGCCCGGCCGGCCTCGACGTCGGCGGGGACGACGACGCGCTCCAGCAGCGGGAGGCCGAAGCCCAGCGTCTTGCCGGTGCCGGTCTTGGCCTGGCCGATGACGTCGGTGCCGGACAGGGCGACCGGGAGCGTCATCTCCTGGATGGGGAACGGGGACGTGATGCCGACGGCTTCCAGGGCCTCGGCCGTCTCGGGGAGGATCCCGAGTTCTCGGAACGTGGTCAGGATGTTTGCCTCTTCTGTGAGACGCGGCGGGAGGCGGCGAAGGGGGTCGCACAGCGCCCGGATTGCACCGGCCTTGGGGCGGCCGGTTCGGCGCGGGACCACTGCCCTCGCTCGAGCGCTCACGCCGCGAGCGGGTCCCTCCTGCCGTGCGCATGAACACTGCGCGCCGCGCGGAGGGCGGTCGGTTTGGAGCCGATCGGGCCACCGACCGGGCATCCGCATTCGTGGAACGACCCGCCGGTATGCGACGGGTGCAAATACCACTGTACCCCGGAAGCGCGCATCTGTGACCGGGTAACCGGATGAGCGGCGCCTCAGGCCATGGCTGACCAGGCCCTTCCCCACCGTGCTGAGCGGGCTATTGTGCGCTCCATGGAGACGTCTGACACGCCTGAGAACGCCGCAGCAACCACCGAGGACCGCGCCGGGGAGAGCGCGGCGGACCGTCCGGCGAAGGGTTCCGAGGAGCCCGCCGCCGAGGCCACCGGGATCGCCGCCCAGGACTGGGACACGGCCGCCGCCGATCCGCAGTACCGGGCCGCCGTGGTGGATCTGCTCGGCGCCCTCGCCTACGGCGAGCTGGCCGCCTTCGAGCGGCTGGCCGAGGACGCCAAGCTGGCGCCCACGCTGGAGGACAAGGCCGAGCTGGCGAAGATGGCGTCCGCCGAGTTCCACCACTTCGAGCGGCTCCGGGACCGGCTGGCCACGGTCGGTGAGCGGCCGACCGAGGCGATGGAGCCGTTCGCCGCGGCCCTGGACGGCTTCCACCGCCAGACCGCGCCGTCGGACTGGCTGGAGGGCCTGGTCAAGGCATACGTGGGCGATTCGATCGCCAGCGACTTCTACCGCGAGGTGGCCGTCCGGCTCGACGCCGACACCCGCGGTCTGGTGCTCCAGGTGCTCGACGACACCGGCCACGCCAGTTTCGCGGTGGAGAAGGTGCGCGCCGCCATCGAGGCCGACCCGCGGGTCGGCGGGCGGCTGGCCCTGTGGGCGCGGCGGCTGATGGGCGAGGCGCTGTCGCAGGCGCAGCGGGTGGTCGCGGACCGTGACGCGCTGTCCACGATGCTGGTGGGCGGTCTGGCCGACGGCTTCGACCTGGCGGAGGTGGGCCGGATGTTCTCCCGGATCACCGAGGCGCACACCAAGCGGATGGCCGCGCTGGGCCTGGCCGCCTAGGCCGTGTCTTGTGGATCACCTCGGGCCCGCGACGCCTGGCACGGCAGCTCGCTGCGTTGTCGGAGCATCCGAGTAGGCCCACTACGAGGACGCTCCTCCGCCTTGCGATCCGCCCCCAGCTACCGCTGGGAGGTACCCCCTGCACCAGACGCCGCGGGCTGATCCGAGCCGATCCACAAGACACGACCTAGCGCGGATCCGGCCGGCACGGCCTGGTGCCGTGCCGGCCGGGGTGCGCACGGTGGCCGGCCGGTGCCATCGGGTCCATCGCGCTGGGCCTGCTGGGCCCGATGGCCCCCGCCTTTGCCGGGGCGGCGCTCTGCGGAGGGTCCTACCAGGGGCCGTGAGCGGGGCGATACGCGGCCGGACGCGGCACTGGCGGAGGCGGCCGGGTCCCCGGCCGCCGTGCCGCGCGTCAGGCCGTGACGGAGCGCCTGCGGCGGGAGCGGCCCGCCGGGCGGATGAGCAGCGACAGCATCGCCGCCGCGAACCCGAGCGCGACGATCAGCACCGCCGCCGAGTTGCCCGGGCCCAGCACCGTATGCGCGAGCAGGGCGCCGAAGAGCGCGCCACCGGAGCCGGTCGACAGGACCAGGGGGCGTGCGGGCAGCCTTCGGGGGCGCCAGCGGCTCGCCCCGTACGCGATGGCGAGACCGATCAGTACCGAGCCGAGCGCTTCCCAGAGGATCATGGCGCGTCCTTCCCGTGAGCGGACC
This sequence comes from Streptomyces cucumeris, assembly GCF_024295805.1. GTDB lineage: Bacteria > Actinomycetota > Actinomycetes > Streptomycetales > Streptomycetaceae > Streptomyces > Streptomyces cucumeris. The sequence continues at coordinate 220,029 of NZ_JANCLX010000002.1, forward strand.
GGAACCGGCGCGCGATCACGCGTCGGTCGTGCCCGTCCTACCCGTGCCCACGAGCGGGCAACCCTGCGATGCGGGAGTGTCGGGAGGAGACGGCGGAGTGCGCGTGGGAAGGGCGTGCGCGGCGCGCGGGGGGAGTTGGCCACCGGCGCGCACCACGGGGCGCCCGGAGAGCGGAACGGCGGGGGGGGGGGGGGGGGGGGGGGGGGCCCCCCCCCCCCCCCCCCCGGCCCCCCCCCCCCCCCGGGGGGCGCCCCCCCCCCCCGGGGGCCCCCGCCTGGGCGCCGGGGGGGGGGGGCGGGGGTGGGCCCCCCCCCCCCCCCCCCGCCGCCGTCATACGCGACCGCTCAGAGCGTGCCGAATCCGACCTTGCGGGTGCTCGGCTCACCGATCTCGACGTACGCGAGCCGGTCGGCCGGGACCAGGACCTTGCGGCCGTGGTCGTCCACCAGGGTCAGGAGCTGAGCCTTGCCGGCGAGCGCGTCGGCCACCAGGCGCTCGACCTCCTCGGCAGACTGCCCGCTCTCCAAGGTGATCTCGCGGGGCGCGTGCTGCACGCCGATCTTGACCTCCACGGCTTTGTCCCTCCGACGGTCAGTTGGGGTGCGCGGCCGTCCGCGCCGTACTCCGCACACATTAGCCGGGGAGGGGGACCCGCCGGGCGGCCCGGGCACACGCCTGCAGCGAACACGCCCGCTCCCGCGAACGCGCGGCGGCGCGGCCCGAGATGACCCGCGTGCCCCGGGATGACCCGATGGCTCAGTGCTGCCCGCCGTCGGCCCCGTGCAGGGGGAACCCGGCGATGCCCCGCCAGGCGAGCGAGGTCAGCAGCTGCACCGCGGTGTCCCGCGGTACCGCGCTTCCGCTGGAGAGCCAGTAGCGCGCGACGACCTGCGAGACCCCGCCGAGGCCGACGGCCAGGAGCATCGACTCGTCCTGGGACAGGCCGGTGTCCTCGGCGATCACCTCACTGATCGCCTCGGCGCACTGGAGCGAGACCCGGTCCACGCGCTCGCGCACGGCCGGCTCGTTGGTCAGGTCGGATTCGAAGACGAGGCGGAAGGCGCCGCCCTCCTCCTCGACGTACGCGAAGTACGCGTCCATGGTCGCGGCGACGCGCTGCTTGTTCTCGGTGGTCGAGGCGAGCGCTGTGCGCACCGCCTGGAGCAGTGCCTCGCAGTGCTGGTCGAGCAGGGCGAGATAGAGCTCCAGCTTGCCCGGGAAGTGCTGGTAGAGCACGGGCTTGCTGACTCCCGCGCGCTCGGCGATGTCATCCATCGCCGCCGCGTGGTAACCCTGAGCGACGAAGACCTCCTGGGCCGCCCCCAGGAGCTGATTGCGTCGGGCTCGGCGCGGCAGGCGCGTACCCCGCGGGCGCGCCTCTGTCTGCTCGATGGCTGTCACGCCGCCTCCCATTTGAATGTTCTGTGCACGATGTCCACCCGCGCCCGCCATCGTACTTTTGGGTAACCGGGCCGCGCGCGGTTCGTGCGGAGAATTTCACGGACCGGACTCTATGAAAAGCCCACCATTGCCGCTGGTCACCGGTAGTCCTCTTCGTTGACCTCGACGACCCTGGCCTGCTCCGCCCGGTCCGCCTCGTTCGCTTCGACGAGCTCGTCGGAGGGCGGCTGGTCGTCGCGGTGGGGGACCAGGTCACGGTGCTGGTCGGCGGCGTCCGCCTCGGGGGCTTCGACGTCGGACTCGGTGGAGTCGTCGTTTCCGAGGTTCTCGAAGGTCTCGGGATCGGACGGGTCGATGGACATGTACTCCCCTTCCCGGAGGCGGCTGAGCGTCCCCGTGTAGTAACGAGCCTAGGAGAGGTCACTTTCGGACGCTACGTTGTCTGTGAGGGCGAACACACGATCAGGTGCGTGATCGTCTCGTAACATTGCCGCATGTCTGCGACCGAGCCGCCGGAAGCCCGCGTGATCGCCACGGTCCCGCCCGGGCGGCCGGTGCGGGTCGGCGCCGGGGAGAAGCTGCGCACCGCCCGGCTGCCCGGCCTGACGCTGAACGTGCGCTCCCGCCCCCCGGCCGCCCCCGGGCTGCCGCCCGCGCTCTTCGTCCACGGCCTCGGCGGCTCCTCGCTGAACTGGTCCGCGCTGATGGAGGGGCTCGCCGGCCGGGTGGACGGCGAGGCGGTCGACCTCCCCGGTTTTGGTGATTCCCCGCCGCCGGACGACGGTGACTACTCGATCACCGGCCACGCCCGCGCGGTGATCCGCTTCCTCGACGCCGCCGACCGCGGTCCGGTCCATCTGGTGGGCAATTCGATGGGCGGGGCGGTCACCACCCGCGTCGCGGCGGTACGGCCCGATCTGGTGCGCACCCTCACCCTCGTCTCTCCCGCGCTGCCCGAGCTGCGGCCGCAGCGTGCGGCGCTGCCCACCGGGCTGCTCGCGATACCCGGGGTGACCCGGCTGTTCACCCGGATGACCCGGGACTGGGACGCCGAGCGGCGTACCCGCGAGGTGATGCTGCTCACCTACGGGGACCCGGGGCGGGTCGGCCCGGAGGACTTCGCGCTGGCGGTGGAGGAGTTCCAGCGCCGCCTCGACCTCCCGTACTTCTGGGACGCGCTCACGCGGTCCGCGCGCGGTGTCGTCGACTCCTACACCCTGGGCGGCCAGCACTCGTTGTGGCGACAGGCCGAGCGGGTGCTCGCGCCCACGCTCCTCGTCTACGGTATGCGCGACCAACTGGTCTCCATCCGGATGGCACAGCGGGCGAACGCCACCTTCCGTGACTCCCGGCTGTTGACGCTGTTGGACGCAGGACACGTCGCGATGATGGAGTATCCGGAAGCAGTGGCTCGCGCCATGCGCGAACTGCTCGATGACGTTGACGGACGAGAAGGCCGGGAGAGCCGGGCGGTACGCGGCGCCGTATCGGAACCCGGCACGGACGGGAGCGGTGCGGCGCGTGGGTAAACACAGCGCACGTGGCAGCAAGGAGGACCGGGGTCGCCCATCCTCCGCCGCGGGCTCCGGTTCCGGCCCCGCGTTTGTGGAACACACGGCGCCCGGCGCGGAGCCCGCGCCCGCGGCGGCCCCCGGCACCGGACGCCGGAGGCGGGGCACCCCCGGTGACCCCGCCATGACACCCCCGCAGGGCGTACCGCGGGCAGCGTTCGTCCCGCAGTCCCCGTCGGCGCGCACCCGCGGCGGCCATCCCGAACACCATGAGCCCGGCGGCGGCTGGGGCGCGCTCGGCGGGCCCCGCGCCCAGGGGCGTGCCACGGTCGTGAACGCGCCGGGGAAGATGAACCAGCCGTCCCGGCCCACGGTCTCCGGCGCGGGCGGGCTGATGCCCGGTCCCCGCAAGGAGTACCTCGACGCGTTCGAATTCTCGGGCGGTCCGGACGACGGTGACGACGTCTTCGCCGCCGGAGCGCCGGGAGCGGTGCCCGCGCCGCGCCGTGCGCAGGAAGCGGCCGGTGACGGCGCCGACGGCGGCCGGGGCGAGGAGCGCCACACCGACGACGACCCCGACGGACCACGGGACGACGATCCCGAGAACGGCGCCCGGGGCGTCGCCAAAGGCGGCAAGGGCCGGACCTTCACCGGGGTCGCCGCGGCCGCCGTCACCACCGTGCTGGCCGTCGTGGTGGCCGGACAGGTGACGAGCGGCTCGCCGGAGGACAACCGGGCGAGCGCCCAGGGCGACGCGGAGCGCGGCCGTTCCGACGCCGTCTCGCGCGGTGACGACCGGGGCGGCGCCCCGGCCGGGTCCGCCGGGGTGAAGGCGCCGCCCAAGTCCTCGCCGCAGACGTACGCGCAGAAGATGGCGGCGGTCTTCCCGCTCGACCCGAAGCTGCGCGGCTCCGGCGCGTTCCAGACCGTCGGCGGGCACGACAAGGCGCCCGGCCGGGGCGAGGTGGTGCGCTACCGCGTGGACGTGGAGAAGGGACTGCGGCTGGACGGCGAGCTGTTCGCCGAGGCCGTCCACAAGACGCTGAACGACGAGCGGAGTTGGGGGCACGGCGGCAGGTACGCCTTCGAACGGGTCTCCTCCGGGCCCGCCAAGTTCGTGATCACCCTCGCGAGCCCCGGGACCACGGCGGCCTGGTGCGCCAAGTCCGGGCTGGACACCACCGAGCTCAATGTCTCCTGTGACTCGGCCTCGACCCAGCGCGTCATGATCAACGCCTATCGGTGGGCGCAGGGCGCCAGGACCTACGGCGACGACAAGATGCACAGCTACCGGCAGATGCTGATCAACCACGAGGTCGGCCACCGGCTCGGCCACAACCACGAGGTCTGCGGCCGCGACGGCGCGCTCGCCCCGGTGATGATGCAGCAGACCAAGTTCCTGTCGACCGACGGCGCGACCTGTCGCCCCAACGCCTGGCCGTTCCCCAAGGGATAGTCCGCCCCGGCGGATTCCCCACGGAGCGGTCCGCCCCGGCGGGGAAGTCCCGCCCCGCGCCCAACCGTTCCTGCACCGGCGGTACACCGCCCGCGCCCCGGAACGGGGCCTCGGATCGCCTATAGCGCCCAACAACGCCTGAGCGCAGGGAAGGTCACGGGCGTTCACCCCTTCCGGTGGTGCGACGGACAACCGTCCGTCGCGCCTGCGTCATGCGCGCATAACGTGCTCACGCCGCACGACGGCGGCATCACGGCCGGCCCATAGGAAAGATCGGGGGTGCTCTCATGCGCGTAGGACTGCTTACGGAGGGTGGTTATCCGTATGCGACGGGTGAAGCACTGGTGTGGTGCGACCGGCTCGTCCGGGGCCTGGACCAGCATGAGTTCGAGATCTACGCGCTGAGCCGCAGCGCCCACCAGGAGGCCGCGGGCTGGACCGGACTCCCCGCCCAGGTGCGGCGGGTGCGCACCGCCGCGCTGTGGGGCGCTCCGCCCGCGCGGCGCGTCGGCCGCAGGCAGCGGCGCCGCTTCGCGGAGCACTTCGCCGAACTGGCCGCCGCCATCGCCTCTCCGGGGGCCGGGGAGCCGGGCACCGGGCATCTGGCGGACCGTTTCGCCAATGGCCTCCACGGTCTGGCCGAACTCGCCCTCGACCTCGGCGGGCTCTCCGCCGCGCTCCGCTCCGAGGACGCCGTCCGCCTGCTGGAGCGCGCCTGCCGCCTCCCCGGGGCCGCGCACGGCGCCCAGCAGGCGCGGGTCGCCGATCTGCTGACCGTCACCGAGGCGCTGGAGCGCGCGCTGCGCCCCCTGTCGCTCGACTGGTACGGGCCCTTCGGACTCGCCCGGGTCGATCTGTGCCATGCCGCCTCCGGCGGGGCGGCGGCGCTCCCGGGGCTGGTGGCCGAACGGTTCTTCGGTACACCGCTGCTGGTCACCGAGTACGGCGTCCGGCTGCGCGAGCACTACCTCGCGGACCATCCGGCCGGACCGGCGGACCCGGCGCGGTCCGGCGCCCCGCGCCCCACGCCCGTCCGCACCCTGCTCACCGCCTTCCAGGGCCGCCTGGCCGCCGAGGTCTACGCGCGGGCCGCGCTGATCACCCCCGGCAACACCCACGCCCGCCGCTGGCAGGAGCGGTGCGGTGCCGACCCCGAGCGGCTGCGCACCGTCTACCCCGGTATGGACGCCGCCCGCTTCGCGGAGGTCGGCGAGGGCGGTGAGCGCGGCGACGGCGCCGCGGGCGCCGGCGACGACGGCCGCACGCTGGTGTGGGTGGGCCGGGTCGAGCCGCCCAAGGACGTCGTCGGTCTGCTGCACGCGTTCGCGGAGGTGCGCCGCCGACGGCCGGACGCCCGGCTGCGCATCATCGAGACCCGGCGCGCGGACGCCCCCGTGGAACCGGCGGGGGAGGAGGACTACCCGGCCCGCTGCCGCGCCCTCGCCGCGCACCTCTTCCCCGACGAGGCCGTGAACGCCCACACCGTCGGCGACAACCCGGTCTCCTTCGAACGGCTCGGGGAGCCCGGGGCGCCGTCCCTGCCGGAGGCGTACGCGGCGGGCGGGGTCGTGGTGCTCTCCAGCGTGGTCGAGGGCTTTCCGGTGGGACTGGTCGAGGCGATGTTCTGCGGCCGGGCCACGGTGTCGACGGACGTCGGCGCGGTGTGCGAGGTCATCGGCGGTACCGGTCTGGTGGTGCCCCCGCGCAACCCCCGGGCGCTCGCCGAGGCATGCCTGGCGCTGCTGCGCGACCCCGCCCGCCGTGCGCGCCTGGGCGCCGCGGCACGGGCCCGCGCGCTGGAGCTGTTCACGATCGAGCAGAACGTGGCCGCCTTCCGCGGGATCTACCTGGAGCTGATGTCGCACTGCCCGGTGCGGCGCGAGGAGGTCGGCGAGGACGGCGCGCCCCTGCCGTTCGCCCTCCCGGCGGAGGCCCATATCCCGGGCCGCTGGACCGCCGGCCGCGACGGCGACGGCTCCGGCCACCGGTCCGCGGATCCCGCGCCGTCCCGCGGCGCACAGGAGCACACCCCGGGCTGGGCCGTTCCGGTGTCCCGTGAGGCGCTGGGTGTGGGCCCGGTGGCGAACCACCTGACCGAGGAGGGCGTATGACCCTGCCCCATGACCCCCTGTCGGACCAGCCCACCACCCCCACCTCCCCCGGCGGCTGGAACGATCCCTCCCGCGCCCTGATCACCCCCGACGACCCGGCGGACGCCCCCGGATCCGGGGCGCGGGCGGGCGCCGGTCGGCGGCGGCCCGCCGATCCGGTGCGGGAGCTGATGCACCGGCACCACGACCTCTGCGCCCGCGCCGTCGATCCGCTGGAGATCGCCGCCGGGCTGGAGGCCCACGGGGTGACGGACCGCACCGCCGCCCGCTTCCGGCACCGCGATGTCTTCGGCCTCGCCGAGGAGTTGTACGCCCGGGTGCCCCGCGCCGAGGAGTCCGCGGCGGCCCCCGCCCCGCGTCCCGCGCGCGGGACCTGGGCGCTGTGGCCGCTGCCCGGGGCGCTGTGCGCGGCGACCGCATGGGCCGTACTGCGGCCGGACCTCGCGCCGCCCGCCCCTCGGGCCGCCGCCGGAGCGTTCGGCACCGTCCTGGTGGCCGTCGCGCTCTGGCTGTGCCTGAGCCGGGGCCCGCTGCGGATCGCCGGACGCGGACGCGGCGGGTGGCTCGCGGACCTCGCAGGTCCGCTCTGCCTCGGCTGGCTCCTGGGCTACGCCGCCTGCGGGGACTGGCTGCTCACCGGGCTGGTCACCGGTGAGCGCGGCGCGTACGACCCCGCCCGCGCCGCCGGGACCGCCGTGGTCCTCGCGCTGGCCGTCGCGCCCGCCGCCGGATGCGCCCGCTGGTTCGCCCTCCGGGCGCGCCGGAGGCTGACGGGCAGCCGCGGGGTGGGGGAGTTCGCCACCAGGGTCCGCCCGCTGTTCGCGCTCACCGCCCTCGGCTTCCTGGCCGCGCTGGCGCCCCTGGTGCTCACCGCCCGGCTCGTCCTCCCCCGGCCGCCCGCCGGCTCCGGCCCCGGGTCCGTCACCACCGTCGAGGCGGCCGTCGCCGCGCTGGCCGCGCTGCTGTTCCTGGCCCGGCTGCTCGCCGTCCACGGCTTCCGCGGGGCGGCGGTCGGCGGGCTGGCCGCAGCCTGCGCGGTCGAGGCGGTGGTGGAGGTCACCGCGCTGGCCGCCCGGCTGCCCGGCGCCGCCCCGCTCGGCGAGCCGGTGGCACGGCTGACCGCCGCCCATGGCGCCGCCGTCGTCCCCGCGGCCGCCTGCGCCGCCGCCGCGCTCGGCCTGCTCGGATACGCCTGCGCCGTCCTGTCCCGTGCCTCGGCCCACGGTGACGCCCCCGGCGCGCCGGGCGACGGCACCTCCCGCCGCGGTCCGCACCGTGCCGACGGCACCCATCCGGCGCCCTGCGAGGCGCCCCAGTGAACCCGCCACCCCCCGTACGACCGCAGCACCCTGCCACCCTCACGAGGAGCCACCACATGAGCGACGACCTGTCCTGTCCACGCACCCGCGCGGGGAGGCGTGACCGATGAGAGTCCTGCTGCTCGGCTCCGGGGGATATCTGGGGCGCTATGTCGCGGAGCACCTGCTCGCCGACCCCGCCGTACAGCTCACCGCGCTCGGCCGGGGGGACGACGCCGATGTGCGCTTCGACCTCTCCAGCGGCAGCCCCGGCGCGCTCACCCGCTTCCTCAACGCCGTCCACCCCGGTGTGGTGATCAACTGCGCGGGCGCCACCCGCGGCGGAGCCCGGGAGCTCACCCGGCACAACACGGTGGCGGTCGCGACGGTCTGCGAGTCGCTGCGGCGCAGCGGCTGCGGTGCCCGGCTGGTGCAGATCGGCTGCTCCTCCGAGTACGGACCCTCGCAGCCCGGTTCGTCGACCGCCGAGGACGCCGTGCCGCGCCCCGGCGGCCCGTACGGGGTGAGCAAGCTGGCCGCCACCGAGCTGGTGCTGGGCTCGGGCCTGGACGCGGTGGTGCTGCGGGTGTTCTCCCCGGTGGGGCCGGGCACCCCGGCCGGGTCCCCGCTGGGCAGGCTCGCCGAGGCGATGCGCCGGGCGATGCAGTCCGGGGAGAGCGAGCTGAAGCTGAGCGGGCTCGGCGTCCAGCGGGACTTCGTGGACGTCCGGGACGTGGCGCGGGCGGTGCACGCCGCCTCGCTGTCGGCCGCCCAGGGCGTGGTCAACATCGGCACCGGCCGTGCGGTGCGGCTGCGCGAGGCGGCCGCAGTGCTGGCCCGGGTGGCGGGGTTCGGCGGCTCGCTGCACGAGATCGACGCCCCGCCCGGGCGCGGGCTGGTGCACCACGCGGCCGGCGCGGTGGCCCATGTCCCGGCCCCGGCCCACGCCGCGCACGGCCCCGGCCACCACCCCCATCCGGCGGCGGAGGGGCACCCCACCGGCGGCGCGGCCACCTTCCCCTACCCGGACGGCTGCGGAAGCTGGCAGCAGGCGGATGTGCGCACCGCCCGGGACCGGCTCGGCTGGCGCTCCAGGATCCCGCTGGAGGAGTCGCTCGCCGACATCTGGATGGAGGCGGCATGTCGCATCTGACCTCCCCGGGTCCGCTGCGCGACATCCCCGCCGCCGATCACACGCTCGGCCTGGGCGTCCCCGGCTACGCCCACCCGCTGGTGGCGCCCACCGAATGGGCGGAGCTCGCCCGGCCGGGCGCCCCGGTGGACTGGACGGTGCTCTCGGTGGGGCGAGGCCCCGGCGCCCGCCGGGATCCGCACTGCCTCACCGCGGTGGCCCGGCTGCGCGCCGCGGGTGTGCGGGTGCTGGGCCTCCTGGACGCCCGCTGCGGCACCCGCCCGTTCGGCGAGCTGGTCTCCGATGCCGACCGCTTCCTGGACTGGTACCGGGTGGACGGCTTCCTGCTGGACCGCTGCCCGGCCGACCGTCCCGGCCTGGTGGAGGTCCGCCGTACCGCCGCCACCCTGCGCGCCCTGCTCGGCGGCGGTCATCTGGTGCTGGGGCAGGGCACCCATCCGCACCCGGAGTACATGGAGGTCGCCGATCAGCTGGTGACCTTCCGCGGCGCGTGGGCGGACTATCGTTGGTCCCAGGTCGCGGAGTGGACGGCGGGGTATCCGCCCGAACGCTTCTGCCATCTGGTGCACGGCGTCCCTGGGCCGCATCTGGAGGAGGCGCTGCGGATCGCCCGCTGGCAGGGCGCGGGGACGATCTACTTCACCGACCGTACGCACCATCCGGGGCGGCGGACCTCCGCGACCACGCCCTGGGAGGCCCTGCCCGGCTACTGGGACGACATCGTCTCGCGCATCGGACCGCGTGTCATGGAATGAGATGGGGCGTGGCAGTGTTACGGGAAGAAAACCACCCCGCTCACGCGGGGGTGCATGTCCGTCTGCTCCCTCCCCTTACGGAGTCCCCGTGTCGCTGCCACCCCTGGTCGAGCCGGCTGCCGAGCTCACCGTCGACGAGGTCCGCAGGTACTCGCGCCATCTGATCATCCCCGATGTCGGGATGGACGGGCAGAAGCGGCTGAAGAACGCCAAGGTCCTCTGTGTGGGCGCGGGCGGTCTCGGCTCCCCGGCCCTGATGTACCTGGCCGCGGCCGGTGTGGGCACCCTCGGCATCGTGGAGTTCGACGAGGTCGACGAGTCCAATCTGCAGCGCCAGATCATCCACAGCCAGGCGGACATCGGCCGCTCCAAGGCCGCGTCGGCCCGGGACACGGTGCTCGGCATCAACCCGTATGTGAACGTCGTCCTCCACGAGGAGCGCCTCGAGGCGGACAACGTGATGGAGATGTTCGCCCAGTACGACCTGATCGTGGACGGCACGGACAACTTCGCCACCCGCTATCTGGTCAATGACGCGTGCGTGCTGCTGAACAAGCCGTACGTCTGGGGTTCGATCTACCGCTTCGACGGTCAGGCGTCGGTCTTCTGGTCCGAGCACGGTCCCTGCTACCGCTGCCTGTACCCGGAGCCCCCGCCGCCGGGCATGGTCCCGTCCTGCGCCGAGGGCGGTGTGCTCGGTGTGCTCTGCGCGTCGATCGGCTCGATCCAGGTCAACGAGGCGATCAAGCTGCTCGCCGGTATCGGCGACCCGCTGGTCGGCCGACTGATGATCTACGACGCCCTGGAGATGACCTACCGCCAGGTCAAGGTCCGCAAGGACCCCGACTGCGCGGTCTGCGGGCCGAACGCGACGGTCACCGAGCTGATCGACTACGAGGCGTTCTGCGGTGTCGTCTCGGAGGAGGCCCAGGAGGCCGCCGCCGGGTCCACCATCACGCCCAAGCAGCTCAAGGAGTGGATCGACGACGGCGAGAACATCGACATCATCGATGTCCGCGAGCCGAACGAGTACGAGATCGTCTCCATCCCCGGCGCCCGGCTGATCCCGAAGAACGAGTTCCTGATGGGCGGCGCCCTCCAGGAGCTGCCGCAGGACAAGAAGATCGTCCTGCACTGCAAGACGGGTGTCCGGTCCGCGGAGGTCCTGGCCGTGCTGAAGTCCGCGGGCTTCGCGGACGCCGTGCACGTGGGCGGCGGTGTGATCGGCTGGGTCCACCAGATCGAGCCCGAGAAGCCCGTCTACTGAGGCTGACGTCCGCACCGGGCCGACCCCGGAACCCCGGACGGAGACGCGCGCGGGGCCCGGACCGATATCGGTCCGGGCCCCGCGGTGTGTCCGGCTAGGAACAGGTGGTGCCGTCCGAGGGCACCTTCCCGTCCAGCAGATAGGCGTTCACGGTCCTGGTCATACAGGCGTTGCCGCTGTTGTACGCACCGTGGCCCTGGCCCTTGTAGGTGACCTCGACCCCCACGCCCGGACCGAGTTCCCCGGCCATCTTGCGCGCCCCCGCGTACGGGGTCGCCGGGTCACCGGTGTTGCCGACCACCAGGATCGGCGCCGAGCCCTTGGCGTTCACCTCCGGGCTGTCGGTGGTCCCGTCCACCGGCCATTCGGTGCAGCCGAGCATGCCCCAGGCCAGGTACTCGCCGAAGACCGGCGACGCCTCGCGGAACCGGGGCAGTTGGGCCTTCACATCCTCGACGGTGTAACGCTGCTTGTCGTCCACGCAGTTGACGGCCATATTGGCGGCGCTGATGTTGCTGTAGCGGCCCTTCTCGTCCCGGCCGGCGAGTGAATCCGACATCGCCAGCAGCATGTTGCCCTTGCCGAAGTGCATCGCTTCCTGGAGGCCGAGCGTCAGATACCGCCAGCTCTCCCGGTCGTACAGCGCGGCGGCGATCCCGCTCAGGGCGCCGTCCTGGGTGAGCTTGCGGCCGCTCTGGGTGGACAGCGGCTTCTTGTCCAGCTTCTTCAGGAACGCGGCGATCTTTGCGTCGCCCGCCTCGGCGTCACTGCCGGTCGGACAGCCGATGCCCTTCTTGGCGCAGTCCTTCAGGTAGTTGTCCAGCGCGAGCTGGAACCCCTTGGCCTGACCGTAGGCGCCCTCCTCGGGGTCCTCGGTCGGGTCGACGACGGCGTCGAGCACCGCGCGTCCCACGTTCCGGGGGAAGAGATGGGCGTAGACACCGCCGAGTTCGGTGCCGTACGAGATGCCGAAGTACGAGAGCTTGCGGTCACCGAGCACCTGCCGCATGAGGTCCATGTCACGGGCGGCGCTGACGGTGTCCACATGGGGCAGGACCCGGCCGGACTTCTTCTCGCAGGCGGCGGCGTACTTCCGGGAGTCCGCCGTGGCGGCCTTGATCTCGTCCTCGTCGTCCGGGGTGCCGTCGACGGCGTCGGCCGCGTCCATCTCCTTGTCGCTCAGACAAGTCACGCCCGCGCTCTCCCCGACCCCGCGCGGATCGAAGCTCACCAGATCGTAGCGGGTGCGCAGCTTGGCGTAGTCGTCGGCGAAGCCGGGCAGCGAGGAGACCCCGGAGCCGCCGGGGCCACCGAAGTTGAACATCAGGGAGCCGATCCGGCGGTCCTCGTCGGTGGCCCCGGCCCGGATCATGGCGAGATCGATCGTCTCGCCCTTCGGCTTCGCGTAGTCCAGCGGAGCCTTGAGCGTGGCGCATTCCCAGTCGTTCCCCGGTGCCGCGCCGGTGCCCTGGATCGGCGACGGTGCGGGGCAGGACTTCCACCGCAGCTTCTGGCCGGTGAGCGAGTCCGGCAGGGAGCTGTCCGTCGCGGCGGGGGCCGGGGCGGACGGTCTGGACTGCCCCTTGCCCTGGTCCTTTCCGCCGTCGTCATCGCAGCCGACGACGGCGGTGAGAGCGACCACGACGGTCGCGGAGACCAGTGCCCTGGTCCGTATGGTGCGTAGGGAACTCGACATACCCGGTGATCCTAGGAGGAGGGTCCGAACGGGAGTGTGCGTACTCCTTCTCAATACCGTCACGGTTGGCGCCGCCGGAGTCATGAGGCTCCCTAGATCCCAACGACACGGCCTAGGTGCAGACCTTGCCCTTCGGCGGCACCTTGCCCTGGAGGAGATAGGCGTTGGCGATCCGCTGGACACAGCCGCTGCCACTGTCGTACGCGCCGTGGCCCTGTCCCTTGTAGGTGAGTTCGACACCGACACCGGGGCCGAGCTCCTGCGCCATCTTCCGCGCACCGGAGTAGGGCGTCGCCGGGTCACCGGTGTTGCCGACGACGAGGATGGGGGCGGAACCGTGCGCGCTGACATCGGGTGTGGTCCAGGTGCCGGGCACCGGCCAGCCGGTGCACTGGGTGAGGCTCCAGGCCATGAAGTCGCCGAAGACCGGGGACGCCTTGCGGAAGGTGGGCAGTTTCCGCTCGATGTCGCCGACCGTGTAGCGCTGTTTGAAGTCGGCGCAGGTGATGGCGGTCAGGGACGCCTGGAGAGTGCTGTAGTCACCGTCCTGGTCACGTCCGTTCATGGCGTCGCCCAGGGCCATCAGGATCCGGCCGTCGCCCTGCCGGGCGGCGTCCAGCCCCTGGGTGAGGTACTGCCAGAACTGCTCGGAGTACAGGGACTGCGCGATCCCGCCCGCGGCCAGCGACTCGGTGAGTTTCCGTCCGTCACCGGCCGGGAGCGGCCGGGTGTCCAGCCGTTTGAGGAAGGTGCGGATCTGCGCCGCGGTGGGACAGCTCGCGGGTGCGACCATGCCGCCGCCCTTGTCGCAGTCCTTCACATAGTTGTTCAGCGCGAGCTGGAACCCCTTGGCCTGGCCGAGCGCTCCCTGCTCCGGGGTCTGCGCCGGGTCCACCACCCCGTCGAAGAGCGCGCGTCCGACGTTCCGGGGGTACAGATGGGCGTAGACGCCGCCCAGTTCGGTGCCGTACGAGATCCCGAAGTAGTAGAGCTTGCGGTCGCCGAGGACCCGGCGCATCAGGTCCATGTCGCGGGCGGCGTTGGTGGTGCCGACATAGGGCAGCACCTTCCCGGAGTTCTTCTCGCACGCGGCGGCGTACCGCTTGACCCGGCGGACCAGACCCTTCACCTCGGCGGCGGTGTCCGGGGTGGGGTCGGCGGCGTAGTAGGAGTCGAGCTGCTCATCGCTGAGGCAGTGCACCCCGCTGCTGCGGCCGACCCCGCGCGGATCGAAGCTCACCAGGTCGTAGCGGGTGCGCAGTTGGCGGTAGCTGTCGGCGAGCGCCGGGAGGGTGGCGACGCCGGAGCCGCCGGGGCCGCCGAAGTTGAAGATGAGCGAACCGATCCGGTGGCGGCGGTCGGTGGCCTTGGCGCGGATCATGGCGATGCCGATGGTGTCGCCGTCCGGATCGCGGTAGTCCAGCGGGGCGTGGAGCGTCGCGCACTCCCATTCCTTGCCGGGGGCCTTGGTGGCACTGCCGTCCTGACTGTCCGAGGGGGTCGGACAGGGTGCCCAGTCCAGCTTCTGGGCGGCGGAGGTGTCCGGCCGGTCCCCGCCGTCCCCGCCGCATCCGGCCGGGAGGGCGGTCATCAGCAGGACGGCGGCGGACAGCGCACCGGTGCGCAGAGGTCGGGACACGGCGGCTCTCCCGGGGGTGGGCGGCGTACCGCCATCCTCGGGCGGCCCGCGCCGGGCCGCGCGCACAGCGCGGACGGACGGGTGAGCGGGGCCGGCGGTGGGGGCCGTACGGAGGCGTTCCGGCGCGCGGGCTCCGGGCCGCGGTGGTACGGGGCGCTACGGGCCCTGTCGGGCGGCCATGGGAGCGGGCCCCGCGACGGCCCCTACAGCGCCTCTTTACGGGTGAGGTGGGTGAAGGCCAGCCAGCCCGGCAGCACCGGCAGCCAGAAGACCATCAGCCGGAAGAGCAGCACCGCGGGCGCCGCGGTCTCGTACGGCAGCCCGGCGAAGGTCAGACCGGCGATCAGCGCGGCCTCGACCGCGCCGACACCGCCGGGGGTGGGGGCCGCCGAGCCCAGCGCGTTGCCCGCGAGGAAGACGACCGCGATGCTCGCGTAGCTCAGGTCACCGCCGAACGCCCGGATCGACGCGTCGAGGCACAGCACGTTGGCGACGGTCAGCAGCAGCATGCCGCCGATGCCCGCGAGCAGCTTCCTGGGCCGCTGGAGCACGTCCAGCATGCGCGGGACGACACCGGCGAACAGGGACCGCACCCGGGTGGAGACGAACTTCCGCAGGACGGGGACCGCGGTCACCACCAGGACCAGCACCGCGGCCGTCAGCAGCCCGGCGATCACGCTCCGGGACGGTGAGAGGGTCGGGGTGCGCTCGGTCCCGGTGATGTAGCCGAAGGTCAGCAGCAGCACGATATGGCTGGCCAGTCCGAAGAGCTGGGAGGCCCCGACACTGGCCACCGCGAGGCCCGGCCGCACCCCCGCGCGCTGGAGGAACCGGGTGTTCAGGGCGACGCCGCCGACCGCCGCGGGGGCCACCAGCTTCACGAACGAGGCGGCCACCTGCGCCAGCACCGTCCGCCCGAAGGGCACCTTCTCGGGCACGAAGCCCAGCAGGCTCATGGCCGCGGCCACATAGGTCAGCGCGGAGAAGACGAGCGCGAAGAGCACCCAGATCCAGTTGGCCTCGCCGACCACGGCGCCCAGCTTGATGTGGGTGAACTGGGAGAGCAGGAAGTACGCGGCGAAGGCGCCCGCGCAGAAGCTGACCAGGGTGCGCGGTTTGATGCGCTCCAGCCGGACCGGCACTATGGGCGCCTGCGGCCGGACCAGCAGCACCTGCTGACGGATCTGGGCGAGCAGATCCTCCTCGCGGGCGTCCTCCAGGGCCTCTTCGATCGCCCGCTTCTCCGCCTGCTTCTCGGCCCGCTGGGTCTTGCGGTCGCTGATGGCCGCCTGGGGCTCGTCGGCCCCGCGCGCCTCCTTGGCCTCCTTGGCCGTGCGCGACGCCTCCAGCACCGCTTCCCGCTGTCGCTGGGCGCGCTCCCGGGCAAGCTGGCGCAGGGTCGCGCGGCTGCCGCGGCCCAGGGCCAGCGGCTGGAGCAGCGGAAGGCTGTCGGCGACCGCGTCCGGGCCGAGGACCGCGACCGCAGCCGCCACCGAGCGCTCGGCGCCGACCCGCAGCCCGAGGGTGGTGAGCAACTGGGCGACGTCCATCCGCAGCACCAGGTCACCGGCGGCGATCTCGCCGCCCCGCAGATCGGTGAGGATCACCCGGCCGTCGCGGTCGACCAGGAGGGCGTCGCTGTCCAGCCGCCGGTGGGCGATCCGCCGTGACTGGAGCGCCTGGACCTGGTGCCAGGCCCCGGCCAGCAGTTCGTCGGTGAGCTCCTCGTCCGGCAGGGCGTGCAGCGGACGGCCGCCGATGTGCTCGTAGACCAGCATCACCGCGTCCGGGCCCAGCTCGGAGGTGGCGATCAGCTTGGGCGCGTTGGCACCCGCGGCGATGGCCGCGTATGCGAGCAGCGCCTCCTGCTCCAGCGCCTGGCGCAGCGACTGGAGGCTGCGCGGCGGGGCGATGGTGCGCAGCGTCAGCCGCTGCCAGACGCTGTAGAAGAACCCCTGGGCCTGCTGTTCGCGGTCGACCACGGTGACGTCCAGGGGCGGACCGTCCTCCAGGGTGACCAGATAGCGGCGGCCGCGGTCCCCGTGGTTGCCCTGGTCGCCCTCCGTGGGCTCCTCCGCGCGCATCGCGCTGACCGGGTTGAAGCCGACGCGGCGCAGCCCGGCGAGGAGGTTCTGCCCGGTGGGGCGGACATTGGGCGAGCCGACGGCGTAGAGCGTGCCGTAGGCGACGGTCCAGCCGATCAGCACCGTCACGATGATCGAGAACGGGGTGGTGTAGCCGCCGACGAGCACCGCGAACGCGTCGAGCAGCAGCACGCACCACATGGCCACCCGCCAGCGCGGGCGCCGTGCCATCCCGACGGCCGTCATATAGGCGATGACGGGCGCGAGATAGCCGTGGACGGGATCGCTGAACGTGCCGCCGGGGGCGGGCTGGGTGAGCGCCTCCCGGATCGACTCCGGTGCGCCGTCCGCGACCCACAGGTCCGTGGTGAGGGACACCCCGTGGGCGAGCACCGCGGCCAGGACGCCGTCCGCGATCCGCAGCCCGTCCCGTTTGATCAGCCGCTCGACGGCGAAGGCCACCGGGAGGACGAGGACGGCGACGCTCGCCGTGAGCCCTGCGAAGTCGATCAGCAGCGGGGGCGCCTGGTCGGCGCCGTGGCCGATGTCCTTCTCCAGACCCGCGGTGGTGCCGTGCGCGAAGGCCGCGATGGCCAGGACGACGGCCATGCCCAGCACACCGAGCAGCAGCCGCATGAGGTCGGAGGGGCGGTGGACCCGCGCCGGCAGCAACGGCTCGTCCCCGGAGACCCGGTCGACATGCGGCTCGCCGCCGTCGCCGCCGCCCCGCGGGCCGTCGGAGCCGGGGTCCGGCTCCTGGCCGCGGCCGTCGTGGTGCTCGGGGGTGCCGGACGAGGCGTCGGGACGCGACAACGCCTCAGGGGTGCGGGCCTCCTCCTCCGGAGGCTGCGCACCCTGCTTCGCCGTCTCTTCTTGATCTCGTATCACCAGTCACCGCCCGGAAGATGGTGGCATGCCCGGGAGGCGGATGAGGGCATCAGGGTGCATTTCGGGGGCGTGAACCTCGGATCGTACGCCGTGTACAGGATTCCCGCACGCTCGGTGATCACACCGGGGATGGGCGATACGGCCGGAAACGGACGGCCGCGGGCCCGGGGGAGTGTCGGTGGGGTGCGGCAGGATGGGTCCGATGAGCCGGGAGAACGAGGAACCGGGCGGCGAGGAGCTGCCCGAGTACGCGGAGCGGGTGCTGGAGGTCGCCGAGCTGATCCCGCCTGGCCGGGTGATGACCTACGGGGACATCGCCGAATGGCTGGGCGAGGGCGGACCGCGCCAGGTCGGCCGGGTGATGGCGCTCTACGGGGGCGCCGTGCCGTGGTGGCGGGTGGTCCGCGCGGACGGCGCGCTGCTCCCGGGCCATGAGCTGCGTGCGCTCGGTCACTACCGTGAGGAGGGCACCCCGCTGCGGGAGGCCCCGCGCTCGGCGGAGGGCCATCTGCCCCGGCTCGATCTGCGCGCGGCCCGCTGGGACGGCCGGCGGGCCGACGGCGGAGCGGCCCCGCCGGGACCGGAGTAGCAGCGCGGTCGACGGGAGTGGCAGCGCGGTCCGGGGCGTTTCTCCGGCCCCGAGCAGCGTCCCGAGCAGCGCCCCGGACCGCGGCGCGGACCGTCCGTGACGTCACGGCGCGCGCCCCGTCCGGACGCGCGTCCGGCGCGCGCGTGCGCCGCCCGCGCACCGCAGGACACCCGCCATCGACGCCGTCCCGGCGGGCGCGTGGGGTTGTCCACAGCCTTCCCCGTGACCTTCCGCGGCACATGAGAGGCTGTCCCGCACCCAGCCAACCCACCAGGACCGGCGATCCACGTGAGCTCCTCCTCCTCGTCCCTCCCGCGACAGCGGCAGGCGCGGCAGCCTTCCTCACGGCCGCCGTCCCCGGGCAGGTACCGGCTGGTCCGTCACCGGCCGGAGTCCGTCGCCCCGCCTGTCCTGGACGCACATCAGCGCGCCGTGGTCCGTCACCCGGAGGGTCCGCTGCTCGTCCTCGCCGGACCGGGCACCGGGAAGACCACGACGCTCGTGGAGGCGGTGGCCCGCCGGACGCGGGAGGGCGCGGACCCGGAGCGGATCCTCGTCCTCACCTTCAGCCGCAAGGCCGCCGTCGAGCTGCGCGACCGGATGGCCGCGCGCATGGGCGGCGCCACCGCCCCGCAGGCCACCACCTTCCACTCGTTCTGCTACGCCCTGGTCCGCGCCCACCAGGACGCCGATCTGTTCGCCGATCCGCTGCGGCTGCTGTCCGGACCCGAACAGGACGTGGCCGTCCGGGAGCTGCTCGCGGGCCAGGCCGAGCTGGCGCGCGAGGGGCGGGCGTCCGCCCGCTGGCCCGATGAGCTGCGCGCCTGTCTGACCACCCGCGGCTTCGCGGACGAGGTGCGCGCCGTGCTCGCGCGCAGCCGGGAGCTGGGCCTCGGACCGCGTGCCCTGGGGGACTTCGCGGCGCGCACCGGCCGCCCCGACTGGGGCGCCGCGGCGGACTTCCTCGCCGAGTACCTGGACGTGCTGGACGCCCAGGGGGTGCTGGACTACGCCGAGCTGGTGCACCGCGCGGTGCTGCTGGCCGAGCGGCCGGACGTCGCGGCCGGACTGGCGGCGCGCTACGACGCGGTGTTCGTCGACGAGTACCAGGACACCGACGCCGCCCAGGGGCGGCTGCTGCGCGCGCTCGCGGGCGTCCACGGGGGCGGGCGCACCGCGGCGTCCCGGCGGGCACCCCGGATGGCGCGCGGGCGCACCCTCGTCGCGTTCGGCGACCCCGACCAGTCCATCTATGCGTTCCGCGGCGCCGACGTGGGCGGCATCCTCGGGTTCCCGGACGCCTTCCGGCGGCCGGACGGCAGACCCGCGGACGTGGCGGTGCTCACCACCTCCCGCCGCTCCGGGGCCCGCCTCCTGGCGGCCACCCGGCTGATCGCCCGCCGGATGCCGCTCACCCGGCTGCCCGCCGACGCGGTGCGCGCCCACCGGGAGCCGACCGCGGCCCGCGACGGCGGCCAGGTCGAGGCGTACACCTATCCCACCGCGGGCGCCGAGCTCGACAACGTGGCCGACATCCTGCGCCGCGCCCACCTCGAGGACGGTGTGCCGTGGAGTGAGATGGCCGTCCTGGTGCGCGCCGGAGGGCGCTCGCTCCCCGGTGTGCGCCGTGCCCTCACCTCCGCCGGGGTCCCGGTCGAGGTGGACGGCGATGACATCCCGCTGCGCCATGAACCCGCGGTGGCCCCGCTGCTGACCGCGCTGCGGGCCACCGCCACGGCCGCGCTGCCGGAGGCGGGCGGACTCACCGCGTCCCTCGACGTGGAGACCGCGCTCACCCTGCTGGCGTCGCCGCTGGGCGGGATGGACGCCGCCGATCTGCGCCGGCTGGGCCGGGCGCTGCGCGAGGAGGAGCGGACCGCGGGCAAGGCGGTGCCGCGTCCCTCGGACACCCTGCTGGCCGAGGCGCTCGCCGAGCCCGGACGACTGGCCGTCCACGACCCCGCGTATGCGCGCGGCGCCCAGCAGCTGGGGCGGCTGCTGCACTCCGCGCGGGAGGCGCTGGCCCGGGGCGGCACCGCGGAGGAGGCGCTGTGGCGGCTGTGGGACGGCACCTCCTGGCCCGGCCGGCTGGAGCGCGCCGCCCAGCGCGGCGGTGCCGCCGGGCGGAACGCGGACCGCGACCTGGACGCGGTGTGCGCGCTGTTCGAGACCGCCGCGCGCGCGGAGCGCACCGGCGGCCGGGGCGCCCTCAACTTCCTGGAGGAGATCGACGCCCAGGACATCGCCGCCGACACCCTCTCGCGCCGGATGGCCCGCCCCGACGCCGTACGGCTGATGACCGCCCACCGCTCCAAGGGCCTGGAGTGGCGGCTGGTGGTCGTGGCGGGCGTCCAGGAGGGGCTGTGGCCCGATCTGCGGCGCCGCGGTTCGCTCCTGGAGGCGGACCGGATCGGCCGCGACGGCCTGGCCGAGCCGCTGCCGCCGGGCGCGCTGCTCGCCGAGGAGCGACGGCTGTTCTACGTGGCGGCCACCCGGGCCCGGGACCGGCTGGTGGTCACCGCCGTCAAGGCCGCCTCCGACGACGGGGACCAGCCCTCCCGCTTCCTGGCCGAACTCGGCGTCACCCCCGTGGATGTCACGCAGCGTCCGCGCCGTCCGCTGTCGGTGGCCGCGCTCGTCGCCGAGCTGCGCGCCGTCACCGTCGATCCGGAGGCCCCCGGGACGCTGCGGGACGCCGCCGCGCGGCGGCTGGCGCGGCTGGCCGCGCTGCGCGACGAGGAGGGCCAGCCGCTCGTCCCGGCGGCCCACCCCTACCGCTGGTGGGGGCTGTACGAGCCGACGCACAGCGAGGTCCCGCTGCGTGACCGGGACCGGCCGGTGGCGCTCTCCGGCAGCGCGCTCGACCAGCTCGTCAACACCTGTTCGCTCCAGTGGTTCCTGGGGCGCGAGGTCAAGGCGGACGCGCCCTCGACCGCCGCCCAGGGCTTCGGGAACGTCGTCCACGTCCTGGCCGACGAGGTCGCCTCCGGCCGCACCCCGGCCGATCTCGCCGTCCTGATGGAGCGGCTGGACTCGGTCTGGGACGCGCTGTCCTTCGACGCCCCCTGGAAGTCACGGCAGGAGAAGGAGAACGCGCGGGCCGCGCTGGAGCGGTTCCTGCGCTGGCATGTGATGGAGCGCGGCGGCCGGACGCCGGTCGCCTCCGAGCACGGCTTCGACGTCACCCTGGAGGCGGACGCCTACCAGGTGCGCATCCGCGGCAGCATGGACCGTGTCGAGGCGGACACCGAGGGCCGGGCGTACGTCGTGGACTTCAAGACCGGGAAGCAGCCGGTGACGCGCGGCGCGGTGGAGCGCCACCCCCAGCTCGCGGTCTATCAGCTTGCGGTGCGCGAGGGCGCCGTCGACGGCCTGTTCGGCGACGACCGTCCCGAGCCGGGCGGCGCGGAGCTGGTCCAGCTCCGCCAGGGCGCGGCCAGGAAGGAGGGCGGTGAGAGCGTCCCCAAGGTGCAGGCGCAGGAGCCGCCGGACGGGGAGTGGGTGGGCGACCTGCTCGCCACCGCGGCCGGACGGGTGCTGGACGAGCGGTTCGCGCCGAGCGCGGGCGAGCACTGCAACCGCTGTTCCTTCCGCGCCTCGTGCAGCGCCCGCGCCGAGGGACGGCACGTGGTGGACTGAGCGCCGCCGTGGCCCGGCTCACACGGTCCGCGGTGCCTGACCCGGGATTCCCTGGTGCCGGGAATCGGACACTTCCGCTCGTTTCACTCCGCCTCTGTCCCGTCATATCCGTTTCCGTCCCGGCTTGTTCGAGGCCGTCCCGGGTTGGTGTCCGGCTGTCGGAGGGGACCGATAGCCTCAACCGAGTGTCAGCCCGCATCACCGATCCCGAGGAGCTCAAGGAGCTGCTCGGGATCCCGTTCACCCCGGAGCAGACGGCGTGCATCACCGCGCCGCCCGCCCCGCAGGTGATCGTCGCCGGAGCGGGCTCCGGCAAGACCACGGTGATGGCCGCGCGGGTGGTCTGGCTGGTGGGCACCGGGCAGGTCGCGCCCGAGCGGGTGCTCGGCCTGACCTTCACCAACAAGGCGGCGGGCGAACTGGCCGAGCGCGTACGCGGCGCGCTGGTCAAGGCGGGCGTGGTCGACCTCGACCCCGACCCGGGCGACGCGGACGCGGCCGCGGGCGAACCCGCCATCTCCACGTACCACGCCTTCGCCGGACAGCTCCTCAAGGAGCACGGGCTGCGCATCGGCCTGGAACCGACCGCCCGGCTGCTCGCCGACGCCACCCGCTTCCAGCTCGCCGCGCGCGTGCTGCGCTCCGCCCCCGGCCCGTACCCGGCGCTCACCCGCCCGTTCGCCGACCTGGTCACCGATCTGCTGGCGCTCGACGCCGAGCTGGCCGAACACCTCGTCACCGCCGAGCGGCTGCGGGCCCATGACACCGGGCTGCTGACCGCCCTGGACGGGGTGCGGCTGACCAACGAGGCCCTGCGCAAGGTGCCCGCCACCGCGCGCGCCCGGCTGGAGCTGCTGGGCCTGGTCGAGGCGTACCGGGACGAGAAGCGCCGCCGCGACCTGCTGGACTTCGGCGACCAGATCGCCCACTCGGCGGCCCTCGCGCGCACCCGCGCGGAGGTCGGCCGGATCCTGCGCGAGGACTACGCGGTGGTGCTGCTCGACGAGTACCAGGACACCTCCGTCGCCCAGCGGCTGCTGCTCTCCGGACTCTTCGGCGGCGGCACCGGCCATCCGGTCACCGCCGTCGGCGACCCCTGCCAGGCCATCTACGGCTGGCGCGGTGCCTCCGTGGCCAACCTCGACGACTTCCCCCGGCACTTCCCGCACGCCGACGGCAGCCCGGCCCGCCGCTTCGCGCTCAGCGAGAACCGGCGCAGCGGCGGGCGGCTGCTGGACCTCGCCAACGGGCTCGCGGCGCCCCTGCGCGCGATGCACGAGGGCGTGGAGGCGCTGCGGCCCGCCCCCGGCGCCGAACGGGACGGGGTGGTGCGCTGCGCCCTGCTGCCCACCCACGCCGAGGAGCTGCGCTGGCTGGCCGACTCGCTCGCCCATCTGGTGCGCACCGGCACCCCGCCCGGTGAGATCGCGGTGCTCTGCCGTACGGCCGGGGACTTCGCCGAGATCCAGGGCGCCCTGGTGGAACGGGACATCCCGGTCGAGGTCGTCGGGCTCTCCGGGCTGCTGCACCTGCCGGAGATCGCCGACCTGGTGGCCGTCTGCGAGGTCCTCCAGGACCCGGGCGCCAACGCCGCACTGGTCCGGCTGCTCACCGGTCCGCGCTGGCGGATCGGCCCCCGCGATCTGGCGCTGCTGGGGCGGCGGGCGCGTGCCCTGGTCGCCTCCGGCGGCCCGGACGGCGCCGGGGACGATCCGGACCGCAGACTGGCCGAGGCCGTCGAGGGTGTGGACCCGGCCGAGGTGATCTCGCTCGCCGACGCGCTCGACACCTTCCTCGACCCCGGCCTCCCGGAAGCCGGTGGCGAGGGCCGCGGTCCGGACGGCGGTCTGCCGTTCTCCGCCGAGGCCCGGATCCGCTTCGCGCGGCTCGCCGCCGAACTCCGCGATCTGCGCCGCTCACTGGGCGATCCGCTGATGGACGTCCTGCACCGGGTGCTGACCGCCACCGGTCTGGAGGTCGAGCTGTCCGCCTCGCCGCACGCCCTGGCCGCCCGCCGCCGCGAGACGCTGGGCAACTTCCTGGACGTCGCCGCCTCCTTCGCCGGGCGCCAGGGCGAGGCCCCGGTGGAGGGCGAGGCCACCCTCCAGGGCTTCCTGGCCTTCCTGCGGACCGCCGCGCAGTACGAGAAGGGGCTCGACAACTCCCTCCCCGGCGGCGAGAACACCGTCAAGGTGCTCACCGCGCACAAGTCCAAGGGGCTGGAGTGGGATGTGGTGGCCGTGCCCGGGCTGGTCGCCAAGCAGTTCCCGAGTGAGCAGGCGCGCGAGTCCTGGACGTCCGCCGCCAAGGTCCTCCCGCACGGGCTGCGCGGCGACGCGGCCACCCTGCCGGACGTCACCGACTGGGACAGCAAGGGGCTGGCCGCCTTCAAGGAGGCGATGCGGGAGCACCAGCGGACCGAGGAACTGCGGCTCGGCTATGTGACCTTCACCCGTCCCCGGTCCCTGCTGCTCGGCTCGGGCCACTGGTGGGGGCCGAACCAGAAGCGGCCCCGCGGTCCGTCCGCCTTCCTGGAGGCGCTGCGCGAGCACTGCGAATCCGGCCACGGCGAGGTGGAGGCATGGGCCCCGGAGCCGGAGGAGGACGAGGAGAACCCGGCCCTGAAGGAGGCCACCGCCGACCGCGCCTGGCCGCTTCCGCTCGACCCGGATGCCCTCGCCCGCCGGCGCCGCGCGGCGGAGATCGTCCTCGGCCATCTGGCGCGGCTGGAGGCGGCGGAGGAAGAGCCGCACGCCGGGGAGGACGCGGCGGCCCCGGAGGAGGACCCCGGCTTCTGGCCCGAGGCGCCGCCGGAGGACGAGTACGGGGACGCGCACGAAGACGAGGCGTTCGGCGACCCGTACGAGGATGCCGGAGACGCCGGAGACGCCGGAGACGTCGAGGACCCGGCGGGGTCCGGTGGGTCCCACGGTCCGCCCGGCGGCGAGCGGCATGACGAGGGCGCGTATGACGACGGCGCGTTCGACGAGGTGCCGTTCGACGACGTCCGCCCGGCGCCGGAGGACCCCGCCCTGCCGCCCGAGCAGGCGCGGATGATCGCCTCCTGGGACCGCGATCTCGACGCGCTCGCCGGGGAGCTGCGCCGCGCCCGTACGACCGTGCACGAGGTGCCCGTACCCCTGTCGCTGAGCGCGTCCCAGCTGCTGCGGCTGGCGGCGGACCCCGACGGCTTCGCGCGGGAGCTGGCCCGTCCCATGCCGCGGCCGCCGCAGCCCGCCGCGCGCCGGGGCACCCGCTTCCACGCATGGGTCGAGTCGCGTTTCGAGGAGGTGCCGCTGCCCTTCCTCGGACCGGACGAGCTGCCCGGATCCGAGGACGACCCGGACGGCACCGGCGGCGTCGGTGCCGGGGCGGGGATCACGGACGAACGGGACCTGGCCGCGCTCAAGGAGGCGTTCGAGCGCACCCCGTACGCCCGGCGCACCCCGTTCCGTGTCGAAGCGCCGGTCCAGCTCACCCTGGCCGGGCGGACGATCCGCGGCCGGATCGACGCGGTGTACCGCGCGCCGGGTCCTGACGGCGGCTTCGAGATCGTCGACTGGAAGACCGGCCGTGCCCAGGACGCCGATCCGCTCCAGCTCGCCGTCTACCGGCTGGCCTGGGCCGAGCAGCACGGATTGCCGCTGTCGGAGGTCTCGGCGGCGTTCCTGTACGTCCGCACCGGCGAACTGGTGCGCCCGTCCGGTCTGCCCGGCCGGGCGGAGCTGGAACGGATCCTGCTGGGCGCGGACGAGGCTGAGGACGAGGCTCCGGACGGGACCGGTGACCCGGCTGCGGAACTGATCGGAAACGATGGCGCCGCTGTCCGTTCCGTGACTGAGAGCGAGCACACATGAGCGGCCCGGAGGCCGCGCGGCTTTCGTCCCGATGGGGCCGATAGGCTCATGGCCATGAGCGACACTCCGGACACGGACAATGCGGTCCGCGCCTTCGTGGACGGTCATGGCCCAGCCTTCCTCGACGATCTCTCCGAGTGGCTGCGCATACCGTCCGTCTCGGCCGACCCCGCCCGCGCGGACGACGTCCGCCGCAGCGCCCAGTGGCTCTCCGAGCACCTGACGGCGACGGGCTTCCCGGTGGTCGAGATCTGGGACACCCCCGGCGCGCCCGCCGTGTTCGCCGCGTGGCCGTCCGGCGATCCGGACGCGCCCACCGTGCTCGTCTACGGCCACCACGACGTCCAGCCCGCCGCCCGTGAGGACGGCTGGCGCACCGATCCCTTCGACCCCGTCATCGCGGACGGCAGGCTGCACGCCCGGGGCGCCGCCGACGACAAGGGGCAGGTGCTCTTCCACACCCTGGGGGTCCGCGCCCATCTGGCGGCCACCGGCCGTGACGCGCCCGCCGTCAACCTCAAGCTGCTGATCGAGGGCGAGGAGGAGTCCGGCTCCCCGCACTTCCCCCGGCTGATCCAGGACCGCGCGGACCGGCTGGTCTGTGACGCCGTGATCGTCTCCGACACCGGGATGTGGTCCGAGGACACCCCGACCGTCTGCACCGGGATGCGGGGGCTCACCGACTGCCAGATCGACCTCTCCGGCCCCGATCAGGACATCCACTCCGGCTCCTTCGGCGGCGCGGTGCCCAACCCGGCCACCGAGGCCGCCCGGCTGGCCGCCGCCCTGCACGACGAGGACCGCCGGGTGGCGGTCCCCGGCTTCTACGACGGTGTCGTGGAGCTGACCGACCGTGAGCGCGAGCTCTTCGCCGAGCTGCCCTTCGACGAGGCCGCCTGGCTGCGCACCGCACATTCGCACGCCGCGCTGGGCGAGGCGGGGTACTCCACCCTGGAGCGGATCTGGGCCCGTCCGACCGCCGAGGTCAACGGGATCGCCGGGGGCTACCAGGGCCCCGGCGGCAAGACGATCGTGCCGTCCACCGCGCAGCTGAAGCTGTCGTTCCGGCTGGTGGCCGGACAGGACGGGGAGAAGGTCCAGACGGCCGTGCGGGACTGGGTCGCGGCCCGGCTCCCGGCCGGGATCCGCCACGAGATCACCTTCTGGGGAGCGACCCGCCCCTGTCTGACCCCGCTGGACCACCCGGCCCTCCAGTCGGTGGTGCGCGCCATGGGGCGTGCGTTCGGACAGAAGGTCCGCTTCACCCGCGAGGGCGGCTCCGGACCCGCCGCCGACCTCCAGGACGTCCTGGAGGCGCCGGTGCTCTTCCTGGGCATCTCGGTGCCGTCGGACGGCTGGCACGCGCCGAACGAGAAGGTCGAGCT
Organism: Streptomyces cucumeris; assembly: GCF_024295805.1. Classification (GTDB taxonomy): domain Bacteria; phylum Actinomycetota; class Actinomycetes; order Streptomycetales; family Streptomycetaceae; genus Streptomyces; species Streptomyces cucumeris. The sequence continues at coordinate 246,758 of NZ_JANCLX010000002.1, forward strand.
CGATCTGCTGCTGAAGGGCGCCGAGACCGCCGCCTACCTCTGGGGCGATCTCGCGGAGAATGGACGGGCGTAGCCCGCCGATGAGCAGCCCGCCGATGAATGGAAGCCACCCGTCTCGCAGGGGGAGTTGGAAGCAGCCGTGACCACCTGGACCGACCGCACCGCCATCGGGGCGATCCCGCTCAGCGCCGCGAGCGGGATCGACCGCGCGGCGCACCACCGCCTCGACGAGGCGTGGCTGGCCGCGGCGTGGAGTCACCCGACCACGCGGGTCTTCGTGGTCTCCGGCGGCCAGGCCCTGGTCGACGACACCCCTGACGGACGCACCGAGCTGGTCATGACGCCGGCCTTCGAGGCCCCGCCGACCGAGACCCACCGCTATTTCCTGGGGACGGACGAGGACGGGGTGCGCTACTTCGCGCTCCAGAAGGACGCGTTGCCCGGCCGGATGGACCAGTCGGCACGGCCCGCGGGGCTGCGCGAGGCGGGCGCGCTGCTGTCCGAGCGGGACGCGGGGCTGCTGGTGCACGCCGTGGCCCTGGAGAACTGGCAGCGGCTGCACCGCTTCTGCTCACGCTGCGGTGAGCGCACGGTGATCGCGGCGGCGGGTCATATCCGCCGCTGCCCGGCGTGCGGCGCCGAGCACTACCCGCGTACCGACCCGGCCGTGATCATGCTGGTGACCGATGAGCTGGACCGGGCGCTGCTGGGCCGCCAGGTGCACTGGCCGGAGGGGCGCTTCTCGACGCTGGCCGGGTTCGTGGAGCCCGGCGAGTCGATCGAACAGGCGGTGGTCCGCGAGGTGGCGGAGGAGGTGGGCGTCCGGGTCGGCGACGTGGAGTACGTGGCCAGCCAGCCGTGGCCGTTCCCCTCCAGCCTGATGCTGGGCTTCATGGCACGGGCCACGTCCTCCCGGATCCAGGTGGACGGGGAGGAGATCCACGAGGCCCGCTGGTTCTCCCGGGACGATCTGCGGACCGCGATCGAGAGCGGGGAGGTGCTGCCTCCGTCCGGGATCTCGATCGCGGCCCGGCTGATCGAGCTCTGGTACGGCAAGCCGCTGCCGCGCGGCCCGCTGGGCTGAGCCCGGCGGCCCCGGGCCTTCGGCGGCCCGGGGCGCACACGCCGCGGCCGGGGTCCTGGACTCAGGCCGGGCCGGGGTCCTCGATCAGACCGCGACCTTCGCCTTGACCTGGGCGAGCGAAGGGTTGGTCAGCGTCGAGCCGTCCGGGAAGAGGACGGTGGGGACGGTCTGGTTACCGCCGTTCGCCTTCTCGACGAAGGCCGCCGAGTCCGGGTCCTGCTCGATGTTGATCTCGGTGTACGCGATGCCCTCGCGGTCCATCTGGCCCTTCAGGCGGCGGCAGTAGCCGCACCAGGTGGTGCTGTACATCGTCACGGTGCCGGACATCGGTTTCGCTCTCCTCGGTGGTCGGTGGGTGGGCAGAGGGAGAACGTCCGGCACCTCCGGGTCATTCCCGGGGATTCCCGGGATCGCCCGGGGATCCACCGGCCCCCGGGGATAAGTACGACCGCATCCCCACAGCTGTGGACAACCGGCGCGGGTGCCTCAGAGGAACTGGCAGCATGGCGGGGTGACAGCAGCAACGTCCTCCACTCTCTTCCCGCAGGGCCCCACGCCGAGCGCCTATGCGGCCACCCCGCGTGATGCCGACGCGGTGCTCGAGGGGCTCGACCCCGAGCAGCGCGAGGTGGCGACGGCCCTGCACGGCGCGGTGTGCGTGCTGGCCGGGGCCGGCACCGGCAAGACCCGGGCGATCACCCACCGGATCGCCTACGGGGTCCGGGCGGGCATCCTCCAGCCCGCCAGCGTGCTCGCCGTGACCTTCACCAACCGGGCCGCGGGGGAGATGCGCGGGCGGCTGCGCCAGCTCGGCGCGGGCGGGGTGCAGGCGCGCACCTTCCACTCGGCGGCCCTGCGCCAGCTCCAGTACTTCTGGCCCAAGGCGGTCGGCGGCGAGGTGCCGCGGCTGCTGGAGCGCAAGGTGCAGCTGGTGGCCGAGGCCGCCGCGCGCTGCCGGGTCCGGCTGGACCGCAATGAGCTGCGGGATGTGACCGGCGAGATCGAATGGTCCAAGGTCACCCAGACCGTGCCGGAGGACTATCCGGCGGCCTCGGCCAAATCCGGCCGGGAGGCCCCGCGCGATCCGGCCGAGATCGCCCGGATCTACGCGGGCTACGAGCAGATGAAGCGCGACCGCGGAGTGATCGACTTCGAGGATGTGCTGCTGCTGACGGTCGGGGTGCTCCAGGAGCGGCAGGACATCGCCGATCAGGTGCGCCGTCAGTACCAGCACTTCGTGGTCGACGAGTACCAGGACGTCAGCCCCTTGCAGCAGCGGCTGCTCGAACTGTGGCTCGGTGACCGCCAGAGCCTGTGCGTGGTCGGGGACGCCAGCCAGACCATCTACTCCTTCACCGGGGCCACCCCCGACCATCTGCTGGACTTCCGCACCCGGCACCCCGGCGCCACCGTGGTCAAGCTGGTCCGGGACTACCGCTCCACCCCCCAGGTGGTCCACCTGGCCAACGGGCTGCTCGCCCAGGCCCGCGGCCGGGCCGCCGAGCACCGGCTGGAGCTGATCTCCCAGCGCGACTCCGGTCCGGAGCCGGTCTACGCCGCCCATGCGGACGAGCCCGCCGAGGCGGAGGCCACCGCCCGCCGGATCCGTGAGCTGATCACCCCGGTGGCGGAGGGCGGCGGCGGGGTCCCGGCGAGCCAGATCGCCGTGCTCTACCGGGTCAACGCCCAGTCCGAGCTGTATGAGCAGGCCCTGGCCGATGCCCAGGTGCCCTACCAGATGCGCGGCGCCGAGCGGTTCTTCGAGCGGCCCGAGGTGCGCGAGGCCGGGCTGCTGCTGCGCGGCGCGGCCCGCGCCGGGAGCGCCGACCCCGCCCTCACCGATGACGATGTGCCCTCCCAGGTGCGCGCGGTGCTGGGCACCCGCGGCTGGACCCCGGAGCCGCCGGCGGGCTCCGGCGCGGTGCGGGACCGCTGGGAGTCGCTGGCCGCCCTGGTCCGGCTCGCCGAGGACTTCGTCCGGGCCAGGCCCGGGGCCACGCTCGCCGATCTGGTGGCGGAGCTGGACGAGCGGGCCGCCGCCCAGCACGCGCCCACGGTCGAGGGTGTGACACTCGCCTCACTCCACGCGGCCAAGGGCCTGGAGTGGGATGCGGTGTTCCTGGTCGGTCTGACCGAGGGCATGATGCCGATCACCTACGCCAAGACCGATGAGCAGATCGAGGAGGAGCGCCGTCTCCTCTATGTCGGGGTCACCCGGGCCCGTCGTCATCTGAGCCTGTCCTGGGCGCTCTCCCGCACTCCGGGAGGCCGCGCCTCCCGTCGCCCCACCCGCTTTCTCAACGGTCTGCGACCGGGCTCCGGAGCCGCCTCCGGGCGGCTGCCGGGCGGGGGCGGCGGGGTCGAGCGCGGTGCGCTCGGCGGTGGCGCGGCCACCGGGGGAGCGGTGCGCCGCCGCCGTGGCCCGGTGCACTGCCGGGTCTGCGGCCGCACCCTGACCGACGCGGGCGAGATGAAGCTGATGCGCTGCGAGGGCTGCCCCTCCGAGCTGGACGAGGCGCTCTACGAGCGGCTGCGCGACTGGCGGGCGGAGCAGGCCGGGCTGCTGGCACAGCCCGCGTACTGCGTCTTCACCGACAAGACACTGCTCGCGATTGCCGAGGCCGTTCCGGGAACCGAATCGGAGCTCTCCGGCATCTCTGGTGTCGGAAGACGGAAACTCGACCGGTTCGGCGCCGATGTTCTCGCGCTGTGTGCGGGCCAGGAACTCCCTTTGGCAGGCGACAGCGAGGGGGATGACGGGGCCGCGGGAACCCAACCGGGTGACCCTCCGCAGAACTCGACGGAAAAATAGTTTGCGCGTGCGGAGCAGCTACCCATAGCCTTCCGAGCACGGAGACAACGGCCCTTCCGGGAACCGGGGAATCCGTGTTGTACTGAACAAGCCCGGACTGGTCCAGACCGGTCCCTGAGACGCCGAGAGGAGGCGGAGACCAATGATCAGCTTCATGAAGACCATCAAAATGACCGATCGCTCGGTCGTCGCCACCTGCAAGCTCGGCTCTGCCCTGCCCGGCACCGGTCTGTCCGGCGCCGAGGCCGCGCGTCCGCGTCTCAGTGAGCGACCGATCGAGGCACCTGCGGTAGCGGCAGTGGCGGCGGCGAATGCCTATGCCTTTGCAGCCGAAGCGGCCAATGGTGCCGGATCCCGGACGAAGCAGCAGCACCAGCAGCACAAGAAGTGGGCCCTCCGCAGGCTCGAACCCTGGAGTAATCCAGCCTGATCCAGGATCAGGTCGGCACCTTCCAGGGCCGCGGAACCCACACCGGGATCCGCGGCCCTTTTGATTTGCCAGAAGCCCGGCCACCAGCCGGACGAAGAGACGAGGAACACACCACCGTGCAACTCAACACGCACGCCCCGTCCGCAGCGACCGACCTGAACCGACCGCCTGACTCCTCGGAGGACTCCTTGACGCCGCTCACCGCCCTCACCGAACTCGATGAGGCCATCGAGAACCTGGGTGTCGCCGTACCGTGCCGCTCCTACGACCCGGAGGTCTTCTTCGCCGAGTCCCCGGCCGACGTCGAGTACGCGAAGTCCCTGTGCCAGACCTGCCCGCTGCGTGAGGCCTGCCTCGCCGGGGCGAAAGACCGCCGTGAGCCCTGGGGTGTCTGGGGTGGCGAGCTCTTCGTCCAGGGCGTCGTGGTGGCCCGCAAGCGGCCGCGTGGCCGTCCGCGCAAGAACCCGGTCACGGCATGAGCACCATCGGCACCATCGATCGCCCAGCGACGCACGACCCCATGAATCAGGTCCCGACGATGACCCCACCGGTCTCCGAAACACCCGCACCCCGTACTTCAGGCGCCCCTGAGTCGCGCCAGAACAGGAACCGAGAAATGCAACTCATCCCAGAAGCCCTGGCTCGTGCCCATATGCACGAGCGGCTGCACGAGGCCGAGTCCGAACGCACCGCCCTCCGCCTCGTCGCCGCCCGCCGGATGCAGCGGAAGGCCGAGCGTGCCTCGCTCCGTGCCCGCCGCGCCCTGGCCATGGCGGTCATGCACTGAGGGAACGAACGATGTGAAACACCGAAGGGCCGGTCCGATCGGACCGGCCCTTCGGCCTCCCCCGGACGGGGGGACGGAAAGGAGAGGGGCGCGTTTGCCCGCCGCGCCCGGGCCGGCGGAGTTATCGTCACCGGGTGGACCAGAAGACATCGGAACCGGTGCGATCGGACACCCGGACCCTCGTCTGCGCCCGCTGCGGCGCTCAGGCCGACGGTACGCCGCCGACCTGGACCTGCTCCGTCGAGAACGGTGCCCGCCGCTACTTCTGCGACGACTGCGCCCGTGCCCATCTCCGAGCGATCGAAGGACGGCTCGACTCGCCCTGGTGGTGAGGGCCGGGCCCGGACCCGGTCGCCTCACACCAGACGCTTCGCCGCCCCGGGCTCCGCCGCGCCCACGGCCCCGGCACCGACCTCCGCCTCGTCCTCGGCGGCGGCATCCTCCGCCGTGTCCTCGGCAGCGTCGTCCCGGAGAGCCTCCGCCTCGTCCGTCCCGTCCAGCTCGTCCAGGATCTCCAGGTCATCTTCCGCGACCTCGGCCGAGGCGTCCGCCTCCACCGAGGCATCCACCTCCGCCTCTTCCGGGTCGGCGGCGAAGCCAGGGACCCATGCCTCCAGTTCGTCCCGCAGCCGCACCGTCGCACCGAGCTGGCACAGCACTCCGATCGTGCTCAGCGTGACCCGGTGGATCAGCAGATACGACGGGGGCAGATTGAGCTGATTGCCCAGCTCATAGACGGGCGAACGCCGGTCGGCCACCCGCGCCGCCTGGCCGCGTATCCACTTACGGTCGAAGAGGAAGCTGTCGGCCTGTGCCGGTTCCAGCATCGGCAGCAGGAAGTCCAGGAGAGCGTCCGGGTCCACATCGATCGTGGGCTTGAAGAACCCCTCCTCGCGCATCAGCGCGTAGACGCCCTTGGCGTCACCCTCCAGCGCCATCCGCAGCGCGACACCGATGGGAGTGGGCAGCCCGCCGGGCAGCCGGTCCACCGAGCCGAAGTCCAGCACGCCCAGCTTCCACTGCTCCGGCGGTCCGTCCGGGGCGCCACCGGTCAGCAGCCGGAAGTTGCCCGGGTGGGGATCGGCGTGCAGCAGCCCGGTGCGGGACGCCCCCGAGAAGAGGAAGCGCGCCAGCAGCTGCCCGGCCCGGTCCCGCTGCTCTGTTCCGCCCTCCGCTATCACCTCGGAGAGCGGTATCCCCTCCATCCACTCGGTGATCAGTACCTGGTCGCACTGGTGCACCACTTCGGGCACCACGATCTCCGAGTCCTCCGTGTACTCCTCGGCATGGGCCCGCTGGGACTCGGCCTCCAGTTCGTAGTCCAGCTCCTCGGCCACCCGGTCCCGCAACTCCGCGATCAGCGGCTTGAGGTCGAGCCCCGGCACCAGGGGGCCCAGCACCCGGGCGAACCTGCTCAGCTGGCTGAGGTCCGACAGCAGGGCCTCGCCCGCCCCCGGATACTGCACCTTGACCGCCACCGCGCGCCCGTCGTGCCAGACCGCACGGTGCACCTGGCCGATCGAGGCCGCCGCCGACGGCTTGTCCTCGAACTCCTGGAACAGCTCCGGCCAGTCTGCCCCCAGCCGCTCGGCCAGCTGGGCGTGGACCGTGCGGGTGGGCATGGGCGGCGCCGCTTCCTGGAGCTTGGTCAGAGCCGCCCGGTACGGCCTGGCGATCTCCTCGGGAAGCGCCGATTCGAAGACCGACATCGCCTGGCCCAGCTTCATGGCCCCGCCCTTGAGCTCGCCGAGCACCTTGAACATCTGCTCGGCGGTGCGCTGCTGGACCTCACGCGCGACCATCTCCGCCGGTCGCCCCCCTATCCGCTTCCCGAGCCCCCATGTGGCGCGCCCCGCGAATCCCAAGGGCAGCGCCGCCAGTTTGGCGGTTCGGGTGATCGCCTTGCGCGGCAGATCGGACATGCGCCCCTCCAACTACAGCTGAGCCATCCCGGGGAGGCCCCCCGGACCCCCGTCGCCCACTCGTGGACGTCGGTCACCCGGCCATTGTCGCGTGCCGCGCCTCCATGGCCGAGGCATATACCGCATCCTGCCGTCCGGCCGCTCCGCATGCGCATCCGGGATGCCCTTCGAGCGCCCGCACCTCCCCGGTGAGCGCGGGCAGCGCCAACTCCCAGCGGGCACCCGCGACCGGTGAGGCCCGCCCGTCGAGGAAGGCCAGCGCCTGCGCGGCGGTGACCCCGGCGACCACCGCCGCCAGCGCCGTGTCACAGGCGGGCGCGGACCGGCGGCGGCCGGACCGCCACTGCGCGAGCATCCGGGGCCAGGCGGGCTCCTCCTCCGCACGGCCCGCCGCGAGACATCCGGCACAGGGGGTGGCCCCCGGCAGCACCAGAGGTCCCACCACCCCGGTGGCCTCCAGCACCCCCGCGTAGAGATGGGGGATCCCCGCCGCCAGCAGCGGCTCGGCCGGTGCCGGATCCGGGGCGTAGGCCGCCAGGCCGTCCCGTGGAGCGATCACCACCAGCGCCAGCCCGGGTTCATTCGAGGGCACCGGGTCCCTGGCCGGACGTCTCGGCCGGGGACCCGGCGCACAGCGCCGCACCAGCCGCCGCGCGGCCACCTCCCGCCGCTCCCCGATCTGCTCGGCCGACAGCCCACCGGGTACGAGGTCCCAGGGCTCGACACAGCCGCCGTCCACCACATCGACCAGCCCGACCCCCGAGGCGGACAGCGCGGCCGCGACCGCGGCACCGACCCGCCCCGCGCCCCTCACCTGCACCCGGGTGGCCCGCCGCGCCGCGAGCAGCCGCGCCGCGGCTCCCGGCTGCCGGTGCAGCACCGACAGCGCCGCGGCGTCCGGCCGCAGCCGGTCCGCGGCCGCGGCGGGCTCCCCGCCGTCCCTCCATTCCTCCAGCAGCCCGGCCGCGGCCAGCCGCTCCACCACCGCATCGGCCCGCCCTTCCGGCAGCCCGAGGGTCTGGGCTTCCTGGCGCAACAGCGGCAGCCCGCGGGTGCCGTCGAGCAGCTCCAGAAAGCTGCCGGTCGCCGTGTCCAGCGGGCCCAGCACCACCGCATGGGCAGCCGCCACCCCGAACTGCACCGTGTCCCGGCTCCGCCAGGCGCGCCGCAGCGCGGGCTTGAGCATCGGATGTGTCGAACGCATCCCCGTTTCCCCCTCCATCGGTCCGTCCATCTCGTCCGTCGGTCCGCCCTTCCCGCCGACCTCGCGACCCCACGACCCCTCGTCGAGGCTTCCGCCGCGACGCGGTCCTCCGAACTGCCCCCAGCATGCGAGGACCGCCACCGCCCGCGCCGACCGCTGTCCACAGGCGACGGCAATAGTCGTACAAGCCGTGCACACGCTGGAGTGGTTCGTTCCGCCACCCGGTGAGGGGTGGGGCTTCCCCGCGCGCCAGCGGGTAACGTCGGGGCGTGCCCGCCGACCCTTCCCCTCGCTTCGCCGGGGAGCCTCCCGCGCACAGCGCCGCCGGGACCCCGCACACCGTGCCGAGCCCGACGGACCGCGGCACGACCGCGAGTGCGGTCGAGGTCCGCCGGAGCACCCGGCGCCGCAGGACGGTCTCCGCGTACCGCGAGGGCGACCGCACCGTGGTCCTCATTCCTGCCCGGATGTCGGAGGCGGAGGAGCGCCGCTGGGTGACGGTGATGCTGGACAAACTGGCGGCGCAGGAGAGCAAGCGGATACTGGGCGACGCGGAACTGGCCGCCCGCGCCGAGCTGCTGTCCGAGCAGTACCTCGGGAGCCGGGCTCGGCCCGCCTCCGTCCGCTGGGTGACCAACCAGAACACCCGCTGGGGCTCGTGCACCCCGGCCGAGGGCAGCATCCGGCTCTCCCACCGGCTCCAGGGCATGCCCGAGTACGTCGTGGACTACGTCCTCCTCCATGAACTGGCCCATCTCCTGGTGCCCGGTCACGGGCCGCGGTTCTGGCAGTTGCTGGAGGCGTATCCGCGGACCGAGCGGGCGCGCGGCTACCTCGAGGGCGTGGTGGCCGCCGGACGGCTGCCGCACCTGTCCGGGCCCGGTGGCGAACGGGCCTGAGGAAGGCAACGAATTTCACTGGGGAACCGGACCGCTCTTCCCCGGCGTCGCTCATAGTCGGCGGCAGCGGTTAGCCTGGCGCGCAGGCACTCACCGGTTTCGGGATGGGGGACGGGCGTTACGTATGGCCAGGGAATTCCAGCGCGGCCACAAGGCCAAGATCAGTGACCTGACGGCCGGGAGGGATCTGTACATCGGTGTGCAGATCGCCGGGCCCGGCCTGACGTTCGACATCAGCTGCTTCGGTCTCGACGCGGACGAGCGGCTGTCGGACGACCGCTACTTCATCTTCTTCAACCAGCCCAAATCCCCCGAGGAAGCGATTCAGCAGCTCGGGGCCCAGGCCGGTGACACCGAGTCCTTCCGCGTCACCCTCGACTCCATCCCGTCCGCCATCCAGAAGCTCTCCTTCACGGCGACCGTCGACGGCGCGGGCCAGATGTCGCAGATCGCCTCCGGCTACCTCCGGATCGTCGCGGGTGGCGAGGAGGTGGCCCGGTACTCCTTCTCCGGCGCGGAGTTCAGCACCGAGCGCGCGGTGATGCTGGGCGACTTCTACCTCAAGGACGTCTGGCGGTTCGCCGCCGTCGGCCAGGGCTTCGACGGCGGACTCGACGCACTGCTGAAGAACTTCGGCGGAGAGGTGGCCGAGGAGGAGCCCGCCCCCGCGCCCGCCCAGGGCGGTGCGCCCGGTTTCGCGCCGCCCGGAGGCGCCGCCGCGGCCCCGGGCTTCGCGGCCCCCGGTGGCGGCCAGCCCGCCCCGCAGCCGCCGCAGCCCGCCCCCGCCTTCGGCGCACCGCAGGGCACGCCTCCGCAGCCGGCGCCCCAGGCGCCGCCGCAGCCCGTGCCCGCGGCACAGCACACCCCGCCGCAGGCCATGCCCCCGCAGCCCGCTGCCGGTTCGCCGCAGATGCACGGGGCGCCCACCATCGCCGCGCCGCTCGCGCCGCCCGGACAGACACCGCCTCCCGGCCAGGTGCCCCCGCCCGGTCCGCCAGGACAGTTCCCGGGGCAGCAGCCGCCGTTCGGCGGCCAGGTGCCGTGCCAGGCACCGCCCGCCCCCGCCCCCTACGGCCAGCCCCCGGCGCAGCCGTACCCCGGTCAGCCGGGTCCGGGCCAGCCCTACGGTCAGCCGCAGGGTGCCCCCCAGGGCGTTCCGCAGGGCCAGGGCGGCGCCCCCGGTGTCCAGGCCGCGCTGGCCCAGTACCGCGAGGCACCCACCGGACAGCGCTGGACCCCGCAGAACCCGCGGCTGATGCGGGTCGACCTCGGGGTCGGCGGTCAGCCGGTGCTGGCCCGGCAGGGCACCATGGTGCTCTACCAGGGCAAGGTCGACTTCAGCTACAAGGGCGCCGGGTTCCGCGGCCGTATCGTCGGCAACGCGACCGGCCAGGAGATGCAGCTGATGCGCTGCAGCGGCCAGGGGCAGGTCTTCCTCGCCGAGAACGCGGCCGAGCTCCACCCGATCGAGCTCCAGGGCGACGCGATCTGCGTCTCCGCCGAGAGCGTGCTCGCCTTCGACGAGTCGCTCCAGCACGAGGTCCGCAGGATCGAGGGCCACGGCATCCCCGGCGGCGCGCTGTTCACCATGCAGTTCCAGGGCACCGGCACCGTCATCGTGAAGACCGAGGGCACTCCGGTCGTCCTCCCGGTCACCCCGACGACCTTCGCCGACAGCAACGCCATCGTGGCGTGGTCCGCCGGTTCGCAGGTGATCATCTCCAGCCAGGTGCGGCTGCGCCGGGCCGCCTACCCCGGCCACAGCGGGGAGACCGTGAACCTCCAGTTCCGCGGTGCGCCCGGCAACTTCATCGTCGTCCAGCCCTACGAGGTCTGAAGGCAACCGACATGGACCAGCAACTGATCACGGGCTATGCCCCCGCGCCGGTCGCCGCCCGTATGGAGAACCACGGCGCCAGCATGCTCAAGGTCGCGATGCAGAGCGGCCAGGACCTCTTCGCCCGCACCGGCTCGATGGTCGCGTACGAGGGTTTCGTCCAGTACGAGCCCAACCCGCCCGCCGTGCGCCAGATGGCCTCCCAGTGGCTGACCGGCGAGGGCGCCCCGCTGATGCGGTGCAGCGGCGACGGACTGCTCTACCTCGCCGACTACGGGGCGAACGTCGTCTGCATCAACCTCAACGGCGACTCGCTTTCGGTCAACGGGACCAATCTGCTCGCCTTCGACGCCCACCTCCAGTGGGGGGTCGAGCGGGTCAAGGGCATCGCCAAGTTCGCCGGACAGGGCCTGTTCAACGTGGGTGTCTCCGGCACCGGCTGGGTCGCGCTGACCTCCCGCGGCACCCCCATCGTCGTCGACTGCGGCCGCGGCGAGGACGAGACCTACGTGGACCCGGACGCGCTCGTCGCCTGGTCCACCGGGCTCAAGGTCAAGGGCAAGCGCAGCTTCAAGGCGTCCTCCCTGATCGGCCGGGGCAGCGGTGAGGCGTACCAGCTCGGCTTCTCCGGGCAGGGCTTCGTCGTCGTACAGCCCAGTGAGGACAGCACCGACCGGCTCCGGGCACGGGGCTGAGGGGGAGAGAGACAGATGCAGAGCCCGCTCTTCGCCTTCACCGAGGCCCAGACCCAGGACCGCTACGCGCTCCAGAACCCGCATATGCTGCGGGTCGCCCTGACCGGCCACGAGGATGTGCTCGCCCGTAAGGGCAGCATGGTCGCCTACCAGGGGCTGATCGAGTTCGACGGCGAGTACCAGACGCCGGGCCAGCGCCGCTCCCGTACCGTCGGCGAGGGTCTGGACCTGATGCGCTGCTCCGGGCAGGGCACCGTCTACCTCGCCAACCTCGCCCAGTACGTCCATGTGGTGGACGTGGAGGGCGAGGGGCTGACGGTCGACAGCGCCTATGTCCTCGCGCTGGACTCCACGCTGCACTGGGAGACCATCGCGGTGGACAGCCAGTACGGGATCTCCGGTTCCGGCAAGTACAACCTCAACATCTCCGGGCGGGGCAAGGTCGCCCTGATGACCTCCGGCCAGCCGCTGATGCTCCAGGTCACGCCGGACAAGTACGTCAACGTCGACGCGGACGCCATCGTCGCCTGGTCCAGTTCGCTGCGCGTCCAGATGCAGGCGCAGACCCACTCCTCGGGTGTGTGGCGGCGGCGCGGCAACACGGGCGAGGGCTGGGAGCTCAGCTTCCTCGGCCAGGGGTACGCCATGGTGCAGCCCAGCGAACTGCTGCCGCCGCAGAACGCGGTGATCGGCGGGGGTGCGGCCGCGCAGTTCGGGATGGGCCAGCAGGGCGCCCGGGGGCAGAACCAGGGCAACATCTTCGGCAACTGACGGCGGTCCTTCGCGACGTCACGCGGCCGTGGCCCCCCGGGGCCGCGGCCGCTTCGTCCGCATCAGGGCATCCGCGCGTCCGGCGGTCAGAGCACCGCGCGGGTGCGGTCCACCAGCCGCCGCACCGACTCGTCGGCGACGTCCGCCACCTCGTCGTAGCCGAACCAGCGCAGGTCCAGTGACTCATCACTGATCGCGGCCGTGGCGCCGCGCGGGGCCAGCGCGGCGTACTGCACGTCCAGATGCCAGGCGCACGGGGTGTGATGGCGGTCCAGCCGCACCGGGCCGCCCGGCAGCAGCGTCAGCCCGGTGATCCCGGACTCCTCGGTGGCCTCCCGCAGCGCCGCGTCCGCCAGGGTGGCGTCGTCCGGTTCGCAGTGGCCGCCCATCTGCAGCCACATCCGCAACTTCCGGTGCAGGGTGAGCAGTACGCGCTCCCGGGACGGGTCGATCACCAGGGTGCTCGCGGTGATGTGCCCGTCCCGGCACGCCTTCCACATCCCGTCCGGATGGGCGGCCAGATGGTCGCCGTAGGCCAGCCGCAGCCGCTCCTGGTCGGCGTCCGGCGCGGACCACCCATCGAGGACCCGCGCCGCGTCCTTGTGGAGATTCACGCGCCGCTGTCGTCCCGCCGCTCGTCCGGGCCGTTCCCGGGCTCCTCGGCGGCCGGGCCGCCCTTGCCGTCCTTGTCGCCCTCGCCGGTCGCGCCGCCGGGCCGCTCGGCCCCGCCCGCCGCCTCGCCGAGCATCTTGTCCAGCTCGGAGAAGTCAAGCTGTTCGCGGTGGACGAAGCCGTCCGGGTCGTCGAGGTCCTCGGCGGTCGGCAGCATGTCGGGGTGCTCCCACAGCCCGTCGCGCCCCTCCATACCGCGGGCGTCGGTGAGCGAGGCCCACAGCCGGGAGGCGTCCCGCAGCCGCCGGGGCCGCAGCTCCAGACCGATCAGGGTGGCGAAGGTCTGCTCGGCGGGCCCGCCGCTCGCCCGGCGCCGCCGCAGCGTCTCGCGCAGCGCGTCGGCCGACGGCAGATGGGGCGCGGCGGCGGCGTGGACCACGGCGTCGACCCAGCCCTCCACGAGCGCCAGCGCCGTCTCCAGCCGGGCCAGCGCGGCCTTCTGCTCGGGGGTGTCCTCCGGCTGGAACATGCCCTGCTGGAGCGCTTCCTGAAGCTGCTCGGGGTGGGTGGGGTCGAGCTGGCCGACCGCGTCCTCCAGCTTGGCGGTGTCCACCTTGATCCCGCGGGCGTACCCCTCGACGGCACCGAACAGATGTGAGCGCAGCCACGGCACGTGCGAGAAGAGCCGCTGGTGGGCGGCCTCGCGCAGCGCCAGGTAGAGCCGCACCTCCTCCTTGGGGACGCCGAGGCCGGAGCCGAGCGCCGCGATGTTCACCGGGAGGAGCGCGGCCTTGCCCGCCGGGCCGAGCGGCAGCCCGACATCGGTCGAGCCGACCACCTCACCGGCCAGCACGCCCAGCGCCTGGCCGATCTGGGTGCCGAACATGGCACCGCCCATGGAGCGCATCATCCCCAGCAGCGGGCCGGCCATGGCCTGCATCTCCTCGGGGAGCACATCGCCCATGGCGGCACCGACCCGCTCGGCGACCGGATCGACGAGATCGCGCCAGACCGGAAGGGTCGCCTCGACCCATTCCGCGCGGCTCCACGCCACGGCGGTGCCGGAGCCCGAGGGCAGCGAGGTGACGCCGTCCAGCCACAGGTCGGCCAGCCGGACCGCCTCCTGGACCGCATCGCGGTCGGCCGGGCCGACGCTCTCGTCCTTGGTGCCGTCGGCGGTGCCGCGCGCGACGGTCTGCCGCGCGATGTCCTTGGCCATGTCCCAGTTCACCGGGCCGCCCTCGTACGAGAGCATCTGCCCGAGCTGCTGGAACGCGGCGCCCAGGTCATTGGGGTTCAGCGAGCCGAACATCGCGGCGAACGGATTCTCCGCGCCGCCCGTGCCGCCGCCGAACCCGAAGGGATTCGCGGGGCCCTGATCGCCGCCCTGGCCGCCCTTCCTCTTGCCGTCGTCGCCGTCCTCCGGCTCCTCCGGCGGAAGGCCGAATCCGAATGGGGTGTCACTCACGGGTTTCCTCGGCTCGTTGGGCCACCGGCCCCGGGCCGGCGGCGGATGCCCGACATCACCACCCAGCCTAGACACCTCGCCGGTTTACGGGCTCGGTGCTTCGCTGATCGCCGCCCTGCGGCAGGATGGACGTCACCTGGTACGTACGCGTGCACGCGCTGCGTACTGAAGACAACCGCTGGAGACGCCCGGTGAGTTCCCCAGACCGAGAAGTTCGCGCTGCGCGAAACGAGACGGCCCGCACCGCACGACGCCCCGTCGTGGCGGTCACCGGAGCCGCTTCGGGACCTGGTGCCCTGCTCACGCAGCGGCTCACGGAGTCCGACGAGATCAAGCAGGTGCTCGCCATCGACGAGCGCCGCGGAGAGGTGAGCGAGGCGCACTGGCATGTGCTGGACGTCCGCGATCCGGTCATCGCGGACAAACTGCGCGGTGCGGACGTGGTGGTCCATCTCGCCGTCGATCTCGACCTCGGTACGGACGCCACCGCCCGCACCGCGTACAACGTGCGCGGCACCCAGACCGTGCTGACGGCCGCCGCGGCCGCCGGGGTGCGCCGGGTGGTGCTCTGCACCTCCGCGATGGTCTACGGGGCGCTGGCCGAGAACGACGTACCGCTCGCCGAGGACGCGGAGCTGCGGGCCACCGCCGAGGCCACCGGCGTCGGCGATCTGCTGGAGATCGAGCGGCTGGGGGAGCGCGCGCCGAGGGCGCATCCGGGGCTGAACGTGACCGTGGTGCGCCCCGCGATCCTGGTCGGCGGCACGGATACCGCCCTCACCCGCTACTTCGAGTCGCCCCGGCTGCTGGTGGTCGCCGGTTCCCGTCCGACCTGGCAGTTCTGCCATGTGGAAGACCTGGTCAGCGCGCTGGAGTACGCGGCCCTGGAGAAGGTCGAGGGCGAGCTCGCGGTCGGCTGCGACGGCTGGCTGGAGCAGGAGGAGGTCGAGGAGCTGTCCGGTATCCGGCGCATGGAGCTGCCGTCGGCGGTCGCCCTGGGCGCCGCGTCCCGGCTGCACCGGCTGGGCCTGACGCCGTCCCCGGCCGGGGACCTCGCGTACACCATGCACCCCTGGGCGGTCAGCGGCAGCCGGCTGCACGCGGCGGGCTGGCGGCCCAAGTGGACCAACGAGGAGGTCCTCGCCGAGCTGCTGGAGGAGGTCGCCGGACGCCATACGGTCGCCGGGCGGCGGCTGGGCCGCAAGGACGCCACGACACTCGGCGCCGCGGGCGCGACCGTGGCCCTGGTGGGCACCGCCGCGATCGTGCGCCGCGCCCGCAAGGCACGGCGCCGCGCCTGACCGCCGGGCCCGGCAGGCCCTCACAGAGGGTGATTTCGGAAGTCGCTTTCCGCGATCCGGTATTCCGCGATGACGGGACGGTACGGCACGATGGACGGCATGGCACGTACGTACGATCACCCCGGCGAGCTCGCGGCCGCCGACCCCATCCGTCTGCTCGCCGTCCGTGACACCCCGCTGTCGGTGGACGAGGTGTTCGGGGCCGTCGGTGACGCCGCAGCCGGTGGTACGGCCCTCTTCGTGGGCACCGTGCGCGACCACGACGGGGGTGTGGAGGTCGGCGCCCTCGGCTACTCCGCCCATCCCACCGCCGAGGCCGAGCTGCGCCGGGTGGCCGAGAAGGTCGCCGCCGACTTCCCGGTGCGCGCCCTGGCCGCGGTGCACCGCGTCGGCGATCTCGTGATCGGTGATCTGGCCGTGGTCGTCGCCGTCTCCTGTCCGCACCGCGCGGAGGCGTTCGCCGCCTGCCGCCGTCTGATCGACGACCTCAAGGCCGAGGTGCCGATCTGGAAGCACCAGACCTTCGCCGACGGCACCGAGGAGTGGGTCGGGGCGGGGTGACCCGGCGGCCCGCGGACCGGTGGTACCGGCGGGTCTCAGTGGGGCGTGAGGGGCGGATCAACGGGCACACGCACCCCTGATGCGACATGGGCGCGGAAGGGTGTACTCCACTTGCGTAACCCCCACCCTGCCGTGAGCGTTGACGGAGCGGAGGATTAATCTGCTCATCTGTCAGTCGCGGTTCCGGTCGCGGTTCTACGAGGGGACGGGAGGCCGCTGTGGGCGCGCTGCTCTGGTTGCTCATTCCAGTACTCGCGGCGATAGCCGCGGCGATATACGCCGGCATAGCCGCCCGCGCCGCCAAGCGGACCAGCGGGGGAGACGTCCAAGAACTGGCCGGGTACGCGAGGTTCCGCGAAGCCATGGAGCGGCAGCACTCCCATTCGGACGCCGCCTGAGCCCGCACTCGTACGGACGGCCCCGGGGGTGGACTGAGGGACGCGTCCCGTACTGTCGTTCCATGCCACGCCGCACCGCGACGATGCTCGCTTCCCTTCTGATGCTGATCGCGCTGCTGTGCGCCGGTGTATTGATCCCGGTGCCCTACGCGGAGATGTCGCCGGGACCCACGTACAACACCCTGGGGGAGCACAACGGCGAGTGCGTGCTGCAGATCTCCGGCCACAAGGGCTGTGAGACCACCGGTGGCCACCTCAACATGACGACGGTCCGGGTGACCGGCTCCGAGTACCGGATGAACATCGTGGAAGCCGTCTACGGCTGGCTGGCCCACGACGACGTGGTGGTTCCGCACGACACCCTCTACCCGGACGACAAGACGCCGGACGAGGTGAACCAGCAGAACGCCGAGGAGTTCACCCAGTCCCAGGAGAGCGCCAAGGTCGCGGCCCTGAAGGCGCTGAAGAAGCCCGTCTCCTCGCAGGTGATCGTCGGCACGGTGGGCAAGGGCAGCCCGGCCCAGGGCAAGCTGCACGCGGGCGATGTGATCAAGGCCGTGGACGGTACCGCGGTGCGCGGTTTCGAGGACATCTCCAAGCTGGTCACCAAGCACAAGCCCGGTCAGAGGACCGTCTTCTCGGTGATCCCGGCCAAGGCTGCCGCCGCGGCGGAGAAGGCCGGGAAGAAGCCCTCCGGTCAGAAGCGCATCACCCTGACCACCACCAAGGCCAAGGACGGCCGGGCCATCGTGGGCATCACGGCCATGGCCGACTACACCTTCCCGTTCCG
Organism: Streptomyces cucumeris; assembly: GCF_024295805.1. Classification (GTDB taxonomy): domain Bacteria; phylum Actinomycetota; class Actinomycetes; order Streptomycetales; family Streptomycetaceae; genus Streptomyces; species Streptomyces cucumeris. The sequence goes on from NZ_JANCLX010000002.1 coordinate 264,329, forward strand.
GATCGACATCAAGCTGGCCGATGTGGGCGGGCCGAGCGCCGGGCTGATGTTCGCGCTCGGCATCGTGGACCGGCTCTCGCCCGGGGATCTGACCGGCGGGAAGTTCATCGCGGGCACCGGCACCATCAACGAGAAGGGCGTGGTCGGCCCGATCGGCGGGATCGAGATGAAGACCATCGGCGCCCGTGAGGCCGGAGCGCGCTACTTCCTCACGCCCAAGGAGAACTGCGCAGCGGCGGCCAAGGACGTCCCCGGCGGACTGCGGCTGGTGAAGGTGCACACCATCGATGACGCGCTGGGCGCGCTGAAGAAGATCCGCAAGGGCGACACCGCCGGTCTGCCGGCCTGCACGACGGGCTGAGTCCGCACGACGGGCTGAGACGGCGCCCCGAGGGGCGCCGCCCCGGTACGCCGTCCCCGGGCCGGCCGGGCCCGTCAGTCGGTCGCGAACGTGGCGCTCAGCGCGTCCGCGAGCCCCGGCACCAGACCGGCTCCGGTCAGCACCTCGGTGGGGGAGTCCTTCTCGCGCAGCCGTACGGCCGACTCACGTCCGCCGTCCCGCAGCACCGCGACCGTCATCCGGACCTCCTGGCGGTCCGGGTGGGCGGCCACCCAGGAGGCCAGCCGGGCCTGGTCCAGGTTCTCCGGCACGGCCTCCTCGGCGGATGGCGGCAGCATCAGCCGCTCCACGGTCATGGCGCAGCCGACGACCGCGTCCGGCCAGGCGATGGTGGCGAGGAACTCGTCGAGCGGGTTCTGCGGGGGCAGCTCGTCCTGCTCGATCGGGGTGAGCGCGGGAGACTCATCGCCCTGCTCGTCGAGGCCGAGCTGGGCGGCCAGGCCGGGCTCCTGGGCCCGCAGCCGGGCGGTGTCGACCAGGGCGAAGAGCCGGGCCGGCTGGTCCCAGCCGAGCCCGGAGGCGTATTCGTCGATCTCGAGCACGGCTCGGGTCAGCGGATTGGCGGCCATCGGGGTGCTACCGGGGGTTGCGTTGGACATGGTGCATATCGTGCCCTGATCGGACCCGGAAACGGGAACTGAGTAAAGCCTGAGTAAGTTGCATCAGGTGGGCCCTCCTGTGTCCGGGCCCGCATCACACCGACAGCGAACTTCGAGGTGCGCACCTTGGCTTTCCAGATGCCGGACCGCGGCGGAGGCCCGACGGGACCGCGGATCAGAGTCGGCCGACCGTCCCGGCGCGTCCGGACCCTGCTCATGACCCTGGGTGTGCTGGCCGCGCTGGTCATGCTCTTTGTCATGTTTGCCGGGTTTTGGACGGATTGGCTCTGGTATCGCTCGCTTCATTACTCCACTGTCTTCAGCACCACGCTGAAGACCAAGATCGGCTTGTTCGCGGTCTTCGGCGCGCTGATGGCCGTGGCCGTGGGGCTCAACATCTGGCTGGCGCACCGGCTGCGGCCGCCGCTCAGCGCGATGTCCCTGGAGCAGCAGAGCCTGGACCGCTACCGGATGGGCATCGCCCCGTTCAAGAAGTGGGTGCTGCTCGCGGTCACCGCGCTGGTCGGGCTGGTCGCGGGCGCCTCGGCGGCCGGTCAGTGGCGGATCTGGCTGCTGTGGGTCAACGGGGTGCCGTTCGGCCAGAAGGACCCCCAGTTCCACAAGGACGTCGCGTTCTACGCGTTCGACCTGCCCTGGTACCGCTTCCTGCTGAGCTTCGGCTTCGCGGCCACGGTGCTCTCCCTGATCGCCGCCGCCGTGGTGCACTACCTTTACGGGGGGCTGCGGATCACCAGTCCGGGCGCCCGCGCGACCGGCGCGGCCACCGGCCATCTGTCGGTGCTGCTGGGGGTGTTCGTCGCCCTCAAGGCCGTCGCGTACTGGCTGGACCGGTACGCCCTGGCGGTGAAGTCCAGCGACTTCAAGGCCACGGACAACTGGACCGGGCTGCGCTATGTGGACGCCCAGGCCTATCTGCCCGCCAAGACCATCCTGTTCTGCATCGCGGTCATCTGCGCGCTGCTGTTCTTCGCCACCCTGTGGCGGCGCACCTGGCAGCTGCCGGTGATCGGCTTCGGTCTGATGGTGCTCTCGGCGGTCCTGATCGGCGGGCTCTACCCGGCGATCGTGCAGAAGTTCCAGGTCCAGCCGAACGAGCAGGCCAAGGAAGCGCCGTACATCCAGAAGAACATCGAGGCCACGCGCAAGGCGTACGGCATCGATGACTCCAAGGTGGCGGACTACTCGGGCAAGACCGACGACAAGGGCGGCGCCAAGGGCGCCAAGCTGCGCCAGGTCGCCGACTCCACCGCCAGCTACCGGCTGATCGACCCGAGCGTCGTCTCGCCGACGTTCCAGCAGCTGGAGCAGAAGCGGAAGTACTACCAGTTCCCCTCCACCCTGGACGTCGACCGCTACAAGGGGCCCGACGGCAAGGACCAGGACACCGTCGTCGGCGTCCGCGAGCTCAACCTCGACGGCATCCCCAAGCGGAACTGGATCAACGACCACTTCACCTACACCCATGGCTACGGTGTGGTGGCGGCCAAGGGCACCAACCCCGATCCGCAGGCGGACCAGGAGGGCGCCCCGGCGTTCACCGAGGCCGGGCTGCCCACCCAGGGCTCGATGGAGAGCTACCGCCAGCAGATCTACTACGGCGAGAAGACCGACCAGTACTCCATCGTCGGCGGGCCCCAGAAGGAGCTCGACTACGAGGACGACGGCGAGAAGACCACCAGCTACCAGGGCAAGAGCGGGGTCAGCCTCTCCAACCCGGTCAACCGCGCGGCCTATGCGGTGGCGTTCGGCGAGCCGCAGATCCTGTACTCGGGAGCCATCGGCGAGGGTTCGCGGATCCTGTACAACCGCACCCCCAAGGAGCGCGTCGAGAAGGTCGCGCCCTGGCTCACCATCGACGGTGACGCCTATCCGGCGGTGGTCGACGGCCGGATCAAGTGGATAGTGGATGCCTACACCACGACCAACGGCTATCCCTACGCCTCGCGCACGACCCTGGGCGACAGCACGGCCGACTCGCTGAGCGACGGCGACCGTTCGGTGGTCGCCCAGCAGAACAAGGTCAACTACATCCGCAACTCGGTGAAGGCGACCGTGGACGCCTATGACGGCTCGGTCGACCTCTACGAGTGGGACACCAAGGACCCGGTGCTCAAGACCTGGGAGAAGGCGTTCCCGGGCACGGTCAAGCCGAAGAGCGAGATCAGCGCCAAGCTGATGGAGCACCTGCGGTACCCGCAGGACCTGTTCAAGGTCCAGCGCGAGCTGCTCACCCGCTACCACGTCACCGACGCCAAGCAGTTCTACAGCGGCAGTGACGCCTGGCAGGTCCCGGACGACCCGACCCAGCGCGAGGAGGGCAACGCGGTCCCGCCGTACTACCTGAGCATGAAGATGCCCGGCCAGCAGAACCAGACGTTCTCGCTGACCACCACCTTCACGCCCAACGGCAGGCCCAACCTCGGTGCCTTCATGGCCATCGACGCCGATGCCAACAGCAAGGACTACGGCACCATAAGACTGCTGAAGGTCACCAGGGACGTACCGGGGCCACAACAGGTGCAGAGCAAGCTCAACGGCAATGCGGAAGTCGCGGAGTTCGTCCGCAACCTGCGGGGCACCGACTCCGACATCGAGTACGGCAATCTGCTCACCGTCCCGCTCAATGGCGGCTTCCTGTACATCGAGCCGGTGTACGCGCGAGGCGGCAGCGCCAACTATCCGCTGCTGAAGAAGGTCGGTGTCTCCTACAACGGCAAGGAACCCGTCTTCAAGGACAGTCTGGGCGAGGCGCTGAACGTGGTGTTCGGCGAATCGTCCGGTGACGGTGAGGAGAAGCCACCGTCCGATGACGACGGCGGCAGGGAGAAGCCCCCGGCGAGCTCCAACCCCTCGCTCCAGGACGCCCTGAAGGACGCCCAGGACGCCTGGGACGCCGGTCAGAAGGCGCTCCAGGAGGAGCCGCAGGACTGGGACGCCTACGGCAGGGCCCAGGACGATCTGAAGGACGCCCTGGACCGGGCCGCCAAGGCCGAGGACAAGGCCGGGAAGAACAAGGCGGACGACGGGAAGCAGAACGAGCCCAAGAGCCAGAGCGCTGACAACAAGGGCGGTTGACCCGCGCCCCCACCTGGGAGAACCGTGGAGTGACCCAGTCCCGCGCCGTGGTACGGTGATCGTGCAACGGCGCGGGGTGGAGCAGCTCGGTAGCTCGCTGGGCTCATAACCCAGAGGTCGCAGGTTCAAATCCTGTCCCCGCTACTGACAGACGAGGCCCGGATCCGCAAGGATCCGGGCCTCGTTGTGTGTTCAGTGAGCGTCTACTCGGGGAACTCGGATACAAGCGTTTGGGTTGTCTCTCTGTGGGCAAGTCGACAAAACGCTGAAGTGACCTCCTTGGCTGCGGTATACCAGGTGTACGCCGGATACGAGTGATGTCACGATGGGATATATGGGGGACAGGGTCAGTCTGTTGGAGACAGGGCGTTTTGCGCACACGCATGACGATGCCGAGGAAGAGACCCGGCACCGCCGTGCCGCGGAAGCGGGCGACACCGCCGCGATGAGCGCACTGGGTGCGCTGCTCCTGCGCCGGAGCGATCTGGACGGTGCGGAGCCGTTTCTGCGGGCCGCCACCGCCGAGGGGGACCGCGCCGCCGCCAACAACCTCGGAGTCCTGCTCCACCAGCGCGGTTACGCGGACGAGGCGGCCGGGTGGTGGCGCGTCGCCGCCGTCGCCGGATCCGCCGCGGCCGCCCACGCCCTGGGCCGCCACCACCGCGAGCGCGGCGATGAGCCCGCCGCCGAGTACTGGCTGCGCCAGTCCGCCGAATCCGGCCACACCCTGGGCGCGTACGCGCTGGCCGATCTGCTGGAGCACCGCGGCGACATCGGGGCCGAGCGCTGGTTCCGTACGGCCGCCGAGCGCGGCCACCGCGAGGCCGCCTACCGGCTCGCCCGGATCCTCGACCGCCGGCACGACGAGGCCGCGGCCGAGGGCGAGCCGCGCCGCACCGGCACCGAGGCCGAGCCGGAGGAGGCCGAGCAGTGGTACCGGCAGGCCGCCGCGCGCGGCCACCGGCGCGCCGCCCTGCACCTGGGCACCCTGCTGGAGAAGCGCGGTGAGACCCAGGAGGCCGGGCGCTGGTACCTGACGTCCGCCAAGGACGGCGAGGCCCGCGCCGCCTGCGCGCTCGCCTTCCTGCTGCGCGACGCGGGGGACACCGACAGCGCCGCCGTCTGGTGGCACCGCGCCGCCCAGGACGGCGACGGCAACGCGGCGAACGCACTGGGCGCGCTGCACGCCGACCGCGGGGAGACCCAGACCGCCGAGCGCTGGTACCGCGCCGCGCTCGACGCGGGCGACATCAACGGCGCCTACAACCTCGGTCTGCTCTGCGCCGAACAGGGCCGTACCGCCCAGGCCGAGCAGTGGTACCGCCGCGCCGCCTACGCCGGCCACCGCGAGGCCGCCAACGCGGTCGCCGTACTGCTGCTCCAGCGGGGCGACGCGGCGGGCGCCGAGCCGTGGTTCTCCAAGGCGGCCGAGGCGGGCAGCGTCGACGCCGCGTTCAACCTGGGGATCCTGCACACCGGCCGCGAGGAGGAGCGCGCGGCCCGGCAGTGGTACGAGCGGGCCGCCGCGGCCGGGCACACCGACGCCGCGCTCCAGGTCGGCATCGCGCTGCTGCGGGAAGGCGACGGCCAGGCCGCCGAGCGCCATCTGCGCTGCGCCGCGGGCGGCGGCAGCGCCGAGGCGGCCTTCCAACTGGCCGCGCTGCTCGACCGGTCGGCGGTCGGCGGTGACCCCACGGCCACCGGCACCGGGTTCGGCACCTCGTCCGGGACGCGGTTCCCCGCCCCGGTGACCGAGGACGGACCCGTGCCCGAGTACGAGGAGTGGTACGAGCGCGCGGCGCGCCAGGGCCACCGCCGCGCCCAGGTGCGGGTGGGCATGCTGGCCGCCGCCCGGGGCGATGTGGTCGAGGCCGCGCGCTGGTACCGGATGGCCGCCGAGGCGGGCAGCAGCAACGGCGCGTTCAACCTGGGGCTGCTCCTGGCCCGGGAGGGCAGCGAGCCGGAGGCCGCCCTGTGGTGGACGCGCGCGGCCGGGGCCGGGCACGGCCGCGCCGCGCTGCGGCTGGCGCTGCTGGCGGCCCGCCGCGGGGCGCTCGCGGAGGGCCAGCGGTGGTGTGCGCGGGCGGTCGAGCTGGGGCCCGCGGAGGTCGCCGAGCGGGCGGCGCGCCTGCGGGACGCGCTCCAGCAGGAGCTCACCGCCTAGGTCCGGTCGTGCGGTCCGCCCCCGGCTGACGCTGGGAGGTGCCCCCTGCACCGGACGCCGCGGGCTGATCCATGAAGACCGGCAGGACAGGGCCTGGGTCCGCCCGGCGGACCCGGGCCCCGGCTGATCCACGAGGCGCGGCCGCGGCGTCCGGCCCAGGTCGGGGGCGGTTCCGGGGGCCGGATCCCGGGCCGTCGGGTGGCGGCCGGGTGGCGCGCGGGTAACCGGTTTGCTCTGGTCGGCGGCCGCGGGTTAAGGTTGCTTCACACCGACGCGGGGTGGAGCAGCTCGGTAGCTCGCTGGGCTCATAACCCAGAGGTCGCAGGTTCAAATCCTGTCCCCGCTACGAGAACGAAGGGCCCGGATCCCAGGATCCGGGCCCTTCGTCATTTTCCGTATGTCCGAGGCCCTCGGGGGCGCCCGAAGGCGACCGCAGGGCGTCAGGCGGCCGCGCAGTCCGGGCAGAGCCCGCGGTAGGTCACCTCGACGTCGGAGACGGCGAACCCGAAGCGCTCCCCCGCGGGGAGATCGGCCAGCGGGTCACCGGTGGGGTGGACATCACGGATCGTGCCGCACCGCGCGCACACCAGGTGCTGGTGGGCGTGGTGGGCGTTGGGGTCGTAGCGCTTGGCCCGGCCGTCGGTGCTCACCTCGATCACCTCGCCGAGCGAGACGAGCTCGCCGAGGGTGTTGTACACCGTGGCGCGCGAGATCTCGGGCAGCCGGTCGGCCGCCCGCGCATGCACCTCGTCGGCGGTGTAGTGCACATGGTCCCCGTCGAGGACCTCGGCGACGACGCGCCGCTGTGCGGTCAGCCGCCAGCCGCGTCCCCGGAGCCGTTCCAGCAGGTCACTCATGCCATTCACCTATCAGTCAGATAAGGACAAGGGTAGCAGCGGATCAGTCCATGGCCGGAATGCGTATCACTCTCCATGTGTTCTTGACTTAGACAATGTCTAATGTAGGGTGGTGTCCACCCCGAATCCAGGGGCAGGACGCGAGTACGCGGGAGGCGCACGTGACGGTCCAGGACAACACCAGCGGTCCGCTGACCACGGAATCCGGCGCTCCGGTGGCGGACAACCAGAACAGCGAGACGGCGGGTGCCGGCGGTCCGGGTCTGATCCAGGACCAGCACCTGATCGAGAAGCTGGCCCACTTCAACCGGGAGCGGATCCCGGAGCGGATCGTCCATGCGCGGGGTGCCGGAGCGTACGGCACCTTCACGGTGACCGCGGATGTGACGCCCTACACCCGTGCGGCGTTCCTCTCCGAGGTCGGCAAGCAGACCGAGACGTTCCTGCGCTTCTCCACGGTGGCCGGGAACCTGGGCTCGGCGGATGCGGTGCGCGACCCGCGCGGTTTCGCGCTGAAGTTCTACACCGAAGAGGGCAATTACGACCTGGTCGGGAACAACACCCCGGTGTTCTTCATCAAGGACGCCATCAAGTTCCCCGACTTCATCCACACCCAGAAGCGCGATCCGTACACCGGTTCGCAGGAGGCGGACAACGTCTGGGACTTCTGGGGTCTGTCGCCCGAGTCCACCCACCAGGTCACCTGGCTCTTCGGCGACCGCGGTATCCCCGCGTCCTACCGGCATATGAACGGCTACGGCTCGCACACCTACCAGTGGACCAATGACGCCGGTGAGGTCTTCTGGGTCAAGTACCACTTCAAGACCGACCAGGGCATCAGGAACCTCACCGCCGAAGAGGCCGAGGTGATCGCGGGCAAGGACCCCGACAGCCATCAGCGCGATCTGCGCGAGGCCATCGAGCGCGGTGACTTCCCCCGCTGGACCGTGCAGGTGCAGATCATGCCCGAGGCGGACGCGGCGGACTACCGGTTCAACCCGTTCGACCTGACCAAGGTCTGGCCGCACGAGGACTACCCGCCGATCGAGATCGGCACGCTGGAGCTCAACCGCAACCCGCGGAACATCTTCGCCGAGGTCGAGCAGTCGATCTTCTCGCCCGCCCATCTGGTGCCGGGGATCGGCCCGTCCCCGGACAAGATGCTCCAGGGCCGGCTGTTCGCCTACGGCGACGCCCACCGCTACCGCGTCGGGATCAACGCCGACCACCTGCCGGTGAACCGGCCGCACGCCACCGAGGCGCGCACCCACGGCCGGGACGGCTTCCTGTACGACGGCCGTCACGCGGGCGCCAAGAACTACGAGCCGAACAGCTTCGGCGGTCCGGCGGAGACCGGCCGTCCGCTGTGGCAGCCGGTCACGGTCTCCGGCCGCACCGGTGACCACCCCGCTCCCTCGCACGCCGAGGACGACGACTTCGTCCAGGCGGGCAACCTCTACCGGCTGATGTCGGACGAGGAGAAGGAGCGCTTGATCGCCAACCTCGCGGGCTTCATCGCGCGGGTGTCGCGCGATGACATCGCGCACCGGGCGATCGGGAACTTCCGCAGGGCGGACGCGGACTACGGCAAGCGGCTGGAGGCCGCGGTCCAGGCCCTGCGCGGCTGAGGGCGCTTGCCGTAAGAACCGGAGAGGCCGGACGCCAAGGGGCTCCGGCCTCTCCGTGTGCCACGGGGGCGCCGGACCGGTGCCTCAGGCCATCGCGGGCTGCGGGACCGGGGCCCAGCAGCGGATGATGTCGCGCACCGAGACCACCCCGACCGGATCGCCCGCGTCGAGCACGATGAGATGGCGGAAGCCGCCGTGCGACATCGTGCGCGCCGCCTGGTCCAGCGTCCATCCGGGGGCCGCGAAGACGACATCTGCGGTGGTGTGGGAGTGCGCGGTCTCGAGGTCGGGATCCTGGCCCTCGCCCAGGGAGTTGAGGATGTCCCGCTCGGTGAGGATGCCGAGTCCGCTGGTGTCGGGATCGAGCACGACGGCCGATCCCACCCGGCGGGCCGACATCAGCCGGGCGGCCTGGCGGAGTGTGTGTGCGGGGCCGATGGTGAGGACCACCGAGCTCATGGCGTCACGGACGTACATGGGCATGGATGGAGCCACCTCCTTGGTGCATCCACGGGAATCCGGCACCGGAGGGCACCTGTGAAAGGATGCACAAGTTCACAAGGTCCTGGATTCTCATGTTCACATGCCTTGGCGGACTCAACAAGGGCGCGCGGAAGCGGACTCACCACTTCCTGGCTCCTCCGCGCCGGTTGACCCTCCGAGCGGGCCCCGGACGCCTCCGCACGCCCCGAGGCGCCCCGCGGGCACCCCGGGACTCATGGCCTCCGGGACTCAGGGCCTCCGGGACTCGGGACCCCCGGGACTCAGGACCGGAGGTGATCCAGCAGCGGGCCGTGGAGCAGTCCGTTGGACGCCGCCGCGTCACCGCTGTTCGGCCCCGGCACCCCGTCCAGCCCGGTGAAGCGGCCGCCCGCCTCCTGGACGATCACCGCGTTCGCCGCCATGTCCCACAGCGACAGTTCCGGTTCGGCGCAGATGTCCACCGAGCCCTCGGCGACCATCATGTACGGCCAGAAGTCGCCGTAGCCGCGGGTGCGCCAGCAGGCCCGGGTCAGCTCCAGGAAGCGGTCCAGCTTCCCCCGCTCCTCCCAGCCGCTGAGCGAGGAGTACGCGAACGAGGCGTCGGCGAGCCGGGTCACCCCGGAGACCCGCAGCCGGGAGGCGGACGACAGGCTCCGCCCGGTGTACGCGCCGAGCCCCTCCGCCGCCCACCAGCGGCGGCCCAGCGCCGGCGCCGAGACCACTCCGACCACCGGCCGGTCGCCGCCCTCGCCGCGCTCCATCAGCGCGATCAGGGTGGCCCAGACCGGCACCCCGCGAACGTAGTTCTTGGTGCCGTCGATCGGGTCGATGACCCAGCGGCGCGGTCCGCTGCCCTGGCTGCCGAACTCCTCGCCGAGTACCGCGTCGCGTGGCCTGGCGCGCTGAAGCTGGCCGCGGATCAGCTCCTCGGCCGCCTTGTCGGCCTCGCTCACCGGGGTCATATCGGGTTTGGTCTCGACCTTGAGGTCCAGGGCCTTGAACCGCTCCATCGTCGTGGCGTCGGCGGCGTCCGCGAGGACATGGGCCAGACGCAGGTCATCGTGGTAGTCGGGCATGGCCGAACAGTATCGAGCCGGGATGAACCGAAGCCACATGAGCGCGCCCGGGGCACGGTGTGCCGGAGCGCGCGGATGCCTTGACAGTGTCTGGCGCTCCGTCAATTCTGTCCGCACCCGGCCGGGGAGGTGGCGGTGCCCGCAGCACGCGAATCCTTGTTGGACGCGGCCTTCACCGCGCTCGCGGGAGGCTCGTGGGCGGCGGTCCGGATGGTCGACGTCGCGTCGGCCGCCGGGGTCTCGCGGCAGACGCTCTACAACGAGTTCGGCGGCAAGGACGGTCTGGCCCGCGCCCTGGTGCGGCGCGAGGCGGATGCGTACCTCAGCGGGGTGGAGCGGGTGCTCACCCAGCCGCCCGGCGCCACGGACCCCGGTGAGCGGCTGGCCGCGGCCGCCGTCTGGACGGTCCGGACCGCGACCGATAACCCGCTGGTGCGGGCGGTGCTCACAGGCTGCTGGGGGGAGCGGTTGCCCGCGCCCGCGGGGACCTGCCCGCCACCACCGCGGGCCGCGCGCTCGCTGCGCCCCCGGGCCGCGGAGCGGGCGGAGGGCCTGGCACCGCTGCCCACCCCGGTCGAACTGCTGGGCCAGGTCCGGGAGCGGTCGGTGCGGCTGCTGGCCGGGCAGTGGCCACGGGCCGGGCCGGGGGAACTGGCCCGCGCCTGCGATACGGCCGCGCGGCTGGCGCTGGCCTATGTGGTCGCCCCCGCCCCGGCGGCGGACGTGGCGACGGTGGTGCGCGGCGCGCTGGCCGCCCCGCCGCTCAGCGCCCCGGGCCGGAGAGTCAGTGCCCCGAGCCGGAGAGCTGGAGCCCCATCACCCCGACGATCACCAGACTGATGGAGACGATCTTCAAGGTGGAGACCAGGTCGCCGAGGAAGACCATGCCGTAGATGGCGGTCCCGGCCGCCCCGATCCCCGTCCACACCGCGTACGCCGGGCCCACGTCCAGCTTCTTCAGCGACAGGGTCAGCAGTCCGAAGCTGCCCAGTGCGAAGGCGGCGAAGGCGACGGTGGGCCAGATGCGGGTGAAGCCGTGCGAGAGCTTGAGACAGACGGCGAACCCGGTTTCGAGGATTCCGGCGACCACGACCAGCAGCCACGCCATACAGATTCCTCCCGTATCGCTGACGGCCGCGTTCGCCGGAGGGTGCCTTGATGTGATTATCCATTTACCTCCCGTAGTGGGCGGCAAACGTGGCCGGGCGCCCGGATCAGTCCCCCTCGCGCCGCTCCCGGGTGGCGAGCAGCCGCCGCAGCGAGTAGAGACGGGCCGGGTCGGCGTGGCCGTCGGTCACCCACTGGTCCAGCGCGCAGTCCGGCTCGTCGTGGCTGCACGCGCGCGGACAGCCCTCGGTGCCCGGCTCCAGCTCCGGGAAGGCGTGGATGACCCGCGCCGGGTCCACATGGTGCAGTCCGAAGGAGCGCACGCCCGGTGTGTCGATCACCCATCCCTTGTCGTCCGGGAGGGGGAGGGCGAGGGCGGAGGTGGTGGTGTGACGGCCCCGCCCGGTGACCGCGTTCACCCGGCCGGTGGCCCGTTTGCGGTCCGGGACCAGAGCGTTGACCAGGGTGGTCTTCCCCACTCCCGAGTGGCCGACGAAGACCGTGACCCGGTCCGCGAGCCGCTCGCGCACCCGCTCCGCGGCCTGTCCGTCGGCGAGTTCGTCCCGGTTGGTGACGGCGTAGGGCACACCGAGGGACTGGTACGTCTCCAGCAGGGTGTCGGCCGGGGCCAGATCGGACTTGGTCAGGACGAGCAGGGGCTCCAGACCCGCGTCGAAGGCCGCCACCAGACAGCGGTCGATCAGCCGCGGCCGGGGCTCGGGGTCGGCGAGCGCGGTGACGATCGCCAGCTGGTCGGCGTTGGCGACCACCACCCGTTCGTACGGGTCGTCGTCATCGGCGGTCCGGCGCAGCACGGAGGACCGCTCCTCGACCCGGACGATCCGGGCCAGGGTGTCCTTGTCGCCGGAGAGATCGCCGACGACCGCGACCCGGTCGCCGACCACGACGCCCTTGCGGCCCAGTTCACGGGCCTTCATGGCGATGATGGTGCGGTCCTCGACCAGGACGGTGAGCCGTCCGCGGTCCACCGTCAGGACGAATCCCTCGGCGGCGTCCTCGTGTTTGGGGCGGATGCTGGTGCGCGGGCGGTTGCCCTTGCGGTTGGGACGGACCCGTACGTCGTCCTCGTCGGTGTGCTTGCCGTAGCGGCGCATGGCGGCAGACTCTCAGGCTCTCCGCGCCGAGGGTGTCGTCGCGTCGAGCATGCCGGTCCACAGGCCGGGGAAGTCGGGCAGGGTCTTGGCGGTGGTCGCCACGTTCTCGACCTGGACGCCCTCGACGGCCAGACCGATGACCGCGGCGGCGGTGGCCAGCCGGTGGTCCTCGTAGGTGTGGAAGATCCCGCCGCGCAGCGGGGCCGGGGAGATCCGCAGACTGTCCTCGGTCTCGGTGACCTCACCGCCGAGGCCGTTGATCTCCTTGGCCAGGGCGGCCAGCCGGTCGGTCTCGTGCATCCGCAGGTGGCCGATGCCGCGCAGCACCGAATCGGAGTCGGCGAGCGCCGCGACCGCCGCGATCACCGGGGTGAGCTCGCCCACCTCGTGCAGATCGGCGTCGATACCGGTGATCCGGCCGGTGCCGGTGAAGGTCAGACCGGCCTCGGTCAGCTCACAGGAACCGCCCATCTCGGTGAAGATCCGGCGCAGCTCGTCGCCGGGCTGGGTGGTGTGCTCGGGCCAGTCGGGGATGGTCACCCGGCCGCCGGTGACCAGGGCGGCGGCCAGGAACGGCGCCGCGTTGGACAGATCGGGCTCGACGACCAGGTCACGGCCGAGCAGCGCGCTCGGCGCCACCCGCCAGACGCCCCGCTCACCGCCGGCCTCGGGGGTGTCCACCCGGGCGCCCGCGGCGCGCAGCATGTCCACGGTCATCCGGATATGCGGCAGGGAGGGCAGCGCGGCGCCGACGTGGCGCACCTCGACCCCCTGGTTGAAGCGCGGCGCGGACAGCAGCAGCGCGCTGACGAACTGGGACGAGGACGAGGCGTCGATCCGCACCGGGCCGCCGTCCAGCGCCCCGCCGCCGTGCACGGTCATCGGCAGCGCGCCGCGGCCGTCGTCGTCGATCCGGGCGCCGAGCGCGCGCAGCGCGTCGATCACCCCGTGCAGCGGACGCTCGTGCGAGCGCGGGTCGCCGTCGAACCGGATCGGTCCGTCGGCCAGGGCGGCGACCGGCGGCAGGAAACGCATCACGGTGCCCGCGTTGCCGACGTCCACCGTGGCCGGGCCGTGCAGTCCGGCCGGGATGACCCGCCAGACCTCGCCGCCGCCGTCGGGGCCCACGCCCTCCTCGATGCCCACGCCCATCGCCCGCAGCGCCTCGGCCATCAGCAGGGTGTCGCGGGAGCGGAGCGGACGGCGCAGCCAGCCGGGTTCGGCGGCGAGCGCGGCCAGGATCAGACCGCGGTTGGTAACCGACTTCGAGCCGGGCACGGTGACGGTCGCGTCGACCGCTCCGTCGGCGGTCGGAGCGGGCCAGAGGGCGGGGTGCGAGCCCGGGGATGTCTCAATGCCGGTCATGGGTCTCACTTTAGTGGCTCGCCGAGAATGCCATTCTCGATCAAAAGTGGCGAAACCCAGTCGAAACACAGAGCCACCCTTCTTGGCGCACGGGGTGCGCCGGGGGCTCGTACGGCTCACATCCCCAGCAGCCAGCGACCGCCGGCGAGCAGTGAGCACAGCGAGACGACGTGGAACAGCAGCAGCCAGGCACCGGCCGGAATGCCGGTGAGCCGGGCCAGTTGGTCGGGGTCGGAGTCGTACGCGCCGCCGAGCCGGCGCTTGCGCTGGAGCTCGAAGGGCGGGCGGACACCGCCCAGCAGCAGGAACCACACCACCGCGTAGGCGAACGCCGCCTGGACATCCGGTCCGGTCAGCCAGGAGACCAGGAAGAAGGCGGCGCCGGTGAGGACGACGGTGAGCACGCCGTACGCGTTGCGGATCATCACCAGCATCGCGGCGAGCAGCGCCGTGGTCCCCCACAGCAGGGCGGTGATGTGGTTCGAGGCCAGCAGCCAGGCACCGGCCAGCCCCAGCAGCGAGGGCGCGGTGTACCCGGCGGCCGCGGTGAGGATCATGCCCAGGCCGGTCGGCTTGCCGCGCGAGACGGTCAGCCCCGAGGTGTCGGAGTGCAGGCGTATGCCGTCCAGCCGCCGCCCGCTGAGCAGCGCGACCAGCCCGTGGCCGCCCTCGTGGGCGATGGTGATGGCGTTGCGGGATATCCGCCAGGTCGTCCGGTAGACCACCACGGCCAGCGCGACGAGCCCGGTGGAGACGACCAGCCAGCTGGTGGGGTCCGGCTGGGTTCCGACGACGCGGTCCCACAGCTCGGCGGCGTTCGTGACGTCCATGGGCGGGCGGCTCCTCGCGGCTGGCGTTGCGGTCGGCCCCTGGCGGGCCGTCGGGCTCGATTCCCGGCTCGGCGGCCACCGGGCGCGGGCGTCGTGGCAGTGTGGCACCTATGTGCGGTCGATACGCAGCGAGCCGGAAGCCGGAGGATCTCGCCGGGGCCTTCGGAGTGGAGAAGTGGGAGCCGGCGGAGACCCTGGCGCCCGACTGGAACGTCGCGCCCACCAAGGGTGTGTACGCGGTGCTCGAACGCCCCTTGAAAGACGCCGCGGAGCCGCGTCCGGTCCGCCAGCTCAGGGCGCTGAAGTGGGGGCTGGTGCCGTCCTGGGCGAAGTCGCCCGAGGGCGGGGTGAAGATGATCAACGCCAGGGCGGAGACGGTACACGAGAAGCCCTCGTACCGGCGGCCGTTCGCCTCGCGCCGCTGCATCCTGCCCGCCGACGGCTATTACGAGTGGGTGACCGGGTCCGGGGAGCGGCAGTTGGAGGAGAAGGGGAAGCGCAAGCGGCCGCGCAAGCAGCCGTACTTCGTGACCCCGGTGGACGGTTCGGTGATGGCGATGGCCGGGCTGTACGAGTTCTGGCGGGACCGGACGCTGCCGGATGAGCACCCCCGGGCGTGGTGGGTGACCTGCACGGTGATCACCACGGAGGCGGAGCGGGAGCCGTTCGCCGAGGTGCCCGGCGCGCCGGCCGCCGGGGCATCGGCGGACGAGGGCGGCGGACCGCGTTCGCTGGCCGATATCCACCCCCGGATGCCGCTGGTGCTCACCGAGGACCGCTGGGCGGAGTGGCTCGATCCGGCCCGTACCGACCCGGACGATCTGCGTCCGCTGCTGGCCCCGCCGCCCGCGGGTCTGCTGCGCGCGTACCCGGTCGGGACCGGGGTCAGTGATGTCCGCAACAACGGCCCGGAGCTGCTGACGGAGCTGGAGGCGCCGGAGGAGGCCACGCTCTTCTGACGCCTTCCGCGCTGTGTGCCCCGTGGCACGGCAGGATGGCCGGGTGAGTACGAAGACGACCGAAACCGTGCCGACCCCGGTCGGCGATGCCCGTATCACCTGGCATCGCGTCCCCGGCGCCCGTGCCGTGCTGGCCGTGAGCCATGGCGCGGGCGGCGGGATCGAAGCGCGGGACCTGCGTGCCCTGGCCGCCGGGCTGCCCGCACACGGGGTGAGCGTCGCGCTGGTGGAGCAGCCCTGGCGGGTGGCCGGGAAGAAGGTCGCGCCCGCGCCGAAGACGCTCGACACCGGATGGCGCGCCCTGTGGCCCGCGCTGGAGAAGGCCGGGCTCCCGGTGGTCGCGGGCGGCCGCAGCGCGGGCGCCCGGGTGGCCTGCCGGACCGCCCGTGAGCTGGGCGCGGCCGCCGTGCTGGCACTGTCCTTCCCGCTGCATCCACCGGGCAGGCCGGAGAAGTCCCGTGCGGAGGAGCTGCTGGGGGCCGGGGTGCCCACCCTGGTGGTCCAGGGCGGCCGGGACCCCTTCGGCCGCCCCGAGGAGTTCCCCCGGCTGCCCGCCGGGAGCGAACTGGTCGAGGTGCCCCACGGCGACCACGGCTTCGCGGTGCCGAAGTCGGCCGGTATCGGTGAGGCGGAGACCCTCGCGGTGATCACCGAGGCGGTCACCGGCTGGCTGCCCCGGGCTCTGGGCTGACCGGACCGGCTGGGGCCTGGCGGGTCGGCAAGGTTCGGCCGGGTCCCGCTTCCCCCCCCGGTGGCCGGGTCCTCCGGGTCCGGCCCGGGGCCCGCAGGACCCGGCATTTCCGGGCTCGGACCGGGAATGCCGGGGGCGGGTCCGGTGTTGCACGGGACATCGGTATTCACCGCGCGATGGCACCGCACGAGGAAAGGGAGTTCCCCGCATGGGTTCGCTTGCTTGCCCGGCCCGCCCGCACGCCGCTGACCTGGAGTGGACGCAAGCGGAGGCGGCGCAGACCGCGAAGATTGGAGCGGCGGGCGGACCGGAAGGTCGTCTATTCTCCGATTCGAGCGGGTCCGCATCCGGCCCCGCCCCGAAGCTGGAGGAGGTGGGTCAGGTCACTGGGACCGACGCAGGGACCGACGGCGTCAACGAGGGAGAGCCGGCCGAGCGGCCGCAGGAGACCGCCGCCGAGCGCAATGCGCGCTTCGAGCGGGACGCGCTCACCTTCCTCGACCAGATGTACTCCGCCGCGTTGCGCATGACGCGTAATCCGGCCGATGCCGAGGACCTCGTACAGGAGACGTACGCGAAGGCGTACGGCTCCTTCCATCAGTTCCGTGAGGGCACCAACCTCAAGGCGTGGTTGTACCGCATCCTCACCAACACCTTCATCAACTCGTACCGCAAGAAGCAGCGGGAACCGCAGCGCAGCGCGGCCGAGGAGATCGAGGACTGGCAGCTCGCGCGCGCCGAGTCGCATATGTCGACGGGGCTGCGTTCGGCCGAGTCCCAGGCCCTCGACCACCTGCCGGATTCGGACGTCAAGGAGGCCCTCCAGGCCATCCCCGAGGAGTTCCGTATCGCGGTGTACCTCGCGGATGTCGAGGGGTTTGCGTACAAGGAGATCGCCGACATCATGGGGACACCCATCGGTACGGTGATGTCCCGCCTGCACCGGGGGCGCCGTCAGCTGCGTGAACTGCTGGAGGACTACGCGCGTGGGCGCGGGCTGGTCCCGGCGGGCGCGTCCGCCGCGGCGGACGAGTCGCACGATCGGAAAGGCGCGGGCTCATGAGCTGCGGAGAGCCGCACGAGACGGATTGCTCCGAGGTCCTCGACCATCTCTACGAGTTCCTCGATCACGAGATGCCGGACGGCGACTGCGCCAAGTTCGAGGTGCATTTCGACGAGTGCTCCCCGTGCCTGGAGAAGTACGGTCTGGAGAAGGCCGTGAAGAAGCTGGTCAAGCGGTGCTGCGGCCATGACGACGTGCCCAGCGACCTCCGGTCGAAGGTGATGGGCCGGATCGAGCTGATCCGGTCCGGCCAGGCGGTTCCCGAGCGGGAGATCACCGCGGAGACCCCCGCCCCGGAGAACGCCCCCAGCACCGCCCAGGAGTGATCCGCACCGCCCCGGAGTGATCCGCGGCGGAGTGTGACCACCACGGGGTGCCACGGTGGTCCGATCATCACCCGAAGGTGTGCAATCGGGCGGCTCGCCCGGTCGTCACCGCCGCTCGCGGCTCTATCCTCCCGAATCTGACCCGCCCCGCCCGTGAGGGGCGCAGGGCGGACCCTGGACCGGGAGGAGGGCGCCGTGCGGGCACTTCCTCTCGGGGCGCGCATCTACGTTCTGTGCGCCGTATTCACCGCCGCGGTGTGCGCCGCCCCCGTGCTCCGGCCCCAGGCCGCCGTCCCCTGGGCCACCGTCGTCCTCCTCGCCGCGGTCTACGCGGCGGGAGCCCGCGGCACCCGGGCCCCGTGGCCGGAGTGGTACAGCCCCGTGCTTCTGGCCGGGGCTTTTCTGCTGCCACCCGCCGCGGCCGCTCTCGTCGCCGTCCCGGGTGCGCTGCTCGCGCCGGTCGAACGGCGCCCGGCCGGGGTGCGCCGGATCTGGCACGCCGCACAGCAGGCCGTGGCCGTCTGGGCCGCCGCACGGACGTTCGGCGCACTCGGCGGACGGGCGGCGCTCGACGCCGTCCCAGCGCCCGGCGCACCCGGCTTCCCGTCCGCCCTGGCCGCCGCGACCGCCGCCGCGCTGGTGCTCTGCCTGGCCGTGATCGTCCTGGAGTGCGGGGTGCTGGTCAGCGCCGAGCGGCACTCCCCGCGCGCCGCCTGGCGCGGCCGGGTCCTCGGCTCGCTCGTCCCGCACCTGGTGCACGGTCCGGCGGGGCTGGCCATGGCGGTGCTCTGGCACAGCCCCTACGGACCGCCCGCGGCGCTGCTGGTGCTGCTGCCGATGTACGTCTCCGCCTGCGTCTTCGCCCTCTACCACCGGGAGCGCGGCGCCCACCAGGCGACCATCCGCGCCCTCGTCCAGGCCGTCGACATCAAGGACCGCTACACCCGCGGGCACAGCGAACGCGTCGGCCGCGCCTCGGCGATGATCGCCCGCGAGCTGGGCATGCGCGGTGACCGGCTGGAGGCGCTGCGGATCGCGGGCATCCTCCACGACGTGGGCAAGCTGGGCGTGCCCACCCGGATCCTGCGCAAGAACGGGCCGCTGACCCCCGAGGAGCGCCGGATCATCGAGCTGCACCCCGAGTACGGCCATGAGATGGTCCGCGGCATCGGCTTCCTGGGCGAGGCGCGCGCGGCCATCCTGCACCACCATGAACGGCTGGACGGCACCGGCTATCCGTACGGGCTGGCCGGAACGCAGATCCCGGAGTTCGCCCGGGTGGTCGCGGTGGCCGACGCCTTCGACGCGATGACCTCCACGCGTACGTACCGGCGGGGGCGGCCGGTGGCCACCGCGGTCGAGGAGCTCAAGCGGTGCGCGGGCTCGCATTTCGACCCCCGGATGGTGCGGGCCTTCTCCCGCGCCCTGGACCGGCACGGCTGGCACGCCGCCGTCACGGCGGACGCCGCCGGTGAGGAGCGCGGAAACGCTCCGGCAGACCCGTCGCGGGCCCTGCCCGAACCCGCCGTCGCGGCGACCCGCGGCGGATCCGCCGCAGCCCGCCCGGACACCACGGACGGTGCGCCGTGACCGCCGGGCGCGATCCCGCCGACGAGCGCCGCGCCCGCGACGAGAGCGCCGCCGGGCACATCGCACGCGGTCGGGCGCACCGCCCCCCGGCCCGGGGGCCGCTGCGACGGCCCGGGACACGGGAGACCACCGCGCCGGCCGGGGCCCGCGGGGTGCCCGGACCGGCGGGCCCCGCCGATACGGCCGGTTCCACCGACGCCACCCCCGGCGCGGGTCCGCCGGGCTCCCGCGCGGACCGGACGGCCGCGCGGCGGTTCACCGACCCCCTCGATCGGCTCGCCGGGCGGCACATCCGGGCGGTGGGCCGGTCGCGGCGGGGCGGGATCCGGGGCGCGGCCGAGGGCGAGCGCCGGACCGGGGCCCTCACCGTGGCCGCGGTGTACGGCGCCGCCGGGGCGCTCGCCGTCGTCGCGCTCGGCTGGACCGAGTGGCACGGGGTGCGCGAACCGGAGGCGGCGCTCGCCTTCGGGGTGCTCATCGCCGTCGGGGAGGCCATCCGGTGCGCCGATGTCCCGCCCGCGCTCCCGCGCGCGAGCGGAGAGCACGAACAGCGCGGAGAGCCCGCGCCGGTGGCCGCCGCGGGCGCCCTGGGCTACGCCCTGCTGGGACACCTCGACGGGCAGCCCACCACCCACGGGGTCCTCCAGGTCGTCACCGTCGTCGTGGCCGCCTCCCTGGCGGGCATGGTGCCGCGGCTGGCGCTGGGCTGCCCGGCCGACCCCGGGCACACCGCCCGCCGGGTGCTCACCGTCGCGTTCGCCGCCACCTGCTTCCAACCGCTGCACCACACCGGCCGGTTGACCTCCTGGTTCGGCCAGGGGGCGGCCACGGTCGGCTATTTGCTCGCACTGCTGGCCCTGACCGCGCTGTGCGACGCCGTGCTGGCCGCCGCGCTGGCCCGCGCCCGTACCGGCTGGCCGTACGTCCCGCTGCTCCGCGACGAGCTGTGGGCGCTGCCCGGGGTCGGGTCGGCGATCTGCGCGACCGGGGTGGTGATGGCGCTGGGGGTCGCCGTCGCCGGGCTGGGGGCGCTTCCGGTGCTGTCGGTGCCGCTGCTGCTGATCCAGTACGCGTTCCGCCGTTACGCGGGCATACGGGCCACCTACCGGCAGACCATCGCCTCGCTGGCCCGCTCCACCGAGATAGCCGGGTACACCCCCGCGGGCCATGCCCGTACGGTCGCCGGGCTCAGCCGGGCCGTCGGCCGTGAGCTGGGACTCTCCGAACCGGCGCTGACCGTGCTGGAGTACGCGGCGCTGATGCACGACATCGGGCAGCTCTCCCTGGTGGACCCGGTCCCCGCCGGGGCCACCGAACCGCTGCCGGGGGCGGAACAGCGCAGAATCGCCCTGCTGGGAGGTGCTGTGGTGCGCCAGACCGGGGTACCCGCCGAGGTGGCGGTGATCGTCGAGCGGCAGGCCGACCCGTACCGGGACCAGCCGCTCACCGCGCGTATCGTGCGCGCGGTGAACGCGTACACCGAGCTGGCGACCGCCCCGGCGGCAGGGCCGGACGGCCCGGCGGGCACCGCGGGAGCGGCCCCGCTGCACGCCCTGGAGCGGCTGCGGCTGGCCACGGCCCGTGACTTCGACCCGGCGGTGGTCGAGGCGCTCGCCACGGTGCTGTCCAGCCCGGTGCGGGGCCGGTCCCCGCTGAGAACTCGCGGGTAATGAGCGGGTGTCCCAAGAGGCATGGTTGGATGCGAGGAGAGGGGTGTCGGGCCGATGGCCGGTGGCAAGGAGGTGTGGTGGGCATCGTGTCCCGGCCGAAGCGAGAGGGGCCGGGCTGAGATGTCCGCGAATGTGTGGCAGGTTGTCCCCCAGGGAGGGCGACGCCGTCCGCGAAGGCATCTGGTTCGGGACTACTTCGATACCGGCAGGCGGGAATCGTGAAGATCTTCGGCAAGGTACGGCACCGGCCGTCCGCCTCATGGCGGCAGGCCACGGACCGTGCGTTCACGCTCATCGGCGACGGCCGGTACGAGGACGCGGGCGCGCTGCTGACCCGCGCCGCCGATCTGGAGCCGTGGCTGTCGGAGTCCTGGTTCAACCTGGCCCTGCTGCACAAGTTCCGGCACGACTGGGAGCAGGCCCGCGCCGCCGGGCTGCGCGCGGTCGCGCTGCTGGACCGGGAGACCGGCGCTCCCGACTGGTGGAACGTGGGCATCGCCGCCACCGCCCTCCAGGACTGGCCGCTGGCGCGCCGCGCCTGGCAGGCGTACGGGCTCAAGGTGCCCGGTGAGGCGTCCGCGTCCGGTGAGCCGCTGGGCATGGAGCTGGGCAGCGCTGCGGTGCGGCTGTCGCCGGAGGGCGAGGCCGAGGTGGTCTGGGGCCGCAGGCTGGACCCGGCCCGGATCGAGGTGCTGTCCATCCCGCTGCCGTCCTCCGGGCGGCGCTGGGGCGAGGTGGTGCTGCACGACGGCGTGCCCCACGGTGAACGGGTGACCTCCGCGGGCCCGGCCTACCCCGTCTTCGACGAGATCGAGCTGTGGGCGCCGTCCCCGGTGCCCACCTGGGTGGTGCTGCTGGAGGCGGCCACCGAGGCCGACCGGGACGCCCTGGAGCGGCTCGCCGCGGACGCGGGCTTCGCCGCCGAGGACTGGTCGTCCTCGGTGCGGCTGCTGTGCCGCTCCTGTTCGGAGAGCCGGATGCCCAGCGACGAGGGCGAGGGCGAGCACCTGGACCCGCACGACCACAGCGAGCCGGGCCACCCCGGGCCGCTGGGGCACCGTACGGCGGGCTCGGGCTCGCTGTGGGTCGCCGAGCGCGAATGCGGGATCGCCGCGCCGAGCGGGCTGGTGCGGGGGCTGCTGGACGGCTGGGTCGCCGACAGCCCGGACACCCGTGAGTGGCGGGATCTGGAAGAGGTCTGCTGACGCCCGTGTCACTCCGGGCGGGCCGTACTCTGTAGGGCGACGCATCAGGGTTGAAGGAAGGCGTACGGCGGACGATGTCGCAGCAAGGGACTGAACAGCAGGTGGACGGCGAGTTCATCGTGGACACGGAGAACTGCGAGGAGCGCGAGCGGGCCTACCGCGAGCGCGGCACCGCCCGCCCGATCACCGTCGTCGGCAATCCGGTGCTGCACCGCGAGTGCCAGGAGGTCACCGAGTTCGGTGACGACCTGGCGCGGCTCGTGGACGACATGTTCGCCAGCCAGCGGGCGGCGGAGGGCGTGGGCCTGGCCGCCAACCAGATCGGCGTGGACCTGAAGGTCTTCGTCTACGACTGCATGGACGACGAGGGCGTCCGGCACGTCGGCGTGGTCTGCAACCCGGTGCTGGACGAGCTGCCCGCCGAGAGCCGGGTGCTGGACGACTCCAACGAGGGCTGCCTGTCCGTCCCCTCCGCCTACGCCGAGCTGCCCCGCCCGGACGTCGCCGTGGTCCGCGGCCAGGATGCCGAGGGCAAGCCGATCGCGGTGCGCGGCACCGGCTACTTCGCCCGCTGCCTCCAGCACGAGACCGACCACCTCTACGGCCGCCTCTACATCGACCGGCTCTCCAAGCGCGACCGCAAGGACGTGCTGCGGCAGATGGCCGAGGGCACCCCGCGCTACGAGACCGTGCCCAACGACTGAGCGCGCCCCCACCCGACGCACCACGGGCCGGACCCCACCGAGGGGTCCGGCCCGTGGCGCGTACGCGGTGGGTCAGCCGGTCAGAACTCGTCGTCGAAGGAGACCGAACCCTCGACCGCGACCTGGTACGCCGAGGCGCGCCGCTCGAAGAAGTTGGTCAGCTCCTGGACGTTCTGGAGCTCCATGAAGGAGAACGGGTTCTCCGAGCCGAAGACGGTGGGGAAGCCGAGGCGCATCAGGCGCTGGTCGGCCACGCACTCGAGGTACTCCTTCATCGAGGCGGTGTTCATCCCCGGCAGCCCGTCACCGCACAGGTCGCGGGCGAACTGGAGCTCCGCCTCGACGGCCTCCTTGAGCATCTCGGTGACCTGGTGCTCGAGTTCGTCGTCGAAGAGGTCGGGCTCCTCCTGGCGGACGGTGTCCACCACCGAGAAGGCGAACTCCATGTGCATCGACTCGTCGCGGAACACCCAGTTGGTGCCGGTCGCCAGGCCGTGCAGCAGCCCGCGCGAGCGGAACCAGTAGACGTAGGCGAAGGCGCCGTAGAAGAACAGCCCCTCGATGCAGGCGGCGAAGCAGATCAGGTTGAGCAGGAAGCGGCGCCGGTCGGCCTTGGTCTCCAACTGGTCCAGCTTCTCCACCGAGTCCATCCAGCGGAAGCAGAATTCCGCCTTCTCCCGGATGGAGGGGATCTTCTCCACGGCCGCGAACGCCGCGGTGCGGTCGTCCGGATCGGGGAGGTAGGTGTCCAGCAGCGTCAGATAGAACTGGACGTGCACGGCCTCCTCGAAGAGCTGCCGCGAGAGGTACAGCCGCGCCTCGGGGGAGTTGATGTGCTTGTAGAGCGTCAGCACCAGGTTGTTGGCCACGATCGAGTCGCCGGTCGCGAAGAACGCGACCAGGCGGCCGATCAGGTGCTGCTCGCCCGGGGAGAGCTTGGCGAGGTCGGCCACGTCCGAGTGGAGGTCGACCTCCTCCACCGTCCAGGTGTTCTTGATCGCGTCGCGGTAGCGGTCGTAGAAGTCCGGGTACCGCATCGGCCGGAGGGTGAGTTCGAAACCCGGGTCGAGCAGGTTCTTTGCAGAGTTGGACATTACTGGCATGCCTCGCAGGACTCGGGGTTCTCCAGGGAGCAGGCGATGGCGTCCTCGTCGGCGGGCGCCTGCTGGACGGGGATGGTGGCGGCGGCCGCGCCGCCGCGCGCCGACTGGGCGATCCGGGTCGCCGGGCGCGAACGCAGGTAGTACGTGGTCTTGATGCCCTGCTTCCAGGCGTACGCGTACATCGAGCTGAGCTTGCCGATGGTCGGCGAGGCCATGAAGAGGTTCAGCGACTGGCTCTGGTCGAGGTACGGCGTACGGGCCGCGGCCATGTCGATCAGGGCGCGCTGCGGCACCTCCCAGGCGGTGCGGTACAGCGCCCGGACGTCCGCGGGCACCCAGGAGAAGTCCTGGACCGAGCCGTTGGACTCGCGCAGCGCCTCACGGGTCTGCGCGTCCCAGACGCCCAGCTTCTTCAGGTCGTCGATCAGGTAGGAGTTGACCTGGAGGAACTCACCGCTGAGGGTTTCGCGCTTGAAGAGGTTGGAGACCTGCGGCTCGATGCACTCGTAGACACCGGCGATCGAGGCGATGGTCGCGGTCGGCGCGATGGCCAGCAGCAGCGAGTTCCGCATCCCGGACTTCGCCATCCGCTGCCGCAGGGCCTCCCAGCGCTCCGGCCAGGTGGCCACCGCGTCCGTGTAGTGGTCCGGGTGCAGCACACCGCGAGCGGTGCGCGTCGCGGACCAGGCCGGATGCGGGCCGTGCCGCTCGGCGAGATCACAGGACGCCTCGTACGCGGCGAGCATGATGCGCTCGGAGATCCGGGTGGAGAGCTGCTTCGCCTCGGGGGAGTCGAACGGCAGCCGCAGCCGGAAGAAGACGTCCTGGAGGCCCATCAGGCCCAGACCCACCGGACGCCAGCGGGAGTTGGAGGCCCCGGCCTCGTCCGTGGGGTAGAAGTTGATGTCCACCACGCGGTCGAGGAAGGTCACGGCGGTGCGGACGGTGGCGTCCAGCCGCTCCCAGTCCATCTGACCGTTCTCGCCCAGGTGGGCCGCGAGGTTGACCGACCCCAGGTTGCACACGGCGGTCTCGCCGTCGTCGGTGACCTCCAGGATCTCCGTGCAGAGGTTGGAGGAGTGGACGACCTTGCCGGGCTCGGCGGTCTGGTTGGCGGTGCGGTTGGCAGCGTCCTTGAACGTCATCCAGCCGTTGCCGGTCTGCGCGAGCGTGCGCATCATCCGGGCGTAGAGCTGGCGCGCCGGGACCTGCTTGACCGCGCGGCCCTCGGCCTCGGCCCTGCGGTACGCGGTGTCGAACTCCTCGCCCCACAGGTCCACCAGCTGCGGTGCGTCGGCCGGGGAGAACAGCGACCAGTCGGCGTCCGCCTCGACCCGGCGCATGAACTCGTCCGGGATCCAGTGGGCGATGTTGAGGTTGTGGGTGCGGCGGGCTTCCTCACCGGTGTTGTCCCGCAGCTCCAGGAACTCCTCGATGTCCGCGTGCCAGGTCTCCAGGTAGACACAGGCCGCGCCCTTGCGCCGGCCGCCCTGGTTGACGGCGGCCACCGAGGCGTCCAGCGTGCGCAGGAACGGCACGATGCCGTTGGAGTGCCCGTTGGTGCCCCGGATCAGCGAACCGCGGGCCCGGATGCGGGAGTAGGACAGACCGATGCCGCCCGCGTGCTTCGACAGCCGCGCGACCTGGTGGTAGCGGTTGTAGATGGAGTCCAGCTCGTCCAGCGGGGAGTCCAGCAGGTAGCACGAGGACATCTGCGGATGCCGGGTGCCGGAGTTGAACAGCGTGGGGGAGCTGGGCAGGTAGGACAGGGTGCTGGTGAGCCGGTACAGCTCGGCGACCTCGTCCAGGGCTCGCTCGCCGAGGTCCTCGGCCAGACCGCAGGCGACCCGGAGCAGGAAGTGCTGCGGGGTCTCGATGACCTGACGGGTGGTCGGGTGGCGCAGCAGGTAGCGGCTGTGCAGGGTGCGCAGTCCGAAGTAGCCGAAGCGCTTGTCGGCGCCGTCCGCCAGCGCCCGCTCCACCAGCGCGTCCAGCCGGGCGGCGTGGGTGGTGACGAACTCGGCGGTGCTGTCGGCGATCAGGCCCTCGCGGTGGCCCACCGCGACCGAGGACGAGAAGGAGACCGCGCCCTGCCCGGCCGCCTCCTCGGTGATCGCCAGGGCCAGCAGCCGCGCGGCCAGCCGGGAGTACTCCGGCTCGTCCGCGATCAGCCCGGCCGCCGCCTCGGTCGCCAGAGTGCGCAACTCCGCCTCGTCCGAGCCGGGATGACGGCCGCGCAGGGCGGCGGCCGCGACCTTGCCGGGGTCGGTGGCGGGCAGGTCGGCGGTGAGCCCGGTGAGGGTCCGCAGCAGCGCGGTACCGGGCGCGTCGGCCTCTGCCTGGGAAGCCGTGGCCTCTGAAACCGGGTCGGCGGGCGCGATGGTCACTGAAGTGTTCTCCCTCGCTCGGCTGGGGGCCAGGAGGGATGGGGAGCGAAGGTCGCGTACGGGCATGACGAATCCGCACTACCGTACGAACGCATACCGCGCAGCGTCCAACAACCCAACCCGCGAGGCCCGGACGTGTTCAGACGGCCGTCGGCAGGTCATCGGACTCACGGGTACACATATGCGCACACGTACACCGTTGCGGGACAGTTCCGGATTCCCACCGGATTCCCCTGCGTCGACAGCGAGGACGAGCATACATCTTGTGTCGGCCGACGCACGCGCCCCCACATCTTGTGTCGCCCACGGGGGAGTTTCCCACGTATGTGCTATTGCGGGGCGGCTTCCACCTGCTGTTCCCGGGCCTTTTCCCGCCAGCCGGCCAGGGCATGGGCGAGCTGCGAGCGGTAGTCGGCGTAGCCGCGTTCGAAGATCTCACGGCGGTCCGGATCGGGTGTGACGGTGCGCGCGTCGGCCTGCCAGCGCTCCGGGTCGACCGGCTCACCGAGGCTCTCCCAGGCGACCGCGACGGCGCCGCGCGCCCCCACTTCGGGCTCTCCGGGGATCCGCACCGGGCGGCCGAGGACATCCGCGAACAACTGGGTCCAGGCCCGGGACCGGGTGCCGCCGCCGCACAGCGCCAGGTTCGCGGAGAGCCCGGCCGCCTCCAGGCAGTGCCGGGCGGCGTAGGCGATGGACTCGCAGACCGCGCGGACCGCGTCGGCACGGGTCGAGGCGAGGGTGAGCCCGTCGAGCCGCCCCTGGGCGGCGGGTTCGACGAACGGCGCCCGCTCGCCCGCCCCGGACAGGAACGGCAGTGCGGTGACCCCGCGGGCGCCGGGCGGGCTGTCGGCCAGTATCCCGTCGAGGCCGGCGGTGGTGGCCCCGGTGAACTCCAGCGCCCATTCCAGGGCCGCGGTGCCGACCATCGCGGGCATCGCCCGCAGCCAGCGCGTGGGGTCGGGGGTGCACAGCCACATCCCGGCCGGATCGGCGGCCGGGTCGATCCGGGCGTCGTCGGTCAGGACCTGGCAGGCCAGGGTGGTGCCCACGATCAGCAGTCCGTCGCCCCGCTCCCGCACCCCGCTGCCGATGGCGCAGGCGGGCAGGTCGTAGGGGCCCGCGGCGACCGGGAGTCCGGCCGGGAGGCCGAGCAGCCGGGCGCCCTCCTCGTGCAGCGGGGCGAGTGCCCCGGGCGCGGCGGGCTCCGGCAACAGCCGTGCGTACCCGGCGATTCCGCACATCTCCAGCGCGTCGTGGACATAGCGGCGGGTGGTGACATCGAGGAACGGCAGCGAGGCGTCGGAGGCGTCCACCCCGATCACCCCGGTCAGCCGCTGCGCGACCGCGTCCACGCAGTAGCCCGCGACCTCGGCCCGCTCCAGCGACCGCGGTTCATGCTCGGCGAGCCAGGCCAGCAGCGGGGCGTGGCAGCCGGGGAACACCCCCGAACCGGTACGCGCCCACAGCGCCCGCAGGGTGCCGTCCGCGCGCCAGCGGGCCACCGTCCCGGCCGCTCTGCCGTCCATCCACGAGATCGGCGGACGCACCGCCCGGCCCGCCGCGTCGCGCAGCCACAGCCCGTCCCCCTGGCCGGTCAGGGCGAGCGCCACGGGAGGCGCGGGCAGGGCGGCGGCGACCTCGCGGCACACCTCGGCCACGGTGCGCAGCACATCCTCCAGGTCCTGTTCGACCCGGCCGCCGGACCGCCGGTCCAGCCGGCTGGGACGGCTCGCGGACGCGATGGCCCGCCCGTCCCGGCCGAAGGCCACGGCCTTGGTGACCGATGTGCCGATATCGACTCCGATCATCACCCGGTCGGTGCTCATGGCGTACGGACCTCCGTGACCTCGGGGTTGGCGGGGTGGGCGAGCTTCTCGCCGCGCACGTACCGGGCGACCTCGGCCGCGGTGATGGCGGCCGCGCGGTGGGCGGTCTGCCGGGTCGCCCCGGCCAGGTGCGGGGTGGTGACGACGTTCGGCGCGGAGTGCAGCGGCCAGTCGGCGGGCGGCGGTTCGACGTCGTAGACGTCCAGCGCCAGGGCGCCCAGCCGCCCGCTGCGCAGCGCCCCGGGCAGCGGGGCGTAGTCCAGGAGTCCGCCGCGCGCGGTGTTGACCAGGACGGCGCCGGGCCTCATCCGCGCGATCCGCTCGGCGTTCAGCAGATGGCGGGTCTCCGGGGTCAGCCGGGCGTGCAGGCTCACCACCTCGCTGCGGTCGAGGAGTTCGTCCAGGCCGACCGGTTCCACCCCGTCGGCGCGGGCGGCCTCCGGATCCGTGTAGGGGTCCGCGACCAGCACCCGGGCACCGAAGGCGCGCAGCACCCGGGAGACGATGCGGCCGATGGCCCCGTAGCCCACCAGCCCGACGGTCGCCCCGTCCAGCTCGATTCCGGCCTCCTCGTACGCGTAGAGGTCACCGCGCCAGCGCCCGGCGCGCAGTTCGGCGTCGGCCGCCGGGACGCGCCGCATCGCGGCGAGCATCATGCCGATCGCGAACTCGGCGGCGGCAGCGGCGTTGCGGCCCGGGGCGAAGCTGACGGCGACCCCCGCGCGGGTGGCCGCGGCCAGGTCGACATTGACCGGGCCGCCGCGGGAGACGGCGACCAGGCGCAGTCCGGGGCGGGCGGCGAAGACCTCCGCGGTGAACGGCGCCATCTGTGTCACGCACACCTCGGCGCCGGTGAGTGCCTCGATGAGCTCCTCCTCGGTGCCGCTGGCCTCGGTCACCCCGCCCACCGGGCCGAACGGCTCATGGGGCCAGGGCAGGGTCAGCTCGGCGACCTCCAGGGCCCGGTCCGACGGGCCGATCCGGTCGTGGAGGGCCTCGGCGATCAGCCCGGGGGTGACGAAGTGGTCTCCGGCGGCGAGGACGCGCATAAGGGCCTTCCTTCGGCGATACATCACATGAACGATGCTAGATTTAACATCCCTGACTTGATCAGGCAATGGCCGACGCGTGGGAGGCGCCCGGATGACCACCCGACTGCTGCTGGTACGCCACGGCGAGACCGTCTGGCATGCGGAGAACCGCTACGCCGGGATCTCGGACGTGGCTCTGACCGGGCGCGGCCACCGCCAGGCCGCCGCGCTCGCCCGCTGGGCGGGGGAGCGCGGGGTGGACGCGGTCGCCTGCTCCCCGCTGAGCCGCGCCCGGCTCACCGCCGCTCCCGCGGCCGAGGCGCTGGGCCTGGCGCCCCAGATCGTCGAGGAGCTGCGCGAGGTCGACTTCGGCTGGGGCGAGGGCCGCACCATCGCCGAGATGGAGGCCGAGGACCCGGCGGCGGTACGGGCGTTCCGCGAGGACGCCGAGACCGGCGCCTTCCCCGGTTCGGAGCCGCCGGGCGCGGCCGGGCGGCGCGCCGCCGCCGCGCTGCGCGCCCTGGCCGCCGCGCACCCGGGGCGCACGGTGCTCGTCGTCGCGCACAACACCCTGCTGCGCACCGCGTTGTGCGCCCTGCTGGGCATCCGCCCCGGCCGCTACCGCGAGGTCTTCCCGCGGCTGGACAACGCGGCGGTGACCGAGATCGAGCTCACCGGCGACCGCACCGCGCTGCGTTCCCTGAACGTCCCCACCGGGCACGGCGTCCCCGCCGGGCGCGGCCACGGGGGCGGTACGGAAGAATCCCCGGCATGACCTCCACCGGCACCCCGGGCGGCTCCGCCCGCTCCCAGGACGCCCGCAGGCAGACCATCACCGAGTACGTGCTCGAACGCTCCACGGCCACCGCCGCGGAGCTGGCCGAGCTGACCGGCGTCAGCCTGATGACGGTCCACCGGGACCTCGACGAACTCGCCCGGCTGGGCGTGGTGCGCAAGTTCCGGGGCGGGGTCTCGGCGCTGCCCTCGTCGGTCTTCGAGTCCAGCCTGGACTACCGGATGGGCGTCAACCGGGCCGAGAAGGAGGCGGTCGCGGCCGCCGCCGCGGAGCTGGTCGAGCCCGGTATGTCGGTGATGCTGGACGACTCCACCAGCGCGCTCGCACTGGCCCGGCTGCTGGTGGCGGCCGTCCCGCTGACCGTGGTGACCAACGCGCGGCGGGTGGTGGAGGTCTTCGCCGGGGTGCCGCAGACACGGCTGATCGGGCTCGGCGGGGAGTACTCGCACACCCATGACTCCTTCCTCGGGGTGCCGTGCGCGGAGGCCATCGAGGCGCTGTCGGTGGACATGGTGCTGGTGTCCACCTCGGCGATGGACGCGCGCACCACGTACCACCAGGAGCAGGACGTGGTGATGGTCAAACGGGCCATGCTGGCCGCCGGGCGCCGCAAGGTGCTGCTGATGGACGCCTCCAAGACCAGGCGCACCGCGCTCCACCGGCTGTGCCCGGTGGACGACTTCGACCATCTGGTGGTGGACGGCGCGGTGGAGCCGTCGCTGCTCACGGAGTTGCGGGAGCGCACCGACGTCCGGGTGGCGGCGATCGGTACCTGACTCCCTCCGAAATCACATCCTGCATGTTAATTTAACGAGCATGCGTGATGTGATGGGTGAGGTCGTCGCCGGGATCGACATCGCCACGGCGGCGGTACGGGTGCTGTGCGTCGACGCGGCCGGCCGGGTACGGGCCGAGGGCCGCGCGACCCTGCCGACGCCGCACCGCGGTCCGGGCGGCCACAGCGAACAGCCGGCCGGGTCCTGGTGGCCCGCGGCCGCCGCCGCCCTGCGGCAGGCCACCGCGGCCCTCCCCGCGGGCGGCCGGGAAGTGGCGGCCGTCGCCACGTCCGCCACCTCCGGCACGATCGTCCCCGTGGACGGCGCGGGGGAGCCGGCCGGTCCGGCGCTGATGTACGACGACCGCCGTGGCGCCGCGTTCAACGCCCGCGCCCAGGAGCTCGGCGCCGACCGCTGGCGCGCGCTCGGCCTCTCCGTCGGCCCGACCGCCGCGCTGGGCCGGATCGCCTGGCTGGCCGAGGACTCCGGCCCGGGGAGCGGTCCCGCGCGGGGCGTCCTCCACACCCCCGACCTCATCGGCCGCCGGCTGACCGGCGGGCCCGTGGCCACTGACTGGAGCCATGCGCTCAAGAGCGGTTACGACCCGCGCGAGGGCGGCTGGCCGGAGGAGGTCATGACCGC
This sequence comes from Streptomyces cucumeris, assembly GCF_024295805.1. GTDB lineage: Bacteria > Actinomycetota > Actinomycetes > Streptomycetales > Streptomycetaceae > Streptomyces > Streptomyces cucumeris. Next base: position 295,821 of record NZ_JANCLX010000002.1, read on the forward strand.
CCTCGGGATCCCCGCCGACTGGCTGCCGCCGGTCCGGCCACCGGCCACCGCCGTCGGGACCGTCTGCCCGGAGGCCGCCGCGGAGACCGGCCTCCCCGCCGGGTGCGCGGTCCGGCTCGGGATGACCGACGGCTGCGCCGGACAACTGGCCACCGGAGCGGTGCGGCCGGGCCAGTTCGCCGGGATCCTCGGCACCACCTACGTCCTCAAGGGCGTCACCCGCGACCTGGTCACCGACCCCTCGGGCGCCCTCTACAGCCACCGTCACCCCGACGGCTGGTGGCTGCCCGGCGGCGCCTCCAACACCGGCGGCGAGGCCCTGGCCCACGTCCCGGCGGACCGGCTGCCCGCGCTCGACCGGGCCGCCGCCGACCGCGGTCCGGCCTCCGTGATCGCCTATCCGCTGCGCCGCGAGGGCGAGCGCTTCCCGTTCGTCAGCGGCGCGGCCCGCGGCTTCGTCCGCGGCACCCCGGACGGGGACGCCGACGCCCACCGCGCCGCGCTGGAGGGCGTCGCCTTCCTGGAGCGCCTGGCGCTGGACCGGGTGCGGGAGCTGGGCGTCGCGGTCGAGGGACCGCTGTGGGCGGCGGGCGGCGGCAGCCGCAGCCCGCTGTGGACCCGGATCCGCGCCACCGTCCTCGGCCGCCCGCTGCGGGTGGCCGACCACGCCGAGACGGCCTTCGGCGCCGCCCTGCTGGCCGCCTCCGGCACCCTCCACCCCGACCTCGCCACCGCCGCCGCGGCGATGGTGCGCACCGGGCGGGACATCGAGCCGGACGGGACGGAACGCGCGGCCCTGGAGGACTCCTACGCCGCCTTCACCGCCGCGCTGCGCGAACGCGGCTGGCTGGACTGACCACGGGCCACCCCTCCGGGCGCTACAGCGCCACCGTGAAGGCCCAGATCCGCATGCCCGGCACCGGCTCCCAGTCCCGCTCCGGGGCGCGGACGAACCCCAGCCGGCCGTAGAGCCGGTGGGCGGTGGTCATCTTCGGATGGCTGGAGATCACGATCCCCGTCAGACCCAGCGCCCGCGCCTTGTCCATGCACGCCCGCACCAGCGCCTCCGCCACCCCGCGCCGCCGCGCCTCATGGCGCACCGCGAGCATCCGGAACTCGCCCTCGCCCGGCCGGGACCGCTGGGAGTACGGCGCCCCGTACGCGGCGAAGGCCAGCGCCCCCAGCACCGTCCCGCCGGCGGAGTCCGTGGCGACCAGCACCTCGGACTCCCCGGCCCGCCGCCGGGCGTCCCGCAGATCCTCCAGATAGGGGTCCTCGGCCCCGAAGTCGAGCAGATCGTCGCCGAGGTAGATCGCCGCGGTCATCTCGCCGACCTCGTCCAGCTCCTCGTCCCGTGCCCGCCGCACCGTGATGTCCATGACCGCAGTGTGCCCGACCTCACCATCTCCTGGCTCCCCGATTCATGTTCAATGGGAAGCGGATGCCCCCGGGCACCCCGGACGAGCGCGTCGTACCCGGTCAGGACAAGACGGCGCAGTCAGCGAAGTCTGCTACTGCGTGAGGTGTTCCCGTCATGGCATGGGTCATTCTGGTGCTGTCCGGTCTTCTGGAGACCGTCTGGGCCGCGGCGCTCGCCGCGTCACACGGCTTCAGCCGATTCCGCCCCAGCGTTCTGTTCGCCGTCGCCGCCGTGCTGAGCATGGCCGGTCTGTCCTACGCGATGCGCTCGGTGCCACTGGGCACCGGCTACGCGGTCTGGGTCGCCATCGGGGCGGTGGGCACCGCCGGTTACGGCATGGCCGCCCTGGGCGACCCGGTGAGCGCCGCCCGGATCGTCTGTCTGCTGCTGATCGTCGCCGGTGTGCTGGGCCTGAAGCTCCTCCACTGACGCGCCGCACGACGCCCGCGTGCGGCGCGGGCGAGGTCCGGCACACCTTTGCGGGGGCCGCGCCCGTCCGCGCCGGGCCGTGGGGCGGGCCCGTGACGCTCACGACGACCGCGGGTCGGTCCCGTGTGCCCGCGGCGGGCAGGTGACGGGCCGGTGACGGCCGCGCGACAGCCCCGCCCGGCCCGGTGTCGGGCCCGTGCAGCGCCGCGGCGGTGCGCGGCCGACGCGCCCGCATGACCGCGCGGCCTCGCCAGGGTCCCGCGCAGCCGCGCTACGACCGCGCACCGTCCTGCGACGGGCTGACCGGACCCCGTGACCGGTTCCAGTACGGCCACGCGGCGGGCCCGCGCGGCCCCGCAAGTCCCGCGCACGGCCGCGGGACGACCTCTCGCCGGCCCGGTGCCGGGCCCGCGCGGCCGTGCGGCGGGCCCACACGCACAGGACCGCCGCCTCCCGGGGAGGGAGGCGGCGGCCGGTGGGGACGGGGGAGAGGGTCAGTGGGCGCCGGGGGCGCCTGCCGTCGCCGGGGGGAGTTCGGCCTCGACGCCCGGGTCGCCCGCGTCCGCGGTGTAGTCGGACGGGGAGGTCTCGTCCACGCCGTCCGGCGCCTTGACCGCCCGCAGGACCAGCGTCAGGACCACGGTGACCACCACATTGAGGACGAACGCGGTGAGACCGATGTAGCCGATCTCCCCGATGCCCGGGATCTCCTTCGAGCTGCCGCCGAAGTGCTTCTGGTCGGGGTTGACCGGGCTGGGCACGCCATAGGCGGCGAGCGTGCCGTAGACCATGCCGACCGCCCAGCCCGCCAGCAGCGCCCAGCGGTGGAACCAGCGGGTGAACAACCCGCCCACCAGGGCCGGGAAGGTCTGGAGGATCCAGATGCCGCCCAGCAGCTGGAAGTTGATCGCGACCGTCTTGTCCATCCCCAGGACGAAGACCAGCGCACCGACCTTCACCATCAGCGAGACCAGCTTGGAGACCTTGGTCTCCTGCTCGGGCGTGGCGTCCGGTTTGATGAAGTCCTTGTAGATGTTGCGGGTGAACAGGTTCGCCGCGGCGATCGACATGATGGCCGCCGGTACCAGCGCGCCGATGCCGATGGCGGCGAAGGCCACACCCGTGAACCAGTCCGGGAACATGTCCTCGAAGAGCTGCGGAATGGCGAGCTGGCCGTTGTCCACCTTCACCCCGGCCGCGATCGCCATGAAGCCCAGCAGCGCCAGCAGACCCAGCATCAGCGAGTACAGCGGCAGGATGGTGGTGTTGCGGCGGATCACCTCACGGCTGCGGCTGGAGAGCGTCGCGGTGATCGAGTGCGGGTACATGAACAGCGCGAGCGCCGAGCCCAGGGCCAGCGTGGCGTACGCCCATTGCTGTTTCTCCCCGCTGGCCAGCGCGCCGCGTGGCTGCCCGGTGGTGGGATTCTCCTGCGAGAGGGCGGCGCCCGCCTTCGCGAAGATGTCGTCGAAGCCGCCCAGCTTGATCGGGATGTAGATGATCGCCACCACGATGACGATGTAGATCAGGGTGTCCTTGACGAAGGCGATCAGCGCCGGGGCACGCAGCCCGGAGGAGTAGGTGTACGCCGCGAGCACACCGAAGGCGATCAGCAGCGGCAGGTCCTTGATGAACCAGTTGGTGTTCTCGCCGCCGCCGACGCCCATCACGTCCAGCACCGCCTGGATGCCGACGAGTTGGAGGGCGATGTACGGCATGGTGGCGAGGATGCCGGTGACCGCGACGGCCAGCGACAGACCCTTGGAGCCGAACCGGCCGCGGACGAAGTCCGAGGTGGTCACGTACCCGTGCTTGTGCGACACCGACCACAGCCGGGGCAGGAAGGTGAAGATCAGCGGGTAGACCAGGATCGTGTACGGGACCGCGAAGAACCCGGACGCCCCGGCCGCGTAGATCGCCGCCGGGACGGCGACGAAGGTGTACGCGGTGTAGAGGTCGCCGCCGAGCAGGAACCAGGTGATCCAGGTGCCGAAGCTGCGGCCGCCCAGACCCCATTCGTCGAGGTTGTTCGCGTTCTCCGCGGCGCGCCAGCGGGCGGCCAGGAAGCCCATGACCGTGACGGCTACGAAGAAGAACAGGAAGACGCCGAGTGCGACGCCGTTCACGTCTTTCATGCCGATCCGCCCTCCTTGCGCGCCCGCCGCTCACGCCGGACGAGCACATAGGCCACCGAGGTCAGCACGGCGGAGACCGGTACCCAGAGCATCTGGTACCAGTAGAAGAACGGGATGCCGATGAAGGCGGGCTCGACCTTGGCGTACGAGCCGACCCAGAGCATCGCCGCGAAGGGCACGATCAAGCAGAAGGCCACCACCACACGGGTGGGCGTGACCACCGGTCTCCTGCCGGACGCACCGGCGGAACCGGTCGGATCAGATGTGTCGGACATGGTGGCGGGCTCCCGTCCCCTCGGCTCATCACCTGCGTCTATGGCTGATCGCTACGCTGATCATGTACGTAATGAGCAGGAAATCTAAGCCCGCGGCCCGGCAGCCGTCACTACCCGTCCGCATATCGGTATGAGAAAGAAGTGGCCTCATCCGCGACTCGGCCCCCGTACGGCGCCCGGAGGGCCGCCTGGGGCCCGGGACGGCCCACCGGGCCGGTGGGCCGTCGGCTCAGCCGCGGGGCCGCTGGAGCCGGGCCACGAACTTGTAGCGGTCGCCGCGGTAGACCGAGCGCACCCACTCCACCGGCTCGCCGGAGGCGTCCAGGGAGTGCCGGGAGAGCATCAGCATCGGCAGTCCGACGTCGGTGCCCAGCAGCCCGGCCTCGCGCGGGGTGGCGAGCGAGGTCTCGATGGTCTCCTCGGCCTCGGCCAGGTGGACGTCGTAGACCTCGGCCAGGGCCGTGTACAGCGAGGTGTACTTGACCAGGCTGCGGCGCAGCGCGGGGAAGCGCTTGGCTGACAGATGGGTGGTCTCGATCGCCATCGGCTCACCGCTGGCCAGCCGCAGCCGCTCGATGCGCAGCACCCGGCCGCCGGTGGCGATGTCCAGCAGCCCGGCGAGCCGGTCGTCGGCCGTGACGTAGCCGATGTCCAGGAGCTGGGAGGTGGGTTCCAGCCCCTGGGCCTTCATGTCCTCGGTGTAGGAGGTCAGTTGGAGGGCCTGGGAGACCTTGGGCTTGGCCACGAAGGTGCCCTTGCCCTGGATCCGCTCCAGCCGCCCCTCGACCACCAGCTCCTGGAGGGCCTGGCGCACGGTGGTGCGCGAGGTGTCGAACTCGGCGGCCAGGGTCCGCTCCGGGGGCACCGGGGTGCCCGGTGGCAGTGTCTCGGTCATCTCCAGCAGATGCCGCTTGAGCCGGTAGTACTTCGGTACCCGCGCGGTGCGGGTCCCCCCGGAGTTGTTGCCGCTCTCGGCCGCGGGTGTGGTGGCCGTGGCCGTAACCCCCTCGGTCTCCATCGCGTGCCCTTCCGACTCCTGGTCTGCTGCCGTCACCGGCTCCTCCGAATTCAGCGGCTCACATCGTGGCACGGTCCCGCGCTCCGGCGGCGGCCCGGGGCGGATGTCGACAGATGTCGGTCCGGTAACGGAGCCGCCCGCGACTCTTATACACCCTTGACACCCCCAAAGGTCTAGGCCAAGCTGCGGGGCACTGGTGCACTGGTCTAAACCATTAAACCCCTCATCCGGTCCTTTGAGGAGAGTGCTGTGAAGCGTGGGCTCATAGCGGCGACGGGTGTCGCGGCAATGCTGGTGAGCGTCGCGGCCTGTGGGTCCGGCGACGGCGACGACAAGGCCGGAGCGGACGGTTTCAAGGGCGAGACGCTGACGGTGTGGGCGATGGACGGATCCACCCCGGACGGCTGGACGAAGGATGTCAAGGCCGCTTTCGAGAAGAAGACCGGCGCCACGCTGAAGCTGGAGATCCAGCAGTGGAACGGCATCCAGCAGAAGGTGACCACCGCGCTCTCGGAGTCCGATCCGCCGGACGTCCTGGAGATCGGCAACACCCAGACCCCCTCCTACGCACGCACCGGGGGCCTCGCCGAACTGGGTGACCTCAAGAAGTCGATCGGCGCCGGCTGGTCCCCGTCGCTCAACAAGTCCGCGGTGTACGACGGCAAGCAGTACGCCGCCCCCTGGTACGCGGCCAGCCGCGTGGTCCTCTACAACAAGAAGATCTGGGCCGAGGCGGGGCTGAAGGGCGTTCCGAAGACCCGCTCCGAGTTCTTCCGGGCCCTGGACACCATCCGGGACAAGACCGATGCCGAACCGCTCTATCTGCCGGGCCAGAACTGGTACTTCTTCGACGGACTGACCATCGGCACCGGCGCCGACCTGGTGAAGAAGCAGGGCGGCCGCTGGGTCTCCAACCTGGCCGACGCCAAGGTCGCCAAGGCCATGGACATCTACAAGCAGTACCAGTCCTTCAGCGAGGCGCCCAAGAACAAGGACGAGGCCACCCCGCAGCAGGGCGAGGTCTTCGCCAAGGGCAGGACCGGTGCCTTCATCGGGATGGGCTGGGAGGCGGCCATCGCCGTCAAGGCCAATCCGAAGATCGAGAAGGACATCGGCTACTTCACCATCCCCGGGGAGACCGCGGACCAGCCCGAGGGCGTCTTCCTCGGCGGCTCCAACCTGGCCGTGGCCGCGGGCAGCGAGAAGCAGGAACTGGCCAAGGAGTTCCTGAAGATCGCGCTGAACGACACCTTCGAGGGACAGCTCGCCAAGGAGGGCGGGGTGATCCCCAACAAGGAGTCCCTCCAGGACCGGCTGAAGGGCAACGCCGCCGCGGAGGCCGCCGCCCCCGCCGTGGCGACCGGCGGCACCACCCCGCTGATCCCGGAATGGGCCGCGGTGGAGAACGCCCCCAACCCGGTCAAGTCCTATATGACCGCCGTGCTCAAGGGGACGTCCCCCGCGGACGCCGCGGCGTCGGTCGAGGGCGAGCTGAACAAGCGCCTCAGCCAGGAGAACTGAGCCTGTGGCTGTCGCGACCGAACACCAGGACCCCGGACCGGCCGCGGCCGGGGTCCGCCGGGGAGCGGCGCCGCCGTCCCGGACCGCCCCTCCGGCGGGGCGTTCCGGACGCGGGCGGCGGGGCGGTGCGGCGCCCTATCTGCTGCTCCTGCCCGCGCTGGCCGCGACCGCCGCGCTGCTGGGCTGGCCGCTGGTGAAGAACGGCATGCTGTCGTTCCAGAACCTGAACATGCGGCAGCTCATCCAGCACCTCACCGAGTGGAACGGCACCGCCAACTACCGCGAGGTGCTGGGCAGTGCGGACTTCTGGCGGGTCACCGGCCGCTCGGTGGCCTTCACCGGCGTCAATGTCGTGCTGATCATGGTGCTGGGCACCTTGACCGGACTGCTGCTCGCCCGGCTCGGCACCCGGATGCGGCTGCTGCTCTCGACCGGTCTGGTCCTCGCCTGGGCCATGCCGGTGATCGCCGCCACCACCGTCTTCCAGTGGCTCTTCGCGGCCCGTTTCGGGGTGGTCAACTGGGTGCTGGACCGGCTCGGATGGCACTCCATGGCCGACTACAACTGGACCGGCGGCCAGTACTCCACCTTCTTCGTCATCACCGTGCTGATCGTCTGGCAGTCGGTGCCCTTCGTGGCCCTCAACCTCTACGCGGCCACCACCACGATCCCCCGGGAGCTGTACGAGGCGGCGGCGCTCGACGGCGCGGGCGCCTGGCGCGGCTTCACCTCGGTGACCCTGCCCTTCCTCAGGCCCTTCCTGCTCGCCACGGTCTTCCTCGAAGTCATCTGGGTCTTCAAGGCGTTCCCACAGGTGTTCGCGATCAACGAGGGTGGTCCGGACCGGCTCACCGAAACCCTCCCCGTGTACGCCTTCATCGAGGGGGTCGGCAACCAGCACTACGGCATGGGCGCCGCGATCTCGCTGCTCACCATCGTGATCCTGCTGGTCCTGACCTCCTCCTACCTCCGCATCGCCCTCAGGAAGGAGGAGGACGAGCTGTGAAGCGCTCGCCGCTGGCCCGGCTGTGGCCGAACGCGACCGCCGTCGTGCTCTTCGCCGGCTTCGCGTTCCCTGTCTACTGGATGTTCTGCACGGCCCTCAAACCGGCCTCGGACATCGTCGCCGAGGACCCGGTGTGGTTCCCGGCCTCGGCCACCCTCGAGCACTTCGGCACGGCCGTGCGCGCGGACCACTTCTGGACGCTGGTGCGGAACTCCCTCACCGTCACCGTCTCGGCGGTCGCGCTCTCCCTGATGATCGCGCTGCTGGCGTCCTTCGCCCTGGCCCGGCTGCGGTTCCGGGGACGGCACGGCTTCCTGGTCACGTTCATGATCGCGCAGATGGCGCCCTGGGAGGTCATGGTGATCGCGATCTATCTGCTCGTCCGCGACGGCGACATGCTGAACAGCCTGGTTCCCCTCACCCTGTTCTACATGGTGATGGTGCTGCCGTTCACGGTGCTCACGCTGCGCTCCTACATCGCCGCCGTACCCCGGGAGCTGGAGGAGTCGGCGATGGTCGACGGCTGCACCCGGTCCCAGGCGTTCACCCGGGTGATCTTCCCGCTGCTGGCGCCCGGTCTGATGGCCACCTCGCTCTTCGGCTTCATCACCGCCTGGAACGAGTTCCCGCTGGTGCTGATCCTCAACAAGGACGCCGAGGCCCAGACCCTCCCGCTGTGGCTGTCCAGCTTCCAGACCAACTTCGGCGACGACTGGGGCGCCACCATGGCGGCCGCCTCGCTCTTCGCCGTACCGATTCTGCTGCTCTTCCTGTTCCTGCAACGCAAGGCGGTCGGTGGGCTCACTTCCGGCGCTGTGAAGGGATGAACCCCGGCCATGACGACCCTCGCACACACCCCCGTCACGCTCACGCGGGACGCCCTGACCGTCCTCCAGCCCGGGTTCACCGGCACCACCGCCCCCGACTGGCTGCTGCGCAGACTCGGTGAGGGGCTCGCCTCCGTCGGGCTGTTCGGCCGGAACATCACCTCGCCCGAACAGCTCACCGCGCTCACCGCCCGGCTGCGTGCCGAACGGGACGACGTCCTGGTGGCGATCGACGAGGAGGGCGGCGATGTCACCCGGCTGGAGGTGCGGGGCGGCTCCTCCTTCCCCGGCAATCTGGCCCTCGGCGCCGTCGACGACCCCGAGCTGACCCGGGCCGTCGCCCGGGAGCTGGGCCGCCGCCTCGCCGCCTGCGGGGTCACCCTCAACTGGGCGCCCTCCGCCGACGTCAACTCCAACCCCGACAACCCGGTCATCGGCGTCCGCTCCTTCGGCGCCGGGCCCCGGCTCGTCGCCCGGCACACCGCCGCCTGGGTCGAGGGGCTCCAGAGCGCCGGGGTCGCCGCCTGCACCAAGCACTTCCCCGGCCACGGCGACACCGCTGTCGACTCCCACCACGCGCTGCCGCGGATCGACGCCGGACTCGACACCCTGGCGACACGTGAACTGGTGCCGTTCCGGGCCGCCGTGGCCGCCGGGACCAAGGCGGTGATGAGCGCCCACATCCTGCTGCCCGCGCTCGACCCGGAGCACCCGGCCACCCTCAGCCCGGCCGCGCTCCACGGACTGCTGCGCGGCCCCGTCGCCGACGGCGGCCTCGGCTTCGACGGTCTGATCGTCACCGACGGCATGGAGATGCGGGCCGTCTCCGACGCCTACGGCCTGGAGCGCGGCAGTGTGATGGCCGTCGCCGCGGGCGCCGACGCCATCTGTGTGGGCGGCGGTCTCGCCGACGAGGACACCGTGCTCCGGCTGCGTGACGCGCTGGTGGCCGCCGTGCTCGACGGCCGGCTGCCGCAGGAGCGGCTGGCCGACGCCGCGGCGCGGGTACGGGCGCTGGGGGAGTGGACCCGGCGGTACGGCGGACCGGGCGCCGCGGAGGGGATCGAGCCCGCGCCCGGGATCGGGCTCGCCGCGGCCCGGCGGGCGCTGCGGATCACCCCCGGCGGTACCGCGTACCGGCCGCCGACCGGGCCCGCGCATGTCGCGGCCCTCACCCCGATGGCCAACATCGCGGTCGGCGACGAGACGCCCTGGGGCGTGGCGGCCGAACTCACCCGGCTGCTGCCCGGCACCACGACCGCCACCCACGGACGCCAGGACGCCGGGACCGGCGGTGTCCCCGCCCTGGTCGACGACATGCTCGACCAGGCGGCGGACCGTAGGATCGTCGCCGTGGTCCGCGACGTCCACCGGCACCGCTGGATGGCCGACGCCCTGGACGCCCTGCTCGCCGCCCGGCCCGACACGGTCGTCGTCGAGATGGGGGTGCCCCAGGCGCCGCCCGCCGGGGCGCTGCACATTGCGACCCACGGCGCCGCCCGGGTCTGCGGACGGGCGGCCGCGGAAGTCATCGTCGGCGGTGCGGCCGGGGTATGACTCCACCGAGCACCACCCGGCAGAGCCACCTGGAGGCACCCGTCATGTCCGCCACCCCGACGGCCCGGCCCGACTCCCGTCCCGGTCGGATCATGTCCGGTGAGATGGCCGAGCAGCCCGCGGTGCTACGGCGGATCCTGGAGGAGGGGGCGCCGCGGATCCGGGAGACGGCGGAGCGGATCGCGGCGCGGGCTCCGCGTTTTGTGCTGCTGACGGCGCGGGGGACGTCGGACAATGCGGCGTTGTATGCGAAGTATCTGGTGGAGGTGTTGTGGGGTAAGCCGTGTGGGCTGACGTCGATGTCGACGACGACGGCGTACGGGGCGCGGCAGGATCTGCGTGATGTGCTGGTGATCACGGTGAGTCAGTCGGGTGGTTCGCCGGATCTGGTGGCGTCCACCGAGGCGGCGCGGGCGGCGGGGGCGATCACGCTGGCGGTGACCAACAACGCCGGATCACCGCTGGCGGCGGTTTCGGAGTTCCATATCGATGTGCTGGCCGGGCCGGAGAAGGCACTGCCCGCCACCAAGACCTACACCGCTGAGTTGCTGGCGTTGTATCTGCTGGTGGAGGGGTTGCGGGGCGGGGATGGCGCGGCGGCCAAGGTGCTGCCGGATCTGGCGCGGGGGGTGCTGGAGCGGCAGGGCGAGGTGCGGGCGCTGGCGGCGCGGTACCGGTTCGCCGAGCGGATGGTGCTCACCTCGCGGGGCTTTGGGTATCCGACGGCGAAGGAGGCGGCGCTGAAGCTGATGGAGACCAGCTATATCCCGGCCCTGTCGTATTCGGGGGCGGATCTGCTGCACGGTCCACTGGCGATGGTCGACAACATCTCGCCGGTGATCGCGATCGTGACCGAGGGCCGGGGCGGGGAGGCGTTGCAGCCGGTGCTGGAGCGGCTGCGCGGCCGGGGAGCGGACCTGGTGGTGATCGGCGCGCAGTCGGAGGTGGACCGGGCTTGTGCGGGGTTCGCTCTGCCCACGGGTGGGGTGGCCGAGGAGGTGCAGCCGATCCTGGAGATCCTGCCGCTGCAGATGCTGGCGTATGAGGTGACCATCGCCCGTGGCCAGGATCCGGACGCGCCCCGTGCGCTGGCCAAGGTCACCGAAACCCGCTGAACCACCCGCGGGCCGCGGCGCCAGAGCGGGACCCTCAACCCGCCCGGCACCGCAGCCCGGGTTGCGCCGGCCGAGCGGCCGGCCACGAGGCGCCCGGTGCGGTCAGGGCAGAGCGCGCCGGGTACCCGATCCGCCCTCCTGTGCGGGGAGTGCGGAAGATCTCAATGCTCGATCATTCTGGACTAGACCACTAGGGTCTGTCCATGGTTGTGCGCGGATAGGCTAATCCACCCGGGCGGGTAGGCTCACACCGTGCCCTCCATGAACGACCTCGTACACCAGCACACCGCCCTCGGCGATGCCGATCTCGAATGGCTTCACCTGCTGGTATCGGAGTGGCAGCTGCTCTCCGACCTCTCCTTCGCGGACCTCGTGCTGTGGGTGCCGACCAGTGACGGCACCCGGTACGTCTCGGTGGCGCAGATGCGGCCCAACACCGGCCCCACCTCCTATCAGGACGACATGGTCGGCCATCTCGTTCCCCGCGGGCGCCGCCCCATGCTGGACGCCGCCCTGGACGAGGGCCGGATCGTCCGGGAGGGCGACCCGGAGTGGCGCGAGGAGGTGCCGGTGCGGGTGGAGTCCATCCCGGTCTGCCGGGAGGGCCGGGTGCTGGGCGTCATCGCGCGCAACACCAATCTGCTCACCGTGCGGACCCCGAGCCGGCTGGAGCTCACGTACCTCCAGAGCGCCTCCGACCTCGCCCAGATGATCTCCGTCGGCGCATTCCCGTTCCCCGGCCAGCAGGTCGACATGGACGCCTCGCCGCGCGCGGGCGACGGGCTGATCCGGATGGACGCCGACGGGGTGGTCCAGTACGCCAGCCCCAACGCGCTCTCCGCCTACCACCGGCTGGGGCTGGCCGCCGACCTGGTCGGCCATCACCTGGGCCGGACCACCGCCGAACTCGCTCCGGTGCGCGGACCGGTGGACGAGGCACTGGTCAAACTGGCCAGCGGCTGGGCGCCCAGGGAGTTCGAAGTCGAGGGCGGCGACGGGGTGATCCAGCTCCGGGCCATCCCGCTCAAGCCCAAGGGCCTGCACATCGGCTCGCTGGTGCTGCTGCGGGACGTCACCGAACTGCGTCGGCGCGAACGAGAGTTGATCACCAAGGACGCCACCATCCGGGAGATCCACCATCGGGTGAAGAACAACCTCCAGACGGTGGCCGCGCTGTTGCGCCTCCAGGCCCGCCGGATGGACTCCGAGCAGGGCCGGGAGGCGCTGAACGAGGCGGTGCGCAGGGTCGGTTCGATCGCGATCGTCCATGAGACGCTGTCCCAGAACCTGGACGAGCGGGTCGAGTTCGACGATATAGCCGACCGGGTGCTGGCCATGGTGGCGGAGATCTCGCCGGGCAAGGTCACCGGACGGCGCACCGGACGCTTCGGCATCCTGGACGCCGAGGTCGCCACCCCGCTGTCCATGGTGCTCACCGAAGTGCTGCAGAACGCGCTGGAGCACGGCTTCGGACCGGGGGAGCAGGGCACGGTCGAGGTCGCGGCGGTACGCGGCGGCACCGGTGAGGACAGCAGGCTGCGGGTCACCGTGCAGGACGACGGCCGGGGACTGCCGGAGGGCTTCGATCCGCAGCGGACCGGGAACCTCGGGCTCCAGATCGTCCGCACCCTGGTGGAGGGTGAACTCGGCGGCAGTTTCGATATGCGGCCGGCCCCGGAGCGCGGTACCCGGGTGGTCCTGGACTTCCCGGTGCGCGCCGAGAAGCGCTGACCGCTCCGTCTGTCGTCCACCTCACAGCACGGCCCGCACCGTACCGGGCCCGTACAGCAACTGGGCCCGCACAGCACTGAGCCCCCGGACCGGCTGGTCCGGGGGCTCAAAGCTCACGTTGCTGTGCGCATCGGGATTACTGCGCGCTGCGGCTCGGGGGCCACGGGGCGTTCAGGGTCAGGCGCTGGCGTTGCGCGCCCGGTTCCGAGCGGCACGGCGCTTCATCGCGCGGCGCTCGTCCTCGCTGAGTCCACCCCAGACGCCGGAGTCCTGGCCGGACTCAAGCGCCCACTGCAGGCACTGCTCCATCACGGGGCAGCGACGGCAGACGGCCTTGGCTTCCTCGATCTGCAGCAGCGCAGGACCAGTGTTGCCGATGGGGAAGAACAGCTCGGGGTCTTCCTCGCGGCAAACGGCGTTGTGACGCCAGTCCATGGCTGCTCCATCTCCTCGCGGATTGCGGGTTCGTTGCTTGTGAATGTGAACGCTTTCACGAATCCCCCCGCAAGGCTAGGGACATCAACCAGTTGGGGCTGGTGCGGTCCCGTGGAATGAGGAGGGGGTTCGGGCTCTCAAGGGGGCCGTTCTCCGGCCGTCCCGATCGCCAAGAAGAGACTCGCAAACCTCGGCGGCGGATACAACCCCTTCCGGAAAGTTTTTTTTGATTCCTTGGTGTCGACTAGGTCACAGCCGTACTTCCGTTGGGTGGAAGCCAGCCTAAACGTTCGACTGAAAGGAGTTTCGGCGGTCTCACTCACACAATCACACGCAGTGCACGGCGTACGCCTGTGAACGTCACGCTCGTACGCAGTCCCAGGTGGTCACCGTCCATCTGGAAGGGCAGTGGCGCCTGGGAATGCAAGGTGAAGTCCGTCTCGTCATGGAGCGAGACCGCGTGCTTGCCGTGAGGGCCCCGCTCGGGGCTCGACATCAGCAGCTGGGTGGCGTAGCGGGTCACCGCCGGGGCCGACAGCTTGGTGAGTCCCAGCACGTCAAGGGCGGTGTCGAAGGATGCGCGAGGGGCCGCGTAGACCGGCCGGTTGCCCAGATAGGTCCAGGGGGCGGTGTTGCAGACTATCGCCAGGGCCAGGTCCTCGAGGGTGTCCTGACCCGGTCGCCGCACCGAGATGGTGCCGTGGCGCCGGTGCGGCTCGCCGAGGAACTGCCGGAGCATCTGCCGTATGTACAGGGCGTGGGTCGACCGCTTGCCGCGTTCGCGCTGCTGTTCGACCCGGCCGATCACACTTGCGTCGAAGCCGAATCCGGCGCAGAAGGTGAACCAGCGTGCGGGCACCGCCTCGTCCGGGGTGCCCGGGGTGCCGCCCGCGAGCCCGAGGCCCACGGTGCGCTCGGTGCCGTCCCGCAGGGCGTCCAGCAGGGCGCCGGTCGCCTCGACGGCGTCATTGGGCAGCCCCAGGGCGCGGGCGAAGACATTGGTGGAGCCGCCGGGGACCACGGCCAGCCGGGGCAGGTCCTCCGGTGCGGGACCGTTGTGCAGCAGCCCGTTGACCACCTCGTTGACGGTGCCGTCCCCGCCGAGGGCGACGACCAGCTCATGGGTGCCGGCGTCGGCCGCGCGGCGGGCCAGATCGCGTGCGTGCCCCCGGTACTCCGTGGTCGCCACGTCCAGCTTGAGATCGCTGGCGAGCGCATGGATCAGTACGTCACGGGTGCGGGCACTGGTGGTGGTTGCTGCCGGATTGACCACGAGGAGTGCGCGCATGCGCGCCAGCCTACCCATCCGCGGTGAACGGCCGTAATCCCCGGGGTGCGCCCCGGAGCCCGGGGCGACGGCTACGCTGCTGGGGTGAGCAGTAAGAAGTCCGCCACCGCCAAGAAGCCCCGCCCCGCCGGAACCGCCCCGCAGGGGAAGAAGGCGCCGCAGGGGTCCCAGGGGAAGAAGGCCCAGGCGGCCGCCGCGCCGGCTGCACCGGCCGACACCGCCCCCGAGGGGCCGCGTCCGGCGCGGATCACCGCTGCCGCGGTGCTTGCCGCCGTCGAGGGCGTGGTGCTCCTGGGCTTCGGCGTCTATGTGCTGATCATGGGGCTGACCGGCGACCCGGAGAGCCCGCAGCAGGCGGAGATGCTCGGGGTCACCGTGCTGGCACTGGCCGCGCTGCCGCTGCTGGCCGCCCGTGGACTGTGGCTGCGCCGCCGCTGGAGCCGGGGTCCGGCGATGATCACGCAGCTGATGGCGCTGCCGGTGGCCTGGACGCTGGTGTCGAACGGCGGGGGGCTGATCGCCGCCGGAGCGGCGATCGGGATCGTGGCCCTCACCGTCCTCGCGCTGCTGATCAACCCCACCGCGACCGAGGCGCTGGGGATCGGGCCGCGCGACGCCTGACCGGTGTGCCGCGCACGCCCTTCCGCTCCGCCGCCCGCTACTCCTCCACCAGCAGCCGGTCCCGGAGCTGGGCGAGGGTGCGCGCCAGCAGCCGGGAGACATGCATCTGCGAGATGCCGACCTCCTGCGCGATCTGCGACTGGGTCATATTGCCGAAGAAGCGCAGCAGCAGGATCTTCTTCTCCCGTGGCGGCAGATCCTCCAGCAGCGGTTTGAGCGACTCGCGGTACTCCACGCCCTCCAGCGCCTCGTCCTCGGCGCCGAGGGTGTCGGCGACCGCCGGGGACTCGTCGTCGGTGTCCGGCACGTCCAGCGAAAGGGTGCTGTAGGCATTGGCCGACTCCAGCCCCTCCAGCACCTCTTCCTCGGAGATGGACAGATGCTGGGCCAGCTCGTGCACGGTCGGAGCGCGGCCGTGCCGCTGGGAGAGCTCAGCGGTGGCCGTGGTCAGCGACAGCCGCAGCTCCTGGAGGCGGCGCGGCACCCGCACCGCCCAGCCCTTGTCCCGGAAGTGGCGCTTGATCTCGCCGACGACCGTGGGGGTCGCATAGGTCGAGAACTCCACGCCGCGGTCCGGGTCGAACCGGTCCACGGATTTGATCAGCCCGATGGTGGCGACCTGGGTGAGGTCGTCCAGCGGCTCTCCCCGGTTGCGGAAGCGCCGGGCCAGGTGCTCCACCAGCGGGAGGTGCATACGCACGAGGTGGTTGCGCAGCTCGGCCCGTTCGGAGGAGCCCTCCGGGAGCCGGCGCAGCTCGATGAACATCGCCCGCGCGCCGCTCCGGTCGTGCGGATCGTGGTGGTGCTGCTGCGCCTGCTCGTGGTCGTGCTGATCCATGTGGTCCGCCCGCTCTGGTCGGTCTCCTGCCGCCTCCGAGTCCGCGGGGTGCGGCCGGGCCGGCGGGTGCGGGATGGCCGGGGTACCCACTCCCCGCGATGATGCAGTGCTCACGGAGCCCCCTCGTTCCGTCACGGCTGTCCGGGGCCGGCGCCGCGCTCCTTGTACAGGCTGATGCTGACCGTACGGTCCTCGGCCACGGTCGAGTCGACCTTGCCCGCCAGTGCGGAGAGCACCGTCCAGGCGAAGGTGTCGCGCTCGGGCGCGCGGCCATCGGTGGTGGGAGCCGAGACAGTCACCTGCAGTGCGTCGTCGATCAATCGGAAGACGCAGCTCAGCACACTGCCGGGGACGGCTTGCTGAAGCAGGATCGCGCAGGCCTCGTCAACGGCGATGCGCAGATCCTCGATCTCGTCGAGGGTGAAGTCCAACCGGGCTGCGAGACCGGCCGTGGCCGTACGCAGCACCGACAGATACGCCCCCGCAGCGGGCAGCCGGACTTCTACGAAGTCCTGGGTCCCGGGCTCGCCTGCGATCTGGGACACCCTCACCTCCAAGGTGACACAAGCTGGTTGAGCTGAGCTGATTGGAGCGCCGCCCGTATGCCCGTATGGTGGAGGCAGAACAGTCGGCGCGATGTGTGGTTCGGCTGCGACGCTATCGCGATCTGCGGTGCGGTGTCGCCTGGACGAAGCACGGCCCCCGTCATGGGTGAACCCCGACCCGAAGGTTCGCGATATCACTCATAGTAAGCACATGAGTACGCAGCGTGGCTAGGGGTCTGCGGTCTCAATTCGAAAGAGATGTCGCCTCGCCCAACGAATCGCTGGTCATAGAGGTGCCCACGGCTTGGGCGGCCAATGCACGCAAGGGGTCACCGGTCAGCCGCCGGACCGTCCATTCGTCCATCGGTTCGGCACCCAGCGAGGCGTAGAAGCCGATGGCCGGAGCGTTCCAGTCGAGCACCGACCACTCGAAGCGGGCGTAGCCCCGCTCCACGCAGATCCGCGCGAGCTCGGCGAGCAGCGCCTTGCCGTGGCCGCCGCCGCGCGCCCGCGGAGTGACGTACAGGTCCTCCAGGTACACCCCGTGGGTGCCGGTCCAGGTGGAGAAGTTGCGGAACCACAGGGCGAACCCCACCGTCTCCGCGTCCGCTCCGGTGCCCTCTTCGGCGATCAGCCCGAAGACCGCCGGGTCCGCCCCGAAGAGCGCCTCGCGAAGCTGCTCCTCGGTGGCCTTCGCCTCCTGCGGCGCCTTCTCGTACTCCGCCAGTTCCCGGATCATCGCGAGGATGTCCGGGACGTCCGACGGCTTCACTGGTCTGATCATGTGATGAAGGCTAACCGGAGCCACCCGTGCCGCGGCAGCCGTCGCACTAGACGATGAGCAGATCCACATAGCACCAGCGCCATCCCTCACCCGGCTCCAGGCTGCGCATCACCGGATGACCCGTCTCCTCGAAGTGCCGGGTGGCATGGCCGAAGGCGGAGGAGTCGCAGCAGCCCACATGACCGCATTCCAGGCACATCCGCAACTGCACCGGATGGCTTCCGGCGGCCAGGCACTCCGGACAGGTGTCGGTCAGCGGGCGCGGACCGGGGCGCGGCAGGTCGGGAACATGTGGGCACTCGCTCATGATTGCCAGGTTAGACGCAACCGAAGGGGACGGGCCGGGGCCGATGGACGTATTGCCGTTGTTGATGCTGGTCGCGGGCAGCGCGGCGGTTGCGGGGGCGGCCCGTCGCACCCCGGTCCCCGCGCCGCTGCTGCTGGTGGCCGTCGGGCTGATGCTCTCCTTCGTCCCGGGGGTGCCGGACTACACCCTGGACCCGCATATCGTGCTGCCCCTGGTGCTGCCGCCGCTGCTGCACACCGCGGCGCTGGACAGCTCGTACCTGGACCTGCGGGCCAATCTGCGCCCGATCGCCCTGCTCTCGGTGGGCTATGTGCTGTTCGCGACCGTCTCGGTCGGCTGGATCGCCCATCTGCTGGTGCCCGATCTCCCGCTGACCGCCGCGCTGGTGCTGGGCGCGGTGGTCGCGCCGCCGGACGCGGTGGCGGCCACCGCCATCGCCCGGCGGCTGGGACTGCCGTCGCGGCTGACCACCATCCTCCAGGGCGAGTCGCTGGTGAACGACGCCACGGCGATCACCGCCTACCGGGTGGCGCTGGCCGCGGTGGTGGGGGAGGGGGTCACCTTCCTGCACGGAGCCGGGGAGTTCCTGCTCGCGGCGGTCGGCGGTGTCGGCGTCGGTCTGGTGCTGATGGTGCCGCTGCACTGGCTGCGGCGGCGGCTGACGGACCCGCTGCTCCAGAACACCCTCTCGCTGCTCATCCCGTTCGTCGCCTACTCCGCCGCCGAGCAGGTCGAGGCGTCCGGTGTGCTGGCCGTGGTGGTCGTCGGCCTCTACCTCGGACACCACGCCTGGCAGGTCGACTTCGCCACCCGGCTCCAGGAGGCGGCGGTGTGGCGGATGATCGCCTTCATCCTGGAGTCCGCGGTCTTCGCGCTGATCGGGCTGCAACTGCGGGTGGTGCTCCAGGGCCTCGGGCCGTACGGCTCGGCCGAGGCCGCCTGGTACGCGGTCATCGTCTTCCTGGCCGTGGTCCTGATGCGCTTCGTCTGGGTCTTCCCCGCGACCTTCCTGCCCCGGAAGCTCTTCCGCCGGATCCGGGAGCGCGAACCGGGCGTCACCTGGACGACGCCCGTCGTCGTCGGCTGGGCGGGGATGCGCGGTGTGGTCTCGCTGGCCATCGCCTTCTCCATCCCGCCCACCACGCACGGCGGTGCGGAGTTCCCGGCCCGCAACCTGATCCTCTTCCTGACCTTCACCACCGTGATCGGCACCCTGGTCGTCCAGGGACTCACCCTGCCCGCCCTGATCCGGCGGCTGGGCGTGCCCGGCCGCGACCCCCAGGCCGAGACGCTGCTGGAGGCACAGGCGCAGGCCGAGGCGTCCCAGTCGGCCGAGACCCGGCTGGACGAACTCCTCGCGGCCGAGCGCAACGCCCTGCCGCCGCCGCTGGTCGACCGGCTGCGCCATGTCCTGGAACGGCGGCGCAACGCGGTGTGGGAACGGCTCGGCGCGGTCAACGAGGTGACCGGCGAATCCGTGGACGACACCTACCGCAGACTGGCCCGCGAGATGATCGAGGCCGAGCGGAAGGTCTTCGTCGACCTGCGTGACCAGCGGCGGATCGACGACGAGATGCTGCGCCGGCTGCTGCGCCGACTGGATCTGGAGGAGGCCGCCGCCTTCCGGGAGGAGGCCCCGGAGGGCGGACTCTGAGCCGCCCGCCCCCGGGTCCTCCCCGGACGGGGTGGTTCAGGCCAGCCGCTCGCGGATCCGCGCCCGCATCGCATCCATCGTGAAGCCGCGCGGATCCACCTTGCCCGGCTGCCATTCCAGGTGGCCTATCACCGAGCGCTGGTTCCAGCCGTGATGGCGGCATATCGCGGCCGAGACCCGCTCGATCGCCTCCAACTGGGCCTCGGGCCATGGATCCTGGCCGTCCCCGAGGTTCTCGCACTCGAAGCCGTAGAAATGGCGGTTGCCATCCGTATTGGCCTCGTTGTCCGGCGGCAGCACCCGCTCGGCGATGACGGCCTGGAGCACGTCGTCATCGCCGAGCCCGGCGTGATTGGCCCGGCCGTAGCCGACCAGATGCACGGTGCCGTCCTTGGCGATCACGCCGTGGCACAGCGGACCGGGCAGGGACTCATAGCCGTCCCGGCATATCTCCACGGTCTGCGCGGTGCCTCGGGTGACGGAGTGGTGGATCATCACCCCGTGCACGGGCCCCCAGGGGCCCTTGTGATTACGGTTGTGGTTGCGCCAGTCGCCGACCTGCACCACGCGCAGGCCCTCGCGCTTCAGCGCCGAAAGGAAGTCCCCAGCGGACATGGGTGAGGCCATGGCCGCCTCCGTTCTGCTCATGCGGCGGGCGCGCCGGCCGCGGCCCGCTCGTTTCACTGGTTGCTTACCCGCTGCGTTCTCATAAACACATGGGGTGACCAGTGGGAGAGGTGTGGTTATCGTGCGGTCAGATCCGCTCGACGACGCGCAGGAGAACCACGGCACCATGGACTACCAGGCAGTACTCGACGAGGTCGCGGCATATGTGAAGCCACAGGTCGGCCGGGGGCAGGTGGCCCAGTACATCCCCGCGCTCGCCGAGGTGGACGCCCAGCACTTCGGAATGGCCGTGGCCGATGTGGACGGCGGGATCACCGGGGTCGGTGACTGGGAGGTGCCGTTCTCCGTCCAGAGCATCTCCAAGGCGTTCGGACTCGCGCTCGTCCTCGCCCAGGACGGGGAGCGGATCTGGCGGCGGGTCGGCCGGGAGCCGTCGGGCAACCCGTTCAACTCCCTGGTGCAGCTGGAGTACGAGAACGGCATCCCGCGCAACCCGTTCATCAACGCCGGGGCCCTGGTCGTGACCGACAGGCTGCACAGCCTGACCGGTGACGCCAGCACCACCATGCTGGACTTCCTGCGCGCCGAGAGCGGCAACGACCAGCTCGCCTTCGACCCGGCGGTGGCCGCCTCCGAATCCGGCCACGGCGACCGCAACGCGGCCCTGGCGCACTTCATGGCCAGTTACGGCAACCTCGACAACCCGGTGCCGACCGTCCTGGAGCACTACTTCTGGCAGTGCTCCATCGAGATGAGCTGCCGCGACCTGGCGCTCGCGGGCACCTTCCTGGCCCGCCACGGACTGCGCGCGGACGGCTCCCGGCTGCTGTCGCGCCGTGAGGCGAAGCGGGTCAACGCGGTCATGCTCACCTGCGGGACGTACGACGCGGCGGGCGACTTCGCCTACCGGGTCGGACTGCCCGGCAAGAGCGGCGTCGGCGGCGGCATCATCGCGGTGATCCCGGGCCGGTGCACCCTGTGCGTGTGGAGCCCCGGCCTGGACGCGCGGGGCAATTCGGTGGCCGGGGTGGCCGCGCTGGACCACTTCACCACGCTGACCGGCTGGTCGGTCTTCTAGCCAGGCCGCCCCCAGGGTGGCGTACGGCCCGGCCGGGCGGGAGCATGGAAGGAGTGGTGGTGAGCAGGAGGTGTCCCGCCATGCAGCACGAAATGCGCGCCGAGTACGAGGAGGGCAGTTCCGGACGGGTGGCCGGTGCGCCGGTCAAGATCTGGCACATGGTCCGGGCCAATGGGACCACGGCCATGTGCGGACGTGAGCTGGCCCCGGACGCGGAGACCCAGGCGGCCGATCTGTGGGCCACCCACGACGGAGGTCCGTTCTGCCACTCCTGCGGTGCGATGTACCTGCGCGAGGTCCCGTGAGCGGATACCGCGAGCGGGGGTCGCGGCTCGGCGGCGGCACGGTGGTGTGGACCCGCACGGCCGGAACCGGCTCCCAGCGGGTGCTGCCCGACGGCTGCACCGATCTGATCTGGACCGACGAGGGCGGCACGGCCCCGGAGGGCCGGCTCTTCGTGGCCGGTCCCGACACCCGTGCCCAGCTCGCTGCCGCCCCGCCCGGGGCCCGCTACGTGGGGCTGCGGTTCGCGCCCGGCACCGGCCCGTCCGTACTCGGCGTCCCCGCGCACGAACTGCGGGACCGGCGGGTGCCGTTGTCCGCGCTGTGGCCCGGGGCGCGGGTGCGGCGGCTGACCGGACGGGTGGCCGGACATGCGGCGGCCGGGGCCGCCGAGCCCGGGGGCCTGGCGGCCGCGGTGGGCCGGGCGCTGGAGGACGCCGCCCTCGGGCGGCTCGATGAGGCGCCGCCGCCCGATCCGGTCCTGGCGGGCGTGGTCGCCGGGCTCGCGCACGGGCGCAGTGTGGCGGACGTGGCCCGGTCGGCGGGGCTGGGGGAGCGGCTGCTCCACCGCCGTTCGCTGGCCGCCTTCGGCTACGGCCCCAAGACCCTCGGGCGGGTGCTGCGGCTGAACCGGGCGCTGGACCTGGCGCGCGACGGCTTCCCCTTCGCCGAGGTCGCGGTGGTGGCCGGATACGCCGACCAGGCCCATCTGGCCCGTGAGGTACGGACGATGGCGGGCGTACCGCTGGGACGGCTGCTGGCGGAGTCCGGCTGAGCCGCCGTCCCGGCGGCCGGGGAGCCCGTCAGCCGGGCAGCGGTGCGAACAGGTCCACGCCGTTGCCGTCCGGGTCCAGCACCACGGCGTAGCGCTGCCCCCAGAAGGCGTCCCAGGGCTCCTTGTGCCCCGGCGCGCCCGCCTTCACCAGCTCCGCGTAGACCGCGTCCACCTCGGCCGGACCGTCGCAGAGGAAGGCCAGCCCGGTGCGCGGGGAGCCGGTCGGCGGCGTCCATCCGGGGTCGAAGGAGCGCACCGTCTCGACGGTGTCCCACAGCAGCCGGGTGCCACCGGGCAGGGTGGCCTCGGCGTGCGGCTGGGAGTCGGCCTCGGGGGCGATGTCCACCCCCAGGCGGCGGTAGAAGGCGAGGGATGCGGCCATATCCGCGACGACCATGCCGATCGCGTCGAATCGTGGAGTCATGCGGGCAGCGTAGGCAGCGCCCCGGCCGCCGGTCTTGAACGAATCGGACGGGTTCCCCCGGCGCGCGCCCCGGTCACGGGCAGCGGATGACCTGGCCCGCGTAGGAGAGGTTGCCGCCGAAGCCGAACAGCAGCACCGGATCGCCGGAGGCGACCTCGCCGCGTTCGACCAGCTTGGACAGGGCGAGTGGGATACTGGCCGCCGAGGTGTTGCCGGACTCCACCACATCGCGGGCGATCACCGCGTTGACGGCGCCCAGCTTCCGGGCGACCGGTTCGATGATCCGCAGGTTGGCCTGGTGCAGTACCACTCCGGCCAGGTCCTCGGGGCGGATCCCGGCCCGGTCGCACACCTCCCGGGCGATGGGCGGAAGCTGGGTGGTGGCCCAGCGGTAGACGGACTGGCCCTCCTGGGCGAAGCGGATCGGGGTGCCCTCGATCCGGACCGCGCCGCCCATGGTGGGCACCGAACCCCACACCACCGGGCCGATCCCCGCGAGCGTCCCCGGTCCGGCGTCCGCCCGGTCGTCGGCCACCACCACGGCGGCCCCCGCGCCGTCGCCCAGCAGCACACAGGTGGAGCGGTCGGTCCAGTCGGCGGCCTCGGTGAACTTGTCCGCGCCGATGACCAGCGCGGCGGTGGCGGCCCCGGCGCGCAGCGTGTGGTCGGCGGTGGCCAGGGCGTGGGTGAACCCGGCGCACACCACGTTCACGTCCATGGCGGCCGGGCTGCCCAGACCGAGCCGCTCGGCGACCCGCGCCGCCATATTGGGGCTGCGGTCGATCGCGGTGGAGGTGGCCACCAGGACCAGATCGATGTCGGCGGCCGGCAGACCGCTGCCGGCCAGCGCCTTGGCGGCCGCCGCCGCGGCCATCTCGTCCACCGTCTCGTCGGGGCGCGCGACGCGCCGGGTGCGGATGCCCACCCGGCTGCGGATCCACTCGTCGCTGGTGTCGACCATGGCCGCGAGGTCGTCGTTGGTGAGCACCTTCGCGGGCTGGTAGTGGCCCAGCGCCACTATGTGTGATCCGGTCATCGGTCGTCCCTTCGCGGGGTGACTGGCAGTGACGTATGCGCGGTTTCGCGTGAGTGTCGGCGCACAGTCGGCGGTGTGTCCCAGTCTTGGTGCGCATGGGGCGCGCGGGCGCGGAGGTACCCACCAATCTTGCGCCCCGAGTTCTGGAGCTTCCGGCCTTTCCACCGGTGGAAGCGGTCTTTCCACTGGTGGAACCGGACAACCCGCGCGCGCCGTCTGAGGCCGTGTCCGCCGGTGTGGCGGAGAACACGGGGGAGTGGAAGCGATGGTCGGCGGGGGAATCGGGGAACGGCTGTCGCCGGGGCGGCGGCGGGCCCTGGTGGTGGTACTGGCGCTGGTGCTGGTCCAGCTCGGATCGCTGGTGCGGCCCGCCTGGGCGTGCGGCTGCGGCGGCATGGTGCCGGGGCGGAACACCACGATCGCGGTGCAGCGCGAGACCTCGGTGGTGCGCTGGGACGGCACCACCGAGGAGATCGTCATGAGCCTCACGGTGGGCGGTGACGCCTCGGAGGCCGCCTGGGTCATGCCGGTGCCACACCGGGCCTCGGTCACTCTGGGTGACCGAGATCTCCTCGACGAGGTCACGGAGGTCATCGCGCCGGCCGACAGGGAACGCCACTACTTCTGGCCGCGTGACGGCGACTGGCCCTTCGACGGCGATCACGGGGACGGTGCCGTGGGTGCCCCGCCCGGGGACGGCGCCAAGGCCGCCGCGCCGCCGGTGGGCGTCGTCGGCCGGGAGCGGCTGGGCCCGTTCGATGTCGCCCGGCTGACCGCGACCGATCCGCACGCGCTGCGCGACTGGCTGGAGCGGAACGGCTTCGAACTGCCGGACCGGCTGGCCGACGGGCTGACGCCCTATGTGCGGGCGAAGTGGGAGTACGTGGCCGTCCGGCTGGCGCCCGCCGAGGACGGCTCCGCCAGGGGCGGCTCCGCCAGGGGCGGCTCCGCCAGGGGCGGCTCCGCCAGGGGCGGCTCCGCCGGGAGCGGCGGTACGGGCGCGGTTGGCCGGACCGTGCTGGGCGGCACCCTGGAGCCGCTGCGGCTGCGCTTCGCCTCCGAGCGCCTGATCTATCCGATGCGGCTGTCCCGGCTGGCCAGGACGGCGCAGGAGCTGGAGCTCCATGTCCTGGCCCCGCATCGGATGGAGCCGCGCGGTGACATCGGCGGGGAGCGGCCCGAGGTGCTCTACGCGGGACGGGTCGAGCCCGGGCCCGCGTCGCGCGGGGCGCTGGAGGAGCTGGCGGGGCGGCGGATGTTCCTGACCTCGTTCCGGCAGGAGTTCCCCCGGCCGGAACGGATCTCGGGGGACCACGAGTTGCGGCGCGCCGCCCGCGACAGCGCGTACCAGCGGGTCCGGTACCACGACACGCTGCTGACGGCGGGCGGCGTTCCGGTGTGGCTGCTCACGGTGGGCGGCGGCGTCCTCGTCGCGGCCGGTGGCCTGGTGGCCGTGGTCCGCGGGAGCCGCCGCCCGGTGGTGCGCTGGGGGCCGGGTCACCCGGCCCCGGCTCAGGACAACTGACCGTTGTAGTCAGGGAGCTTGAAGTGCCGCTCGGCATGGCCGCCGACCAGGTCGGTCGGGGTGTTGCCGATGTTCGCGATGATCGTGTAGCCCTTCTTCTCGATCTCCGCGCGCTTGGCCGCCTTGTACTCGCCCTTGTCCTTGAACAGGTCCGGGAGGAACCGCACGTACAGGTCCTTCACCGAGTAGCCGGCGTGCTCCAGGTTGTAGTGGGTGACCGGGTAGATGATCCCGGGCCGGGCGGTGACGAAGAAGATGTCCACACCGCGCTCGTGGGCGTACTGGGTGAGCTTCAGCACCGGCTCCACGGCGTGCTGCGGGAAGGTGAAGCCGAGGTCCGTCTCCAGCGACGTGTTGTCGATGTCGAGGACGATGGCCTGCTTCTGGCCACCCGGGTTGGCGATGCGCTGCTCGACGTAGGGGCGGGCCTGGTTGTCGACGATGTCCTGCACATCGCGCTTCCAGGTCTCGTAGTCGACCTTCGCGGCACCGGCGGTGGTGGTGGCACTGGCGGCAGCGGGTGCGGCGGCCGGAGCCGCGTTCGCCGTCGTGGCGGTTCCGCCGACACCGATGGCGATGGCCACGGCCGCCGTCGTCACGCCGAACCGTCGCGAACGTGTACGTGCTGCTGTCATCTGTCACATCCTCAGTCGTTGGGTGCCCCCGGATGGCATGTTCACGGCTTGGGGCGGACAGAGGAAGACCAAGGGATTACCGTTCAGTAACAGTTGGCGGAGAATCACTAGTTGGCGCATTCGCGGCCCGGAGCGCCCGGCCGCCCAGTACGCGCAGATAGGCGATCAGTTCCGGCGGTTCATGCACCTCGAACTCGGCGTCGAGCAGCACCAGCCGGAAGGCCAGCCACTCCAGGGCCTCGGTGGCGGTGCGCACCCGGCAGCGGTGCTCGTCGAGGCGTTCGACCTCGGCGCCCGGCAGCAGCCCGGCCACCCGCTCGCAGGGCAGCCGCACAGTGGCCACCGCCCGGTGGGCGGGGGCGACGCCCCGCAGCGAGCGGGAGACGAAGGCGGCCGCGTCCTCGCCGGGCAGGGCGCGCGGGGCGGTGCGGACGCCGGTGGGCCGGGGGTCATGGACACGGTCCACCCGGAAGGTGCGCCAGTCCTCGCGTTCGTTGTCGTACGCCACCAGGTACCAGCGGCGGCCCGAGGCCACCAGACGGTGCGGCTCCACCAGCCGCCGGGTCTCGGTGCCGTCGCCCGCGCGGTAGGCGAAGCGCAGCCGTTCGTGCGCGGCCACCGCGGCGGCCAGCGCGGTCAGCCGCTCGGGGTCCACCGTGGGGCCGCCCGCGGCGGGCGGCAGCGGGACGGTGGCGGAGCCGAGGGCGCCGACCCGGCGGCGGAGCCGGGACGGCAGCACCTGTTCCAGCTTGGCCAGGGCCCGTACGGATGCCTCTTCGATGCCCTCGATGGTGTGGCCCGCGGCCGTGCGCAGCCCGACCGCGATGGCCACCGCCTCCTCGTCGTCCAGCAGCAGCGGGGGCATGGCGGTACCCGCCACCAGCCGGTAGCCACCGGTGGCACCCCTGCTCGCGTCCACCGGATAGCCGAGGTCACGCAGCCGCTCGATATCGCGGCGGATGGTGCGGTGGCTGACGCCGAGCCGCTCGGCCAGTTCGCTGCCCGGCCACTCGCGCGGGGTCTGGAGGAGTGACAGCAGGGTCAGCAGCCGGGCGGGAGTGTCGGTCATGGCGTCAGCCTAAATAGGCCAACGTCACGTGCCGCGCCGTGCGTTGACTGGTCAGCCGGTAGATGGGTATGTCATGTACTGAAGGGCCGGCCTGGGCCCCGGTGGTGACCGGCGCGGCGGCGTTGTGGTGTCCGCGCACCTCCTGATCGGACGGTGTGTCATCCCGGGCGCTCCGGTGTCGCGCGCCTCCCACCATGCCGAGGAGGCTTGCATGTTCGATGATCGGCCCGCCTTCGGAGTCCGTGTACGTGTGGTCGGCGGCGTCACGGTGGCCGAAGTGGCGGGAGAGCTGGACATCTTCGCCGCGGGGCGGATCGCGGCACGGCTGGAGTCCCTCGCCCAGGCCAGGTGCCCGGATCTGGTGCTGGACCTCCGGCCGGTCACCTTCCTGGACTGCGCGGGACTGTCCCTGATGTGCCGCCTGCGCAACCGGGTGCTGGAGCGCGAGGGCCGGTTGCGGCTGGTCATCGACGATCCGCGGTTTCTGCGGCTGCTGCGCATGGTGCGGCTCGAGGATGCCTTCGAGGTGCTGGAGGATCTGACTCCGGCAGTCGCGGAGGCTTCGGCCCAGACATCCGACCGAGCCTGAGTCGATCTGACGAAGCGTCAATAGTAAGAGCGGAAATTCACTCGGAAGAACGCTTTTTGGTGGCGGAATCTCGTGCCCTGCCCCCTGTAACCGACGGTCACCCCTTTACGCTCGCCGCACGCCACCCAGGGACCGGCGGATCCGCATCCTGTGCCGCGGATCCACACCATGCGCCCGAGATGCCCACGCGCGGGACCCTGGCGGGGGTGAGAGGGGGCAGTATGCCGTTCCGAGGGGATATCGCGATGACACAGCCAGGCGCTCCTCGCCGTGCGCCGGTGTCGTCGGACGCCGCCGTGGGTCCCGGCCGTCTGGCCGGTGGCGCCGCCGACGGCTTATGCCCCCTGCCGGAGCGGCCCGCGGCCCCGGATCCCGAGCCGCGCGCGGTGATGTACCGGTCCGGCCGGTGCACCGTCGTCGAGCTGCACGGCGAGATCGACATCGCGGGGCTGGCGTCCGTAGGTCCCCAGCTCGACGCCGCCACGGCCACCCCCGTGCTGGTGATCGATCTGACCCCCACCGCCTTCTTCGACTGCTCGGGGCTGGGGCTGCTGTGCCGGGCCCGGCGGCGGGTCATCGAGGGCGGCGGCCGGCTGCGGCTGGTCTGCTCCCATCCGCTGATCCTCCGCACCCTGCGGGCGGGCGGTCTGGCGGAGGTGTTCGCCCCGGTGCCCACGCTCGCGCAGGCGCTTCACGAGGAGGAGGCCGCGTCCGGCGGCGCGGGGTCCGGATCCGGCGGTCCGCGGACCACATCCGGTGGTGCGGGAGCTACGCCCGGCGGTCCCGCGGAGGGGTGACCCGCCGTGGGTGCGCCCGTCCCCGGCCCTGGCCGTGGTGGTGGCGGCGACCGCCGCGAACGGCGTCGTGGCTCTCGGGGGTGATGTGGTAGCCCTGCTGGACATTGAGCCGGTGGATCAGCAGTGCGCCGAGGGCGATCAGCCCGAGGATCACGACCACGGTGACGACGGTCTGCATGGTGACCACTCCCTGGGGCCGGGCCCCAGCCTGGAGGAATCCGGCCGGTTCGTGCGACATGCGGTGTCTACACGGTACCTCCGACCGAGGACGGCGTCTCCCGTCCGGAGCGGACCCGTCCGGAGCGGTGCGGACGGTGCGGACCGGTGCGACGCGTACCTACCGGAACCGCCGACCGCCCGTACCCGGCATCGGGTGACCGGGTACGGGCGGTGGGGCCCTGATCCATGGGCCCTGAACCATGGAGCGAGGGATCAGCGGGGCCGGACGGGCAGGCCGGGCCCGGTGGGATCACCCACCGGACCGGCCGGCCCCCGGTACCGGTTCAGCGGTTGCCGGCGAGCTTCTTGTCCAGCTTGGCGAGGCCGTTCGCCCACAGCTCGTTGACCTTGGCGATCTCGTTCTGGTCGGGCTGCGAGTTGGTGCAGGACGTGCCGGGGCCGCCACCGGACATCAGCTCGCTGCACGGGCCCTCGTAGTGGTCCGGCAGACCGAGCACATGGCCGGTCTCGTGGGCGGTCACGCGGGTCGAGTCGTACTCCTGGTTCTGCGCGTAGTCCAGGAAGATGTAGCCCTTGCCGTGGCCGTCGGTGCTCGCGTACGAGCCGTTCGGGTCGTCGCCCTCGCGGTAGGTGAAGTCGGCGCTGCCGCCTTCCTGGAGGGTCACGTTGCTCACCGAGGAGTTCCAGATCTCGGCGCTGCGGGCTATCTCGTTCTTGAACGTGGGGGCCGCGCTGGCGTCGTAGGTCACGGTGACGGCCGCCGACTTGTCGTGCGCCTTCTCCTTCTTGGCCAGCGCCGACTTCACCACGGCCTTGAGGAACGCGGTGGTGTCGGCCCGGTCCTCACCACTCGCGGTGTACCCGGCGGCCGCGCTGGTCCGCTGGGTCTGGCTGTGGTCGGTGGTGGCCGCGGACGCGGGCAGGGCGGTCAGGGTGGCCGCCAGGCCGATTCCGAGGGTCGCGGACAGCGCCAACTTGGGCAGGGTCATGTGGGGGGCTCCTCATCGTCCTCGGGCCGACGGCCGCCGAGTGTGGGGAGGCGACCAGGCCGTGGGATGAACTCTTGGTGCCGGAGAGTCTTGAGGAGAATTGGCCTGTCGAAGAGATATCAAAGGGTGATAGCGCCAACGCATCACCCTGCCCCGACCGGCCCCCACTGAGGGCCGATTGACCCCTGGTTGATCGTCGTTTGACTACCAATTGGTCAAACATGAGGCAAATTTGGTGGGGATTCAGAGTCTGGTGTGACCACCGCGGGCACCGTTATGCTCCCGTTATGGAGCTCGAGGTGAGGCACCTTCGTGCACTATGCGCCATTGCCGACACCGGCAGCCTACGCAAGGCCGCGCGCCAACTGGGCATGACCCAGCCCTCGTTGACGACCCAGCTCCGGCGGATCGAGAACACCATCGGCGGTCGGCTGTTCTCGCGGGAGGTCACCGGCAGCCGGCCGACCCCGCTGGGGCGGTCCGTGCTGTGCCGCGCCCGGCCGATCGTCGCCGAGATGAGCGCGCTGCTCACCGAGGTCCGGCTGGAGGCCGGACAGGCCGCGGGGGCCCGGCTGCGCATCGGCAGCACCGGGAGCCGGGCCGTGGTCGGCTGGCTGCGCAGGCTCCGCACCCGCTGCCCGGACACGGACACCACGATCCACATCGATGTGTCCGCCAACGCGCTGTTGCAGATGGTCGAGGCCAACCAGCTCGACGTGGCCTTCGTCCACGAGGTCGAGGGCGCCCCGCTGCACGTTCCCGAAGGCGTCCGGCGCCGTGTGCTGGTGGAGCGCGAACCGCAGTTCGTCGCGCTCTCCGACACCCATCCGGCCGCCGCCCGGCAGACGGTGCACCTGGCCGATCTCGCCTCCGACCAGTGGATGGTCGACCCCAGCGTGGACGGCGAGGGCCCGGGGCTGCGGCGGGTGCTGGCCGCGGCCGGGGTGAGCCCCCGGGTCGTCTACGGCGACTACCTCACCGCCGCCGATCTGGTGGCCTCCGGCGAAGTGGTCACCCCCTGCCAGCCCACCGCCCGCTCCCGTCAGGGCGTCGCCGTCCGCCCGCTGTGCGGGGACCCGCTGACCGTCCGGCTCTTCCTCGCCTCGCGGGCGACGGTGCCGCCCCGCGCCGGGCACCCCGGCGGCGCTCCGGTCGCCGGGCTCCTCGATGTCGACGCCCTCTTCGGCGACCTGGAGGACGCCTACTTCGAGATCGCCTGGGCCAGTGACGCCTACCGCCAGTGGCTGGTGCGCAACGAGAGCCCCCTGCTGCGCTTCCAGGAGACCCGGCTGGCCGACGCGCTCGCCGATCCGCTGCTCGGCGTGGGGCTCGCGGGCCCGGCAGACGCCTCGTAGGGCACGCACCTCGGCTGATGTGGCACCGGGGTACGGGTGCCGCGCCGGCGCACCGGCACCGGTGGCCGCTCAGTCGTCGATCGCCTGGTAGACCAGCGTCCAGAAGTCCAGGTAGAGGGGCGAGTACCGGGGGAACTGCGCGCGCTGCGTCATCAGGACCGCGACCAGGTCCTCCGCCGGATCCGAGGCCCATGAGGTGCCGAGTCCGCCGTCCCAGCCGAACCGGCCGGGCACCGCCGAGATCCCGTCCCGGCCGGTCACCACCTGGACGCCGAAGCCCCAGCCGCGGTGGTCCCAGGAGCCGGGCGCCGCGGTGGAGGCGGCCTTCTGGGCGGGGGTGAGCTGATCGGTCGTCATCGCCTCGACCGCCGGACGGGACAGCAGCCGCGCACCGGCGCCGTACCGCCCCCCGGCGAGCAGCATCCGGCCGAAGGCGAGGTAGTCGTCGGCCGTGGAGACCAGGCCCGCACCCCCGTCGGGGAACACCGGCGGGCGGCTCCACCGGCCGTCCCCGGGCGCGTCGTACAGCGTGGGCTCCCCGGTGGTGAGATCGGGCAGATAGGACGCGGCGAACCGGTCCCGCGCACCGGGCGGTACGTGGAAGCCGGTGTCCTTCATCCCCAGCGGTTCGAAGATCCGCTCCTGCAGGAAGTCCTCCAGCGGGCGTCCCGTGGCGCGGGCGATCAGCACCCCCAGCACCTGGGACCCGGTGTGGTACAGCCAGGCCGTGCCGGGCTGGCGCATCAGCGGCAGGGTGCCGAACCGCCGCAGCCATTCGTCGGGACCGTGCGGGGTGGCGGGCTTCGGCGGCCCCATGGCGAGCCCCAGCTCCTCGGCGGCGGCCAGCGCGGGATGGCCGCCGGGCGGCCCCGGCGCCAGCCCGAACCCCATCCGGAAGGTCAGCAGATCGCGCACGGTCAGCGGGCGTTCGGCCGGAACGGTCTCCTCCAGCGGGCCGTCCTCACGGATCAGCACCCGGCGGTCGGCCAGTTCGGGCAGCAGCGGGTCGACCGGGTCGTCCAGCCGCAGCACACACTCCTCCACCAGGATCATCGTGGCCACCGCGATCACCGGTTTGGTCATCGAGGAGATCCGGAAGACGGTGTCCCGGCGCATAGGCGCCCCGCCGAACGCCTGCGCCCCGATCACCTCGGCCCGTGTCTCACCCCGCCGGCTGACCAGCGTGACCAGGCCCGGGGCCTCGCCCTCGGCGACATGGCGGGCCAGGACGTCCCGCATCCGGTCCAGCCGGGCGGTGGACCATCCTCCGGCACCCATCGCGTATCCCTCTCCTTCCGGTACGGGGCGGTGCTGAAGGCTCCCTCCACAGCCGCGGCGCCGGGCGATGAGTTCCGGTCCGCCGCGCGGTCCCCCATAGGGGGAGCGGGGGAACACCGACCGGACCACCCTGCCACCACGGCAACCAGCGAGGAGCGAGCACATGACGGAGAACGAGCCGCGGACCGCCCTGGACACCCGCTTCAGCAGTCCCGACGCCACCGCCACCCCCTGGGCCGAGGGGCGCGAGGCGCTGGCCGCCGCCGAGCTGTACTGGCTGTCGACGGTCCGCCGGGACGGCCGCCCCCATGTCACCCCGCTGCTCGCGGTCTGGCTCGACGGCGCCCTCCACTTCTGCACCGGCCCCGGTGAACAGAAGGCCGCGAACCTTGCGCACAACCCCCGGTGCACCCTCACCACCGGCACCAACACCCTGCACGAGGGCCTGGACCTGGTCGTCGAGGGCGAGGCCGCGGCCGTCCGCGACGACGCGGCGCTGCGCGGGGTGGCCGGGGCGTACGTGGCGAAGTACGGCGAGGAGTGGAGGTTCGAGGTGCGCGACGGCCTCTTCCACCACGAAGGCGGTCAGGCCCTGGTCTACGCGGTCGCCCCGGTCACGGCGTTCGGCTTCCGCAAGGGCGTCTACGGCCAGACGCGCTGGCGCTTCTGACCGAAGAAACGATGTGGACCGGCCGTCACGCCGGATGGCATCGTCGGCAGCCATGACCGAGCGAGGCTTTTGCCGGACCGCGACCGGCCGTTCCGCCCCCGGCAGTCGGCCGGCCGCTGAGCGCGGCCCGCGCTGAACGCGGCCGGCTTCTGAACGCGACCACCCGGCGGAACCCGCCCCGGGGCCGGAACGACCGCACCCGGACTGCCAGGGGCGGTCCGGGTGCGGTCGGGCGATGCTGGTGAGGGGCGGGTCAGCCCTTCTTGGTCTCCCAGAAGATCTTGTCGATCTGGGCGATGTAGTCCAGCGCCTTCTGGCCCGTGGCCGGGTCGGTCGAGCCCTTGGCGGCGCTCAGCGCCTTCAGGGTGTCGTTGACCAGCTGGTGCAGCTCCGGGTACTTCTCGAAGTGCGGGGGCTTGAAGTAGTCGCTCCACAGCACCGAGACATGGTGCTTGGCCAGCTCCGCGCGCTCCTCCTTGATGACGGTCGCGCGGGCGCGGAAGTGGGGGTCCTCATTGGCCTGGAACTTCTCCTGCACGGCCTTGACGGACTCCGCCTCGATACGGGCCTGGGCCGGGTCGTACACGCCGCACGGCAGGTCGCAGTGAGCGCTGACCTGAACCTTGGATGCGAACAGGCGGGAGAGCATAGAGCTGTCCTTCCATTCGTGATCGTCTTCTCAGGTGCGACATTACTCCGTGCGGGAAGGCTTTTCTCGGGCGGGCCGGGGGGCTTAGGTCAAAAGTCCGGTGGCAGCCTGGGATGCCTGCGAAGGTGATGGATGGCGTGACGAACCGGAGGTGCCGTGATGCGGGAGGAGCTGCACGATCGCGGGCAGGAGCGCGATCGCGACCAGCACGGTCGCTTGCGGATCGGGCTCGCCGAGGTCTACAACCCGTCGATGCAGCCGACGCTGTACCCCGGTGACCTCCTGGTGGTGCGGTACGGAGCGCCGGTGCGGCCGGGGGACGTGGTGATCCTGCGGCATCCGTTCCGCCAGGACCTGCTGATCGTCAAGCGTGCGGTGGAGCGGCGCGACGGCGGCTGGTGGGTGCGGGGCGACAACCCGTACGTGGAGAACGACAGCCGGGAGTTCGGAGTGGTGCCGGACGAGCTGGTGGTCGCGCGGGCGTGGATGCGGCTGCGGCCGCGGCCCGGGGCGGGGCCCGGCGGTCAGCGCTCCATCGCGGGGCTGGTGTCCTGGGCGGCCTCCGCGGTGCGGCCGGTGCGGTCGCGGTCCTCGCGGGGCGTCGGGCTCCGGTCGGCGGCGGCGCGCTCGGCGTCGAGGCGCTTGCGGGCTCGGTAGGCGGCCACGTTGGCGCGGGTGGCGCAGCGGTCGGAACAGTAGCGCCGGGATCGATTTGTCGATGTGTCGAGATAGGCGTTCCGGCAGGGTGCCGCCTCACAGATGCCCAGGCGGTCGGCGCCCAGTTCGGTGAGGTGGAAGGCGAGCCCCATCGAGGCCGTGGCGGCGAACCCGGCGCCCGCGTTGGCCGCGTAGTCCGCGATATGCATATGCCAGTCGGGGCGGCCGTCCTCGTCGCGGGTCGCGTGCCCGGAGATCTGCGGGCTCACCGGGAACTCCATCAGCAGCGCGTTGAGCAGGTCCACGGCCCGGATCTCGTCCCCTTCGGCCGCCGCCTCGAACACCGCGCGCAGCCGTGCCCGTACCGACCTGAGCCGGGTGACATCGGCGTCGGTGGCACGACGGGCCGCCTGTTTACTCTCGCCGAAGAGGGCGCGGACGGCGTCCACCGAGGTGAGGGCGTCATTGCCGCGGACGGGCTCCTCACTGTTGACCAGACGCACCGCGAGATCCGAGTAATAAGCCAGTTCCACTTGTGGTCCTTACCGAAGGTGTTTTAGGGTCGGATGGTCGGTAATGGTCGCCCTGGAAAACAGGGTATTACGGACCGGGAGAGGGCGTGGCACGATGACGGACACCGCCTCCGTAGCGGACTGGCAGGCGTGGCAGCGGAGCTGGGACCGCCAGCAGGAGTGGTACCTCCCCGATCGTGAGGAGCGGTTCCGGGCGATGCTCGACGCGGTCGAGGCGCTCGTCGGACCGGAGCCCAGGATCCTCGACCTCGCGTGCGGCACCGGCAGTATCTCGGACCGGGCGCTGCGCCGGTTCCCGAAGGCCGTCAGCACCGGTGTGGACCTGGACCCGGCGCTGCTGACCATCGCCCGGGGCCACTTCACCGCCGAGAGCCGGGTCACGTTCGTCAGCGCGGACCTGCGCGACCCGGAGTGGACACGGCGGCTGCCGCACCGCCCCTACGACGCCGTGCTCA
Source organism: Streptomyces cucumeris (assembly GCF_024295805.1). Classification (GTDB taxonomy): domain Bacteria; phylum Actinomycetota; class Actinomycetes; order Streptomycetales; family Streptomycetaceae; genus Streptomyces; species Streptomyces cucumeris. The sequence goes on from NZ_JANCLX010000002.1 coordinate 330,930, forward strand.
CCGCAACCGCGCTGCACTGGCTGCGCTCGGAGGAGCTCACGGCGCTCTACGGCCGGCTCGCGGGGGTTCTGCGGGACGGCGGGGTGTTCCTCAACGCCGACCATATGCCGGACCCGGCCACGCCCCGGATCAACGCCGCGGACCACGCGTTCCACAAGGCGCGCCAGGCGCGTGCCAGGGAGGCCGGTACCCAGGACTGGGTGGACTGGTGGCGGACCGCGGCGGAGGACACCGCGCTCGCCGGACCGGTCGCCGAGCGCTTCAGGATCTTCGGCAACCCGGCCGACGGGGACCATGCCGACGGCGAGGTCCAGTCCGCCGACTGGCACGCCCGGACGCTGCGCGCCGCGGGGTTCGCGGAGGCGCGCCCGGTGTGGTGCTCGGTCTCGGACGCGATGGTGCTCGGACTGAAGTAGCCCCCGGCGCCCGTGAACGCACCAGGGCGGTACGGCCTGCCAACGGCCGTACCGCCCTGCTGTCGTCGCACACCTGGTCCGGTCAGAGGACCTTCGAGAGGAACGACTTGGTCCGCTCGTGCTGCGGGTTGGTCAGCACATCGCGCGGGTTGCCGGACTCCACGACGACCCCGTCGTCCATGAAGACGACCGAGTCGCCGACCTCACGGGCGAAGCCCATCTCATGGGTGACGACGATCATCGTCATACCGTCCTCCGCGAGCCCGCGCATGACGTCCAGGACATCGCCGACCAGCTCCGGGTCGAGCGCCGAGGTGGGCTCGTCGAAGAGCATCAGCTTGGGCTCCATCGCCAGCGCGCGGGCGATGGCCACACGCTGCTGCTGACCGCCGGAGAGCTGGGAGGGGTAGTTGCCCGCCTTGTCGGCCAGGCCCACCCGGTCCAGCAGCTTCAGCGCGCGCTCCCGCGCGACCGCCTTGGTCTCCTTCTTGACCTGCACCGGCGCCTCGATGACGTTCTCCAGCGCGGTCATATGCGGGAAGAGGTTGAAGCGCTGGAACACCATGCCGATGTCCCGCCGCTTCTCGGCGACCTCGCGGTCCCTGAGCTCGTAGAGCTTGTCGCCCTTCTGCCGGTAGCCGACCAGCTCGCCGTCGACGGACAGCCGCCCGGAGTTGATCTTCTCCAGGTGGTTGATGCAGCGCAGGAAGGTGGACTTCCCGGAGCCGGACGGGCCGATGAGGCAGAACACCTCGCGCGGGGCGACCTCGAGGTCGATCCCCTTGAGGACCTGGACCGCACCGAAGGACTTGTGGACGCCCTCGGCCTTCACCATGGGGGTCATGCGCTCGCGCCTCCCTGGCGGTTGGAGCCTGACAGAAGGTTGACCCGGATCTTCTGGAGCGGGGTCATCGGGAGGGAGCGGCTGGAACCACGGGCGTAGTAGCGCTCCAGGTAGTACTGGCCGACGCTGAGCACCGAGGTGAGGATCAGGTACCAGGCGGCGGCGAGGAAGAGCATCTCGGCGGTGGCGCCGGTGCTCTGGCCGACGTTGGTGGTGGCCTGCAACAGATCCCAGTACTGCACGGCGATCACCAGTGAGGTGGTCTTGAGCATGTTGATGAACTCGTTGCCCGTGGGGGGCACGATCACCCGCATGGCCTGCGGCAGGACCACCCGGCGCAGTGTCTTGGCGTGGCTCATGCCCAGCGCATGGGACGCCTCGGTCTGACCTTCGTCGACCGCCTGGAGACCGGCCCGGCAGATCTCGGCCATGTACGCGGCCTCGTTCAGACCGAGGCCCAGCAGGGCGGCCAGGAACGGGGTCATGAAGTCCGACCACTCGTCCTTATAGATCGGACCGAGGTTGATGTAGTTGAACACCAGGCCGAGATTGAACCAGACCAGCAGCTGGACGTAGACCGGGGTACCGCGGAAGAACCAGATGTAGCCCCATGCGATCGAGGACGTCACCGGGTTCTTCGACAGCCGCATCACCGCGAGGATGATGCCCAGGGCGACACCGAGCGCCATCGACAGGATGGTGATCCAGACGGTGTTGCGGACGCCCCGCAGCACCTCGCTGTCGAAGAAGTACTCCGGGATCGCATTCCAGTCGACGTCGCCGCGGGCGAAGGCGAGGACGAGCGTCACCAGCAGGGCGATGGCGATGACCGCGGAGACCCAGCGGCCGTAGTGCCGCACCGGGATGGCCTTGAGGTTCTCCGGGGCGGGAGGCGGGGAGTCGACCGGGCCCACCTTGTCGATCTTAGTTGTCACGAATTGTGCCTTTCAGCGCGAGCGCGCGAGGAAGGAGGGCCGGGTCACTTGCCGCCGTTGACGACGGCCTTGGTGACGGCGCCGTCCTTGACGCCCCACTTCGCGATGATCTTGTCGTAATCGCCGTTGGCGATGATGAAGGCGAATGCCTGCTTGAGGGCGTCGCGCAGCTCGGTGTTGTCCTTGTTGACGGCGATGCCGTACGGCGCGGCCTCCACCTGCTCACCGGTGATCTCGAAGTCGTTGCCACCGCCCGAGGTCTTCACGGCGTAGGCGGCCACGGGGAAGTCGCTGGCCGCGGCGTCGGCGCCGCCGCCGCGCAGCCGGGTCTGGGCCTCGGTGTCGTTGGCGAACGCCTCGATCTTGATCTTGCCCTTGTCGTCCTTCTCGCACTTCTTGGACTGGGCCTTGCCGAGGTCGTGCGAGACGGTGCCGCGCTGGACGACGATCTTCTTCCCGCACAGGTCGTCCCAGGTCTCGATCCCCTGGGTCTTGCCCTTCTTGGTGTAGATCGAGACACCCGCGGTGAAGTAGTCGACGAAGTCGACGCCCTTGCCCGCCTTCTTGCCGGTGTCCGGGTCGATGCCCTCCTGGCGGCCCTTGTTGTCGGTCATGGCCGACATCGCGATGTCGTAGCGCTTGGAGCGCAGACCGGCCAGCAGGGCGTCGAAGGTGGAGTTGTTGAACTTGAACTCCACACCGAGGGCCTTGCCGAGGGCGTCGGCGATGTCCGGGTCGATACCCATCACCTGACCGCCCTTCTTGAACTCGACCGGCGGGTAGTTGATGTCCGAGCCGACCTCGATCACGCCGGAGTTCTGGATGTCCTTGGGCAGCGTGCTGAAGAGAGGAGCCTTGCTCGCGTTGCCCGAGCCGCTCTGGGCCTTGTTCGTCTGGTCGCCACAGCCCGTCAGGAGCAGGGCGCCCACGACCGCTACCGCGCCGGCTGTGGCCATCCGGGACTTCAAGGTGGCCCGACGGCGCGTGAAGCTGGCGGTCATGCTGGTTCCTCCCGCAGGGTGAGGGGTGTCCGAGTTGTCGGGAACACGCTTTTGAGTGTCGCGACCTCGTGTGATTGGGGCATCTTGCCATCTGGACCGGCTCGATCGGGCGGCTATCCATGTCAAAATCGGATAACGGGCGATCCCCGTGGTGCGCGGATGGAACGCCGGGCCGGACAGCGGTGGCCGGGGAAGTAGGAATGACTCATGATCACGCGGCGCCTGTAGAGCGACGGTGACATGTGCATTCATGTCCGATTCGATCGCTTTCGATGGTATCGCGGTCTTTCTGAATGCCACCGTGACAGAAGTCGCTCGTCTCTTGGAGCGCGCATCCGGTAGAACAGATCGTTACACCCCTCACCCGGGGCTCGGGGCGTGTGTGCGACACGCCCGGCGTCCGTATTTCCCCCCAGGGCACGGCTATCTGCCCCATGGGGGCCCGGACGCGGTGCCCGCCCGCTCCCAACACGGGGCGGCTACCCTCGACAGAAAACGACAAAGGGGTCAAAAGTGGCAGCGGAGATTGCCCATCCTCGCAGCGACAGCAGCAACGGCGAAGGAGCCGAAGACGTGACCGACGGAGAGCCGTTCGATCCGGCCTTCGCACTCCACCGCGGCGGCAAGATGGCCGTCCAGGCGACCGTGCCCGTGCGCGACCGGGACGATCTGTCCCTCGCGTACACACCGGGCGTCGCCAAGGTGTGCAGTGCGATCGCCGAGCAGCCGGAGCTCGTCCACGACTACACCTGGAAGTCCCAGGTCGTCGCCGTGGTGACGGACGGCAGCGCGGTGCTCGGACTCGGGGACATCGGTCCGGAGGCGTCCTTGCCGGTGATGGAGGGGAAGGCGATCCTCTTCAAGCAGTTCGGTGGAGTCGACGCGGTGCCGATCGCCCTCGACTGCCGGGAGGTCGACGAGATCGTCGAGACCGTGGCCCGGCTCGCGCCCTCCTTCGGCGGAGTCAACCTGGAGGACATCTCGGCGCCCCGCTGCTTCGAGATCGAGCGCAAGCTCCAGGAGCGCGTCGACATCCCGATCTTCCACGACGACCAGCACGGCACGGCCGTCGTCACCCTCGCGGCGCTGCGCAACGCGGCCAAGCTGACCGACCGCTCCCTCGGGCAGCTGCGCGCGGTGATCTCCGGGGCGGGTGCCGCCGGAGTGGCGATCGCCCGGATCCTGGTGGAGGCGGGCATCGGCGATGTGGCGGTCTGCGACCGCAAGGGCATCGTCTCCCCGGACCGCGAGGACCTCACCGACGTCAAGCGTGAGCTGGCCTCCTTCACCAACAAGGGCGGGCTGACCGGCTCCCTGGAGACGGCCATGGCCGGAGCGGACGTCTTCATCGGCGTCAGCGGCGGCACGGTGGCGCCGGAGGCGGTGGCCACCATGGCCGAGGGCGCCTTCATCTTCGCGATGGCCAACCCCAACCCGGAGATCCACCCGGAGGTCGCGCACCGGCACGCGGCGGTGGTCGCCACCGGCCGCAGCGACTTCCCGAACCAGATCAACAACGTGCTCGCCTTCCCCGGCATCTTCGCCGGGGCCCTCCAGGTCCGGGCCTCCCGGATCACCGAGGGCATGAAGCTCGCCGCCGCCGAGGCGCTGGCCGCCGTGGTGGCCGACGAGCTGAGCCCGGACAAGGTCATCCCCTCGCCCTTCGACGAGCGGGTCGCCCCGGCCGTGACCGCGGCCGTCGCGGCGGCCGCGCGCGCCGAGGGCGTGGCGCGCCGCTGACCGAGGGCGCCGAGGCGCCATCGGCCACAGGGACGGGCCCCGGGCGGATCGTTCGGCGCCCCGGGCGGACGGGCGCGGTGCGTGTCACACCCCGGTGTGGTTCCGCCGCCTCCCCACCGCGTCCTATGGTCAGGATCATGTTCGCTGCCTACGCCGCACGTATCGACCGTGACCAGCCGCTGAGCGGACTTGAACTGGGCGAGCGCCCCGAGCCGGAGGTACGGCCGGGCTGGAGCACCGTCCGCGTCAAGGCCGCCTCCCTCAACCACCACGACCTGTGGTCGCTGCGCGGTGTCGGACTCGGCGAGGAGTCGCTTCCGATGATCCTCGGCTGCGACGCGGCCGGGATCGACGAGGACGGCAACGAGGTCGTCCTGCACTCGGTCATCGGCCAGAGCGGCCACGGCGTCGGTCCGCGTGAACCCCGCTCCATCCTCACCGAGCGCTACCAGGGCACCTTCGCGGAGCAGGTCACCGTGCCCACCTGGAACCTGCTGCCCAAGCCGAAGGAGCTGTCCTTCGAGGAGGCGGCCTGTCTGCCGACGGCCTGGCTGACCGCGTACCGCATGCTCTTCACCAACGCCGGGGTGCGCCCCGGCGACAGCGTGCTGGTGCAGGGCGCGGGCGGCGGGGTGGCCACCGCCGCGATCGTGCTGGGTGCCGCGGCGGGGCTGCGGGTCTTCGCCACCAGCCGGGACGAGGCCAAGCGCAAGCGCGCCGTCGAACTGGGCGCCGAGGCGGCGTTCGAGCCGGGGGAGCGGCTGCCGCAGCGCGTGGACGCGGTGATGGAGACCGTGGGCGCCGCGACCTGGTCGCATTCGGTCAAGTCGCTCAAGCCCGGTGGCACCCTGGTCATCTCGGGCGCCACCAGCGGCCCCAACCCCAAGGCCGCGGAACTCAACCGGATCTTCTTCCTGGAGCTGAAGGTCGTCGGCTCCACCATGGGCAGCAAGGACGAGCTGGAGGACCTGCTCAGCTTCTGTGCGGCGCACGGGGTGCGGCCGGTGATCGACTCGGTGCTGCCGCTGGACCGGGCCCGCGAGGGGTTCGAGAAGATGGCGGGCGGCGACCTGTTCGGCAAGGTCGTGCTGACGGTCTGAACCACGGCCGCCGCGTCCACCACCTCTCACCACCGGCGGTGGGGCTACGGCAGCTCCACCGCCTCGGGGGTGAAGCCCCGGGCGAAGCGGTAGCGCGTGCTCCGGGAGCCCGCGAAGCCCGGGAGATCGCGCAGCCGGTCCACGGCGGCGGTGTCTGCGGGTCGTCCGCCGGTGTCGATGGCCGCCTCGTACGCCGCCTCGTCGGTCCACCGGGCCACATTCAGCACCTTGGCGCGGTCGCTGCCCAGATGGGCCCGGCCGTCGACGTTCAGATGGAAGTCGGCCGAGATCAGACCGGGGTGCGGCGCTGCGCGCAGGCCCTCGATGACGGTGTCGATCCAGGTGCGGCGTAGCGCCGGGTCGGGTGCGTCGAAGTCGATGTCGAGGACGACGATGAACCCGGGGTCCGCCGTCGCCGCCCCGGCCGTCCCGTCGTCCGTCCCCGAGAAGCGCCGGTGGTGGCGGAACTCGCCGACACCGTTCCGCTGGATGTCCGGTACGGCACGGTCGATGTCCGAGACCCGTTCCGCGCGGTGCTCCCGGACGAAGGCGTGGTACGCCTCCGCACCGGTCCACTGCGAGTAGTGCATCAGGGTGTCGCCGTCGGTGCCCGCGTAGACGTTGTACGAGAGCAGATCGGGCGACGGCCACGGCCGGGCGTGCCAGGCGGCCGTGATGGCGTCCACGGTGGCCCGCTGCCGCTCCGGTGTGCCCACGTTCCAGGTGCTGTACAGCGCGGTACCCGCGTCGGAGCGGGCGAGGCCGGGCAGTGGGCCGGTGGGGTGCGAAAGGTCCGGGCTGGCCATGGTGGTCACCTCAGGGCTGGTGGGGAGGACGGGTGAGCGGCGGGACACGATCCCTCGCGCGCCCCGCCGCTCCCGATCCTCGAACTTCGACCAAGGGTGAAGTCAAGGGCGTTCCATGGCTTCCGCCTACCCCTTCTCCCCGTTCCGCAGCAGCCCGGTGATCCGCGCGGCGGTGTCCGCCAGACGCCCCTGGGTGTCGGCCAGTTGGTCCGGGGTCACCCCGTGGTCCCGGGCGGTGTCGCGGACGTGGTCGCGGAACCGGTCGAGCAGCCGGTCCAGATCGCGGGCCGGGTCGCCGGAGGGGGTGAAGTCCCGGGCCCACGCGGGCCGCTCCACCCCGGCCGCACCGGCCGTGGTGGGGTCCGTCGTGCCGCTCGCCGCGGGGCCGTCCGGCGCCGGGACATCCGCCCGCTCCACCGTGATCCCGCCGCCGTCCGTGCCCTCCGTACCGGCCGGCGTCCCCGCGTCCCGCCACGGCCGGTCCTGCCGGGAGATACGGCTCATCCCGCGCGAGACCTCGGCCAGTCCCTCGCGCACCGCCCGCTGCCAGTCGCCCGTCCGGACGTGCTCCTGGGTCCGCTCCTGGACCCGCCGGGCCATCCGCTGGACCTCCTCGCGCGCGAACTCCTGGGCGTCCCGGGCCTGCTGGCGGGCGCGCTGCGCGTCCTGGCGGGCCCGCTTGCTCTCCTCCTTCGCCCGGCGCGCCTGTTCCTTCCACTCCTCCTTGGCGCGCCGCATCTCCTCCTTCGCCTGCTGCCAGGTCTCCTTGTCGCCCCAGGCGGCATCCCAGGGAACGCCTCCGGCCCTGCCGCCGCCGGACTCCCCGGAGGTGCGGGTCTGCCGGGCCGCCTCCCGCATCTCCCGCCGCAGATCGCTGGCCGAACCGCGGACGTCCTCCCGGATCTCCGCGGCCAGTTCGGCGACCGATTCCCGGATCTCCAGCTCCAGTTCGGCCAGTTCACCGCTGCGGTCGGCCAGTTCGGCCCGGCCGGCGTCGGTGATGGAGTAGACCTTGCGCCCGCCCTCGCTGGTGTGGGTGACCAGCCCCTCGGCCTCCAGTTTGGCCAGCCGAGGGTAGACGGTCCCGGCGGAGGGCGCGTACAGCCCCTGGAACCGCTCCTCCAGCAGCCGGATGACCTCGTAGCCGTGTCGCGGCGCCTCGTCGAGCAGCTTGAGCAGATACAGACGCAGCCTGCCGTGGGCGAAAACGGGGGGCATCAGAGGACCTTTCCCTGGGATCCGTCGGTGTCGTCCTCGGACCGCGGACGGCGCAGCAGCGCGATGGCGCCCGAGACGGTGGTGGCCTTGAGGCGGCCGCTGCCCGCGCCCAGCGTGCCGTTGATCCGCTTGGCGCCCCACTGCCCGGTGACCCGCAGGTCCTCGAAGGCGCAGGAGACGGCACCGCTGGCGGTGTTGGCGTCGATCTCGGCGTCGGCCGGATGCGGCAGCCGGATCGCGATCTCGCCGGAGACGGTGTTGAGGCTGATACGGGCGCTCTCGGACGTGGGGGCGAGGTCGAGCACCACGTTACCGCTGACCGATTCGGCCCGTACGCCAGGTCCCGAGCCCTCGACGACGGTCAGATCGCCGGAGACGGAGTTGAAGCGCAGCTCGCCGGTGATCGCCTGGGTCTCGACCCGCCCGGAGACGGTGTCGGCCCGCACCGGGCCGGTCAGTCCGACGAGGGTGAAGTCACCGGAGACCCCGCGCAGTACGGTGCGGCCGCCGATCCCGGAGGCGACGGCACTGGCGCCGACGACGCCGATCGAGACATCGGTGGCGGTGGGCACGGTGAGGGTGAGATGGACGCTGCGGTTCCAGCCCTTGCGGTCGAGCCACTTCAGCAGGCCCTTCCAGGGGAGGTCGTCATAGGCGACGGTCAGTGTGCCGCGCTTGAGGGTGACCGTCAGCGGCGGTCCGTCGAGGGCGGTCAGCTCCAGCCGGGCGGGGCCGCTGTCGGTGCCGACCACGTTGACCGTGCCGCCCACGACCCGGACGTCCAGGGCGGAGACGGGTCCGTCGAACGTGAGCTTCTCCGGCTCGCTGATCGACCACTCTGATCCTGCTGACATCCCCGGCCTCCCCTGGTGGCTGTGCGACTGGATATGCGACGGGACGTGCCCGGATGTGCGACATGAGCCGCGACGCAACATATCGTGTCTTCGCTAGACACGATATATCGCGGATCGCGGGAGTCAAGCCCGCCTTCCCCGTCCCGGGTGTCCGGTCGGATCGCGATCCGGGCATCCGGCAGGAGGCGCTCTTTTCTGAAAACGGTTTCCGGTGTATGGCGGGACGGTCGTTTCCTTGTCAGATGAATCTCGGGATCCACGGAAAATCCTGATCCGGAGATTTCCGCTAGAGCCCCGCTAGAGCGACGGTGGAGAGCAATGGAGTGCGAATGTTCGAGACTGTTACCTTCGGTTCCCGGATTCGATTAGGAAGAGGGCAGTGGGGGGAATGGCTGCACAACCATTGGAATACTCGGTACCGACGGAATCAAAGGATCTGCGCTCAGTCGCCCAGATACTCCTGAGGGCGGCGTACGATCACCCCGAATCGGGGGTGCGCTATGTGCCCGGACGGGACTGGAGCGATTCAACGCACCAGTCGTATCCGGAACTTGTGGAATCCGCGCTGGGCCTCCTCGAGGGGCTGCGCGGCCGCGGTCTGGAGCCGCGGGACACGGTGGCCCTGCTCCTGACCGACCAGCGGGAGTTCCTGACCGCCTTCTGGGCCTGTCTGCTGGGCGGGTTCGTGCCCTGCCCGATGGCGCCCGTGCCCGGCGACCCGGCCCGCTGGGCCGCACAACTCGGCCATGTCAACGAGTTGCTGGAGGGGCCGCTGCTGGTCACCAGCGCGGCACTGGCAGCCGAACTGCCGGCCGTCCCCGGGCTCGCGGTGGCGGTCGTGGACGAGCTGCGGGGCGGCTCCGTCGCGTCGGTCAACGCGCGTCAACTCCCCTTAGCCAGACGTCAATTGCCGCCCGGAGTGCACCTCGCCGAGCCCTCGGATCTGGCGCTGCTGGTGCTGACCTCCGGCTCCACCGGACACTCCAAAGCCGTGATGCTCACCCATGGGAATATCCTGGCGTCCATGGCCGGGAAGGCCGACAAGCAGCGGTTGTCCGAGATTGATATCACCTTCAACTGGATTTCGTACGACCATGTGGCGGCACTCCTCGAAGCGCATATGCTTCCGCTGTACGTCGGTGCCGGGCAATTGCATGCGGAACCGTCCGTCATTCTTGAGGAACCGCTGAGATTCCTCCGGATTATCTCGCGTCACAAGGTCACGATGACCTTCACACCCAACTTTCTGCTGGGACCGCTTAACGCGTCCGCCCGTGCAGTAGGGGAGGAGGTGGCGGCCGGGGGCGAAGGTCTCGATCTCAGCGCCCTGCGCCATATCGTGAGCGGCGGCGAGGCGAATGTGGTCGCCACCGGCGAGGCGTTCCTCGACCGGTACGCGCCCTACGGGCTGCGCCGGGGCGCGCTGTGGCCCGCCTTCGGGATGACCGAGACCTGCGCCGGATCCATCTACAACCGTGGCTTCCCGGCCGGGGACCGGGGCGAGGAGTTCGCCAACCTCGGCACCCCCGTCCTGGACCTGCGGATCCGGGTGGCCGACGACGACCACCGCGAGCTGCCGCCAGGTGAGGTGGGCGAACTCCAGCTCAGCGGACCGATGATCACCAGCGGCTACTACCGCGACACGACCGCCACCGAGGAGGCGTTCACCCCCGACGGCTGGTTCCGCAGCGGCGACCTCGGGCGGATCGACGACGGCCGGCTGACCCTCGTCGGACGCAGCAAGGACAGCATCATCGTCAACGGCGTCAACTACTTCAGCCATGAGATGGAGGCGGCGCTGGAGCAGCTCGACGGGGTGGCGGGCGGCTACGCCGCGGCCTTCCCGACCCGGCGGCCCGGCAGCGACACCGAACAGCTGGTGATCGCCATCAGCCCCGAGCTCGCGGAGGACGACGAGGCCGGGCTGTACCGGCTGCTCACCGCGGTGCGCGCGACCGTGGTGATGCACTGGGGCTTCCGGCCCTCGCTGGTGCTGCCGCTGCCCCGGGAGGCGTTCCCCAAGACCAGTCTGGGCAAGACGCTGCGCCGGCGGATGCGGCAGCGGCTGGAGACGGGCGGCTTCGACGACGTCATCGAGCGGGTGACGGAGCTGACCACCCGCAGGCTCGGCGGTCACACCCCGCCCGAGGGCCGGACCGAGCGGGTCCTGGCCGAGATCTTCGCGGAGATGTTCGACACCGACCCGGACCGGATCAGCGCCACCGCCAGCTTCTTCGACCTCGGCGGCACCTCCCTGGACATACTCCGGCTGCGCCGCCGGGTCGCCCGGCGGCTGGGCGCGGACCTGCCGGTCATCACCGTGCTCACCGCGCCCACGGTGCGTCTGCTGGCCACCCGGCTGACCGGCGGCGACACCCCCGGCGCGGGCGACTACGACCCCGTCGTACCGCTGCAGACCGGTGGTGAGAAGACCCCGCTGTTCTGTGTGCACCCCGGGGTCGGTGAGGTGCTGGTCTTCGTCAACCTCGCCAAGTACTTCGTCGGCGACCGGCCGTTCTACGCCCTGCGCGCCCGTGGCTTCAACGAGGGCGAGAAGCCCTTCGGGAGCTTTGAGGAGATGGTCGACACCTACGTCCGGGCCATCCGCGCCCGCCAGCCGCACGGCCCCTACGCCCTCGCGGGCTACTCCTACGGCGGTGCGGTCGCGTTCGAGATGGCCAAGGTGCTGGAGGCGGAGGGCGAACGTGTCGACTTCATCGGCAGCTTCAACCTCCCGCCGCACATCAAGTACCGGATGGAGGAGCTGGACTTCATCGAGACCGCGGTGAACCTGGCCTTCTTCCTGGACCTGATCGACAAGAGGCAGTCGCTGGACCTCCCCGCCGAGCTGCGTCCGCTGCCGAGGGAGGAGCAGCTCACCCGGCTGTTGCGGATCGCCCCGCCCGACCGGCTGGCCGAACTCGATCTGGACCTGGCGCGGTTCACCGCCTGGGCGGAGCTGGCCCATGGCCTCACCGACCTGGGCCGCGGCTACCACCCCAGCGGAACCGTGCGCTCCATGTCGGTCTTCTACGCCATCCCGTTGCGCGGCACCAAGGAGGACTGGCTCAATGACGAACTGCGGCGCTGGGACGAGCACACCACCGGACCCAATCGGTACCTCGATGTGCCCGGTGAGCACTACACGCTGATGAGCCCGCAGCACGTCGCCGCCTTCCAGTCCGTCCTGCGCCGGGAGCTCGACCGCGCGCTGGGGGACGGCTAGTCCGCGCCCGACCACCTCACAACGGCCCCGACAGAGAAGAGACGAGCACCGTGGAAGGCAAGAAGATCCTGGTCACCGGCGGTACCGGGCAGGTCGCCCGGCCGGTGGCGGAGGCGCTCGCCGAGCGCAACGAGGTGTGGTGCCTGGGCCGGTTCGGCACCCCGGGCGTCGAGGAGGAGCTCACCGCCCGGGGGATCACCACGTTCCGCTGGGACATGGACGATCTGGGCGCGTCGGCGTACGACGGGCTGCCGGAGGACTTCACCCATGTCATCCACTCCGCGGTGCGCCGCGGCGAGGACGGTGACGTCAACACGGCCGTCGAGGTCAACGCGGTCTCCTGCGCCCGGCTGATGACCCACTGCCGTACCGCGGAGGCGTTCCTGTACGTCTCCACCGGCGCCTTGTACAAGCGGCAGTCGCTGGACCACCCGTACACCGAGGACGACCCGGTCGACGGGGTGGCGGACTGGCTCCCGGTCTACCCGGTGGCCAAGATAGCCGCGGAGGGCACGGTCCGGGCGCTGGCGCAGGTGCTCGGGCTGCCGACCACCATCGCCCGGCTCAACATCGCCTACGGGCCCGGCGGTTACGGCGGGGTGCCGATGCTCTACTTCCGGCGGATGCTGGCCGGCGAGCCCATACCGGTGCCGGTCGAGGGCCAGAACTGGTGCTCGCTGCTGCACACCGACGATCTGGTGGCCCAGGTGCCGCGGCTGTGGGAGGCCGCCGCGGCCCCCGCCACGCTCGTCAACTGGGGCGGTGACGAGGCGGTCGGCATGACCGACTGCGTGCGCTACCTGGAGGAGCTCACCGGAGTGCGGGCGCGGCTCGTCCCCAGCGAGATCACCCGGGAGACCTACCGGTTCGACCCGGCGCGGCGCCGGGAGCTCACCGGGCCCTGCCGGGTGCCGTGGCGCGAGGGGTTGCGCGGCACGCTCCAGGCGCTCCACCCGGAGCACCTCAAGCCGCAGTACGCGGACCCGGCCCCGTCCGCCGTCTGAACAGCGCAGCACCCGTCCAGCCGTTCCGGCCCGTCCGGCCGTCGTCCGAGGAGACACACACCGTGGCATCAGTGAACATCGAGGCCATCCGCCGGTCCTACGCGGGGTTCCGCGACCGTGATGTCGAGGGGATCCTCTCGGCCATGCACCCCGATGTGGAGTGGGTGCACCCGGCGGGGATGGCCGCCCACGGGCTGGGCGGCACCAAGCACGGCCACTCCGGGATCAAGGAGTTCCTCGCCCATGTCCCCACCGTGCTCGGCGGGATGCGGCTGGAGCCGCGGGAGTTCATCGAGCAGGGCGACCGGGTGGTGGTCTTCGGTACCCGAGAGGTCACCTCGCTCCGGGGCACGACCGCGACCCTGGACTTCGTCCACTCGTGGACCATGCGGGACGGCCGGGCGACGCGGATGGAGGACATCTTCGACACCGTGGCCTTCCAGCAGCTCATGGAGAGCTGACCCGCGGGCCGGGGGGCCCCCCCCCCCCCCCGCGGGGGGGGGGGGGGGGCGCGGGCCCCGGCGGGGGGGGGGGGGGCCGGGGGGGGG
>NZ_JANCLX010000002.1:344631-433655 GCF_024295805.1 Streptomyces cucumeris
ACCCCGGCCCCTCCCCCCCGCGCTGGGCGCGCGCCCCCGCGGCCCGCCCCCCCCCCCCCCCCGGGGGGGGGCGGACGGCTCACGCGCTTCCCCGGGCGGCCCGGGGGCCGCCGGGTGGTCTCAGACGGTGGTGACGACCTCCTCGTACGGCAGCCGCGGCAGCCGTCCCATCCAGGCGTCCGGACCCGGGTGGCCGATGTTGACCACGCAGACCGCCTGGTGCCGTCCGTCGCCGAAGAACTCCTTGGAGACGGCGGCGTGGTCGAAACCGGCCATCGGCCCGGCGGCCAGACCGGCGGCCCGTATGCCCAGGATGAAGTAGCCCACCTGGAGGGCGGTGTTGAACCGGGCGGATGCCTCGCGCGGGCCCTCCTCGGCGAAGACGGCCTGTGGGTTCTCCATGAACGGCACCAGCCGGGGCAGCTCCTCGTGGAAGTCCAGGTCGGCCGCGAGCACCGCCACCAGCGGCGCCTTCGCCGTCTTCTCCTGGTTGCGGCCGGTCATATGGGCCACCAGCCGCTCCCGCGCGTGCGGGGAGCGGACCAGCACCATGCGCAGCGGCTGCTGGTTCATCGATGTGGGCGCGTACTTGACCAGCTCGTAGACGGCGCGGATCTGCTCCTCCGTCACCGGCTCGCCGGTGAAGGTGTGCGCCGTGCGGGCCTCCAGGAACAGCTGCTTCTGGGCCTCCGGCACAAGGGTCAGGTGCCGCAGGGCGTCGCTGTTCTCCGGTGCGCTCATGGAGCTCTCCTCGTCACGCGGTGCGGAATTTATTGGACTGGACGGACTAGTCCAGTGCGGTGAAGGAAGGCTAGACTCACAGGTCCATCGGGGGCAAGGCCGCTACTCATCAAGGAGGTTGGACCGTTGCGGACGGACAACGGTCCCCGGCGTGCCCCCGTGGGCCGCCCGATGGGGCCCCAGCCGGCCAAGCGCCAGGCGATCCTGGAGGCGGCCGTGACCGTCTTCCTGCGCGAGGGGTACGCCCGCGCCGGCGTGGACGTCATCGCGGACGAGGCCCGGGTCTCCAAGCAGACCGTCTACAACCACTTCGGCGACAAGGAACGGCTGTTCATCGCCGCCGTGGACGGGGAACGGGAGCGGGTGGCCGCCGAGTTCGCCGACGGTGCGCCGTACGCCCCCGAGCAGTTCGACGGTGCCGACGCCCGCACCGCGCTCATCGCCTTCGGTCACCGGGTGCTGGAGGTCCTGCTCGACGAACGGGCCTCCGCGCTGCGCCGCCTGGTCATCGCCGAGGTCGGCCGCCATCCCTCGCTGCGCACCGCGTGCGCCGAGGGCGAGCCCCGGCAGCTGGTGATCTGGCTCGCCGGGATGCTGGACCGCCGCACCGGCAGCGGTGAGCTGGACGTCCCCGATCCGGCCTCGGCCGCCGGGCAGTTCGTGGCCCTGCTGGTGCAGCAGGGCCTCCACCAGTCCATGTACGGCACCCGCCCGCTCGCCGCCGAGGTCGCCGCCTCCATCTGCGAGAAGGCCGCCGACCTGGTTGTCCGCGCGTACCGCACATGATGTGTGAGAGGTGTCACCCATGCGTGTGAACGTCCTCGGACCGCTGACGCTGAACCATGGCGCCCTGTCCGGAGTTCCCAGCGCGATGAAGCCCCGCAAGGTCCTGTCCCTGCTGCTGCTCAGCGACGGCCGGATGGTGCCGGTGCAGTCGCTGATGGCCGAGCTGTGGGGCGACGGGCCGCCGCGGACGGGCCAGACCACGCTCCAGACCTACATCCTGCACCTGCGCAAGCTGCTCGCCCAGGTGCTGGGCATCCCCCCGGCCCTCGTCGCCCGGGATGTGCTGCAGACCCGGCCCGGCGGCTACGCCCTGGTGCTGCGCCCCGGCCAGCTCGACGTCCATGACTACCGTCAGTTCGTCGCCGAGGGCGAATGCGCGCTGGAGGTCGGGGACGAACGGGCCGCGGACATCGCCTTCCGGCGGGCGCTCGCCCTGTGGCAGGGCCCGGCCCTGGTCGATGTCACCCCGCTGGGCCGGCCGCTCCAGGCGGAGGTGGCCCGGCTGGAGGAGTCCCGGCTCACCGTCACCGAGCGGGGGATCGAGACCCGGCTGCGGCTCGGCGGCCATCTGGAGGTGCTGAGCGATCTGGCCTCACTGGTGGTCGAGCACCGCTTCCACGAGGGTCTGCACGGCCAGTACATGCTGGCCCTGCACCGCTCGGGACAGCGCACCCGCGCCCTGGCGGTCTACCAGCGGCTGCGGATGGCGATGACCGAGGAACTCGGCCTGGAGCCCTCCGTGAAGCTCCAGCGCCTCCAGCAGGCGGTCCTGGTCTCCGACCCCCGGCTGGACCACGAGGCCGGGGCGCCGGGCCGCGGACCGGTGGTGGCCTGAACCCCCGGCCCGGCGGCTGGGAGAGCGGCCGGGGGATCAGAGGTCGTCGTCCTCGTCGTCGAGCCGGGCCAGCCAGGTGGCCAGCCGCTCCACCGGCACCTCGAAGTCCGGGTTCAGATCGACGAACGTGCGGAGCTGGTCGGCCAGCCAGTCGAAGGTGACTTCCTCCTCGCCGCGCCGCTGCGCCAGCTCCTCGATACCGCGGTCGGTGAAGTACAAGGGTCGCTCCGGATGAGGGGGGTTCGGGGACGATCTGCACCGCCCAGGATATGCCGCCGGGGAACCGGGAAGGCCCGGCCTCCGCTCGCGCGGGGACCGGGCCTTGCCGTTCGGGCCGTGGGGCCGGTGATCAGATCTCGAAGACCTCGGTCACCAGCGCCTGCTGCTCCGCCTGGTGGCGCTTGTTCGACCCCACCGCGGGCGAGGACGAGTGCGGCCGGGAGACCCGGACCAGACGCCCGGCGGCGGGGACGTCCGCGCCGACCGACAGCTCCAGGTGGTCGATCAGGTTGAGGGCCATGAACGGCCAGCCACCCTGGTTCGCGGGCTCCTCCTGGGCCCACACGAACTTCTCGACGCCCGTGTACTTGGCGATCTCGGCCTGGACCTCGGCACCCGGCAGCGGGTACAGCCGCTCCAGCCGGATGATCGCCACATCGTTCGCACCGCGCTTCTCCCGCTCCGCGGCCAGGTCGTAGTAGACCTTGCCGGAGCAGAAGACCACCTTGCGCACCGCGGCCGGGTCGGCGGTCTCGTCGCCGATGACCGGACGGAAGGCGCCGGTGGTGAACTCCTCGGCCTTCGAGGCCGCGGCCTTCAGACGCAGCATCGACTTCGGGGTGAAGACGACCAGCGGCTTGTGGTGCGGGTTGTGCACCTGCCAGCGCAGCAGGTGGAAGTAGTTCGACGGCAGCGTCGGGGTGGCGACGGTCATGTTGTTCTGCGCGCAGAGCTGGAGGAAGCGCTCGATCCGGGCCGAGGAGTGGTCCGGGCCCTGGCCCTCGTAGCCGTGCGGCAGCAGCAGCGTGACGCCGGAGGTCTGGCTCCACTTCTGCTCGGCCGAGGAGATGAACTCGTCCACGACGGTCTGCGCGCCGTTGACGAAGTCACCGAACTGGGCCTCCCACATGACCAGCGACTCCGGCCGGGCCAGCGAGTAGCCGTACTCGAAGCCCATCGCCGCGTACTCGCTGAGCAGCGAGTCGTAGACGTTGTAGCGGGCCTGGTCCTCGGCGAGGTAGAGCAGCGGGGTGAAGTCGTCGCCGGTCTCCCGGTCCACCAGCACCGCGTGGCGCTGGCCGAAGGTGCCGCGGCGGGAGTCCTGGCCGGCGAGCCGGACCGGGGTGCCCTCCATCAGCAGCGAACCGATGGCGAGGGTCTCGCCCATGCCCCAGTCGATCGTGCCGTCCTCGATCATCGCCGCACGCCGCTGGAGCTGCGGGTACAGCCGCGGGTGGACGGTGATCCGGTCGGGGATGTTGACCTGGGACTCGGCGATCCGCTTGACGACCTCCTGGGAGATCGCCGTGTTCACCGCGACCGGGAACTCCGGCTGCGGCTCGGGCACCGCGGGCTGGGCCGGGGCGGAGACCGCGTCGCGGACCTCGGTGAAGACCTTCTCCAGCTGACCCTGGAAGTCCTGCAGCGCCTGCTCGGCCTCTTCCAGCGTGATGTCGCCGCGCCCGATCAGCGACTCGGTGTAGAGCTTGCGCACCGAGCGCTTCTTGTCGATCAGGTCGTACATCAGCGGCTGGGTGAAACCGGGGTTGTCGGTCTCGTTGTGGCCGCGGCGGCGGTAGCAGATCAGGTCGATGACCACGTCCTTGTTGAACGCCTGCCGGAACTCGAAGGCGAGCCGCGCGACGCGGACCACGGCCTCCGGGTCGTCACCGTTGACGTGGAAGATCGGCGCCTCGATCATGCGCGCCACGTCGGTGGCGTACATCGAGGAGCGGGACGCGGCCGGGGCGGCGGTGAAGCCGACCTGGTTGTTGATCACGATGTGCACGGTGCCGCCGGTGCGGTAGCCGCGCAGCTGCGACATGTTCAGCGTCTCGGCGACCACGCCCTGGCCCGCGAAGGCCGCGTCGCCGTGCAGGGCGACGGGGAGCACGGTGAAGTCCGTACCGGCCTTGCCGATGATGTCCTGCTTGGCGCGGGCGACGCCCTCCAGGACCGGGTCCACCGCCTCCAGGTGGGAGGGGTTGGCGGTGAGCGAGACCTGGATCTGCTCACCGTCCAGACCGGTGAAGGTGCCCTCGGCGCCCAGGTGGTACTTCACATCGCCGGAGCCGTGCATCGACTTCGGGTCGAGGTTGCCCTCGAACTCGCGGAAGATCTGTGCGTAGGACTTGCCGACGATGTTGGCCAGCACGTTCAGACGGCCGCGGTGGGCCATTCCGATGACGACCTCGTCCAGGCGCGACTCGGCGGCCGCGTCCAGCACGGCGTCCAGCAGCGGGATGACGGACTCGCCGCCCTCCAGCGAGAACCGCTTCTGGCCGACGTACTTGGTCTGGAGGAAGGTCTCGAACGCCTCGGCCGCGTTCAGCCGGCGCAGGATGCGCAGCTGCTCCTCGCGCTCCGGCTTGTCGTGGCTGCGCTCGACCCGGTCCTGGATCCACTTGCGCTGCTTGGGGTCCTGGATGTGCATGAACTCGATGCCGGTGGTGCGGCAGTACGAGTCGCGCAGCACGCCCAGGATGTCGCGCAGCTTCATCATGGACTTGCCCGAGAAGCCGCCGACCGCGAACTCGCGCTCCAGGTCCCACAGGGTGAGCCCGTGCTCGATGATGTCGAGGTCGGGGTGCTTGCGCTGGCGGTACTCCAGCGGGTCGGTGTCGGCCATGACGTGGCCGCGGACCCGGTAGGCGTGGATCAGGTCGAAGACCCGCGCCGCCTTGGTGACGTCGTCGTCATGGCTGACGTCGATGTCCTTGAGCCAGCGGACCGGCTCGTAGGGGATGCGCAGCGCCTTGAAGATCTCGTCGTAGAAGTCGTTCTCGCCGAGCAGTAGCTGGCTCATGATCCGCAGGAACTCGCCGGAGGCGGCGCCCTGGATCACCCGGTGGTCATAGGTGCTGGTCAGCGTCATGACCTTGGAGACGCCCAGCTTGTTCAGGGTGTCCTGCGAGGTGCCCTGGAACTCGGCCGGGTACTCCATGGCGCCGACGCCCACGATCAGGCCCTGGCCGGGCATCAGCCGCGGCACCGAGTGCACGGTGCCGATGCCGCCGGGGTTGGTCAGGGAGGCGGTGACGCCGGTGAAGTCCTCCATCGTCAGCTTGTTCGCGCGGGCGCGGCGGACGATGTCCTCGTACGCCTGCCAGAACTCGAAGAAGTTGAGCGTCTCGGCCTTCTTGATCGCCGCGACGACGAGCTGGCGGTCGCCGTTGGGCTTGACCAGGTCGATGGCCAGACCGAGGTTGATGTGCTCGGGCTTGACCAGCGTCGGCTTGCCGTCCTTCTCGGTGAACGAGTGGTTCATCGAGGGCATCGCCTTCAGCGCCTGCACCATGGCGTAGCCGATGAGGTGCGTGAAGGACACCTTGCCGCCGCGGGCGCGCTTGAGGTGGTTGTTGATCACGATGCGCTGGTCGAACAGCAGCTTGACCGGGACGGCGCGCACGGAGGTGGCCGTCGGCAGCTCAAGGCTGGCGTTCATGTTCTTCGCCACGGCGGCGGACGGGCCGCGCAGCGTGACCAGCTCCGGACCGGCGGACGGCTCGGCCTTGGCGGCCTTCGCCGGGGACGTCGGCTCGGCAGGCGTCGGCTTCACCGGAGCGGGCTTGGCCGGGGCGGGAGCCGCGGCGGCGGGCTTCGGGGCGACCGGGGCCGCGGCGGGCTTCGCGTCCGCCGGCTTCGCGGCGGGCGCGGCCTTCGGCTGCGCCGGGGGAGTGACGGCCGGGGTGGCCTGCGCGGCGGCGGGCGCCCCCGCGGCGGTACCCCCGGTCACGGCCGGTGGCGGCGCGGCCACGGCGGAGCCGGTGTCCTGACCCGGCTTGTAGTCGGCGAAGAAGTCCCACCAGGCTCGGTCGACCGAGTTCGGGTCCTGGAGGTACTGCTGGTAGATCTCGTCGACGAGCCACTCGTTGGGCCCGAAAGCGGCGGCAGGGTTACTTCCCTGACCGTCCTGCTCATCGGTCGAGACGCTCGAGGTATTGGGGGACTGTGGCGACACGGCGGCAACCGCCCTCTTCCGCTTCCTTAGGTGGTGGACAGCGGGAATAAAGGCTACGCCCATTGGACCCTTACGTGCAGGCCGCACTGGTCATCGTCGCGCAAGTCACATCGATCGGCGGGTTTCGGTGCATGTCATGGCGGGAAACACACGGGGTTCCGCCGTGTTTCCGCAGATACGAGCGAACGCAAAAGTGCACCCACACCGCTCGGATGTGCGCGTCCGGGATCGACTTTACGTCACATGTGATCTCGGGCACCGCCCGGAAGGCTCACCTTGATCCGGCAGCCCCGGGGGGACTCCGCGACACCTATCCGGCCGCCGTGCAGATCGACCGCCCAGCGGGCGATGGCCAGCCCCAGCCCGGTCCCTCCGTCGCTGCCCTGACTCGAGGGGCGGCGGGCCGCGGGCCCCGTGCCGCCCGGCGAGAGCCCGCCGCGGTTGAAGCGCTCGAAGACCCGGTACCGCTCGGCCTCCGGGATACCGGGGCCCTCGTCCAGCACCTCCAGCTCCAGGCTCTCCGGCTCCTCGCCGCGCCGGGCGCGGACCGTGACCCGGCCGTGCGCCGGGCTGTGCTTCATGGCGTTGTCGATGAGATTCGCCACCACCTGGTGCAGCCGCTCGGCGTCCGCGTGCGCGGTCAGCTCCGGCGGCGAGACATCCAGGTGGAGGTGGACGTCCTTGCGGGTGTGCGAGCCCGACCCGGCTTCCGCGCCCTTGGCCATGCTCGCCTCCTTGAGGATCTGGGCCAGATACGGCCAGACCTCGAAGCGCCGGGCGTAGAGCGGCACCACCCCGTTGTCCAGCCGCGACAGATCGAGCAGCTGCTCCACCAGCCGGCCCAGCCGCTGGGTCTGGCGCAGCGCGACCCGCATGGTCTCCGGATCGGCCTCGGAGACCCCGTCGACCACGTTCTCCAGCACCGCGCGCAGCGCCGCGATCGGGGTGCGCAGCTCATGCGAGACATTGGCCACCAGTTCCTTGCGGTGGGTGTCCACCGCCTCCAGGTCCGCCGCCATCCGGTTGAAGGCGCTCGCCAGGTGGCCGAACTCGTCCCGGCGCTGTGCGGCGCCCACCCGCCGGGTGTAGTCGCCGTGCGCCATCGCCCGGGTGACCGCGGTCATCTCGTCCAGCGGAGCGGTGAGACCGTGCGCCACGAACTGGGTGATCAGCAGGGAGGCGATGATCGAGAAGATGGTGATCACGCGCAGCTCGGTGTTCGAATGCATCGCCGCGAACACCAGCAGCGTGGTGATGATCACTGACCCGATGACCAGCGCTCCGAGCGCGGCCTTGACCGAGCGATACGGGTCGAACGGCCGCAGCGCCTCCCACACCCGGTCCCAGGTGGCCCGGCTGCGGGCGCAGCGGCGCCGCGCGGTGGCCCCGGGGGAGCCGGGCGGCTGTGGAGGGCGGGCGGCCCGCGCCTCACCGGCCGTCGTGAGCGTCCGCAGCGCCTTCAGGGCCTTGCGGACGGAAGGGACCCTGCGAGCGCCGGGGGCCGTCATGCGGCCGGGGTCTCCAGGGCGTAGCCGACGCCGTGCACCGTACGGATCCGCTCCGCGCCGATCTTCCGGCGCAGCGCCTTGATGTGGCTGTCCACGGTCCGGGTGCCGGAGGCGTCCGCCCAGTCCCACACCTCGGCCAGCAGCTGCTCCCGGGAGAGCACCGCGCGCGGGGTGTTGGCCAGGCAGACCAGCAGGTCGAACTCGGTGGGCGTGAGGTGGACGTCGGAGCCGCGGACCCGCACCCGGCGCTGCGCGTGGTCGATCTCCAGCTCGCCCAGGCGGAGGATCCCGCTGCGCGGGGTGTGCGCGGCCAGTGCCGCCCGCTCCACCCGCCGCAGCAGTACGTGCACCCGGGCGGCCAGCTCGCGCATCGAGAACGGCTTGGTCATGTAGTCGTCCGCACCGACCCCGAGCCCGACCAGCATGTCGGTCTCGTCATCGCGTGCGGTGAGCATCATCACCGGGACCGGACGGCGCGCCTGCACCCGACGGCACACCTCGAGTCCGTCGAACCCCGGCAGCATCACATCGAGCACCAGCAGATCGGGCTGCCACGCCTCGGCGGTGTCGACGGCCGCCGGGCCGTCACCCGCCGTCTGTACCTGGAAGCCCTCGGCCCGCAGCCGGGCGGCGATCGCGTCCACGATGGTCGGATCGTCCTCGACGACGAGCACCCGGCGCTGTGCGCCGGGGGTGGTCGTGGCGGCCCCGTTGTGGCCGTTGAGATTCTGCTCCATACGCCCGCCCCATGCGTTCGTCCTGAAAAACCGCGCTCCGCGCCTGGTGATGTGCCGTGCGGCGTGGTCTAGGCATGAAAGCGTAAGGGCAGCGTACGCGGCTCGGCTACGCGCCTCGAATCCCGATGTGGACCACGTCGGGCACTCCCCGGGCAACTGTGATCTCTTCCGTACGGACCCTGCTGAATCCGGCATTGCGGAGAGATTCCTCGAATGCGGCGGACGGCCGCGCCGACCAGACCGCGAGCACTCCGCCCGGTGTGAGGCGGGCCGCGCAGGCGGCCAGTCCGGCGGGGGAGTAGAGGCCGGTGTTGTCCTCGGTGACCGTCCAGTCCGGTCCGTTGTCGATGTCCAGGCAGAGCGCGTCGTAGACCGGGGCGTCCGGTGCGCGCAGGTGGGCCACCAGATCGGCGCGGACGATCGCGGTGCGCGGATCGGCCAGCGCGGTCGCGGAGACCGCCGCCAGCGGGCCGTCGCGGTGCCAGTCGACGACCGCCTCCTCCCGCTCCACGACCGCGATCCGGCCCCAGCGCGGTTCACCGGCGGCCTCGGCGAGCGAGAAGCCGACGCCGAGACCGCCGATGAGCAGGGCGGGGGAGGGGCGGCCGGCGGGCAGGGCGTCGAGGGCGGCCCGGACCAGCAGCCGCTCGGAGCGGCCGTCGGAGGTGTCCATCAGGAAGCAGCCGTTGGCGATGATCTCGAAGACGGCGTCCCCGCCGTCCGCCGTCCCGCGCCGCCGCAGCACCACCTCGCCGTGGGGACCCTCCCGGCGGTCGAGGGTGACCGGCTGACCGGTCGCGGTGTCGTACGGGGGCTGCATGGTGATCCTCCGGCTGGACGGGGCGCGCGGGTCCGTGGCGGACCCGCCGCCATCCTTGCGCCGTGCCCGCTCGGCGGTCCACCGGATTCGCCGTCCCGGCGCGGCGGCTGTGGTGGTGGACACAGCGACCTCTGGTGACATCACTCGTGGCCCGCGGAGCGTTGTGGTGGGGCGGGCGGAAGGTCGGCTGCCAGTGGTGGAGACCTCTCGGTCCCGCCATCCGGCGCACCGAACGGCTGATCGCTCACAGCGAACACCGCTCCGGGAACACCGGGAGCCCTTAGCGCATTGAGTCTGCATAGCTCAACTTGCCTGCCTAAGGGGAGATCATGGCTTCGCTGTCCACACCGCTCACCCTGCCCGTGCTGCCTCTCGACGACGAGGTGGTGCTGCCCGGCATGGTGGTGCCGCTGGACCTGTCCGACACCGAGGTGCGCGCCGCGGTCGAGGCCGCCCAGGCCGCCGCCCGCTCCCGCGGCGGCGGAGGGAAACCGCAGCTCCTGCTGGTGCCGCGGGTCGACGGGACCTACACGGGGATCGGCACGCTCGGCAGCGTCGAGCAGGTGGGCCGCCTCTCCGACGGTGACCCCGGTGCGCTCATCCGCGGCGTGCGCCGTGTCCGCATCGGCGCCGGGACCACCGGTCCCGGGGCGGCACTGTGGGTGGAGGGGACGGCGGTCGAGGAGATCGTGCCCGACCCGCTGCCCGGTGCCGTCACCGAACTGATGAAGGAGTACAAGGCGCTGGCCACGAGCTGGCTGCGCAAGCGCGGTGCCTGGCAGGTCGTGGACCGGGTGCAGCAGATCGACGATGTCGCGCAGCTCGCCGACAACGCGGGCTACTCGCCGTTCCTCACCACCGCCCAGCGCGTGGAGCTGCTGGAGACCGCCGACCCGGTGGCCCGGCTGCGGCTGGCGGTCAGCCGGCTGAGCGAGCACCTGGCCGAACAGGACGTCGCCGAGTCGATCGCCAAGGACGTCCAGGAAGGTGTGGACAAGCAGCAGCGCGAGTTCCTGCTGCGGCGCCAGCTGGAGGCCGTCCGCAAGGAGCTGGCCGACCTCAACGGAGATCCGGAGGACGAGTCCGATGACTACCGGGCCCGGGTCGAGGCCGCCGAGCTGCCGGACAAGGTCCGCGAGGCGGCCCTGAAGGAGGTCGACAAGCTGGAGCGGTCCTCCGACCAGAGCCCCGAGGGGAGCTGGATCCGCACCTGGCTGGACACCGTCCTGGAGCTGCCGTGGAACGAGCGCACCGAGGACGCGTACGACATCCAGGGCGCCAAGGAGGTGCTGGACACCGACCACGCAGGCCTGGAGGACGTCAAGGAGCGGATCACCGAGTACCTGGCGGTGCGCAAGCGCCGTGCCGACCGGGGTCTCGGCGTCGTCGGCGGCCGCCGCGGCGGCGCCGTGCTCGCCCTGGTGGGACCGCCCGGGGTCGGCAAGACCAGCCTCGGCGAGAGCGTCGCCCGCGCGATGGGGCGGAAGTTCGTCCGGGTGGCGCTCGGCGGCGTCCGCGACGAGGCGGAGATCCGCGGCCACCGGCGCACCTATGTGGGCGCGCTGCCCGGCCGTATCGTCCGGGCCGTCAAGGAGGCCGGTTCGATGAACCCGGTCGTCCTGCTCGACGAGATCGACAAGGTCGGCTCCGACTTCCGCGGCGACCCGGCCGCGGCCCTGCTGGAGGTCCTGGACCCGGCCCAGAACCACACCTTCCGGGACCACTACCTGGAGGTTGAACTCGATCTGAGCGATGTGGTCTTCCTGGCCACCGCCAACGTCCTGGAGGCCATCCCGGAGGCGCTGCTGGACCGGATGGAGCTGGTGCGGCTGGACGGCTACACCGAGGACGAGAAGGTCACCATCGCCCGTGACCACCTGCTGCCCCGGCAGCTTGAGCGCGCCGGACTGGAGCCGGGCGAGGTCGTGGTCGAGGACGCGGCACTGCGCAGGCTGGCGGGCGAGTACACCCGTGAGGCGGGTGTGCGGACCCTGGAGCGGTCCGTGGCACGGCTGCTGCGCAAGATCGCGGCCGAGCATGAACTGGGCGAGCGGAAGCTGCCGTTCACCGTCGGGGTGGAGAGCCTGCGGCCGCTGATCGGACGGCCGCACCACACCCCCGAGTCCGCCCAG
This sequence comes from Streptomyces cucumeris, assembly GCF_024295805.1. Lineage (GTDB taxonomy): Bacteria > Actinomycetota > Actinomycetes > Streptomycetales > Streptomycetaceae > Streptomyces > Streptomyces cucumeris. The sequence continues at coordinate 356,371 of NZ_JANCLX010000002.1, forward strand.
GACCCGGCCGAGCGGCGCACCGCCGTCCCCGGTGTGGCCACCGGGCTCGCGGTCACCGGTGCGGGCGGCGACGTGCTGTTCGTCGAGGCGTCGCTGGCCGATCCGGAGACGGGTGGCGCGGGGCTGACGCTGACCGGTCAGCTTGGTGAGGTGATGAAGGAGTCCGCTCAGATCGCGCTGTCCTTCCTGCGCTCCCATGGCGCGGAGCTGGAACTGCCGGTGGGCGACCTCAAGGAGCGCGGGGTCCATCTGCACGTCCCGGCGGGCGCGGTGCCCAAGGACGGCCCGAGCGCGGGCATCACCATGACCACGGCGCTCGCGTCGCTGCTCTCCGGCCGCCAGGTGCGCCCGGACGTGGCGATGACCGGCGAGGTCTCGCTGACCGGGCGGGTGCTGCCCATCGGCGGCGTCAAGCAGAAGCTGCTGGCGGCGCACCGGGCCGGGGTGACCACCGTCGTCATCCCCAAGCGGAACGAGCCCGATCTGGACGACGTCCCGGCCGAGGTGCTGGAGAAGCTGGACGTTCACCCCGTCTCCGACGTCCGGCAGGTGCTGGAGCTGGCGCTCCAGCCCGCCTCGACGGTGGCCCCGGAGGTTCCGGCGGCGGCGTGACGGACGCCGCCGGGGCGACGCGGCCCGGATCCCCGTGGACACGGGGGTGCCGGGCCGCGGTCCGTTCCCGGCGCCCGGCCCGCTCGCGAAGGCCCTCATCGATGGCAGTCAGACAGGTCTGTCTGGTAGCGTTCCCAGCAGACCAGACAGACCTGTCTGTCCGGTGTGGTGGCGCCGGTGTGCCCGCCCCCCCGCTGTCCACGGCATCACGGAAACCCACGGAGGAACCCGTGCGCACTCTCGTCGTCCTCGCCCACCCCGATCTCGCCGCCTCCCGTGTCAACGCCGCGCTCGCCGGGGCGGCCCGGCCGGTGGAGGGTGTCACGGTCCACGACCTGTACGCCGCGTATCCCGATCTGACGCTCGACGTGGAGCGGGAGCAGCGGCTGCTGCTGGAGCACGACCGGATCGTTCTCCAGTTCCCCTTCTACTGGTACTCGGTACCCCCGCTGCTCAAGAAGTGGCTCGACGAGGTCTTCCTGCACGGCTGGGCGTACGGCACCGGCGGCACCTCCCTGCACGGCAAGTCGCTGCTGGTCACCACCTCGCTGGGCGGTGGGGAGGAGCACTACCGCCCCGAGGGGGTCAACCGCTACACGGTCGCCGAGCTGCTCAGGCCGCTGGAGGCCACCGCCCGGATGACCGGCCTCCGCTACGAGGAGCCGTTCGTGCTGTACGCGACGCCGGCGCTCGACGACGCGGGGCTGGCCGCCCACCAGGAGCGCTATCGGGCGCTGCTGGCCTCCGGCGCGGTGCGGCAGCCGGAGCTCACCGCCGTCTGACGGCTTCGCGCCCCCGGCGGATGGCGAAGGGCCCGACCGCGGTCGGGCCCTTCACTCTGTGCCCGGGCGGCTCAGACCGGAGCCGGGCAGGCGCCCGCCACCAGTACCCGGGTCGCCGCCTTCGCCGCCATCGCGATCTCGGGTCCGGGCTCCACGGCGGCCGCGGACATCGCGCCGTCGACGAGCACGGAGATCTGGAGTGCCAGCACCGCGGGGTCGGCGGCACCCGCCGCGGTGGCCAGTTCGGTCAGCCAGGCCCGCACCGTGCGCTTGTGCTCGGCCGTCGCCTCGTGGGTGGCGCTGCCCGGCTCCGTCTCCCCGGCGGTCCGGACGAAGGCGCAGCCGCGGAAGCCGTCCCGCACGGTGGCGGCGCACAGCGCGTCGAAGATGCCGGTGAGCTGGTCGCGCGGATCCGGCCCGGCCGCCTCGGCCGCCTCGGCCAGCGCCCGGCGCCAGTAGGTGTCCGACTCCCGGAGGTACGCCAGGACCAGGGCGTCCTTGCAGCCGAAGTGGGAGTACAGCGTCGCCTTGGCCACGCCCGACTCGGCGATGATCCGGTCCACCCCGACCCCGCGCACCCCGTGGGCGTTGAACAGGGTGGTGGCCGTGGACAGGATCCGTTCACGGGCGGAGGGGCGGGTGCTGCTCATGGTCATGCTCCTCGGGGCGGGGCCCAGGACGGACGGTGCCCCCCAGCGTACAGACAGACCTGTCCGTACGCCGGAGGGCGGGTGCGCCGGTCGAGGTGGTTGCCGCGGACCGCCGCGTCAGCCGTTCGCCAGGGCCTTGAGCCGGTCCAGGGCGCCGTTGAACTTGTTGTGGTCGCCGACGGTCGCGCCGGAGGAGGTGTACTGCCAGATGGTGTGGAAGCCCCAGCCCGCCGGGAGTTCACCGACGGACGAGCCGTAGCGGGGGATCCACAGCGGGTTGACGCCGCCGAAGGCGCTGGAGTTGCCGGTGCAGGTCTTCCACCAGCTGGTGGAGGTGTAGATCACCGGGTCACGGCCGGTGCGGGCGCGGTAGGTGTCGGAGAAGTCCTTGACCCAGCTGACCATGGCACTGGCGCTCTTGCCGTAGCAGGTGGCGCCGTAGGGGTTGTACTCCATGTCCAGCGCGCCGGGCAGGGTCCTGCCGTCCTTGGACCAGCCGCCGCCGTGGTCGACGAAGTAGTTGGCCTGGGCGGCGCCGCTGGAGTTGTTCGGCAGCGCGAAGTGGTACGACCCACGGATCATGCCCACGTCGTACGAGCCGGTGTACTGCTGGGTGAAGTACGGATTGGTGTAGCTGGTGCCCTCGGTCGCCTTGACGTAGGCGAACCGGACGCCGCTGCTCCAGAGCGTGGACCAGGCCACATTGCCCTGGTGGCTGCTGACGTCGACGCCCTCGACGGTGGCGAGCACGCTCGGCGGCTCCTGGCCGGTGGTGGACCCGCCCTCATGCTTGAGTATCTGCGAGCCCGCCCAGTCGTCCTCGGGGTGGGGGATGTCCTCCGTGCCCTGGGCCGCGGCGGCCGGGGCGGAGAGCGCGAAGGTCGTGGTCGCGAGGGCGGCGAGAAGGCCGGTCAGCGCACTGAGGGCGCGTCGGGCCGGACCGGGTCTGTGCACGGGCATGGCGAGCCTCCGAAGCCTCGGTGGGGGGAGCGGGAGATGTTTGGTATGGCCATGTCAGAAATGACGCTACGGGCGTAGATAAGGGCGGGGAAGGGGGAGGGGGTGGTGCCGTTGGTCTAATCCTGCGAAATACTGACGGAGCTGCGGCAACAGCCGCGCCTGGCAGAAACTTTCACCATGTGAAAATGCGGAGAGGGCTCTGACGTGCACAACAACGGGCCACTGCCCCCCGAGCGGAGTGAGGGCGGCACCATGGGTGGAATTGGTGTGGACCACGCATTCCTGGCTCTGGAGCGCGAATTGGCGGTCTTCCTCCGCCGGGCCCGTGCCGCGTCCGGGGAATTGGCCCGGGAGGTCCACCCCGATCTGGAATCCGCCGCGTACGGGCTGCTGATGCGGCTGGAGGACGCGGGGCCCCAGCGCGCCACCGACCTCGCCGGGTACATCGGCGTCGGCAAGGCCACGATGAGCCGTCAGCTCCGCGCCCTGGAGGGGCTCGGTCTGGTCACCCGCGCCCCGGACCCGGCGGACGGCCGGGCCTTCCTGGTGCAGCTCACCGACGAGGGCCGGACCCGCTTCCGCGCCGTCCGGGTCGCCCGCCGGGCCCGCTACGCCCGCCGGCTCGCCGGATGGGAGCGCAGCGAGGTCGCCGAACTCGCCCGCCTGCTGCACCGGTTGAACAGTGAGCAGGAGGCCGACGACGCCGGGCACTCGGCCCGCGGGGGCGAGGAGTAGGGCACTCACATACGTCAGCATCCGCGAGCCGTGGGGATCCGGCGACGCGGGTGTGGCAACGGCGGTACCCCGCTGCGCCATCGGAGGGGCGGCGCCCCGCCGGGGTGCGGCGGGCTCAGAGTTCGGCGTAGATCACGGCCGCGTCGTCGTGCGCCTTGCCGCGCCGGAACGCGGTCCCGTCCGGATCGGCGTGCTCGGCCGCCCGCACCCGGTCGATCAGTGCCTGCGGTCCCTCCTTGCGCAGCAGGGCGAAGCAGGCCGTCCAATCGCCCTCGCCGAACACCTCCACCCAGCGCGACGCCCCGTCGGTGAGGGCCGCCAGCGCCCGGACCCCGGTGCGCGGCCGGGTGCCGGTGACCGCCCTGGCCGAGACGGCGGGGTCGGCGGCGGCGGTGAAGAAGCCGCCCTCCGCGTTCCGCAGTCCGGCCAGCCGGTGGCCCGCCGCGCGCAGCCGGTCGATGCGGTCGTCGAGCACCGGGGTGACCTCGCCGCCCGTCCCCTCGATGAGCAACGCCGAGTCGGAGAGCACCAGATGTTCGACCCGCTCGGCGTCCCAGCGGGCGGCCACCACGGTGGCCTGCGGGGTCAGTGGGTGATAAAGGTCACAGGTTGAACCATGTGCTTCCGCGGTACGCCCGATCGCCTCGGAGAGGCATGCGGCCAGGGTCATATCCCTTCGCGAACCGGACAGTTCGAGCAGTGCGCCGCCCAGTCGCGCGGTGAACCACGGCACTCCGTGGATGCAGCCGTCGTCACCCTCGGGCGGGGTCACCCCGTCCAGGACCACCAGTGAGCCGCCGAGCCCCGAGGCGGGCAGGGCTACCGAGGCCCAGTCCTCGTTGGGGCGCCGCTGATCGCCGGGGGTCGTCGCGAGTTCGATGCGCATGCCGTCAGTCTGCCGGACCCCCTTCGAACACCGCCCGTCCAGGGGTGAAGAGAAAGACAATGGTTCGTACCAAGCACATGTTTGTCGGATTGGGACGGGAATGCGATGTCTGGGAAGGTGTGGGCGGGCATCTTTCCAGGGCGGCCACGTCTTTTCCACTCCCGTCCACTCCCGTAAAAGGCGGCGGAAGGGTATGGCCCATACACAAAGTTGGTGGTCAACTACGCAATGCGGTTCACTCGTTCAGGTGGCCGGGTGGGTGATGCATGCCCGCCCCCGAGCCGTCCTGGAAGGGTCGGATTCCCTACCAGGGGTGGGGAAACACAATTGTTGATCCGTCGTCACCTCTGGAATCACAGCGGTCGGGCGAGAAAAGATTGTGAGCACCGGTGCGGAAGAAGCGGCTTCGGGGCACCCAGCGCGAACCGGACGGCGAACCACGCCTTCAGGATCTCCAGGGCGGCACGGCACGGCGGCGAACCGCGCGTGTCCGCAACCGCCTGGCCGCGTCCGTCGTCCTCGTCTCCCTCGCCGTCCTCGGCGCGGGCGCCCCGGCCGTCCTCCTGGCCCTCGACGACTGCACCGATGCCCAGCGGCTGGTCGGCCTCGCCCGGACCAACCGTGACGCGGTGACCCTGGCCCACTCCCTCGCCGATGAGCGCGACGCCATGACCGCCTATGTCGCGGGCGGGCGCACCACCGCCTCCGGCGGCGGTGTCTCCGAGAGCCAGCGCGCCCGGGTGGACCGGCAGGTCCAAGAGGTGCGCCAGGAGGTCCCCGGCTCCGTCCGGCGGCTGCTGGACGGCCTCCCGCGGCTGCGCCAGCAGGCCCTGACCGGCCATGGCTCGGCGCTGGAGGTCTTCACCTCGTACACCACCGCCGTCCAGGCACTGAACGAGGTCTCCGTCGGCCTGGCCCGCGAACTGCCCGGCGCGGGCTCCGGCTCCGCCGCCGCGCTCGTCCCGCTGGGCCGGGCCACCGAGCAGGCGTCGGCCACCCGCGGCCTGCTCACGGCCGCGCTGGCCGGGGGCGGTGCCCAGCCCGCGCTGACCTCCGCCGCCCAGCGGGCCCACCTGCGCGACGGGTCCGCGCTCGCCGACTTCCGCCAGCTCGCCCCGGCCTCCGCCCGTGAGCGCTACGACCGCACGGTCAACGGCACCGAGGTCGGCACCGCCGAGCGGTACGCCACCCGTCTCACCGAGCGGGGCCGGCTGTCCGGCGGCGATCTCCTCGTCGACGAGGACCGCGTCGAGACCGCTCTGAGCGCCCGCCTCACCCGGATGCGCGGGGTCGAGTCCTCCCTGGCGTCCGCCGAGATCTCCGCGGTCACGGGGGTGCGCCACGACGCGGTCACCACCCTGGAGGTGCGGATCGCGATCGTCGGCGGCGCCCTGCTGCTGGCCCTCGGCGCCGGTGTGCAGACCGCCCGCTCGATGACCCGGCCGCTGGCCGTCCTGCGGCGTGGCGCCCGCCGGGTCGCGGCCGATCCGGCGGCCGAGGAACCGGTCGGCTACACCGGCCGCGACGACGAGTTCGCCGACGCGGTCCGCGCGGTCAACGAGCTCCATGCCAAGGCCGTGCGCGCCCAGGAGCGCGCCGCCGGACTCGGCACCGAGCGCACCCGGCTGGTCGGGGAGCGGCAGCGGCTGGCCGATGAGCGGGACGCGCTGCGCCGTGAGCGGGACGCGGTCGCCGCCCGGCTGGAGGGGCTGCGGTCCCGGGTGCACGGCAGCTTCGTCAGCCTCGCCCTGCGCACCCTCGGTCTGATCGAGCGCCAGCTCGCCGTCATCGAGGGCATGGAGGAGCAGGAACAGGACCCCGACCGGCTGGAGACCCTCTTCCAACTGGACCATCTGGCCACCGGTATGCGCCGGTACGGTGAGAACCTCCTGGTCATCGCGGGCTCGGAGAACACCTCCGGCCATCCCGGCCCGGTGCTGCTGCTGGATGTGCTGCGCGCCTCGATCAGCGAGGTCGAGCGGTACGACCGGGTGCGGATCCAGTCACTCCCGCCGCATGCCCAGGTCGCCGGGTACGCCGCCGACAGCATCAGCCACCTGGTCGCCGAACTCCTGGAGAACGCCACCTCGTTCTCCCCGCCGGACGCCCCGGTGCAGCTCTCCGGCTGGCTGCTGGAGAGCGGCGAGGTCATGCTCTCCATCCAGGACGAGGGCATCGGGATGACCCCCGAGCGGATGGTGGAGCTGAACGACCGGCTCGCCGATCCGGTGCCCGACTACTGCCAGGGCCCGCAGCCCGAGGACCCGTTGGGGCTCGGCCTGTACGTGGTGACCCGGCTCGCCGCGCGCCACGGGGTCCGGGTGCAGCTCCGCGAGCAGCAGCCGGGCGGGGTGGCCGCCGTCGTCGTCCTGCCCACGAAGATCCTCCCGGCGGGTCCGCCGGGTGCCGGGCTGCCGCCCGCGCCCTCGGCCGGTACCGGCGCCGACCGCGGTGATGTGGGGTTGCCCGCCTTCCCCGGGTCGGAGGCCGAGGCCAACTCCAACGCCCTGCCGTCGCAGGCCCGTTCGGCGTCCAGACCGATTGCTGAACGCGAGCCCGAGCCGGACGGGGCACCCGCGTCCGCGGCCGTGGACCCCGGCGCGGAGACCCCCGCCCCCTGGGTCGCACCGGGTGAGCGGTGGAGCCCGGCACCGGCCGCGGCCCCGGACGACACGCCGTATCCGATGGAACCGACGCCGCCGCGCGGCCACCCGGCCCCGGGGGGTGCCGGAGAGCCGCCCGCACTGCCCAGGCGCACGCCCCGGTCCGGCGCCACCCCGTCCGCGTCCGCCCACGACTCCGCCGACGCCGGCGGATCCGCCGCGCGGGACCGCTCCGAGCGGACGCTCGCCTTCCTCGCACGCCCCGGTGACGCCGAGGAGCCCGCGGGCGGCCACGCCGTCCGCCCGGTGGGCGCGGACGCCTGGGGCCCGGCCGGTACGGATGCGGACGCGGACCGTACGGATCCGTACGCCATCGGCTCCGAGGAGCACACCCGGGCCGCCGAACACCCCCGTACCGACAAGGGACTTCCCAAGCGCACCCCGAAGAGCGTGGAGCGCCGCGCCCCCGGGGCGCGGGAGCGGTCCGGCGCGGTGGACGCGGAGGAGCTGCGGCGCAGACTCGGTGGTTTCCAGCGCGGTGCGCTGGAGGGCCGCCGGGACGCCGAGGCCGAGATCGCCGCACGCGGCCGGGGCCGGGAGCACGGCCCCCAGGGCGGCACAGAACGTACGGGGGCGCACGACGAGGGTGACACGGTTGAGGAGGCACGCAGGTGAATGCGCCGAGTAGTACCTACGGGTTGAGTTCCGAGGCCCGTAATCTGCACTGGTTGCTGTCGAACCTCGTGGAGGAGGTGCCGGGCGTCCGATCGGTCGCGGTGGTCTCCTCGGACGGGCTGATGCTGCTCTCCTCCGACGCGCGGCACCTCACCGCCGCGGGCGCCCTCGACCCCACGGCACAGGACGGTCCCAAGGGTTCCAGCGCGGACCTCGCCACGATCGTCTCGGGGCTGGGCAGTCTCACCCTCGGCGCGGCGAAGCTGATGGACGGCGGGGGCGTCAAGCAGACGATGGTGGCGATGGACGGCGGCAGTCTGTTCGTCATGACGATCGGGGACGGTTCGCTGCTGGGCGTGCATGCCACCCCCGACTGCGATATGACCGTCGTCGCCTATCACATGGCGCTGTTCGTGGGCCGGGCCGGACATGTGCTCACCCCCGAACTCCGCGGTGAACTACGCAGGTCCCTGGAGTCGGCTCAGTGACGGCCGGGTCCGGTCGGCCCGCCCGCCAGCCCGGCCGCGTCCGGCCGTACTCGCTCACCGGCGGGCGGACCCGCTCGGACCATGTGCTGCTGGTGGAGACCTTCGTGGCCTCGCTGGAGCCACCGGACGGACGGTGGGACCCGGCCCCTTCCGGCGGGCCGGGCGCCCGGATGCTGCCGGAGATCCGGGCGATCATCGAACTCTGCCGCCGGATGCGCTCGGTCGCGGAGGTCTCCGCGATGCTCAAGATCCCGCTCGGGGTGGTGCGCGTCCTGCTCAGCGACTTAGCCGACCAGGGAAAGATCCGCGTCTACGGCACCGGGCGGGGCCCGGGACAGCCGGACCGCGCGTTGCTCGAAAGGGTGCTCAGTGGACTCCGCAGGCTCTGACACGATTCCGACCGCGGCGCCGGTGCCGCCGCCGCGGCGGTCCGGCATACCCGGCGCCGGGATACCGGGCGCGGGGATACCCGGTGCCGAGGAGGCGCCGCAGAGCTGGCAGACGGACCGTTCGCGGGCGCCGATCGCGACCAAGATCGTGATAGCGGGCGGTTTCGGGGTGGGGAAGACCACCTTCGTGGGCGCGGTCTCGGAGATCACTCCGCTGCAGACCGAGGCGCTGATGACCCGGGCGGCCGAGGGCATCGACGACATCACCGCGACCCCGGACAAGCTGACCACCACGGTGGCGATGGACTTCGGGCGGATCACGCTCGAGAACGACCTGGTGCTGTATCTCTTCGGCACCCCCGGCCAGCACCGCTTCTGGTTCATGTGGGACGACCTGATGCGCGGGGCGATCGGCGCGGTGGTGATGGCCGACACCCGGCGGCTGGAGGACAGCTTCCCGGCGCTGGACTACTTCGAGACCCTCGGACTGCCCTATGTGGTGGCGGTCAATCACTTCGACGGGGCACCCCGGTATCTGCCGGAGGACGTGCGGGACGCGCTCTCGGTGACCGAGGGGGTCCCCGTGGTGCTCATGGACGCCCGTCGGCGGATCACGGTGGTGGACGCGCTGCTGGCCCTGGTGCGGCACGCCGTCGACGTTTCACCCGAGTGACGTAACCTCGGCACCGCTCGCGGAATGGAATGCTCCATTCCTCTTTTGGTCCGAGCTCGAGGGAGCGTCGACAGTCATGCGGAAGATACTCATCGTCGGAGCCGGGCAGTCCGGGCTCCAACTCGCCCTCGGCCTCCAGTCCCGGGGGTACGAGGTCACCGTGATGTCCAACCGGACGGCCGATGAGATCCGCTCCGGGCGGGTGATGTCCACCCAGGTCATGTTCCACACCGCGCTCCAGCACGAGCGCGACCTGGGGCTGAACTTCTGGGAGGAGCAGGCGCCGCGGATCGAGGGGCTGGGCGTGTCCATCGCCGGACCGCCGACCCCCGCGGGCCACCCCCGCGCCGTCGACTGGCTCGGACCACTGGACGGGTACGCCCAGTCCGTCGACCAGCGGCTGAAGATGGCGGGCTGGCTGGAGCTGTTCGCACGGCGCGGCGGGCGGGTGGTCGTCCACGGTGCCTCCGTCTCCGACCTCGCCGTCTTCGCCACCGCCTATGACCTGGTGCTGGTGGCCGCGGGCAAGGGCGAACTGGTCTCGCTCTTCGGCCGGGACGGCGCCCGCTCCCCGTACGCCGCCCCGCAGCGTGCGCTCGCCCTCGCCTATGTGCACGGTCTCGGCCCGCGTCCGGAACACCCGGAGCTGGACGCGGTGCGCTGCAATCTGGTGCCCGGTGTCGGCGAACTGTTCGTCATGCCGGCCCTCACCCGCTCCGGCCGCGCCGACATCCTCTTCTGGGAGGGCGTCCCGGGCGGCCCCGCCGATGTCTTCCAGGGCGTCACCGACCCCTCCGAACAGCTTTCCCTGATCCTGGAGCTGATGGAGCGGTTCACCCCGTGGGAGTACGCACGCGCCACCAAGGTCGAGCTGACGGACGCGGGCGCCACCCTGGTCGGGCGGTACGCCCCGACCGTGCGCCACCCGGTCGGTGAGCTGCCCGGCGGCGGACGGGTGCTCGGCGTCGCGGACGTGGTGGTCACCAACGACCCCATCACCGGTCAGGGCGCCAACTCGGCCGCCAAATGCGCCGCCGGGTATCTGGAGAGCATCGTCGAACACGGCGACCGCCCGTTCGACGCCGACTGGATGCACCGGACCTTCGACCGCTACTGGGCCACCGCGCGGCACGCCACCAAGTGGACCAACGCGATGCTGGCCCCGCCGCCGGAGCACATCGTGGGCCTCCTCGGCGCGGCGACCGAGCTGCCCGACGTTGCCCGGCGGATCGCCAACGGATTCGACGACCCCGCCGACTTCGAGCACTTCTTCTACGAGCCGGAGCGGGCCGCGGCCTATCTGGAGCGGGTCAGCGCTTCCGCTTCGTGACCGGCCCCGGACGCACCGCGCCCTGCACCGGATTGGTGGCCAGGGCGGAGAGCTTCACCTGCTGACCGGGGCGCGGCGCCTGCACCACCTGGCCGTTGCCCGCGTAGATCGCCACATGGCTGGCGCCCTTGTTGTAGATCACCAGATCGCCGGGGCGCAGCCGCTGGAGGGAGATCCGGGGGAGCTGCCGCCACTGCTCCTGGCTGGTGCGCGGAATGGTGCGTCCCGCATGGGCCCACGCCTGGGACGTCAGCCCCGAGCAGTCGAAGGAGTTGGGTCCCTCGGCGCCCCACACATACGGTTTGCCGATCTGCTCCATGGCGTAGTCCAGGGCGCGCCGCCCGGCCGTGGCGGACGCCATGGACCCGCCGGTGGACTGCGGCGCCTGGCCGTCACCGCCGTCACCACCGTTCTGGCCCTGCTGGCCGCCGGTCTCCTGGCCGGGGTCGGCGGGGTCGGCGGCGGGCGGTCCCGCCGCGCCCGCCGGATCGTCCGCCCCGGAGCCGAGGGCACCGGAGGCGACCAGCTTCTGCTGGGCGTCCTCGGTCTCCTGCCGCTCGCGCTCGGCCACCTCGGCGATCTGCCGGGCGGTCAGCGACGCCAGCTTCTTCTCGATCCCGGTGAGCCGCTTCTTCACCTTGTCGCGCTGTTTCTTCCGCTTCGAGGTCAGCGAAAGCTGTTTGTCCAGGGCGGTACGGGCCCGGGTGGCGAGGGTGTCGGCGTGCCGCTCACCCTTGGACAGACGTTCGACCAGGGCGGCTTCCCGGCCCGCGGCCCGGGTGAGCTCGCGCGCCTGGTCGGCGGCGGCGTCCGGATGGGTGCTGAGCAGGGTGAGCAGGAAGCTGTAGGAGGAGAGCCGGCTGTGGCCCTGGTACTGCTGCCGGGCCAGCCGCCCGGCGTCGGCCTGGCTGTCGGCCAGCCGGGTGCGGGTGCGGGCGAGGTCGGCCGCCAGCTTCTTGGTCTTCGCGCGCTGGGTGCGCAGCTTCTCCTCGGTCGCGTTGTAGGCCTCGGTCGCCTCCTCGGCCTTCCGGTACATCGTCTTGAGCTGGGTCAGCAGCTCGGCGACGGATGCGTCGACGGGGCGGACCGGGGCGGCCTGTGCCGTGACTCCCGCGACGGGCGGTACGAGTGCGGCGGCTGCGGTGATCGCTGCCACGCAGACCGAGCCCACGAATCGTCCTGACACGTGCTCACCTCCGGCTGCTGAAGCGTCTCTCCACTCCAGATCAGCAGGATCGTGGCACGTTGGTCGTATGTTCTGGAGAATTGTGGGCGAGTCGGGTCAACACGGTCACCCGTCCGGTGGGTCGCACCCCGCCGATCGGCCCCGGTCCGGTGGACACCCCGACGGAGTGCTTCCCCCGCGGCATCAGCCCGGCTTGGACCACGGCCACTTCAGCCCGCCGCGCGCCCTGCCCTCCGGGTCGTACTCGTAGCGCCAGCCCCGGATCACACCCAGCCGTTTCGACATTCCCGCCGGGACGCGGCGGTAGACATGGACCGTCGGAGCTCCGCCCGCCTGGTCCTCCACCGGGACCTCATAGTGCTTCGGCGGCTGTCCGGTGGCGCCGACCAGCACCTTCAGCACCCGGCCGTCCAGCGGCCCGCCCACGAAGGGCATCTCCTCGCTTCTCACCGGACCAGTCTCACAGCCCGCCCGCCACGGCGCTCACAGCAGATGCGCCGCCTCGCCCACCACCGGCAGCATCCTCCGCAGCAGTGAGCCCACCGGCCCCTGCGCGGGCTCCATGGCGAGCGCGGCCCGGGCCACCGCCGCGGTCTGCGGATCGCAGGCCGCGGTCGAGCACAGCAGCGAGACGAAGTGGTCGACCAGCCAGTCGCGCAACTCCTCGACCGGCAGCTCCTTGCGCTCGTCCAGCCAGACCAGGGAGGCCGCCTCGACCGCCGTGATCCAGGTGCGCACCATCATCCGCAGCCGCGGACCGGGCGTCTGGACCGCCAGGTGCAGCAGGATCTGCTCCGCCCCGGCCCGCCGCACCCCGTCCACGATCGCGTTGGTCTGCGAGGTCTCGGCCACGCTGCCGCTCTGGAGCAGCGCGCTGAAACCCGTGTCGTGCTCGTCCACGAAGGCGAGATAGCGGTCCAGCACATTGCGCAGCCGGGCGCTCAGCGGACCCTGCTGCGGCTCCTCGAAGCACCGCGCCAGCTCATCGGACGCACTGCGCAGCACGGCCTCGTACAACTGCTGCTTACCGCCGGGGAAGTAGCGGTAGACCAGCGGACGGGAGGCGCCCGCGGTCGAGGCGACATCGTCCAGCGACACGTCCTCGGGCGGGCGGTGGGCGAAGAGATCCAGGGCCGCCGCGATGAGTTCGGCCCGCCGCGCCTCGACGCTGAGCCGGCGGTAGGTCCCGCGGCGCGCGGCCCGGGTGCGGTCCGCCGCTGCGGGTGCTGCCTCCGGGCGGGCCGGGGCGGTGCCGCTGCCTGTCGTCATGTCCGGCAGCGTAACCGCCCCGGTCGGAGGCGCCAGGGTGCGGGGTCCTCGCACGGCGCCTACGGCAGCAGCCCCGAGCTCTGCCACATCCGGCGGCCCACGCCCCGCAGCACCCCGATGTCGTCGAGGAAGTCGGTCAGCCGCTTGGCGCCGGTCTGCATCACCTCGCGCCGGTGGCCGCTCGCCCGCACCTGGGCCACCGCCTCCCGCCGGTCCAGCCCCACATCGCTGTACACCCGCGGGTTGACGAACGCCCGGGAGAAAATACGGGCGAACTCGCCCGCGGTGACCCGGGTCAGCTCCTGCTCCCAGCGCGGGGCGGTCACCATCTGGCGACGCAGCTCCTCGCGCGCGTACCGCACATGGCGGGCCTCCTCCACCACATGGATCCGGGTCACCCCGCGCACCAGCGTCTGCACCCGGTCGTCCGGGAAGGTCAGCCGCTGCATCCAGTCCAGCACCTCCTCGCCGAGCAGGGTGGCGGTGAAGGAACCGGGCGTGGTGGAGACCGTCTTGAAGAAGCGGGCGATGTTGTGGTGGAGCCGGGAGACCGGGTATTCGTCGATGCCGCCCTTGTTGATCAGACGCGCGAACATCATCGAGTGACGGCACTCATCCGCTATCTCGGTGAGTGCGTAGCGCACATGGGCGCTGGTGGCGGGCTTGTCGTAGATGTGCCGGACGAGCAGCTGCATCAGGATGACCTCGAACCAGATGCCCAGCGACAGCAGGGCGGCACCCTCGTGCTTGGCCAGCAGATGGCGCTGCTCCTCCGACATCCGCCGCCACATGGGGGTGTCGTACAGGGACACCAGCTCCGGCGGCCAGTACCACTTGTCCGGCTCGAACGGGGCGTCCCAGTCGAGCTCCTTGTCGGGGTCGAAGGAGTGCTTGGCGGAGGATTCGAGCAGCCGCTGTGCCACCCGCTCCCGGTCCTTGATCAGCCCGAGCGCGTCCCGGAGCGCGGGCGGTTCGGTCATGGTCGTCATCGCTGGGGGCACCTCGCTGATGGCTCGGACTCGGATGGCACGGACACACCGGGCCCGGACACGACGCCCGGGTCGGCGGGTGACCGGCGAACTCCTCTTATAAGACTGCCTGTCAGCAAGCGCGTCAATCCCCCGAGGATGTGTTGTTGACCGTTCGGTGAGCGCGTGTGAGCCTGCCGAAAACGCATCCGTTACGGGGGAGCGAGGTGAAGGAGGGCGTCGGTGGCGACGCATGAGCTCTACGCGATGGACTCCGGGGACCCGATGTGGAAGGTGCCGGCCACCGGTGCCGCGCGCTTCAGCTGGGAGTACGACGATCACCGTGCCCGGCTCCTCGCCCTCTACCAGAAGGGCAAGGACAAACAGTGGGACGCCACCAAACGGATCGACTGGGACCTGGAGGTGGACCCGTACGACCCGCTGGGCACCCCCGACGAGGCCCTGGCCCTCTACGGCACCCGCTACTGGGAAAGGATGTCCGAAAAGGAGCGGGCGGAGTTCCGGCGCCACGCCGCCGCCTGGCAGTTCAGCCAGTTCCTCCACGGTGAACAGGGCGCCATGGTCTGCGCCGCCCGCATCGTCGAATCGGCCCCCGACCTCGACGCCAAGTTCTACTCCGCCACCCAGACCATGGACGAGGCGCGCCACGCCGAGCTCTACGGGCGCTTCCTCCACGAGAAGATCGGGATGCTCTACCCGATCAACGACAACCTCCAGGCCCTGCTGGGCGACACCCTCCGCGACTCCCGCTGGGACATGGCCTACCTCGGTATGCAGGTGCTCATCGAGGGTCTGGCGCTCGCCGCGTTCGGCGTCATCCGCGACACCACCGACAAACCCCTGCCGCAGCAGCTCCTCGCCTATGTGATGCAGGACGAGGCCCGCCATGTCGCGTTCGGCCGGATGGCGCTGCGCGACTACTACCGCCAGCTCACCGACGCGGAGCTGCGCGAGCGCGAGGAGTTCGTCATCGAGGGCTGCTATCTGATGCGCGACCGGCTGCGCGGTGTCGAGGTGCTGGAGAACCTCGGCATCCCCAAGGCCGAGGCCGAGGAGTTCAGCGAGCGCTCGCCCTACCTCCACATCTTCCGCAAGCTGCTGTTCAGCCGGATCGTGCCCTGTGTGAAGGACATCGGGCTGTGGGGCGAGCGGCTTCAGCGGGCCTATGTCGACATGGGCGTGCTGGAGCTGGGCGACAGCAATCTGGACCTGCTGATGAACCAGGACGAGGAGCTCGCCGAACGGCTGGACGCGGAACGCTTCGCCACGGAGGAGGCGGCCCGCACCGGTGAGGTCGCCGAGGCCATCGCCCAGGGTGCGGAGGACTGAGGGGGCGCGCGACCCCGGCGCGGAGCGACCCGCGTCTGCCGAATCGCCGCGCGGGTGCCCAAACGCCGCGTGGCGGGGACGTGACACCGTCAACACAACTCTGTGACACGGCGCTTGTTACCTTCGTGATCAGTGCCACCGGGAACGCCGAGGTCATTGGGGTGATCTCGGTCCGGTGGCATCTGCAGTGCAACAGAACGGCCAAGAGGTGCCTTCCACGGCGGTGGGGGGCATCTCTTCGTGTGTCCGGCCGGAGGATGATGGTGGTGTGCGGATTCGAACGAGCACCATCGAGGACCTTCCCGTCCTCCAGGAGATCGAGCGCGCGGCGGGCCTGTGCTTCCGGGACGTCGGCATGGACGAGGTCGCCGATGACGAGCCACTGAGCCTTGCCGAGCTGGGGTGCTACCAGCGGGCCGGGCGGGCGTGGGTCGCGGTGGACGACACCGACCGGGCGATGGGCTACCTGATCACCGACCCCGTCGACGGCAATGTGCATATCGAGCAGGTCTCGGTCCACCCGGACGCCGCCGGGCGCGGTGTCGGCCGCGCCCTGATCGACCACATCGCGGCGCAGGCCGCCGCGATGGGCGTACCGGCGCTGACCCTGACCACGTTCGTGGACGTGGCCTGGAACGCGCCGTACTACGCGGCCCGGTGCGGCTTCCGGACGCTGACCGAGGGCGAACTCACCCCCGGTCTGCGCGAGATCCGACGCAGCGAGGCCAGGCACGGCCTGGACCGGTGGCCGAGGGTCTGCATGCGCAGGGACCTGTCGGGGGCCTCCGGCTGAGCGGGCGAGGTCGGGGGCGGGGGCAGGTGCCGGTACCGCGCTGCGGGTTCGCCACGGGCCGGTCCGGGGGCCGGGGCGGTGCCACGCCTCGCGGTCGGGCCCGCGGCCCGGCCGAATTCGCCATGCGCGTGTGGTCGCCTCGGTTTCCGCCAGGCCGGGGCCGACTCCGGCAGTCATCGCGCCGCGGCTCCGGCCCCGGCCGGGCCGCGTGCGCTGTGGCCATGCCCGGCTGACCCGGTCTGCCGGGACCCGGGCCGGACGGGCAGGGGGGGTATGCACGGTCCCGCTCGGGCGGGGGAGGTGCGCGGTGCCGGTCGCGTCTCGCGGTCAGGCCCGTGCCGCGCAGGAGCACGGGATCCGGCTGGCTTCCGCGTACGCGCGGGGTCGCCGCGGCTTTCCGCTGGGCCGGGGCCGGGGCCGGGGCCGGGCCTGGGCCGGTCCGGGATCGGCGTCGCGCTGCGCGGGCAGGCCCGTGGTGCTGCGCCTTGACCATGGCCCGACTGAATTCCCTACGCGCGTGCGGACGTCTGCCCGCCGCACGTCAGGCGCGGGTCAGGCCCGCCCCGTGCACGTCGCGGCGACGGTCCGGCCGAACTCCCGTACGCGCGCGGTCGCGTCGGCCTTGCGCCAGATCAGGCCGAGGGCCGACTCCGGCAGGTCCTCCACCGGGAGGAACCGCACCGCGCTGCGGCCGTGGTACTCGGCCGTCGGCGCGCAGAGCAGCATCGCGCCCCGGCCCGCCGCGACCGCCGTCAGCCCCTCCTGGAGGGTGTGCACCCGGGGGCCGGTCGGGACCGGGCGTCCACCCGGGGTCGCGGCCGGAGCCATGGCGTCGCGCCAGTAGCGCGGTGCGGGACCGGCCGGGGAGACCAGCGGGCTCTCCGCCAGCTCCTCGGCCCGTACGACGGAGCGGCCCGCGAGCGGGTGGCCACCGGCCACCGCCAGCCGCTGCGGCTGCCGCGAGAAGACCGGCCCCAGCACCAGATCCGGTTCGGCGACCGGCAGACAGACCACCGCCGTGTCCACCTCACCCCGGCGCAGCGCGCCGAACGGATCCGCGAGCGGAATCTCCACCGTCTCCAGCTCACAGCCCGGATGTCGGTCCCGGAACGCCACGATCGCCGCCATCAGCCCGTCCCCGACCGCCCCTTGGAACCCGACCCGCAGAACGCCCTCGACCCCGCGGGCCGCCTCCCGCGCCCCCTCGACCGCGCCGTGCAGCGCGGCGTGGGCGGGCCGCAGCTCGGCCAGGAACCGTTCGCCCAGCGGGGTCAGCCGGACCCGGCGGCTGGTGCGGTCCAGCAGCCGGGCGCCGATTCGCCCCTCCAGCGCGCGCAGTAGCTGGCTCACCCTGCTCTGCGAGACGTACAGCCGCTCGGCCGCCCGCCCGAAGTGCAACTCCTCGCTGAGCACGAGGAAACACTCCAGTTCGCGGAGATCCAGCCCGCTCATGACGCCCCTTGCACCCCTCCCGGACGGTCCCACCGGGATCGATGAGCCTCGCTCATGGAAGGGTGAGCAGTTCGCCGTTGTTCCCCGCCGGGAACGGCAGTTCGCTGGAACCATGTCCAACCGCACGGAATTCACCACTCCGACGGGCGTCTCCAGGCCCGGTCCCCAGCCGTCTTCGACTCCGACCCCGACTCCGCACACCTCACCGCTCAGGTCCTGGCTCGCCGTCGTCGCCGTGGCGTTCGGCACCTTCTCCGTCGTCACCACCGAGATGCTGCCGGTCGGCCTCCTCACTTCCATCGGATCCACGCTCGATGTCTCGGACGGTACGGCCGGGCTCGCGATGACGGTGCCCGGGATCGTGGCGGCGGTCGCGGCCCCGCTGCTCACCGTCGGGGTGGCCGGACTCGACCGGCGGCTGGTGCTGACCGCGCTGATGGGCCTGCTGGCCGCGGCCAACCTGCTCGCCGCGCTCGCCCCCGGCTTCCCCGTCCTGCTGACCGCCCGGGTGCTGGTGGGAGTGAGCATCGGCGGGGTGTGGTCGATCGCCGCCGGACTCGCCCTACGGCTGGTGCCGGAGAAGTCCGCGGGGCACGCCACCGCGATCGTCTTCAGCGGGATCGCGGTGGCCTCGGTCCTGGGCGTACCCGCCGGAACGCTGATCGGCGACCTGATCGACTGGCGGGCGGCGTTCGCGGTGATGGCCACGCTGTCGCTGGCGGTGGCCGCCGCCCTGGCGATCACCCTGCCGCGGTTGCCCGCGACCGAGGCGATCCGGCTGCGCGAGGTCCCGGGGCTGTTCCGCGAGGTCCGGCTGCGGGTCGCACTCACGACCACCCTGCTGCTGGTCACCGGCCACTTCTGCGCGTACACCTATATCCGCCCGGTGCTCGAGGACGTCGCGGGTGTGCGCACGGGCCTGATCAGCGGGCTGCTGCTGGCGTACGGGGTGGCGGGCATCGCCGGGAACTTCCTCGCGGGCGCGACCGCTCACCGCGATCCGCGCCGTACCCTCGTAGTGATCTTCGTCCTGCTGGCCACGGCCGAACTGCTGGTCCCGGTCACCGGCGGCTCCCCGGCGGGCGCGACGGCGCTGCTGGTGCTGTGGGGGCTGGCGTACGGCGGGGTGTCGGTGACCTCGCAGACCTGGGTGCTGCACGCGGCGCCGGACGCGCGGGAAGCGGCCTCGGCGCTGTTCGTCGGGGTCTTCAACGTGGCGATCGCACTGGGCGCGCTGCTCGGCGGCCGGGTGGCGGACGGCGCAGGTCCGACGGCCGTGATGTGGTGCGGGGGCGCGCTGGCGGTGCTGGCCCTGCTGAACGTGGCGGTCTTCGGCGGGCGAGAGCGAGGGCGTGGAAGCGGGCGCGGGCGTTGAGCCGGCTGCGGAGCGGGGACGGCACGCGACCGGTGTCCGGCCCGCCGGTACGTTCGCGGTCTCCCCGGCCGCGCGCAGCCGGAGCCGGTCCCCTCGTGTCGGAGGTCCCCGGGCGGCGCGGGTGATCGGCGACGAGTCCCCGGTGTCCGAGGGCGGAACCGGCTGCGGAGCAGGGATGACATGCGCCCAGGGCCGCGACACGGGTACGCCCGCGGTCCCCCGGACCGCGCGTATCCGTATCCGGACCCCGGGCCCGCCGGTCACCGGTCGCCCGGTCGCCCACGTCGCGGCGGGGCAAGGACGACGCGGCCGGGACGGCGCGCGACCATCGTCGGGCCGCCGGTACGCCCGCGGTCTCCCGGGCCGCGCGGATGACCGGGCGCCACCGCGCACGGGCCGGCCGCTCGTCACCCGCCCCGTAGGGCCCCGGCCGTCAGGCCCCCGGCAGGGCCCGCAGCCGCTCGGCGACCGTCTTCACCACCGACGGCACCTGGTCGTTGAGGTAGAAGTGCCCGCCCGGGAAGACCTGGTACTCGAAGGCGCCGCTGGTGTGCCGCTGCCAGGCCCGTACCTCGTCGATGGTCGTCCTCGGGTCGGCGTCCCCGGTCAGCGCGGTGACCGGGCAGCCGACCCGCTGCCCCGGAACGCAGCGGTAGGTCTCGATGGCGTGGTAGTCGCCCCGGATCGCGGGCATGGCCAGCCGCAGCAGCTCCTCGTTCTGGAACACCTGCCCGTCCGTCCCGTTCAACCGACGCAGCTCACGCAGCACACCCTCGTCGTCGCGCTGGTGCACG
The DNA here is from genome assembly GCF_024295805.1 of Streptomyces cucumeris. Classification (GTDB taxonomy): domain Bacteria; phylum Actinomycetota; class Actinomycetes; order Streptomycetales; family Streptomycetaceae; genus Streptomyces; species Streptomyces cucumeris. Next base: position 376,341 of record NZ_JANCLX010000002.1, read on the forward strand.
GTCTCGTCGCGCCGCGTGGAGGGCGCGCGCCGTCCGGAGACGAACAGCGCGGCGGGCGTCACCCCGGCGCGCTCCTCCAGACGCAGCGCCACCTCGTACGCGAGGGTCGCGCCCATGCTGTGCCCGAACAGCGCCAGCGGCCGGTCGAAGATCCCGGCCCGTTCCCGGACGGCGGCGACGACGGCGTCGGCGAGTTCGTGGAGATCGTCCAGACACGGTTCCCGGTAGCGGTCCTGCCGCCCCGGGTACTGCACGGCCAGCACCTCGACCGACGGCGCCAGGGCCTTCGCCACCGGCAGGTAGTAGCTGGCCGACCCTCCGGCGTAGGGGAAGCAGAGCAGCCGGATCGCGCTGTCCGGGGCCTCCTGGTATCGCCTGAGCCAGGTGTCGGCACCGCTGGCGATGCTCGTCATGGTGAACGGTTCCTTCCGCCGGGGTACGCGGGAGCCGGGGGAAGCACGTACTCCCGCTGCGACCACCGCCTTGGTACCAGGAACCCCCTAACGTGCGGCTTGAGCGGCGAAAGGCTCAGGCCATGTGGACGGGGCGCGCAGGTGAGACCCTGAAACCAGGGGACTCGTCTTCGGGAGTGGGTCCGATGGCAGTGAGCATGCACGTGGTCTGGAGCAAGACCGAGCCGGGGCGCGTCATCTACGAGACGCACTCGATCGAAACGATCACCGACGGCGAGGGCGTACACGCGACGGTCGACAGTCACACGTACGAGATCTCCCTCCGTAGCCGCGCGCAGGCGGAGTCCATCGCGGACGAGGAGGGGTTCGAACTGTTCCGCAAGGGTGAGGCGTGGGAGAGCCTGCCCGAGGAGGAAGACGCGGAATGAGCACACGGCGCGGGGCCCGGGGGCCGCCGCACCGTGTGTTCATCGATGTTCCGCCGGTGGGGGTCGGTCTCAGCCGCCGTGGGTCAGCAGGAAGTCCACGTCACGGGCCTCCGCGGGCTCCGCGCCGCCGACCGTGACCGGCCGGGTCGCCGGTGCGTAACCGCCCGCGACCACCGTGTAGTGCTCACCGGTCAGCCCCTCGAAGCCGAACGTCCCGTCCTCGCCGGTGATGAACTGCCCGACGACGTCTCCCGTGGAGTCCAGCAGCGAGACCCGCGCGTCCTGGAGCGGTCGCCCGCTCCGTCCGCGCACGGTGCCCCGGACCCGGGCGGCGGGCCGCAGCTCCACGTCCACGCGCACCGGCTCACCGCCGGTCAGCTCCACCTGGGTGGCGTGCGGACGGTGTCCGTCGGCGGCCACGGTCACGGTGTACGCGCCGGAGGCGGGCTCGGGCAGCGTGAACTCGCCCTTCTCGTCGGTCGTCGCCGCACCCGCGACCGCTCCGTCGGGGCCGGTCGCGGTCACGGTCGCCCCGGCCAGCGGCTCCCCGCCGGTGGTCCGTACCGAACCGGCGATCCCGGTGCCGCCACCTGTCAGCCGCAGATCGCAGACGACCGGCTGGTCCGCGACCAGCAGGGTGGCGGCCTGGGGACGGTGGCCCGGGGCGGAGCCGATGAGGACGACGTTCCCGGCATCGGGGACGGTGACGCGGTAGCGGCCGTCGTCGCCGCTGGCCGTACGTCCGAGCTGCTGACCGCCGGTGTCGATGAGGGTGACGGCGGCATCGGCGAGCGGAGCGTCGCCGGGGCCGAGGACACGGCCGTGGACGAGCCGACCGGCGGGGTCCGCCGCGTCGTCGGCGACGGGCTCAGCCTCGGCCTCAGCCGCCACCTCAGCCGCCACCTCAGCCTCCGCCTCGGCCTTGGCTTCGACGTCGGCTTCGGCTTCGGCGCGCGGCGCGTCCGCGCCGTCCTGCGATGCCTCGGACGTGGCCGCCGGGTTCCCGGAGGCGAGGGCGGTCCGGCGTCGGCCGGGCAGGAAGAGTGCGATCAGCAGACCACCGATCGCGGCGGCGCACGCCACGGCGAACGACGTCTTGAACCCGTCCGTGTTCGGCAGCGGAACACCGCCGAAGCTGGTCGTCTGGTGGGCCAGGATCACACCCACCACCGCACTGGAGGTGGACATGCCGATGGACCGCATCAGGGTGTTGAGCCCGTTGGCCGCACCCGTCTCACTGGCCGGAACGGAGCTGATGATCAGGGTCGGCATGGCCGAGTACGCGATCCCGACACCGATGCCGAGCGCGACCGACAGCACCACGATCTGCCAGACGTGGTCCATCATCACGGTGCCTGCGCCGTAGGTCGCGGCGATCACGATGAGACCCAGGACCAGCGACACCTTGGGGCCGCTCGCGGCGTTGATCCGCGCGGACAGCGGGGAGACGGCCATCATCGCGACGCCCATCGGCGCGACGTAGAGCCCGGCCATGACCATCGACTGGCCGAGGCCGTAACCGGTGGCCTCCGGGAGCTGCAGGAGCTGGGGGAGGATCAGCGACATCGCGTAGAACGAGAAGCCGACCATGATCGAGGCGAGGTTGGTCAGCAGCACCTGGCGGCGCGCGGTGGTCCGCAGGTCGACCAGCGGGTTCTCGGTCCGCAGCTCGATCAGACCCCACACCACCAGGATCACCGCGGAGGCCCCGAACAGCCCGAGGGTGGTGCCGCTGCCCCAGCCCCAGTCGGCGCCCTTGGTGATCGGCAGCAGCAGGCAGAGCAGTCCGGCGGACAGTCCGATCGCTCCGATGAAGTCGAAGCGGCTGGGGGTGCGGACGCTGGACTCGGGCACGACCATCAGCACCAGCGCGATGGCGACCACACCGATCCCGGCGGCCCCGTAGAACAGCACATGCCAGTTGGTGTGCTGGGCGACGAACGCGGCGGCCGGGAGGCCGAGCGCACCGCCGATCCCCAGTGACGAGCTCATCAGGGCCATCGCGGAGCCCAGCTTCTGCGGCGGGAGCTCATCCCGCATGATGCTGATGCCCAGCGGAATGGCGCCCATCGCCCCGCCCTGGATGGCCCGGCCGACCACCATCACCACCAAGTCGGAGGTGACCGCGCAGGTCAGCGAGCCGATCACCAGCAGCGCCAGGGCGACCATCAGCATCCGGCGCTTGCCGAACATATCGCCGAGCCGCCCCATGACGGGGGTGGACACCGCGCCCGCCAGCAGGGTCGCGGTGATCACCCAGGAAGCGTTCGAGCTGGTGGTGTCCAGAAGCTGGGGCAGGTCGGTCACCAGCGGGACGACCAGCGTCTGCATCACCGAGACGGCGATACCGCAGAACGCGAGGACGGCCACGAAGCCGCCGCCGACCTCGCGCGGAAGCGGCGAGCCCGGCGACGCGGCGCTCTGGAGCTCCTCGACGCGGGTGGGGGCTGACTGGGGCATGCGGGTGCCCGCCTCCAAACAAGTTCAGGGGACAACGAATGATGTGCATCCTACACACGATGTGTACGATGCACATTGCCAAGGAGAAGTACGGGGGCGGTGAGGAGGAAGCGTGCTGGAGCGCCTGGAACGCGAGCTGATGCTGGTCGCCCGGTGCCATGTGCTGACGCCCCGGGACCGCAAGACCACGGGGGCGGACGCGGCCGCTGAGGCCAGGTCCGGTGACGCCGACGGGACCGCGGGCCGCTGCGGCCCGGACCGGCTGGACCGTTCCGCCTATCTGCTCCTCTCCCGGCTGGACGCGGAGGGCGCGATGTCCATCGGCCAGCTCGCCGACGCGTTCCAGTTGGATGTCTCGACCGTCAACCGGCAGACCGGAAACCTGGTCCGCAGCGGTCTCCTGGAGCGCATCCCGGACCCGGACGGCGGCCTCGCCCGCAAACTGCGCGCCACCACCGAGGGCGCCGACCGCTTCACCGCCGAACGGGAACGCCGCCGGGCAGCCCTGGCCGGGCTTCTCGAGGGCTGGACCCCGGAGGAGGTCGCCCGCTTCGAGGAGATGCTGACCCGCTTCAACCGCGAGGTGGAGACCAAGGAGGGCCACCTCTGGCCGCGCGAGGACAACACGGCAGGTGTGTAGCGAGGCGGGCGGGTAGCGAGGTGTGAGCGGGCCGGAATGTGTGCACCCGGCCGTACGTTGCCCTGAACAGGGAAAGCGTCACAGTGCGGAGCACCGCACGGGCACCGCACGCATTCACCTTCACCCGAGAAGTCCGAGGAGGACGCGGTCATGTCGACCCACGCACCCCACCCCACGACCGGAAGCGGCAGCGGCGGGCACCGCGTGGATGTGGTCCGCGGCTCCCAGCGCGTCAAGGTCACGATCGACGGCCAGGTCGTCGCCGAGTCCCGCCGCCCGCTGCTCGTCCATGAGACGGGTATGCCGGTGCGCTACTACCTCCCGCCGGAGGACGTGGACCTGACCCTCTTCGAACCGACCGACACCACGACCACCTGCCCCTTCAAGGGCGAGGCGGCCTACTGGACGTTCATCGGCGCGGAGAGCGGCGGCACGCTGCGACCGGATGTGGTCTGGGCGTACCCGCAGCCGATCGACGCGGTGGCGGAGATCAAGAACCATCTGTCGTTCTACGACTCCGTGGCCGAGGTCGCCGTGGAGGAGTGACGGCGCCCGGCCTCCGGCCGCCGTCACCCGGGCAGGGGCCTTGCCCGGCCCCGGCGGCGGGAACGGCTGTCGCGTGCACATCCACGCGTACTCGTGGCTCGGCGAGAAGGAGCTCTTCGACCGGGAGGCGCGCCGCCGCCTCCCGGACCGCCCCCGGCCGCCCGGCACCGCGGAGGACGAGGAGCACTACCGGTCGCTCCTCGACACCTTCCGCCGCTCGGAGCTGCCCCCGATGGAGACGTCCCACTGGCTGCTGAAGCCACCCTCGGCGATCCGCGCGACCTTCGACGAACCGAAGGACGCGGCGGCCTGGCTCGGCCGCGAACTCACCGAACACGCCCCCGGCTTCCTCTCCCAACAGGAGGCGGACGCCGCCCGCCTGTCCCGCCTGGTCGCCACGGCGGCGGAACGCCTGGCCCACGGCGGGGACGTCTCGTTCGGCTTCTACCTCGGCCGGACATCCTTCCTCTCCCTGGCCCTGGTCACCTGCTCCCCCAACCACACCACCCCGAACCTCAGGTGCCCGCGGGGTGGCTAGCGGTCCCAGTGGATGGTGACGGGCGTGTCGGGCAGCCGGTCGGCGCCGGGGCATTTGAACCAGTCCTGAGCGATATCGCGCGCCGCCTGAGCCGCGAATGCGGACAGCGCGCGAAGCCCCTTGGTCGACTTGGTGGGTACGCCGCGTGACCCGACGGCGTCCCGGACCAGGGAGGCGCTGGTGCCGACGTTGAGCCGGTTCGTGCCCCCGGCCGGCGAGGATCCGCAGGAGATGTAGAGCGAGATCTCCCCCTTGTCGGAGAGATAGCCGTAGGCATCTCCCAGTGAGACGGGGATCCCTTTGCTCACGATGCGCTCTCGGGAAGTACTGTCCAGGCCACGTGAGTAGACGACGATTGCGTCCTGGTCTCCGACCTTGAGTTCGCAGCTTCCGCCATGGCCCTTGATGATGAACCCGACGTCCTGCTCCTCGACTTCATCTCCTTGACTGGGGAGCAGCGGGGCGATCTCCTTTCCGGAGATGCGCTCCGTGCAGACTCGTGCCGGGACTTTGATGGCGTCGTCCGATAGTGCGCGAGTGACGGCCCACCACGCCCCGGTACCTATCACCGCCAGGGATAACAATGCGGCGACCACTCGCCTGCGACTGTTCAGCAAGGTGAACGACATCTGTGAGAACGGCCTCTTCACTGGGTGACTTCAATCGCGGGTGGCTTCGTACACATCGTCGGCTGCGCCCTTGACGTCAGAGCTGCTGGGGTCGAGACCAGCTTCCTTCGCGGCACTCAGGAACGCTCGCTTGGCCGCTTGCGCCGTTCGCTCGCCTTCGTCCTGCACATAAGCACCCCGATTCTCCTCAATCTGCTTGGCCGCCTCTTCCGGGTCCTTGAGTTGCTGGCCGAGTACTGCCTCGCGAATGTCCTCGGTGGCCCAGCCGACTACGTCTCCGGCAATCGGGACGTAACCTGTGCCGAGGTCGAGGAAACGTCCGACCCACTTGTCGGTCTGCGTCAGTTTCTCGTTGTACTCCTCGACCTTCTGGACGCTGTCATCGGCACCCGCGATGGCGTCCGCCCGGCCGCCGGACGCGACGTCCGCAATCCTTCCCCCCGCCTGTGAAGCCCTTGCGCCGACCTCCGCGAGGCTCTCGCCATCCGCGCGTTGCTCGATTGCCGCACGCATGGCCTCGGTTGTCACGGCTTGTCGTGCATGGGTGATGGTGGAGTACGCCTCAGGGTCTTCGGCCGCGGTTCCCAGGAAGGTGTCCAGTACGCGGGCCGCCTTGGCCCCTCCGAGATCGGGGGCGGCCCCGGTATCCCGGTAGTACCCACTCTCGTCCCCACCCGCATACACCCGCTGAATGTCATGCATGTACTCCGCCGACATATTCCCCAGACTCCCCGCGATCGGCGCGAGTTCACCCTCCCCCTTGAACAGATCGGGGTTGGCCGCCACCTTCTTCACCACCGTGCTGAACAACTCCGCCTGGTCCAGGGTGTGATCCTTCGCGGGGCCGGCACTGTCATACGCCCGCCCCGACGTGGCGGACTCCAGCGCATGCCCCAGAGCCTCCTTGCCGTAGTCCGCACGCTCCCCGACTCCACCGAGGACATCCTTCGTCGCGTCCGTCGCGTACCAACGATGGTTCTTGCCGTCCTTGTCACCCAGGAAGTAGTCCAGATTGCGGAGCTTCTCGAGCCCGTCGTCCTTCTTTCCACCCGTGGAGCCCTGGAAGAACTCCGTCGACGCCTCCGGGCTATGACCGAGCCCTTCGAGGAGTCCCGGAATCGGGTCCCAGCCGGGCCCGCCCTTCTTGTCGAGGTTGAGGCGGAATTTCGTGTCCCCATCAGGCCCCTCGGCCCACGCCCACGCGTTCGGGTTCTTCCGGTCGAAGGCGACCATGTCCTGCGCGATGGGGACGAGAAATTCCTTGTCGTACTTCCCGTGGCGCAGCAGGGTGGACAGGACCTGATAGCCGGTGGTGTCCGCCCGTCCCCATGGATCGGAGGGCAGAGGCCCCTTCCCCACCTTCTTCAGCTCGGTCACCCATGACTTCCCGAGGTAATCCTTGTCCTCGCGAAACGCGGTGTGCGGGTCATCCCTTCCGTCCGGCCGGTGGGTCGCCGTGGCCAGCGTCTCGCCCATGCTGACCTGAATGCTGTGGGCCAGTTCGAGCTGAGCCTTGCTGCATCCCTCCGGGGCGCCGAGCGCGACATACTGCTGGAAGCGCAAGGCGTCCGTGGGCCCCAGCGAACGGTAGAAGTCCACGGCGAACTCACGGTCCTTGCGGTTCCCGGCGAGAAGCTGCTTGAGTTCCGCCAGCTTGGCCCCGGTGAGCTTTTTGTCCCACGCCTGCCCGGGTTCGAGTGCCAGCCTGGCGAGCTCGACGGCCCGTTCCGCCTGGGCGTCATCGAGCGAGTCATATCTCGCGTGGCCGAAGTTGTGGCTGTCGCCGCCGTGGATCTTCTTCAGGGCACGGGTCACGGAGTTGTCGATCTCGTCCGCCTGCGCGATGAGCCCGTTGATCCGGCTCTCCAGGGCCTCCCGCTCCCGGGCCTGCGTAGGGGTCTCCTGATCGGTGTCCCCTTGCCGCCCCACCGCCACGCACGAGACCGTGCCGTCGTCCAGCCCGGTGACCCTGATGTGCGACTTCTTGGCGTCGACGTCCACGGCGGTCTTCAGATCGGACTGGATCTCCGTCAGATCCGTGTGCGCGTCCCGGAGCATGCTCCAGATGGCCTTGGCCTCGGTGTGCGCGTCCCGGAATTCCTTCCCGGTCTTGCGGACGAACGGCCGGGTGACATCGGCGGTCAGCCCCGCCCAGCGCGCGGCTTCGGACTGCTTGACCATGCCGTCCTTGGCATCGGTGGCCAGCGTGTCCAGTTGGTCCACCATCTCCTTCCAGTCGTCGGCCGCCGCGCCGAGACTCTCGAAGGAGACGTGATACAGGTCGTCGAACGTCAATCGGGCCACGGTCGCCGCCCCCTCTACCGGTAGTAGCGGGAGATCTCGGAAACGGACATGGCGCTGCCGTTCCGATGCGTCATGGAAGCGCCGATCTCTTTGTCCGTATGGGCCTGTGACTTCTTGGTGTAGTCGAGACCGTTGGAGATATGGGCGCAGGCTTGGAGCAATGTCTTGAGCTGGTCGTTCCACATCGTGGCCATGGTGGTGAGGGCATCGGCCATACCGAAGTGGTGCGCCCCCAGCGACTTCGCGGCCTTGGCCGTCGCGCCGTCGTCCTTCGCCCCCCGGGTGATATCGCCCGCCTTCTTCAGGCGGGCGTGGAGTAAGAACGCCTCATGGCCGACCCGCCCCAGATCATCCTGATGCACCACGAGATCGCCGGAATCCCCGCCCGATGAGCCCTTGCCCGCGCTGTTGACCCGCATCCGGGACGCCGCCTCGGCACGCAGCCCACTCCATTCCCCGTCGAATGACACGCTCTCTCCCCAGTTGCGTCATGAACATGAAGTTACCGACAGCCTATGGGAGTTGACGCCCCGTACGGATGCGCGAAGACCGGCGTGTCACCGAAAAGCGGTACGCCCACGGTCGCGGCCCTTGACGACGTGGGAGAAACACCGGGTGATCTGAGTAGCAGGACTCATGCGCGGGCGCTGCCCGCCGGGTGGGATGGTGCCCATGCCCGACAGCACAGCACCCGCCCCCGCACCGGATGCGTACGACCAGCGAGCCTGGATCTTCCCCCTGCTCTCCCTGCTCGTCACGCTTCCGCTGGTCTACGTACTCAGCATCGGGGTGGGCTTCGCCGGAATGTCGTGCGACACCGGCTCCAGCGCCGAGATCAGCCGATGCAACGCCAGTGCGGCTCCCGCCATCAAGGTGTACTTCTGGGGCCTGCTGCTCCCGCTGGCACTGCTGGTGGCCAGCTTGACCCTGCCGCGACGCCGGAGCCAGCGCCTCCGGCGCGGCGTCCTCGCCCTGCTGGTGCCCTTCGCCGTGCTCTTCCTGTACGCCGTCTTCCACGCCATGGTCGACTGGCCCCCGACCACCTGATACGACTCTGTGGATGCGTGGATGCAGCGGCCCGCCTCTCAGCCGATCGCCGCCTGCATCATCCGCTTGGCGACGGCAGCCGCACGGTCGTCCCCGACGCGGGCGTCCTCCACGACCACCGCGACCGCGACCCGCTTCCCGCCGTCACGTCGCGCGTACGAGGTGAACCAACCGATCTGCCCCTCGTCCGTACCGCCGTTGGCCGTGGCCGGCTGGCCGCCGAGGTCGGCGCCGCTGATGCGGGCTGGGCGGCCCGCGCCGTCGGCGATGACGTCCGCCATCGCCGAGCGCAGCTCGCCCGCCGTCTTGGCGCTGACCACCTGGGTGGTGGCGGATTCCGGAGTCCTGCCGCGCAGGGTCTTGCCCTCGGAATCGGTCACCCGTGAGACCAGATGGGGCGCGACCAGCTTGCCGTCGTTCTCCAGCGCCGCGGACACCATCGCCAACTGGAGCGGGGTCGCCGTCACCTCGGACTGACCGAGGCCGGAGAGCGCCGTGTGCGCCTGGTCGGCGGGGTTCGGGTACTGGCTTTCGGCAGCCCGGACCGGTGTCATCTGGTCTTCTGAGTTGAAGCCGAACTTCTCCGCCATGCCGCGCAGTTTCTCCGCCCCGAGATCGGCGGCCGCCTTGGCGAACACGGTGCTGCAGGACTCGCGCAGTGCGACGCGCAGGCTGACGTTCTTGCAGTGCCCCGCGCCCTCGTTCCGCACGACCGTGGCAGTACCGGGGAGGGCGTACGGCTCGGGGCTCTGCGTGGCCGCGTCGATCGACTCGTACAGTCCGCTCTCCAGCGCCGCCGCGGTCACCACCAGCTCGAACGTCGCACCGGGCGGATACGTCTTTCGCAGCGCGCGGTTGTGCAGCGGGGTGCCCTTGTCGTGGTTGGCCTCCAGCCACGCCTTCTGGTCCTCGGTGGTGTTCCCGGCGTAGGACGAGGGGTCGTACGACGGTCTGCTCACCATCCCGAGGATCTCGCCGTTCGAAGGATCGATGGCCACGGCCGCGCCCTTGGCGTTCCCCAACGCCTCGTACGCCGCCTTCTGCACCGCGGGATCCACGGTCGTGATGACGTTGCCCGGGGCCGTCAGCCCCTTCTCCTGGCCGTTGAGGACCTCGCGGTACAGGCTCTCGATCCCCGTGGCGCCGAAGGACTGGGACGACTGCCCGGTCACGGGGAGGTAGAGCGCACCGTCGGTGTAGGTGCGCTGGTACGGGAAGCTGTTCTTGGGGGTGTACCGAGAGCCGGTCACCGGCTTGCCGTCCACGATGATGTCGCCGAGGCCCTTGTTGCCGCCGCCCCCGGTGGAGCCACCCTTGGCCCCGCCGCCCTTCTCCGAACCGGCCGCACCAGCCGAACCGTCGTCGCCCGTGAGCTGTACGACGGTGAACACCCCGCCACCGATCACCGCCAGCGCGGCCACCACGGCGAGCGCGATGCGTGCCCGCGACCGCCGCTGCGAGACGGGAGCGGGTGCGGGAACGGGGGGAGCGGAGGGTACGGGCGGGGGTGGCGTGGCCGGTACGGCGGGGGAGGAGTGCGGAACGCGCGGGTCCGGCCCATCCGGTACGGGCCTTTCCCGGGCCGCCTCCGGCCGCGGTTCCTCCTTCTCCCGCCGGGCCACATGTCCGGCGACCGCCTCGGGAAGCCACCCCCGGGAGTCCCGCTCCAACAGTTCGTCCCCGGCCAGCTCCCGGCAGATCTCGATCACCGCGGCCGGCGTCGGCCGCTCCACCGGATCCTTCGCCAGACAGCGGGACACCAGCCCCCGCAGCTCCTCCGGACAGTCGCCGAGATCCGGCTCCTCGGCCACGATCCGGTACAGCAGCGCGTGCGACGACCCCTCGCCGAAGGCATGGGTGCCGGTGGCGGCGAAGTGGGCCAGCAGCCCGAGCGCGAAGACGTCCAGGGCCGGGCTGACCGCCCGCCCGGAGATCTGCTCCGGAGCCATGTACCCGGGTGTACCCAGCCGTTCGTCCGGCCCGGTCAGCGCCGTGGCGTCCATGGCGTGCGCGATACCGAAGTCGATGACGCGCGGCCCGTCGGAGGCCAGCAGCACGTTGGAGGGTTTCAGATCACGGTGGATCAGCCCCGCCCCGTGGATCGACTGCAGCGCCTCGGCCACTCCGGCCACCAACTGGAGCACGGTGGTCGGCGGCAGCGCACCGTGCTCGCCCACCGCGGCGCTGAGCGAGGGCCCGGCGACGTACGCGCTGACGAGCCAGGGGCGCGGACTGTCGGCGTCACTGTCGATGACGGGCGCGGTGTACGGCCCCTGCACCCGCCGCACCGCGGCGACCTCCCGCGCGAACCGCCGCCGGAACTCCTGGTCCTGGGCGTACTCGTCACGGATCACCTTGAGCGCCACGGGCAGCCCGCCCCGGGTGTACGCCAGGTACACGGCGCCCATCCCCCCGACCCCGAGCCTGCCCCGCACCCGGTAACCGGCGATCTCCGCGGGCTCGTCCCCACCCCAAGCGTCCACTGACCCCGTCCCCCTCGGCCACAGCTCACGGCTCATGGACTGCCGCGATGGGGAATCATGTTAGTGGCGTGGGGCACGGCACCGTTGAAACAGCGCACACTCCAGCAGATCGGGCCCCGCGTCGGTCGGCCAGGTGTCCGTGCGGGCAAGCTGACGGGACGCGGCGTGCATGAACGCGAGGTAGACCCCGTAGCGATGGGGTGTCCAGTCCCAGTCCGCCCAGACCCAGGCCGCGATCGAGCCATCCGGATCGAGGCCGGTCTCCTGGCCCACGGCGGTCGCGAGGGACCGCATTCGGCAAGCGAGTACTCCGTCCAGGATGAGCGGGTCGGGACCGGCCGCGACCACTCCCGCCTTGCCGGCGAAGTAGAGGAACTTGGTGAAGAAGGCCGGCCCGAACCCCGAAATTGCTTTGCGTAGGGCGGCATAGGCATCTTGTGCGCCTCGCTCGCGGAGCGCCTCGACCGCGTCGGCGAGCGCCGTAGGGTTCTCCTCCACCGCCTTCAGGATCTCCGCCAGGGTCGCGGGTCCGCTGCCTTTGGGCGAACCGCACTTGCCCTTGCCCCACACATAGGTCGCGACCAGCGCCTCCTTGTGGGCTCCTCGCTGGAGCTGGAGCGCGTCGGCGACCATCGAGGTCACGTCCGCCCGGCTGACCCAGGCGTCACCGGTGACCGAGGGGTCGGCCAGGCGCTTCGGCCACGGGGTGATGTCCACCCAGCGTGCCGGGGTGTAGCAGACGGCGTGCGGACCCGGGTTCCCCTCCGGGTACGTCGCCTTGTTCTCGGCCCACCAGTTGCCCAATGCCGCCAATTCCGCTTCGGGCAGGAGCCGGGTGGCCATCTCCCGGTCCAAGGCGTCCGCACGAGCCTGTCTGTCCATGGTTCTCCCCCATACGCCGATTGCCGCGGGGTGGCGCGACCGGCGTTTCTCATCCCCACTGTCTGCTTGCGGGAGTTATCCGCTCGGCGCGGCACTTCCAAACCCGCAGGGCGGCGGACTCTGCGGCATGCCCTTGGGGCAGGGACTGGGGACGACCGGTGCCCCGCACCGTTGGCGCCCCCGAGCAGTACGCCCAGTGGGCAGGTGCGGCAGCCGACTCCATCGAGATGGACGTACGGCCGGGGGTGAGCATGGAAGGCCACCATGCTCACCCCCCGATGGCAGGCGGTTCGGCCAGGTTCGTCGGCAGGACGGGCAGACGGATCAGAACGGCATGTGACCACGGGCGCGCCGACCAGCCGACCCGCTGCGACTGACAGCCCTGGAACTGCTGCGGAAAGGCTTGCTGAGAGCGCGGCCCAAAATGCCGGGGGCCTTTCCGCCGACACGTGATCCAGCGCCGAGCGTCCGCTGCGTTCCACGTTCCGGGTGCCGGGACAGACGAGGCACGAGGAAAGCAAGGACGAGTAGAACGGCGCAGACGGCGACGATTCCCACGATCACCATGATGGTCCTCCTGAACATGAGCGGTCTCTGCCGCGTGCCCCGGAGATGCCGGGACATGCGTCACACACCGCGACGCCGCCCCATATGCGGCTGGGAAGGAGCACCGGCACCGCACGTGGACGTGTGCTGCCAGGCCCAGGTCTCGGCTGGGATCTTGAAATGGGAGAGGGCCTCCGTCAATTACTGCGCCCGTCAACGGGATCCGGCCTTCTCCGCGCGTTCTTCGTCCAGCAGGCGCTCAATGTCATTCCGCGCGGTGTCGAGGGCGGTGAGTATCCGTGTACGAGTCTGCTCGAATCCTGGGTCGACCTCAACGCCGAGGTCATGGCGCAGAGTGACTCTGAGCAGGTACACACCGTCGGACAGTGGGCCGCTGAACCATGCCTTCGTCCGCTGATACGCCTCGTCGAGGTTGGGGCTGCTCGGCAACTGCTTGACGATCGAGTAGCCGACCTGGAGTGTCCTGTCGAGTTTTGAGACCACATGCAGGACATCCTTCGAGAGTGCCATCTGTGCTTGGGAGTACTGGTCGCCCCATGCCTCTTTGGAGGATTCGAGAACTGCGTGGTCGACGTCCTCACCGCGCTCGGCCGCGTGGACCACATCTCGTCCGGCGACCCGATAAGCGCGGGCCGCAGCATTCAATTGGGCATAGAGATCCCGCTTGGCTTGCTGCGCCTGCTCATAGCGCTCTTGCTCCCGTTCACGATCGGCACGCTCGTTCTGCTCCCGGCCGGCGCGTTGGCTGAGCACTGCCCCACCAGAGTTCCGCCCAGCGTTCCTCCGACACCGATGAGTGCGACAGCAAGCGTGTTCACATCCACGGGATCCCCCAACTCGTCCATCTCTCTGCCGCATGCAGCGGCTGAACACAACATGACAGCCGCCCCTGCCACGCCCAAGAGGCCCGTCCGCGGCGTGGCCCGGATTCGGTTCGACGATAGCGAGGAAGAGTGTTCTCCTCAGGTGAGTCCCGCCATCGGCGGAAATGCCCTGGGATCGTGTCCACGGCTCGTGCACGGACTCCGCCACGCGGGCACTCCGGGAGGCACCCGCCAGTACATACGCGAAGACCCCGCTCTCAGCTGCTGGGCTGATGGCGGGGTCTATCACAGGTTTCGGCCAAGGTGGCGGAGGAACCCTGAAGATGCACGGACAGCGCTGCTCCCGCGATGCACTCTCGTTAGGTTGTCAGCCTTGGGGAGGCCGGGGCGGAAGGTCTTGGCGCAGGGGGAGGCGGAGGATCGGTGGAAGCACGGGAGACAACGTTCGAGCGGCTGATTCAAGGGGACAACCAGTTTCAGATTCCGCTGTATCAGCGCACCTACAGCTGGGATGTCGACGATCACCAACGCTTGTGGGACGACCTGGTGGAGCAGGCGACGTCCGGCTTGGACGCGTCACAGGCGCCCAGTGGCCATTTCCTCGGGTCGCTGGTGCTCGATCCCCGGCCGCCCATGCCCGACACCGTGCAACGCTGGGTCGTCATCGACGGCCAGCAGCGCCTGACCACGCTGATGCTGCTTGCCTGTGCTCTTCGTGATCACGTGCGGACTTTTGACAAGACCAAGGCCGAACTCATTCACCGTAGGTACCTGATCAACGAAGAGGACTACGGTGGCCTCGACGCCTATCGCCTGCTCCCGACACAGGCCGACCGTCCTTCGTACCTCGCATGTGTCGACAACGATCCCAGGGCGGGTGGGGACGACAGTATCGGCGTCGCCTACCGGTTCTTCCTGGCGGCGCTGGCCGAGTATGACCCCGCCGGTGAGTGGGAGACCGTTCGTCAGATCGACCAGGCGTTGCGGCACCGGCTTACGCTAGTGACGATCACCGCAGGGTCACAGGACAACGCCTTTCGAATCTTCGAGTCCCTGAACAACACAGGCAAACCGCTGAGCCAGGCCGACCTGCTGCGCAACTACGTGTTCATGCAGCTTCCGCGTCTGGGCGAGCATGTGTACGACAAGATATGGCTTCCCCTGCAGACGGAACTCGGGCCGGATCGACTGACCACTCTGGCGTGGCTGGACCTCGTTCTGCAGGGACAGTCGCGGGTCACCATCAGTGAGGTGTACCAGGGACAACAACAGCGAATGGGCCGGATCGTCGCTGCTTCCGGTGAGGAAGGGCTACGGGACGATCTGGCTCGACTCCGGCGCCTTGGTCACTTGCTCATGCGGGTCTTCGAGCCCCAGCGCGAGCCCGATGCCGAGTTGCGCACAGTGCTGCGGCGTCTTCTCCAGTGGGGCGGAGAAGCTCATTTCCCTCCGGCGCTCCATGTTCTGGACCGAGTGGATCGCGGGACGGTCGAGCCCAGGGAGGCCGTCGCAGCGCTCACCTTTGTGGAGAGCTTCCTGGTCCGGCGCATGCTCTGTCGGGAACCGTCGCACAGCGTTCGGCAGATTCTGGCCACGCTGCCTTCGGGCATTGAGCGGGACCGGGCGCTGCCGGAGGCGGTCCGTCGCTACCTGTCCGGTCCTCGACGGGGGTGGCCACGGGACGAGGACCTGCGCGAGGCGATCCGTGCCCAGCCCTTCTACTGGCAGGGCAGCAGCCGCCACCGCGCCTACGTCCTCAGGAGGTTGGAGGAGGACTACATGGCTCCGGAGCCGGTCGACTTCTCGCGGGCCTGGGCGACCATCGAGCACGTGCTTCCGCGGCGGCCAGGACAGGAATGGCTCGCCATGCTCGCCGAGGACGCCGAGGAGGGGGAGCAGGCAGAGGACCTGCACGAGGCGCTGGTTCACACTCTGGGCAATCTGACCCTCACGGGCGAGAACACACGCCTGTCCAATCACCCCTACGAGCGCAAGCAGCAGATCTTCGACCAGAGCGCCCTGCGGATGAACCGGGAGATCGCCGCTGCTGAACGCTGGGGAAGGAAGGAGATTCTCAGCCGCGCCGACCGGCTCGCCGATCGCGCGGTGCGCATGTGGCCCGGGCCTGTCGCGGGCGAAGGCGGTCAGTCCGGAGAGCGCTCAGAGTGGCTGCGGTTGAGGAAGGTACTGGCGGCATTGCCCTCCGGCAGGTGGACCACGTACAAGGATCTCGCCGCAGTAACCGGCGTCGGTTCTCCCCAGACTGTTGGAAGTTATCTGGCCAGCCGCACCGATGTCCCCAACGCCCACCGGGTGCTCCGAGCCGATGGCACGTCCTCGCCCGACTTCGCCTGGCTCGACGGCCGTACGGAGACTCAGCGGGAGGCGCTCGAGCGTGAGAGCGTCCGCTTCAACGGCGCCGTGGCGGACCCTGAGCAGAAGCTGACTGCGGAAGTGCTGGCCGGTCTAGCTGGTCTTGACACGCCACGTGAAACGGAAGAGGAGGCCGCATCAGCATCGGAGGGTACTGTCACCGACCGCGCAGAGAAATTCAGCCAGCTGCTCAGCAGCCACCACCCCGATCTCGCCGAGGCGCTGCTGGCACTGCTGCGGAAGTGGGAGACGGATGGCGGGCGGCTTGGATACGGTGCCGCCGAGGAGACGAGCTGTTCGCCGGTGTTGCGAGAAGGAAGCGGCTCGCAGGGCTCGATTTGGCCAGTGAACATCTATCCGCGGTCGGGGGTCGTCGAAGTCGTCTTCGCACATCTGGCGAGGCGGGAGCCTTTCACCAGGTCAGGGCTACTTGCGGAGCTCCGTGACCGGATCCGGGCGATTCCTGGAGTGACGCTGACCGTTCCCGATGCGGAATTGCCCCGGCGACGACCGAGCTTCCCACTAGGCGTTCTGCGCGGTGGTGGCCTGATCCGGTTCGCTGAGACGCTGGAATGGTTCCGGCAACAGAGCCTGTGAACTATGGCAAGCACTCGCGAGGTCGGCGCCGTCCCGGCCACCTGGGCCTGGCCTCGTCGATAGCTATCGGCCGATTCTCTCCTGTGCGTTTGTCAGCGAAGCGGTCAGAAATGGGCTGGGGCTGCCGTGCCAGAAAAGATCCACCGTATCGCGTGCCCGGGTGGCCGCCACGAACAGCAGGGAACGGGCTCGCTGGATCTCGTGTCGGTATCGCAGAGGGTCCGTATCCCGCAACGCGTTGACGGCTTCCCTGGGCACGAGACCATCCGTCACACCTGCGATGATCATTCGCTGGTATTCCAGTCCCTTGAACCGGAACATGGTGCCGATATGGACGCCGCCGGTGCCGTGCGGGCCGTCGGAGCGGATCTCGACCGAGCGGATGTCATGCAACTTGAGTGTGTACCCCACCTCGGCCGCCATCTGGTTGGTCGGCACGCAGATCGCGATCTGCTCGTGCGGGGTACGTGGCTCGGCAACCGTGTCCCACTCCTTGATGAGCGCAGCGATGCCTTCCCGCTCTGAGGCCCAGTCATGGAACGGGTGCCCGGACGGTCGGCTGCCGCTGAGCACCGACCGGTAGCCGGCCAGGGTCTCTTGGCTGCCGTCGAGGTCGTCGTACTGGGCTTCTCCCAGCACGCCCAACGCTGAGCGCAGGATCTGTCGGGTCGTGCGGTAGCTGAGGCTCAGCTTCGAGGACCGGCCGCGGATATGGATGCCCAGACTGCCAAGCGTCACCTGGTTCTTGTAGATGCGCTGGTGGGTGTCGCCGACCAGGAACAGGTCGTCCGCCGCACGAGGAGTCATCGCGCGCAGCATCTTCCAGTGGGCGGGCCGCAGGTCCTGGGCTTCGTCCACGACGATGTGCCGGTACCGGTAGCGCAGCCAACCTCCCGAGCCGTCCGCCACGTGGACGTTGTCGAGGCCGCCCGCCTCCTCCCGCTGCCGGGCGATGCCGAGGATGCGCTGCTCACGGCCCATCTCCAGGCGAGCGGCACGCTCGGCCACCTGGTCCCAGGACTGCCGTCCGAGACGGTCGAGCCGCTGGGTGAAGCGTTCAGCGAGCTGCCAGATCTCGGCGCGCTCGGCGCGGCCGATGTTCCTGCCGCGACCGGCACGCCGGGCACGGAAGTAGTCGGTGCGGGTGCCGACGGCCTGTCCCAGAATGACCTGCGTCCACTCTTCGTGCAGGAACTCCGGCTCCCAGGTGTTCTCCCCGAGCTCATCGAGCAGCGCGCGCCATTCCCGTACCGCCTGGCTGTCGTCGATGGTCTGCTTGCCGTTGCCGGGTTCGGCTTCCCGGACGATCCGTAGCGCCAGCTGGTCGACGTGGCTCACCTCGACCCGGGCCAGCAATTCCTCGCCCCCCAGTTCCAGCAGCCTGGAGCGCAGATCGGCGGCGAGGTTCTTGTTGTAGGTCGTCAGCAGGACAGGTTTGTCGCGGCCGGGGGACAGCTCCCGCACGAGATGCCGTACCCGGTGCAGGGCCACGATGGTCTTGCCGGTACCGGGGCCGCCGCCCACCCGGGCAGGGCCGTTGTAGCGTCGTTCGACCAGCTTGGCCTGAGTGGGATGCAGGAATACCTTCCAGCGGCCGAAGTCGCCGCTTTCCAGGGCCTCCCGGAGAGCTTCGTCCGTTGTGGTGACGACCGTTGCCGGACGCTGTGCGGCTGCCTCGAAGTCCTCCGGGTCAACCGGGTCGGCGGTGGCCACGGGCTTCGTCACCTGATCGAGGACATCGTCGTAAGACGCCCCGTCGAACAGTGACAGCAGTACTTCGCCGGTGAGCTGCGGCGCGTACTCGACCAGACCGAGCAACTGGTCCTCGGTGGTGAGCGTGCGGATCACCGGAAGCAGAGGTTCGGCGACGCCCAGGCCGAGCAGTTGGTCGTCGGTCCAGTCGGCGAACAGTGGCCGTGCCGCATCGGGTCGGGCGGGCGCCTCGGCCGCATCGGGTGCGGGTTTGGAGGAGGGCGGAGTCGGCAGACGGCGCAGAACGCTGTCCTCCACCACCTCCAGATCCACGTACTCGATACCGCCGGTGACCTGGTTGACGCCGTACGACAGCCGGTCGTAGACGTCCTTGCGGTGCTTGACGGAGACGATCAGCCAGTCGTCCTCGGCGAGCCGCAGCAGCAGTGCGCGGTACTCGTCGTTGACCCGTGCCGACCACAGCCTGTTGTCGCCCTTGAGCTGCTGGAGTTTGAGCCCGGCGGTGTGCGGGTTGGTCTTGAACTTGTGCTGGAAGTCGAAGAACGCGCCCTTGACCGTACGTGGGAGCTTGAGGATCTCCTTGTCGGCCTTGTCGAGCAGACGCAGAGTGACGCCCGAGGTGTTCATCGCTTCGACTCCCCGTCGCTGGTGACCGTGTTGTTCTGCTCCTGACCGGTGAGGCGGCCGATCAGCCGCGCTCCGTCCCATGCCGTCGCGGTGCGGACCTCCCAGCCCGCGGCCGCGAACGCCTTGTCCCGGTCCGCTGCCTCGTGATCTGGCTCGTCGCGGTCCACGCGGGGTGCCAGAACCACTCCGATACGTGCGTCGGGCCAGGCCAGTTCGGCCTGCCACCCATGCCCGTCCAATTCGTAGCCGTCCCGAGGCGCGGGCACACCCGCGCCCGCCAGCGCGTGCGCGAGGCCGACGAGCCCCGGCTCCTCCGGATCGAGGTATTCGATGACCCGGTCCCAGCCGGGGTCCCGCTTCGGACCGGTAGCCGTGGTCGCTTCGCCCGCATCGGACCGGGGCGGGACTTCCTCACCACGGGCGGGAGCGGGCACGGCCGGTGTGGCGACGAGGGGGGCGGCGGGCTCTGCCGCGTGTGCCGTTACCGGGATCCGTGCCGACGTCAGCCAGCCCACTCCGCCTGTCACGGTGAGCGCTTCGGCGGTGAAACCGTCGAGCATGCTGGTCGTGAGCTGGGCGCTGTCCCCGCCGCCGTGCTCCAGGAACTGCAGTACGTTGCTCCAGTACAGCCAGGCCCGCCAGCGCCGCTTGTGCGCCCGCTCGTCGGCCAGGGCCGCGTCGCCGTCGTCCAGGACGGTGAGCCCGGTCCACACCGGAGGTGTACGCCTGCCGTCCGCGGCCAGCACGAGGTGACAGTTCGACTCGTCCGGGCCGGACATGAGCCGCACCCGCCCGGCGGCGCCGGACGGAGCGCCGCCGCGCAGCGCTTCTCGGATGCCCTCGCCGACGCCTTCACCCACGAGGGCAGCGGCACGGATGCCGTCGGCACCGCTCAGGCCCGCGGCCACCGCCTCCGCCCGCCGCTGCCAGCGCCCGGGTTCCGGGGCACGCAGATAGGCCAGGAGCAGCTGGGCCGGATTGACCCACATCGTTTCTGCCAGCTCGCCGGGCAGACCCCGGCCCACCCGCTCGTAGTAGTCACGGGCGCGCTTCCGGCTGTTCGTGCCGTACGGCTCCCACACCGGGTCGCTCGGCCCGGCTGCCGCGTACCCGGTGTCCTTGACCCGCTGCTGCCACTCCTTGACGTCATGGAAGGTCAGCTGGAACACCCGCAGACCCTCGGCCCTGAGCCGCGTCCGTTTCATGGCGTCGTCGGCGAGCCGGTTGTGCTCGTGGGTGGCGTGGTAGGCGTAGCCGTCGAGATACAGGGCCACGCGCGGGCCGGGGGCGTCGAGCCGTTCGAGGAGTAAATCGGGCCGGGTGCCGTCCAGCGCGCGCTGCTGGGAGACGCGCCAGCTCACCGTCGTGCCGTCCGCCGCTGTCAGCCGCAGATCGAGCGCGTACGTGCCCGCCGATGTGGTGTACGTGTCCGCTGCGGCCTTGGACTCGGCAAGCTTGGCCCAGTCCTGGAGCGTGTCGATGAACAGGACCTCGAGGTCGCTCTCGGCCTGCCGCTGCAACGGGATGTGCCGTGTCGTCGCGACCGGCGAGGTCTGCCAGCGCTCGCCGTCCGTGCCGAGTAGTTCGTCCAGCATCTGCCGGACCTCGTTGCGGCTCACCTTGTCGTAGTCGGTGGCCGGGACCCGCCGCAGCAGGCACTGGTGGCAGCCGTCGAGCCCCTTCTCGCGGCACGCGCACCGCTCGATGACCTCGCGCGCCTCAAGGAGCACCTCCCGGAAGCCGTCGGCGGACGCCAGCCGGTGCAGGTATCCGGTGCCGCCGGGCAACCGGTCGTAGACGACGAGGAAGCGTCTCGGCCAGTCCGCGCCCATGCCGCCCGCGTGGTCGGGCATGGTCGCCTCGGCGATGTCGATGTGGTCGGGGTCGCCGCCGTAGCGTGCGGCTATGCCCGCGAACAGTGCGGCGGTGAACGAGGCGAGTCGCTCCTTGACCCGGGCCATCGACGCGGGCAGCAGGATGCGCACCGCCTCCGTGGTCAGCTCGTGCGCGAGCAGCAGTGGCACGTCCTGCCCCCTGCCTTGCCCGTCCGCACTGGTCGTGGACCCCCTGCTGCGGCGACGCGGGCACCACAGCAGATGGTGCCTCGCGGCCGGGGTGCTCGCCGCTCCCGACTCGGTCAGCGCGTGCTGCTCCACGTCCACCACGGGGCGCCCGTCGGCTGTCGCCCCGCCGCAACTGGTGCAGACGAAGAACGGGTTGATCCGCACGTCCCGTCCCGCCAGAGGCACCGTGCTGCTGCCGTCCTCACGGTCCAGCCCCAGATTGAGCGTCCGGATCTTCGCATGGCGGGTGAAGTCCACTCCGAAGACCGCGGTGTCGTGCCGCCAGGAACCAGGAGCGAGCCGGTCAGGATCGATGTCGACGGTGGTGAGGACCGCGTAGTGCTTGCGGTCCCGTTCATCGCGGTCGTCGCGCACCCGGGCGTCGTCCCGCTTGTCGCGGGAGAACACCCGCTTCGGTTGCAGTACGTACTGCACGCAGCCCGCGTCGGCGATCTCCCGCCCGCCGCAGCGCGGGCATGGGGCCGTGTCGTGTTCGGCGTCCTCAGTGCGCACGAATCCGCAGGCGGGGCAGAGCCGCCAGACGGACCAGGCTCTGCGGTCGGGGCTGCCGATGTCGAGGGCGCGTACGGCGTGACGGTAGCCGTTGACGTAGAAGTAGTTACCGGGGGCCAGCTCGGTGAGCGCCAGTTTGCGGGACCGCTCGTAGTCCCGCGTCTCGCTGCGATAGATCTTGCGGACCGGTCCCTCCTCGGCGCCTGCCTCCTGCTCGCCGTCCTCCTCGCTCGGATTCTCGGACCAGTACAGCGTCGCTTCCAGCTGAGTGGTGGTGTCGGTCAGGCTGTAGTTGGGCAGCAGACCGAGCTCCACCAGGGTGGCGTGGGCGCTCGACTGGCTCAGCTCCCGCAGCAGGTCCCCGGCACCTCGCCGCTCGGCCAGCAACTCGCGCCGCTCGTGGTTCTGCGTCTCGTCCGACCGGGCCAGCTGCCCGGCGGCCTCGTCGATCGCGGCGATCCTGCGTCGCAGCTCCTCCCGCCGCCCCGTCCAGTCCTCCTCGGCCTCCTGGAGGGCGCGGACGATGCCGCTGGTCGCATACGCCCTCAGCTCCTCGGCCGCGTACGCCGAGACGCCCGCGCCGTCGGGCTCTCGGCCGCCGCTGCCGTCGGGGAACAGGGCCAGGAACTCCTCGACGAACTCGGTGCCACGGGTCTGCGCGGCATCGGCCAGATCCTGGCACCATCCGCTCGCCCCGAACAGGGCCGACGACAGCCGGGGGAGCGGCGCCAGTACCTCGCCGTCGGAGGTCCTCAGGTCGCCACGGGCCGCGAGGTCCAGCAGCCGGGCCGTGTACTGGCGGCGCAGGATCTCCACCGCGGACAGGTAGCAGCCAGGAGGCACGATGGTCCCGGCGATCATCTCCTTCGGTTCGTCCAGGTAATACAGGTCGCGCGCCTTGCGTCCGCCGAAGGCGACCACCAGCGCGTTGCCCGTGTGACGTCCGGCCCGCCCGGCGCGCTGTACGTAGTTGGCCGGCCCGGCAGGCAGGGAGCCGAGCAGTACGGCCGACAGATCGCCGATGTCGATGCCGAGTTCCAGTGTCGGCGTGCACGACAGCACATTGGGGTCGGTGTAGTGCGTTCCCGCCTTGAAGGTGCGCTCGACCCGCTCCCGCTCCGGGCGGCTGAGCATGCCCGTGTGCTCGGCGGTGACGACACGGAACGTGCCGCCTGTCAGATAGAGGCGGCGGTAGTAGTCGGCGGTGTAGTCACGTTCCTGCACGGCGCCGCCGAGGTGGGGGAGCCCCGCTCCGTTGCGGGGCATGCCTGGCTGTGGCGCGGTCAGCCGCCCCCCGCAGCGGTACCTGGGGCAGGGATGCCCGTACCAGCGCGTGCGCCGCTCGGGCGCTACGACCTGCTGCCAGCCGCAGTCCTCGCAGCTGACGAAAGCCTTGTTGACGACCGCGTCGCCGAGCAGTCGCACGTTGATGTGCCCCGGCTGAAGCCCGTAGACCCGGGTCTGCCGATCCCGGGCGGTCCGCACCGCCAAGACACCTTCCTCGGCGAGGGCGGGCAGCAGCCTGCGCAGATACTCCACGGCCCCGGTGGCGTCCAGCGTCAGGCACCTGCGCGTCCAGTCCTGGTACCAACCCAGACGTCCCGTGACCGCATCGAATTCGGACCGGTCCTTCTGCCCGTCCAGCAGGAAGCGGGGCGGGGCCACCCCCTCGGGGAAGGCCGGCATGCCGGGAGGCCTGAGCCCCCAGATGAGGTAGCGGTTGCTGCCACCTTCCTTGATCCAATCGTCCAGCCAGCGGTGTCGTACCGCGCCGCGCATCCGCAGTCGCTCGAGCAGCCCCCGCACATACGCCAGATACCGCTCGGGGGTGGGCAGGCCCCCTCCCGTCAGTAGCTGGCCGGGCAGGGCCAGATGCAGGTCACGGGCGAGGTCCGTGATGCGGTCGGGCTCTGCCACGACGACCTCGGCCGCCGCGGTACGGGTCAGCTCCAGGGTGCGCCCCATGCGGCTGCGCAGCCCGAACTCCATCACGGTCGTGAACGCCAGCCGTTCCCCGATCAGCTTCCAGGTCCGGGCGTCGCCGGTGCCGCGGCCGGACAGCAGCCGGTCGACGCCCGCCTCGTCGTGGAGGTCGGGGGGCACCACGGCCGCCAGGGCGTCCGGGTCGTCCACCGAGTCCAGGACGTGGCCGATCAGCTCGTTCAGCGCGGTCGGCGCTCCCGAGTCGTCGAGGTTGTGGGCGAGGAGCGAACGCAGCGAGAATTTGTACGAGGCGTTGGCAACGTACCCCGCGCGATGCGCCGCATCCTGTGTGGAGTCGTTGAACAGCAGCGTCTTGCGCTCTTCCGGTACGAGCGCGATGTCGCCGCCGGTGAACAGCTGGGTCACGGCTGCCGAGGCCAGGGCCGCCTGGGCCGTGCCGAGAAAGCGGATGCTGTTGTCGGTGTGGCAGGCCGGGCAGCGGTCGTCTTTCGCCGCGCGGTCGGCGGTCTTCTTGTCGAGCAGGGCCCGTGCGAACCAGGCGTCGACGAGCTCGCCGTCGTCTCCGGCGGTGGGCAGCCGGTAGGTGCCCTGGCCGCCGTCCAGCACCACGACCGACAGCGGGTCCCCCTTGCCGCCCGTGGGCCGCGCCCCGGTCAGCGCGTCGAGCGCCCGCTGCCGCTCGCCGTGGGTGGCGGAGATGAAGTAGCGGATGCGCCGCCTGTCCCGCCCCACCGCGGCTCGCCAGATACGGTCCTGTGCCGTCACCAGCTGCTGGGGGTCGGCCTCGGGGGACAGCGCCGCCCACCCGGAGCGACCGCAGCTGCGGCAGTACACGGCGGGCAGGTGCACCTGGGCCGGGCGCGGCGCCGTGTCGGCACCGGGCAGCGGCTGCGGGCTGCTCGCCGAGGACGACGGCCAGCCCCCGGACGAGGCGTCCGGATCCTCGTCGCCGGGGGGCGCGGCGCTCAGCGCGGCCCGCCGGGTGGCGGTCCGGTCGTCCTCGTACCAGCGGAACTCAGGGGTGCGTCCCACCCCGCGCAGGACCCGCGTCACGGGCCGCACCCATAGATGCGCCTCGATGTGCAGCAGCGGCCGGGGCCTGCGCTCATCGGACTCCGGGTCGCGAGCAGCCGACAGCAGTGCCACGAACCGGCCCAGCGCCTGGAGCACCAGCCGCGGATTCTCCCGCGCGGTACGGCCCCAGGAGTAGCCGAACCGGGCCAGCCGATCCCGCAGCGCCCACTCGTCCAGCGGCTCCCCGCTCAGCAGCGAGAGCACGCCGTGCGTGAAGTCGTGCCGCTTCAGCAGCCGCCCGATACGGAAGGCGTCCAGCCCGGAGCGGCCCAGCAGCCTCGTGGCGAGAGCGTCCAGGTCCAGCAGGTCGGGGCGGGCCTCCACGTCCGGCCCGCCGGACACCGCCACCACCTCCTGCGGGGAGGGTGGCTCGTCCAGCTCGTAGTCCACGGACCCGGTGAACTCATCGGCGGTCATCCGTTCCTCGCCGATGACCGCCTCCGCCGGGAACGGCATCCCGAACACCCGCGCCGCCACGTCGAGGACGCCCCCGGCTCCGTTGTCCGCCGCCCCCTCACCGAGCGTGGCCGAGGTCGCCACCGGGCAGATCGACCCCAGCGGCCTGCCGGGCCGGGACGCGCCGGTGGCGGCAGCGAGCCGGCGCAACAGCATCGCGACGTCGGTGCCCTGCGCCCCGTCGTACGTGTGGAACTCGTCCAGCACGACATAGGTGAGGTCGGCGCCTTCCCACAGGCTCCGGTCCTCCCCGCGCTGGAGCAGCAGATCCAGCATCTTGTAGTTGGTGATCAGCACGTCGGGCGGGGACACCCGCATTTCTTCCCGGCGCGTCATCACCCGCCGGAAGTCCGTGTCGGGCCGGTCGCCGATGTAGAGGCCCGCGGTGACCTGGGCCAGCTCCGGCCGCGCCAGGTAGTCCCCGATGCGCCCCGCCTGGTCGGTGGCGAGCGCGTTCATCGGATACAGCAGAACCGCCTTGACCCCGCCGCGCCCCTCGGCCTTCCGCCGTCGGCAGTGGTCCAGTACGGGGACGAGGAACGACTCGGTCTTGCCGGAGCCGGTACCGGTCGTCACCAGAGCCGGCTGCGCGGGCCCGCGCAGCGTGGACAGCCGGGCCCACGCCTTCGCCTGGTGCCGCCACGGCACGAACCCCGGGAACCCGGTCGCTCCCTCCACGTCCCGCTGCCAGCCGTCTTCGGCGAGGTGGAACGGCGTCCTGATCCGCAGATACGGCCCCCGGAAGATCCCGGTCTCGGGGTGCCCGAGGAAGCGCTCGAGGGCACCTCGGGTGTCCTCGTCGGCGAGGGCGTACGTCGTCGTGAGGTACTGCGTCAGACTGCCGCGCAGCTGCGCGGCGGCCATGGTGGGCTTCACGACGGTCCCCCTTGCGATGCCGGTGCCCTGATGATCCCTATCACCGTATAGGGGGCCACCGACAGTCCCTGTTGCCGGTGGATCCTCCCTGACCTGCTACTTGCTCTTCTTCCACCCGGATATCTCATCCGCAAAGTCACGGTACGACCTATTGTTGCCGGTTGGACGCGCGATGACGTGACCACCCTTGACCGCGGCCTCCATGATGGCGGGAGCGTGTGACTCGCTGTACGGAGGCTTCCCGAGGTATTTCTCGAGGTGCTCTTTGGTCTTCTCGAGTTTGGCGAGGTCACGGCGACAGTCTGCCTCGCGCAGCCGCCAGCCGGGCTTGACTTTCGGGAACGCCTCTGGAAAGAGCATCAGCCAGGCTTCGATCTCATAAGCGGCCAGCGCCAGGGCTGAGGGGTACTCCTTGAACGTGGCCCGCATCTCCTCAGCGATGCGTCTGCGGACCTTGTCGTAGTTGTCGTCCGCGACGGCATCAAGATCCGCATGTATGACGATGCCGACCAGTTTCGCTTTGTCGGCATGGCCCTCAGCGAAATTTTTGATCTGCTGGAGACGAGGGGAGAGCTTGGCCTGGGCGCGGGCCAGACGGATAGGCTTCTTCATGGCTATCACGTCGGGGCACTTTCCCGGGTGTAAGGCGGGAACCAGGTGCTGAAGCACCCTGCGATCGTAGTCACCCTCGCCAGCCACTACGACGACTGAGCGCTGACGGCCGCGAGAAGGCTTCGCGCTCACAGTCCACCCCCAAGAGCGCCTGAGTACCAGAGATCGCCCATCGGTTCGTACTCGGACTTCTCGATGACCCGCTGAATCTCCTCGGGGCGCCGAGCTGGGATGCGGGAGGCGCCGCTCGGGAGCCGTTCGCACACGACGAATTCCTCGGGCTCTAGCTCGTTGATGAGAACGGGTGAATGAGTGGTGACAAGGAACTGACCGAGGCTACTGGCCTGGCGGAGCCTGACCGCCAAAAGGCTCAGTACGTGTGGATGGAGGCCATGGTCGATCTCCTCAATGCACGTCAGAAGCGGAGGATTCGGGTCATGAATAATCGCGAGCATGCACAGGACGCGGACCGTTCCCCAAGACGCGTCCGAGAGTCGAGTGCGCCCGCGCAGGCACTCTTCTTCCAGTTCCACTTCGGCACGGCTGGAGCCCGCGAGGAGTGGTACGTGGATATTACGGATCTGCGGAACCACGGTCCGGACATCCTCCAAGAGGAGCTCCCAGGCATCACCGTGCGACCGAAGACTCAGCAGAAAGTCCGCCAGGTTGGAGGCGTCACCTTTCAGGCGCGGTTCCGATTCACTGATCGCCGAGGGCTGCCTGGCGGCTCGCACGTCAGGGTCGAACACTCGGATCTCAGAGAGGTGGCGTCGCACCTCACCAATGGCCTGGGCGGACGGACTGCTGTCCGGCAAAGCCAGAGTATGGCCCTGGTGAAGGACGGACCCGATTCTTTCGATGCTGGCCCGGGTCCTAGGGCGGCCGGTCTCCGACGGACTATTGACGACAACGGTAGTGCTCGTCAGCTCAACCGACGTCTCTGCGTGCGTGGTCGGGTGCTGGACCAGCCGTTCCTGTCGGGAGAGCACGTGCTCACGGTGGTGTGGCTCGGGAAGCCGCCGCTGGGAGACGCTCAACTCGTAGCGGTCCGGCGCTTCCTCCGACGCGAAGTCGGACCAGATGCCCTCGACCCCGACGGTGAAGCGCGACACCGGCTTCGGGCTGCCACGGAAGGCTAGGACGTCGAATCCACCCCGTTCCTCCACGGCCGACTCGATCCCCTTGCGGGACACCTCGCCCAGAAACTCCAACGCGTGCAAGACGTTCGACTTGCCTGCCGCGTTGGGGCCGACCATGACGGTCAAGGGCCCGAGCGGCAGTTTCGTGTCGGTCAGGGTGCGGAAGTTGCGCACCGTCAGGCCTAATAGGCGGTGGTTCAAGCTCGCGCCAATCATGAGTGGCCGGGGCACCAACGACCCGGCGGACTGCTCCGGCGCACGGCGGGCGGATCACACGCACTTGGCTGAACAACACTCAGTCCCCCACGTGCGCCGTTCACGTGAAGTGACCGGCCACCGAGCATCACAAACAGTACATCCTGCGTCACAGCGGTACCAGGTGCTTGCCTGATTCAGCCATCTGGACCGAAAGGGCTCTCTTTCCGGCGCTTCGCCGTCCGTCGACCCTGACAGGGAGGGAAAGCGCGCGGGCAGTGCCGAGGGGGAGCCGCGATGGCCGAACCGCTCTATGTTCCCGTCCTACTCGTCCGGCAGCACGCCCGGATGGCCTACGAACATGTCCGGCCCGATATACAGGCCGCGATGGCCCCACTGTGGAACCTTCCGCCGTGCCCGGGCGTGCCCTCGGCGGACCTGAACAAGGCCTCGTGGCGGAAAGAACTGAACAAGGTCAGAGGGGCACACCGCCGCCATCCCGGCTGGCTTGATGCCCCGTTCGCCGAGGAGGTGCAGCTACCGGCATACGCGGAAATCCTGTCCGAGTGCACCGGGCTCTCCCGCCTGCTCCGCCCGGTGACCGGGCCCGAGCGCGGCATTGCCCAGCAGTCCGCCGCCCTGGGGACAGCTCACCGCTATGGCTGCGGGGTTGGCATTCGTGTATCCGTGCCGGGGGAGTGGGACGGCCGTACGACCGAAGCAGTTGGCCGACTCCTGGGCCGGGCCGAATCTGACGTGCCCGTCGACCTGCTGCTCGACATGGGCAGTGTCCTACCCAGCCGCCCCGACGCGGGCAAGGAGGCGCTGCGAGCCTTGGACGCCCTGCACCCCCTGACGACCTGGCGCACGGCTGCCGTTCTCGGTGGGGGATTCCCCCGGGCCACAGACGACATGCTGGAACTGGGAGAGCTTCACGAAGAGCCCCGCACCGACTGGCACATGTGGAACGAGGTACGGACGAGCGATCGTGACTATCTGTCGTGGCTCACGTATGGCGACTACGGCGTGCAGCCCGTCACCGCTCTCGCTCAGGAGCCGGGTGGTGGAGGCCCGCCGTGGGGCCTCCTCCGCTACACCACCGACGATTGGTTCGTGCTGTGCAAGGTGTTGAACGGCGGCCCCGACCGTACGGCGAGCATCCGGGCGGCGGCGCGCCGGGTCCGCGATCTAGCTGAGTTCAGGGGAGCGTCTGCCAGCGCCGGGGAGACTTGGTTGCGCGACTGCGCCGACGGCCCTCTGTCGTCCAGCAAAGGCACCGGGCAGGTCATGGACTGGCTGCGGGCCGGGAATGTCCAGCACATCTCCTACGTCGTCCGGTGCCTTCGCCAGGGCTGATCCGCCTTGGTGTGGGCGCGCTCAGTCGAACAGCGGTGCCAGCATCTCTTCTCCCGCCAGGATCCGCCACGCCGGAACCCGCACCACCCGGCCCACCTCGCACGCCTTCGCCCCGTGCCCACCGGACGGCAACCCGGTGAGCAGATCACCGCGGGCGTGCGTGAGCCGCAGGTGCCTCGCCGGGTCCCGGCCGGGCGGCGGGCCCGTGTCGATCAGTACCGCCGTGTTCTCCCCGTCCACCGTGAACAGCAGATCCACCGCATGGCCGCCGACGACTGCCGCGCGCTCCAGATCGGTGACGCCGTGCTCGCCGAGGTACCGCTGAAGCCGGTCGGTGAGCTCTTCACGGGACGCGGTCCCCGGGCCTACCGTCCCCTGCGGGCCGCCGATGGAGTTCCCGGCGTCCACGCCGTGGTCGTCACCGCCTCCCGCCCCCAGAGGCATCGAGCGCCCGGCGAGCATCGCGGGAAGACCGCTCTGCCCCTGCCAGAACGCGTGACTGCCGACCGTGATCAGCTGCGACTTGGCCCGTGTGATCGCCACGTTCCACAGGTTGACCTGGCCTGCCACCCAGTGTGTCGTCCTCGGCGGGGTGTTGAGCGTGGCCACGGGGCTCAGCACCATGACGTCGCGTTGCCCGCCCTGGAACGCGTGCACCGTCCCCACCCGCACCCGGTCGTCGTCGCGCCACACCCGCGCCAGCGCCTGCTTCTGCGCCCGGAACGGTGTCACCACGCCCACCGTCGCGTCCTGCGGCAGCCGCGCGAGCAGTTCGTCCACCACCCGCCGCACGGCCCCGGCCTCGGCGTCGTTGCGCCAGGACTGTCCGTTGCCGCCCCGCGCCGACTCGCCGCCCGGTACGTCCACCCAGCCGAGCACCGGCGCCGGATCGGCCGCTCCCACCGGGTCGAGTGCCGGAACCTGCCGCCGTACGTCGGTGAGTACCTGGAGCTGGCCCGCGTAGCAGTAGCCGTTGACGACATCGGCGATCAGCGGGTGGCACCGGTAGTGCTCGTCGAGCAGCAGGGCGGTGTCGCCGTGCTGGGCGGCCGCGTGGTACGCGGAGTGCACGTGGTACGTGAGCCGATGGTCCTCCAGCTGCGCTGCGCTCAACCCAGCCCGGACCCTTGCCTGCCGCTCCTGCTGCGGTGCGATGTTGGCGATATGGCCCAGCTGCATCGGGTCACCGATGATCAGTGCCCGCCGGGCCCGGAAGAGCAGCGGCAGCACGGACGGGATCGAGCACTGGCTGGCCTCGTCGATGACGACGAGGTCGAACAGCTTCGGGGCGAGTTCGAGCTGCCGCACCGAGTGGGTGCTGATCGCCCAGCCCTTGAGGTGCGCCATCAGGTTCTGCTGGCTCTTCCGGAATCCCCGACGAGCCCGCAGCGCCTGGAGCCGCTGCCCCATCAGCCCGCGTGCCCGTGTCAGCGCTTCCGCCGACACGGCCCGGGACAGGTCCGCGGACAGCTCCGACAGGGCATCCGCCGTCGTCAGCCGCACCTGCTTCAGCCCGTCCTCGTCCCACTCGGTGTGCCCGGGTACGAGTTCCCGCAGCCGGCGCTCCACGGCTACGGCGTCCGCCAGGGCCTCCAGAAGCTCCGGCGGCACGGGCCGCTCCTTCGCCCACCCCGGCCACGGCGTGCCTTCGCCCTCCGAGGCGCCGGCCGCCGCGACCAGCGCGGCCAGTGCCCGTGCCCTGCGCCACCCGCCGAGCAGCCACCGATGGGCCCCGGCCGCTTTCCGGGCCCTGCTCTCCCAGCGGCCCAGCGTGGCCGCACCGTCCCCGGCCGCTGCCGCCCACGCGGACTCCAGCAGCGTCAGCGGCAGCTCCAGGGCGTCGGCCCGTTCCTCCCGTTCCCGGAGCAGGTCCAGCAGCCGCCTCTCCTCGCCGACGCGGCGTTCCGCCTCCTCCCGCTGCCCGGTGGACCGCGCACGGGTGTTGCGCAATTCCCCGCCCACGGTTGCCGAACCCCGCCGCGGGGCCTCGATGGGCTCGCCGAGCAGCCGCTCCAGCTTCTCGGCTTCCTCCTTCAGCGCCTTTGCGTTGCCCGTCCGCATCATGAGCCCCGGTGCGATGGCGTCGCACCGCTCGGCGACGACGTCCACCGCCTCGTTGTTCGTGGACGCGACCAGCACCGACTGCCCGGCGGCGACACAGGTGGTGACGGTGGCCGTGACCACCTCGCTCTTGCCCGTACCGGGCGGCCCCGTGGCCACTGTCAGTGCCCGCGTCATCGCCGAGGAGACCACCAGCTCCTGGCTCTCGTTGCACGGCCCCGGCGCCACGACGACGGCCGAGGACTCCGCCCCCGTGTCTGCCTCACCGCCGTTCAGCAGCGCGTCCAGCGCGGTGCCGGGGATCTGGCCGGTCCGTGTCGACATCTGCAGCAGGTTGTCAACCAGACCCTGCGTCGCGTTTGCCTCCACGCCGGACGGCACCAGCAGGACGGCCGCGTTGTGCGCGCCGGGCCGCAGCGCCTCATTCACCGTCCACTCGCTGAGCGCGGACGGATCGAGTGGCTCCAGCTCCGGCAGCCCCAGTTCCTCCAGCAACTGACGCACGGCCTGCAGCATCTGTGTGTCGTTGCCCTCCTGCCAGGTCGGCTGCCAGCCGGCGACGAGGTCGGCCGCGTCGTCGGCGTCCAGCAGTTCCGAGACGACACCGGTGTGCAGGGCGGGAACCCCGGTCGGCCGGAGCACGTCCTGGCCGTTCTCGTCCGGCGCGAGTTCCATCTGCTGGACCAACAGCGGCGCGATGGTCACGGGCGTACGGCGTCCCCGGCCGCCTCCCTCGCGTACGGGGAGCGTGATGGCCGGATAGCCGTACCAGTACTCCTGCTGCGTCCCCGCGTCGCCATCGCCCCGGCCTTGCCTGCCCTGGGGCCTGGGCAGTTGCCCGGGTGCCTGAAAGGTCGAGCCCCGCCCCGACTGGATGATCTCCTCGCCCCTGCCCAGCAGGAAGTACCCCGAGTCCCGCTCCTTGTCGCGGTCGGGCAGCATGCCGGCAGCTGCCTCGGCGGTGAGGCACTGCACGTAGTAGTGCAGCAGCCGCTGCCAGTCCACGCCGTCCCGCGCGTCCAGAGCCGCCAGTTCCCGGGCCTTCAGCAGGGCGGGAGACTGCCGTGCCGTCTCCGTCGCGTCCCGCGGCGGTGTCGGGAGGTGGACGGGACGCGCCACCGAACGTGCGAAGGGCAGACTCCGGGTGGCCCGGATCGTGGACTTGGTGGGGCGCTGCTCTTCCGGCACGCCGTTGCGCGCCATCTGTGCCGTCAGGTAGTCGAAGAGGTCGTCCGGCGTGATCCAGCCGCCGCCCTTGATCCGCCCGTTGCGCAGGCCCTCCACGATCTCTCCGGTGAAGCGGGATGTACCGAGCGTGGAACCGGGCGGCGCCATCGCGGACGCGGACTGCAGGGCGTCGGACGCGGTGATGAAGTACACGCCCGTCGGCCGCAGGAGGGTGCTGGGCGCGGGCGGCTCGTCGGCGTCGCCCGGGGCGCCCTTGGCGGTCCAGCCCTGGACGACGGACCCGCTGGAGCAGCAGTCCAGCAGCACGAGCTTCGACGCGGCACGGCAGGACTGGAGCATTCGCTCCAGGAACTCCGCCGGGACGGCCGTGCCCGGCAGGTCGTCGGGGTCCGCGTCGCGGGTGAGGAAGTACAACTGGTTGTCGCCTTCGCAGAACTCGCCGTGCCCGCTGAAGTACAACAGGGCCGTCTCACTCGGCTGCCGATTCTCCAGGAACGTCTCCACGGCGTGCAGCATCTCGGCGCGGGTCGGCTCGGGAACCATCTCGCAGTCGTTGTACATGCCGATCTCGGTGTTTTGCAGCACCGCTTGCATGTAGTGGAGGTCGGCCCGGACGGGCGGGAGATCGTGGTAGGTGTCGCTGTCGTATGTGGAGACGCCGACGAGCATGGCGTAGCGGTCGTTGTCGGTCATGCGTGTTCAGCCCGCCGTCGTCGCGTCGCCGTTGTCGCCGTCTTGGCCGTCGGCGGACTGGTCACCGCCCGCGAGGAACCGCTCGATCCGCTCGTCGTCCGCGCGCGCCTCCTTACCGGTGATCTGGAGGGTCGCACCGTCGGGCCGCCTGGCGACGATCGTCCGCTGCGGTACGCGGGCCAGCCAGAGCTGTACCCCGGTCGCCACCAGCGAGCCGGCGCTGATCAGCACCCCGATCGTGTCGACGGACAGCCCGCCCTTGTCCGAACCCCCGGGCGTGCGCTGCCGGGGGATGTCCAGGGACGCGCCGGGATCTCCGTCGGCGATCTCGGCGAGGAGTTCGCGCGCCTCCTTGCGGGCGCGGATGGGGTCCTCGTCGAGGATGGAGATCCGGTATCCGGTCCGGGCGTTGGGCGTGGTGGTCACGGTGCTTCCCCCCTGGGCTTCCGCGGTGTGGACGTGCCGCGTGGGCGCACGCCCCACGGAGCGCCGAGGCTAGTCCGCGGTACGGACAACCAGCGGGTCGATTGCCAAAAACCGCTGGTCATTGGCGCGAAAACGGCTGGTGGCGGTCACACGTCCTTCACTGGAGGCGTAGCTCCGCGCATACGGTCTTCCCCGGTCCGCCGACACGTGGGGTGACCGTCCAACGGGTCGCCAGCTGGGCGACGATGAGCAGGCCCCGGCCCGACTCGACGTCATCCGGCGGCTCCTGGGCGGTCAGCGGTGGTACGCGTTCGCTGCGGGTGTCGGAGACCTCGACGCGGAGCGTGTCCCCGGTCTCGGTCAGACGGACGCGGAAGTCCCGGCCGGGTACGTGCCCGTGGCGGATGGCGTTCGCGGTCAGCTCGGCGGTGATTAACGTCAGCGTCTCGTTGGCGCGGCCGTCGTACGGGTGCCCCCACGTGTCCAGCCGGTGCGAGACGAGGCGACGGGCGAGGCGGGCTCCGTGTCGCGAAGACGTGAACCGCATGGAGAACTCGCGGATGAGGTGGGGGTGGCTGGTCTGGGAGGGGTGGGTCTCGGCGGGAGCGGTCTTGCGGGCGTGGCGGGTGGCCCCCTGTGCGGGGGATTTCTCGCTGTTCATGTGGCCCACGCTTCCGCCCCGGCCCTAGCGTGACGAGATACGACGCGCACACGGGCTGTCGCTGTACGTGGCCGGTTTGCGCGTGTAGGCGGGGCGGAGCGTGACGAACGACGCGGCGTTGCGTTGGCCGGAGAGGCGGTTATGGAGATGAGTGAACCGACGGGTGTGGAGAACGAGGGGGCGGCGGGTCTGGGGGAGGGGCACCAGCGGGATCCGGGGCCGGAACCGGAGGTTGGCTCGGGCATTGTGCGGGTGTTCGGGCGGCAGTTGAAGCGGTGCCGGGTGCGAGCGGGTTTGGAACGCCCGGAGCTCGCGTCGATGGTCGGGTACTCGGTGTCCACGATCGCCGCCTACGAGCAGGGTCGGCGGATCCCACCGCCTCGGTTGATCGACCGGGCGGACGAGGTGCTGGACGCGGGCGGTGTCCTCCTGGAGATGAAGGAGGAGATGGAGAAGGCGCAGTACCCGGCGTTCTTCCGGGACGCGGCGAGGCTGGAGGCGGAGGCTGTCGAGGTGCATGTGTACGCGAACCAGGCGGTGCCTGGGCTGTTGCAGACCAAGGATTACGCGCGGGCGGTGTTCGGGATGATGCGTCCACCGCTAGACGAGGATGCAATCGCACAGCGGGTGGCAGCTCGCCTCGCGCGTCAGGAGGTCTTCGCAAAGCGCCCTGCGCCACTCATGAGCTTTGTCATTGATGAGTCGGTGCTTCGCAGGCCAATCGGTGGGCGGGCTGTGTTGCGTGGCCAGATGGAGCAGATCTTGCTGGCTGGGCAAAGGTGCACGGTGGAGATTCAGGTCATGCCTCTGGACAGTGAGGAGAACGCTGGGCTTGCTGGTCCCTTCACCTTGCTTGAGACAGCCGAAGGGCGGAGGATCGCGTACGTTGAGGTCCAGAACGTCAGCCACGTCCACACCGAGCGACGGCTTGTCAAGGGGCTTGAAGTCAAGTACGGCATCCTGCGTGCGCAGGCACTCACGCCTCAGGCGTCGCTCAACTACGTTGAGAAGCTGCTAGGGGAGCGATGAAAGCCAGCGGTCTGGAGCGCACATCTGAGCTTGTATGGATCAAGAGCAGCTACAGCAGTGAGGAAGGTGGCGAGTGCGTCGAAGTCGCCGCAGAATGGCGTAAGTCCAGCCACAGCACCGGAGCCGGCGGCGAATGTGTCGAGGTGGCCTCTTGCCTCCACGCTGTCCACGTACGCGACTCCAAGGACATAACCCGCCCCGGCCTCACGGTCGGTGCTGTGGCTTGGACCGCGTTCATCAACTTCGCGGCCCGATAAGTCGCCGCGAAAGACATGGAATACCTGCCCCTGACACTACGGTGTCAGGGGCAGGCCTCCATCGGGCCAGCACCCTTCGCCCCTTCATGGACGGGCGGCGTCCAACGCCCGGCGGCGATCTCCGCATCCAGCCGCGCCTGGAAGTGCGCGTGCGCGGCTCTCATCTCCGCCTCACGATCCGCCTTGTAGAAGGGGGCTTGGAAGCCAGCCGGAGGCGGGGTGCGCTCCGGGTCCTCCAGGTGGGCGAGGAGATCGAGGTAATCCTGCTTGGTTTGGCCGTGGCCGTAGGTGTTGAAGTCGGCGGCGATCTTCCGGCCGTTGGCGTCAAAGTAGGTTGCCGACTCGTAGTCGTACAGCTGCGGGTAGCGCGATTTGAAGATCGCGGCGAGCTGGTCGGCGGTAATGCCCAGCCAAACGGCGACGAGGGCGTCGAGCTCAACGAGCGCGGCCCGGCGTTCATGCTCGGTGCGGAGCGGGGTGTTGTACTCCCAGGTCGGGTTGAGGTCGGCGGCGAGAGGCTTGAGATGGGGCCAGCGGGGGTTGGCCCAGTCCTCGTAGCCCCCCCAGTGAGGGTCGAACAGCTCTGACCAGAGGGGTGCGTAGTGGGCGGTTAGGGCGTTCAAGCGGAGTGTGCGCAGGAGGAGGGCAGGGGCAAGTGGGTGTTTGGGGTCGGGGGCGGGCATCTTACGGGCCTCGGAGACCTGGAGGTGTGGGCGTCCAGTAATGCGTAGCAGGTAATCAAGTGGCAACGCTGCCCAAAAGCCTGCGTTGAGAGCGGTCAGGCGGTCAGTCTCCAAGGCCGCCGAGTGCACGATATGGACATGGGCGGGGCCTGGCGGGATGAGGGCAGCGTGCAGGCTGCGACTGTTGGCGAAAGGAATCATGACTCGCCAGGCCAGCCGGAAGTAAGTGGTGAACGGTCTCCCAAACCAGGAGTCCTGGGCCGAGAAATACGCCTCCTTGTCGGTGGCCCGCACATAGTTGGTAACAGGGACGAATGTTTCGGGCAACTCTGCTGGTGCGAGAAAGTCCCATTCCCTGTTGTTCCGGCATGGGACCCTTGGTGCTTTCGAGAAGGGGAGCGCTGATGCGAAGTGCGGACCTTGGAGGATGACATCCGTAAGCTCAGAGACGGCCTGGTTGCCCCAGCGGATCAGCCCGTCCTTCTTGGCGTTGGTCTCATTGTATCCGCTTGAGATCATCGGGCCGAAATCGGCGAGGTCGCTGTGATAGGCGGCCAGTGCCTCAATTGCTCCTTGTTCGCCGACGAGGACGGGGTACAGCAAAGGTGTCTGTTCCACTCCACCAGTCGACTCGGTCAGGGCCTGCCAGCTGGTCAGCAGTGCAGTATTCACATGCACCACACGCTCGCGGTGCGGCCGGATGTCCCATGAGCCGTTGTGCTTGATGGCGGGTTCGATGCCTTGTCCGTCATGGGTCAGCGAATCGGGTAGGACTTCGGCGCCTCGGAGCTCGCTGACGTGCTGGAAGTTAGGTTCCTGAGAGGTGCCATAAATGTGCATTCCGAATTCCCAAGAACGGTGAAGGTCCTCGAATGCCCAGTTCGACGAGTTTACAAAGTGCGCGTGCACCCGGAGGTGCCGATAAGCGGCGGCTCGGATAGCACCCTCGCGTACGCCGCCGAAGTGCGTGTCGGGGTGAATCAGACCCGCGCGGCCGCCCGGTGCGATGTGCTGCCATACCTGAGCCATGAAGGCTCGATAGAGATCACTCCGGGTACCCAGAAGGAGCGGATAGGTGGCCGGGCTGCCGAGCACGGCCACGGATCCCGCATGGGCGGCCAGCTCCTCGAGGAGGAAGCTTTGGCTGTTCAAGCGTGCGTCCAGTACCTCTTCCTTGCGGAGGCGCCATTCCGCCGCGCTCGGCTTCTCTGCCAGTACGAACCACGGCTCCAGCTCTGCAAGGACTTGATCCTCCTGCCAAGTGGGCCTCACCCACGGCGGGTTCCCCACCTGCAAGTCAAACCCACCCCGCGCAAACACCTGCGCGAACTCCAGCTCCCAGTGGAAGAACCCCTGCGCCTTCGCGACATCCTTCGCGACCGCCATCCACGGGAACCGGATCTCCAGCCAGTGGAAGCGGTCCATGCCCATCCAGTCGGGCAGTTCTTCCTCGTACACGTAGAGGTCATCCAGCGTCTCGAACGTCGAGACGAACGACTCGCTCG
Organism: Streptomyces cucumeris; assembly: GCF_024295805.1. GTDB lineage: Bacteria > Actinomycetota > Actinomycetes > Streptomycetales > Streptomycetaceae > Streptomyces > Streptomyces cucumeris. The sequence goes on from NZ_JANCLX010000002.1 coordinate 414,143, forward strand.
GCACGTCCTGGGTACCCAGCAGCGCTTCCGCGAAGTCGAGCCAGTCGTCCAGGTTCGCCAAGGGAATGACCGGGCGGCGCTGGCCCTTGACCTGCTCCACACGGCGGCCCGTGCGGCGGCGGGAGACCGAGTCGCGGGTCAGCGCCATTTGCTTCGGCTCAGCGCCGAAACCGGGAAGGGCGTCCGCCTCCCACGCCATCAGGACCCCGGAGTCCTCCTCAACAGCCGCAGCCGGACCGGACTCCGCCCCCGCCTCGAACTCCGCCGCCCGTTCCGCCAGCGCCTCCGCCCGCGCGTACTGCTCATGCGTACCGTTCAGCAGCGAAGCACTCTGCACCGGCCAGAACCACAGCGCACACCACGCGTCCATGAGCTTCTTGAGCCGCCAGTACGGGGTGTCCTCCGCGTGCAGGTCCGCCAGCACCTTCTCCCGCTTCACCGCGACCTCGGGCTTCCGCAGCCACTCGTCCTCCGCGCCCCATACCCCGATCCGCCGGGAGATGTCCCGCTCGGACAGCTCCAGCCGCCGCACCACCAGCCCCCACAGGTACTCGGCCCGCCGGGCCAACCCCTGAAGTCGGGCCGTCTGCTTCGCCGTTGGAGACTTCGTGATCGCCTTCCGCCACGCGGCCAGCGCCTTCGCGGCCTCCGGAGCCAGCGCCTTCGCCTCCTTCTCGGCCGCGACCGCGCCCCACTCCTTCGCCGGAAGCAGGAAGTGGTGCACCGCCCCTTCCGGCAACGGCTCACCCCCCAGCGCGTCCGCCAGCGGGAAGCGCTCTGGGGTAGCCCCCAGCCAGCCGCCCTTCTTGAGCCGGTCCGCCGCGTACACCTCGCGCCGCCCGCCGATGAGCGAGTTGCCGCGCCGCAGGTGCAGGCCGAACCAGGGGGCCTCCATGCCCGGGTGCATGGTGTTGAGCCACAGGGAGACCTCGGCCAGCTCCACGGCCGTCTCGTTGAGGTCGACGCCGTACGAGTTGTGCAGCGCGATGTATGCCTTGACCTTCTGCAACTCGACGGCGTACTGGTCGGTGTCGATCGACCGCCCCAGCTCGCCCTGCCGTCGCCGCAGATACTCGACCGCTACCTGGTTGATCGCCTCGTTGAGGAATGCCCCGGAGCCGAGCGCCGGCTCGCAGATCCGCCAGTTCAGCAGCTCGCGCGCCTCAGTCTCCGTGCCGTCCTGGTCCAGGCGGTGCTGGAGGGCGAGCTGCACGGTGACCTTGGTCAGCGACTCGGGCGTGTAGAACGACGCCGAGGTCTGCCGGTCGCGGCCCGACAGCCGGTACACGAACTCACCCGGCGCGTACCGGGCCCGCAGCACCTCGCCCGTGTCCCGGTCGCGGCGGGTGACGAAGACCGGGTCCGGGTACTCGTCGATCTTCGACTTGGGTACCAGCCAGGAGCCGTCCTTCGGGTCGCCGCCCTTGGCGACCTCGTACAGCTCCTCGCCCGCGATGAAGCCGCTGTACGACATCAGGCCCTCGTACACCGCGCCGAGCTGGTTGATGCCGAGCTGGGCGTAGGAGATGAAGCCGCCGCGCTCGCCCTTCTTCCCCCGCGTGATCATCAGGCGGTGCAGCACCTCGTACAGCGTGGCGTTGCGCAGCCGCGTGTCGAGGTAGCGGACGGACTCGCCCCGGGCCAACGCCTCGTCGGAGTCGTGGCGCGGGTCGCGGAGGGTGTCGGCGCCGATCAGGCGGATCGCCTCCGGCTCGAACAGCTTGCTGTGCAGTGGCTCGAAGCGCAGGCCGACGTCCTCGCTGGTCTTCTCGTCCGCCGGATCCGTCTCCACGCCGTGGGTGCGGCGAGGGCGGTAACCGTCCTGCACCTTGCGGAACAGCAGGTCCAGCGACTCGTACAGGTAGACGCCCCTGCGGGCCTCCTCGCCGACCGGCTGCCGGTCGGCGATCAGCTCAGCGAGCCGCCCCAGGCCGTATCCCTGCTGGTACTCGGGGTAGTCGGCGGGCAGGATGCCCAGTTCGGGGCGGGCCTCGGCGTACAGCAGGAACAGGATGCGGTACAGGTAGCGCAGCGACTCGCGGGTCAACTGTCGGCCCAGATCGGCGAGTTCGCCGATGTCCTCGGGGCGAATGCCCTGGTCGCGCAGCCGGGCCAGTACCTCGTTGGCGATCAGTTCGACGCTCGTCCGCAACCCGTCGCGCAGCTCGCTGGAGACGCCCACCGCGTGCCTCGCCGACTTGCCGAGGAGCTCGGCGAGGGGGTTCTCGCCGCCTTCCTCCGGCGTACGCAGCGAGTCCGCGCCGAACAGCGCCGCGACGGTGTCGAGTTCGCCGCCCACCCTGGTGTCGTTGCGTTGCAACGCCGTGTCCAGGGAGACCGCGAGATAGCGGCCCTCTCCCCACACCGCGCGGTCGGCGAGCACGATCACGCCGCCGCCGAGCAGCAGCACATATCGGGGCGGCTCCTCGCAGGCGAACAGGAAGGAGGCCAGTTTCGAGCCCGTGGTCAGGCTGGCCGCGCCGTCGAGCACGACCTCCTCCAGCAGCCGTCCGCGGCCCTCGGAGTCGAGGGCGGCGTCCGATTCGGCGGCCCAGCCGCAGTCCAGGGCGACCAGGCCCTTCTCGGCATGCGCGACCGGGATCTCGTACGTCTGCCGCGCGCGCTCCACCGTGAGGGTGCGCGGCTTCGCGTCGTATCCGAGGGCGCGCAGCACCTCGGCGTTGAGGGCCCGCACCCGCTCCCGCCACTGCGGGGAGCCGTACGTCAGCGTGTCGTCGTCGGTGTCGCGCACCGTGACGATGCCGTCCTCGTCCTCGGGGAGGGCGAAGGAGGAGCGGGCCTTGAAGTAGGCGCGGCGCAGCTCCCGCAGCCCGGCCCGTGGCGTCACGGGCAGTTCTCCGCGGCCGGGAGCCGCCGTCTCCGGCTCTCCGGGCTCCGGGAGGTCGCTCGGCGCGGCGGACTTCGCCGCGTCCTCGCGCTCCTTCCACGCCTGGAGCAGGCCCGACTTGAGGTCCTTGGGCAGTACCTCGGCCAGGTAGTGGGCCGAGAAGTAATCGCCGCGGTTGACCAGGGAGTCGTACGTCATGACAGCTTCTCTCAGCGGGTCACGGGGGCGGAGAGCCACCAAGCGGCGGGCTCGGACAGCGGCGGGGGACCGAGGACGACGGGCGGCGGCTCGTCGGCGTCGCGCTTGCGTGCGGGGTCCGGCTTGCGGTCGGGGTCCGGGAGCAGCACCGCGAGGATGCGCAGCAGCGGTCGGCCCGTCGTCAGCAGGGAGTCGGCGAGGTCGGCCAGGCGCTCCTTGGCACGCTCTTCGGCGAGGGTCGGCTGGTGCCAGGTGGCGAGCCGGCGCTTGTACTCCGCGATGGGCTCGCGCAACGGCTCGTCCCAGGCGTCGCGCCGCTCGTCGAGGAACGCCTCCGCCGTGCTCAGGACGTCGGGCAGGGCTTCATGGAGCGGCCTGGGCTCGCGGTAGTGGCGCTTGTTGGCCATGCTCGGGCCGACCCCGCAACGGCGGAGCAGCGACACCATGTCGTCGTCGACCGCGCCCCTGCGCGTCACACCCATCCACTTGACGACGGTGGGCCTGCCGAGCTTGTTCGAGTACACGCCCTGGACGAGGTAGATCGGCTCCGCCACGTTCGCGGTGATCATCGGGGCTTCCTGGCGCCCCAGGCGGACGAGGACCTTGTCGGTGAGCCATTCCACGACCGGATGCAGGTCCGTCAGCAGCGAGATCTCCGGCCAGCTGGAGGTGGACGATTCGCGGGCCCGCTGAAGGGAGTGCTCCGCCAAGCGGCGGTTGAAGGTGACGAGAAGCCGCTCGCGCAGCCGCTGCTCGCGGAGGTAGTCCATGGGCAGGGCTTTGAGGCGGTGGACGAGATCCGCGGGCGGCTGGAAGGAGAGCAGGCCCGACTGCGGGTCGCGGTCCAGCTCCAGCCGGTCGTGGGCGTCGGGGTAGACCTCGCCCAGCGCCTCGTCCAGAAAATGCGCGGTCGAGTCGAAGAGGCGGGGGAGCACGGCCGACCCGCCGGCGCGTCCGGACGCCGAAGCCGCGCCGGGTGTTGCCGTACGCGCGGAGTCCTGCGGGTCGGCCCGGTCCGCTGGTTCCTCGCCGACCGGGTCGAAGAAGTCGGCGAGGAAGTCGTCCATGCCCGTGTCCTCGTCGTCCGCGCCGGGGTGGCGGGAGTCCAGCGACTCGTCCACGGTCTTCCCGCGCAGCAGGTCCTGGATGAGGGACTTCTCCTCCGCTTCTGCCCGGTACAGGCCGGTCACGGCCTCGGCCGTACCCAGGGAGCGGTGGGCTTCGTCCTCACGCCCCAGCAGCCGCTCGGCGACGACTGTGTCGTCCTTGGCGCCCTCGACCTCACTGGTCAGGATCAGCGCGCGGAACTGCGGCGGCCGGGGCTGCCCGTACCGGTCGATTCGCCCGTTGCGCTGCTCGATGCGGATCAGCGACCAGGGCACGTCGTAGTGCACCAACTGGTGGCACTGGCGGTGCAGGTTGACGCCTTCAGAGGCCACATCGCCGGTCAGCAGCACCCGTACGGGCGTGTCGGCCAGGCCGAACTCCTCCACCCGCGCCATCTGCTGCTCGTCGGAGAGTCCGCCGTGCATGACGCGGACGCAGTCGCGGGCCGCCCGGCCCTTGAAGCCGAGCGCGGCCGGGAGCACCCCGGCCAGCCACTGGAGGGTCTGGACGCGTTCGGAGAAGACCACGACCCGTGCGTCAGATGTGGGGCCGACTCCGATCTCCTCCTTGAGCTGGTGCACCAGGGCGGAGAACTTCGCGGAATCGGCCTCGGTGAGATCGGCGGCCAGCTCTGACAACCTTCCCAGGGCGGCCAGTTCGGCGGCCGTGGCCCGTGGGTCGTCCTTCTTCTCCAGGGTTTTGATGCGGGCGGAGATGGTGGCCCGCAGCGCCGCGCAGGAGGACAGGAACGACTTCAGCAGCGTGTACGGGAAGAGAGAGACCGAGCTGACGGAAGGGCTGCCGTCGTGGGGGAGCCAGACGGACGCCAGCTCTTCGAAGATCTTTTCCTCGGCGGGGGTCGCCGCGCAGTGCACCGACTGGGAGGGGCCGCGGTCCGCCCACTGGCCCTTCATCTGCTCGCGGACCTCGGGACTGATCTTCGTACGCCGGATGAACAGATGCCTGATGTCCTCGGCACGGTAGTTCTCCGGGTCACGGATCGCTGCCGGGTCCAGCAGGCCGATCAGTTCGGCGAACGACCTCGCGTCGCCGTTGTGCGGAGTGGCGGACGCCAGGATCAGGGCGTCGGTGCGGGGGGCGAGGATCTGCGCCAGCTGGTTGCGCAGGGAGCCGCGGTTGATCAGGTTGTGCGACTCGTCGATGACGACGGCGTCCCAGCGGATCTGCTCCAGATGGTGCCGGTACTGGTCGGCGTTCTTCAGGGTGTCGATGGAGACGATGACCCGCTTGAAGGAGGTGAACGGATTGCGGCCGGCCGGGATCTCCCGCTGGATCCGCTCGATGCCGACGGAGTCCAGTCGCACCAGGGGGATGGAGAACCGTGTCCACAACTCCCGCTGGAACTGTTCCAGCACATGCTGCGGGGTGACGACGAGGATGCGCTCGCCCCGGCCGCGGCGGATCAGCTCGGCGAGCGTCAAGCCGATCTCCAGGGTCTTGCCCAGGCCCACCACATCGGCGATCAGCAGTCGCGGACGGAGGTTCGCGCCGGACAGGGCCAGCTCGGCGGGGCGCCGCTGGTAGGGCAGGGAATCCAGCAGGAACGAGTCGGCCAGGGCCAGGCGGCGCTCGGACTGGGGCAGCGCGGTGCGGCGCAACACCGCCTCCAGGAACAGGCGGGAGCGCCGGTAATTCGGCGAGTCGTCCCGGACCAGCTGGGTGTCGCGCGGGTCCAGCAACTCGATCCGGTCCAGGCCGGAGAAGAAGACGGCCTCTTGATCGCGTACGAACTCCGACACCCCGACGACCTCAAGCTTGGTGCCGTCTTCTGCCGTTGGCACAGAGCTCCTGACCAGCCACTCCTCGTCCCGAACAAGGATCTGGGCGCCGGCTGGGTACTGCTTCTGCACCGTCCGGTCCGCTGTGGCGTCGCTGCGCTCCGCACTGGTCTGGACGGCGGTCACCCGTGGCCTCCTGAGGCGGTTCGGTTCGGTCGTACGCGGAGCCCGTCAAGGGCCTGTTCAGTATCGCGGGTCAGACGGGCGTATAGGTCAGAAGGACGCACTGGCGGCGTATGCCTCGCGCAGGCGCTGTGCGGTGATACGGGCCTGGGCGCTGTGCCGCAGTGATCGCCGTCCGGTGCCGCTGCGGTCCTGCGGGTGGACGGGAGGCCGTGCGGCGGGGGCGTCCGTGGAAGCGCGGTCAGGGCGGTTCGGAGCGGCGGGAGGCGGCACCGGCGGCTGCCGTCGGCCGGGCGGAGTGTCGGCCGAGGCGTTGGCCCCCTCAGGGAGCGCTTGGGCGTCCGAGACCCGCCGGCCGTTGGAGAGCGCCTGCGATGACACCTCGGTTCGGGAGCTGCCGAGCAACTCATCCAGGAGGTGCGCCGGAGCGGCTGTGTAGCTGGTGAGCCTGCGCCGCGCCTGGGCAACCTTCAGCCCCTGCGCTTCGATCAGCGCCCGGCACTGCCGCACCACGTCGTCGAGCCGGGGCCGGTCCTGTGCCTGGTGGGCGAGCATCGCCCTCAGCAGCGGCATCAGCTCCTCCGGCGCCCCGGACAGATCCGGAGCGGTCGCGGGATCGACGATCTGATGGAACAGGACGTGGATGTTGTCGGCCCGGTAGGGGAGGTGACCGGAGGCGGCGAACAGCAGCACGGCGCCCAACGCGTACACATCGACCGCGGGGGTCAGCGGCCTCTCACCGTTCGCCTGCTCGGGAGGCATGCAGGAAGGAGTACCGACAACCGTGTTGGGGGAGGTCAGCGACACGCTTGACTCGGCGAACACGGCGAGCCCGAAGTCGATGATCTTGGGGCCGTTCGGGCCCAGTAGCACATTGGCGGGTTTGAGGTCGCGATGCAGCAGACCCTGCTTGTGCACGGTTGCCAGCGCCTCGGCGAGTGTCGCGCCCAGAGAGGCGGTGAGCAGGGCGGACAACGGACCGTGAGTCCCCACATGCCGACTCAGGTCCAGCCCCTCGACATACTCGGTGGCCAGCCATGGGGGATCCGCCTCCACGTCGGCGTCCATCAGGGTGGCTATCCGCGCGCCCCAGACCGCCTTGAGGATCTCCACCTCTTGCGCGAACCTCTGCCGCGTCTGCGAGTCCACGACAGACGGCTTGATCACCTTGACAGCAGCGGGTTCGCCGCCCGGCGACTCCCCCAAATACACCTGTCCCATGCCGCCGTGCCCGATCCTGCCGAGCAGCTCGTACCCGCCGAGCTCGGCGGGGTCCTCGGGGCTCAGGGGCGCGATGTGCACGTGAGGCCTCTCTTTAGGGACGGGGTACGCAAAGGGCACTGCTCGTCGTCACGCTAGACCACTCACTGAGGACGTGGGGGTGCACCGACGAGGCGGTGCTGCCCCCGCAGTGGTCTCTCCGGATGGCGGGAGCCCCTCAGCAGGTGCGCGTGCCATCACCAAAGCTGTTGATCCGTCCCGCGCTCCCGCCGGCGCTGCATCCGCTCGCGCTTAGAAGGCGAAGCGCCAGTCACTGCGGCGAAGACCACCTCGCGACTGCCGCTCAAACTCAGTTCGAGCTGGCGTTGCACTCCTTGTGAGCCAAATCCTGTGGTGCCGATCCAGCCACCGGCGACGAGATCGGTAAACTCGGTATTGTCAAGGTAACGATCAACCGTCTTTCGACTAAAAGACCGAGCGTTCCCTGGGGCTTGGAACCTCTTGTGTAGCTGATCGAAATGTTCGCGAGCCAGGTAAATTCCGGGTGTCAGGCTTCTCGCATCTGGCATAAGGGAGTCCCCTTGGCGGAGCTTGAACCAAGAAGGCCTAGAGCAGAGGCGGTAATCGTCGACTTCGCGCCTCAGCTTGTCGCACTCGTCGTCGATCGCTCGCATGCGTTCGAGCTGATCAGCAAGATTATTGTCGCTGTTCGGGTAGTAGCGCCAGTCCGACTTTCCGCTGCCCTTCGACATCCGCTTGTATTGGACCATGACGAAGCAATCGCGTGACTCGTGATAGTAAATCAGGTCGACGCCGAGTGTCTCTTCTGCGGCTTTGCGATTGGCGTTGTAGATGACTAGTCGTTGCTCCCCTTGGCTGAAGCCGGTCCATGCGGCCCTGTTCAGCCAGTCTTCTGGCCCCAGCCAATCACGGAAGCGTTGCGCGTCGTACGCAATCAGGTCGTCCTCGTGGGACGGGCCGTTACGTGTTTGGACGCGAGCAACGAATGGAACGTCATCGTCCTCGTGCGGCTGGTCCCAACTGACAAGCTCGTCAAGGTCGAAGTCCGTCATGCGCACGGAGGTGAGGGTCGCGTCACGTTCATCTACGAGCAACCTGGCGGTCGGTGTCAGGGCAGGTGATGGCCTGTTCCCTGCTCCGAGAGTATGGAGGTGAGGAACGACGTCGCTGGCCCGCTGACTCAGAGCTTGCAGCAGATGCCTCCCTGCGCCGTCCGGTAGAGCCCCGTCGCGAGATAGATAGCGGCGTGAGAGCTGGGGAACTAAGCCCTCCAGTTCTGCCCACGGTACGGGGGATAGGAGCCGGTACGGCTTGATGACCTCAACTCGCCTCTTCAGGTCGTCGCCCGGCCCGCGCACCTTGCTGGCCCGCGCAACGTAGGTCACCTGTGGGGCGTCACGCTCGGCTCCAGTGATGATCAGAGTGACGTGCGTGCCCTTCCAGTGTTCCTGGTACTGGGTGGTTACCCAGCGAGGCATGCTCCCGTCTTCTCTCTGACGCCACCAAGTCTTGAGGTGCTCCTCTTCTTTGAGGGCAGTGCGGATGATCGCGACCATGGCAGTCATTCTTCAACGGGCGCTGCGTCTGAGTTCAAAGATCAGCCACTTAGTCGGGATCGACCAAGTGGCTGGACTGCGGATGAGATGGACGGTGCCGACGGGGGTGCCACTTCACCTGCGGCGATGTCTGGAGATCCCGTCCACAGCCCGTCCACGGGCTCTGCCATGCGGCCGCTCCGGGAGGCACCCGCCCGCCCGCACATAACGCGAAGACCCCGCTCTCAGCCGATGGGCTGATGGCGGGGTCTGCTGGCACCTACTGCGAGGTGCCCCCGGCAGGATTCGAACCTGCGCACACGGCTCCGGAGGCCGTTGCTCTATCCCCTGAGCTACGGGGGCGTTGCCGCCAGTGTTCTTGGCGACGGGTAGAACACTACCAGCTCACTCGGGGTGGTCATGAACGGTTATCGGGAGAGGCGAGGAGGAGGTGCGGGGGAGCGGAACGGCGGGAGCGGAGGGGGATATACCGCATGTGGAGGCGGGGGCGCAGGTGTCCGGGTCGAAGGTCCCCCGCACGTGGCGGAAGTGGGCAAAACCCGGACGTGGCAGGGGCCGCGCGCCTACTCTTCAGTTTGTGCCTGGGTTGTCCGGCCGGGTCCTTGTCGTAGACGACAACAAGGTCATCCGGCAGCTGATCAGGGTCAACCTCGAGCTGGAGGGCTTCGAGGTCGTGACCGCGGCCGATGGTGCCGAGTGCCTGGAGATCGTTCACCAGGTGCGGCCCGATGTGATCACTCTTGATGTCGTGATGCCCAGACTTGATGGGCTGCATACGGCATCACGGTTGCGCGCGGATGCGCGGACGTGCCACGTGCCCGTCGCGATCATCAGCGCGTGTACGCAGTACGAGATGGACAGTGGGAAGGCGCTGGGCGTCGATGCGTTCCTGGCGAAACCCTTCGAGCCGACCGAGCTGGTGCAGCTCGTGGGTCGGCTGATGAGGCGAGGGGGTGCTGGGGCCTCGGCTCCCGGTGATGCCGCGCCGGTTGTGGGGCCCACCGGTTAGTCATCCGGGTCGCCGGATGACGGCGGCGGTGTTCCGCGACCGGTGACGAGTGCTCCGGTCCGCCCCCCGCGACCGGTGCGCGTGGCCACGGCCACCGTGCGTGCGGCGGTCGGCGGTCTGCGTCTCCGCGGCCGGTCGTGTACCCGGTGCCGGTCTCCGGACCCGTTCCGCCGGTGCGGCCTGCCGCGGTCCCGGTGCCCTTCCTTGCCTCGGCTGTGCCCCGTGGTCGGGTGACCGTGGCGGTCGCCCATGACCAATCCCGCTTCGTCCCGCGGCCGGGCGAGTGCTGTGGTCACCGCGACCATCACCCCGGCCTCGACCGCGCCCGGCCACCACCCCGCCCCGATCATGCCCGGCGCGCGTCGCGCACACCATGCGGACCGCGCACACCGTCCCTGTCCCCGGCCCCGCCTCCGCCCCGCCCGCTCCCGGCCTGTGCCCGCTCGCGCGGAGGCCTGCTCAGCGCCCGCGCCGGGCCCGCGCCCCGCCCGCGCAGAGGCCCACGCCCGCCCGCTCCCCGCCCGTTCCTGGCCCCGCTCCCCGCTCGCGCCGGGGCTCGCGCGAGCCAGGGGCGCTCGCGCCCGGGCTCGCGCGAGCCCCCGCGCCCCGCCCCGTTCACCACCTCTGCGTCCGAAGGACGAAACCGGTTCGCGGGGGCACCCCCCTCCTCCCATACGCTTGTCCCGTGACACCCGCCCAGCTCTCCCGCACTGTGCTGCACACCGTGCGTCGTGCCGTCGAGGCCGACGAACTGTGTGTGACCGTGCCGGAGCGGGTCAAGGTGCGGACTCCGCCGCGGCCCGGGTGTGGTGATTACGCCACCAACGTGGCCCTCCAGCTCGCCCGGGGAGACAGGGGAGAGAGAGGCGACGGCGGCGATCCGCTGCGGATCGCCGAGATACTCCGGCGCCGCCTCGTCCGCACCCCCGGTATCGCCCGCGTCGACATCGCCGCCCCCGGGTTCCTGAACATCACCCTCGACGCCGGCTCCCACGGGAGCCTCGTGGCCACCGTCCTCGCCCAGGGGGCCGGTTACGGGCATGGCGAGGGGCTGGCCGGGGAGCGGGTCCGGTTCGCCGCGGGGACGGCCGACGGGGACATCCACACCGCGCTCGTCGCCCAGGTCGTCCGCGGGCTCGTCACCGCCTGCGGGGGGCGGACGGCGGACGACGGCCCCGGGGGCGAGGTCCTCACCGTCCGGGCCGCCGGTGTTACGGCCGACGAGCTGCTCATCCGGCTCGGCCCCGACGCCGCCCGCTGGGCCCTGCTGCGGCCCGCCGCCCAGGACCTGCCCGACCTCGATCCGGGACGGCTGCTCTCGCAGCGCGAGGCCAACCCGCTGTTCCGCGTCCGGTACGCCCATGCGCGGGCGCGTGCCGTGCTGCGGAACGCCCACGACCTCGGGGTCGACTCAAAGCCGGACGAGGCCGACTACGGGCACCCCGCCGAGACCGCCCTCCTCGCCCCGCTCGGTGACTTCCCCCGTACGATCGAGGCCGCCGCCCGGGACCGGGCGCCCGACCGGCTGGTGCGGCATCTCGTCGTCACCGCCGACGCCTTCTTCCGCTTCCACGACACATGTCCGCCCCTCCCGCGCGGCGAGCAGAAACCCTCGGCCGTGCACCGCTCGCGGACGGCCCTCGCCGAGGCCGCCGGCACGGTGCTCGCCAACGGCCTCCACCTGCTCGGCATCACCGCTCCAGAACATCTGTGACACCTGCGAGAGAGACACCATGAGCCGTTCCGCCCACCCCGCCGGGCCCCGCCACGCCGACGTCCTGCCCGAGGGGCACTACAGCGCGCCGCCCGCCGACCTCAACCAGCTCGACCCGCGCGTCTGGTCCCGCACCGTCTCGCGGAACGCCGACGGTGTGGCCACCGTGGGCGGGATCGAGGTGACGCGGCTGGCCGAGGAGTTCGGGACACCCGGCTACTTCCTGGACGAGGAGGACTTCCGGGCCCGCTGCCGGGCCTGGCGGGAGGCGTTCGGGGACGAGGCCGACGTGTTCTACGCCGGGAAGGCGTTCCTCTCCCGGGCCGTGGTGCGCTGGCTGCACGAGGAGGGGCTCAACCTCGACGTCTGCTCGGAGGGGGAGCTGGCCACCGCGCTGGCCGCCGGGATGCCCGCGGAGCGGATCGCGCTGCACGGGAACAACAAGTCGACGCGGGAGATCACGCGGGCGGTCGAGGCCGGGGTCGGGCGGATCGTGCTCGACTCCTTCCAGGAGATCGTGCGGGTGGCGCATATCGCGCAGCGGCTCGGGCGGCGCCAGCGGGTGCAGATCCGGGTCACCGTGGGCGTCGAGGCGCACACCCATGAATTCATCGCGACCGCGCACGAGGACCAGAAGTTCGGCATTCCGCTCGCGGGCGGGCTGGCCGCGGAGGCGGTGCGGCGGGCGCTGAAGCTGGACGGGGTGGAGCTGATCGGCATCCACTCGCACATCGGCTCGCAGATCTTCGACACCTCCGGGTTCGAGGTGGCCGCCCACCGCGTGGTCGGGCTGCTGAAGGAGATCCGCGACGAGCACGGGGTGGAGCTCCCCGAGATCGACCTCGGCGGCGGTCTCGGTATCGCGTACACCGCGGACGACGACCCCAGCGAGCCGCATGAGATCGCCGCGGCGCTGCGCGAGATCGTGCACCGCGAGTGCCGGGGCGCGGGGCTCGCGGTGCCGCGGCTGTCGGTCGAGCCGGGGCGGGCGATCGTCGGGCCGACCGCGTTCACGCTGTACGAGGTGGGGACGGTCAAGGAGCTGCCGGGGCTGCGGACGTATGTGAGTGTGGACGGCGGGATGTCCGACAACATCCGTACCGCGCTCTACGACGCCGAGTACTCGGTGGCCCTGGTCTCCCGTACCTCCACCGCCGGGCCGATGCTCTCCCGCGTGGTGGGCAAGCACTGTGAATCCGGTGACATCGTGGTCCGGGACGCCTTCCTGCCCGCGGACCTGGCGCCCGGCGATCTGATCGCCGTCCCCGCCACCGGGGCCTACTGCCGTTCGATGGCGAGCAACTACAACCATGCGCTGCGTCCGCCGGTCGTCGCCGTGCGCGACGGACAGGCGCGGGAAATCGTCCGGCGCGAGACGGAGGAAGATCTCCTCCGGCTCGATGTCGGCTAGCGAGAAATAAATCTCGGATACTGGACCCGGGATAGGAAATCCCGTCCAGTGCCTGAGACTGGTGCACCAAACGATGGATGAGAAACGAGGTCGGATGATGCGTACGCGTCCGCTGAAAGTGGCGCTGCTGGGCTGTGGGGTAGTGGGCTCAGAGGTGGCGCGCATCATGACGACGCACGCGGACGACCTCACGGCGCGTATCGGGGCCCCGGTGGAGCTGGCCGGGGTGGCCGTACGCCGCCCCAACCGGGTCCGTGAGGGGGTGCCGGAGCACCTGGTGACCACCGACGCCACCGCCCTGGTCAAACGCGGGGACATCGATGTGGTGGTCGAGGTGATCGGCGGCATCGAGCCCGCCCGCTCCCTCATCACGACCGCGTTCGAGCACGGCGCGAGCGTGGTCTCCGCCAACAAGGCGCTGGTCTCCCAGGACGGCGCGGCCCTGCACGCCGCCGCCCAGGAGCGCGGTGCGGACCTGTACTACGAGGCGGCGGTCGCGGGCGCGATCCCGCTGGTGCGGCCGCTGCGCGAATCGCTGGCGGGCGACAAGGTCAACCGGGTCCTCGGCATCGTCAACGGCACCACCAACTTCATCCTCGACCGGATGGACGGCAGCGGCGCGGGCTACAGCGAGGCGCTGGACGAGGCCACCGCGCTGGGCTATGCCGAGGCCGATCCGACGGCCGACGTCGAGGGGTTCGACGCCGCCGCCAAGGCCGCGATCCTCGCCGGGATCGCCTTCCACACCCGGGTCACCCTCGACGACGTCCACCGCGAGGGCATCACCGAGGTGACCGCGGCCGATATCGCCTCCGCCAAGCGCATGGGGTGCACCGTCAAGCTGCTCGCCATCTGCGAGCGCGCCGCCGACGGCCGCTCGGTCACCGCGCGGGTGCATCCGGCGATGATCCCGCTGGCCCATCCGCTGGCGTCGGTCCGCGAGGCGTACAACGCGGTGTTCGTGGAGGCCGACGCCGCCGGCCAGCTCATGTTCTACGGGCCGGGGGCCGGTGGCTCGCCGACCGCCTCGGCGGTGCTCGGCGACCTCGTCGCCGCCTGCCGCAACAAGCTGGCGGGCGCCACCGGACCGGGGGAGTCCGCCTACAGCAGGCTGCCGGTGAGCCCGATGGGCGATGTGGTCACGCGGTACCACATCAGCCTCGACGTCGCCGACAAGCCGGGTGTTCTCGCTCAGGTCGCGACAGTCTTCGCCGAGCACGGAGTGTCGATCGATACGGTCCGCCAGCAGGGGAAGGACGGCGAGGCTTCCCTCGTGGTCGTGACCCACCGCGCGAGCGACGCCGCGCTGTCGGCGACCGTGGAGACGCTGCGCCGCCTCGACACCGTCCGCGACGTCGCCAGCATCATGCGGGTCGAGGGTGAGTAGAGAGCGAGTGGAGCGTGGGACGACGCGGGCGTACCGCACAGCAGCGGGGTCAGTAGCAGGGGAGTAAGGAAAACATGAACGCAATCGCCGACGCCGGGACCCGAATGTCCGGCACCCGCCGGTGGCACGGCTGGCGGGGCATCATCGAGGAGTACCGCGACCGCCTGCCGGTCAGCGGGACGACCCCGGTCGTCACCCTCCGCGAGGGCGGCACCCCGCTCGTTCCCGCGCAGGTGCTCTCCGAGCGCACCGGCTGCGAGGTCCACCTCAAGGTCGAGGGCGCCAACCCCACCGGATCCTTCAAGGACCGCGGGATGACGATGGCCATCAGCGCGGCCAAGGAGGCCGGTGCCAAGGCCGTCATCTGCGCCTCCACCGGGAACACCTCGGCCTCGGCCGCCGCCTACGCGGTGCGCGCCGGGATGGTCTGCGCGGTGCTGGTCCCGCAGGGGAAGATCGCGCTGGGCAAGATGGGCCAGGCCCTGGTGCACGGCTCGAAGATCCTCCAGGTCGACGGCAACTTCGACGACTGTCTGACGCTGGCGCGCAGGCTGTCCGAGAAGTACCCGGTGGCGCTGGTCAATTCGGTCAACCCGGCCCGTATCGAGGGTCAGAAGACCGCGGCTTTCGAAATCGTCGACATGCTCGGCGACGCGCCCGACATCCACGTCCTCCCGGTGGGCAACGCGGGCAACATCACGGCCTACTGGAAGGGCTACCAGGAGTACGCGGCGCCCTTCGGGGGCCAGGACCCCCGGTCCACCCGCACCCCCCGGATGTGGGGATTCCAGGCGTCCGGCGCGGCGCCGATCGTGCGCGGTGAGCCGGTCCGCGAGCCCAGCACCATCGCCACCGCGATCCGCATCGGCAACCCCGCCTCCTGGAGCTTCGCGGAGCGGGCGCGGGACGAGTCGGGCGGCCTCATCGACGAGGTGACCGACCGTCAGATCCTCGCCGCCTACCGGCTGCTCGCCTCCCAGGAGGGCGTCTTCGTGGAGCCGGCCTCCGCGGCGAGCGTGGCGGGCCTGCTGAAGGCGGCCGAGCAGGGTCTGGTCGACCCGGGCCAGCGCATCGTGTGCACGGTGACCGGGAACGGGCTCAAGGACCCGGACTGGGCGGTGGCGGGAGCCCCGCAGCCGGTGGTGGTCCCGGTGGACGCGGACGCCGCGGCCGTACGGCTCGGACTGGTCTAGCGCGGCGCGGGCCGGGACCCCCTCGGGTCCCGGCCCGTTCCGTATCCGCGCCCGCTCCGCGCCCGCCCTCTCACCGGCTCCCACCGGCGGCTTTCTCGCGATCCACTCAACTGGTGGAAGAGATGCACGGGAGCGGGGAGGGCGCGCGGAACGCTCCAGTAGAGTGGGCGCGGACGACGGCAGGGAGCGCGACACGCATCGTGCGCCTCCCGTGCGCCCTATGTCGCCACAGAACCTTCCTTCGATAGGCTGTACTGAATCCGCCCCGACGCAGAGTCCTCATCTCTGCGCGGCGTCGCCGTACTTCGCGTGACAACCCCCGCGGTTTTCCGTACCTCTTCGAGTAATCTCACGCAAACACAAGGAGAGTCATCGAGCGATGGCCGGTCCAGCGTTCCGCGCCGCCGCCGTCCGAGTGCGCGTCCCCGCCTCGAGCGCCAATCTCGGCCCCGGCTTCGACGCCCTCGGTCTGGCCCTCGGGCTCTACGACGACGTCGTGGTCCGGGTGGCCGACTCCGGTCTGCACGTCGACATCGCGGGTGAGGGCGCCGAGACCCTGCCGCGCGACGAGAGCCATCTGCTCGTACGGTCCCTGCGCACC
Source organism: Streptomyces cucumeris (assembly GCF_024295805.1). GTDB lineage: Bacteria > Actinomycetota > Actinomycetes > Streptomycetales > Streptomycetaceae > Streptomyces > Streptomyces cucumeris. The sequence continues at coordinate 430,331 of NZ_JANCLX010000002.1, forward strand.
GCGTTCGACCTGCTGGGCGGACAGCCGCGGGGGCTCGAGGTGGTCTGTGCCAACCGGATTCCGCACGGCCGCGGTCTCGGTTCCTCCTCCGCCGCCATCTGCGCCGGGATCGTCGCCGCCCGCGCGGTGACGATAGGCGGGGCCGAGAAGCTGGACGACGCGGCGCTGCTGGAGCTGGCCACCGAGATCGAGGGACACCCCGACAATGTCGCCGCCTGTCTGCTCGGCGGCTTCACCCTCGCCTGGACGGACGCGGGAGCCGCGCGGGCGATCAGGATGGACCCGGCCGGTTCCATCGTTCCGGTGGTCTTCGTCCCGGGCAGCCCGGTGCTCACGGAGACCGCACGCGGACTGCTGCCGCGCACCGTCCCGCATGTGGACGCGGCGGTCAACGCGGGCCGTGCGGCCCTGCTCGTGGAGGCCCTGACCAGGCGTCCCGAGCTGCTGCTCGCGGCCACGGAGGACCGGCTGCACCAGGAATACCGCGCTCCGGCGATGCCCGAGAGCGTGGCCCTGGTGAACCGGCTGCGTGCGGACGGCGTCCCCGCGGTCATCTCCGGTGCGGGCCCCACGGTGCTCGCGCTGGTCGAGGACGGTGCGGCCGACAAGGTCGCACGACTGGCGGGTGAGGGATGGGCGGCCAACCGGCTGGCCCTCGACGCCGGGGGGGCGAGCGTTCTGCCGCTCGGCTGACACGGCGCCCGGATCGCCCCGGGCGCTGGGAAAACTCGATTGCCGGTCTTGGAGAGGGGGAATGTTTGTTGGATCCGGTAGTGTTAACCTCAAGTCTGCACTTGAAGCCTCTTGGATGTACTCGGAGGCGAGGTGCTCAGTGTCCCCCTCCGGGACCACCCTTCTTCCGGGAGCCTCCCAGCACTGCCTGAGCAGCCTGCCTGAGCAGTATCGAGCACGCTCCGGAATCGGCGTGGCGGAGCCGAGGAAAGTCTTCCGTCTCGCCGGAACCATGAATTGATCTCTCCGCCGTAACCCGGCGGACCACCGCCCCGGCCCGGTCCGTAACGGAAGGACCACAGCCGGACAGCACAACCGGTCGCCGAGCCAGACAGGCCGACGCCCGCTCCAGGGAAGGACCCTTCGTGAGCGACACCACCGATCTGATGGGCGTGAACGCCTCCGGCACCTCCGACAGCAGTGTCGGCAATGCCGCCGCGCCCGCTACGGACGCTCCCGCCGCGCCTGCCACCGGTGCTGCCACTGGCACTGCCCCGCGGCGACGCCGCTCGGGCACCGGCCTCGACGCCATGGTCCTGGCCGAGCTCCAGCAGCTCGCCTCGAGCCTCGGTATCAAGGGCACCGCGCGGATGCGCAAGAGCCAGCTGATCGAGGTCATCAAGGAGAAGCAGGCCGCGGGCTCCGGCGGAGCCCAGAGCTCCGAGTCCGCCTCCGACGAGGCGGCCAAGCCCAAGCGCCGTGCCACCTCCCGGGTCCGTACGGGCGATGACAGCGCTGACGCGGGCAAGCAGGAGAAGTCCGCGAAGGCCACCAAGGCCGAGAAGAACGACAAGGCCGCCAAGGCCGAGAAGAGCGACAAGGCCGAGAAGGCCGTGGCGCAGCAGCAGATCGAGATCCCGGGGCAGTCGGGCGAGCCCGCCGCCGATGAGCAGCCCGCCGGAGAGCGCCGCCGCCGTCGTGCGACCGCGCCCGCCGCGAGCCCCGAGCAGGGGGCCACCGCCACCGCCGTCGAGACCAAGGCGGAGACCCGGACCGACTCCGCGGCCGGCGCCCGTGCCGAGGCCAGGACGGACGCGAAGGCCGAGGCCGCCGCGGACACCGCCGAGGGCAAGGGCAAGAGCGGCGACCGCCAGGACCGCCAGGACCGCGGCCAGAAGGGTGACCGCCGGGAGCGCGGCCAGCGTGACCGCCGCGGCGGCAAGGGGGACGACGGCCAGCAGGCCGGCGGCCGCCAGCAGCGTGACGGCCGTGGCCAGGGCCAGCAGCGCGCCGGTGCCGATGAGGCGGACGACGACTTCGAGGGCGGGCGCCGCGGGCGCCGCGGCCGCTACCGCGACCGCCGTGGCCGCCGTGGCCGCGACGACTTCGGCAACGAGCCGCAGGTGTCCGACGACGATGTGCTGATCCCGGTCGCGGGCATCCTCGACATCCTCGACAACTACGCGTTCATCCGGACCTCCGGTTACCTCCCGGGCCCGAATGACGTGTATGTCTCGCTGGCCCAGGTGCGCAAGAACGGTCTGCGCAAGGGTGACCACGTCACCGGCGCGGTCCGCCAGCCGCGTGAGGGCGAGCGCCGCGAGAAGTTCAACGCGCTGGTCCGGCTGGACTCGGTCAACGGCATGGCGCCCGAAACCGGCCGCGGACGGCCGGAGTTCGGAAAGCTGACGCCGCTTTACCCGCAGGACCGGCTGCGGCTGGAGAGCGAGGCCGGCGGGCTGACGACCCGGATCATCGACCTGGTCGCGCCGATCGGCAAGGGCCAGCGCGGTCTGATCGTGGCCCCGCCGAAGACCGGTAAGACCATGATCATGCAGGCGATCGCCAACGCGATCACCCGCAACAGCCCCGAGTGCCATCTGATGGTCGTCCTCGTCGACGAGCGGCCGGAAGAGGTCACCGATATGCAGCGGTCGGTCAAGGGCGAGGTCATCTCCTCGACCTTCGACCGTCCGGCCGAGGACCACACCACCGTCGCCGAGCTGGCGATCGAGCGGGCCAAGCGCCTGGTCGAGCTGGGTCATGACGTGGTGGTCCTGCTGGACTCGATCACGCGTCTGGGCCGTGCGTACAACCTGGCGGCGCCCGCCTCCGGCCGCATCCTGTCCGGTGGTGTCGACTCGACCGCGCTCTACCCGCCGAAGAAGTTCTTCGGTGCCGCGCGCAACATCGAGGACGGCGGCTCGCTGACCATCCTGGCCACCGCGCTGGTCGAGACCGGCTCGCGGATGGATGAGGTGATCTTCGAGGAGTTCAAGGGCACCGGCAACATGGAGCTCAAGCTCGACCGGAAGCTCGCCGACAAGCGCATCTTCCCCGCGGTGGACGTCGACCCGTCCAGCACCCGCAAGGAAGAGATCCTGCTGGCGCCGGAGGAGCTGAACATCGTCTGGAAGCTCCGCCGGGTGCTGCACGCGCTGGACTCCCAGCAGGCCATCGAGCTGCTGCTGGACAAGATGAAGCAGACCAAGTCCAACGCCGAGTTCCTGATGCAGATCGCCAAGACCACGCCCGCCCCGGGCAACGGCGACTGATCCGGCACGCTCCGCAGAGGGGCCCCGGGCGCCGCGGGGGGGGGGGGCCCCCCCGGGGGGGGGGGGGCCGCGGCCCCGCCGGGGGGGAGGGGGGCGGC
>NZ_JANCLX010000002.1:433665-550292 GCF_024295805.1 Streptomyces cucumeris
GTCCAGTCCGCCGCCCGGCGCCGCGGGGGGCCCGGGGGCGCGGGGGGGGAGGGGGCCCCTCCGTCGTACTGGAGCGCCGGTGAACGGCGGCGGAGATCGTCGCCGAAATTGTCGTTGAGATCTGAACCACAGCGACCGAGTCCCCCAGGGACCGGCCGCGACGTCGTTCTGGACGACAAAAGCGCAGGCCAGGGCGGCGAGAAGGACGAAGGGGGCGAACGGTACCGGCTGTCACACAGCCAAAAATCCCGAAAACAACATATGCAACCCTGGCGCTCGGCCTTTCGTCTGTCTGGGCGACACCGATCCGGACCGCGACGTCAGGCCTGACCGTCACGGCAGGGGGTAACCGGGAGACGAGGACTGAGGAGCACATGGCTGACGACAGCAGCAGTACGCCGGTGAACCCGGGCCAACCACGAGCGCGCGGAGCCGGAGGCCGCCGCCGTAAACGGCCCAGCACCCGCCGCCGTGCCGTGCACTACACGATATGGACGCTGGCCGCCGTGCTGGTCCTCGGAGGTGCCGGGCTCGGGTACCTCTACTACCGGCTCAACGGCAATCTCACCAGCGTCGACATCAACGCGGCCCTCGGCTCCGACCGCCCCAAGAACGTGGACAACGGCTCGATGGACATCCTCGTCCTCGGCTCCGACTCCCGGGCCGGGAAGAACGCCAAGTACGGTAAGGACGAGGGCACTTCCCGCTCCGACACCGCGATGATCGTCCATGTCCACCAGGGCCGCCAGAAGGCCAGCGTGGTCAGCATCCCGCGGGACACCATGGTCAAGCGTCCCTCGTGTGTGAAGGATGGCAAGGAGACCCCGGCGGCGCGGCTGGCCATGTTCAACAGCGCCTATGAGGTCGGCGGCCCGGCCTGTGCGGTCAAGACCGTCGAGTCCCTGACCCACATACGCATGGATCACTACCTCGAAGTCGACTTCTCCGGTTTCAAGCAGCTGATCAACGATCTGGGCGGCGTGGACATCACCACCACCGCGCCGATCCACGACAAGCAGAGCCATCTGGACCTCGAGCCCGGCCCGCACAACCTCGACGGTGAGCAGTCCCTGGGCCTGGTCCGCACCCGCCACGGGGTGGGCGACGGCAGTGACCTCGGCCGGATCAAGCTCCAGCAGGCGTTCGTCAAGGCGCTGCTGGACCAGATCAAGCAGGTCGACCTGTTCGGCAACCCGAAGAAGCTCTACGACCTCGCCGACACCTCCACCAAGGCCCTCACCACCGACTCCGAGCTGGGTTCGGTGAACAAGCTGAAGGGCTTCGCGCAGAGCGTCAAGGGCATCGGTTCGGGCGATATGAAGATGACCACGCTGCCCGTCATGTACGACCCCGACGACCCCGCCCGGGTGCTGCCCATGGAGCGCAAGTCCGCCCTGATGTGGCAGGCCCTGCGGGCGGACCGGCCGATCCCGGCGTCCGCCACCAAGGGCTCGGCCGGTGAGGCCACCAGCGCGGGCAAGGTCGTCAAGTAGCACGGGTCCGCGCCGCCCCGGGCGGCACGGCCGGGGCCCGGGAATATCCGGGCCCCACCCCCGGTTTTGGGGGATACGGCCAGTGCTGGCAGACTGGACCGTCGGTCCCGGTTCACGACAGGCAATCCGCCCGTCGACCCGGCGCCCTCCCGAACCTAGGAGAATCCCTTGAAGCGCGACATCCACCCGGAGTACGTCGAGACCCAGGTCAGCTGCACCTGTGGCGCCTCGTTCACCACCCGTAGCACGATGACCGGCGGCACCGTCCGCGCCGACATCTGCTCCGAGTGCCACCCGTTCTACACGGGCAAGCAGAAGATCCTCGACACCGGTGGCCGTGTGGCGCGGTTCGAGGCCCGCTTCGGCAAGAACGCCGGGTCCAACAAGAAGTAGCGACCCGTACGGCGCCGGTCTTCGGTCGCCCCAGTCCTGGGGCGACCGGACCGGCGTTTTGTCGTCACCGGCCTTCCCGGCTCTTCTTCCGAAAGCCCGTACGCAGACCACCCAGGGAGCCCCCGATGTTCGAGGCGGTCGAGGAACTCATCGGCGAACACGCCGACCTCGAGACGCGGCTCGCCGACCCCGCGGTCCACTCCGACCAGCGCGAGGCGATGCGGCTCAACAAGCGCTACGCCGAGCTGACCCCGATCCTCGCCGTCTACCGCGAGTGGAAGCGGGCGGGCGACGACATCGGCACGGCCCAGGAGCTGGCCCAGGACGATCCGGACTTCGCCGACGAGGTCAAGGAGCTGGAGCTGCGGCGCGAGGAGCTCACCGAGCGGCTGCGGCTGCTGCTGGTGCCCCGTGACCCCAGTGACGACAAGGACGTGATCCTGGAGGTCAAGGCGGGCGAGGGCGGCGAGGAGTCCGCCCTGTTCGCGGGTGACCTGCTGCGGATGTATCTGCGCTACGCCGAGCGCGTGGGCTGGAAGACCGAGATCCTCGAATCCAACGAGTCCGACCTCGGCGGCTACAAGGACGTCCAGGTCGCGGTGAAGACCAAGGGCTCGGCCGAGGCCGGCCAGGGCGTCTGGGCCCGGCTGAAGTACGAGGGCGGGGTGCACCGCGTGCAGCGGGTGCCCGCCACCGAGTCGCAGGGCCGTATCCACACCTCCGCCGCCGGTGTGCTGGTCACCCCGGAAGCCGAGGAGGTCGAGGTCGAGATCGGCCCCAATGATCTGCGGATCGATGTCTACCGCTCCTCCGGCCCCGGCGGCCAGTCGGTCAACACCACCGACTCCGCGGTGCGCATCACCCACCTGCCCACCGGCATCGTCGTCTCCTGCCAGAACGAGAAGAGCCAGCTCCAGAACAAGGAGCAGGCCCTGCGCATCCTGCGTTCGCGGCTGCTGGCCGCGGCCCAGGAGGAGGCGGAGAAGGAGGCGTCCGACGCCCGCCGCAGCCAGGTCCGCACCGTCGACCGCTCCGAGCGCATCCGTACGTACAACTTCCCGGAAAACCGGATCTCGGACCACCGGGTCGGCTTCAAGGCGTACAACTTGGACCAGGTGCTCGACGGTGAACTCGACCCGGTGATCCAGGCGTGTGTCGACGCCGACGCGGCCGCCAAGCTGGCCGCGGCGCAGTAAGCACCCACCGGGACGTCCCCGTGCCCTTGTCCGGATCGGCTGGAGGAATTCAGTGAACGTGCTGCTCGCGGAGGTGGCGCAGGCCACCCAGCGGCTGGCCGACGCGGGCGTGCCCTCTCCGCGCTTCGACGCGGAGGAGCTCGCCGCCTTTGTGCACGGCGTCAAGCGGGGTGAACTGCACGGTGTCGCCGACGCCGACTTCGACGCCCGCTACTGGGAGGCGGTCGCCCGCCGGGAGGCCCGTGAGCCACTCCAGCACATCACCGGCCGGACCTTCTTCCGCTATCTGGAGCTCCAGGTGGGGCCGGGGGTCTTCGTCCCCCGCCCGGAGACCGAGTCGGTGGTCGGCTGGGCCATAGACGCGGTCCGGGCCATGGACGTGGTCGAACCGCTCATCGTGGACCTGTGTACCGGCTCCGGCGCCATCGCGCTGGCCCTGGCCCAGGAGGTGCCGCGGTCCCGGGTGCACGCCGTGGAGCTGGACGAGGGCGCCCTGCGGTGGGCCCGCAAGAACGTCGAGGGGTCCCGCGTCGTTCTCCAGCACGGAGACGCGTTGACGGCCCTGCCCGAGCTCGACGGGCAGGTGGACCTCGTCATCAGCAATCCGCCGTACATCCCGCTGACCGAGTGGGAGTACGTCGCGCCGGAAGCCCGCGACCACGACCCCCAGCTCGCGCTGTTCTCCGGTGAGGACGGCCTCGATGTGATCCGCGGCCTGGAGCGCACGGCCCACCGGCTGCTGCGCCCGGGAGGCGTCGTCGTCATCGAGCACGCAGACACCCAGGGCGGCCAGGTGCCATGGATCTTCACGGAGGAGCGTGGCTGGGCGGACGCCGCCGACCACCCCGACCTGAACAACCGGCCCCGGTTCGCCACCGCGCGGAAGGCCATGCCGTGACGACGGCACCGCACCCCACCCTGGCCCGTTACGAGGAGGTCCGTTAGATGGCACGGCGCTACGACTGCGGGGACGCCACGGATCGCAAGACCGGCCTGCGCGAGGCCGCGTCCGCGGTCCGCCGCGGCGAACTGGTCGTGCTGCCCACCGACACCGTGTACGGGATCGGTGCGGACGCCTTCAGCGCCGAGGCCGTCGGCGACCTGCTGGAGGCCAAGGGCCGGGGCCGCAATATGCCCACGCCCGTCCTCGTCGGCTCCCCGAACACCCTGCACGGACTGGTCACCGACTTCTCCGAGCAGGCGTGGGAGCTGGTCGACGCCTTCTGGCCGGGCGCGCTCACCCTGGTCGCCCGGCACCAGCCGTCGCTCACCTGGGACCTGGGGGAGACCCGGGGCACCGTCGCGATCCGGATGCCGCTGCACCCGGTCGCCATCGAGCTGCTCACCGACTTCGGCCCGATGGCCGTCTCCAGCGCCAACCTCACCGGACATCCGTCCCCGCAGGACTGCGACGCCGCCCAGGAGATGCTCGGCGACTCCGTCTCGGTCTACCTCGACGGCGGGCCCACCCCCGCCGCCGTCCCGTCCTCCATCGTCGACGTCACCGGCAAGGTGCCGGTGCTGCTCCGCGCGGGCGCGCTCACCGCGGAGCAGCTCCGCGAGGTCGTCCCCGACCTCGAGGTGGCCAATTGACAGCCCCTGAGACGGGGCGTGGCATAGCGGAACGCCGGGCGAAGCACGCCGAGACCTCCTTCCGCATCCTCCACGTCAGCACCGGCAACGTCTGCCGCTCGCCGATCACCGAGCGGCTGACCCGCCATGCCCTCACCGACCGCCTCGGCAGCGCCCGCACCAGCGGCCTGATCGTGGAGAGTGCGGGCACCTGGGGGCACGAGGGCGCCCCCATGGAGGCGCACGCCGCGACCGTCCTGACCGACTTCGGCGCCGACCCGGCCGGCTTCCTCGGCCGCGAGCTGCTCGACGAACACGTCATCCGGGCCGATCTGGTGCTCACCGCGACCCGTGACCACCGTGCCCAGGTCATCTCGATGGGGCATTCGGCGGGGCTGCGCACCTTCACCCTCAAGGAGTTCACCCGGCTGGTACGGGCCATAGACCCGGCCACGCTCCCCGATCCGGAGGGGAGCGGCGGGGTGGTCGAGCGCGCGCGTGCGCTGGTGCAGGCGGCGGCCGCGCTGCGCGGCTGGCTGCTGGCCCCCAACGAGGATGCGGACGAGGTGCACGATCCGTACGGCGCGCCCATCACCTTCTTCCGTTCCATCGGCGATGAGATCCACCAGGCCCTGGACCCGGTCGTCACGGCCCTGACGGGGGTCCCCACCGCGGCCTGACCGGCCGCCGGGGGCGGCCGGGGACCGCGCCCGCGGCCGCCGCACGGCGCGCACGGACGGCCCGCCCGGCCTACATTTGGGGGTGACGCCCGACCGACCCTCCCGAGGCTGTGAGCAGCGATGGCCGTCACCCCCGCAGGGACCCGGGGCGGCACTGCCGCCGATCCCGCCGGTGCCCCGGTCCGTACCCCCTGGGGCCCCGACTTCGACGCCCTCGCCCGCCAGGACCCCGAACTCGCCGGGATCATCCTGAGCGAACTGGACCGGGTCTCCAGTGGCCTCCAGCTCATCGCCGCGGAGAACTTCACCTCACCCGCCGTCCTCGCCGCCCTGGCCTCACCGCTGGCCAACAAGTACGCCGAGGGCTACCCCGGCGCCCGCCACCACGGCGGCTGTGAACTGGTCGACATCGCCGAGCGGGTGGCCCAGGACCGCGCCAAGGCCCTGTTCGGCGCCGAGCACGCCAATGTGCAGCCCCATTCGGGCTCCTCGGCCGTGCTGGCCGCGTACGCCGCGCTGCTGCGCCCCGGCGACACCGTGCTGGCGATGGCGCTGCCGCACGGCGGCCATCTCACCCACGGGTCGCCCGCGAACTTCTCCGGCCGCTGGTTCGACTTCGTCGGCTACGGCGTCGACCCGGCCACCGGGCTCATCGACTACGACCAGTTGCGGGGGCTCGCGCGGACCCACCGGCCGAAGGCCATCGTGTGCGGGTCGATCTCCTACCCCCGCCACCCCGACTACGCCGCCTTCCGGGATGTCGCGGACGAGGTCGGGGCCTATCTGATCGCCGACGCCGCGCACCCCATCGGGCTGGTCGCGGGCAAGGCGGCGCCCAGTCCGGTGCCGTACGCCGACGTGGTGTGCGCAACGACACACAAGGTGCTGCGCGGACCGCGCGGGGGGATGCTGCTGTGCGGTGCGGAGCTGGCCGAGCGGGTCGACCGGGCGGTGTTCCCGTTCACCCAGGGCGGCGCCCAGATGCACACCGTGGCGGCCAAGGCCGTGGCGTTCGGCGAGGCCGCGGCGCCCTCCTTCACCGCCTATGCGCAGCGGGTGGTCGCCAATGCCCGGGTGCTGGCGGACGCACTGGTCGCGGAGGGTCTCGCGGTCACCACGGGCGGTACCGACACCCACATGATCACCGCGGACACGGCCCCGCTGGGCCTGGACGGACGTACCGCGCGCGGCCGCTGTGCCGCCTCCGGGATCGTGCTGGACACCTGTGCGCTGGCCTCCGCGACGGAGCCCGGAGGGTGCGTCAAGGGGCTGCGGCTGGGTACCGCGGCGGTGACCACCCAGGGCATGGGAGCGCCCGAGATGGAGCGCATAGCGGCGCTGATCGGAACCGCGCTCCGGGACGAGCGCGTCGTACGGGAGAAGGTGGCGGAACTGGCCGGCAGATTTCCGCCCTATCCGGACGAGGGCCGACTCGTGCAACCATCCGAAGGTGTAGGCCGTCTGTAAGTACGTTCACCGGTTGCGGTCCGACACGCATAGGGTGTGTGGCTGTGATGGCCAGCGATACCTCTGGGGCAGCCTGTGCGTGAATACCTGCTGACTCTGTGCATCACGGCCGCGGTCACGTACCTGCTGACCGGGCCGGTGCGGAAATTCGCCATCGCGGCCGGTGCGATGCCCGAGATCCGCGCCCGTGATGTGCACCGCGAGCCCACCCCACGGCTGGGTGGCATCGCCATGTTCGGCGGGCTGTGCGCGGGGCTGCTGGTCGCCGCGCACCTCACCAACCTCAAGGACGTCTTCGAGCTGTCCAACGAGCCGCGGGCGCTGCTGTCCGGCGCCGGGCTGATCTGGCTGCTCGGTGTGCTGGACGACAAGTGGGGCGTGGACGCGCTGATCAAGCTCGGCGGCCAGATGATCGCCGCGGGTGTGATGGTGCTCCAGGGTCTGACCATCCTGTGGCTGCCGGTGCCCGGTGTGGGACCGGTCTCGCTCACGCCCTGGCAGGGCACCCTGCTGACGGTGGCGCTGGTCGTCATCACCATCAACGCGGTCAACTTCGTCGACGGGCTGGACGGGTTGGCCTCCGGCATGGTGTGCATCGCCGCCGCCGCGTTCTTCATGTACGCCTACCGGATCTGGTACGGCTACGGTCTGGAGTCGGCCGCTCCCGCGACGCTGTTCGCGGCCGTGCTGATGGGCATGTGCCTGGGCTTCCTGCCGCACAACATCCACCCCGCGCGGATCTTCATGGGCGACTCGGGCTCGATGCTGATCGGTCTGGTGCTGGCCGCGGGTGCCATCTCCATCACCGGTCAGGTGGACCCGGACGCGATGAAGCTGTTCGCCGGGTCCGAGACGGCCGCGGTGCACGCCACCGTGCCCGTCTACATCCCGCTGCTGCTGCCGCTGACCGTCATCGCGGTGCCCTTCGCCGATCTGGTGCTGGCCATCGTGCGGCGCACCTGGCGGGGCCAGTCGCCGTTCGCCGCCGACCGCGGCCATCTGCACCACCGGCTGCTGGAGATCGGACACTCGCACAGCCGGGCCGTGTTGATCATGTACTTCTGGTCCGCGCTGATCGCCTTCGGCGCCGTGGCGTACTCCGTGAACAGCGTCGGCACCTGGTTCGTGATGGCGATCGTGGCGCTGAGCGGTGTGGGTCTGGTGCTGTTGCTGTTGCCGCGGTTCACCCCGCGGGTGCCGCGCTGGGCCGAGGGGTTCGTACCGCCGCGCTACCGCCGCGGGAACCGGGAGGCGGCGGAGGCGGCGGCGGACGCCGGTGCCGTCGCGGAGGGCGGGGCCGAGGACGGCGCCGCGGCCGGGCAGGCGGCCGAGGAGTCGGCGCCGCAGCCGGTGCCGGCCGGGATCAACGGCGCGACCGCGATCGGCGACCGCTCCCGGTTCACCCACCGCAGGAGGATCGGCACTCCGCAGTGAACTCCCTGGTGATCTCCCTCGAGATCTCCGTGGCGGTCCCCCTCGTGATCTCTCTCGTGATCTCCGCGCAGGGGTGCTGATCTCCACAAAAGGGAACGCCGCGGCGTCAGCACGATGTAGAGTCCATAACTCCTGTGTGTGACGGGCAGCACACTTGGCAGGTAAAGACCTCATCAAATAGTTTGTGATACCGTTCACTAAACCCGGTGCCAGAGCCGAGGGACCGTAGTGCGACGGTTCTTCGTCGCGAGGTTTCCCTCATACCCGGGGATACGCTCGTCCACGACGAAACGCTGCTTCCGACTCTTGCCGGAGAACCCTTCATGCAGTCCAACGACGCCCGAACGCTTCTGAGTTGCGCCGCGCCCACGGCCGTTGCCGGGGTGGTCGCCGTCGCTGTCAGCGCTGTGGTCGCCGGTGGGAAGGGCGCACTCGGAGCCACCTTCGGGGCGCTCCTGGGCGCCGCGGTGATGGCCACCGGTCTGATCGTGCTGGAGCGCACCGCCAAGCACCTCCCGCAGCTCTTCCAGATGATGGGACTGGTGCTCTACATGGCCCAGTTCCTGCTGGTCGCGGTGGCGCTCGCGGTGTTCAGGGACACCACCCTGTTCTCCACCAAGGCGTTCGGTGTCGCACTGCTCGTCGCGGTGCTGGTGTGGATCGCCGCACAGACCCGCGCCCACATGAAGGCCAAGATCCTTTACGTGCAGCCCGAAGCCGAGGACGAACGTAAGCCCGGGGGGGCGAAGAAGTCCGCTCCCGCGGGGTCCGCATCGTGATCGGTAGGGCCGGTATAAAGGCACGTCCGCTCACCTGCTATCGTCCGGTGCCATCTGAGGCACAGCGGGCGCAGGTAGCCGAACCCCCGTATTCCGCGGGATGGAATCGGCGGCCCATGCAGCTGATGCCCGACACAGCATTCGGCTCCCCGCCGATCAGCCGCCCCCACATCCGTAAGACCAGTCCAGTGCCGTTCCGTGGCCGTGTGCCGCGCCGACACAACGAGGTTGCCGTACCCATGCGCCACGCTGAAGGAGCTCGCGGTGAGTGCTGACCAGACGCTCGCCTTCGAGACGAACTGCCACATCTTCTCTGGGTGCGGCTTCCCGGCACCCGGACTCCATTCGTTCAAGTTCGAGCCGCTCTTCACGGTGGGCGGGTTCGAGTTCAACAAGACGATGCTGCTGGCCCTGCTGGGCACCGGCATTGTCATCTGGTTCTTCTGGGCGGCCTTCGGCCGCGCCAAGGTGGTCCCGGGCAAGCTCCAGATGGTCGGCGAGGCGGGGTACGACTTCGTGCGCCGCGGGCTGGTCTACGAAGCGCTCGGGAAGAAGGAGGGCGAGAAGTACGTCCCCTTCATGGTCTCGCTGTTCTTCTTCGTGTGGATCATGAACCTGTGGTCGATCATCCCGGTCGCGCAGTTCCCGGTGACGTCGATCATCGCCTACCCGGCCGGTCTCGCCTTGATCGTCTACATCATGTGGATGTACCTGACGTTCAAGAACCACGGCTTCGTCGGCGGCTGGAAGAACATCACCGGCTATGACAAGGAGCTCGGCGGGATCCTTCCGCTGATCGTCGTCATCGAGTTCTTCTCGAACGTGATCATCCGGCCCTTCACCCACGCCGTCCGGCTCTTCGCCAACATGTTCGCGGGTCACCTGCTGCTCCTGATGTTCACCATCGGCACCTGGTACCTGCTGAACGGCATCGGGATCGCCTACGCGGGCGCCTCGTTCGTCATGACGATCCTGCTGACCGCGTTCGAGCTCTTCATCCAGGCTGTCCAGGCGTACGTCTTCGTGCTCTTGGCCTGCAACTACGTTCAGGGCGCGCTCGCCAAAGGCCACTGAGCAGCCCACTCCTCGTCCATCAGACGTCCGGTGGCCAACCCCCACCGGTCCATGAAACAGAAGGAAGAACCGGCATGTCCGCTCTCCAGACCCTCGCCGCCGACGGCGTCACCGGCAACCTCGGTTCGATCGGTTACGGTCTCGCCGCCATCGGCCCCGGCGTCGGCGTCGGCATCATCTTCGGTAACGGCACCCAGGCCCTGGCCCGTCAGCCCGAGGCGGCCGGCCTGATCCGCGCCAACCAGATCATGGGCTTCGCCTTCTGTGAGGCGCTCGCGCTGATCGGTATCGTCATGGGCTTCCTCTTCAAGTCCTGACGCACCGCGTTGACCACCACAGACGAAAGGCATTGAGATGAACGCCCTGGTACAGGTGGCGGCTGAGGAGGAGAACCCCCTCATCCCGCCGATCCCGGAGCTGGTCATCGGCCTGATCGCCTTTGCCATCGTCTTCGTATTCCTCGCGAAGAAGCTCCTCCCGAACATCAACCGTGTTCTGGAGGAGCGTCGCGCGGCCATCGAGGGCGGGATGGAGAAGGCCGAGGCCACCCAGGCCGAGGCCCAGCAGGTCCTCGAGGACTACCGCGCCCAGCTCGCGGACGCCCGTCACGAGGCCGCTCGCCTGCGCCAGGAGGCGCAGGAGCAGGGTGCCGCGCTCATCGCCGAGATGCGCGCGGAGGGCCAGCGGCAGCGTGAGGAGATCATCGCTGCCGGCCACGCCCAGATCGAGGCCGACCGCAAGCAGGCCGCTCAGGCACTGCGCCAGGACGTGGGCAAGCTCGCCACCGACCTGGCCGGCAAGATCGTCGGCGAGTCGGTCGAGGACGTGGCCCGGCAGAGCCGCACCATCGACCGGTTCCTCGACGACCTCGAGGCGAAGGCCGCGGACGGTTCGAAGGCCGAGGCCGGCCGATGAACGGAGCGAGCAGGGAGGCACTGGCAGCCGCGCGTGAGCGCTTCAACGCGCTGACGGACAACACGTCCGTCGACGCGACGAAGCTCGCCGATGAGCTGGCCGCCGTCACCGCGCTGCTCGACCGCGAGGTCTCCCTGCGTCGGGTCCTCACCGACCCGGCGCAGCCCGGCGAGGCCAAGGCCGAGCTGGCCGGACGCCTGCTGGGCGAGCAGGTCGGCGGCGAGACCGTCGACCTGGTCTCCGGCATGGTCCGCACCCGCTGGTCGCGTCCGCGCGACCTCGCGGACGCGGTCGAGGAGCTGGCGGCCGCCGCCGACCTCGTGGCGGCCCAGCGGGCCGGCACTCTCGACAACGTCGAGGACGAGCTGTTCCGGTTCAGCCGGATCGTCTCCTCCTCGCCGGAGCTGCGCAGCGCGCTGTCCGACCGGAACGCGAGCACCACGGCCAAGGCCGACCTGGTGCGCCGGCTGCTCGGCGGCCGGGCCGAGGGGGTGACCGAGCGCCTCGTGGTGCGTCTGGTCACCCAGCCGCGCGGACGTAGCCTGGAAGCGGGTCTCGACGAGCTCACCAAGCTGGCCGCGGCACGCCGCGACCGGACGGTAGCGGTCGTGACCTCGGCGGTACCGCTCAGCGATCAGCAGAAGCAGCGCCTCGGCGCGGCTCTGGCCCAGCTGTACGGCCGCCAGGTCCACCTCAACCTCGACGTGGACCCGGAGGTCCTCGGCGGGATCGCGGTGCGCATCGGCGACGAGGTCATCAACGGGACCATCGCGGACCGTCTCGACGAGGCGGCCCGGCGGATGGCCGGCTGACACAGCCACCAACTCAACAAGCATGTAAGCGGCCCGAGTTGGGCCGTAGTCAGATACTTCGGGCCCAACAAGGAGAGCAGGGAACCCAGATGGCGGAGCTCACGATCCGGCCGGAGGAGATCCGGGACGCGCTGGAGAACTTTGTCCAGGCGTACAAGCCGGACGCGGCCTCGCGCGAGGAGGTCGGTACGGTCAGCGTTGCCGGCGACGGCATCGCGAAGGTCGAGGGACTTCCCTCGGCCATGGCGAACGAACTGCTGAAGTTCGAGGACGGCACCCTCGGTCTCGCCCTCAACCTCGAGGAGCGCGAGATCGGTGCGGTCGTCCTCGGTGAGTTCAGCGGGATCGAGGAGGGCCAGCAGGTGCAGCGCACCGGCGAGGTTCTCTCGGTCGCCGTCGGCGAGGGCTACCTCGGCCGCGTCGTCGACCCGCTGGGTGCCCCGATCGACGGCCTCGGCGAGATCGAGACCGATGGCCGCCGCGCCCTTGAGCTGCAGGCCCCCACGGTCATGGACCGCAAGTCGGTGCACGAGCCGATGGAGACCGGCTACAAGGCCGTCGACGCCATGACCCCGATCGGCCGCGGCCAGCGTCAGCTGATCATCGGTGACCGTCAGACCGGCAAGACCGCGCTGGCCGTCGACACGATCATCAACCAGCGCGACAACTGGCGCTCCGGCGACCCGAAGAAGCAGGTCCGCTGCATCTACGTCGCCATCGGCCAGAAGGGCTCCACCATCGCCGGCGTGCGCGCCGCGCTGGAGGAGGCCGGTGCGCTGGAGTACACCACCATCGTCGCCGCCCCGGCGTCCGACCCGGCGGGCTTCAAGTACCTGGCCCCCTACACCGGCTCGGCCATCGGTCAGCACTGGATGTACCAGGGCAAGCACGTCCTGATCGTCTTCGACGACCTGTCCAAGCAGGCCGACGCCTACCGCGCCGTCTCGCTGCTGCTGCGCCGCCCGCCGGGCCGTGAGGCCTACCCGGGTGACGTCTTCTACCTGCACTCGCGGCTGCTGGAGCGTTGCGCCAAGCTCTCCGACGAGATGGGCTCCGGTTCGATGACCGGTCTGCCGATCGTCGAGACCAAGGCCAACGACGTGTCGGCGTTCATTCCGACCAACGTCATCTCCATCACCGACGGCCAGTGCTTCCTGGAGTCGGACCTGTTCAACGCCGGGCAGCGCCCCGCGCTGAACGTCGGTATCTCGGTCTCCCGAGTCGGTGGCTCCGCCCAGCACAAGGCGATGCGCCAGGTCTCCGGCCGCCTCCGTGTGGACCTCGCCCAGTACCGCGAGCTGGAGGCGTTCGCCGCCTTCGGTTCCGACCTGGACGCGGCCTCGAAGGCGTCGCTGGAGCGCGGTGCGCGCATGGTCGAGCTGCTGAAGCAGACGCAGTACGCCCCGTTCTCCACCGAGGACCAGGTCGTCTCCGTCTGGGCCGGCACCAACGGCAAGATGGACGATGTCCCGGTCGAGGACATCCGCCGCTTCGAGCGCGAGCTGCTGGACTACCTGCACCGTGAGCACAAGGGTCTGCTGACGAGCATCGTCGAGGGCGGCAAGATGTCCGACGACACCATCGCGTCGCTCGGCGAGACGGTGGACACCTTCAAGCGGCAGTTCGAGACCTCGGACGGCAAGCTGCTGGGCGAGGGCTGAGCATGGGTGCCCAGCTCCGGGTCTACAAGAGGCGGATCAAGTCCGTCTCCGCGACCAAGAAGATCACCAAGGCGATGGAGATGATCGCCGCCTCGCGCGTCGTCAAGGCGCAGCGCCGGGTGGCGGCCTCGACTCCGTACGCCGGGGAGCTCACCCGGGCGGTGACCGCGGTCGCCACCGGCTCCAACACCCGGCACCCGCTGACGACGGAGACCGACAACCCGGCGCGGGCCGCCGTGCTGCTCATCACGAGCGACCGGGGTCTGGCCGGCGGTTACTCCTCCAACGTCATCAAGGCAGCCGAGCAGCTCACCCAGCGGCTCACCGCGCAGGGCAAGGAGGTCGACACCTACATCGTCGGCCGCAAGGGTGTCGCCTACTACGGCTTCCGCGAGCGCAAGATCGCGGAGTCGTGGACCGGCTTCACCGACAACCCGACCTACGCGGACGCCAAGAAGATCGCGGGTCCCCTGATCGAGGCCGTGCTCCAGCAGACGGCCGAGGGCGGTGTGGACGAGCTCCACATCGTGTACACCGAGTTCGTGTCGATGCTGACGCAGTCGCCGGTCGACAGCCGGCTGCTGCCGCTCAGCCTCGAGGACACGGCGGAGGAGTCGGCCAAGAAGGGCGAGATCCTCCCGCTGTTCGACTTCGAGCCGTCGGCGGAGGACGTCCTCGACGCCCTGCTGCCGCGGTACGTCGAGTCGCGTATCTACAACGCTCTCCTCCAGGCCGCCGCCTCCAAGCACGCGGCCACCCGGCGGGCGATGAAGTCGGCGACCGACAATGCCGAAGAACTGATCAAGTCGCTCACGCGGCTTGCCAACGCGGCCCGCCAGGCCGACATCACCCAGGAAATCAGCGAGATCGTCGGTGGCGCGAGCGCTCTGGCCGACGCCTCTGCGGGGAGTGACTGACAACTATGACCACCACTGTTGAGACGGCCACGGCGACGGGCCGCGTCGCGCGGGTCATCGGCCCGGTCGTCGACGTGGAGTTCCCCGTCGACGCGATGCCGGACATCTACAACGCGCTGACCGTCCAGGTCGCCGACCCCTCCACCGAGGGCGCGACCAAGACGCTGACCCTTGAGGTTGCCCAGCACCTCGGCGAGGGCGTGGTCCGCGCCATCTCCATGGAGCCCACCGACGGTCTGGTCCGCCAGGCCGCGGTGACCGACACCGGCGACGGCATCACGGTGCCGGTCGGTGACGTCACCAAGGGCCGGGTGTTCAACACCCTCGGCAAGATCCTCAACGAGCCCGAGGCCGAGTCCGAGGTCACCGAGCGCTGGTCCATCCACCGCAAGGCCCCGGCCTTCGACCAGCTCGAGTCCAAGACCGAGATGTTCGAGACCGGTCTGAAGGTCGTCGACCTGCTGACCCCGTACGTCAAGGGCGGCAAGATCGGTCTGTTCGGCGGCGCGGGCGTCGGCAAGACCGTCCTCATCCAGGAAATGATCATGCGTGTGGCCAAGCTGCACGAGGGCGTTTCCGTGTTCGCCGGTGTCGGTGAGCGCACCCGTGAGGGCAACGACCTGATCGAGGAGATGGCCGAGTCCGGCGTTCTCCCGCAGACCGCGCTGGTCTTCGGCCAGATGGACGAGCCCCCGGGCACCCGTCTGCGGGTCGCGCTGGCCGGTCTGACCATGGCGGAGTACTTCCGCGATGTGCAGAAGCAGGACGTGCTGTTCTTCATCGACAACATCTTCCGCTTCACCCAGGCCGGTTCCGAGGTCTCGACCCTGCTCGGCCGTATGCCCTCCGCGGTGGGCTACCAGCCGAACCTGGCCGACGAGATGGGCATCCTCCAGGAGCGCATCACCTCGACCCGTGGTCACTCGATCACCTCCATGCAGGCGATCTACGTCCCCGCGGACGACCTCACCGACCCGGCTCCGGCGACCACCTTCGCGCACCTCGACGCGACGACGGTGCTCTCCCGGCCGATCTCGGAGAAGGGCATCTACCCGGCGGTGGACCCGCTGGACTCGAACTCCCGGATCCTGGACCCGCGCTACATCTCGCAGGACCACTACGACTGCGCCTCGCGCGTGAAGTCGATCCTGCAGAAGTACAAGGACCTCCAGGACATCATCAACATCCTGGGTATCGACGAGCTCGGCGAAGAGGACAAGCTCACCGTCTTCCGCGCCCGCCGTATCGAGCGCTTCCTGTCGCAGAACACCCACGCGGCGAAGCAGTTCACCGGTCTCGACGGATCGGACGTTCCGCTGGACGAGTCCATCGCCGCGTTCAACGCGATCGCCGACGGTGAGTTCGACCACTTCCCGGAGCAGGCGTTCTTCATGTGCGGTGGCCTGGACGACCTCAAGGCCAAGGCCAAGGAGCTGGGCGTCTCCTGAGCCCCGTAGCTCTGAGAGAGGGGTGGGCCCGGTCCCGCCCCTCTCCGAACGCCCGTTATTCTGTGACGAAAGCCCTGTCGTACCCGGCAGGTAGACCCGAGGAGCCACGTTGGCTGCTGAGCTGCATGTCGAGCTGGTCGCGGCGGACCGTAGTGTCTGGTCCGGCACGGCCTCCTTGGTCATCGCGCGCACCACATCGGGTGACATCGGCGTGATGCCCGGCCACCAGCCGCTGCTCGGTGTCCTGGAGTCCGGTCCGGTGACCATCCGTACGAGCGATGGCGGAACCGTCCTCGCCGCGGTGCACGGCGGGTTCATTTCCTTCGCGGACGACAAGCTCTCGCTGCTGGCCGAGGTCGCGGAGCTGTCCGACGAGATCGATGTCAAGCGCGCGGAGCGGGCGTTGGAGCGTGCCAAGGCAGAGGCGGACGCCGCCGCCGAGCGGCGCGCCGATGTCCGGCTGCGCGCGGTGGCGGGAGTGCACTGAGCCTGTCACGTACGGTCGAGAACCTCAGCCGCGGACCTCGCTGGAATTTTGCTTCAGCGGTCCGCGGCTGAGGTAATGCAGGTGCGGTTTTCCGGATGACGCGAGGAGGTCGGTGAAGATGGTCCTCGCTCTGCTCGTGAGCGGCGTGGTCGTCGCGCTGGTGGTGGTGGGACTCTTCGTCTTCGGTCTGCGGCGGCGGCTGATCCAGCGCTCCGGCGGAACCTTCGACTGTTCACTGCGCTGGAGCGCGGACGGCGAGGGCCGGTCCGATGCCAACGGCAAGGGATGGGTGTACGGGGTCGCCCGCTACAACGGCGACCGCGTCGAGTGGTTCCGGGTCTTCTCCTATGCCTTCCGCCCCCGCCAGCTCCTGGAGCGCGACGCCATCGAGGTGCTGGAGCGCCGTACGCCCAAGGGCGAGGAGGAGCTCGCGCTGCTCTCCGACGCGGTGGTGCTCGCCTGTCTGCACCACGGCACCCGGCTGGAGCTGGCGATGAGCGAGGACGCCCTGACCGGCTTTCTCGCCTGGCTGGAGGCGGCCCCGCCCGGCCGTCGGGTCAACGTGGCCTAGGGCCCTCCACTCCCAGTTCCTGGGCCAGGACCGCGGCCTGTACCCGGCTGCGCAGGTCCAGTTTGGCCAGCACCCTGCTGACATGGGTCTTCACCGTGGCCTCCGCCATGGTCAGCCGTGCCGCGATCTGCGCGTTCGACAGCCCCTGCCCCAGAGCGCCCAGCACCTCCCGCTCGCGCGGGGTGAGCGCGCCGAGTGCCGCCGCGTCGGCGCCGCCCGGGGAGGGCACAGCGCCCGCCCTGCCGAACTCGGCGATCAGCCGGCGGGTCACCGCCGGGGCGATCAGCCCCTCGCCGCGGGCGACCGTACGGACCGCCTCGATCAGCGTCGCCGCGTCACTGTCTTTGAGCAGAAAGCCCGCGGCGCCCGCGCGCAGCGCCCCGAAGACATACTCGTCGAGGTCGAAGGTGGTCAGCACCAGTACATCGGCGAGCCCCTCCGCGACCACCTCCCGGGTGGCCGATACCCCGTCCAGACGCGGCATCTGCACATCCATCAGCACCAGATCGGGGCGGAGCGACCGGGCCATGTCCACCGCCTGGAGGCCGTCGGTGGCCTCGCCGACCACCTCGATCCCGGGCGCCGAGCCCAGGATGAGGACGAGCCCGGAGCGCACCGCCGCCTGGTCCTCGGCGACGAGCACGCGGACGGTCCGCGGCGGGGTGGTCGGCTGGGTCACTGCGGCTCCTGGTCGGTGGGGGAGTGGACGGTCTCGGGGGCGTATCCCGAGGTGAGCGGCAGGGTGGCCCGGACCCGCCAGATCCGGCCCGAGGGGCCGTCCGCCGGTCCGGTCTCCAGGGTGCCGTCGAGCAGCGAGACCCGCTCCCGCATCCCGATCAGCCCGCTGCCGGAGCCGGGCGCCCGGGGCGCCGCGCGGTCCTCGTCGTACGGGCTGGTGACACCGACCTCCAGCGGGCCGTCCGGGAGACGGTCGAGGGTGACCTCCACCCGGCCGGGTCCGGCGTGCTTCAGCGCGTTGGTCAGGGACTCCTGGACGATGCGGTAGGCGGCCAGCCCGACCGGCGCGGGCAGTGGGGCGGTGCCCCCGGGGCGGTCGTCGCGCAGGACGAACTCCTGGCCGCCGGAGCCCGCCGCGGCGGTGGCGCGCGCCTGGTCCAGCAGGGTGTCCAGGGCGTCCAGGGTGGGCGCGGGCGCGGGTGCGCCCCCGTCCCCGGCGTCGCGCAGCAGACCGATCAGCCGGCGCATCTCGGCGAGGCCGTGCACGCTGTTCTCCCGGATGACCCCGAGGGCCCGTTCGGTGGCGGTGGCGTCCTTGAGGGAGAGCGCGGCGGTGGAGTGGATGGCGATGGCGGACAGGTGGTTGGCCACCATGTCGTGGAGCTCCCGGGCCATCCGGGCGCGTTCCGCGGTGACCGCCTCGCGGCGGTCCAGCTCGGCCAGGAGCGCGGTCTGTTCGGCGCGCAGCCGCTCCGCGGCGGCGGCCTCCCGGTGCTCGCGGATGGCCCAGCCGGTCCAGGCGGGCGTCAGCACCACCAGGCCGACCACCACGCCGACGAGCAGGGATGCCGGGGTGCGGTAGACCGCGATCGGCACGACCGTGGCCACGACCGTCAGATAGACCGTGGCCAGCGGGATCTTGCGGGCCATCGCGGGGGTTCCGTACACCACCGCCCCGTAGAGCACATCGGTGAACATCACGATGGTGGCGATCAGCGAGCCCGCGAACTGGTCGGCGGCGAGGGCGGGCACCGCCACGCACAGCGCGACCGCGGGGGCGGTCCTGCGCAGCAGTTCGGCCCCTGCCATCACCACCAGCGGGACCAGGGTGAGCGCCTCCGGTTCCCGGGGGAACGAATCCCCGCCCACCAGCCCGAGCGACCACAGGACGACTCCGCCGACCAGTCCGGCGAGGCTGATCAGCACATCGTCGCGGTGCGGACGCTGGAGCAGACGCGGGCGGGACGGCATGACGCCCATCCCATCACGGGCGACGGCGGGTGATCCTCCGCTCGCGGGCGGGGCCGGGACGAGGGGGAGTACATCGAAGGATGCAGTCGGTTCTCATCGCCCGCGACGACGCGGCGGCCCGGATCGCACGGGAGCGTGGAGGGGGAGAGCGAGAGGAGCCATCCGTGATTGTCGCGCTGATCATCGCCTGTGAGGTCGGGTTCTGGGTACTGCTGGCCATCGGGCTGGGCCTGCGGTACCTGGCGAAGATGCCGAAGGCGAGCGTCGCGGTGCTGTTGTGCGAGCCGCTGCTGGAACTGGTGCTCTTCGTGGCGACCGCGATCGACCTCAAGAACGGTGCGGAACCGGACTTCAAGCACGGGCTCGCCGCCGTCTACATCGGCTTCTCGGTGGCGCTGGGCCATCAGACGATCTCGTGGGTGGACGCCCGGGTGGCCCACCGCTTCTTCGGCGGTCCGCCGCCGGTGAAGCCGCCGAAGTACGGGACGGCGCGCGCGGTGCACGAGTGGAAGACCGCGCTGCGCTGGATGCTGGCCTCGGTGATCGCGAT
Organism: Streptomyces cucumeris; assembly: GCF_024295805.1. Classification (GTDB taxonomy): domain Bacteria; phylum Actinomycetota; class Actinomycetes; order Streptomycetales; family Streptomycetaceae; genus Streptomyces; species Streptomyces cucumeris. The sequence continues at coordinate 453,044 of NZ_JANCLX010000002.1, forward strand.
CGTGCTGCTGCAGGGTGCGGTCTGGTACGTCGGGGACGACGGGGAGATCGGCTCGCTGCGGGAGTGGCAGACCCGGATGCTGTTCGTCATCGGCATCAACGCGGTCATCGCGATGAGCTACACGCTGTGGCCGAAGCGGGAGCCGGAGCCGAAGCGGGCGCCGGAGCGGGTCCGCTCCTCGCTCCCGGAGTGAGGGCCGTCGCGGCGGGGGCCGGAACCGGGGAGCGCCCGGTTCCGGCCCCGTTCGCGGTGTGCGGGCCGCTTGGTGTCAGCGGTTCTCGCCGGGCACCCACAGCACGTCGCCGACCTCCTTGTTGGCCGAGCGGGCCAGGATGAACAACAGGTCCGACAGCCGGTTGAGATAGGTGGCGGTGAGCGGGTTCATGGCGTCCGCGTGGGTCTCCAGCGCCGCCCAGGTGGACCGTTCGGCGCGGCGGACCACCGTGCACGCCTGGTGCAGCAGCGCGGCGCCGGGGGTGCCGCCGGGGAGGATGAAGCTGCGCAGCTTCTCCAGCCCCTCCAGGAAGCGGTCGCAGTCCGCCTCCAGCTTGTCGATGTAGCTCTGCTCGACGCGCAGCGGCGGATGCTCCGGGTTCTCCACCACCGGGGTGCACAGGTCCGCGCCCACGTCGAACAGGTCGTTCTGGACGCGGACCAGGACGGTGGTGAGCTCCTCGGGCAGCCCGCCCAGCGCGATGGCCACCCCGATCGCGGCGTTCGCCTCGTTGGCGTCGGCGTAGGCGGAGATCCGCAGATCGGTCTTGGCGGTGCGGCTCATATCGCCGAGGGCGGTGGTGCCCGAGTCCCCGGTGCGCGTGTAGATGCGGGTGAGATTGACCATGGGCCCGAGACTACGCGCCGTGGCTACGCCCCCGCCTGCCGGAAGAGCCGGGCGCCGAGGGTCACCGCCACCACCGCGAGACCGGTGGCGACCAGCGCGGCCACCGCGATCCTGCCGTCCCCGTACTCCCCGGCGAAGGCGGCCCGTACGCCGTCCACGAGGTAGCGGAACGGCACGGCGTGGGAGACCGCGTCCAGCCAGTCCGGTGCGAGCGACATCGGCAGCAGCACACCGGACAGCAGCATCGCGGGCATGGTGACGGCGTTGATGACGGGGGCGAACTCCTGCGGGGTGGCCACCCGCATGGCCAGCGCGTACGACAGCGAGGCGAGCGAGACGGTGAGCACGGCGACGAAGACGAAGCCGATCACCACCCCCAGCACGGGCGCCCGCAGCCCCATCACCACGGCGACGGCCACCAGCACCAGGGACTGCACCAGAAGCTGGACGACGTCCTTGAGCACCCGGCCCATGAGCAGCGCCAGCCGGCTGACCGGGGTGACCCGCATCCGCTCGACGATCGCGAGGCGCTTCTCCAGCACCAGGCCGATGCCCGTGAACGAGGCGCTGAACAGGCCGAGTTGGATGAGGATGCCGGGGACGACGAGCTGCCAGGAGTCACCGTCGCCGCTCAGCGGCAGATCCTCCAGCAGCGGTCCGAAGAAGACCAGGAAGAGCAGCGGCTGGACCAGTCCGAAGACCAGGGCGGGGGTGGAGCGCAGGGTCTGACGGGCGTACCGGCCGAAGACCAGGACGGTGTCGGACAGGACGTGGGGCACGGATTCCCCTTCCGGGAGGGCGGGTTGACCGCTGTGGACGGCTGGGCGGGGTGCGCGGGGGTGATGCGGGGTTCAGACGGTGAGCGGGGCGGTGTCACGCCGTGGGGTGCCGTGTCCGGTGATGGCGATGAAGGTGTCCTGGAGGGTCGCCTCCGGTGAGCCCCCGTACCGGGCCTTGAGCGCCGCCGAGGTGCCCTCGGCGGCGATCCGCCCCTGGTCGACGATGACCAGCCGGTCGGCGAGCGCATCGGCCTCGTCGAGGTAGTGGGTGGTCAGGAACACCGTGGTGCCGTGCTCGTCGCGCAGTCGGCGGACCAGGTCCCACAGCTCGGCGCGGCTGCCGGGGTCGAGGCCGGTGGTCGGTTCGTCGAGGAAGAGGATCCCGGGCCGGTGGACCAGGCCCAGGGCGATGTCCAGACGTCGCCGCTGACCGCCGGAGAGCGCGCCGCAGGGGCGGTCCATCAGCGCGGTGAGGTCCAGGTCCCCGGCCAGTTCGGCCGCGCGGGCGGTGGCCCGCTGCCGGGTGAGCCGGTACAGCCTGCCCTGGGTGACCAGTTCCTCCCGTACGGAGACGGTCGGGTCGACGCCGCCGGTCTGGGCGACGTAGCCGATGCGGCGGCGCACCCCGGCGGGGTCGTGGGTCAGATCGTGCCCGGCGACGGTCGCGGTGCCGCCGGTGGGCGGGAGCAGGGTGGTGAGCATGCGCAGCGTGGTGGTCTTGCCCGCGCCGTTGGGTCCCAGGAAGCCGAGGATCTCCCCCGCTTCGACGGTCAGATCGATGCCCCGTACGGCCTCGACGGGGCCGCGCTTGGTCCGGAAGGTGCGGGCGAGCCCGCTGGTGATGAGGACTGCCATGCCCCACAGAAAACCAGGGCCACCCCAAAATTGCAATGACTCCAAAAATTAAGCGGCACCAGCGAAGCTAGGATGGGTCCATGGCGGAAGGGCTCAGGGAGCGGAAGAAGCGGCAGACCCGGCAGTACATCTCGGACGTGGCGACCGGGCTGTTCCTGGAGCGCGGGTTCGAGGCGGTCACCATCGCCGAGATCGCGGAGGCCGCCGAGGTGTCCGTGAACACGGTCTACAACTACTTCCCGGCCAAGGAGGACCTCTTCTTCGACCGGGAGGAGGAGACGGTGGGACGGCTGTCGCGCTGGATCGAGGAGCGTGCGGTGGGCGAGTCCGCTGCCGTCGCCGTCCTGCGGGAGCTGCGCACCTCCCTCGAGGACGGCAGCTACGCCCCGCTCAGCCCGGGATTCGCGCGTTTCATGGCCGTCATCCAGGACTCACCGGCCCTGAGTCTGCGGATCATGTCGATGCACGAGCGGACCTGCCACGCCATCGGCGACACCCTGTGCGAGGAGACCGGCGCGGACCCCGGTGACCCCGAACCGATGCTGGTCGCCAGCCAGCTCGCCTGGGTGAACAGCGTGCTGTTCAACAGCGTCCAGCGGCTGATCGCGGCCGGGGGCGAACCGGCGGACGTGGCGCGCGAGGTACTGGGCCGCCTGGAGTTGGTCACCTCCCTCCTCGGGGAGCGCACGCTCAACTATGCGGCGAAGAACACACCGTGACGCGCCTTACTAAGGGCTGCCACGGAGGGTGAACGGGCGTTAAGGTCCGGCACATCAACGTCGATCGAAGGGTGTGTGTCGTGGCCAGGAAGCTCGTGGTCATCGGAGCCGGACTCATGGGGTCCGGCATCGCGCAGGTCTCGGCACAGGCGGGCTGGGACGTCGTGCTGCGCGATGTGACCGACGAGGCGCTGCGGCGCGGTACGGACGGCATCCGGGCCTCGTACGAGAAGTTCGTCTCCAAGGGCAAGCTGGAGGCCGAGGCGGCCGAGCAGGCCCTCGCCCGGATCACCACCACCACCGACCTCGACGCCGCCGCCGACGCGGATGTCGTGGTCGAGGCCGTCTTCGAGAAGGTCGAGGTCAAGCGGGAGATCTTCCGGACCCTCGATGGGCTGGTCAAGGACGACACCATCCTCGCCTCCAACACCTCCGCGATCCCGATCACCAAGATCGCGGCGGCCACCGGGAGCCCGGAGCGGGTGGTCGGTACCCACTTCTTCTCCCCGGTGCCGATGATGCAGCTCTGCGAGCTGGTGCGCGGCTACAAGACCAGTGACGAAACCCTCGCCCGCGCACGGGAGTTCGCGGAGGGCATCGGCAAGACCTGTATCGTCGTCAACCGTGATGTCGCGGGCTTCGTCACCACACGTCTGATCGCCGCCCTCGTCGTCGAGGCGGCCAAGCTCCACGAATCCGGAGTGGCCTCGGCCGAGGACATCGACATCGCCTGCAAGCTGGGCTTCGGCCACGCGATGGGACCCCTCGCCACGGCCGACCTCACCGGCGTGGACATCCTGATGCACGCCACCGAGAACATCTACACCGAGTCCCAGGACGAGAAGTTCGCACCGCCGGAGAGCATGCGCCGCATGGTCGACGCGGGGGACATCGGCCGCAAGAGCGGCGAGGGCTTCTACCGCTACTGACGGGCCCGGTTACCGCGCCAGGCTTGGGACTCACCCTCGCGGGTGAATTCGGTATCGGTTCGCTTACAAGCGGCAACTTCGTCGCGTGAGGGGCAGTCAGTTCTGTAGACAGAATGGCTTATTGACGACACACGACGCACCGAAGTGGGGAGTGCATATGCACATCAGGGGCGACCACACCGAGCTGGTCGTCGGGGGCCGACTGGATGTCCGAAGCGCGGCGGACGCCCGGACGGCCCTGCACACCGCTGTCGACTCCGGCGGTGGGGATCTGGTGCTGGACCTCACCGAGCTGGATTCCTGGGACGCCACCGGACTCGGCGTCATCATGGGGGCGCACCGGCGGGCCGGCCGGGCGGGGCGCAGGCTGGTCCTGCGCGGAGTCCCGCCCCAGATGCAGCGGCTGCTGGTGGCCACCCGGCTGCACCGCATCCTGGCCATCGAGGGCGGCCTCGAGGCCGAATCCCTGCCGCGCGTCTGAAGCACCCGCGGACGCCCGGCCTCTCGGATCCCGCCATGGCGCGGGCTCCGAGAGGCCGGGCGGCACCGGGGTGGCGTGCCCTCCCTGCCGGGGAGTGGATACTGTGAGAAGGTCTAGGGTTCGGTACCGCCGGGCCCTTTCCCCACGGCGGCACCGACCAGAGGCGACGGCGGGCCGGGGAGCCACACAGCACGCCACGCACTGGGGGCCATCACCATGGAGCCGATGAACCGCGGACCGGAGGAACACGGCCGCGACGAGGCCGCTTCCCGTCCGGCCGAGTCCTCGCGCCCGGCGGACGGCCAGGGTCCGTCGGCCCTGCCCGCCCCACCGCCGGGCGATCCGCTCCTGCCCCATCTGGACAGCGACGCTCCGGCCCCCGCCCGTACCGCCCGGATCGTCTCCGGCGACCACCTGCTGACCGTCAACCCCGTCGACGGCAGCGAGATAGAACCCTGTCCGCCCGGCGAGCGGCCCGACCGGCCCGGGCGGCGCAGCGCCGAGGAGCGTGCCGAGCTGCGCCGGGCCGCCGCCCCGCCGCGCCCCTCCGGCACCGTCGTGCCCGAGCTGCCCGTGCTGGAGCGCGAGGAGGAGCGGGAGCGGCTGTCCCGGCTGCTGGCTCGCGGCCGCTCGGTGCGGGTCACCGGTCCCTCCGGCGCCGGGCGCAGCGTCCTGCTGGAGGCCGTGGCCGCCGACTGCGAGCGGCTCGCCCCGGACGGTGTGGTCCGGCTTTCCGGCTACCGCCGCACCCCCACCGATCTCCTCCATGACCTCTACGCCGCCGTCTACCGCGCACCGCTCCACCGCCCCGACCGCGCCGGACTGCTGGCGGCGGTCCAGGAGATCGGCGCCGTGGTCGTCCTCGACGACATCGACTTCGGCGGCGCCGCGCTGGACGAGTTCCTCGACGCGACCCCCGAATGCGCCTTCCTGATCTCCGCCACCCCCGGGATCGCCGCGCCCTCCGCCGACTCGCACCTCGAAGAGGTCTTCCTCTCCGGCCTCAGCCGCACCGCCGGTCTGGAGCTGCTGGAGCGCGCCGTACGCCGGCCGCTGACGGAGGAGGAGGCGGGCTGGGCCGCGGACCTGTGGTTCGCGGCCGAGGGGCTGCCGCTGCGCTTCGTCCAGGCGGGCGCGCTGCTGCGGCGGCGCGAGGAGCGCGGTGGCGGACCGCTGCCCAGCCGCGCGGAGGCCGCCACCCCCGCCGGGCTGCTCGCCGGGGAGCTCGGTGAGGCGGCCCGGGACGCCCTGCGGTTCGCGCTCGCGCTCGGCGGCGAACTGCCGCACCAGGCCCATCTGCCCGCGCTCACCGAGGACACCCAGGCGGACGCCGCCCTGGCCGAGCTGCTGGGCTGCGGGCTGATCACCACCGCCGGATCGCACTACCGGCTGGCCGCCGGTGTGGCCGCCCAGCTCACCGACGAGGGCTTCGCCGGGGACGCCGCGGAGTCCGCCGGGCGGGCGCACACCGTCGCCCAGCACTACGCCTGGTGGGCCGGACACCCCTCGGTCGCCCCCGACCGGGTGGCCGCCGAGGCGGACGCCGTTCTCGGCGCCATGACCACCCTGGTCGCCAGCCGCGAGGCGGGCCACGCCGACGCCGCCGTGGCCCTGGCCCGCGCCGCCGCCCCCGCCTTCGCCGCCGCGCTGCACTGGGGTGCCTGGGAGCGCGCGGTGCGCCACGGCCAGGAGGCCGCCCGGCTGGCCGGACAGGTCTCCGACGAGGCGTACTTCCACCATGAGCTGGGCGTCCTCGCGCTGTGCACCGGCAATCTCGACCGGGCCCGCGCGGAGCTGGAAGCGTCCATCGGACTGCGCGGCGTCCTCGCCGACAAGCGCGGCACGGTCGCGGGGCGGCGGGCACTGGCCCTGGTCAGCGACCGTACGGCCGGATCGTCGATGGCGGGTGCGTTCGGCACCGCGGGGGGCGGCCGGTCGGCCGCGGGCGAGGAGGTCCCGGCGGCCCGGCACGAGGAGTCGGCCTCCGCGCCGGGCGCTCCGGGGGCCCGGGACGGGGCCGGTGCGCCGGGGGTTCCGGGTGCTCCGGGGGCGCAGAACCCCGATACCGAGATCACCGTCGTCACCCCGAAGGTGGCGGCGACCAGTCCGCTCACCTCCCTCGGTACGGCCGCGGCGGCCGGGACGAGCGCCCTCCCCGCGGTGACGGCGCGGAACGCGACCGGCGCACCGGGCTCGACGGGCGCACCGGGCTCGACGGGTCCGACGGCGAAGGCGGGTGCCGCGGCCCCCGGCGGCCGTCCGCGCGGGCTGCGCCGCCTCACGGCGGCCGGTGCCCGGCGCAACGTGATAGCGGTGGCCTCGGGCGCGCTCCTGGTGGCGGTCCTCGGCACCGTGGTGACCCTGGGGATGACCTCCGACGACAAGGACCAGCCCGGCGACCGCGTCAAGCCCGACCGGACGGCGTCCCAGCAGGACGACGACGCCGATCTCACCGCGGACGAGCCGACCGGCGACCCCGGCCAGGACCCCCGGCCGGGGTCCACCGGGGTGCCGCAGTCGTCCACCTCGCCCAGCACTCCGGCCGATGCGACGCCCGGCACTCCGACCTCCCCGGACGACGACCCGTCGACCAGCGGTACGCCTTCGGAGACCGGCAAGCCCTCGTCGCCCTCGCCGGACCCCACGACCCAGCGCCCCACCCACCGGCCGACCCGGACGCCGAGCAGCACCCCGACGACCCCGGACGACCCCACGGACGAGCCGAGCCCGACGACCTCGCCGTCCACCACGGCGCCGACGCCCTCGGGTCACACCTCCACCACGGCCAGCGCGCCGAGCACCTCCACCGCCCCGTCCTCGTCGGCCTCGGCCTAGCCGGCCGTACGGAAAGCCGACGACCGCATCGCGCCGGGCGCGGATGCGGTCGGGTGGCGGGAAGTGAGGGGTGTGGCGGCCGGGCCCGTCAGAAGAGGCGCAGCTTGTCGTCCTCGATACCGCGCAGCGCGTCGTAGTCGAGGACCGCACAGCCGATTCCGCGGTCGGTGGCCAGCACCCGCGCCTGCGGCTTGATCTCCTGGGCGGCGAACACACCCTTCACCGGGGCGAGGTGGGGATCCCGGTTGAGCAGCTCCAGATAGCGGGTGAGCTGCTCGACTCCGTCGATCTCCCCCCGCCGCTTGATCTCCACCGCCACGGTGGCGCCGTCCGCGTCCCGGCAGAGAATGTCCACGGGGCCAATGGCGGTGGGGTATTCACGCCGAATAAGCGTCCAGCCATCGCCGAGTGTCTCGATCCGATCGGCCAGCAGCTCCTGGAGATGGGCCTCCACCCCGTCCTTGATCAGGCCCGGGTCGACGCCGAGTTCATGCGACGAGTCATGGAGGACTTCCTCCATGGTGATGATGAGCTTTTCCCCCGCTTTGTTCACGACCGTCCACACATCGTCATCGCCCTCTTTGAGGGTGCACGGGGGAGACATCCAGTTGAGGGGTTTATAGGCCCTGTCGTCCGCGTGGATGGACACACTGCCGTCGGCCTTGACGAGGATCAGACGGGGTGCCGAGGGGAGGTGGGCGGTGAGACGGCCGGCGTAGTCCACGGAGCACCGGGCGATGACGAGACGCATGGTCGGCAACGCTACTCGACGCCGGTGGCTCCACGCGATTCGTCCGGCGATGGACCCGTTCGGTGATGGCTGGTTGTGTGCCCGTTCTCCTGGTGCGGGGGCAGTGGCCGAATTACCGTTGAAGCGGGCGGTCGCCGGACGGGTACGCTCCGTCGCCGTCCGCCCATCCCATCCCTGAGACCCCGCACCCCGGGGTCGCGAGAGGAGAACCCATGTCGCTCGACGTCTCACCGGCCCTTCTCGAACAGGCCGAGCGAGGCGAGGTCGACGAAGCGGAATTCGTCGACTGCGTCCGGAACTCCCTACCGTACGCATGGGAGATGATCAGCTCGCTGGTGGCCCAGCTCAAGGTGGACGGCGGAGAGTTCGCCGACAACCAGACGCCGCCGCCGGACGAGCAGGCACGCGGTCAACTGCTGCGCGCACTGGCGAGTGACGCGATACGCGGCGCGCTCCAGCGCCATTTCGGGGTCCGGCTGGCCTTCCAGAACTGTCACCGGGTGGCCGTCTTCCCGTTGGACGCGTCGGCGGATGAGCGCCTCGCGCGCTTCACCTCGGTTCGGGGGCAGTTGCTGAACCAGTCGCCCGAACTGCGCGACTGCTGACGCGATGACCGCTGCCGCTCCCTCTGGGGGAGGTGTATCAGCACAGGAGCGGCAGCACTTCACCACCGAGCCTGCGCACATTCTCCTCCGTGGTCGCCAGATCGCCCGACCCCTCGACCAGCAGCGCGAACCGGCGGATCCCGGTGCGCTCCGCGGTGGCCGCCAGCCGGTCCGCGCACAGCCGCGGCGGGCCGACCGGATGCAGCTCGCAGAGCAACTCCGCATAGGCCACCGGATCGCGCATCCGGCGCTGCCGCCCGTCGACCGTGACATGGGCATCGAGCCCCTGCCGTAACCAGCCGGGCATCGCCTTGGTCAGGATCTCCGCGGCCTCCGGGCGCGCGTCCGCGATCTGCACCACCCCCGCCGAGACATGCTCCGCCGCCTCGACCTCATCGGGCGAACGGCCCGCGGCGAGCGCGGAGCTCCGCCAGAGCGCGACCGCCTCGGCCTTCTCCTCGTCACCGCAGTGCATACCGAGCAGCATGGGCAGCCCGCGCTCGGCGGCCAGCCGCACACTGCCGGGCGAGGTACAGGCCACGACCACCGGAGGGGAGACCGCGCCCCGCGCGCCGAGCGGATCCTCGCAGCGCGGCACCACCGGCACCTCACGGAAGGTGAACCGCTCGCCGTCCGCCCCGACCCGGGGCTCGCGGAGCCAGCGGAGCAGCAGATCGAGCGATTCGGGGAAGCCGTGCTCGAACGCCTCCAGACCGGCGCCGAAGACCTCCAGGTCCACCCACGGCCCGCCGCGGCCGACCCCCAGGGTGAACCGGCCGCCGGAGACCTGGTGCAGCAACGCCGCCTGCTCACCCAGCGCGACGGGATGTGCCGTCGGCAGCACGCTCACCGCCGTGCCGACCCCGAGCGTCCGGGTGCGGCCCAGCAGATGGGCGGCGAGGGTGACCGCGGACGGACAGACCCCGTACGGAACGAAATGGTGCTCGGCGAGCCAGACCGCGTCCAGCCCCGACACCTCGGCCAGTTCGGCCGACCGCACCGCCCGGTGCAGCGCCTCCTGATGTCCCTGGCCCGGGAATTGAGCGGCCAGGATGAAAGCCCCCACATGCATCGCCATCTGCCTCCTTGTCGCGGAACGTCCGCGGACGCGGGCGCACCCCCTCGAAGGCATTAACGCCTGACACGTGCCAAGGGCACGGCTTGGCAAGAAGTTTTCATGATGATCGGAGAGTGGGGGTGGACGACGGCTTTCCGGAAGCGTGACCGTAACGCGTACTGTGGTCACAGCCCGTAGCCCTCAGCGGGCCTGAGTCGCCCAGCTCTCGAGTTCCCGAGGTGTCATCGTGTCTCCACGCCGCAACCGCCCGAGAGGCGGCGAGCAGCCCGTCGGCCGCGACGGTGCCGACCGCTTCGGACTCGAGCGCACCGAGGACTGGCAGGGCGAGGAGTGGGTGGTGCGGCAGATCAGCGGGGGCGCCGCCACCAAGCACTATCGCTGCCCGGGGTGTGACCAGGGGATCCCGCCGGGGGTGCCGCATGTGGTCGCCTGGCAGCAGCATTCGGGGGCCGATGACCGCCGCCACTGGCACAAGGCCTGCTGGAACGCGCGGGACCGCCGGAGCGCGAAGCTCCAGCGGTCCCGTAACGCGCCGAAGTACTGAGGGCCGCGGGGCAGGCGGCCGGAGCGGGATGTCTCAGACGTCCCGCTTCTCCAGCAGCACGTAGGCGCCGATCAGCGCCGCGCCGGTGACCCCGGCCAGTACGCCGAGCTGCGACCAGCCGCTGCCCAGTTCGTCGGAGAGCTGGAACAGCGACGCCAGCGCGTTGGGCGAGGAGTACTTCTGCATGGTCTCGCCGAGGTCCTGGAGGCTCTCGGACATCATCAGGAACGCCGGGAGGATCGCCGGCAGCAGCACCACACCGAGCATCGCGGTGATGGCGCCCGCGGAGTGCCGCAGCATGGAGCCGACGGCCATGGAGAGCAGCCCGAGCAGCGACATGTAGAGCCCGGCCCCGATGGTGGCGCCGACCATCTGGTCACCGGTGGGCTCCATGACACCCGGACCGCTGTGCATCCCCGATCCGGCGAACGCCACCAGGGCCAGTGCCGCGGTCGTGGTGATGAACGAGAGGGTGAAGAAGACCATCGCCTTGGCGGCCAGCACGCGCCCGCGCTGCGGGCAGGCCGTGACCGTGGTGCGGATCATGCCGGTGCCGTACTCGGAGGAGACCACCAGCACGCCCAGGGTGACGAGGCAGAGCTGACCCAGCAGGGTGCCGAAGAAGCCGGGCAGGGTCGGGGGAGCGTTGGTGTACTCGTCGTCGCTGGTGCCCGCGGAGACCAGCAGTCCGATCCCGACCACCAGCGCGACCATCACGCTCAGCGTCCAGATCGTCGACCGCACCGACTTGATCTTGGTCCACTCGGAGGCGAGGGCGTGTCCGAGGTGGGTGCCGCGGACCGGGATCGGCGAGGTGTAGCCGCCCACGGCGGCGTACGGCTGGGACGGGTTGGCCCCGGCGGGCGGCGGCGTCGGCTGCGGCATCTGCTGCGGGACGGGCTGCTGCTGCGGCGCCGCGGGGGCGGCCATCTGCGGGTACGGGTGCCCCGGCTGCGGCGGCATCTGCTGCTGCGGTGCCTGCGGGGCGCCGTGCGGCACCGGCGGGGTGTGCGGGGGCGTATGCGGCGGGACGGGCGCCGACGGGGGCTGGTACGGGGTCGTCATCGGGCGTCCTCGCTGTCGCGCTTGGTCATGTCGGGAGCCGAGGCAGGGGGAGCGGCCGGTGCGGCCGGCGGGGCGGCGGGCGGCGCCGCGGGCGCGGCCGCCGGTGCGTGGCCCTGCGACTGACCGTAGGGCGCCGGTGCGTGGCCCTGCGGGGCGGCGGGCGGCTCGGCGTATCCCGGCAGCACGGTGCCGGGCGGGAAGCCGCCGGGGCCCATGGGCTGGCCGGGCGCCCCCGGGGCGTAGCCGTACGCACCGCCCTGCGGCGGCATACCGGGGGCCGGCTCCATCAGCCCGGCACGCTGGTCTGCGGTGGAGCGGTAGTCCACCGCGCCGGAGGTCATCCGCATGTACGCCTCCTCCAGCGATGCCTGGTGCGGCGACAGCTCCCAGAGGCGGACATCGGCGCCGTGCGCCAGATCGCTGATCCGCGGCAGCGGCAGTCCGGTCACCCGCAGGGCGCCGTCCTGCTCGGGCAGCACCTGGCCGCCCGCCTCGCTCAGGGCGGAGGTGAGCTTCTCGCGCTGCTCGGGCTCGCCCTCGGGGGTGCGGACGCGGGCGAAGTCCGCGGAGTTGTACGAGATGAAGTCCCGGACGCTCATATCGGCGAGCAGCTGGCCGCGCCCGATGACGATCAGGTGGTCCGCGGTGAGCGCCATCTCGCTCATGAGGTGGCTGGAGACGAAGACGGTGCGGCCCTCGGAGGCGAGCTGCTTCATCAGGTTGCGGACCCACAGGATGCCCTCGGGGTCCAGACCGTTGACCGGCTCGTCGAAGAGCAGCACCTGCGGGTCGCCGAGCAGGGCGGCGGCGATGCCCAGGCGCTGGCCCATACCGAGCGAAAAGCCCTTGGACCGCTTGCCGGCGACGCTCTGGAGGCCGACCACGCCCAGGACCTCGTCCACCCGGCGGGCCGGGATACCCGACAGCTGGGCCAGGCACATCAGATGCTGGCGCGCGCTGCGGCCCCCGTGCACGGCCTTGGCGTCGAGCAGGGCACCCACCTGACGCGGTGCGTTGGGGAGGCGGCGGAACGGGTAGCCACCCACGGTGACCTGCCCGGCGGTGGGCTCGTCGAGCCCCAGGATCATGCGCATCGTCGTCGACTTGCCGGATCCGTTGGGTCCCAGGAAGCCGGTGACGGCACCGGGCCTCACCTGGAACGACAGGTTGTACACGGCCGTCTTGGCGCCGTAGCGCTTCGTCAGGCCGACTGCCTCGATCATTCTCCGCCCCTCGTGCAAATGGGTCCGGGGCGCGAGCCCCCGTGAGGGTTAGGAGGATAGCGGTGGGTTGACGGTTCCCCTCACCGGAGGAATGAGAGCGCATCGTAATCACAGGCCCCGGGCGGCCCCTCGGCACCGTCCCCGGCCTCCCCGGCACCGCCCCCGAGCCCCGCCTGCGGCAGCGCCCAGCCCTCGTCCCGGAAGGCCCGGGTGCCCGCCTCCCGCACCGCGGGGTCGGCGCTCGCCCGCCGGACCCAGGAGCGCGGATCGGGGCCGAGCAGGGTGCGCAGCCGGTCCGAGGCGGCCAGCAGGTGGGTCAGCAGCGCGCTCTGGTCGCCGCCGCCGGGCAGCGGCGACGTGCCGTCCGGGTCCCGCAGCACCCCGCGCACCCCGGTGTAGAGGTAGGCGCCGCCCAGCCGTTCACCGGACGGCAGCACCATCGGGAAGTCCGCGCCGGGCAGCAGCACCCGCCGGTAGTTGGGGTACTCGGTGGCGTCCACGGCCGCGAGCTGACCGGCGTCCAGCCAGCTCACCACCAGCGCGGTGCGCTGCCGCGGCGCGGTGAACGGCGCGGAGGCGACGTAACCGTGGCGCCCGATGTGCGCGGAAGCGCCGACCGCGATCCCGGTGATGTCCACCGGGACCATCGGCACGGCGTACCGGTCGTCCAGCCGGGAGAGCTTGTGATGCAGCTGGGAGGGGGAGGCGTTGGAGCCGACCGCGACGACCGGGGTGCGCGCACCGGCCGCCGGCGCCCCGAGCCGGGCCAGCGCGGTGTCCAGCGGTACCCGGTGTCCGTCCGGGCCGGGGACCGGCCAGCGGCCCAGCCGTCCCTCCGCGGGCTCCAGCGGCCACAGCTCACCACCGGTGAGCAGGGCGGGCGAGGTGACGGGACGGCCGGGGTAGCACAGCGGCTGCCGGGCGGGCACGTCGGCGAAGCCCAGGGCGGCGAGACTGCGGTCGGTCACACCCGCGAGCGTACGCGCCGGGCGCTGATCGCGGTCCCCCGCGCGGGGTTCCGTATGCGGTGCCGGACCGTGCCGCGGGCTTCCGCAGGCCGGACGACGGCGCCGTCGTGCACACACCCTCGCGCCGTCGGACGAACGACCGCATTTCGCGGCACGTTCCGCGGAGTGCTCAGGCGTCGCGGCGCTTGAGCAGGACGTAGCCCGTCATCAGGGCGGCCGCCACCCACAGGCACATGATGCCGAAGCCGCCCCACGGGCCGTACGGGGCGCCGTCGCCGTCCGGGACCACCCGCATGATGTGCTGGCCCGCCTGGTCCGGCAGATACGCGCCGAACTTCCGTGTCACTTCCACGTTGGCCAGGATGTTCGAGATCAGGAAGAAGAACGGCATCAGCACGCCCAGGGACAGCAGCGGGCTGCGCAGCATCACCGCGACGGCCATCGAGAACACGGTGATGAGCGTCATGTAGAGCCCGCCGCCGAGCACCGCCCGCAGCACCCCCGGGTCGCCCAGCGCGGCCCGGTACTGGCCCAGCAGGGTCTGGCCGGTGGCGAAGGCGGCGAAGCTGGTGAGCATGCCCACCGCGAGGGCGAGCAGCGCCGCCACGGTGAGCTTGGCGGTGAACAGCACCCCGCGGCGCGGAACGGCCGCGAGCGAGGTGCGGATCATTCCGGTGGCGTACTCGCCGGAGACCACCAGCACCCCGAAGACGATCATCGCGAGCTGACCGAGTCCGGTGCCCGCGAAACTCACGAAGGTCGGGTCGAAGACCTGTTTGTCATGGGGCGACAGACGGGTGAAGTCATGCCGGACCAGCGCGCTGATGAGCGCTCCGAGCGCGATCGTGACCAGCGCGGCCACACCCAGCGTCCACACCGTCGAGCGCACCGAACGGATCTTGGTCCATTCGGAGCGCAGCACCCGGCTCGGCACCGCCATCGTCAGGACTCCTTCCCGGACCGCCAGTCGGCGCCCCAGACGGCGGCCGGGGCGGGCTCATCGGCCCCCGCGGGATGTGCGTGGTACTCCACCGATCCGGCCGTGAGCCGCATGAACGCCTCCTCCAGGGACGCCTGCTGCCGGCTCAGCTCATGCAGGACCAGCCGGTGGTCCGCCATGAGCTGGCCCAGCCGCACCGGATCGCCGCCGTCCACCTCGACCGAGCCGTCGGAGCCGGGGACCGCGGTGAATCCGCCCGCGGCCAGGACATCGCGCAGTCGCTGCTGTTCGGGGGAGCGCAGCCGCACATAGGAACGTGAATGTTCGGTGATGAAATCCGGCATCGAGGTGTCGGCGAGAAGTCGTCCCTGACCGATGACCACCAAATGGTCGGCAGTGAGTGCCATTTCGCTCATCAGATGACTTGAGACGAACACGGTCCGTCCCTGACCCGCCAGATCACGCATCAGATTCCGGATCCAGTGGATGCCCTCCGGATCGAGTCCGTTGACCGGCTCGTCGAACATCAGAATGGATGGATCACCCAGCATCGCGGCGGCGATTCCCAGCCGCTGACTCATTCCCAGGGAAAAACCCTTGGAGCGTTTGCGGGCGACCGAACCGAGACCGACCAGGTCCAGCACCTCATGGACCCGGGAGTCCGCCACCCCGTTGCTCTGGGCCAGGCACAGCAGGTGGTGGAAGGCGCTGCGGCCGCCGTGCACCGCCTTGGCGTCGAGGAGGGCGCCCACGTGCCGCAGCGGGTCCGTCAGCCGCTCGTACGGCTGCCCGCCGATCCGGACCCGGCCGGACGTCGGGTGGTCGAGACCGAGCACCATCCGCATGGTGGTGGACTTGCCCGCCCCGTTGGGACCGAGGAAGCCGGTGACCACACCCGGCCGTACGGTGAAAGAGAGGCCGTCCACGGCCAGCGTGTCACCGTAGGCCTTGGTCAGCCCCTCGATCTCGATCATGCGGCCACGCTAAGCGGGGCCCGTCACCCCCGCCACCGGGCCGCCGCCCGCCGGAGTACCGGCCGCGGACGCGCGCCTGCCCCGCGCCGCACGGTGCGGCACGGGGCAGGGAGCGCTCCGGGATGACCGGGTGTCACCGGGTCTGCTGGGCGGGGACGCCACGGCTGACCGCCTCGTCCTCCGGCGTACCGGCCGCGGCCACCGCGGCACCGGTCAGCGTGGCCAGCATCTCGCGGACGTTGGTCAGCTGGGCGTTGATGCTGTCGCGGCGGTTGGTGAGGGCCGCCAGCTCGCGCTCGGACTCGCTGCGGATCCGGTCCGCCTTGGCGTTGGCGTCGGCCACGATGTCCTCGGCCTGGCGCTGCGCGGTCTCCACCGTCTGGCGGGCCCGGCGCTCGGCGTCGGTGCGCAGCTTCTCGGCCTCCAGGCGGAGCTGCTCGGCGCGGTGCTCGATCTCCGCGAGCCGCTTCTCGGCCTTGGCCTGACGGGAGGCCAGGTCGCGCTCGGACTGCTCGCGGCGCTTGGCCAGGTTCGTCTCGAAGTCGGCGGCGGCCTGCGCGGCCTTGGCGCGGGTCTCCTCGAAGAGGGAGTCCGCCTCCTCGCGCTTGGACTGGGCGTCCTTCTGCGCCTCCTGGCGCAGGGTGGAGGCTTCGCCCTTCGCCTTCTCGACGATACGCGCGCCCTCGTCCTCGGCCTTCGCCTTGCGCTCGGCGGCGAACGTCTCCGCGTCGTTGCGCACCTGCTGGGCCGCCGACTCGGCGAGCTCACGGTGCTGTTCGGCGGCCCGGCGGGCCTCCTCGCGCAGATCCTTGGCCTCCTCCTCGGCGAGACGGAGGATCTTCTCGACCCGGGCGCCGAGCCCCGCGTAGGACGGCTCCGCGTCGTTGATCTGGGCCTGAGCGTTCTGCGTCTCGAGGTGCAGCTCCTCGATGCGCTTTTCCAGGGAGGTGATACGGGCCAGTGCACTGTCACGGTCGGCGACGAGCTTGGTAATGCGGTCGTCCACCTGACCGCGGTCGTATCCACGCCGCACGAGCTCGAAGCCGAAGGGGGAGGAAGTGTCGCTCATGGGGTTCCTGTCGAAAGAGACCGGTGAGGTGATAGAGGGAATCCTAGGGGGCCGAGCGGCGTGTCATCGAGTCAACGTCTGTTTGATCTGGAGAATGTCCAGCCTTTTGAGTGTCGTTAAGGCCCAACGCTTGTCACTCGTCGGGATGATTCGGACACGATACGGCGTGTGGCGCTAGCCGTCGGAACGTTTTCCGCCCGGTCTGTTCGCACCCGCTCCCGCCGCGGTCTTGACCCCGCCGTTCTCCTTGGCGCCCGCGCCACCCGATCCGGGTGTCTCGAAGGACTCCAACGCCTCCAGTACGTCCTGGACACGGGAGATCTCCGAGTTGATGTCCTCGCGGCGCCGCTTGAGCAACTCCAGCTCCCGCTTGCCCTCGTCGACGATCGCCGTCGCCTCGGTGGTGGCCTCGGCCCTCATCCGCTCCGCGTCCCGCGTCGCGTCGGCCTTCCGCTGCTCGGCCTCCTTCAGCAGGCCCTCGGCCTTCTTCACCGCCGCGATCCGCACCCGGCTGGCCTCGCTGTTGGCGTCCGACACCAGCGACTTGGCCTTCTCCTCGGCCTTCATCAGCTGCGCGGTGGCCGCCGCGACCAGCTTGTCCACCCGCTCGCCGGTGGCCTTCATCTGCTCGGCGGACTCCCGGCGGGCCCGCTCGTGCAGCTCCTCCACCTCCGACTCGGTCCGGGTGCGCAGCTCCTCGGCGCGCTCGCGGATCGCGGTCGCGTCGCCCCGGGCCTCGCCCAGCATCACATCCGCGTCCGTACGGGCCTTCTCCACCAGCCCGTTGGCCTCCTCGGTGGCCGACGCGACCAGCCGGTCGGCCTCATGGCGGGCCACGCCCACCATGGTGTCCGCCTGCTCCTCGGCCGCGGTGGCCGCCCGCAGCGCGGTCTCCTGCGCCTCCGCGGTGAGCCGCTCGGCCTCCGCGGTGGACTCGGTGACCAGCCGGTCCGCCTGCTCCGCCGCGTCCGAGCGGCGCTTGTTGGCGTCCTCGCGGGCCCGGTCGACCAGCCGGTCCGCCTCGGCCTGCGCCTCGGCCCGGATCCGCTCGGCCTCCGCCGCCGCGTCGGCCCCCATCCGGTCCGCCTCGGCCCGGGTGCGCTCGGCGTGCTGCTGGGCCGAGCCGACGGTCTCCGCCGCCTCGGTGCGCAGCCGTTCGGCCTCCGCGGTGGCCTCCGCCAGCAGCCGCTCCGCCTCGCTCGCGGCCTCGCCCACCAGCCGGTCGGCCTGCGCCGCGGCCTCCGAGCGGATGTTGTTGGCGTCCCCGCGGGCCTGGGCCCGGGTGCGCGCCGCGTCCTGCTCCGCCGTGGCGCGCGCGTCCGACGCCTCGGTGCGCATCGCCTGGGAGCGGGCCGTGGCCTCGGCCACCAGCCGCTGCGCCTCGTCGGTGGCGCCGCTCACCAGGGTGTCGGCCTGCTCCGCTGCCTCCGTGCGGGTCTTGTTGGCCGAACGGCGCGCCTCGTCGAGCGTCTCATCGGCCTCGGTGCGCAGCCGCTCGGACTCATGGGTGGCCTCGTCGAGCAGCCGGTCGGCCTGCTCGGCCGCCTCCGTACGGCGACGCCCGGCGTCCTCGCGGGCCTCGGAGGTCAGCCGCTCCGACTCGGCGATCGCCTCCGAAACCGTGCGCTCCGCCAGCGACTTGGCGGCCTCGGTCTCCTCCTGCGCCTCCTGCCGCAGCCGGGTGGCGTCCTGCGAGGCGCGCTCCCGCTCCGCGTAGGCGTCCGCGCGGACCCGGTCCGCCTCCTCCTGCGCCTCGGTACGGGTGCGCTCCGCCGCATGCTCGGCGGCCGTACGCAGCCCGGTGATCTCGGCATCGGCCTGTTCATGCAGCCCGGCGACCGCATCGCGCACCTGCTGGGCGGTCTGCTCGGCGGCGGTGACCATGTCCGACGAGCGCTGCTCGGCCTCCTCGACCAGCCGCTGCGCCTCGGTCTGCGCCTCGGCGACCCGGTTGCGGGCCGCGGTCAGCAGCTCCTCGCTCTGCTCATGCGCCCGGGTGCGCTCCTGCTGGGCCTCCTCACGGGCGTCGGTCAGCAGCTCCTCGGCCTCACGGCGGCGGCGGGCGGCCTCCTCCTGGGCCGCGGCCAGCGCCTCGGCCGCCTCCGCGCCGATCCGCTCGGCGGCGGCCGTGGCGTCGGTACGCACCCGGTCGGCCATCTCCTGGGCCTCGGTGCGCAGCCGCTCGGCCTCCGCGGCGGCCTCGCTACGCAGCCGCACCGCCACCGACTCGCCCTCGGCGCGCGCGTTCGACGCGTCGGCCGCGGCCTCCTCGCGCAGCCGGTCGGCCTCCTCCTCGGCCTGCTGGCGCAGCGCGTTCAGCCGCTCCGCGGACTCCCCGCGCTGCCGCTCGATCTCCTCGGCCGTCTCCCGGCGCAGCCGCTCGGCCTCCGTGCGCGCCTCGCTCAGCGCGTCGTCGGCGGAGCCCAGCCGCTGCTCGGCCTCCTGGTGCAGCCGGGTCAGCTCGGCCTCGGCGGTGCTCCGCCGGTCCTCCGCCGACCGCTCGGCCTCCTCGCGCAGCTCCTCGGCCGCGCGATCGGCCTCGGTACGGATCTCCTCGGCCCGCTCCTCGGCCGACGTCACCAGCTCCTCGGCCTCGCCCCGGGCCCGCTTCAGCAGCTCATCGGCCTGGCGGCGCAGCGCGTTCGCCCGCTCGATCGCCTCGGTGCGGACCCGCTCGCTCTCGCTGGTCGCGCCCGAGCGCGTCTCCTCCGCGTCCTGCTTGGCCTTGGTCAGCAGCTCCTCGGCGGTGCTGGCCGCCTCCTCGATCTGCTGGACCGCCTCCCGGCGGGCCTCGGTGCGGATCCGCTCGCCCTCGGCCACCGCCTCGGACCGGAGCTGCTCGGCCTCGCCGCGCAGCCGCCGGGCCTCCTCCTGGAGCTCGACGGTCTTGGCGCGGTACTCCTTGGTGTCGTCCTTCGCCGCGCCCTTGAGCTCCTCGACGGTGTCCTGGGCCTCGGTGCGCAGCCGGTCCGCCTCGGACTCGGCCTCGTGCCGGATCCGTTCCGCCTCCTCGGCCGCCGCCTTGGTGGTGGCCTGCGCCTTCTCCGAGGCGCGGGTCAGCACGTCCTCGGCGCTGCGGGCCGCCTTGGCGAGCTGGGCCGCGGAGTCCTCGGCGGCGCGGGCACGGGCGTCGTCCCCGGCCTCCGAGACCATCCGGTCGGCCTCGGCGCGGGCGTCGTCACGGAACTGCTCGGCCTCCGCCCGCAGCGCCTCGGCCTCCTTGGTGGCCTCGCCGACCAGCCGGGCGACCTCGGCGCGGGCCGTACGGGTGCGCTGCTCATTGTCGGCCTCGGAGGCCGAAAGCCGCTTTCCGGCCGCGTCCTTGGCCTCGTTCAGGAGCTTCTCGGCCTCGGCGCGCGCCTCGCGCAGCGCCGTCTCCGCCTCCTGCATCCGCTGCTCGGCGGCGCGGGTCTGCTCGGCGGCCTGACGGCGGGCCTCGTCCGACTCGGTGGTGGCCCCGGCCCGGAGCTGCTCGGCGTGGTCGGTGGCCTCCTGGGCCTGTGCCCCGGCCGCGTTGAGCAGCCGCTCGGCGTCCGCGCGGGCGCGGCGCAGGATCCCCTCGGCCTCGGTACGGGCGGACTCCGTCTCCGAACCGAGCCGCTGACGGGCCTGCTCGGCCAGCCGCTGGGCCTCCGCGCGGGCGGCCGACAGTGACTGCTCGGCCTCGGCGCGGGACTCGTCCAGCAGCCGGCGGGCCTGGTCCTCGCTGCGGGCGCGCAACTGCTCGGCCCAGGCGACGTTCTCGTTGACATGCGACTCGACGGTGGCGCGGCGCTCGGCGAGCTCCTGGTCCAGCCGCTGACGGCGGCCCACCGCCTCGGCGTGCAGCTCGGCTTCGAGCCGGGCCTGCCGCTCGGCCTGTTCCTGGAGCAGCCGCTGGGTCTGGGCACGGGTCTCGCGCAGCTCGCGCTCGGCGTCGGCGCGGAGCTGGTCGGCCTGGATCTGCGCATTGCGCAGCAACTGTTCTGCCTGGTAGCCGAGGTTGCCGCTGTCGTAGGCAGGACGGGTCGCCAGAGTGCGGCGCGCCTCGTGCAGCTTGGCGCGCAGCACCTCGACTTGGTAGCCGAGGTCGTCGGCGTGCTGGACGGCCTTCTCCCGCTCGGTCTTCAGCCGCTCCATCTCGGCCTCGAACTTCGAGAGCTGATCGTCAGGCTCGTAGCGGTCGTAGCCCCGCACTGCGCGGTCCCATCCGTCCCCTGGTCGCGTCGGCGGCCGGCTCCGTACCTCGTGGTCCCTCGCGGTTCCTCGTGGTCACGGCCCGGCGACAGGTGTGCCGGACGGTGCGGAGCTGGCCCTTCCGAAGAAATGGTGTCAGATCATCGGCAAAGCCCGGGCCGGACCCCGATCCTTCCGATTCCCGTACCCCGGCCGAGCCTGCACTCTACCGGCCGGGGAAGGGGTAGGTCAGTGGTCCGCTTCAGTGGTCCGCTTCGGAGGAGGGTGCGGCGGTGACCAGTTCGGTCAGCACACCGTGGCAGTCCTTGGGGTGGAGGAAGGTGATCCGGGAGTCCATCGAGCCGCGGCGGGGCTCCTCGTAGAGGACCCGTACGCCCTTGCCGCGGATCTCGGCGGAGTCGCCGTCGACATCGGCGGTGCCGAAGGCGATGTGGTGGACGCCCTCGCCGTTCTTGGCCAGCCACTTGCCGACCGCCGAATCCTCCCTGGTCGGCTCCAGGAGCTGGAGGTAGGAGGCCCCGCCGTCGGAGGTCTCGTTGATCTTGAGCATGGCCTCGCGCACGCCCTGTTCCTCGTTGACCTCGGAGTGGAACACCTCGAAGCCGTACGTGGCACGGTAGAACTCGACGGTTTTGTCGAGGTCGAAGCAGGCGATCCCGATGTGGTCGATTCTCGTCAGCATGGGACCAGTGCACCGCTCTGCGCGGTGGTTACGCAACGTGCGCGCGATCACACTGATGGGCCGGTGACCGCGCGGGTGACCGGTCAGTACATTGACGATAACCCTCGTTAACTTCCTTCTTCTCGTGAAGGGGCGCACCACATGACCGCACCATCGACCGGTAACGCCAAGACCACCTCCGTGATCGTGGCGGGTGCCCGCACGCCCATGGGACGGCTGCTCGGCAGCCTGCGCTCGTTCTCCGGTGCCGACCTGGGGGGCATCGCCATCAAGGCGGCGATGGACCGCGCCGGGGTCGGCGGGGACCAGGTGCAGTACGTGATCATGGGGCAGGTGCTCCAGGCGGGCGCCGGCCAGATCCCGGCCCGGCAGGCGGCCGTGAAGGCCGGTATCCCCATGAACGTGCCCGCCCTGACCATCAACAAGGTCTGTCTCTCCGGCCTCGACGCCATCGCCCTGGCCGACCAGCTCATCCGCGCGGGTGAGTTCGACGTCGTGGTCGCGGGCGGCCAGGAGTCCATGACCAACGCCCCGCATCTGCTCCCCAAGTCGCGGGAGGGCCACAAGTACGGCGCCATCGAGATGCTCGACGCGATGGCGCACGACGGGCTCACCGACGCCTTCGAGAACATCGCCATGGGCGAGTCCACCGAGAAGCACAACACCCGGCTGGGCATCGCCCGCCCCGAGCAGGACGAGATCGCCGCCCTCTCCCACCAGCGGGCCGCCGCCGCCCAGAAGAACGGTCTGTTCGACGCCGAGATCACCCCCGTGGAGATCCCGCAGCGCAAGGGCGAGCCGGTCGTCTTCGCCAAGGACGAGGGCATCCGCGGGGAGACCACCGCCGAGTCCCTGGGCAAGCTGCGCCCGGCCTTCGCGAAGGACGGCACCATCACCGCCGGGACCTCCTCGCAGATCTCCGACGGCGCCGCCGCCGTCGTGGTGATGAGCAAGGCGAAGGCCGAGGAGCTGGGCCTGGAGTGGATCGCCGAGATCGGCGCCCACGGCAATGTGGCCGGACCCGACAACTCCCTCCAGTCGCAGCCGTCCAACGCGATCGCGCATGCGCTGGGCAAGGAGGGGCTGACCGTCGGCGACCTCGACCTGATCGAGATCAACGAGGCGTTCGCCGCGGTCGCGGTGCAGTCAATGAAGGATTTGGGCGTTTCCTCCGAAAAGGTGAATGTGAACGGAGGCGCCATCGCCCTCGGACATCCGATCGGGATGTCCGGCGCGCGCATCGTGCTGCATCTGGCGCTGGAGCTGCGGCGGCGCGGTGGTGGCACGGGCGCGGCCGCGCTGTGCGGCGGTGGGGGTCAGGGCGACGCGCTGATCATCCGGGTCCCCGGAAAGAAGGCGTGATCCCGGCGGTCGCCGGGATGAGGTTCTGAACGGCGCCGGTCCACGGACACGGCGGGGCGGTACGGCGGTACGAGCGTTGAGGAGCGCGGCACCCATGAGTGATGTGCCCACCCTGGTGGAGCAGGCCCGGCAGGGGCGGCCGCGGGCCGTCGCCCGGCTGATCTCGCTGATCGAGGGCGATTCGCCGCAGTTGCGCGAGGTCATGGCGGCGCTGGCGCCGCTGGCCGGGGGTGCCTATGTGGTCGGTCTGACCGGCTCCCCCGGGGTGGGGAAGTCCACCTCCACCTCGGCGCTCGTCACCGCCTACCGCCGGATCGGCAAGCGCGTGGGGGTCCTCGCGGTGGACCCCTCCTCGCCGTTCTCCGGCGGGGCGCTGCTCGGCGACCGGGTCCGGATGTCCGAGCACGCCTCGGACCCCGGGGTCTACATCCGGTCCATGGCCACCCGCGGCCATCTGGGCGGACTCGCCTGGGCCGCGCCGCAGGCCATCCGGGTGCTGGACGCGGCCGGCTGCGATGTGGTGCTGGTGGAGACGGTGGGCGTCGGCCAGTCCGAGGTCGAGATCGCCGCCCAGGCCGACACCAGTGTGGTGCTGCTGGCGCCGGGGATGGGCGACGGGATCCAGGCGGCCAAGGCCGGGATCCTGGAGATCGGCGACGTCTACGTGGTCAACAAGGCCGACCGGGACGGCGCCGACGCCACCGCCCGCGAGCTCAACCACATGCTGGGCCTGGGCGAGGCACGGGGGCCGGGGGACTGGCGGCCGCCGATCGTCAAGACGGTGGCGGCGCGCGCCGAGGGCATCGACGAGGTCGTCGAGGCGCTGGAGAAGCACCGCGCCTGGATGGAGGAGCACGGTGTGCTGGCCGAGCGCCGGATGCGGCGGGCGGCCGGTGAGGTCGAGACGATCGCGGTGACCGCGCTGCGCGCGCGCATCGGCGATCTGCACGGCGACCGGCGGCTGGGCGCGCTGGCGGAGCGGGTCGTGGCCGGTGAGCTGGACCCGTACACGGCCGCCGACGAACTGGTGGCCGGGGTCACCGAAGGGGCGTAGGCCCGCCCCGGCGGACCCTTGCGGACCCGCGAGGCCGCCACGCCGCCGCGCGGCACGGCCGGTGTCGGTGCCGTCGTGCGGGGGTGGGCCGGAACGCGCGGGGCGGGCCCCGGTGTCCGGGGCCCGCCGTACGCGTGGTTGTCGAGAGGTCGGCCGGTCAGCCGGTCAGCCGGTCAGTCGTCGTCGCGGTCGTCGGCCTCGTCGTCGTTCCGGTCGTCGTCGGACACGTTCTGGGTGACCTTGCCGCTCTGCGCGTCGACGGTCAGGTCGCGCTCCTTGTGGTTCTTCACGACCTCGACCTCCCACGCCGCGGCGCGGTCGTCGTCGATGCCGACGGAGGTCACGGTGCCACCGCCCGCGGCGGCCTTCCGCGCCGCCTCGACGGCGCTCACATCGGCCTTCTTCAGGGCGGAGCGCTCGGCGGCGTCGTCGTCCTCGTCACGGTCCACGCGCTGGTCCAGCACCTTGCCGCTGGACGCGTCCACGCCGACCTCGTGCCACTTCCCGTCCTTGCCCAGGATCTCGGCGTCCCAGACGGCGTTGCGGGCGTCGTCGTCCAGATCGATGGAGGCCAGTGTGCCCGGTGCGGCCTTCAGGGCCGTGCTCGCGGCGTCGGAGAGCGTCACCCGGGCGGTCTTGACCGACCCGGCCTCGCGGTCCGCGCCGTCGGTGTCGTCGCGGTCGGTGTCGTCCCTGTCGTCCGCGTCGTCGCGGTCGGTGTCGTCGGAGTGGTACGCCGCCACCTTCCCGGTGGTCCCGGCCGCGCCGGAGGACGAGGACTGCGCGCCGCCCGTCCCGCCGTCCGCCATGGCGACGGCCGTACCGCCGCCGATGAGGGCGGCCGCGGCGACGGTGGCGATGACGATGTTGCGCTTCATGAGGGTTCCTCCCCGGGTCGTGTTCGGACGTCAACCACCATCACCGAGGGATGCTGAAGCTGAGCTGAAGCCACCTGAAGAGATCTTCAGCTTGGCTTTGGGAAGCTGGTCGCATGCGTTTGCTGATCGTGGAGGATGAACGGCGGCTCGCCGTCTCGCTGGCCAAGGGGCTGCGAGCGGAGGGCTTCGCCGTGGATGTGGCGCACGACGGGCGCGAAGGGCTGCACCGCGCGCAGGAGGGTGTCCACGACCTGATCGTCCTCGACATCATGCTGCCGGGGATGAACGGCTACCACGTGTGCGGGGCGCTCCGCGCGGCCGGGAACGATGTGCCGATCCTGATGCTCACCGCCAAGGACGGCGAGTACGACGAGGCCGAGGGGCTCGACACCGGCGCCGACGACTATCTGACCAAGCCGTTCTCGTACGTGGTGCTGGTGGCCCGGGTGCGCGCGCTGCTGCGCCGCCGCGGGCCCGCCGCCTCACCGGTGGTGCGGATCGGCGAGCTGTCGGTGGACCGCGGCGCCCGGCGGGTGGAGCGGGACGGGGGCGAGATCGCGCTGACCGCCAAGGAGTTCTCCGTACTGGAGCACCTGGCGCTGCGGCCGGGGGATGTGATCTCCAAGGCCGAGATCCTCGAACACGTCTGGGACTTCGCGTACGACGGCGACCCCAACATCGTCGAGGTCTACATCAGCGCCCTGCGCCGGAAGCTGGGTGCCGGGCTGATCGAGACCGTACGGGGAGCGGGGTACCGGCTCCGTGGGTAGGGTCTTCGGCTCCGTACGGTCGCGGGCGGCGCTGGGCGCGACCGTGGTGGTCGCGGTGGCGCTGGTGGCCGCGGGGATCGCGGTCCTGGCGGTGCTGCGGAGCAATCTGGCGGACCGGGCCGAGGTCGACGCCGGGGCCGCCGCGCGTGCGGTCGCGTCGAAGGTGGCCGGCGGGGTGGCGTACCGGGAGCTGGACCTCGGGGACGACACCCCGGTGCAGATCGTGGACGAGGACCACCGGGTCCGGGCGGTCAGCGACGACCTCGAGGCGGTCACCGGCACCGGCAGCCCCTCGGTGCGGCCCGTTCCGGCGCCGCCCGGCGAGGGCGATGACGACGATGACGACGGCGGCGCGGGGGAGGTCTCCTCGACCCCGGAGTACAGCGGCGGCACGGCCCGGATCGACGGCAGCACCGCGGAGTACCGCTGGGCGGCCGTGGAGGTCACCGACGCCCGCGGCGAGGATGTCACCGTCTACGCGGGCGCCCCGCTGGCCACCGAACAGGGCGCGGTGGGCACCGTCCGGGACGCGATGCTCATCGGACTGCCGCTGCTGCTGGTGGTCGTGGCCGGGGTGACCTGGCTGGTGACCCGGCGCGCGCTGCGGCCGGTGGAGGGCATCCGCCGGGAGATGGCCGCCATCACCGCCAGCACCGATCTGTCCCGGCGGGTGCCGGAACCCTCCTCGCACGACGAGGTGGCGGCGCTGGCCCGGACCACCAACGAGACGCTGGCGGCGCTGGAGGCGTCGGTCGAGCGGCAGCGGGCGTTCGTCGCGGACGCCTCCCACGAGCTGCGCTCCCCGGTGGCCTCGCTCCGCACCCAGCTCGAGGTGGGCGCCGCCCATCCGGAACTGCTGGATCTGGACGGCGCGGTGGAGGACGTGGTGCGGCTCCAGCGGCTGGCCGCCGATCTGCTGCTGCTGGCCCGGCTGGACGCCGGCGAGCGGCCCGCCCTGACCGCACGGGTCGCGCTGGACGGCATGGTGCGCGAGGAACTGTCCCAGCGCACCGGGGACCGGCTGCCGGTGGTCACCGAACTGTCCCCGGCGGAGGTGGCCGGTTCGCGCGGTCAGCTCTCCCGGGTGCTGGGGAACCTGGTCGACAACGCGCAGCGGCATGCGCGGGGCGAGGTGCGGGTGTCGGTGCGTACCGAGGGCGGCCGGGCCGTCCTGGCGGTCGCCGACGACGGTGACGGGGTGCCGGAGGGCGAACGGGAGCGGATCTTCGAGCGGTTCGTCCGGCTCGACGACGCCCGCAGCCGCGACGATGGCGGGGCCGGGCTCGGCCTCGCCATCGCGCGGGACGTGGCGGAGCGCCACGGCGGCACGCTGACCGTGGGTCCGGGGCCCGGCGGTGGCGCCCTGTTCGAACTGCGGCTGCCGCTGGGCCGGGACCGGGTCGCGGATCCGGGCCGGGCGGCGGACGCGACCTAGACCCGGCCGCGCTGGGCGCGCAGATGCTCGGCGACGGGCACCAGCGAGCCGTACAGCGCGTCGAGGTCATCGGCGCTGAGCAGGTCGATGAAGTGCTTGCGCACGGAGTCGACGTGGTGGGGCGCGACCTTGCGCATGGTGTCCCAGCCGTGCTCGGTCAGGACCGCGTAGAGCCCGCGGCGGTCCGACTCGCAGTTCTCCCGGCGGACCAGCCCGGCGTTCTCCATCCGGGTGATCTGGTGGGAGAGACGGCTCTTGGACTGGAGGGTCGCGGACGCCAGATCGCTCATCCGCATCCGGTGGT
Organism: Streptomyces cucumeris; assembly: GCF_024295805.1. GTDB lineage: Bacteria > Actinomycetota > Actinomycetes > Streptomycetales > Streptomycetaceae > Streptomyces > Streptomyces cucumeris. Next base: position 480,361 of record NZ_JANCLX010000002.1, read on the forward strand.
CCTCCGACTCCGAGAGGTTGACCAGGATCTCGTAGTCGTTCATGGTCAGGCCGAACGGCTGGAGGTCTCGTTCGAGCTGGTAGGTCAGCAGCCGGCTGACGTCCAGGTGGGTGCGCCAGGCGCGCTGCTCGTCATCGCTGAGCCAGCGCGTGCCGTTTTCGGTCTCCATGGAATGTATTCTACCTATAGAAGTTGAATTCCGAACCAATGGATGTATCGGGCTAGGGGTCACCTGTTCGACGTTACACTCCGCACGCTTGCGCTCACGAACCGGTACCCCCCGTCTCTCCGGTGGCTATCGCCTCCATCATCCGCTCGGTGGACTGGAGCAGTACCGTCCCCGCTCCCACGAACTCGAACTGGTGCTCCTCGCCGGAGGTTCCGCCCAGACCGGTGTGGGCCCGGATGCCGCCCATCACGCCCCGCAGATAGGCGTGGTCGTAGTGGTGGCAGGGGGAGGGGCAGTCGGCCCAGCCCACCAGCGCCTCCGGATCCACCCGCAGCGGCGGTTCCATGAAGACCACCGGACCGTTGGACGCGGCCACGAACTTCCCGGTGCCGATGAGGGTGAGGAAGCCCGGCACGATCGACTGCTTCAGCGCCAGCGAGGGCTGGAAGGCGAGGAGGTTGCCGGAGCGGATGGTGAGGTTCCCGTTGTCCAGGTCATAGGAGTTGACGTCGAACGCCCGGTCCGCGAGCACCATCTTCCCCCGGCCCTCGGCCACCACCCAGTCCGCGGCGTGCAGCGGGGAGTGGAAGCTGCCCGCTATCAGCCGGTCGAGGCGGCCCAGCCCGATGCCCTGGAAGTCGATCTTCCCGTAGTAGGCGACCATCTTCCCCTTCTGCAGGAACCACTGGCCGTCGAGGTCCACGCTGAAGGCGTAGGGGTTGATGTTGTCGTCGGCGGGGAGGGTGTGGGCGTCATGGATGACGGGGCCGTTCACAGCTTCTCCTCCGATGCCTGGACGTAGACCGTGCCGTTGCCGGACAGTTCGAGCTGGAACGCCTCGCCCGATCCGCGGCCCACCATGTCGCGCCAGCCGAGGGCCGTCGAGAGCTTATTGCGGACATCACCCCGGTGGGCGACATACGCCTGTGGGTCGACGTGGACCGGCCGCCCGGCGGTGATCGGGAGCTGGATCACCCCGCCGTGCGCCATGACCGCCGCGGAGCCGTGCCCCTCCAGGGTCGTGGTGAACAGTCCCTGGCCGGTGACCTGGCCGCGCACCATGCCCATCACCCCGCCCTGGGAACCCATGAACATCGTGCCCTGGCGCAGTGAGCCGTCGAAGGCCAGCAGCCGGTCCGACTCCACATAGAGGGTGTCCCCGGCCAGGTCGATCACCTCCACATGGTGACCGCCGTGCCCGAACATCACGGTGCCCTGGCCCTCGACCGTCATCAGCGGGGTGGCCTCGCCCGCGACCCGGCGGCCGATCATGCTCATCACCCCGCCCTGGCCACCGGTGATGCTGGGCGTGAACCGTACGTCCCCCCGGTAGGCGAGCATCGCGCCGCGCTGGCTGAACAGGGTCCGGCCGGGCGCCACCTCGGCCTGCACCATCCGCGGGGTGAGCGTGGTGAACGGCATCAGAGATCACCCCCGACCGTGGTGCGCTCGCTCGGCTGCACATAGACCAGACCCTCGCCCTCGAAGCGGATCTGGAAGGACTCGCCCCCGCTCTCACCTATCAGCGCGCGGAAGTTCACGCCCGTCTGGAAGTGCTGCTGGAGGTTGCCGGTGTGGGCTATGTACGCGCCCGGGTCGACCTGGAGCGGGGTCTGCGGGTTGACCCGCAGCACGATCGCCGTTCCGTCGGAGAGGATCGCGGCCTGGCCGGTGCCCTCCACGGTCGTGGTGAACAGCCCGTTGCCCTGGGCCGAGCCGCGCAGTCCGGTGAAGGTCGTCCCGGTGCGCAGCCCGCCGTCCGTGCACAGCAGGTTCCCGGATTCGACGCAGAGCTTCTCGCCGTGCAGCGAGACCAGGTTGATCTCGCGCGCCCGGTCGGCGAAGTAGCACGTGCCCTGCCCCTTCACCTCCATGACGGCCATCTGCTCACCGGTGAGCCGCCGGGTCACCATCCCGCGCAGCCCCTCCCCGCCGCCTGACTTCTTCTTGAAGGTCATCTCCCCCTCGTACGCGACCATCGCGCCGTTCTTGGCCTTGACGGTGTCGCCCGTCATATCGACGGCGAGCACCTTGCTTCCCTGGAGCCGAAACTGAGCCACGAGCCGACGTTATCGGTCCCCCGCACCGGCGGACAGGGAGCAACCGGGGCGATCGGTGCCCCGGGAACGGTGATCGCCGCCGCGGCTGCCACAATGGGGGCCGGGCTTGTGCATGGGTTCACAAGCCGCTGTCGTGTCCTCCTCACGCGAAGGTGCTCCCGTGGACTTCAAGACCGCCACCGCGCTGCGCAGGCTCCGCCTGGTCTCCGCGCCCGAGGCCGTGTCCTTCCTGCTGCTGATGATCTGCTCGGTCCTCAAGCGGACGACGGAATTCAACGCGGTGCCGGTGATGGGCTGGGTGCACGCCGTGCTCTTCATCCTCTATCTGGTCTTCTGGGCCGACGCCTGGAACCGCGCCAAGTGGACGTGGCAGACCGCCGCCCTCTACTTCATCCTCGCCGTCCTGCCCACCGGCGGCTTCTTCGCCGAGCGCAAGCTGAAGCGGGAGGCCGAGGCCGGTGTGATCGCCGCCCGTGCCCGCCGTGAGGGCGTGGTCAACGTATGATCGTCGCCTTTTCCGTGACCCCGCTCGGGGTCGGGGAGGACGTCGGGGAGTATGTCGCCGACGCCGTGCGGGTGGTCCGGGAATCGGGGCTGCCGCACCGCACGGACGCGATGTTCACCTCGATCGAGGGCGAGTGGGACCAGGTCATGGATGTGGTGCGGCGTGCGGTCGCGGCGGTGGAGGCCAGGGCCCCACGGGTCTCGCTGGTCCTCAAGGCCGATATCCGGCCGGGTGTCACCGACGGACTGACCTCGAAGGTGGAGACGGTCGAGCGCCATCTGTCCGCCTGACGGAACCGGATCCCGCTGGAACCCCGCCCCTCTCCCGGGGCGGGGTTCCGCTGTTCCGCGCTCCGTGCCTCAGCCGCCCGCCAGCAGGGCGAGGGCCAGCGGGGTGCGTTCGTAGCGCACCTCATGGCCCCGGCGGCGCGAGACCAGGAGCCCGGCCGCGCGCAACACCGCGAGGTGGGCCGAGACCGTGGACGGGGCCAGCCGGTGGCGCCGGGCCAGCACGCTCGTCGAGGCGGGTTCCTCCAGATCGGCCAGGATCGCCGCCCGGTTGGCGCCGAGCAGCCGGACCAGGGCGTCCGGTGCCGCGGCGTCCGGTTCGCGCCACAGCCCGCCGACCCCCCGCGCCGGGTAGATCACCGTCGGCTGCCAGGGCGGGATGAATCCGCTCACCACATCCGGCCAGACGAAGACACTGGGCATGAGCAGGACGCCCCGGCCGTCCAGGGTCTGGTGTTGGGTCCGGGCGGAGACGTGCGGGGCCTGGACCGTGAGGGTGCGGTCGGCCCAGGACATCCGGGGGCGCAGATCCTCGAAGAGCCGCTCCAGACCGCCCTCGGCCAGTTGCCGCGAGCGGTAGGCGATGTCCGCCTCCAGCAGGGTGCGCAGCCGGGGCCAGTCCTCTTTGATCAGCGCCCGCCAGGCACGTTCGGTGATCTCGGCCAGCCGCCGCACCGTGGCGGCCGGATCGTCCAGCATGGCCCGCCCCAGCGGGCTGTCGACCGCGCCCGGGGTACAGGCCAGCGACAGGGTCAGCTCATGGCGGGCCATGGCCGGATCGGTGGCCCGCAGCCGGGCCAGCTCGTCCTCGAACGAGGCGTCCGGCACCGCCGGCGGGGGCCCGAGGAAGTCCGGGGTGTAGCCGCCGTGCCGGGGCATCAGCAGCAACAGCTCCGTCAGGTCCAGCCCCTCCGCCGCCCGGCCGATCCGCCGCAGCCACGGCAGGTGATAGCCGTGCCGTTCGCGCCGCCGCAGCGTGCGCACCGCCTCGTGGGTCTGGCCCAGCGGCGAGATGGCGAACCGGCAGCGCAGCAGGTCCTCCGGTCCGAAAAGCATATGCAGCGGCACGCTTCACCCCCGTGATTCGGCTCGGGACGAAACACTAGAGGCTGCCCGCGGCCCGCGGCACGCTGACGCCATGTCAACGCCTCCCGGGCCCGGCACCACCGGCCCCCTCGAATCGTCGCCCACCGCGGCGCATGCCTCCCGACCCGAGCTCGCGCCCGGCGGCGGCGAGGAGTCCGGACCGGGTCCGGGGAGCGTCGGCTACCGCGCCGTCTTCGCGGTCGGTGAGTTCCGCGCGGTGTTCGCGGCCCATCTGATCTCCATGCTGGGCGAGGTGGTCTGCGGGATCGCGCTGTCCGTTCTGGTCTACCGGCTGACCGACTCCCCGCTGCTGAGCGCGCTGACCTTCGCGACGGCGATGCTGCCGTACGTCATCGGCGGCACCCTGCTCTCCTCCGTCGCCGACCGGCTGCCGCCCCGCCGGGTGCTGGTGGTGTGCGACCTGGTGAACGCCGGGTGCGTGGCCGCGATGGTCATCCCCGGTATGCCGGTGGCCGCGCTGCTGGTCCTGCGCTGTGTGACGGCCACCGTCTCGCCGGTCTTCAGCGGGACCCGCTCGGCCACGCTCGGCGACATCCTCGGTGAGGGCGACACCTTCGTCCTGGGCCGCTCGGTGATCCGGATCACCGCACAGAGCGCCCAGCTCGCCGGGTTCGCGGTGGGCGGGCTGCTGCTGGCCGCGGTCTCGCCGCGGGCCGTCCTCGTGCTCACCGCCGCCGCCCTGGTCTGCTCGGCGCTGATCCTCCGGTTCGGCACCCGCCGCCGCCCGGCCCGGCTGCGGGCGGACGGGGACGGCGGGGCGCTGCTGGGCGATTCGCTGCGCGGGGTCCGGCGGCTGTTCGCCGACCGCCGGATCCGCTGGCTGCTGCTGCTCGCCTGGGTGCCGCCGATGTTCGTGGTGATGCCGGAAGTCCTGCTGACGCCGTACTCCGATGGGCTGGGTCTGAGCCCGGTGGGACTGGGGCTGCTGATGTGCGGGATGCCGGTCGGCGCGATCGTCAGCGAGGTGCTGGTGGGCTCGCTGCTGGGGCCGCGGGCACGGGCCCGGCTGACACTGCCGGTGGGGGTGGCCGCGTCGCTGCCCGCCCTCGGGTACGCGGCCCACCCCTCGTTCGGCTGGGCCCTGGCCCTCCAGGTGCTGACCGGCTTCGGTATCGCCTACAGCCTGGGCCTGGACCAGTGGTTCTTCGCCGCCGTACCCGAGGAGCTGCGGGGCCGGGCGATGACGGTGCTGACCGCCGGGCTGATGACGTCGCAGGGCCTGGGCATGGCGGTCGCCGGGGCGGTGGCCGAGTTCGCGCCCGTGCCCACGGTCGCCGCGGTGTCGGGCGGAGCGGGAGCGCTCTGCTCGGGACTGGTGGCGCTGGAGGTGCGGCGCGGCGCCCGGGGAACGAGTGCCGGCGGGGCCGGGACGAAGCGGACCGAACTGTGAGATGGAGCTGACCACGATATGACCGGCCGGTACTGTCGGGGTTGTGCCGAAGCCGCTCAGCCTGCCGTTCGACCCGATCGCCCGCGCCGACGAACTCTGGAAGCAGCGATGGGGGTCCGTGCCCTCCATGGCCGCCATCACCTCGATCATGCGCGCCCAGCAGATCCTGCTCGGCCAGGTCGACGCGGCCGTCAAACCGTACGGACTGACCTTCGCCCGCTATGAGGCCCTGGTGCTGCTCACCTTCTCCCAGGCCGGTGAGCTGCCGATGTCGAAGATCGGTGAGCGGCTGATGGTCCACCCGACCTCGGTCACCAACACGGTGGACCGGCTGGTCAGGTCCGGTCTGGTGGCCAAGCGCCCCAACCCCAACGACGGCCGCGGCACCCTGGCCTCGATCACCGACCGGGGGCGCGAGGTGGTCGAGTCGGCCACCCGTGACCTGATGGCGATGGACTTCGGGCTCGGGGTCTACGACGCCGAGGAGTGCGGCCGGATCTTCGCGCTGCTGCGTCCGCTGCGGGTCGCGGCGGACGACTTCGACGACGAGGCCGCGGACGCGACCGAGGGCGAGCTCTAGTCGGCCGGGGGCGGCGAAGATCGCCCCGGAACGCACGGCTACGCTCGGGCCATGAAGAAGAGCGTCCTGACCCGCTACCGGGTGATGGCCTATGTCACCGGCGTGCTGCTGATCCTGCTGACGATCGGCATGGTCGCCAAGTACCTGCTGGACGTCGACGGTGCCGACAGCTTCGTGACCATGGTCGGTTTCGCCCACGGCTGGCTCTACGTCCTGTACCTGGTCTTCGCCTTCGACCTGGGCTCCAAGGCGAAGTGGCCGTTCGGCAAGCTGGCCTGGGTGCTGCTGGCGGGCACCGTGCCCACCGCGGTCTTCTTCGTCGAGCGCTCGGTGTACCGCGAGGTCGCGCCGCTGGTCGTCGACGGCCGCCCGGAGCCCGCCCAGGTGTGAGCCCCCGCGCGCGGGAGCACGCCCCGGTCCGCCGGGGCATCTGTGGGGATGTTTGTGCCGGGCCGCTGACCTGCGAGGACGGTCCGGCAGACCACTCGATCGGCCTGCTGTGACCGGTCAGCCGTCGACAATTACTTGGACGTCCTAGTAAATTTGAGCCATGGACGCCGAAGGCATTGAGGCAGGCCGCCGTCGCTGGCAGGCCAGGTACGACGCGGCACGCAAGCGCGATGCCGACTTCACCACGCTCTCCGGGGACCCCGTCGAGCCGGTCTACGGACCCGCTCCGGGCGACACCGTGGAGGGGTTCGAGCGGATCGGATGGCCCGGGGAGTTCCCGTACACCCGCGGCCTGTATCCCACCGGCTACCGCGGCCGGGCGTGGACCATCCGCCAGTTCGCCGGGTTCGGCAACGCCGAGCAGACCAATGAGCGCTACAAGATGATCCTGGAGGCGGGCGGCGGCGGGCTGTCGGTCGCCTTCGACATGCCCACCCTGATGGGCCGGGACTCCGACGACCCGCGCTCGCTCGGCGAGGTCGGCCACTGCGGGGTCGCCATCGACTCCGCGGCCGATATGGAGATCCTCTTCAAGGACATCCCGCTCGGCGATGTCACCACCTCGATGACGATCAGCGGCCCGGCCGTCCCGGTCTTCTGTATGTATCTGGTGGCCGCCGAGCGCCAGGGTGTGGACACCTCGCGGCTCAACGGCACGCTCCAGACGGACATCTTCAAGGAGTACATCGCCCAGAAGGAGTGGCTCTTCCCGCCCGAGCCCCATCTGCGCCTGATCGGCGACCTGATGGAGTACTGCTCCGACGGCATCCCCGCCTACAAGCCGCTCTCCGTCTCCGGCTACCACATCCGCGAGGCCGGGGCCACGGCCGCCCAGGAGCTGGCGTACACCCTCGCCGACGGTTTCGGCTACGTGGAGCTGGGGCTCTCCCGCGGGCTCGATGTGAATGTCTTCGCACCCGGTCTCTCCTTCTTCTTCGACGCCCACGTCGACTTCTTCGAGGAGATCGCCAAGTTCCGCGCCGCCCGCCGGATCTGGGCCCGCTGGATGCGCGACGTCTACGGCGCGACCTCGGAGAAGGCGCAGTGGCTGCGGTTCCACACCCAGACCGCCGGGGTCTCGCTCACCGCGCAGCAGCCGTACAACAACGTGGTGCGCACCGCCGTGGAGGCGCTGTCCGCGGTGCTCGGCGGCACCAACTCGCTGCACACCAACGCACTGGACGAGACCCTCGCGCTCCCCAGTGAGCAGGCGGCCGAGATCGCGCTGCGCACCCAGCAGGTGCTGATGGAGGAGACCGGCGTCCTCAACGTGGCCGACCCGCTGGGCGGTTCCTGGTACGTCGAGGCGCTGACCGACCGGATCGAGGCCGACGCCGAGAAGATCTTCGAGCAGATCAAGGAGCGCGGCCGCCGGGCGGTGCCGGACGGACAGCATCCGATCGGGCCGATCACCTCGGGCATTCTGCGCGGGATCGAGGACGGCTGGTTCACCGGCGAGATCGCCGAGTCCGCCTTCCAGTACCAGCGGGCGCTGGAGAAGGGCGACAAGAAGGTCGTCGGCGTCAACTGCGCCCATGGCTCGGTCACCGGCGACCTGGAGATCCTGCGGGTCAGCCATGAGGTCGAGCGCGAGCAGGTGCGGGTGCTCGGCGGCCGCAAGGCCGGGCGGGACGAGGCCAAGGTCGCCGCGGGACTCAAGGCGATGCTGGCCGCCGCACGGGACGGCGGCAACATGATCGCGCCCATGATGGAGGCGGTGCGCGCCGAGGCCACCCTCGGGGAGATCTGCGATGCGCTCCGCGACGAGTGGGGCGTCTACACGGAGCCGGCCGGCTTCTGATCGTGCCCGCGGGCGGGTTCCGGCGCCGGGGCGATCCCCGCGCCGGAGCCCGCCGCCGCCAGTCCGTGCAGCAGCAGGGTGGCGAAGGAACAGGCCCACTCCCGGTCCACCGGTTCGGCGCTGACCAGCAGCCGGTGCACCACCGAGCCCGCGATCACATCGAAGATCAGGTCCGCGTTGCGGGCGGCCGCGGCGGCATCCTCCTCGCCCGGCAGTTCCCCGCGGAGCTGGGCCCGCTGCCGCCCGATCAGCACCAGCCGCTTCTGCCGGTCCACGATGGCCGACCGCACCCGTGCGCCCAGCGCCTCGTCATGGGTGGCCTCGGAGACCACGGCCATCAGCGCGGTCTTGGTCTCGGGGCGCTCCAGCAGGGTGGCGAACCGCACCACCACGTCCTCGATATCGGCCCGCAGACTGCCGTGGTCGGCCACTTCGAGCTGTTCGTCGAAGACCGCCGCCACCGCGTCCACGACCAGTTCGTTCTTCCCCGCCCAGCGCCGGTAGAGCGTGGTCTTGGCCACCCCGGCGCGCGCCGCCACATCGCCCATCGTCAGCTTGCCCCAGCCGAGCTCGACCAGCGCGGCCCGGGTGGCCCCGAGGATCGCGCGATCGGCCTCGGCGCTGCGGGGGCGCCCGGTACGGCGTGCGGGCGTGCTCATGTCGGCGACCTTACCCATTGGTGACGAAGGAAGACCTGGTGAGAGAGATCACCAGGGATCTATGGCCGGATGACGGGGGGCGGGGGTGACGCGGCGGCTCACGCCGATTACGCTACGAGTCGTAGCGTAAGAGCGATGACCATGAGCGCCGGTTGGGGAGCCGGCGGGCCGGTCGGGGGCCGGTCGACGCGCTTTTCCATTCACCGCGGGAAGAGGGGAGGATAGGACCATGCAGCCACGGAACATGTCCATGAGTGGAGTGGTCGACCTCGCCGCGGTGAAGGCGGCCGGGGAAGCGAAGCAGAAAGCGGAGAAGGCGCGGGCCGAGGCGGCCCGCACCGGGGGCGCGCCCGCCCCCACGCGTCTGGTCTTCGATGTCGACGAGGCCGGTTTTCAGCAGGACGTCCTCCAGCGCTCCACCGAGGTACCGGTCGTCATCGACTTCTGGGCCGAGTGGTGCGAGCCGTGCAAGCAGCTCGGTCCGATCCTGGAGAAGCTGGCCGGGGAGTACGCGGGACGGTTCGTGCTCGCGAAGATCGACGTCGATGCCAACCAGATGCTGTTCCAGCAGTTCGGCGTCCAGGGGATCCCCGCGGTCTTCGCGGTGATCGCGGGCCAGCCGGTGCCCCTCTTCCAGGGGGCCGCGCCGGAGGCCCAGATCCGTCAGGTGCTGGACCAGCTCATCCAGGCCGCGGAGCAGCAGTTCGGCATCGTGGGTACACCGGTCGAAGACGGCGCCGGGGACGCGGAGGCCGAGCAGTCCGCTCCGCCGCAGCCCGTCTCGCCGCATGACGCCGCGCTCGCCGTGGCCCACGAGGCGCTGGACGCGGGCGATCTGGGCGGTGCCGTCCAGGCGTACCGCAATGTGCTCTCGGACGACCCCGCCAACAGCGAGGCCAAGCTGGGTCTGGCGCAGGCGGAGTTGCTGGAGCGGGTCCAGGGCGTGGACGCGCAGACGCTGCGCAAGGCCGCCGCGGACCACCCGGGGGACGTATCCACCCAGATCGCCGCGGCCGACCTCGACCTGGTGGGCGGTCATGTGGAGGACGCCTTCGGGCGCTTGGTGGAGGCGGTCCGGAAGACGGTGGGTGAGGACCGGGAGAAGGCACGGCTTCATCTCCTCGGTCTCTTCGATGTGATCGGCGGTGAGGATCCCCGAGTGGTCACTGCGCGTAGTGCGTTGGCGCGCGTGCTGTTCTGACCTCGGCCTCCTCAAACGAGACAGCGACCGCTCTTTACCAAAACTTGGTAAACGCGGTCGCTGTTACTGCCAGTAAATGCACCCCCGTGGTTTGTCCGGTCTTGGAGTAAATCTCCCGCCCTTTCCGGTCACTTGACCGCGACCCTGCGTACCCGGCCGCGACCGTCCGGCCGCATGACGGTTATCTGTCCGTTACTCGCTAGTAACGAACCCCTTGTGCCCCGGCCCCGAATGGACCACGATCGGCCAAGCTCGGTCCATCCCCCGTAGCCCGGCATCCGGTCGGCGCCACGGCGTGGTTGGGTCCCCACCGAGTAGGTCGGCGGCAGTGGCGTCGGCCTTGGACAGGGGGGTCCCTGCCCCAACAGGCAGGGCCTGTCCAGGAGGTTGCGCGAGAAGCGTGGCCAGTGGTTGTCGCTCGGGGGTGATCGCCGGTGTACACGGGTGCGGTAAGCGCCTGTGAGACGTGGGCGCTCTCCTTCCCGAGGACGTAGCACTTCTCCCATCCCAGGTCCGGGGTCACGACCCCGGCCGGAGATGTACGTCCGAGAAGGAGGAAAGTCATGGAGTCTCTGGCTCGTGGCGGGACCAGATGGAAGCGGTTCGCCGTAGTCATGGTGCCGAGCGTTGCTGCCACGGCCGCGATCGGCGTTGCCCTGTCCCAGGGTGCGCTCGCGGCTTCGTTCAACGTGTCCGGCCAGCAGTTCAAGGTCACGGCCGACCGGCTCGACGGTAAGGGCTTCGTTCAGTACGGAGCCCTTGACACGCAGCACGGCGGGAAGACCATCCCCGTCGCGGTCTCGGCGTTCAAGAACGCCAAGATCAAGGGTCTGTGCCAGTCGGTCGTCATCCCGGTCCCGGTCTTCGGCGATGTGTCGCTGAAGCTGTCGGCCGGTAACGGCAGCAAGCAGGTCGAGGCGAAGAACCTCTTCATCGACCTGGACCAGCTGGACGCGGATGCCACATTCCGCGGGATCAACATCGGTGTCGCGGCGGGCGATTCGACCAAGGGCCCGGGCATCAAGAAGGGCGACAAGGCCCTTCCTGGTTCCTTCGCCCAGGAGGCCGACTCGGCCACGCTCACCGATGTGAAGCAGACCGCCTGGGCGACCAGCGCGGGCACGTTCAAGCTCTCCGGCCTTTCGATGAAGGTCAGCAAGGGCAAGAACGAGTGCTTCTGACGCGCTGAGCTGGAGGGTGGGGGGCCGCGGCGCTGCCCCTCACCCGGCATCGCCCAGTCGCGCGGAGGCACCGCGCAACGAGTACCGCTGTAGAACCGCGATCGCAGATCGCCAGCCCCAGGGAGCTGTTTTCAATGAGTGCCGAGTCGCCGGGGGCGCGTGACCGTATCGGCCGCCTGCGGAGGTCCTTCCGGGAATGGCGCTGGCAGCGCCCGTTCTGGGCGGGGCTGCTGACCCTGCTGGCCGGACTGCCGATCATGTACTTCCCGTACAACAGCCTCAGCGCGGGTGGGTTCACCATCAACCTGTCCACCACCGCCGGATCCGCGTCGCTGATCATCGGTGTGCTGTTGGTGATCCTGGGCCTCACCATGTGGTTCCAGCCCGTCGTACGGGTGTTCGCCGGAGTCGCCTCGATCCTGCTCGGCCTGGTGTCGCTGCCCGTGTCCAACATCGGCGGCTTCCTGATGGGATTCCTGCTCGCCCTGTTCGGCGGCGGGATGAGCGTCGCCTGGGCGCCGGGCGAGACTCCCTCGGCCCAGCCGGCCAAGGGGTCGGGTGCTGCGCCGACGGGCGACGAGGACGGTGACAGCGTGCCGGAACCGGCCGGGGCCGGGGCCGCACCGGACCAGGAATCCACCAATGGGAGGCACCGTGCGGGGTGACGAGGAGCAGGCGGAGGGCGCGGGCGCGCGCCGGGCGAGAACGGGACCACGCCACGCGGCGCCCAAGAAGTCGATGCTCACTCGCCTTCAGGTACCCGCGGGCAAGGCCATAGCGCTGGCCGCGATGCCCACCGCCGTGCTCATGGGCATGGGGCTGACACCTCAGCTCGCCTCGGCGAGTCCCCGGCCCGAGGACCGCTACAAGGCCGGGCCGTGTGTGTCCCAGCCCGATGAGGCGGACAAGGACGCCAAGGACGAGAAGGGCGCCGAGGACGAGAAGGACGAGGCGGGCACCAAGGATCCGGCAGGGTCCGAGGACCCCAAGGGGTCCGGGGACAGCTCCGGCTCCACCGGGAACGGCGACACCCCGGCACAGAAGCCGGACCCCGCGCCGACCCCGACCGAGGAGACGTCCACGCCCGAGCCGGACCCGTCCGGTTCCGCCTCCGAGGACGATGACGAGTCCGGGGAGCCGAGCGCCACACCGAGCCCGTCGGAGTCCGACAACCCGCTCGACCCGCTGGGTCTCGGGGACAAGCTGCGCGACATCTTCACCCCCGACGACGAGGAGGACGAGGAGCCGGCGGAGCCGAGCGCCTCGCCGAGTCCGTCGGAGTCCGGCACGCCCACCCCGTCCGCCGATCCGTCGTCCGAGAAGCCCGCCGACGCGGTCAAGGACACGGTGGACGAGGCCGGCGACGCCGCGAAGGACACCGTCGACAAGGCGAAGAAGACGGTCGAGGACACCAAGGACGAGGCCGAGAAGGCCACGCCCTCGCCCTCCCCGTCCGCCTCGGAGTCCGGCGGCAAGGACGGCAAGGACGCCTTCCCGTGTCCGGAGTTCGACGCCGACGCCTACAAGAACGCCAAGACCGACCCGACCCCCAGTCTGCTGCCCGACGAGCCCTGGACGCTCAAGAGCAGCATGCTGAGCCTGCACGGCCTGGACTACAAGGGCATCGTGGAGGTCAAGACCTACAGCGGCAAGGTCAAGAAGGTCCTCAAGTTCACCGCCTCGGGCATCGGCATCAAGGATCTGCACCAGACGGTCATCGGGCCGGGCGGCACCACCACGCATGTACAGGCGCGTGAGGGTTCCACCTCGGACATCGAGAACGGCACGGTGACGATGTACACCGAGGAGCTGTCGGGCAACCTGCTGGGGATCATCCCGATCACCTTCAGCCCGGAGAGCCCCCCGCCGCTCAACCTCCCGGAGATCTTCTTCACCAAGGTCACCGTCAAGCAGGCCGGTCAGTTCGGCGGCGATCTGACCATTCCGGGGATGCGCGTCTACAAGACCGGGGAATGACCCCGCGACCACACAGACCCGTTCGGGAGCCGCGAAAACCCCTCTTCCGGGAGGGAGCGCCCGTGGGCACCAACTCCGTTGCGAATTGGTGCCCACGGGCGCATTCGTGTCCCATGCGGCCTATGATTACCTTGAGTGTCCGAACGAACGCGCTCCATGTCGCTCGGGAGTGCGCTGCGGGGGAAGCGGGGGCAGCGGGTGGAGAACTGGATCTCGGTCGAGGGCGCGGACGCGGGCGCGGGTCTTGAATCGCTCGCCGACTGGCTGCGGGGCGAACCCCGGCTGGCGGGCCGGGTGCGGCCCAGGGCGGCGCCCCCGCGGCGCGGACAGATGGGCGCGGTCGCCGAGTTGCTGGTGGTCTCGGTCGGTGCGGGCGGTCTGCTCCCCGTCCTGGCGGGGGCGGTGGGCGCCTGGCTGTCGCAGCCCCGGAGGTCCGACCTGCGGATCAAGGTGCACGCCCCTGACGGCCGCCATATCGACATCGAGGCGAAACAGGTGAGCAAGGCCGCGGTGGAGGAGATCCTCCGCGAGGCGCTGCGCGAAGAGCGGGAGTAGACGGTGCGGCTGCCCGACCCCGAGCGCTCCCGGGTGGTCCTGATCGGCACCAGCACCTACACCGACCCCGAGCTGCCGGATCTCCCGGCCGTGCGGCGGACGGTGCGGGATCTGGAGGCCACCCTGACCGACGCCGCCTACGGGGCCGTCCGCCCCGAGCACTGCACGGTGCTGCTGGACAGCGGGGACCTCGACGAGGTCGGGGACGCGCTGTGGGAGGCCGCGCACCGGGCGGAGGACCTGCTGCTGGTCCACTACGTCGGACACGGTCTGATCGGACCCAAGCGCCACGATCTGTACCTGTCCCTGGCCAAGAGCCGTTGGGCCCGGCCGGAGTTCGGCTCGCTGGAGTACCGCAAACTGCGTGATGTGGTGCTGGACAGCCCCGCCGCCTCCAAGGTCATCATCCTCGACAGCTGCTTCTCCGGCCGGGCGCTCAGCGGCACCATGGCCGCGCCGCGGACCACCGTGGCGGGACAGGTCGAGGTCGCGGGCACCTATGTGATGGCCTCCTCCCCGGACGACGCGGTCTCCCTCGTGCTGGACGGCGAGGAGAACACGGCGTTCACCGGACGGCTGGTCCGGCTGCTGCGCGAGGGAGTGGCGGACGGGCCCGAACTGCTCAGCATCGACGAGCTCTACCGGCGGCTCCAGCACACCATGGACGTCGAAGGGCTGCCCGAACCGCTCCAGCGCGGCAGTCGTACCGCGGCCCTGCTCGCCCTCGGCCGCAACCGCGCCCACGGTCTGAGCGCCGGCCGCGCCCGGCGGGCCCGCCACGAGGCGGCCGTGGCGCTGTGCGAGGCCGGGCGGTACCAGGAGGCGGCCGACGCGCTGAGCGTCCTCCTGGAGGAGCAGCGGATGCAGTTGGGCGCGGACCACGAGGAGACGCTGCGCGGCCACCAATGGCTCGCGCACAGCCTCGGTGGGGCCGGGGACCCGGCGGGGGCGGCCCGGACGCTGGATGAGATCCACGTCCGGCAGCGGACCGTGCTCGGCGCCGACCATCCGGACACCCTGCGCACCCGCCAGTTCCTCGCCGTCAACCTGGGCGAGTCCGGGCGGCGTCCGGAGGCGGTCAAGATGCTGCGGCTGCTGCTGATCGACCGGCGGCGGGTGCTCGGCCCGGACGATGTCCACACCCTGCGCACCCGGCACGTCCTGGCGCACAACCTGGCGCGCTCCGGGGAGCCGGACGAGGCGGAGGCCCTGCTGCGCGAACTGGCCGCCGACCGTGAGCGGATCCTCGGCGCGGACCATCCGCACACCCGGCGGGTGCTGAGCGATCTGTCCGCCCTGCTCCGCGAGGTGAGTTGATGTTCGAGCGGTTCACCGACACCGCGCGGCGCGCCGTCGTGGTCGCCCAGGAGGAGGCCCGGCGCTTCCACCACGACTACATCGGCACCGAGCACCTCCTGCTCGGTGTGCTCGCCGTGGGTGGTACGCCGGGCCTCCAGGCCCTGGAGGCGGCCGGGATCGCACCGGACGCCGTGCGGGCCCGCACGGAACAGTTCCTGGAGCGCGGCGCGGTGGCTCCCACGGGCTATATCCCCTTCACTCCGCGTGCCAAGAAGGTGCTGGAGCTCTCGCTGCGTGAAGCGCTCCAGCTCGGGGTCGGCCACATCGGTACCGAGCATCTGCTGCTCGGGCTGATGCGGGAGGGCGAAGGGATCGCGGCCCAGGTGCTGCGGTCCTTCGGCGCCGCATCGGAGGGACTGCACGCCTCCGTGCGCACGCTCGAACCGCTCTCCGCCCCGGAGGCGCAGGACCTTGCGACGCAGGAGCAGACGCCGGTCGCCCCGGCCCCCGTCGCCCCGGCCCCCGCCGTACAGACCCAGCCCGGCGGGTTCCAGTTCGAGCGCTACACCGACCGTGCCCGCCAGGCCGTGGTGTCCGCCCAGGAAGAGGCGCGGGGCCTGAGACACAACTACATCGGCGGCGAGCACCTGTTGCTGGGTCTGCTCACGGCGGAGGGCGTCGCCGCTTTGGCCCTGGAGAGTCTGGGGGTGTCGTACGCGTGGGCGCACGGCCGGATCGTGGAGATCATCGGGCTCGGCACCGAAACCCCCACCGGCCACCTCCCCTTCACCCCGCGCATCAAGAAGGTCATGGAGCTCGCCCTGCGGGAGGCCGCCACCCTCGACCACCGTTACATCGGTGTGGAGCATCTGCTGCTGGGGCTGATGCGCGAGGGCGAGGGGGTGGCCGTGCAGCTCCTCACCGGCTTCCTCGGCGAGGACGGCCCCCGGCGGGTGCGTGAGCGGGTCGTGCAGCTCATCACCGACCCGCCGGAGGTGCAGGAGCAGGAGCCGTCCGTACCGGAGCCGCCGGTGCCCGCGGAGCCGCCGGTGACCGCCTCGCGCGATCTCACCGAGGCCGCGCGGCGGTCGCGGCTCGATCCGGTGGCCGGGCGGGAGCGGGAGATCCAGCGCTTGATGCAGGTGCTGATGCGCAAGTCCCGCAACAGTGCGCTGCTGGTGGGGGAGGCGGGCGTCGGCCGGACGTCGATCGTCATGGGGCTGGCCCAGCGGCTGGCCGGTGGTGAGGCGCCGGCGGGGCTCTCGGGGGTGCGGCTGCGCGCCGTCCACCCCGGTCGGCTGCGTACGGCGCTGGCGGAGCTGCGCGATCGCGCCACCACCGTGCTCTTCCTCGACGACGCCGATCTGGCCGAGGGCTCGGACACCCTGTCCGCGCTGCGGGGGTCCGGGGTCCGGGTGATCGCGGTGGTCGAACCGGCCGCGCACCGGCCCGCGCTGGAGACGTTCTTCCAGCCGGTCCCGGTGGGTGAGCCGTCCCTGGAGGACACGGTGGCCATCCTGCGGCTGCTGCGCCCCGAGTACGAGCGCCACCACGCCGTCTCCATCACCGATGACGCCCTGGAGGCGGCCGTCACCCTCACCGTCCGCCACCTGCCCGGCCGGGTGCTGCCGGGCAAGGCCATCGAGGTGCTGGACGAGGCGGGGGCCCGGGTGCGGCTGACCGACGGTGCGCAGACGGTGGACGCGGCGGTGGTCGCCGAGCTCTTCGCGGAGGTCGCGGGCCCGCCGCGGCGCTTCGACGACGACCGCTATGTCTGGGCCATGAGCTGAGGCCCGCCGGGGAGACGCCGACGGCCGGACTCCCGGGGGAGTCCGGCCGTTCGCCGTTCGCGTGCGGGGGAGGGGGTTACTGCCCCTCGCCGCCCAGGTGGTGCACCCGCACCATGTTGGTGGTGCCGGGGACGCCGGGGGGCGAACCGGCCGTGATGATCATGGTGTCACCCGCGGAGTAGCGGCCCAGCTTCAGCAGTTCGGCGTCGACCAGGTCCACCATCGCGTCGGTGTTCTCGACATAGGGCACCACGAAAGACTCCACGCCCCAGCTCAGGGTCAGCCGGTTGCGGGTGGCGGCGTCGGTGGTGAAGGCCAGGATCGGCTGCTGGGCACGGTAGCGGGAGAGCCGCCGGGCGGTGTCACCGGACTTGGTGAACGCCACCAGCGACTTGGCGCCCAGGAAGTCGGCGATCTCGCAGGCCGCGCGGGCCACCGAACCGCCCTGCGTCCGCGGCTTCTTGCCCGGCACCAGCGGCTGGAGGCCACGGGAGAGCAGCTCCTCCTCGGCGGCCTGGACGATCCGGGACATCGTCTTCACGGTCTCGATCGGGTACGAGCCGACCGAGGACTCGGCGGAGAGCATGACCGCGTCCGCGCCGTCCAGGATCGCGTTGGCGACGTCGGACGCCTCGGCGCGGGTGGGGCGGGAGTTGGTGATCATCGACTCCATCATCTGGGTCGCCACGATCACCGGCTTGGCGTTCCGGCGGCACAGCTCGATCAGCCGCTTCTGCACCATCGGGACCTTCTCCAGCGGGTACTCCACCGCCAGGTCACCACGGGCCACCATCACGGCGTCGAAGGCATCGACGACCTCGGTCATATTGGCGACCGCCTGGGGCTTCTCGACCTTGGCGATCACCGGTACCCGGCGGCCCACCTCGTCCATCACCCGGTGGACGTCGCGGACGTCGGCTGCGTCCCGGACGAAGGACAGCGCGACCATGTCGCAGCCCATGCCCAGGGCGAACTTCAGGTCCTCGACATCCTTCTCGGACAGCGCCGGGACATTGACCGCCGCGCCCGGCAGGTTGATCCCCTTGTGGTCGGAGATCACCCCGCCCTCGATCACGATGGTCCGCACCCGCGGACCCTCGACCGCGGTGACCCGCAGCTCCACGTTGCCGTCGTTGATCAGGACCTGGTCGCCCTTGGACACATCGCCCGGCAGCCCCTTGTAGGTGGTGCCGCAGATGGTCCGGTCACCGGGGACGTCCTCGGTGGTGATGATGAACTCGTCACCGCGGACCAGCTCCACCGGACCGTCGGCGAAGGTCTCCAGTCGGATCTTGGGGCCCTGGAGGTCGGCCAGCACGCCCACCGCGCGGCCGGTCTCCTCGGAGGCCTTGCGGACGCGGTGGTACCGCTCCTCGTGCTCCGCGTGGCTCCCGTGGCTCATATTGAATCGGGCCACGTTCATCCCGGCCTCGATCAGCGACTTCAGCTGGTCGTAGGAGTCGACGGCGGGGCCCAGGGTGCAGACGATTTTGGAACGGCGCATGAGGCTGATCCTATCGGTTTGTTTCGGAGCGGAATATTTCAGGCCGGAGAAGGACCGACAACAAATCGACGGCTAGTCGCTGACCAGGTCGAACGTCTGGCTGGCGATCTCCAGCTCTTCATCGGTGGGCACCACGGCCACCGCGACCCGGCTGTTCTCGGTGGAGATCAGCCGTGCCCCGGAGCCGCGCAGCGCGTTGCGCACCGCGTCCACCTCGACACCGAACGCGGTGAGCCCGCGCATCGCCGCCTCCCGGACCGCCGCGGAGTTCTCCCCCACGCCGGCGGTAAAGGCGATGGCGTCCACCCTGCCGAGTACCGCGGTGTACGCGCCCACATACTTCCGCAGCCGGTGGATGTAGATGTCGAAGGCGAGCTGCGCTTCGGCGTCGCCCTCGCCCATCCGGCGGCCGATCTCCCGCATGTCGTTGTCCCCGCACAGCCCCAGCAGTCCGCTGCGCTTGTTCAGCAGGGTGTCGATCTCGTCGATGGACATCCCGCCCACCCGGGACAGGTGGAAGATCGCCGCCGCGTCCAGATCGCCCGAGCGGGTGCCCATCACCAGGCCCTCCAGCGGGGTGAGCCCCATCGAGGTGTCCACGCACACCCCGCCGCGCACGGCCGAGGCGCTGGCCCCGTTGCCCAGGTGCAGCACGATGGTGTTGACCTCGGACACGTCCCGGTCCAGCAGGGCCGCGGTGGCGCGGGAGACATAGGCGTGCGAGGTGCCGTGGAAACCGTAGCGGCGCACCCCGAACCGGTCGGCGGTGTCCACGTCGACGGCGTAGCGCGCGGCCGACTCCGGCATCGTCGAGTGGAACGCCGTGTCGAACACCGCGACCTGCGGCAGGTCCGGGCGCAGCTCACGGGCCACCTTGATCCCGGTGACATTGGCCGGGTTGTGCAGCGGGGCCAGCGGGATCAGCTTCTCGATCTCCTCGACCACCTCATCGGTGATCAGCGCGGGCTCGGTGAACCGGGTGCCGCCGTGCACCACCCGGTGGCCGACCGCCGCCAGCTCCGGGGAGTCCAGCCCCAGGTCCTGCCGGGCCAGCTCCTCGGCGACCTGCTTGAGGGCGGCCGCGTGGTCGGCGACCGGGCCCTCCCCGATGCGCTCGACGAGGCCGGAGGCGAGCCGGGTGCCGTCGGCCATGTCCAGGAGCTGGTACTTCACCGATGAGGAGCCGGAGTTGAGGACGAGGACGCGGGAGCCGTTCACGCGGACTGCACCTTCTGTGTCGGGGACGTGGCGGTCGGGGACGCCGGGGATTGCGCCTGGATGGCGGTGATGGAGACGGTGTTGACGATGTCCTGGACGAGTGCTCCGCGGGACAGGTCGTTCACCGGCTTGCGCAGACCCTGGAGCACCGGGCCGACCGCGACGGCGCCCGCCGAGCGCTGGACGGCCTTGTAGGTGTTGTTGCCGGTGTTCAGGTCCGGGAAGATCAGCACGGTGGCCTTGCCCGCCACCTCGGAGTCGGGCAGCTTGGTCGCCGCCACCGCGGCGTCCACCGCGGCGTCGTACTGGATGGGGCCCTCGACCAGCAGATCGGGGCGGCGCTCCCGCACCAGCTCGGTGGCCTTGCGGACCTTGTCCACATCGGCGCCGGAGCCGGAGGTGCCGGTGGAGTACGAGAGCATCGCGATCCTCGGCTCCACCCCGAACTGGGCGGCGGTGGTCGCCGACTGGATGGCGATGTCCGCGAGCTGCTCGGCGTCGGGGTCGGGGTTGACCGCGCAGTCGCCGTAGACCAGCACCCGGTCGGCCAGGCACATGAAGAACACCGACGAGACGATATGGGCACCCCGCGCGGTCTTGATGATCTCGAAGGCGGGCCGGATGGTGGCGGCGGTGGAGTGCACCGCTCCGGAGACCATGCCGTCGGCCAGCCCCTCCTGCACCATCAGGGTGCCGAAGTAGGAGACGTCGGCCACCACGTCGTAGGCCAGCTCGTAGGAGACGCCCTTGTGGGCGCGCAGCTCCGCGTAGTTCTCGGCGAAGCGCTCCCGCAGCGGTGAGGTCTGCGGATCGACCACATCGGCGTCCGCGAGCTGGATGCCCAGCTCGGCGGCGCGCTTGCGGACCGCGTCCTCCTCACCGAGCAGGGTGAGGTCGCAGACGTCCCGGCGCAGCAGCACATCGGCCGCCCGCAGCACCCGCTCCTCGGTGCCCTCGGGGAGGACCACCCGGCGCCGCTGCGAACGCGAGCGCTCGATCAGCTCGTGCTCGAACATCATCGGGGTGACCCGGCCGGAGCGGGCCACCGCGATCCGCTCGGTGAGCGCCGCGGTGTCCACGTGCCGCTCGAAGAGGCCGAGCGCGGTCTCCGCCTTGCGCGGCGCGCCCGCGTTGAGCTTGCCCTCGATCGCGAACAGCTCGGCCGCGGTCGGGAAGGACCCGCCCGCCACCGACACCACCGGGGTGCCCGGGGCCAGCCGGGAGGCGAGCGCCAGGATGTCCGGGCCCGGCCGCTCGTCCAGGGTGAGCAGCACGCCGGCGATGGCCGGGGCGCCCGCGCTGTGCGCGGCCAGCGCGCCCACGATCAGATCGGCGCGGTCCCCGGGCGTCACCACCAGACAGCCCTCGGTGAGCGCGGGCAGGAAGCTGGGCAGCATGGCGCCGCCGAAGACGAAGTCGCGGACGTCCCTCGACAGTCCGCCGTGATCGCCGAGCAGTACTTCGGCGCCCAGGGTGCGGACGATCTGCGAGACGGTGGGCGCCGACAGCGAGCCGTCCTCGGGCAGTGCGTAGCAGGGGACCGGCAGCCGGGAGTCCAGCCGTCCGGCGATCGCCTCGCGGTCCTCGGGGGCGACCCGGTTGACCACCACGGCGACCACGTCACAGCCCTGGGCCTCATAGGCGCGGTAGGCGTTGTGCGCCTCGGCGCCGACCGACTCCGCGGTCTGGTTCTGGCCGCCCACCACGGTGATCACCGAGGCGCCGAACTCATTGGCCAGCCGGGCGTTGAGCCCCAGCTCGTCGGGGAGGCTGGTGGCCGCGTAGTCACTGCCCAGCACCAGGACGTACTCGTACTCCCGGGCCACCTCGTGGAACCGGCCGACCAGCCGTGACACCAGCTCGTCGGTGCCCCGCTCGGCCTGGAGGCCGGCCGCCTCCTCGTATGTCATACCGAGGGCCGACCCGGGGGGCTGGCTCAGCCGGTAGCGGGCCCGCAGCAGGTCGAAGAGCCGGTCGGGGTCGTCGTGCACCAGGGGCCGGAACACCCCGACCCGGTCGACGTGGCGGGTCAGGAGCTCCATGACCCCCAGTTCGACGACCTGGCGCCCGTCGCCGCGTTCGATCCCGGTCACGTACACGCTGCGCGTCACGCGTGATCTCCGTTTCCTCGGCGTTGTTCGGTGTTGTCCTGGCGTACGTCCTTCGGACGCAAATTGACCACATTGTATGGCCCAGTCCTCTTGACAATACCTGCGGCCGTCGTTAAGGCGCTCGCCAGTACGAGGGATACAGCACTACCGAGCCCATGAAACAATCGGACTGGCTCAGATCTACCCGTAGGGAGCAGGAGACACAGCACGATGCGCATCGGAGTTCTCACCGCAGGCGGCGACTGCCCCGGCCTCAACGCTGTGATCCGTTCGGTCGTCCATCGCGCGGTCGCCGGTCACGGTGACGAGGTGATCGGGTTCGAGGACGGGTTCAAGGGCCTTCTCGACGGCCGCCACCGCAAGCTGGACCTCGATGACGTCGGCGGCATCCTCGCCCGCGGGGGCACCATCCTCGGCTCCTCCCGGCTGGAGCGGGCCCGGCTGCGCGAGGCGTGCGAGACCTCCCGGGACCACGCCCGTGACTACGGCATCGACGTACTGATCCCGATCGGCGGCGAGGGCACCCTCACCGCCGCCCGGATGCTCTCGGACGCGGGGCTGCCCATCGTCGGCGTTCCCAAGACCATCGACAACGACATCTCCTCCACCGACCGCACCTTCGGCTTCGACACCGCCGTCGGTGTCGCCACCGAGGCCATGGACCGGCTGAAGACCACCGCCGAATCGCATCAGCGGGTGATGGTCGTCGAGGTCATGGGGCGGCACGCGGGCTGGATCGCCCTGGAGTCCGGGATGGCGGGCGGTGCCCACGGCATCTGTCTGCCGGAGCGGCCCTTCGAGGTCGACGCCCTGGTCAAGATGGTCGAGGAGCGCTTCTCCCGCGGTAAGAAGTTCGCGGTCATCTGTGTGGCCGAGGGCGCGCACCCCGCCGAGGGTGCGATGGACTACCAGAAGGGCGAGATCGACCAGTACGGCCACGAGCGCTTCGCCGGGATCGGCAACCGTCTGGCGGCCGAGCTGGAGCGGCGCCTCGGCAAGGAGGCCCGCCCGGTGATCCTCGGCCATGTGCAGCGCGGCGGTACCCCCACCGCGTACGACCGGGTGCTCGCCACCCGCTTCGGCTGGCACGCCGTCGAGGCCGCGCACCGCGGTGACTTCGGCATGATGACCGCCCTGCGTGGCACGGACATCGCCATGGTGCCGATCGCGGACGCGGTCACCGAGCTGAAGACCGTTCCGGTGGACCGTATGGACGAGGCCGAGTCGGTTTTCTGAGCCCGCCCGGACGCCCGTGACGGCGGCCGTAACCGTATTCCTGAGGATCGGTTACGGCCGCCGCTCCTTTTTCATCCGTCGACGAAGTTCACCCTTGAACAATCGGCGTGAGTGAACAAGGCTGTTCCCGTGTCCGGGACACACCCCGGACCCGTCCCGGGCAGCGCCGGGACACAGCGGCGGGGGAGAACCACAGATGGCCCAGGTCGTCAGCGCTCCGGATCCACAACACGCCCGGAGCCCGGAGGAGTTCATCGCCCGGATGCGGGCGCTCAAGGACTGGTCGCGCCTGACCGACCGGGAGTTGGCGGCGCGCGCCGAGGCGGCCGGGGAGGCGCTGCCGCGCACCACCCTCGCCGGAGTGCCGGGGCGCGCCGCGCTGCCGGGCGAGGATCTGGTGGCCGCGTTCGTCCGGGCCTGCGGGGTCGGCCCCGCCGAGCTCACCGTCTGGCTGTCGGTCCGGGCGGACCTGGCGGCCCGCACCGCGCCGGGCGGCGGACCGGTCCCCGCCCGTACCCGCACCGTCGTCCCCGCCACCGTGATCGTTCCGTACCGGGCCCGCGCGGACCGGGACGACGACGGCGGCGGCGGCCCGCCGGAGCCCCCGGACGGTCTGCTCGGTCTGTCCTCCTTACGCCGCTCCCGCGCGGTGACCCTGCTCTCCGTGCTGGCGCTGACCGCCACCGTCGTGGCCATCGCGGTCACCACCCGCGGCAGCCACCACGGCGGGACGTCGGCGGGGAAGCGGCAGGAGGGCGCGAGCCAGCGGTCGGGCTCCATGGCCTCGACCTCCGGCGCCGCGCTGCCCGCCCCCGCCCCCGGGGCGTACCGCGTCCGGGCCGCCCACTCCGGGCAGTGCCTGTCCGAGCGCGCGGACGAGCTCACCGACTGGGTCTACCAGGCGCCCTGCGGGGACGACCTCCCCGCCTTCTCCCTCGAGCGGCTGGACGGCGGCTACTGGCGGATCGCCGCCCGCCACCAGGAGGACGGCTCCGGCTGCGCCGGGATCACCGGCGGGCGGACGGTCGAGGGTGCCTTCCTCGTCGACGCCGAATGCGGCTCCCGGGGCGCGGGCGAGAAGTTCCGGCTGGAGGCCGTCGCCCGCCCGGCCACCGGATACCGGCTGCGGCCGGTCCACACGGGCTACTGTCTGACGGTGCCGGGCGGCACCGCG
The DNA here is from genome assembly GCF_024295805.1 of Streptomyces cucumeris. Classification (GTDB taxonomy): domain Bacteria; phylum Actinomycetota; class Actinomycetes; order Streptomycetales; family Streptomycetaceae; genus Streptomyces; species Streptomyces cucumeris. The sequence continues at coordinate 504,615 of NZ_JANCLX010000002.1, forward strand.
GAACCCTGGGCCCATGTGGTCCAACTCCCCTGCCGGGAGGGCGAATCGGGGCAGGTCTTCCGTTTCGACCCGGTGGCCTCCGGGGCGCGCCGCTGACCCCCCGTCCCCTCTGGTACTGTCCCCGCGATCAGGGAAGCCGCCGGGTCCGTGAACGCCGGGGCGGGCCTGATCGCGGGGGACACCTGATCGTGGGGAACGCTTGATCAGGGGGGACGAAGGAGTACGGGCGGGATGCGGGGTTTACCGGATCGCGGGTGGCTGCGCCACACGGTCCTCATCGTGGTCATCACGGCACTGGTCGTGGGGGTCGTGCTGGCCACCCGGGGCGGTGAGGGCGGACATCGTGCCGCCAACCGGGCCCAGTTGAAGAAGGCGTGCGACGGCACCCTGCCCTACCGCGATCTGGCGCTCCGGGTGCCCGACGGCCACGAGGGCGAACTGCGGCAGTACGGCACGATGCTGGCGCCGGGCCAGGACAGCCGCTCCCTGCTGGACTGCACGCTGTCCTGGGGTGACGGCCACGAGGTCACGGTCCACGCCGAGGCGCTGGTCTCCGGTGTGCCCGAGGAGACGAAGACCCGGGAACTGCTCGAACCCGACGGTGGCGAGGGCACCTTCGTGGCACCCGGCACCACCGGCCAGTACGGACGCCACGGCGCCTGGCTGGTCGCCGACTGCCGGAACGGACTGGCCGGACGCACCCGTCCCACCACCGATCTCTACGTCCGGGCCCGGGTCACCGACGGGGGCGACGCGGATGACGGGGGCGGACCGGACCGGAGCGGCCGTGAGCGCGCCGCCGCCCTCGCCGGATTCCGCACCGCCGTCCACGTCGCCAACGCCATCACCGCCTCCCAGCACTGCGGCGGCGCCCCGCTGCCGATACCGGCCGAGGTGCTGGACACCTACGAGGCCCACACCGGGAAGGGCCGGTGGCGGGCGGAGCGGATCGATGAACCCGGCCGCGATCTGCGCAAGTGCCGCTGGATCGGCGACCCCGCGCCGCACGGGGTGAAGTCCGGCCGCTGGACCACCCTCGGCGACCTCCAGGAGTCCGGCGCGCTGAGCGCCTGCGTCGGCGACTGGGACGAGGAGGCCGAGGAGAACGACGGCGCCTCCCCCAAGGAGTGGGAGATCACCGGTGTGGAGGCGGCGAGCTGGTCGGGGATCCTCGGCCGGTCCGCCTACGACGCGTACGAGCGCGAGGGCCATGTGCCGGGCTGGGGCGTGGACGAGGAGCGGGGCACCGTGTCGCAGAACGGGTCCGCCCGCGGCGGCGACCGGGGCGAGGACCGCATCTCCTCCTACGCCTCGCGCCCCCAGCTCGCCCTGTGGGCACGGTCGGTGTGCGGCGGCCGTGCCACCTACCACCGGGTGTCCGTCCTCCCCGAGGTCCGCTTCGACGACGGGGAGACCGCCGTCCTCGGCGCGAAGGACCGCGCCCGTATGTCCCGGGCCGTCCGCGCGGTACTGGACCGCTATCTGCGGAGCGACGACGCCTGGCCGAGGACGGCAGGGTGCCGTGAGACCAAGGTGCTCGGAGAGGTGGAGCAGTGGCACTGATCCCACGGTGGCTCACCCGGCGGCGGTCGCGCGCCCTGATGGCCGTCGCGGTGGCGCTGGCCGCCCTCGCGGGAGTGATCGTCTGGTTCGCGGGCAGCGGGGACCGGGCGCTGGACGAGGCATGTGACGGGGTGCTCCCGGTCGACGACGTCCGCGCCGTCCTCGGCGACGGCGATGTGGAGGTCACCAACCGCACCGAGGGGTCCTTCGACGGCACGGGCCGGAGCGGACGCGGCAACTCCCTGTCCGTGCGCTGCGAGGTGAAGGCCGAGGGGGCCGGCAGCCTCACGGTGAGCATCGCGGGGTCGCCCCGGCCGGAGGACGAGTACGGCGAGGGCGAGCTCTACGCCGCCGTACCGGCCCGCGACACCCTGCCCGTCCCGCTCGGCCACGGCTGGTCCGGACTCTTCGCCACCGACAGCGCCCGGCTCGGCGACGGCGAGGACGGCGAGGCCACCACCGCCGTACTGCTCCCGTGCGCCAAGGGCGGCGACTCCCTGCTGATCACCGTCGACACGGTGCTCGGCCGCGACACCACCCTCGACGACCCCGCCGCCCGCCCCGACTTCGTCCGCACCGCCACCGCCACCGCCGAGGCCGCCGACGACCACTGGGACTGCGGGGCTCGGCTGGGGAAGCCGGTGCGCGGAGTCGACCTCCCGGTCAACGAGGACGAGTACGAACCGCTCATCGGGGCCGAGGGCACCTGCGCCGGGGTCCCGACGGCCGCCCGCTCCGCCGTCTCCACCGCCCGGGAGACCGCCCGCGAGGGCGCGCCCCGCGAGATCTGCGCGCTCGGCGCCCGGGACGGCTCCCCGCGCTACCGGCTGGAGGCGTACTACGGCCCGTACGCGGAGGACGCCCGCTCCCAGTTCACCCGCGACTACGACTACGAGAACGTCACCCCCGCCGAGAAGCCCGCGGGCCGCCTGGGCCGCAGCGCCTACTGGGCCGGGGCCACCTGCCCCCGGGGCGCGGAGTCCGCGCTCTATCTGATCCGCGCCGACGACGCCGACGGCGACGCCCGCCGCAGCCCGGACCTGTCCTACGAACGCGCCGCCCTCAAGGCGTTCGCCACCCGCTCCGCCGCCCACCACGGCTGCGAGGCGCCGTCGCTGCCGGGCGGATGAGCCGGTGGCGTCGTCAGCGGCTCACCCCTTGACGGCGCCGCCCAGCGCGAAGCCGCCGCCCATCCGGCGGGCGATCAGCACGTACAGCAGCACCACCGGGGTGGAGTAGAGGATCGAGAACGCGGCGAGCTGGCCGTAGACCACCTGACCGTAGTTGCCGAAGAAGGTGAAGACGGACACCGAGGCGGGCAGTTGCCCGGGGTCCAGGAGCAGCATGAAGGGGACGAAGAAGTTGCCCCACATCATGATGAAGCTGTAGATCGTCACCACCGTGATGCCCGGCCCCATCAGCGGCAGGATCACCCGCGTCAGCCCCTGGAACCAGGACGCCCCGTCCGTCCAGGCCGCCTCCTCCAGGATCACCGGAACACCGTCCATGAAGTTCTTCATCAGCCAGATGGCGAAGGGGAGTTGGGAGGCGGCCAGGAAGAGTGCGGTACCCCCCATGGTGTCGATCAGGTTCACCTGCACGAACAGCCCGTAGACCGGAACCATGATCGCGGTGATCGGCAGACAGGTGGTGAACAGCACCGTCAGCAGGTACGGGCGCACCATCCGGGAGCGGAAGCGGGACAGCGGGTACGCGGCCAGCGCGGCGCACACCACCGTCAGCACGGTGCCGCCGCCGCACAGCAGCAGGCTGTTGAGCATCGGGGTGAAGGTGATCTCGTCCGTCCACACCGTCGAGAAGTTCTCCAGGGTGGGCGATCCGGGCGCCGAGACCCGCAGGGTGGCCTCCTCGTCGACCGAGGCGAGCACCAGCCACGCCAGCGGGAGGAGGAAGGCCGCGGCCACGGCCAGCAGCGCGCCGTCGGCGGCCAGCCGGCGGCGGCCGCGGGCGGACCGGCGGGGGAGACGGAGCGGCACGGTGGGCCGGACGGGGCGGGGCGACGGATGAGGACGGGAGAGCACGGACAACCTCGGACCTCCTCGCGCGGTGAGCGCAGTCGATCAGCGTCCCGTCCATGAAACCGGTTGCCCCCGGCGCGGCGGAAGACCGCTGCACCCGCGCGCCACCGGGTCCGGTGTACCGCCGCCGTCCGGTCACTCCACGAAGTAACTGTCGTGCCGGATACGGAAGTCCGTCAGTTCCTGTCCGCCGCGCCGCGCCATCTCCGCCACCTTCTCGAAGTACTCCTCGCGCGGCGCGCCGGGGGAGAAGAGCAGCAGCAACGAGGCCGGGTCGTCGGACTCGTTCCGGAACGCGTGCAGCCCGCCCACCGGGACGTACAGGAAGTCCCCCTGCCGCGCCGAGATCCAGCGGTCGCCGTCGTAGAGCCGGACGGTCCCGGACAGGATGTAGAACGACTCCGAGATCGTGCGGTGGAAGTGGGTGGCGGCGCCGGGCGCCCGCGGCCCCATGTCCACCTTGTACAGCCCGAACTCACCCCCGGTGGTGGCGTGGGTGGCGAGGTAGTGGGTGCGGCCGCCGGAGGGCGAGGACAGTTCGGGCTCGGTGTCCGCCCCGCGGAACACCGCGTTGACCTCGCCCTCCGCCCCGGAATACCGGGGCTCCGGATAGGACATGACCAGCTCCTTCGATCGACCCGGGGACCCGGGCGGGCGATCACGATTCTGGTCCGCGCGCCGGCCGCGCACATCGGACCCGCGCGGGAAGACCCCCGCACGAGAACACCGCCCGGATGGTCCTAGGCCTTCAGGCCCCGGTGACCCCGTCCACCCCCTCCCGCAGCAGATCCGCGTGGCCGTTGTGGCGGGCGTACTCCAGCAGGACGTGCAGCAGCACCATCCGCAGCGAGACCTCCTTCTCCCCGCGGGGCTGAAACCCGGCCACGTCCAGGGAGGGCGCCTCGCGTTCGATCCGGCGGGAGGTGCCGACCTCGGCCTCCCATGCGCGAAACGCCTCGGCCCGGTCCGACCCGCTGTCGTCGTACGCGGCCTGGAAGTCCACGCTGTCCGACCACACCATCGGCGCCCGGCCGTCCTCGAACGTCCGCCGGAACCAGGCGCGTTCCACCTCGGCCATATGGCGCACCAGCGCGAGCAGCGACAGCGTCGAGGGCGGCATCGACCGCTGCCGGAGCTCCTCGTCGGTGAGCCCCGCGCACTTCATGGCGAGCGTGGTGCGGTGGTACTCGAGACAGGCGCGCAGCGTCTCGCGCTCATCGCCGAAGGGGGGCGGTCCGGTGCGGGGGTCGGTGGTCATCGGATGGCTCCTCGCTCGTCGTCCGGCCGCCGCGCGCGGCCTCCCGCGCCGCATCCGATCACGGCCGGACGCCGTTGTCGTCCGGCTTCCGCCCCTCCGCGGTGCGGTGGGTCGACCGGGGCACGAGAGGGAGCTCCTAGCCTGACCGCCCATGGTCATGCTCCCGCGCTCCCCACGGCCCCGGACCCTCGCCGTCCTCGCGGCGGTCCTCGGCGCCGTCGCCGCCCTCGTGGGCCCCGGCCCGCTCCCGTACGCGTCCGGCGGGACGGACGGCGGCGGGTTCCGGGTCCGCGTCCTGGTCCTCACCATGTTCCCCGCGGAGACCCGGCCCTGGCTGGAGCGGGAGTCGCTGCCCCGCACCGTCGACGTCCCCGGCGCCACCGCACCGCTGCGCTGCTCCGGGCGCGGGCTGTGCGTCACCACCACCGGGATGGGGAAGGCCAACGCCGCCGCCGCTGTGGCGGCGGTACTGAACACCCCCCGCCTCGACCTGGACCGGGCCTACTTCCTCACCGCGGGCATCGGCGGCACCCCACCGGACAACGGCACCCTGGGCTTCGCGTCCTGGGCCCGCTGGCTGGTCGACTACGACCTCGGCCACCATGTCTCGTCCGCCACCGACCCCACCGTGCCGCACGGCTACCTCAAGGGCGGCGCGACCGGCACCAACGCCTTCCGCCTCGACGACCGGCTCGTCGGAACCGCCTACCGGCTCACCGAGGACACCGGCCTGGCCGACAGCCGCGCCGCCGCCGGGAACCGCGGCCACTACCCGGGGCAGTCGGGCCGGACCCCGTACGTGGCCGTCTGCGACAGCGTCACCGGGGACAACTACTGGACCGGCGCGGACCAGTCCGCGCGCGCCCGGTACATCACCGAGCTGTGGACGAAGGGCGAGGGCGACTACTGCATGACACAGATGGAGGACACCGCCATCGCCGCCGTACTCGCCCGCCACGGCCACCTCGACCGCTATCTCGCGCTGCGCACCGCCAGCGACTTCGACCGGCCGTACGCGGGACAGAGCGCGAAGGAGGTGCTGACCGAGTTCCCGGGCCTGGGGATCGCGGTGGAGAACGCCTACCGCGTGGCGTCGACGGTGGCCCATCACCTCAGCCGGCGCTGAGCGGGGCCGGCTCAGCGGGTGGCGAAGGCGTCCACGCCGGTGAGCCCGGCCGACAGCCGCCAGAGCCGGGCAGCGGCCGACCGGTCGGTGGCGTAGTCGCGTACCCCGTCGGTCAGTTCGCCCTCCCCGGCGCGCTCGGCGATGTCGCAGTCCTCGCAGTACGCACCGCCCAGCTCCGCCAGCGCCGGTGCGGTCGCCGCCCACACCTGGGTGGCCGCGCCCTGTTCCGGTGTCTTGAACGCGCCCGCCACATTGCCGTGTTCATCGATCCAGCCCGCCGCGATCATCTCCTCCCGGGGGACATGGCGGGCCAGATCGGTGGCGATGGTGCCCGGGTGGACGGAGAACGCCCGCACCCCGGCGTCCCGGCCGAGGACGTCCAGCCCGACCGCGAACAGCGCGTTGGCCGTCTTCGCCTGCCCGTACGCGGCCCACTTGTCGTAGCCGCGCTCGAACTGCGGATCGTCCCAGCGGATGTCGGAGAGCTGGTGTCCGTTGGACGACACCATGACCACCCGCGCTCCGCCGTCCACGGCCCCGCCTCGGCGTGCGCCCCCGGCGGCGATGGCGGGCCACAGGCGGTTGACGAGCGCGAAGTGGCCGAGGTGGTTGACGGCGAACTGCGCCTCCCACCCCGGTCCGACCCGGGTCTCGGGACAGGCCATGATCCCGGCGTTGCCGATCACCATGTCCAGGGCGCGGCCGGAGCCGAGGAGCCGCTCGGCGAAGCCGCGGACACTGTCCAGGTCGGCGAGGTCCAGCTCCCCGACCTCGACGTCCCCGCGGATCCCCGCGACCGCCTCCCGGGCCGCGGCCACCCGCCGCGCGCCCACCACGACCCGTGCGCCCGCGCCCGCCAGCGCCCGTGTCGTCTCCAGTCCGAGGCCGGAGGAGCCGCCGGTGACGAGGGCCTCGCGGCCGCCGAGGTCGATCCCGCGCAGTACGTCGTCCGTGGTGCTCCGGGGCCCGAAACCCGATCCGATCCGCTGCTGAGGTGTGGTCATGCCGGGGAAACTACGTCCTGGAGTGCGCTCGAGGGCAACCCGCGCCCCGGGGCCGCCCCGGGTTCACTCCGGCGGGGCCACACGGAAGGTGTGGGGCTCAGCCGAAGATGACCTGGGTGACGCCGGGGACGAAGCCGGTGCCGGTGATCACGACCGTCTGACCGCCGCTCGCCGGACCGCTGTTCGGGGTGACCGAGGTGACCGTGGGACGGCCCGGGACGGGACCCCCGACATAGGTGTAGCGGGTCCGCGGTGTGACGGCGCTGGTGCCCGAGGGGTTGACGGCGGTGACGTCGACGGTGCCGTAGTAGCGGGGCGGGACGACATAGACCCAGGTGCCCAGGACACGGTCGGTCTGGAGGATGGTCGACGGATAGCCGCCGAAGTTGACGGCGGCCACATCGGCCAGGTTGGTACCGATGATCAGGACCGGGCTCGGCGGCTGACCCGCTGACGGGACGACGGAGGTGACGGTCGGCACAGGCATGGCGGGGTCCCCTCTGAGGGCTGACGGCAGGTGGCATGGACGGCGGCGGCACGAGGCGGAGAACGGCACCCGTGCCGCCGCCGGTGTGTGGCGGCGTCAGCCGAAGGTGACCTGGGTGTTCCCGGCCACGAAGCCGGTGCCGGTCACCGTGACCGTCTGGCCGCCCGCGGTCGGACCCGCGGGCGGGACCACGGCGAGCACGGTCGGGGAGACGGCGTAGGTGTACGCGCCGGACAGTGTCGCGGTGCCGCCCAGCGTGGTGACGGTGACGTCGACGGTGCCCACTCCCGGGGGCGTGACGACGGTCAGCTGGGTGGGCGAGACCACGGTGACGTTCAGCCCGGGCACCAGGCCGAACAGGACGGTCGTGGTCCCGGCCGCGAAGCCGCTGCCCGTGATGGTGACGGTCTGACCGCCGAGAAGCGGGCCACTGGACGGGCTGACCCCGGTGATCGTGGGCACGGCGAGGTAGAGGTACCCGCCTGGCAGGGTGCCGCTGCCGCCCGGGGTGGTGACCGTGACGTTGGCGGGGCCCGCCGCACCCGCCGGTGTGGTGACGGTCAGTGTGGTGGGCGTGAGGACGACGACATTGGTGCCGGGAGCGGCCATGACTGATCTCCTTGGGTGATGTGTCCGTACCTGAGTCCGCATGGGCCAGGGCCGGGCCATCTCCTGCGGAGCGGATGAGCGGGGTGCTTGCGGTGCGGGCCGTGCACCGTGGTCGAACGGGTGATTCCCGGCGCGGTGGCGCGGAGAACCCGGCTGGTGCGCCGGACGGGAGCGTTGGTCGCAACGCGGGGGCACACGAGTGGTGTGCGGTGTGCGCGGGCGGAACGCGTCGTGTGCGGGCCACCCGCCCTCCGGGTCCGCCGGTCAGACCTCCTCTCTCATCAGCCGGAGGTAGACCAGCGAGAACAACGCGCCCACCAGCAGCAACAGCAGGGCCACCGCCGTTCCGTAGCCGATGAGGGCCTTGTTGAACGCCTGGTCGTACATGAACACCGGGAGAGTCTGGCTGCGGTTGCCGGGACCGCCGCGGGTCATCGCCCAGATGAGGCCGAACACCGACAGCGTCTGCAGGGTGTTCAGCATCAGATTGGTGCCGATGGAGCGGCGGATCATCGGCAGGGTGATGTGCCGGAGGCGGCTGAAGCCGCTCGCGCCGTCGACCTCGGCCGCCTCGGTGATCTCCCGCGGGATCTCGGAGAGCGCGGCGGAGTAGACGAGCATCGAGAAGGCCGTACCGCGCCAGACGTTGGCGAACGACACGGCCAGGATCGGCAGGGTGAAGAGCCAGTTCTGCGACGGCAGACCCAGTCCGTCGAGAACCGCGTTGAGCGTGCCCTCGCGGCGGAAGAAGGCGTACAGCAGAAAGCCCGCCACGATCTCGGGGAGCACCCAGGCCGCGATGACGATCGAGCCGGTGAGGGTGCGCACCGGCTTGGACGCGCGCCGCATCAGCCCCGCCAGGGCCAGGCCCAGGGTGTTCTGGCCGATGAGGGAGGACACGAAGGTGAAGACCAGGGTGAGGACCACGGCGTTGCGGAAGTCCTCGTCGCCGAAGGCGCGGCGGAAGTTGTCCAGGCCGACGAAGTCCGTGGTGGCCGCGCCGGTGAGCTGCATATCGGTGAAGGCGATGTAGACGCAGTAGCCGATCGGCCCGCCGAGGAAGAGCAGCAGCAGGACGGTGGCCGGGGCGAGCGGCAGCCAGCGCAGGGGGCGGCGCAGGCGCCGCCCCCGCCCCGGGGCCGCCGCCTTGGTCGCGGTGGTCACCGGGCTCAGCCCTTGCTGACCGTGGCGCCGTCGGTGAGGGACTCCAACTGGTCCGCGTAACTCCCGGCGGCGCCGCGCGGGGAGGCGTCGCCCGTGGTGACCGCCTCCATCGCCTCGCCGATGGCAGAGGACACCTGGGGGTAGACGGGGAGCGCCGGGCGGTAGTGGGTGTACTTCACCAGACCGGTGAAGAAGGTGATGCCGGGCATGGACTTCAGATACTCCGGATCCTTCGCCACGTCCTCGCGCACCGCGATCTGTGCGCCGACGATGTCCCACCGCACCGCGTTCTCCCTGGTCTGCAACTGCTGGATGAACTTCCAGGCCAGATCGGGATTCTTGGACTTCGCGGTGATCGACCAGGTCCAGCCGCCGGACATGCTGACCTTGCCGGGGGCCTGGCCGGTCCGGGTGGGCATCGGGGCCTGGCCGAGGGTCCTGGACCACTCGGGCCACGGTTTGCCGCCGGTCTTCAGCCAGTTCTGGCCGAGCCAGGAGCCGTCCAGGGCGATGGCCAGCTTGCCCTCGGGCAGCCATTCGCTGAAGACGGTGGTGCCCACGTTGGGGTCGAGGGCGTCGGAGGTGTCGGGGCCCAGCTTCTCGGAGTAGACGGTGCGCAGGAACGACAGGGACTGCTCGAACCCCTTGCCGCCGGTGACCCACTTCTTGGCCGAGGGGTCGTAGATGGGGTCCTCGCCGGTGCCGTAGAGCAGCATCTCGAACCCCTGCATCACCGAGGTCTCACCAGGGGCCTTACCGGTGTAGACGTTGAGCGGGATGACCCCGGGGACCTTCTTCTTGATGGTGCGGGCGGCCTGGAGGATCTCGTTCCAGTCCTTCGGCGCCCAGTCCTCGGGCAGTCCGGCCTTGGCGAAGATCTTCTTGTTGAACCACAGTCCGCGGGTGTCGGTGCCGTCCGGGACACCGTAGGTCTTGCCGTCCTCGGCCCTGGCCGCGCTCTTCGCGGTGTCGACGAACCGGTCCCAGGTCTTCCACTTGGCCAGATAGCCGTCGAGGGGGCGCAGATAGCCCGCCTTGATGTCGGAGTTGATCCGGAAGGTGTCCTCGTAGACCAGGTCCGGCGCGGTCCGGGGCGACCGCATCATCTGCTGGACCTTGGTGGCGTAGTCGTTGTCCTGCGCCTGGATCGGGATCAGCTTGACCTTCTTGCCGGGGTTCGCCTTCTCGAACTGCTTCTTCACCGCGGCGAGGTGATGGTCCTTGAACCGGATCTTGTTGTCGGTGGAACGGTTGTAGGCGACCTTGACGGTGTCCGGGTCGCTTCCCGAGCCACCGCCGCAGGCGGTGAGACCCGCGGTGGCGACGAGGGCGGCGGAGAGGATCAGTGGAGCGGTGGGGCGCACGAGCACGACCTCCTTGCGCTGGCCTCGATGGGCTGGCGCGCCGACCGTACGGTCGGCCTCGGCGCACGGTCAATCCCCGTGACCAGGAACGGACTTGATCGAACGCCGGTGCGGTGCGCGGTGGTCCGTCAGCGCCTCACCCCGTGTCGCTCAGCCACCGGTAGAGCAGCTCGGGGCGGCCGATCTGGCCGTAGTGCGGGGTGCGGGCCGCGCGGCCCGCCTCCACCAGGTGTTCCAGGTAACGGCGCGCGGTGATGCGGGAGATGCCCACCTCCTCGGCGGTGGCCGCCGCCGAGATGCCGTCCTCGGCGCCGCGCAGCGCGTCGGTGACCGCCTGGAGGGTCGCCTGCGTCAGCCCCTTGGGCATCGCGGCGGGCCGTGGCGCGCGCAGCGCGGCGAGGGCGCGGTCCACCTCCTCCTGGCCGCTGGCCTCGCCCGCGGTCGCCCGGAACTGGGCGTAGCGCAGCAGCCGGTCCCGGAGCGTGGAGAAGGTGAACGGTTTCAGCACGTACTGCACGACACCGAGCGAGACACCGTCGCGGACGACGGCGAGGTCACGGGCGGAGGTCACCGCGATGACGTCCGCGCCGTGCCCGGCCGCGCGCAGCGCCCGCACGAGCTGCAGGCCGTGGCCGTCGGGCAGGTACAGATCCAGCAGCAGCAGATCGGCGGGGGTCCGCTCCAGCAGCCGCTGGGCGTCCCCGCCGCTGTGGGCGGTCCCGACGACGGTGAAGCCGGGGACGCGCCCGACGTACATCCGGTGCGCGTCCGCCGCGACGGGGTCGTCCTCGACGACGAAGACCCGGATCGGCGCCGGGTGCGGCTGCGGCGGGCTCATGGACGGACTCCTCTCGGCGGCGCGGGGCGGTAAGGACGGCTCGAGCTCGGGGCTCCAATTTACGGAGCGTAATCGACGTCGGCTAGGCCGTGTCCTGTCGGTCTTCGTGGATCAGACCGCGGCGTCCGGCGCCGGGGGCATCTCCCAGCGCTAGCTGGGGGGGGCGGCTCGCACGGCGGAAGGCCGTCGCCCGACAGTGCGGCGAGGCGCGGTGCCAGGCGTCGCGGGCCCGCGAAGACCGGCAGGACAGGGCCTGGGCCCTGTCGCCCCGTCCATGGCCCGGACGGGGGCTCAGCGGGCCGGGGACGTGGCCGTCAGCGGGAGGCGGACGGTGAACTCCGCGCCGCCGTCCTTCCCCGTCGAGACCGCGACCGTGCCCGCGTTCCGGCGGACGGCCTGCTGGACGAGGGCGAGGCCGAGGCCCCGGCCCGGGGCCTTGGTGCTCCAGCCGCGCCGGAAGATGTCATCGGCCGCCGCCGGGCCCAGCCCGGCCCCGGTGTCGGCGACGCGGAGGACCAGCTCGTCATCGGCCGCGCGTGCGGTGACCGTGACACGGGCGCTGCGGGCGGCGCCGCTGCCGACGCCCTCGGCCGCCGCGTCGGTCGCGTTGTCCAGCAGATTGCCGAGGATGGTGACCAGGTCACGGGCGGGCAGACCCGGCGGCAGGACGCCGTCGTCGATCCGGCTGTCCGGCGCGAGGACGAGATCGACGCCGCGTTCGCTGGCCTGGGCCGCCTTGCCCAGCAGCAGGGCCGCGAGCACCGGCTCCGCGACCGCGGCGACCACCTGGTCGGTCAGCGCCTGGGCCAGTTCCAGTTCGGCGGTGGCGAACTCCACCGCCTCATCGGCCCGGCCCAGCTCGATCAGGGAGACCACGGCGTGCAGCCGGTTGGCGGCCTCATGGGCCTGGGAGCGCAGGGCCTCGGCGAAGCCGCGTACGGAGTCCAGCTCTCCGGAGAGCGCCTCGAGCTCGGTGTGGTCGCGCAGGGTGACCACGGTGCCGCGCTGCTCCCCGCTGCTCACCGGGGAGGTGTTGACGACCAGCAGCCGCTCCGCGGTCAGGTGCAGCTCGTCCACCCGCGGCTCGGTGGCCAGCAGGGCACCGGTCAGCGGCGGGGGCAGGCCCAGCTCGGAGACATAGGCGCCGACCGCGTCGCCGGACAGTCCCAGCAACTCCCGGCCGCCGTCGTTGATCAGCGCGATCCGCCGCCGGCCGTCGAGCATCAGCAGCCCCTCGCGCACGGCGTGCAGCGCGGCCTCGTGGTAGTCGTGCATCCGGCTCAGCTCGGCGGCGTTCATCCCGTGCGTATGGCGGCGCAGCCGGGCGTTGATGACGTACGCGGCCAGCCCCCCGGCCGCGAGGGCGGCGAGCGCGACACCGAGCAGGGCCAGTAGCTGGCGGCGCACCTCGGCGCTGATGGTGTCCACCGTGATCCCCGCGCTGACCAGCGCGGTGATCCGGCCCCCGGCGGCGGTGTCGCGGACGGGGGCGACCACCCGCACCGAGGGACCGAGGGTGCCGGTGTAGGTCTCGGGGAAGATCCGCCCGCGCAGCGCGGGCCCGATGTGACCGAGGTAGCGGGCGCCGATCTGGTCCGGGTCGGGGTGGGTCCAGCGGATCCCGCGGGTGTCCATGATCGTCACAAAGGTGACCCCGGTGTCCCGGCGCACCTTCTCGGCGTACGGCTGGAGCCGGGCGCTGGGGTCGTCGGACCGTACGGCCGCGGCCACGGCGGGGGAGGCGGCGACGGCGGCCGCGGCGGCGGTGGCCTGGCGGCGGGCGGCGGCCTCCGCCTGTCGCCCGTCGGTCACGTAGGCGAAGACGGCGCATCCGGCCACCAGGGCGGCCACCAGCACGACCTGCATCGCGAAGAGCTGGCCGGCCAGGCTGCGGGGGCGGGGCACGCGCATGCCCATCAGTCTGCACACGCATCTTTGCGTGAACGAAATGAACGGAAGGGTGACCCCCATCACAGCGTGGGGCATAGTCGCCGGGACCGTTCAAGGCGGTGTGCGAGCCGCACACGATGCAGCGCCGGGACAGTTGGACGGCACATACCGAAGGAGGCAGCACCGTGGCTGCGCAGACCTCGCCGACCGGACCGGGCCGGGCGACGCCCGAGGGGGCGAATCCCAAGCAGGCGAAGAAGGAAAGGATTCACTACCTCTATCTCGCCGTGATCGGCGCGGTGGCGCTCGGCATCGTGGTGGGCTTCGCGGCTCCCGACGTGGCGGTGGAGCTGAAGCCCATCGGCACCGGCTTCGTGAACCTGATCAAGATGCTGATCTCGCCGATCATCTTCTGCACGATCGTGCTGGGCATCGGCTCGGTGCGGAAGGCCGCGAAGGTCGGCGCGGTCGGCGGGCTCGCCCTCGGCTACTTCCTGCTGATGTCGACCGTCGCCCTGGCCATCGGGCTGGTCGTCGGGAACATACTCGAGCCCGGCAGCGGGCTGCATATGAGTCATGAGGCGGCCCAGGCCGGGCAGAGCCAGGCCGAGGGTGCCAGCGAGTCCACCGCGGACTTCCTGCTCGGCATCATCCCCACCACCCTCGTCTCCGCCTTCACCTCCGAGACGGTGCTCCAGACCCTCTTCGTGGCGCTGCTGGTCGGCTTCGCGCTCCAGGCCCTGGGCCGCACGGGCGAGCCGGTGCTGCGCGGTATCGGCCACATCCAGCAGCTGGTCTTCAAACTGCTGTCGATGGTGATGTGGGCGGCGCCGGTCGGCGCGTTCGGCGCCATCGCGGCGGTCGTCGGCGAGACCGGTCTCGACGCGCTCAAGGCACTCGCCGTCATCATGATCGGCTTCTATGTCACCTGCGCCCTGTTCGTGGTGGTCGTGCTCGGCACCCTGCTGCGGCTGGTCGCGGGGGTCAATCTGTTCCTGCTGCTGAAGTACCTGGCGCGGGAGTTCCTGCTGATCCTGTCGACCTCGTCGTCGGAGTCCGCGCTGCCGCTGCTGATCGCCAAGATGGAGCACGCGGGAGTCAGCCGCCCGGTCGTCGGCATCACCGTGCCCACCGGCTACTCCTTCAACCTGGACGGCACCGCGATCTATCTGACGATGGCCTCGCTGTTCATCGCCGAGGCGATGGGCGACCCGCTCTCGATCGGCCAGCAGATCTCGCTGCTGGTGTTCATGATCGTGGCGTCGAAGGGTGCCGCCGGGGTCACCGGCGCGGGCATGGCGACCCTGGCCGGCGGCCTCCAGTCGCACCGCCCGGAACTGGTCGACGGGGTCGGCCTGATCGTCGGTATCGACCGCTTCATGAGCGAGGCCCGCGCGCTGACCAACTTCGCGGGCAACGCGGTCGCCACCGTCCTCGTCGGCACCTGGACCAAGGAGATCGACAAGGAGCGGATGAACGAAGTCCTCTCCGGGCGGCTGCCGTTCGACGCCGAGGCGTTCGCCCAGGGCGGCGGCGGCCACGGCCCCGCGGACAGCGACTCCGGCGGCGGGGTGCCCGAGCAGCGCGGCGGTGACACGGCGAAGGAGCAGGTGCCCGCCTAGCGGCGCCCCGCTCCCGCCCCTTCCGTACGCCCCCGCGCGACCGCGGCCCCGCCCTCCTGAATCGGGGCGGGGCCGCTGCGCGGCAGGCTCGGCTAGACCGGCCGCAGCCAGACCGTGGCCAGCGGCGGCAGCACCGTGAGCACACTGGCGGGACGTCCGTGCCAGGGCGTGGCCTCCGCCTTCAGCGGCTCCGGGTTGGCCACCCCGCTGCCACCGAATCGCTCCTGATCGGTGTTGAGCACCTCGTACCACTCCGCCGTCCCGCCCGGCACCCCGATGCGGTACTCATGGCGGACGACGGGGGAGAAGTTGCTGACGGCCAGCAGCGGGGCGCCGTCGGCGTCGAACCGCAGGAACGCGAACACGTTGTCCTCGCGCGCGTCCCCCTCCACCCAGGAGAAGCCCTCCGGAACGGTGTCCCGCTGCCACAGCGGGGGCGTGGCCGCGTAGACCCGGTTCAGCTCGCGCACCAGGTCCCGTACGCCCCGGTGGTCGGCCTCGGCGGAGTACGAGGGGTCCAGCAGCCACCAGTCCGGGCCGTGGCCCTCCGACCACTCAGCCCCCTGGGCGAACTCCTGCCCCATGAAGAGCAGTTGCTTGCCCGGATGGGCCCACATGAAGCCCAGGTACGCACGGTGGTTGGCCCGCTGCTGCCACCAGTCGCCCGGCATCTTGGACACCAGCGCGCCCTTGCCGTGCACCACCTCGTCGTGCGAGATCGGCAGCACGTAGTTCTCGCTGTAGGCGTACACCATCGAGAAGGTCATCTCGTGGTGGTGGTATTTGCGGTGCACCGGCTCGTGTTCCACATAGCCCAGCGAGTCGTGCATCCAGCCCATGTTCCACTTCAGCCCGAACCCCAGACCGCCGAAACCACTGGCGCCCATGTGGTGGGTGGCGCGGGTGACCCCGTCCCAGGCGGTGGACTCCTCGGCGATGGTGACCACCCCGGGACAACGCCGGTAGACGGTGGCGTTCATCTCCTGGAGGAACGCCACGGCGTCCAGGTTCTCCCGGCCGCCGTGCGCGTTGGGCGCCCACTGGCCCGGCTCCCGGGAGTAGTCCAGGTAGAGCATCGAGGCCACGGCGTCCACCCGCAGCCCGTCGATATGGAACTCCTCGCACCAGTAGACCGCGTTGGCCACCAGGAAGTTGCGCACCTCGGTGCGGCCGTAGTCGAACTCCAGCGTGCCCCAGTCCGGGTGGGCGGCCCGCCGCGGATCGGCGGGCTCGTACAGCGGACGGCCGTCGAACTCCGCCAGTGCCCAGGCGTCCCGCGGGAAATGGGCGGGCACCCAGTCCACCAGCACCCCGATGCCCGCCTGGTGCAGGGCGTCCACCAGGTGCTTGAAGTCGTCCGGGGTGCCCAGCCGCGCGGTGGGCGCGTAGAAACCGGTGACCTGGTAGCCCCAGGAACCGCCGAACGGGTGCTCGGCCACCGGCATCAGTTCGACATGGGTGAAGCCCAGGTCCTTGACGTAGGCGGGGAGCTGCTGGGCCAGTTGGCGGTAGGTCAGCCCCGGCCGCCATGACGGCAGGTGCACCTCGTACACCGAGAACGGGGACTCGTGCACCCGTCCGCCCTGGCGCCGGGCCATCCAGATCTGGTCGCTCCACTGGTGGCGCGAGAGGTGCACCACCGAGGCCGTGGCGGGCGGGCACTCGGTACGCCGCGCCATCGGATCGGCGCGCACGGTGTGGCTGCCGTCGGGCCGGGTGATCTGGAACTTGTACAGCGCGCCCTCGCCGACCCCGGGCAGGAACAGCTCCCACACCCCGCTGCCGCCCAGCGAGCGCATCGGGAAGGCGGTGCCGTCCCAGTAGGTGAAGTCCCCGGTGACCCGCACCCCCAGCGCGTTGGGCGCCCAGACGGTGAATCGGGTCCCGGCCACCCCCTGGTGGGTCATCGGACGCGCGCCCAGCGCATGCCACAGCTCCTCGTGGCGGCCCTCGCCGATCAGATGCAGATCGAGTTCGCCGAGGGCGGGCAGGAAGCGGTAGGGGTCCTCCAGCTCCAGCTCGGTGCCCTCGTAGGCCACCAGCAGCCGGTAGTCGGGGATCTCCGTCAGCGGCAGCACACCGGCGAACAGCCCGTCGCCCTCGGAGCGCAGCCGCGCCCGCAGCCCGGTGGCGGTCACCGTCACCGAGCGGGCGTACGGGCGCAGCGCCCGGATCAGCACCCCGCCGCGCACCGGATGGGCGCCGAGCAGACCGTGCGGATCGTGGTGGGCGCCGCCGAGCAGCCGCCGCCGGTCGTCGTCGGAGAGGGCGGGCGCGGGCCGCACCCCGTGGTCGCCGTCGTCCCCCGGTACCGGATCGGGGCCGGGCGCGGGGCCGCTGACCGGGCGTCCGGTGACCGGCCGCGCCCCGGCCGCCGCGTCGCCCGTGCCGTCCGCCGGCTCCGTGCCGTCCCGGCGCACGGCGCGTGGGACGGGCGGGGAGCCGTAGGAGACACGGGACCCGGAGCGGTGCGGCCGGAAGGTCGGCGGGACCCCGGGGGCGGCGGGGTCCTGGCCCTCGCCGGGCTGGTGCGGACGGGACGGCGGACGTGCGGTCACGGGGTGGTCCTCCCGGAGGTGTCGGTGGCGAGGCGCCGGATCGCGGTCATGGGGACGGACAGCCAGTCGGGGCGGTGCCGGGCCTCGTAGAGGACTTCGTAGACGGCCTTGTCGGTCTCGTGGGCGCGCAGCAGCTCCGGTTCGTCGCGCGGATCGCTGCCGGACGCCTCGGCGTATCCCGCGCAGTAGGCGGCGCGGTTGCGCCCGGCCCACTCCTGGGGGTCGTCATGGCGGCCGACCGCGGCCGCGTAGTCGAAGGAGCGCAGCATCCCCGCGATATCGCGCACCGGGGGCTGCGGACGGCGGCGTTCGGCCAGCGGCCGGGACGGTTCGCCCTCGAAGTCGATCAGCGACCAGCGGCCGTCGCCCCCGCCGGGGGCCGCCGCGGTCAGCAGCGCCTGGCCGAGGTGCAGATCGCCGTGGATGCGCTGGGCCGACCAGGTGCGGCCCGCGCGGCCGAGCGCGGCGAGGTCCTCGTAGGCGTTGTGCAGTGCGGCGCGGTAGGGCTGGAGCGCGGGTACGGCGGCCGCGGCCGAGTCCAGCCGCTCGCTCATGGCGGCCGCCAGGTGCTCGATCTGACGGCGGCGCAGCACCGAGGTGGGCAGTGCGCGGGCCATCGCGAGGTGCACCTCGGCGGTGGCGTGGCCGAGTGCGCGGGCGGCCTCGGTGAAGTCGCCCCGTACGGCCAGGGCGTCCAGCGCCAGCCGCCAGCCGTCGGCGGAGCCCGCCAGATACGGCTGGAGCACCCCGAGGGTGAACGGCTCCGGCCGCGGCCCGGCGCCGTCGGCGGGCGGCGCGGCCTCGAACCAGGCGGCGGGCGCGGGGACCCGGGTGCAGTCGGTGCGGGCCAGGGCCAGCGGAAGTTCCAGGTCGGGATTGGTGCCGGGGCTGACCCGCCGGAAGAGTTTGAGAATAAACGTATCGCCATAGACCACCGAGGAATTGGACTGCTCGGCGGTCATCAGCCGCGGGGCGAGGACGGAGGGAATGGCGGTGGCCGGTTCCCGGACGAAGCGCAGCGGACCCAGCCGGCCGGGCACCCGCAGCCGCTCCAGCAGCAGTGCGGCGAGGCGGGGATCGCAGAGCGCCTCGTACAGGGTGCGTCCGTCCAGCGGTCCGCCGTCCGGGCGTCCCACCAGCGCCGGGGCCAGCGGTGGCGGCAGCGCCGAACGCACCCCCAGCAGGATCTGGTAGCAGTCGCTGGCCGTCGCGCCGCGCCGGTGGCCGCAGCCGTAGCCGTGCCGGTGGCCGGGTGGCTCCGGCTGCTGGGCGCGGATCAGCAGATGGAGCAGTCCGGGGGTGGCGCCGCCCGCCGCGCAGGGCAGTAACTCGGTGGCGGACACGAGGGCGAAACCGGTGACCGGGCGCCCCTTGCCCGCGAACCAGCGCTGCCGGGGGAGCCACTCGGAGAGCAGCGGGGCGAGTGAGGCGAGCAGCCCGCCCCCGTCCGCCGCCGCGGTGGTGCCCGCGGTGGCGGACGGGGGGTGGGCCCGCGGTACTGCGGTCGGCGGGTGGTGTGCCCCCCGGGAGAACGGAGCTTCCGGCATGGCGTCGCGTCCTTTCCCCGGGCACACGACAGATCAGGGCAAAGTGTCCCGGATTGCGGCATTGACTGTGCGACGGTGCGGGACGTGTCGGGCGAGGATCGTCCGTACGGTACGTACGGGGTGCGCGATCGGCTCCGCCTGTGGCGGTCCTATGTGGCGGTCCTAGGACAGAGTGCCCATGACGGGGTGTCGAAAACGCCCGTACGCGCCCTGGGGGGACGCGTACGGGCGTGGGTGCCGCGTTCGGTGGCCGAAACCCGATGGGGGTCCGGCGGGTGGGCTCAGTCGGCCCGGTGCACCGCGGAGCTCTCGTTGCGCCGCAGCCGGAACCAGTAGAAGCCGTGTCCGGCCAGGGTCAGCAGATACGGCAGCTCACCGATGGCCGGGAAGCGGACCCCGCCGATCAGCTCAACGGGATGGCGTCCGGCGAAGGACTGCAGGTCCAGCTCGGTGGGCTGGGCGAAGCGCGAGAAGTTGTTCACGCACAGCACCAGGTCGTCCTCGCCGTCCCGGGCGGCGGGCGTCTCGCGCAGGAAGGCGAGCACGGCCGGGTTGGAGGAGGGCAGCTCGGTGTAGGTGCCCAGGCCGAAGGCGGGGTTCTGCTTACGGATCTCGATCATCCGGCGGGTCCAGTGGAGCAGTGAGGAGGGGCTGCTCATGGACGCTTCCACATTGGTGACCTGGTAGCCGTAGACCGGGTCCATGATGGTCGGCAGGAACAGCCGCCCCGGGTCGCAGGAGGAGAACCCCGCGTTGCGGTCGGGGGTCCACTGCATGGGGGTGCGGACGGCGTCGCGGTCGCCGAGCCAGATGTTGTCGCCCATGCCGATCTCATCGCCGTAGTAGAGGATCGGCGACCCGGGCAGGGACAGCAGCAGTGCGGTGAACAGCTCGATCTGGTTGCGGTCGTTGTCCAGCAGCGGGGCCAGTCGCCGCCGGATGCCGATGTTGGCGCGCATCCGCGGATCCTTGGCGTACTCCGCGTACATGTAGTCGCGCTCTTCGTCGGTGACCATCTCGAGCGTCAGCTCGTCGTGGTTGCGCAGGAAGATGCCCCACTGACAGCCGGACGGGATGGCCGGGGTCTTGGCGAGGATCTCGGAGACCGGGTAGCGCGACTCACGGCGCACCGCCATGAAGATGCGCGGCATCACCGGGAAGTGGAAGGCCATATGGCACTCGTCGCCGCCCGCCGCGTAGTCGCCGAAGTAGTCGACGACGTCCTCCGGCCACTGATTGGCCTCGGCCAGCAGCACGGTGTCGGGGTAGTGGGCGTCGATCTCGGCCCGGACGCGCCGGAGCATCTCATGGGTCCGGGGCAGGTTCTCGCAGTCGGTGCCTTCCTCGGCATACAGATACGGGACGGCGTCGAGCCGGAATCCGTCGATACCGAGGTCCAGCCAGAAGCGCAGGGCGGCCAGTACTTCTTCCTGGACGGCCGGGTTCTCGAAGTTGAGGTCCGGCTGGTGCGAGAAGAAGCGGTGCCAGTAGTACTGCTTGCGTACCGGATCAAAGGTCCAGTTGGAGGTCTCGGTGTCGACGAAGATGATGCGGGCGTCCTGGTACTGCTTGTCGTCATCGGCCCAGACGTAGTAGTCGCCGTAGGGTCCGTCCGGGTCGCTGCGGGACTCCTGGAACCACGGATGCTGATCGCTGGTGTGGTTCATGACGAAGTCGATGATCACGCGCATCCCGCGCTGGTGCGCGGCGTCGACGAATTCGACGAAGTCGGCGAGGTCACCGAACTCCGGCAGCACGGCCGTGTAGTCCGACACGTCGTAGCCGCCGTCCCGCAGCGGCGAGGCGAAGAACGGCGGGAGCCAGAGGCAGTCCACGCCCAGCCACTGGAGGTAGTCCAGTTTGGCCGTGATTCCCTTGAGGTCCCCGACGCCGTCGCCGTTGCTGTCCTGGAAGGAGCGGACCAGGACCTCGTAGAAGACGGCGCGCTTGAACCAGTCGGGGTCACGGTCCTTGGCGGGCGTGTCCTCGAAGGTGTCCGGTACGGGCTCGTTGACGATCATGGTGTGGGTGACCCTCCGATCGGTGAGGACGGTCGCAGGGAGAAGATGTGCGCGGGAGCCGGCTCACGCCCCGGCTCCAGGCGCACATAGTTGTCCCTGCCCCAGTGATAGGTCTCGCCGGTGAGCTCGTCGCGCACCGGGACGGACTCGTGCCATTCCAGGCCGAGTTCCGGCATGTTCAACGAGACCGTCGCCTCCTGGGTGTGGTGGGGGTCCAGGTTGACGACGGTGAGTACGCACGAGTCGCCCGCGCGCTTGGAGTAGACGATGACGGAGTCGTTGTCGGCGTGGTGGAATCTGAGGTTGCGCAGCCGGCGCAGGGCCGGATGGCGGCGGCGCACCCGGTTCAGCCGGGTGATCAGCGGGGTGAGGGTGCGCCCCCCGCGCTCGGCGGCGGCCCAGTCGCGCGGCCGCAGTTCGTACTTCTCAGAGTCCAGGTACTCCTCGCTCCCGGCGCGCAGCGCGGTGTTCTCGCACAGCTCGAAGCCCGCGTAGACGCCCCAGGTGGGGGAGAGGGTGGCGGCCAGCACCGCGCGTGCGGCGAAGGCCGGACGGCCGCCTTCCTGGAGGTAGGCGTGCAGGATGTCGGGGGTGTTCACGAAGAGGTTGGGCCGCATCCAGGCGGCGGCGTCCCCGGACAGCCCGGTGAGGTACTCGGTGAGCTCCTGCTTGGTGTTGCGCCAGGTGAAGTAGGTGTACGACTGCTGGAAGCCGATCGCGCCGAGGGTGTTCATCATCGCCGGGCGGGTGAACGCCTCGGCGAGGAAGAGCACATCGGGGTCGGTGCGGTTGATGTCGCCGATCACCTTCTCCCAGAACACCACGGGCTTGGTGTGCGGATTGTCCACCCGGAAGATCCGCACCCCGTGGGACATCCAGAACCGCAGCACCCGCTCGGTCTCCCGGACGATCCCGGCGAAGTCCTGGTCGAAGGCGATCGGATAGATGTCCTGGTACTTCTTGGGCGGGTTCTCGGCGTGTGCCACGGTGCCGTCGGCGCGCTGATGGAACCACTCGGGGTGCTTGGCCACCCAGGGGTGGTCCGGTGAGCACTGGAGCGCGAAGTCCAGCGCCACCTCCATCCGCAGTTCCTGCGCCCGCGCCACGAAGTGGTCGAAGTCCTCCAGGGTGCCCAGGTCGGGGTGGACCGCGTCATGTCCGCCCTCGGCCGAGCCGATCGCCCAGGGCGAGCCCACGTCGTACGGGCCCGCGGAGAGCGTGTTGTTGGGGCCTTTGCGGAAGGCGGTGCCGATGGGGTGGACGGGTGGCAGATAGACCACGTCGAACCCGGCCGCGGCCACGGCGGGCAGCCGCTCGGCGGCGGTGCGCAGGGTGCCGCTGACGGGTCTGCGCCCCTCGGCCACCTTGGCCCCCTCCGAGCGCGGGAACAGCTCGTACCAGGAGCCGAACAGCGCGCGCTCCCGCTCGACCTGGAGCGGCATCGGACGCGAGGAGGTGACCAGCTCGCGCAGCGGATGGCGGTCCAGGGCATCGGTGACGTCGGGGGCGAGGGCGGCGGCCAGCCGGTCGGCCACCGGGCGCCGCTCGTCGCGCAGTCCGTCGACCGCGCCGAGCACCGCCTCCCGGCCGTCGTTCTTGGGCACTCCGGCGGCGGCCCGCTCATGCAGCGCGGCGCCCTCCGCCAGCACCAGATCGGTGTCGATCCCGGCCGGGATCTTGATCCCGGCGTGATGGCGCCAGGTGGCGACCGGGTCGCTCCACGCCTCGACCGTGTACGACCAGCGGCCGGGCGCACCGGGGGTGATCTCGGCACCCCAGCGGTCGCTGCCGGGGGCGAGTTCGCGCATCGGGGTCCACGGGCCGATGCGTCCGGCCGGATCGCGGAGGATGACATTGGCACTGACCGCGTCATGCCCCTCCCGGAACACGGTGGCGCTGACCTCGAAGGTCTCGTCCACCACCGCCTTGGCGGGGCGGCGGCCGCAGTCGATCAGCGGGCGGATGTCCAGGACGGGAATGCGACCGATCATAGGATCACCTGACGGCGTTGCGGGTGTATGTGCTTCGGCGGCTTTTGTCCTTTGTATCGGTTCTGTCGCCGGGCGACGGGTTGCGGGCATGACAGCTCCTGTCCGCGTTCACTCTGGTGGGCGGATGGGGTCGGCCATGGGGGCGCGCTGGGACAGCCTTCCCATACGGCGGCACCGGGCGACCTTCCGGGTTCCCGTGAACCACCGGTTCGTAACGCCGGGTACACGGACCGGCCCCGCGCGTGGCGGGGCCGTCCAGGCGGATGAGTACGCGGGTACGTCAGTTGGCCACCCTCAGTAGACGGTTCGGGGAGCCCGGTCCCGCGTTCCGGACGGCGCCCCTGGCCGCGGCGGCCGTCAGGGCGGCGCTCACCCGGGCCGGGGAGGCCGACCGGTGGGCGGCCAGGTACAGCGCGGCGGCACCCGCCGCATGCGGTGCGGCCATCGAGGTGCCGGACCGGGTGGCCGCCGCCGTATCGCTCTCGTTCGAGGCCGAGACGATCCGGTCGCCGGGCGCGAACAGGTCGACGGCGGGGCCCCAGTTGGAGAACGCCGGACGCCGGTCGAAGCGGTCGGTGGCCCCGACCGTGAGGGCCTCCCGCACCCGGCCGGGCGAGAAGGTCCCGGCGCCCAGACCCTCGTTGCCCGCCGCGACCGTGAAGGTGAGTCCGGAGGCGACCCCGGTCCGCACCGCGGCGTCCCACGCGGGCACCGGTGCCGGATCCGTCGTCCCCAGGCTCAGATTGACGACCGCGGGCCGCACCGCGTGCCGCAGCACCCAGTCGAGCCCGGCGAGCACCTGCGCGCTGGTGCCCCGGCCGCGGTCGTCCAGCACCCGGACGGCCACCACCTCGGCGCGCTTGGCCACGCCGAAGCGGGTGCCCGCCGCGGTGGCGGCCACATGGGTGCCGTGGCCGTTGCCGTCCTCGGCCACCGGATCGTCGTCGACGAAGTCCCAGCCGGAGCGGGCCCGGCCGCCGAAGTCCCGGTGGGAGGTGCGCACCCCGGAGTCGATGACGTAGACCGTGACACCGCGCCCGCCGTCCGCGGGCGCGGTGTACGCCCCGTCCAGGGTGCGTTCCGGGGATCCGTCCGGCAGAGGTGTTCCGGCGGCCGGCCGGTCGATCCGGTCCAGACCCCAGGACGGGGGAAAGGGGTGGGTGCGCGGGGTGTCGCCCGAGGGTCTGTGCGCGGTGGCGGCCGCGCGCAGCGACACCGCCGCGTCCGGGGTCACCGAGGCCACCGCCGGATCGGCCGCGAGCCGTCTCGCCTGTGCCGCGTCCGCGCGTATCGCGAAGCCGTCGAGCGCGGTGCGGTAGGTGCGGCGGATGCTCACCCCGTAGCGCTCCACGGTCTTCCGGGCCTGTCCGGAGGAGGCCGGCGGTGTCCCCGGCCCCCGTTTGAGCGCCACGATCCAACCGCCGTCCGCCGCCGTGTCCGGATGCGGCCCCCGGGCGGGGACGGCCGGGGCGGGCGGTGCCAGCGCCAGCACCGCCGCCGCGGCGGCGGCCAGCGCCCCCGCCGTCCGGCGGTGGCGCCCACGGGTGTGTGCCATGGGTCGAACCCCCTCCCCGAGTCACGTGGCGTCAGCGTCTCGTGACGGCAAAGATCCGGACAAGGGCGCACCCGGGGGCGGAATCGGCCATATCGACCGCGCGCGGAGTGCGGAGGGTTGCGGTGGTTACCGGCCTTTCCACGCGGTGGTCAGCGGGCCCCGCGCGGGTCGCGGGACGCATGCTCCGGCGCGCCGGACACGCCGTCGAGCCCCGCCGCCCCCGCGGCCCCGCTGACCAGCCCGGTCGCCAGCAGCCGCAGCCCCGCCTCGGCCGGGGAGCCCGGCTCCGCGCCGTACATCAGCAGAGCCTGGCCCCCGGAGTCCGGCAGCCGGGTCATCTCGAAGCCCAGCTCCAGCGGTCCGACCAGCGGATGGTGGAACGCCTTCGTACCGAAGGAGCAGCGGCGCACCGCATGGCGGGCCCACAGCGCCGCGAACACCTCGCTCTTCATGGTCAGCTCACCGATCAGCTCCGCCAGCCGCCGGTCGTCGGGGTGTTCGCCCGCCGCCACCCGCAGCGAGGAGACCGCCCTCCGTGCCTCCGCCTCCCAGTCCGGATACAGCTCTCGGGTGTGCGGATCGAGGAAGAGCATCCGCTGCGCGTTGGGCCGCTCCCGGGGACGGTCCGGCGCGTCCGCGGGCAGGTGTCCGGCGATCAGGGCGTGTCCCAGCGGGTTCCAGGCCAGCACCTCGAACCGGCGGTCCATGACCAGCGCGGGCACCCGGTCCATCGCGGCGAGCAGCTGACGGGTGGCGGGGCGGGCGCATTCCGCGCGCGGTGCGCGGGGGCGGCCGCCCCGCACCGGCCGGGCCAGATTGCGCAGATGGGCGTGTTCGTCGGGGGTCAGCCGCAGCGCCCGCGCGATGGCGTCCAGCACCCCGTCCGAGGCGCCGGTGGACTGCCCCTGTTCCAGCCGGGTGTAGTACGCCACGCTCACCCCCGCAAGCTGGGCCAGCTCCTCACGGCGCAGTCCGGGCACCCGGCGCCGGGTGCCGTACGCGACCAGCCCGACGTCCTCGGGGCGCAGCGCGGCGCGGCGGGTGCGGAGGAAGTCGCCCAGTTCGGCAGGTGTGTCCATGGGGACCAGTGTTCACCGTCGGGGCGCGCCGTGCCTGTCCCTGTCAGTGGCAGGCTGGGCGGCCCCGGAACGCCGTGGCCGGAAAGGCCGTTCCGATCCGCCACCGCGTCCCGGGGGCGGGCGAAAGCCCCAAAACGGGGACGCGTCGGCCGCTACCGTCGAAGGGTGAAGGCCATTCGTCGATTCAGCGTGCGTCCCGTCCTTCCGGAACCCCTACGACCCCTGCAGACCCTGGCGCACAATCTGCGCTGGTCCTGGCATCCCGAGACCCGCGATCTCTTCGAGGCGGTGGACCCCGGGTGCTGGCGGGCCGCGGGCGGCGACCCGGTGCGGCTGCTGTCCACCGTGCCCGTCGCCCGCCTCGCCGAGCTGGCCGGGGACCGCGGCTTCCTGCGCCGTCTGCGGGCGGCCGACGACGATCTGCGCGACTACCTCACCACACCCCGCTGGTACCAGGGCCGGTCCGGCGAGGACCCGGCGGCGCGTCCGCCCGCCGCCATCGCCTACTTCTCCCCGGAGTTCGGCATCACCGCCGCCCTCCCGCAGTACTCCGGCGGCCTCGGCATCCTCGCCGGGGATCACCTCAAGGCCGCCAGCGACCTCGGGGTGCCCCTGATCGGCGTCGGACTGCTCTACCGCCACGGCTACTTCCGCCAGTCCCTCTCCCGCGAGGGCTGGCAGCAGGAGCGCTACCCGGTGCTCGACCCCGACGAGCTGCCGCTGACCCCGCTGTGCGAACCGGACGGCCGTGCGGTGCGCGTCCGGCTCGCCCTCCCCGGCGGCCGGCCGCTGTACGCCCGGATCTGGCAGGCGCGCGTCGGCCGGGTGCCCCTGCTGCTCCTGGACTCCGACGTACCGGAGAACGGACACGGCGAGCGCGAGGTCACCGACCGGCTCTACGGCGGCGGCAGCGAACACCGGCTGCGCCAGGAGATGCTGCTGGGCATCGGCGGGGTCCGCGCGGTGCGCGCGTACTGCGGGCTGACCGGCCACCCGGAGCCCGAGGTGTTCCACACCAACGAGGGCCACGCCGGGTTCCAGGGCCTGGAGCGGATCGGTGAACTCATCGCCGACGGTGCCGGTTTCGAGGCCGCGCACGAGGCGGTGCGGGCGGGCACCGTCTTCACCACCCACACCCCCGTGCCCGCCGGGATCGACCGCTTCGACCGGGAGCTGGTCGCCCGCCACTTCGGCGACGACGGCGAACTCCCCGGGATCGCGGTCGAGCGGATCCTCGCCCTCGGCATGGAGACCTACCCCGGTGGCGAGCCGAACCTCTTCAACATGGCGGTGATGGGACTGCGGCTGGCCCAGCGCGCCAACGGGGTGTCCGTACTGCACGGGCGGGTCAGCCGGGAGATGTTCGCCGGGCTCTGGCCGGGCTTCGACCCCGAGGAGGTGCCCATCACCTCGGTCACCAACGGTGTGCACGCCCCCACCTGGACCGCCCCCGAGATCACCCGGCTCGGTGCCCGGCAGTTCGGCCACCTCTCCGACGGTGAACTGTGGCGGCTCCGCCGCACCCTGCGCGAACAGCTGGTGAACGAGGTCCGGCGGCGGCTGTACACGGCCTGGCGGCAGCGCGGCGCGGGCACCGCCGAACTCGGCTGGATCGACGGTGTCCTGGACCCGGACGTCCTCACCATCGGCTTCGCCCGCCGGGTCCCCTCCTACAAACGGCTCACCCTGATGCTGCGCGACCCCGACCGGCTGATGGAGCTGCTGCTCCACCCCGAGCGGCCGGTCCAGATCGTCGTCGCGGGCAAGGCCCATCCCGCCGACGACGGCGGCAAGCGGCTGATCCAGGAGCTGGTGCGGTTCGCCGACGACCCCCGGGTCCGCCACCGGCTGGTCTTCCTGCCCGACTACGGCATGGCGATGGCCCAGAAGCTCTACCCCGGCTGCGACGTCTGGCTCAACAACCCGCTGCGGCCGCTGGAGGCGTGCGGCACCAGCGGGATGAAGGCGGCGCTCAACGGCTGTCTCAACCTCTCCGTCCTGGACGGCTGGTGGGACGAGTGGTACGACCCCGACTTCGGCTGGGCCATCCCCACCGCCGACGGCGCCGCCACCGACGAGACCCGCCGGGACGACCTGGAGGCCGCCGCCCTCTACGAGCTGCTGGAGCAGCGGGTCGCCCCGCGCTACTACGACCGCGGTCCGGACGGCCTCCCCGCCCGCTGGATCGACATGGTCCGGCGCACCCTGACCACCCTCGCCCCCAAGGTGCCGGCGGGCCGGATGGTGCGTGAGTACACCGAGCGGCTCTACGATCCGGCCGCCCGTGCCCACCGCGTCCTGGACCCTGCCACCGCCGGTGAACTGGCCCGCTGGAAGGCCCGGGTACGGGACGCCTGGCCCGGTGTCGCCGTGGACCATGTGGAGGCCCGGCTCACCCCGCCCGCCCCCGCCGGCGCCGCCGAACTGGGCTCGGCGCTCTCCCTGCGGGTCCGGGTGCGCCTCGGCGGTCTGGAACCCGGTGATGTCGAGGTGCAGGCCGTCGCGGGACGGGTCGATGACACCGACCGGATCACCGACGGCACCCGGGTGCCGCTCAAGCCCACCGCGGGCCCGGACGCGGAGGGCCGCCGTCTCTACGAGGGCCCGCTCGCCCTGGACCGCACCGGTCCCTTCGGCTACACCGTCCGGGTGCTGCCCGCCCACCGGCTGCTCGCCGACCCCGCCGAACCGGGCCTGGTCGCGCTGCCTCCGGATACCACCGCGGAGGAGGCGGGTGTCCTGCTGCGCTGACACCGGCCACCGGGGCGCTTCCCGGCAACCGCGCCAACGTGCTGGGCGGGTCGGCCGGTTGGGGCTACGCTGGGGGGTGGACCACGGAGCAACGGGGGAGTTGCACCCCATGCCCGACGTCATGTGGTGCACGAAAATAGCCGGCCGCCAGGCCGGAACGCTCGGTCCCGCGGGGCGCAAGCCCCGTGCAGCACGTATGAGATCTTGGACGTCGGCAGGACCTCAGCTGACCACTGTGTGCGGTGGTCGGGCTGAGCCTGCCGGGCCACCAGTTCGATCACCCGAGAGAAGGGCTGAGAACTGGTGGAGTGGGACACCATCACCCTGCTTGTGCTCGCGGCCTTCGGGCTGGCCGGACTCGTGCTGACGCTGGCCGCGGAGACACTCTCCAAGGTGCCCGCGGTCATCGAGGCATGGCGCCGGGCCCGTACCGCGTGGCGCGGGGGAGACGACGGCTCCCGATGAGACCGGGACACGAGCGCGAGAGGTACCGGCCCCGGGAGCCGGGCGGACCGGGAACGGCCCGCCCGGCCGGAGTCATCCGGGGTCCGGATGACGTTCACACCGTGGCTCAGGTGACGTTCACGCCGCCCCAGGCCTTGTCGACCGTCTTGTACTCGGTGCTGCTCGCGCCGTACAGGGCCTTGGCCGCCTTGAGGGTGGCGGTGCGGGCCTTGGCGTAGTTGGTGGTCGACGTCATATACGTGGTGAGCGCCTTGTACCAGATCTTCTCGGCCTTGGCGCGCCCGATGCCCTTGACGGTGCGGCCGTCCTTGGTCGGGCTGTCGTAGGTCACCCCGCCGATCACCTTCCGCCCGCTGCCCTCGGCCAGCAGGAAGAAGAAGTGGTTGGCGATACCGGAGGTGAAGTGCGGGTCGTCGTCGCCGACGCCGCGCTTCCAGTAGTCGTAGGACAAGCCGTCCTTGCTCGGCTTGTCCATGTAGCGCAGCGGGGTGCCGTCGCCATTGATGTCGATCTTCTCGCCGATGAGGTAGTCACCGGGGTCCTTGGCGTTCTTGGCGTAGAACTCGACCGCCGTGCCGAAGATGTCGGAGGTGGCCTCGTTCAGCCCGCCGGACTCACCGCTGTACTCCAGGTTGGCGGTGGCGGAGGTCAGACCGTGGCTCATCTCGTGGCCCGCGACATCGAGCGAGGTGAGCGGGTTCTTGTCGTTCTCGCCGTCGCCGTAGGTCATGCAGAAGCACTCGTCGTCCCAGAACGCGTTGACATACGCGGTGCTGAAGTGGACGCGCGAGTAGGCGGCCTTGCCGTTGTTCCGGATGCCGTTGCGGTGCAGAACCTTCTTGTAGTAGTCCCACGTCATGGCGGCGCCGTAGTGGACGTCCACGGCGGCGGTCTGCGCGATGGTGGGCTTGCCGTTGCCCCAGACGTTGTTGGCGTCCCAGAACTTCGAGCCCTTGCCCTCTTCCTTGTGCTTGAGGTTGTACGTCATATGGCCACCGCGGGCGGTGTCCTTCAGCAGCCACTGGCTGCCGCTCTTGACGCTGCCGACGGTGACCTTGCCGTTGTGCTGGCCGGTACCGCTGCCGGTCTCGATGGCCTCGTAGGAGTAGAGCTCCTTGCCGGAGTCGGCGTCGGTGATGATGTGCTTCCGGCTCGGGGTGCCGTCCTTCTGCACACCGCTCACCACGGTCTCCCAGGCGAGCACCGGCTTGCCGGTGGCGGCCCAGATCACCTTGCGGGGCGCGCGCTCGGTGGTGGCCGCGGACCCGGCCGAGGACTTCGCGGCACGCAGCGCGGACCGCTGGGCACTCGAAGAGGCGATGGCGGCACGGGTGTCGGACACCGCGATCTTCGCGTCGGTGGCCTTGGTGACACCCTCGGAGGCACCGCTCGCGGACTCGTGGACGACCAGGTCGCCACCGAGGATGGGCAGTCCTGCGTAGGTGCGCTCATAGCGGGTGTGGAGGGTGCCGTCGGCGTCCTTGACCACGTCACGGACGACGAGCTTCTCCTTGCCGCCGAGGCCGAGCGACCTGGCGGTGGACGCCGTGGTGGCGCCCGCCTCGCGCAGCAGCTCGGCGCGGGCCGAGGCGGAGAGGGTCAGGGTCTGGGCGCCGGTGGTGCCGGACTTCGGGGTGGCCGCGTCCGCCGAACCGGTGGTGAACCCGGCGGCGAGGAGGGAGGCCGCCACGGTCGCCGCGCCCGCGGCGAGGGCGGTGCGGCGTCTGTGGCGTGACAAGCCGGATATGACAGACGTCGAGCGTGAGTCCACGCGCATCTCCTGTTGTCATGGGAAGTTGGAGGGCATAGCCGTCCAACACGGCAAAGATGTGTCTTTGCGGTGAAGAAAACATACCGGTGCCCGGGGCGATTGCCCCGGGCACCGGCTATGTGAGGGAGCGAACTCCGCTTGTTTTACTTGACGTTGACCCCGGCCCAGGCGGCGGCGACGGCCTTGGCCTCGGCACCGTCGGCGCCGAAGAGGTCGTTGGCGGCCTTCACGGTCGCCTCACGGGCGGCCTTGTAGTCCGTGGTGGAGGTCATGTACGTGGTGAGCGCCTTGTACCAGATCTTCTCGGCCTTGTCCCGGCCGATGCCCTCGACCTTGGAGCCGTCCGCGGTCGGGCTGTCGTACTTGACGCCGTTGATCTCCTTGGCGCCGCTGCCCTCGGACAGCAGGTAGAAGAAGTGGTTGGCGACACCCGAGGAGTAGTGCACGTCCTGGCCGCCGACATCGTCGGACCAGTTGTCCGCCGACTGACCGTCCTTGCTCGGCTTGTCCATGTAGCGCAGCGGGGTGCCGTCGCCATTGATGTTGATCTCTTCGCCGATGTTGTAGTCGCCGACGTCCTCCTTGTTCTTGGCGGAGAACTCGACCGAGGTGCCGAAGATGTCGGAGGTGGCCTCGTTCAGGCCGCCGGACTCACCGGTGTACTCCAGACCGGCGGTCTTGGAGGTGACACCGTGGGACATCTCGTGCGCCGCGACGTCGAGGGCGGTCAGCGGGGCCTTGTTGCCCTCACCGTCGCCGTACGTCATGCAGAAGCACTCGTCGTCCCAGAAGGCGTTGACGTAGCTGTCGCCGTAGTGGACCCGGGAGTACGCGCCCTTGCCGTCATCGGCGATGCCGTTCCGGCCGTGCACGTTCTTGTAGTAGTCCCAGGTGACACCGGCACCGTACTGGGCGTCGACGGCCGCGGTCTGCGGGTCGTCACCCTTGCCGTTGCCCCACTTGTCGTCCTCGTCGGTGAACGCCTTGCCCTCGCCGTCCTCCTTGTTCTCGAGGTTGGTGGTCTTGTGGCCACCGCGGTCGGCGTCGGTCAGGGTGAAGCCGCTGCCCTCCTTGGAGGTGCCCAGCTCGACCGAACCGGAGTACTGGCTCTCACCGCTGCCGGTCTTGATGCCCTGGAACTCGAAGAGCTTCTTGCCGGTGGCGGCGTCGGTGATCACGTGGAGCTGGTTGGGCGTGCCGTCCTTCTGCACACCGCCGACCACGGTCTCGTAGGCCAGCACCGACTTGCCGTCGGCGGCCCAGACCACCTTGCGCGGGGTCTCGGCGACGGCCTTCTTGGTGCCGTCGGCCTTGGCCAGCTTGACCGCGGTCTTGGCGGCGCCGGTCGGGGCGACCGAGGCGGTGGTGGCGACCTTGATGGTGGCCTTGCTCGCCTTGGTGACGCTTCTGGCGTCGCCGCCCTTCTTGCCCTTGGCCTCGTGGACGATCAGGTCGCCGCCGAGGACGGGCAGACCGGCGTAGGTGCGGTCGTACCGGGTGTGGACGGTGCCGTCCTTGTCCTTGATGACATCCTTGACGACCAGCTTCTCCTTGGCACCCAGGCCAAGGGACTTCGCGGTGTCCGCCTTGGTGGCGTTGGCGTCGCGCATCAGCTCGGCGCGGACCGACGCGGTCATCTTGGCGGGCGTTGCTCCGGCGCGGACGTCGTCCCCGGCGGGGGCGGCGCCGGCGGAGCCGGTGGTCATTCCGGTGGCCAGCAGGGCCGCCGCGGCGACCGCAGCGCCGGCGGCGATGACCGAGCGGCGCTTTCCGCCGCGGGATATGGGCGTGGTGAACGTCTTGCTCACGCGAAACTCCTCATTGCTGTGGGGGGGTCAGCGCCGGGCAGCGGGGAAGTGCGGCCCGGTGCTGAACAAGAGGTGCAGGTGCGTAATGCCTCGGCAGACTGTCACATAAGTCGAGGACATGTCACGGGTTTGGCGACAGGTCGGCCGGAAAATGTTCGTTGAATGTTGATCATTCTCCGGATAACGGATTCAACGGGGCAGGCCGCGGCCCCCGTCCACGGTGCGCGACGGGGGCGCGAAAAGGCGCATGGGGGCTTGTTACGGCCAAGTAGCGCTGCTCCGGCGGGAGTCGGTGGTGTGGAGGGGGCGCATACGCATGGAGGCGCCGCCAGGGGGAGTCGGGTCACCCCTGGCGGCGCCTGCTGTGTGGGAAGGGTCACACCCTCATCGGGCGCGGTTCAGCTGAACCGTGGTCAGAAGGTGAGCTTCCAGCTGTTGATGTAGCCGGAGTCCTGCGCATACACGTCCTGCACCTTGAGCTTCCAGGTCCCGGACGCGGCCTCGGACGAGGCGTCGACCGTGTAGGTGGTCTTCACGTCGGCCGCCGAGTCGAAGATGCTGGAGTTCTTCAGCCGGTAGGCGGTGCCGTCCGGGGCGACCAGGTCGACCACCAGGTCACCGCGGTAGCTGTGGACGATGTCCACGGCCACCTTGAGGGCGGAGGACGCGTTGCCGGAGCGGCTGACCGTGATGGGCGAGGTGACGGCCGCGCCCGCATCGGGGACGGCCACGTCCGTGGTGTTCTCGAAGACGCTGCCGCCACCACTGGTGTTGACGGTCCAGGTGAAGGACGCCGTACCGGTCTTGCCCTGGGCGTCGGTCACCGTGACCTTCACCGCGCTGGAGCCGGTGGCGGTCGGGGTACCGGAGATCAGACCGGAGGAGGAGTTGATCGACAGCCCGGCGGGCAGCCCGGTGGCGGCGTAGGTCAGCGCGCCCGCGTTGGAGCTGGTGGCCTTGATCTGCAGGCTGACCGGCTGGTTCACGATGCTGGTCTGGTCGCCGGGGCCGGTGACGGAGACGCCGTCGGCGATCCGGGTGCCCACGTTGACGCCGGCCCAGGCGTTGGCCACCGCGGTGTACTGCGCGCTGCTCTGGCCGAACAGCTCGCCCGCCGCCCACAGGGTGGCGTCACGCGCGCCCGCGTAGTTGGTGTTGGAGGTCATGCGCTGGCTCAGCGCCTTGAACCAGATCTTCTCGGCGTTCGCCCGGCCGATTCCGGTCACCGGGACGTTGTCGTAGGTGGGGCTGTCGTACTTGACGCCGTTGATCTCCTTGGCGCCACTGCCCTCGGAGAGCAGGTAGAAGAAGTGGTTGGCGATACCGGACGAGTAGTGCACGTCCACGTTGCCGACCCCGGAGTACCAGCTGTCCTTGGACGAGCCGTCCTTGCTCGGCTTGTCCATGTAGCGCAGCGGGGTGCCGTCGCCGTTGATGTCGATCTTCTCGCCGACCAGGTAGTCGCCCGGGTCCTTGGTGTTGTTGGCGTAGAACTCGACCGCGGCGGCGAAGATGTCGGACGTGCCCTCGTTGAGGCCGCCGGACTCACCGCTGTAGACCAGCTTGGCGGTGGCCGCGGTGACGCCGTGCGTCATCTCGTGGGCCGCCACGTCGATGGAGGTGAGCGGCTTGGCACTGCCCTGGCCGTCGCCGTAGGTCATGCAGAAGCAGGAGTCCTGCCAGAAGGCGTTGACGTACCCGGTGCTGTAGTGGACCCGGGAGTACGCGCCGACGCCGTCGCCCCGGATACCCGAACGCCCGTGGACGTTCTTGTAGTAGTCCCAGGTCTCGGCGGCGCCGTAGTGGGCGTCCACACCGGCGGTCGCGGCGTCGGAGGTGGTGCCGTTGCCCCAGACGTCGTCCGTGTCGGTGAAGAGCGTGCCGGTGCCCGACGTACCCCGGTTGAGGTTGTACGTCTTGTGGCCGCCGCGGCCGCTGTCGGTCATGTTGTACGAACCGGAGCTGCCCGAGGTCCCTATGGTGACCTGGCCGCTGTACTGGCTGTTGCCGGTGCCGTTCATGACGGCCTGGTACTGGTAGAGCTTCTTGCCGGTGGTGGCGTCGGTGATGACGTGGAGCTCGTTGGGGGTGCCGTCCTCCTGGAGGCCCCCGACCACGGTCTCGTACGCCAGCACCGGGGTGCCGTTCGCCGCCCAGATCACCTTGCGCGGGGCGCGGTCGGCCTCGGTCTTCTTCGAACCCTGCGCGTTCGCCGCCTTGACGGCGGCCTTCTCCGCGGTGGCGGCCTTGACGGTGGCGCTCGTGCTGGCCACCTTGACCCGGGCCTTGGTGGACTTGGCCACCGCCTGCACCGTGCCGCTCTTCGCCCGGTCGATGACCAGGTCGCCGCCGAGCACCGGAAGTCCGGCGTAGGTGCGCTCGTAGCGGGTGTGGGTGGTCCCGTCGACGTCCTTGATGACGTCCCGGACGACCAGCTTCTCCTTGGCGCCCAGGCCCAGGGTCCGGCTGGTGGTGCCGGTGGCGGCCTGGGCCTCACGCAGCAGCGCCGCGCGCTGGGCGGGGGAGAGCTTGACCGGCATGGCGCCCGGGTCCGCCTTGGCGGACATCGTCCCGGCGGCGGGCGCGGAGCCCGATCCGTCCGGGCGGGCGGACGCGGTGCCGGCCTGCACACTGACGGCGATCATCGCGGTGGCGGCGACGAGGGCGCCGGTCGCGATCGCACGACGCCCGGGTCTGTGCTGCCGTTGGGGGAGTGATCTCACGCTGACTCCTTCTGCGCTGGCCGCGCGATGGCGCGGCCGGGACGACCGGGCGGCTGGGTCGCCGTCCGGGCAGGGCGAGGCAGAACAAGCAGATCTACGAAGGTGCGGTGGGGGGTGGCTGTCGTGGTGCGACGACAGCGGTGGGACCGCTGTCTCAGCCGAGGGAAGAGTCCCACCGATCGATTCAACCTGTCAGGGTCGCGACAAAGATTGACCGGAAACCGTCCGTTGACACATGTGCTGTGTCCGTATTTCGGAGGACGTGGTGTTATTCCGGACGTCTGGCGAGACGGGTGGATGACAGGGGTGACTCCTAGCATCAGCGGTATGACGTCTCCCGACCCTCGGCCGGCCGGTCCGCCCGTGCGTCCGCTCCGGAATCCGATCGACGAGCCCTCGCATGCGCTCACCGATCCCGGACAGTTGCCGCACGCCTATCTCGACTGGCTGCGGGAGGTGGTCCTGCGCAAGCTGGACGGGCTCTCCGAACGCGAACTGCGCACCAGCCGGCTGCCCTCCGGCTGGACCCCGCTGGAGCTGCTGTGCCATCTGACCCATGTGGAACGGCGCTGGCTGCGCTGGGGGTTCCACGGGGAGCCGGTGGACGAGCCGTGGGGCGACCTGGGCTCCGACGGCCGCTGGTACGTCCCCGAGGAGCTGCCGTCCGCCGTGGTCCGGGCCCGGTTCGAGGAACAGTGCGCCTGGTCACGGGCGGCCGTCGAGGGCGTACCGCTGGAGCAGCGGGCCCGCACCGGAGGCCGTTTCGCCACCGAGGCCGACGCACCGGCGCTGGGCTGGATCCTCTTCCACCTGGTCCAGGAGTACGCCCGGCACGCGGGCCAGCTCGACATCGCACGGGAGCTGGCCGACGGCACGGTCGGCGAGTGAGGGCGGGACCGCGCCCGGGTCAGTCCGGCCGCGCCGGGGCGTCACCGTGCCAGGAGTGCCAGAGGGCGGCGTAGGCGCCGCCACGGGCCACCAGCGCGTCATGGGTGCCCAGTTCGACGAGCCGGCCGTCCTCCATCACCGCCACCCGGTCCGCGTCGTGCGCGGTGTGCAGCCGGTGGGCGATGGCGATCACCGTGCGGCCCTCCAGGACCGCGGCCAGCGCCCGTTCGGCACGGCGGGCGGTGCCGGGGTCCAGCAGGGCGGTGGCCTCGTCGAGGACCAGGGTGTGCGGATCCGCCAGGATCACCCGGGCCAGGGCGAGTTGCTGGGCCCGGGCCCCGTCGGTCGGATGAGCCGAGGGGCCCAGTTCGGTGTCCAGGCCGTCCGGCAGCTCGTCGTACCAGTCGGCGCCGACGGCGTCGAGCGCGGCGCGCAGTTCGGCATCACCGGCCGAGGGCGCGGCGATCAGCAGATTGTCCCGGAGCGTCCCCAGGAACACATGGTGCTCCTGGGTGACCAGCACGATCTGCCGCCGCAGTTGCTCCGGGCCGAGCCGGGAGACCGGGACACCGCCGACCGTCACCGTGCCGGTGCGCGGCGCGTCGACCCCCGCCAGCAGCCGCCCCAGGGTGGTTTTGCCCGCGCCGGACGGGCCGACCAGGGCCAGCCGCTCACCGGGCCGCACGGTCAGCCCGACGTCATGCAGCACATCGCCCCCGCCGTCATAGGCGTACCGCACCCCGGACACCTCGATCCGGTCGCCGTCCGGGACCACCGCGGTCTCCGGCGCCGCCGACGGGGCCTGGCCCACACCCTCGACCCGGGCGAACGAGGCACCGCTGCTCTGGAGTTGCTCCACTCCCATCAGCACGATGTCCAGCGGTTCGGTGAGCTGCCGCAGATAGAGCGCGGCGGCCACCACGGCGCCCACGCTCACCATGCCGTGGCGGTGCAGCACGCTGCCGATCAGCAGCACCCCCGCCACCGGGACCAGATGGGAGATCTCCACCGCCGGGAAGAACCGGCTGCGCAGTGACAGCGTCCGCAGCCGGGTGCGGCGGCAGTCGGCGATCGCCTCCCGGCTCGCCCGGATCCGCGTCCGCTCCAGCCGGAAGGCGTCCACCGTACGGGCCCCGGCGGCGGTGGCGGTGAGGATCTCGGCGAGCGCCGAATTGGCCGCGCCCTCCGCCAGATACGCGGTCCCGGCCCGCCGCAGATACCAGCGCACGGCGCACCAGATGCCCGCCAGCCCCACCGCCCCGCAGCCGCCGAGCAGCGGATCGAGGACGAACACCGCCCCGAAGACGAACAGCACCTGCACCGCGGCGATCAGCATCTCCGGCCCCACGTCCCGCAGTGTGGTGCCGACCGCGGTCACGTCCGCGGTGCCACGGGCGGTCAGATCGCCGGTGCCCGCGCGCTCCACCACCGAGGCGGGCAGCGCCAGCGACCGGTCCACGAACCCCTCGCGCACCCGGGCCAGCGTGCGCTCCCCGAAACGGTGCGCGGTGTACCGGGCCCAGCGCGCCAGCAGGAGCTGGACGACCGCGCACACCACGATGGCAGCGGCCAGCCGGTCCACCGCGGCCGTCCCGGCGCCCTCCCGGACCCGGTCGATGATCTTCCCGAGCAGCCAGGGACCGGCCAGGGCGGCCACCGCCGCCAGCCCGTTGAGCACCAGGACCACGGTGAACGCGCCCCGGTCCGCGGCGATCAGCCGGCCCGCGGCCCGGCGCACCCGGGCCTGACCGGCGATGGGCAGGGCCCTCGGCACCGTCATCGGACGTCCTCCTCGCGCGGGGTGTCCACGCTGTCCTCCTCGCCGCCCCGGGACACCAGACGGCGGTAGCCGGGCTCGTCCGCCAACAGCGCCTGGTGGCCCGCACCGACGGCCGCCACCTTCCCGTCGACCAGGTAGTACACCGTGTCGGCCCGTGCCAGCAGCAGGGGTGAGGTGCCGGCGACCACCGTCGTCCGGCCGGACCGCGCGGTGCGCAGCCGTTCCGCGACCGCCGCCTCGGTGTGCGCGTCCAGCGCGGAGGTGGGCTCAGGCAACAACAGCACCTCGGGATCGGCCAGCAGGGCCCGCACCAGCCGGACGCGCTGACGCTGACCGCCGGAGAGATTGCGGCCCTGCGCCTCCAGGAGCGAGTCCGGCCCGTCCGGCAGCGCGTCGGCGATGTCCTGCGCCACGGCCGTGTGCAGCGCCCGCCGGATCTCCGCCTCGTCGCGGTCCTCACGTCCGCCGACCACCTCGCGCAAGGGGCCGGCGAAGAGATCGGCCTCGTGGTCCGCGAGCAGGATCCGGGCCCGCACCTGATCGACCGCCACCTCGTCCAGCCGCACCGCGCCCCAGGTGGCCTCCGACGCGGTGAACCCGCCCAGCCGGTCCAGCACCGCGGCCGACTCCGCGGGCCGGGCGGACACCAGCGCCGTCAGCGCCCCCGGCCGCACCTCGACCCCGGACGCCGGATCGCGCAGGACGGACGGCTCCGCGGGGGCGTCCACCGCGCCCGCGCCGGTGGCATCCGGCTCCAGGGACACGAAGTCCACCACCCGCCGGGCGGCCACCAGACCACGGCTGATCTGGTAACCGCACTCCAGCAGGAAGGACACCGGCAGGACGAGCATGGCCACGTAGCCGTAGACCGAGACCAGTTCGCCCACCGTGAGTTCGCCCTGCGCGGCCATCCGCGCCGCGAGCCAGGTGACGACCGCGAGGAACAGCGAGGGGCCGCCCACCCCGAGGGCCTGGAGCCAACTGGTGACCGCGCCGACCCGGTATCCCCGGTCCCGCAACTCCCGTGACCGGAGCCGGAAGGCGTCGGCGAACAGCTCCTTGCCGCCGAGACCGCCCAGCACCCGCAGACCGCCCGCGAGGTCGGCGATCCGGGCGGTCAGTTCCCCCTGCTGCTCGCGGTAGGCGCCCTCGGCGCCCTGGAGCCGCCCCAGGAGCGGGCCGACCACGACCGCCAGCAGCGGCACCCCCAGCAGCACCACCACCGAGAGCAGCGGGGAGACCGCCAGCAGCAGGACGGCCACCACCCCGAACCCCACCGCCGCGCCCACTCCGGGGCCGACCACGGTCAGCGACTGGCTGATCTGCTGGACGTCGCTGATGCCGATGGTGGCGACCTCGCCGGTGGCGGTCTGCCGGGACAGCGCGGCACCCAGCCGGGTCGTCTGGTCCACCACCACCTTGACGGTGCGCAGATTGGCGTCCATCCGCAGCCGGGTCATGGTGCGGTGCCGCATCGTGCTCACCCACGCGGTCAGCGTCCCCACCGCCAGCAGCACCGCGACCCAGCCGATCAGCGCCGTCGTGTCCGCGGGCACCAGCCCGTCGTCGATGGCGCGCGCGAGCACGTACGGGCTGAGCGCCAGCAGCACCATCCACACCGTGCCCAGCACCGCGCCCGCGGCGGCCCGGCCCGGCTGCCGGGCCAGCAGCCACCACAGATACCGTCCGGGGCTCCGGCGGTCGGGGGTGCCCGGCTCGCCGTACGCGTCCACCGGGGTCATACGAGACTGTCCCGCCACGCCTGGTGCAGCGCGGCGAACCGGCCCTCGCCGGAGACCAGTTCGCCCGGGGTGCCGTCCTCCACGATCCGGCCGCCGTCCATCACCAGCACCCGGTCGGCGATCTCGACGGTGGACAGCCGGTGCGCGATCACCACGGCGGTCCGGCCGCGCAGCACCGTGTCCATGGCGCGCTGCACCGCTCGTTCGCCCGGGATGTCGAGGGAGGAGGTGGCCTCGTCGAGGATGAGCACTGACGGATCCGCGAGCAGCGCGCGGGCGAAGGCCACCAGCTGGCGCTGGCCCGCCGAGATCCGGCCGCCCCGCTTGCGGACATCGGTGTCGTAGCCGTCCGGCAGGGCGGCGATGAAGTCATGGGCGCCGATCGCCCTGGCCGCCCGCTCGACCTCCTCACGGGTGGCGTCCGGGCGGCCGATGGCGATGTTGTCCGCGACCGTGCCGGAGAACAGGAACGCCTCCTGCGTCACCATCACCACCCCGCGCCGCAGATCGGGGGTGGCCAGCGCGCGCAGATCCACCCCGTCCAGCAGCACCCGCCCCTCGGTGGGGTCGTAGAACCGGGCGAGCAGTTTGGCCAGGGTGGACTTGCCCGCGCCGGTGGCGCCCACCACCGCCACGGTCTGTCCGGCGGGCAGGGTCAGCCGGAAGCGCGGCAGCACCTCACCGCCGGTGCGGTAGGCGAAGCGCACCTCCTCGAAGACGACCTCCCGGCCGGGGGCCTCCACCGGGCGCGGCGGCAGCGGGAGGGGCTCGGCGGGCTCGGGGACGGAGGGGCGCTGGGCCAGCAGCCCCGCGATCTTCTCCAGCGAAGCGGCCGCCGACTGGTAGGAGTTGAGGAACATCCCGAGCCGGTCGATCGGGTCGTAGAGCCTGCGCAGGTACAGCGCCGCGGCGGCCAGCACACCGAGCGCGAGCCCGCCGGAGGCGACCCGGTAGGCGCCCCACAGCACGATCGCGGCGACGGCCGTGTTGGCCACCAGCCGGGAGCCGACCACATAGCGCGCCATCTCCAGGATCGCGTCCCCGTTGGACTGCTCATGGCGGTCGTTGAGCTCCCGGAAGCGGGCGTCATTGGCCCGCTCACGGCGGAACGCCTGGACCGGGCGGATGCCGTTCATGGTCTCGGTGAACGCCACGATGACCGCGGCGATGGCCGTCGACCGCTTGCGGTACACCCGCATCGAACGGCGCTGGAAGGACCGGATCAGCAGGTACAGCGGCCAGAAGGAGAGCACCGCCGCACCGCCCAGACCCCAGTCCAGGTACAGCAGCGTGGCCGAGATGTAGACGGCCGCCATCGCGACGCCGAGCAGCTCCTCAAGACCCTCGTTGAGCAGTTCGCGCAGGCTCTCCACATCGGTGGTGGCGCGCGAGATCAGCCGCCCGGAGGTGTAGCGCTCATGGAAGTCCACGCTGAGCGCCTGGGCGTGGCGGAAGATCCGGCCGCGCAGCTCCAGCAGCACGTCCTGGCTGATCCGGGCCGAGGAGCGGATGAACGCGTACTGGAGGGCGCCGGAGGCCAGCGCGCAGCCCAGATAGCCCGCGCCGACCGCGATCAGCGGCCCCCGGTCGCCGTCCCGGAAGGCGGGCACCGCGCGGTCGATGGCGTACGCCACGAGGAGCGGACCGGCCTGGACGGCGGCCTGCTGGAGCAGCAGCAGAAGGGTGGTCAGCCAGACCCGGGGCCGGTACGGGGAGAGCAGCGAGCGCAGCAGCGCGAACGAGGCGCCCTTGGGGGCGGGCAGTACATCGTGATCGAACGGATCACCCCCGGCGCGGTCCCCGTCCCCGGCCGCGGTGCGTCCGCCGCCCTCCTCGTCCTCGGCCGCCGGCGGGCCCGTCGCGGTCGTGGTCATCGGCGCTCCTCCCCCTCCGCACTCTCGTCCCCGGACATCAGCTGCCGATACTCGGCGCTGTCACGCAGCAGTTGTTGATGGGTGCCGACGGCCGTGATCCGGCCCCCGGAGAGCAGCGCCACCCGGTCGGCGAGCAGCACGGTGGACGGGCGGTGCGCGACGACCAGCGCCGTCGTGGTGGCGAGCACCTGCCGCAGCGCGGCCTCCACCAGCGCCTCGGTGTGGACGTCCAGCGCGGACAGCGGATCGTCCAGCACCAGGAAGCGCGGGCGGCCGACGACCGCGCGGGCCAGCGCGAGCCGCTGCCGCTGCCCGCCGGACAG
Organism: Streptomyces cucumeris; assembly: GCF_024295805.1. Taxonomy (GTDB): domain Bacteria; phylum Actinomycetota; class Actinomycetes; order Streptomycetales; family Streptomycetaceae; genus Streptomyces; species Streptomyces cucumeris. The sequence continues at coordinate 546,455 of NZ_JANCLX010000002.1, forward strand.
GCTCAGCCCCTGCTCGCCGACCTGGGTCCGGTCGCCCTCCGGCAGCGCGTGCACAAAGCCGGCCTGCGCCACCTCCAGGGCGCGCAGCAGATCGGCCCGGTCCGCGCCGTCCGCGCCCATCAGTACGTTCTCCCCGGCGGTGGCGGAGAACAGGGTGGGTTCCTCGAAGGCGACGGCGACCAGCGCGCGCAGCTCCTCGCGGGGGAGTGCGGTGATGTCCCGTCCGTCGAGGGTGATCCGGCCGCGGGTGGGCTCCTGGAGCCGGGGGACCAGCGCGGTCAGCGTGGTCTTGCCGGAGCCGGTGGCGCCCACCAGCGCCATGGTCTCGCCGGGGCGGATGTGCAGATCCACCCCGCGCAGCACCGGCGGTGCGTCCGCGGGCGCGTCGGCGAACCGGAACTCCACGCCCTCGAAGCGCAGTCCGCCGCGGGACTGGTCCCGCTGCCGGGGGACCACGGGCGCGCCGGCGGGGGCGGGCCGGTCACCGGCCGCGGCCGGGACCTCGTCCATCACCTCGAAGTAGCGGTCGGTCGCGGTCGCCGCGTCCTGGCTCATCGCGAGCAGGAAACCGAGCGACTCCACCGGCCAGCGCAGGGTGAGCGCCGTGGACAGGAAGGCGACCAGGGTGCCCGCCGACAGCTCGCCGTCGGCCACCTGGACCGTGCCCAGCATCAGCGCCGCGCCGATCGCCAGCTCCGGCAGCGTCATGATCAGCGCCCAGATGGCGGCCAGCAGCCCGGCCTTGCGCAGCTCGGTCGAGCGGACGCCCAGCGACAGGGCGCGGAAGGCACGGGCCTGGCTGCGGTGGCGGCCGAATCCCTTGACGATCCGGACGCCGAGCACGCCCTCCTCGACCACCGTGGTCAGATCGCCGGTCTGGTCCTGGACGGCCCGGGCCACGGTCGAGTAGCGCTTCTCGAAGTACGAGCAGAGGATCACCAGCGGCACCGCCGGGACCACCAGCACCAGACCCAGCGTCCACTCCTGCGACAGCAGCAGCGCGAACCCGGCCAGTACGGTGACCCCGTTGACCACCAGGAAGGTGAGCGGGAAGGCCAGGAACATCCGCAGCAGCATCAGATCGGTGGTGGCGCGCGACAGGAGCTGACCGGAGGCCCAGCGGTCGTGGAAGGAGAGCGGCAGCCGTTGCAGATGGCGGTAGAGACCGGCGCGCATCTCCGCCTCGACGGAGGCCAGGGGACGGGCCACCAGCCAGCGCCGCACCCCGAACAGCCCCGCCTCGGCCACCCCGAGCGCCAGCAGCACGGCGCCGCCCAGCCACACCCCGCCCGGATCCCGGTCCGCCACCGGCCCGTCCACCATCCACTTGAGGACCAGCGGGATCGCCAGACCCAGACAGGACGCCACGATCGCCACCGGGACCGCCGTGAACAGCCGGGCCCGCACCGGCCGCACATACGGCCACAGCCGCAGCAGCGAACGCGTGGCGGAGCGGCGCCGCGGGGCGGCACCGCTCTCCTGGTCCCGGGGTCTTTCACTGGTGGTGGCCATCAGGAGTGAGATTACGGTTCACCACTGTCAGCTCTCACTCGGTTTTCCGGCGTAGGTCCGAGGGCGGAAGGGCGCGCAGCAGCAGTACCGAACGCTCCGGGAGCTCCAGCGGCGCGCCCGCCGGATGCCGGGTGAGCGGGGGTGCGCCCTGGTCCTCGCGCGCGGTGTCGACGAGCAGTTCGTACGCGGACGCCCACGGCGGACCGGGCAGGGTGAAGGACAGCGGTTCCGCTCCCGCGTGCAGCAGCACCAGGAAGCTGTCGTCGCCGACCGGCCCGCCGCGCGGATCGCGCTGGGGCAGATCACGGCCGGAGAGACAGACCCCCAGCGCGGTGGTCGGCGCGTACCAGTCGGCCTCGGTCATCTCGGTGCCGCGCGGGGTGAACCAGGCCAGGTCGCGCACCCCGTCGGAGGGCCGGGCCCGGCCGGTGAAGAACACGGGGCGGCGCAGCACCGGATGGGCCCGGCGCAAGTCCACCAGCCGTGCGGTCAGCTCGGTCAGCGCCGCCCAGCCGGGGTCCTCCAGCAGCGACCAGTCCAGCCACCCGGTCTCGTTGTCCTGGCAGTACGCGTTGTTGTTGCCGCCCTGGGTGCGGCCGAGCTCATCGCCCGCCACCAGCATCGGCACCCCGGTGGACAGCAGCAGGGTGGACAGCAGGTTGCGGAGCTGGCGGCGGCGCAGCGCGAGCACCCCGGCGTCATCGGTCCCGCCCTCGGTACCGCAGTTCCAGGAGCGGTTGTCATCGGTGCCGTCGCGGTTGCCCTCACCGTTGGCCTCGTTGTGCTTGCGTTCGTAGGAGACCAGGTCGCGCAGGGTGAAGCCGTCATGGGCGGTGATGAAGTTGACCGAGGCGTACGGACGGCGGCCGCCCCAGCCGTAGAGGTCGCTGGAGCCGGACAGCCGGTAGCCGAGGTCGCGGACATCGGGCAGCGCACCGCGCCAGAAGTCGCGGACCGCGTCCCGGTAGTGGTCGTTCCACTCGGCCCACAGCGGCGGGAACGCGCCCACCCGGTACCCCCCCGGCCCCACGTCCCACGGTTCCGCGATCAGCTTCACCCGGCGCAGCACCGGGTCCTGGCCGACGGCGGACAGGAACGGGGCGAGCATGTCGACGTCGCTGTCGGTCCGGGCCAGCGCGCTGGCCAGGTCGAAGCGGAAGCCGTCCACCCCCATCTCGGTCACCCAGTAGCGCAGCGAATCCATGATCAGCCGCACCACCTGCGGCCGCAGGGCGTGCAGGGTGTTGCCGCAGCCGGTGACGTCGGCGTAGCGGCGCGGGTCCGGCTGGAGCCGGTAGTAGCCGCGGTTGTCGACACCGCGCAGCGAGAGGGTGGGGCCCAGTTCACCGGCCTCGGCGGTGTGGTTGTAGACCACGTCCAGGATCACCTCGATCCCGGCCCGGTGCAGGGCGCGCACCATCGCCCGGAACTCGGCCACCTGCTGGCCGCGGGTGCCGGTGGCGGCGTAAGCGGCGTGCGGGGCGAAGTAGCCGATGGTGTTGTAGCCCCAGTGGTTGCGCAGCCCCCGGCGCAGCAGATGGTCCTCATGGGCGAACTGGTGCACCGGCAGCAGCTCCACCGCGGTCACCCCGAGCCGGGTGAGGTGCTCGACGGCGGCGGGGTGGGCCAGTCCCGCGTAGGTGCCGCGCAGTTCGGGCGGCACCCCGGGGTGGCGCATGGTGAAGCCGCGCACATGGAGTTCGTAGATCACCGACTCGTCCCACGGGGTGCCGGGGCGGCGGTCCGTCCCGTCCGGGCCCCCGTCCGCCCCTTCGGCCGGGCTTCCCACCACCACCCCCTTGGGGACGTACGGGGCGGAGTCGCGGTCGTCGCGCACGGTGTCCGCCACATGCTGCTGCGGCCAGTCCCGCACATGGCCGTAGACCTCCGGCGGCAGCGCGAACTCGCCGTCCACGGCGCGTGCGTAGGGATCCAGCAGCAGTTTCGCCGGGTTCCAGCGGGCCCCGGTCCACGGGTCCCAGCGGCCGTGCACGCGGTAGCCGTAGCGGTGGCCGGGGAGCACCCCGGGGACGAAACCGTGCCAGGTGCCGTGGGCCTGCTCGGTGAGCGGGCAGCGGCTCTCGGTGCCGTCGTCGAACAGGCACAGCTCGACGGCCTCCGCACCGCCCGCCCACAGCGCGAAGTTGGTGCCCGCCACCCCGTCCGGTCCCCGGCACACCCGGGCCCCCAGCGGCTCCGGACCACCGGGCCAGGGCCGCGGACCCGCGGCCGGGACGGCGCGCGGCGCGGGCAGCGCGGCGGGGAGCCCCGCGACGGGGCCGGGTGCCGCGCCGGCCGCCGCGCGGCGGCCGGGGGGACCGCTGTA
>NZ_JANCLX010000020.1:0-92074 GCF_024295805.1 Streptomyces cucumeris
CGGGCCCCCCCCGGCCGTCCGGGCGCGTTCCCGCCCACCGGGCGTGGGTGTTGACCCGCCCCCGCCGCCCGGATACGTTCTTCAACGAATTGTTGAAAGAGCTGATCCGCTGTGGTCGAGGCGTGGAGGTGCGGGAATGGACCGGCGCGAAACGGTGGAGACCAGCCTTCCGGGAGCCGTACGCGACGGAGTCGCCGCCTCCCTCGCCGCCGTCGACGCCGAACTCGCCCGGCGCTACCCGGGCGACCCCGGCACCCGCCAGCCCGTGCACACCGTCTACGTCCCCGCCGACGACTTCACCGCCGACACCGTCCGCACCTGGGGCGACCAGGCACTGGCCGCCCTCGACGAGCACGCCCCCGACGCCGCCTCCTTCGCCGCGGTCCTCGGTCTGCCCGACGCGCTCGCCGGGCCGGTCCACCGCCGGGTGCGCGCCAAGCTGGAGCGCGAACCGGTCGAGGACCTGCGCATCGACTTCGAGGACGGCTACGGTCCGCGCCCCGACAGCGAGGAGGACGCCGCGGCCGCCCGTGCCGCAGCCCTCCTCGCCGCCGCCCATGCCGAGGGCACCGCGCCCCCGTACGCCGGCATCCGGATGAAGTGCCTGGAGGCCGCCGTCCGCGACCGCGGCATCCGCACCCTGGACATCTTCCTCACCGGGCTGATGAACGCCGGCGGACTTCCCGGCGGCCTGGTTCTCACCCTGCCCAAGGTCACCTATCCCGAGCAGGTCACCGCCATGGTGCGGCTGTGCGAGGAGTTCGAGCGGGCCCGCGGACTGGCTGCGGGCCGCATCGGGTTCGAGATCCAGATCGAGACCACCCAGGCCGTCCTCGGCGCCGACGGCCGGGCCACCGTCGCCCGGATGATCGACGCCGCCCAGGGCCGCGCCACCGGACTGCACTACGGCACCTTCGACTACAGCGCGGCCTGCGGGGTCGGCCCCGCCCACCAGTCCCCGGACCACCCCGTGGCCGACCACGCCAAGGCGGTGATGCAGGTGGCTGCCGCGGGTACCGGGGTCCGGCTCTCCGACGGGTCCACCAATGTCCTGCCGGTCGGCCCGGCCGAGCGCGTCCACGACGCCTGGCGGCTCCACCACCGTCTCGTCCGGCGCTCGTTGGCACGTGCGTACTACCAGGGCTGGGATATGCACCCCGGCCATCTCCCCACCCGCTACGCCGCCGTCTACGGCTTCTACCGCGAGGGGCTGGAGGCCGCCGCGGAACGGCTGTCCGCCTATGTGCGGCGCGCGGGCGGCGCCGTGATGGACGAGCCCGCCACCGTGCGGGCGCTCAGCGGCCATCTGCTGCGCGGTCTGGACTGCGGGGCGCTGGACGCCGCCGAGGTCGAACGGCTGACCGGACTGGCCCGCGCCGAGCTCGACACGCTCGCCGGGCGCACCCCGCAGGACCCGCCACGCTGAGCCGGGGGCGCTGACCCGGGGGAGACCTTCGCACCACCGTCGCCCGCCCGGAGCGCGGCGAGGGCGACGCCCGCGCACCGGCATCCGAGCCGGCGGTTGACCGGTCACTCCCGTCACGGCGTCGCGCTGCCCGGCCGGTGCCGCGGCGGTCGCCTGGGATCGGCATCCGAGCCGTCGGTGCTCCGGGCCGGTGCTCGACCGGTCACTCCCGTCACGGCGTCGCGTCGCCCGGACGCTACCGCCGCGCTCGCGCCCCGTTCACCCGTCGCCCGGACGCCTGACCCGCCCGGCCACATCCGCTCACCCGGACGTGTCACCCGGGATGCGGTGCGGCCGGGCCGGGCGGGAGATGGTGGCATGGCGAGCGCCCCTGACGACCCGCCGGGTTCGCCCCCGCCGGTGCCGTCCGCCCCGGCCGGGCTGGACGGTCCCGGGTGGTGGCCGTGCGGGCCCGGCCGCCTCGTCAGGAGCGTTCTGTCGGCCCTGCTGATCCTGCTGGCGTGCCTGCTCGTCCCGGCGTCCGTGCTGACCGTGTGGGTCCACGACAACGTCCTGAACACCGACCGCTTCGTGGCGACGGTGGCCCCGCTGGCCACCGACCCGGCCATCCAGGACACCGCCGTGCAACGGGTCGGCGAGGTCGTCGACCTGCGTCGCGACAGCCGGGAGTTCACCGCCGGCATCGCGGACTGGATGCGCGACCAGGGCCTTCCGCCGAAGGCAGCCGACACCGTGGAGGGACTGGCCCCGCAATGGGACTCCGCCCTCGACCAGGCGGTGCGCAGGGTCGCCGCGCACATCGTGCACAGCGAGCAGTTCGCTGCGGTGTGGACCGGCGCCAACCGGGCCGCCCACACCGCCGTCGTGGACGCCCTGACCGGTAAGCGGCACGGTCCGGTCGGCGTCGAGGGCGACACCGTCGTGCTCAATGTCGGACCCGCCGTGGAACGGGTCAAACACCAACTGGTCGCCGCCGGGTTCCCGTCCGCTCACGGCATCCCGGACGTCAACCAGCAGCTGATCCTCTTCCACTCCGACCAGCTCGACACCATCCGGCGCTCGGCCCGGCTGCTCGACCTGGCCGGGAACCGGCTCCCGCTGCTGACCCTCGTCCTCGGCGGCAGCGGCGTGCTGCTCGCCCACCGGCGCCGCCGGGCCCTGGCCCGCGGCGCCCTGGGCGCCGCGGCCGCCTCGGTCCTGCTCGCGCTCGCCCTGGTCGTCGGCCGCCGCTACTACCTGGAGCACGTACCGCCGAGCGTGCTCTCCCGGGCTGCCGCCTCGGTCATCTTCGACACCGTGGTGCGCTTTCTGCGCGTCACCGTGGCCACCGTGCTGGTGCTGTCCGTCGTGATCGCCCTGGGGGCGTACCTCGCCGGACCCGGACGGCTGCCGCGCGCGGTGCGCGGCAGCGCGGAGCGGGCCGCCGACACGGCGGCCCGCTGGGGCGCGGACCACGGGGTGCGCACCGGCAGGGCCGGGACCTGGACGGCCGACCACCGGCGGGGGCTGACCGTCGTGGCTCTGCTGGTGCCGGCCTGCGTATTCGCCCTGGGGAACCATCCCACCGCGCTCACGGTGCTGTTCCTGGCGCTGATCCTGCTGGCCGCGCTCGCGGTGATCGCCCTGCTGGCCGCGACGGGCCGGACCGGGGGCTGAACGCCCACCGGGCGTCACACCCCGCCCTGCCTCAGGTGAGGATGAGCACGATGAAGATCAGGCAGGCCGCGATGTTGACCACCCAGCTATGGCTGTTCAGCCACTCCCGCAGCCGGGGCATGGCCCGCCGCGCCCGGCTGCCGAAGAGGAGGTAGACCAGCAGCGGCAGCGCGGCGATCAGCACGGTGAGCCCGATGAACGGCAACGCCGCCACCAGCCCCGCGTCATGCTGCGCCAGCGAGGCCCCCACGGTCAGCATGACCATGATGTCGGACGGCATCAGCAGGATGATCAGGATCCCGGTGCGGAACGCCCTGCCGGGGCCCGCCTCCATGAGCGTGCCCAGCCACTTCGGCGGCTCCACCGTCTCGCGCTTCACGTAGTTCTTCACCGCGACCGCCACCAGCAGCCCGACCAGCACCACTTGGAGCACGGTCCCGGCCGAGCCGCGCTGCTCCGGGCTGCCCGGGGAGACCACCTGGCCCAGCAGCGTGAAGATCCCCCGGGTGAGGGCGACTCCGGCCGTCGCCGCGATGGCCACGCCCAGCAGAAACGCGAGGGAGACGCGGACCGGCCGCCGCGTGGTCACCAGGATCACATCGGCCACGATCTGCGGACCCGCCATCATGGTGACGGCGAGCGGAAGAATCTGGAGCTCCATCGGCCGCCCTTCGCCCCGTCCGTCCTCCCTCCATTCCCCCGCACCCGGGACCGTCCGGCATCCGGGCTTGCGCCGACCGGGGCGGTCCGGCCCGCGGACGTAAGCTGGTGATGTGGGCCCGGGTGGGGCCCTCGTGGTCCCCGCCGGGCGTGTCCGACGGGAGGCAGATGATGGACTACCCACTGCTCAATGTGTTCTGGACCACGATGTGGATCTTTCTCTGGGTCCTGTGGCTGATGCTGCTGTTCCACGTCTTCGGCGATATCTTCCGCGATGACTCGCTGAGCGGCTGGGGCAAGGCGGGCTGGTCCGTCTTCGTGGTCATCCTGCCCTTCCTCGGTGTCTTCGTGTATCTGATGGCGCGCGGCAAGGGCATGGGCCGGCGCCAGATGGCACGCGCGGAGAAGGCCGAGGAGGACTTCCGGGAGTTCGTGCGCACGACCGCCGGAACCGGCCGCGCGGAGGAGTTGTCACGGCTGGTGGAGCTCAAGGACCACGGTGACATCACGACGGAGGAGTATGAGCGGGCCAAGGCCAAGGTGCTCGCCGCCTGAGGGCAGCGGACGGACGGGAGTCCGGCCGCGAGGGGCGGACCGAGGAGGGGCCCGCCCGGCACACCGCCATCGGCGCCGCGGTGCCGCTCAGTAGCGCACCGCGGTGCCGACCTGTGCGGTGACCTTGCCGGAGAGCGCGCGGTGGCTGCGCGCGGTGGCCTTCGTGGGGGTGTCCGGTCGGACCGAGCGGACGGTGACCACCACGGCGTCGACCAGGTGTTTGTCCGCATCGCGGAAGTTGACCAGGATCGTGAACGAGGCGGTCTGCCGCGCCGAGTTGGTCACCGTCAGCCGGGTGGTGGCGCGCCCCTGGCCGTTGAACGACACCGGGCCCGCCGTCACGTCCCGGGTGGCCTTGGTGCCGCCCTCGATCTTGTCGAGCTGGGCCTTGGCCGACGCGGTCGCCGACGCCACGGCGGCGGAGGCCCGGGACACCGCGGACGACGGGGTGCCGCCCTCGTCGGAGCAGCCGGCGGCGGGCGCCAGCGCGGCCATGAGGCTCACCGCGCAGATCGTCCGCATCAGGCGCCCGCTCATCGCGTCTCCCTCGTCCCGGCGGCCGGGGTCCCGGTCCTCCGCACCCACCCTGTGGGCGGCCGGAGGGCGGGGCAACCGGGGCGGGTCCGTTCAGTGCGCCCCGGCGTACCGGACGAAGACGGGCCCGTGCAGGCCGCGGACCGGCCCGTTCAGGGCGCGGACGGGGGCAGCTCGCCGGAGCCGCGGGGGATCAGCCGGGTCGGCAGGACGACCCGGTGGGGCTCGCCGCCCGCGCCGTCCAGCCGCCGGAAGAGCAGATCGGCGGCGGTACGGCCGAGCTGGGCCGCGTCCTGGGCGACGACGGTGACGGCCGGGGAGAGCAGATCGGCCAGCTCGAAGTCGTCGAAGCCGACGAGGGCCACCGGGGGCGCGGGCGCGGGGCGTTCGGCCAGCACCCGGACCACGGTGACGGTCACCCGGTTGTTGCCCGCGAAGAGCGCGGTGACCGGCTCCGCGGCCTCCAGCGCCGCGGTGGCCGCCGCCCGCACCCGGGCCGGATCGGTCGGTCCGAGCGAGACCCAGGCGTCATCGACCGGCAGTCCGGCCCCGGCCATCGCGGCGCGATAGCCGCGCAGCCGTTCGGCGGCGGTGTGGATGCCCGGCTGGTCGCCGAGGAAACCGATCCTGCGGTGGCCGTGGGCGATCAGATGGGCGACGGCGTCCCGCGCGCCGCCGAAGCTGTCGGAGACCACGGCGTCGGCGTCGATCCGGCCCGCCGGGCGGTCGACGAAGACCGTGGCCACCCCCGCCGCTATCTCCGGGGCCAGATAGCGGTGGTCCCCTCCGGCCGGGATGACCACGAGGCCGTCGACCCGCCGGGCGCACAGCGCGAGCACCAACTCCTGTTCACGGTCGGGGTCCTCGGCGCTGGAGCCGTTGATCAGCAGGGCCCCGTGGGCGCGGGCGACCTCCTCCACGGCCCGGCTCAGCGGTCCGTAGAACGGGTCGGCCAGGTCCTCCAGGACCAGACCGATACTGGCGGTACGGCCCTTGCGCAGGATGCGGGCGCTGTCGTTGCGGCGGAAGCCGAGCGCGGTGATCGCCTCCTGGACGCGCCGTTCGGTGTCCGGGGTGACCCCCGGCTCGCCGTTGACCACGCGGGAGACGGTCTTCAGCCCGACCCCGGCCCGGGCGGCGACGTCCTTCATCGTGGGCCGGGTGCCGTAGCGGCGCGCGGTGGTGCGGTCGGCGGGGCCCGGGGCGGTGTCGGTCACGGTGCGCTCGTCCCGTCGCTGGTCGTGGTGGCGGAGGGGTGACGAGCATAGCCTCTGGACAACGTTGTCAGCGGCAGGGAAGACTGGTCCCGCACACCCATGGCGCCGGGCCCACCAGGAGAGTCGACATCCATGCCACGTGACCTCATCGCCGCACTGGACATCGGTGGCACCAAGATCGCGGGCGCTCTGGTGGACGGCGGCGGCACTCCGGTCGTGCGGGCCCGCCGCGCCACCCCCGCGCGGGAGGCCGGTGCCACGGTATTGCGGGAGGTCACCGCGGTGCTGCGGGAGCTCGCGGCCACCGAGCACTGGGCGCGGGTGGCCGCCGTCGGGATCGGCAGCGCGGGCCCGGTGGACGCCTCCGTGGGCACCGTCAGCCCGGTCAACATCCCCGGTTGGCGTGACTTCCCGCTGGTCGCCGGGGTCCGGGAGACCACCGGCGAACTCCCGGTCACGCTTGTCGGGGACGGGGTGGCGATGACCGCGGCCGAGCACTGGCAGGGCGCGGCCCGCGGCCGGAGCGCGGCCCTGTGCATGGTGGTGTCCACCGGTGTCGGGGGCGGGCTGGTGCTGGGCGGACGGCTGCACCCCGGCCCCACGGGCAACGCCGGGCATATCGGCCACATCAGCGTCGACCTCGACGGGGACCCGTGTCCGTGCGGGGCGCGCGGCTGTGTCGAGCGCATCGCCAGCGGACCCAACATCGCCCGTCGGGCCCTGGACGGCGGCTGGCGCCCTGGCCCGGACGGGGACACCACCGCCGAGGCCGTCGCCGTCGCCGCGCGGGCCGGGGACCCGGTCGCGCGGGGCTCGTTCGCGCGGGCGGCGCAGGCCCTCGCCGCGGGGATCGCCGCGACCGCCGCCTTGGTCGAGATCGAGGTCGCGGTGGTCGGCGGCGGGGTGGCGGGCGCGGGTGAGGTGCTGTTCGCGCCCCTGCGGCGCGCTCTGCGCTCCTACGCGACGCTGTCCTACGTCCAGGGTCTTGAAGTGGTCCCGGCGCAGATGGGCAATGACGCGGGACTGGTCGGCGCCGCCGCGGCGGCGGCCCAGGAACAGCGGCTGGAGGGCTTCCGCGCCCCGGCTCCCACAAGCCCCCCGGCTCCCACGAGCCCTTCCCCGAACGGCGGTTGAGCCGGCCATCACCCACCGCCCCCGAGCGGTCCGCCCGGACCCCGGGGGCACCGTTGCGCGACGACGGTCGCACCGAAACCGGCATCGCGCGTACGGAGAGGGCCGAGCGGCGGCGCGTCCGGCGGCAGCCGGGCCCCTCCCCGGGCTGCCGCGCGGCGAGGCGGGGCAGGGGTGGGGGAGGGGCCCGTCCGGTGGGGGGTGTCGGGGGGTGACGTCAGCAGGTGAACATCGCGTCGGCCCAGTCGGCGTGATCGCTGTTGTCGCCGTCACCGGCGTCGGTCACGACCAGCCGTACGGTCGTGGCGCCGTCGATCGCGGCGGAGAGCGCCTGGGCGGAGTCGGCGGTGGTCAGGGTGCCGGTCGAGGCCGCCTTCCGGCCGTCGGCCCACACCTCGAAGGTGACGGTGCCCGCCTCCCGCTTCTCGTCGTCCACGCCCACCTGCGCGGTGAACGCCGAGCACCGGCCGCCGGTGTAGTACGTGATCTCACTCGGCGCATGGGCGCCCAGCCCCTTGGCGTAGGTCTTCCCGTCGATGGTGAGCGGGTGACCGTCGCCCGCGGCCTGTTCACCGACGCTGGTGTTCCGCTCCACCGGGCCCCAGCCGTTGCCCGCGCTCACCCACGGCAGATCGCCCGCGGAGGACACGCCGGAGGGCGGCGCCACCACCACGTGCACCGTCGAGGCCAGTTCGGTGCGGGCCTCGGCGCCGCGCGGGGAGCGGTGGTCGGCGCGCACCGTCAGGTCGTACGCGCCGGGCTTCGCGCCGGCGGGCGGGGTGATCCGCCAGTGGGTGGTCAGGGTGCGGCCGGAGCCGAGAGAGGCGGCGCGGGACGGTGAGGTGGCCCTGATGGTCCAGCCTTCGGGGCCGGTCAGCCGGACCGCGACCGAACGGGCCGAGCCGCGGCCGAGGTTGGTGAAGGTGGTGTCCAGCGTGGCCGGGGTGTTCGCCTCGGCCATCGCGGTGCCCGCCAGGCCGAGGTCGGCGGCGGGCGGGTAGGAGGCCCACTTCCGGTCGGCGGAGACGCGGTAGAGCACGGTGCCGTGGGCCGGAACGGTGGCCGAGACGGTACCGGCGGTCTGGTAGCTGCGGTGCTGCCACAGATCGCGCAACTGGTACGCCCGGGCGCCGGGCAGCCCGGCCTCGGCGGCGGTGGTGGAGATGCGCTGCGGCCGGTCGGTCTCGTTGAACAGGGCGACGGCGCGGCTGCCGTCCTTCATCTCCTTGGCGATGACCCAGCGCCCGTCCCGGGAGGAGACCACCTTCCCCTGCTTGCCCAGCGGATCCTGGTCGACCGCGATGACCTCGGAGTTCTCCAGGATCTCAAAGGTCTCAGGGGTGGCCTTGCGCAGATCGGTGCCGATCAGCAGCGGTGCGGCCATGATCGACCAGAGGGAGAAGTGGCTGCGGTACTCGGTGTCCGTCATCCCGCCGTTGCCGACCTCGAGCATGTCGGGGTCGTTCCAGCGGCCGGGGCCCGCGTACTCCGCCAGGGGCAGGTTCTTCTTGGCGATGCCCAGCATGCTGCCCCAGTTGTCGCTGATGTCGCCGGTGGTGCGCCAGAGTTGGCCGACGTCCTTGGCCCACTCCCAGGGCTTGTTCTCACCCCATTCGCAGATGCTGTAGACGATCTCGCGGCCGGTCGCCTCGGACGCCTTCTTCAGCGCGTCACGCATGGTGCGGTAGCGCTTCTTGGCGTCGATGCCCTGGTTGTAGCAGTTGTCGTACTTGAGGTAGTCGATGCCCCAGTCGGCGAACTGCCGGGCATCGGACTCCTCATGGCCGAGCGCTCCGGGAAAGCCCTGCTGGAAGTTGCACGTCTTGGTGCCCGCGCTGGTGTAGATGCCGATCTTCAGGCCCTTGGCGTGGACGTAGTCGGCGACGGCCTTGATGCCGTGCGGGAAGCGCTTGGGGTCCGGGACCAACTTGCCGTTGCCGTCGCGCTGGGGCAGTGCCCAGCAGTCGTCGAGGTTGACGTACTCATAACCGGCCTTCTTCAGCCCCTTGGAGACGAAGAGGTCGGCGATGCCCTTGATCATGCCTTCGTTGAACTCCGGACCGCAGTTGGTGGAGTTCCAGTTGTTGAAACCCATCGGAGGGGTGAGGGCGAGCCCGCCTCCGTCGGCTGAGGGGGATGAGGCATCCGATGCGGACGATGATGTCGTGGCCTTGGTGGCAGGCGACGGCTGGGCGACGGCGGGGACTGACAGGCCCACCGCGGTGAGAACGACTGTCCCCAGACATCCTATGAATCTTGACCGGGTCGTACGAAGAGACGAATGGCGCACCGTGCGGCTCCTCTGATCTCGGCGCCTGTCGCGGCCTGTCATGGCCGCAACAGCTACGAGCGTTTACGGTAGAGCATGTTGGAGTCTGTTGGAAGCGAACTGATAACAGTTGCCCGATAGCTCGCCAAAACCCTTGACTAGGGGACGAACGGGGGGTGTGATCCCTTCACTCACGTTCGTTTGTGTTGGATTTAACCTCCGTGGAGGGGGACATGGCACAGTCATCGTCAGAACATCGGATCTCCCGCCGTGCGCTGCTTCGGGGCACGGCGGTCGGAGCCGGGGCGGTCGCCCTCCCGACGCTGCTCACCGCCTGTGGTGGCCCGAGCAAGGAAGTCAAGATCGGCTCCAATGCCTCGGACGCCGTACCGCGCAAGGCGTTCGCCGAGGTGTTCAAGGCCTACGAGAAGAAGTCCGACAAGAAGGTCAAGGTCAACACCGTTGACCATGAGTCGTTCCAGGAGAACATCAACCGCTATCTCAAGGGCACGCCGGACGACGTGTTCATGTGGTTCGCCGGATACCGGATGCAGTTCTTCGCCCAGCAGGGGCTGCTCGCCGATATCAGCGACCTCTGGGACGGCTTCGACGGGTTCTCCGGGGCGCTCAAGGCGCAGTCCACGGGCAAGGACGGCAAGCAGTACTTCGTGCCGTACTACTACTACCCCTGGGCGGTCTTCTACCGGAAGAGCCTCTTCGAACAGCGCGGCTACGAGATACCCAAGACCTTCGACGAGTACCGGGCCCTGGCCAAGCGCATGGACAAGGACGGCCTCGACGCGTTCGCCTTCGGCGACAAGGACGGCTGGCCCGCCATGGGCACGTTCGACTACCTCAACATGCGCGCGAACGGCTATGACTTCCACATCTCGCTGATGGCGGGCGAGGAGTCCTGGACCGACCGCAAGGTCAAGCACGTCTTCGACCTGTGGCGCGGTCTGATGCCCTACCACCAGAAGGGCGCCAACGGACGGACCTGGCAGGAGGCCGCGCAGAGCCTGGCCCAGAAGAAGTCCGGGATGGCGGTCTTCGGACTGCCCCACCCGGGTCAGCAGTTCTCCGACGCCGACCGCGGCGACCTCGACTTCTTCCCCTTCCCGGAGATCGACTCCGCCTACGGCCAGGACGCGGTCGAGGCCCCGATCGACGGTTTCCTGCTGTCGAAGAAGTCCAAGAAGCAGAAGGAGGCCAAGGAGCTGCTGAAGTTCCTGGCGACTCCGGCCGCCGAGGAGAAGTACCTGATCCGGGACCCCAACAACGTCGCGGTCCACAAGGACGCGTCCACCGACTCCTACAACGCGCTCCAGAAGAAGGCCGCCGGACTGGTCTCCGGCGCCAAGCAGATCTCCCAGTTCATGGACCGCGACACCCGCCCCGACTTCGCCTCGCAGGTCATGATCCGGGCCATCCAGCAGTTCATCAACGACCCCGATGACATCGACGGTCTGACCAAGGACATCGAGTCCCAGAAGAAGACCATCTTCGCCGCCAGCTAGGAGAATCGCGCAGTGCCGCTCAAGACCGCGCGGCGTGCCGGACGGACGGGGCCGCGGAAGTTCACAGGCCGCGACCTCGCCGTCATCGGTGTGCTGCTGGGCATACCCGTCCTGATCGACGTGGCCCTCATCTGGGGCCCCACCCTGGCCTCCATCGGCCTGTCCTTCACCAGTTGGGACGGACTCGGCGACATCAAGTGGGTGGGCGGGGACAACTATCAGGCCCTGTTCAACGACTACCCGCCGTTCTGGCCCGCCGTCCGCAACAACCTGCTCTGGCTGGCCTTCCTCGGACTCGTCGCCACGCCCTTCGGGCTGCTGCTCGCGGTGCTCATCGACCGGGGTGTCCGCTTCAGCCGGTTCTACCAGTCCACCATCTATATGCCGGTGGTGCTCTCGCTCGCCATCGTGGGCTTCATGGCCCAACTGGTCTTCTCCCGGGACCAGGGCGCGCTCAACGCCGTGCTCGGCAACGAGGACAACCCGGTGGACTGGCTCGGGGATCCCGACCTCAACATCTGGATGGTGCTCATCGCCGCTGCCTGGCGGCACACCGGATATGTGATGATCCTCTACCTGGCCGGGCTGAAATCCGTGGACGCCTCGCTCAAGGAGGCCGCGTCCATCGACGGGGCGAGCGAGGCGCAGACCTTCTTCCGGATCGTGCTGCCCACGCTGCGGCCGGTCAATGTGATCGTCCTGGTCATCACCGTCATCGAGGCGCTGCGCGCCTTCGACATCGTCTACGCCATCAATCACGGCCGCAACGGACTCGAACTCCTCTCCGTCCTGGTCACCGACAACATCATCGGTGAGGCCAGCAGAATCGGATTCGGCTCCGCCATCGCCGTCGTCCTGCTCACCGTGTCCCTGGGATTCATCGTGACCTACCTGGTCCAGGAGCTGCGAGGGGAGAAGAAGGGATGACCGTCACCACACCGTCGGCCCCGGCGCGGGCCACCGCCCCCGTGGAACCGGCCAAGCGCGGGCGGCCCCGGGTGCGTCCCGGCAGGCTCGGCGTGCACGCCTTCCTGATGACCGTCTCG
Source organism: Streptomyces cucumeris (assembly GCF_024295805.1). Lineage (GTDB taxonomy): Bacteria > Actinomycetota > Actinomycetes > Streptomycetales > Streptomycetaceae > Streptomyces > Streptomyces cucumeris. The sequence goes on from NZ_JANCLX010000020.1 coordinate 12,012, forward strand.
CTGGCCTTCCTCGCCCCGCTGCTGCTCGCCGTCTACGCCTCGCTGCGCCCGTACGAGGAGACCGCCGAGCACGGCTACTTCTCGCTGCCGCGCCATCTGTCGTTCGACTACTACCGGCAGGCGTTCGACTCCGGTATGGGCAAGTACTTCGTCAACTCGCTCATCATCGCGGTGCCCGGGGTGCTGCTGACGCTGTTCCTGGCCTCGTTCGTGGCGTTCGCCGTCACCCGGCTCCAGATGCGCGGCGGACTGGTCCTGCTGATGGTGTTCACGGCGGGCAACCTGCTGCCGCAGCAGGTGATCGTCACCCCGCTCTATGTGTTCTTCAACAAGATCGACCTGCCGTACTGGATGTCGGACTCGATGACGATGTACGACTCCTACTGGGCGGTGCTCGCCGTCCAGGTGGCGTTCCAGGTCGGCTTCTGCGTTTTCGTCCTCGCCAACTTCATGCGCACACTGCCGATGGAGATCGTCGAGGCGGCGCGGGTGGACGGCGCCGGGGTGTGGACGCAGTACTGGCGGATCACCCTTCCGCTGTGCCGGCCGGCGCTCGCGGCCCTGGGGACCCTCCAGTTCACCTGGATGTACAACGACTTCCTGTGGGCGCTGGTCTTCATCTCCAACGGGGACAAACTCCCGGTCACCTCCGCCCTGAACAACCTCCGCGGGCAGTTCTTCACGGACTACAACCTGCTGGCGGCGGGCTCGGTGATCGTGGCGCTGCCCACGGTGCTGGTCTTCCTGCTGCTCCAGCGGCACTTCATCGCCGGACTGACCCTCGGAGCCAGCAAGGGCTGAGCACACCCCCATAGCGCATCCGTATCGCGCCGCCGCGGGATCCGCGGCGGCGCGACGGGTGTTGCGGGGCGGCCGGATCCGGCGCGGGAGGGCGGGATCCGGCGGGATCCCGCCGGATCCCGTACTCCGAGGCGATCCGGCGTTTCCGTGACAGGGTGATGCGGGCAACTGTCAGGAGGCGATGAATAGGGGGAAATGTGATCGTCTGGCTGAACGGTGCGTTCGGCGCGGGCAAGACCGCCGTGGCCCGCGAATTGGTGGACCTCATGCCCGGCAGCACGTTCTACGACCCGGAGGTGGTCGGCGACGGCCTGCGCAAGCTGCTGCCGCGCAAGCGCCTGGAGGAGGTGTCCGACCACCAGGAGCTGCCCTCGTGGCGGCGGCTGGTCGTGGACACCGGAGCGGCCCTGATCGCGGAGGTCGGGGGTCCGCTGGTGATCCCGATGACGGTCCTCAGACAGGAGTACCGGGATGAGATCTTCGGCGCCTTCGCCGCTCGCCGGATACCGGTCCGGCATGTTCTGCTGCACTCCGATGAAACGATCCTTCGCGAGCGAATAGCCGAGCGCGAGGCGGTCCCCGGCGATCCGGACGCCAGTGAGTGCGTCCGCCGCCGCGCTCTGGACCATCTCGCGCCCTACCGCGCGGCCCTGGGCTGGCTGACCACCGATGCCCATGTCGTGGACACCACCGGGCTCACCCCGCGCCAGACCGCCGCGCAGATCGCGGACGCCGTCCGCGACGGCGCCGGGAACTGCGACATCGTGCAGACCCCCGAGCCGACGGCCGCGACGCTCGCCGCCGGGGTGCTGCTGTTCGACGAGAACGACCGGGTGCTGCTCGTGGATCCCACCTACAAGCCCGGCTGGGAGTTCCCGGGCGGGGTGGTCGAACCGGGCGAGGCTCCGATGTACGCCGGGGTGCGCGAGGTCACCGAGGAACTCGGGATCCGGCTGGACGCCCCGCTGCGGCTGCTGGTCGCCGACTGGGAACGGCCCCAGCCGCCCGGCTTCGGCGGTCTGCGCCTGCTGTTCGACGGCGGCCGCCTCACCACGGAGGCCGCCCGTGATCTGCTGCTCCCCGGCTCCGAACTGCGGGGGTGGCGTTTCGCCACCGAGACCGAGGCCGCCGGGATGCTGCCGCCGGTCCGGCTGCACCGGCTCCGGTGGGCGCTGCGCGCCCGGGAGCAGGGCCGCCCCCTCTACCTCGAGGCGGGCGTCCCCGCGGGCCCCTTGGACGCGTCCCCCCTGGACGCCACCCTGGCCGACCCCCCACCCGACCCGGCCGCACTCCCCGGCACGGCGGGCTGACGGGGCCCGGCCCGGCGCGGGGAGTTGAGCGGCCTCCCTCCGGCCGGGGCAGGAACGCTCCGGTGATCGGCGTCGAGCTGGAGTGCTCGGGCGCCGGGCGCCCCGGGTGCCCTGTGGTTGCGGCCGGGGCCCGGTCGCAACCGTTCGGATGCGTCAGCGCGGATCGGTGACCCGGTCCGGCGGACCGTCGGGGCCTGCGAAGCCGCCGGGCGGGCCCGGGGCGTTGGCGACGATCCTCGGCCGAGCCGGGAGCGCCCGGGTGACCGGCGTCCGCGCCGCTCCGGCCGGGCGGTTCGGGGCTCGGCCGGGGCGGGTGGATGTCAGTGCTTGCCCGAGGCGTACGACGTCAGGAACAGCGCCTCGGTCAGCGAGAGCTTCTCCAACTCCTCCGGTGAGACGCTCTCGTTGACCGCGTGGATCTGTGCCTCCGGCTCGCTCAGCCCTATCAGCAGGATCTCCGCCTCCGGGTACAGCGAGGCGAGGGTGTTGCACAGCGGGATCGAGCCGCCCTGGCCCGCGGTCGCCATGTCCTGGCCGTCGTAGGCCACCCGCATCGCCGACCGCATCGCCTCGTACGCCGGGCTGCCGGTGTCCGCGCGGAACGGCTGGCCCGAGCCTATCTGTTCCACCCCGACCCGGGCGCCCCACGGGGCCGCGGCCCGCAGATGCTCGGTCAGCAGCCGGTTCGCCTCGTCCGCCGTCACACCCGGCGGCACCCGCAGGCTCACCAGCGCCCGGGCGCTCGCCTGCACCGAGGGGGTCGCGCCGACCACCGGCGGGCAATCGATGCCGAGCACCGTGACGGCCGGGCGCACCCAGATGCGGTCCGCGACCGTGCCCGCGCCGATCAGCTCGACCCCGTCCAGCACCTTGGCGTCCTTGCGGAAGTCCTCCTCCTCATAGGTGAGCCCCTCCCACACCGCGTCCGATGCCAGCCCCTCGATCGCCGTCGAACCGTCTTCGGCGCGCAACGAGTCCAGCATCCGGATCAGCGCGGCGAGCGCGTCCGGTGCCGCACCGCCGAACTGGCCGGAGTGCAGATTGCCCCCGAGCGTGTCCACCGACACCCGCAGCAGCGTCATCCCGCGCAGTGTGGCCGTCACCGTCGGCAGCCCGACGCGGAAGTTGCCCGCGTCACCGATCACGATGGCGTCGGCCGTGAGCAGGTCCGGATGCGCCTCCGCATAGCGCTCCAGACCGCCGGTGCCCTGCTCCTCGGAACCCTCCACGATCACCTTGACGTTGACCGGGACACCGCCGTGTCCCTTGAGTGCGCGCAGCGCGGTGAGGTGCATGATCAAGCCACCTTTGCAGTCCGCCGCGCCGCGTCCGAACCAGCGGCCGTCACGGTCGGTCAGCTCGAACGGCGGGCTGAGCCAGGCGTCCTCGTCCAGCGGCGGCTGCACGTCGTAATGCGCGTAGAGCAGCACGGTCGGGGCGTCCGCCGGGCCGGGGAGCAGCCCGTAGACGGACTGCGTGCCGTCCGGGGTGTCCAGCAGCGCGACATCCCGGAAACCCTCCGCTTCCAGGGCTTCCACCACCCATCGGGCCGCCGCCTCGCATTCGGCGCGCGGGAACTGCGCCGGGTCCGCGACCGACCTGAAGGCCACCAATTCGGCCAGTTCCCGTTTGGCGCGCGGCTGCAGGGAGGCGACGGTGGCGGCCAGCGCCGCGTGCTCCGCGTGGTCCGCGGCCGGGACGTGTGGTGCCTGCTCCATGGGGGACACTCCTGTGCTGTGATGGGCACGTGTGTACGGCTTGATCCGGTGCCGCGATCATCCCACAGCGGGGTCACGCACCACCGCGCCGTAGGATGCGGACGGTGGGGGGACGCACGGTGATCAGGTCGGCCGACTGGGAGCGGAAGCACACGTGAGCAGCGACAACACGGACCGGAACGGGGAGTCCCCGGCAGAGCCTTCGGCAGCGCCAGGCGACGAGTCGGTGTGGGACGTGGTGGTGGTCGGGGCGGGCCCCGCGGGTGCCTCCGCCGCCTACGCCGCCGCCTGCGCGGGCCGCCGGGTGCTGCTGCTGGAGAAGGCCGAACTGCCCCGCTACAAGACCTGCGGCGGCGGCATCATCGGTCCGTCCCGGGAGGCCCTGCCGCCCGGCTTCGAACTGCCGCTGCGCGAGCGGGTGCACGCGGTGACCTTCTCGATGAACGGCAAGCTCTCCCGCACCCGCCGTTCCAAGCAGGCGCTCTTCGGCCTCATCAACCGGCCGGAGTTCGACGCCGGTCTGGTCGAGGCGGCCAAGGACGCGGGCGCCCACCTGCGCACCGGTGTCGCCGTCACCCGCGTCGAACAGCACGGCCCCTCGGTGCCGGACCGCCGCACCGTCGCCGTGGTGCTCGCCGACGGCGAGACGCTGCTCGCCCACGCGGTGGTCGGCGCGGACGGCAGCGCCAGCCGCATAGGCGCCCATGTCGGGGTGAAGCTGGACCAGGTGGACCTCGGCCTCGAGGCCGAGATCCCGGTCCCGCCGCCCGTCGCGGAGGACTGGGCGGGCCGGGTGCTCATCGACTGGGGCCCCATGCCCGGGAGTTACGGGTGGGTCTTCCCCAAGGGCGACACCCTGACCGTCGGCGTCATCTCCGCCCGCGGCGAGGGCGCCGGGACCAAGCGCTACCTCGAGGACTTCATCGCCCGGCTCGGTCTCGCCGGTTTCGAACCCAGCATCTCCTCCGGCCACCTCACCCGCTGCCGCTCGGACGACTCCCCGCTCTCCCGGGGCCGGGTGCTGGTGTGCGGGGACGCGGCCGGTCTGCTGGAGCCGTGGACCCGCGAGGGCATCTCCTTCGCGCTGCGCTCGGGTCGGCTGGCGGGGGAGTGGGCGGTCCGTATCGCCGAGGCCCATGACGCGGTCGACGCCCGTCGCCAGGCTCTGAACTACGCGTTCGCCATCAAGGCGGGGCTGGGTGTGGAGATGGGCGTGGGCCGCCGGATGTACGCGGCCTTCGCCCGCCGCCCCGGGGTCTTCCACGCGGCGCTCACCGGATTCCGCCCGGCCTGGCGCGCGTTCACCAAGATCACGCGCGGCACCACGACCCTCGCCGAGCTCGTCCGCAGCCACCCCGCCGCCCGCCGCGCCCTGATGGCGATGGACCGCGGCTGAGCGATCCGCGGGCCGTGCCGCGGGGTCCGGTCGCCGTTCGTCCACGGTTGCGTCGTGGTCGCTCGCGTCGTTCCCCGCGCCCCTTCCCGGCGCTCCGGAGGGCGAGCGGTGGGCTACTCCCCGGGGAGTAGCCCAGGCACCCGCGTCGGGTGGACGACGCGGCAGGTCGGAGCCGTCTAGCGTGGCGGGTATGCACGATGCACCGGGGGAACGCGACCCGCGCCGAGGGCGGGCCCGAGGGCCGGACCGGTCCTCACGGGGCCGCTGGTGGCCGCCGTCCGGCCACCGCCCCTTCGGGCCGCCTCGGCGCCGCGGCCGGGGCCCCTGGTGGGCCGGTGAGGATGCTGAGGGGGAGGAGCCGCGGGGTGCGGGACGGGTGCTGTGGCGCTCCTCGGCCGCCGTCGCGGTCATCCAGCTCGTCGGGACCCGGTTCGCCGCACACGACCAGCCCGAGCGGACCGACCTCGGTCCGCTCGGCTACGCCCTGCTGCTCGCCGGGCCCGCGCTGCTGCTCGTACGCCATCGGCACCCGCGCCTCGCGGTGTTCGGCACGGCCGCGGTGACCCTGGTCTACCTCGGCGCGGGCTATCCCAACGGCCCGGTCTTCGTCAGCGTGGTGGTGGCCTCCGTGGCCGCGGTCGCCGCGGGGCGGCGGATCGCGGCCTGGAGCGCCCTGGGGCTGCTCTGGGCGGGCCGGGTGCTGATCGGGCACTGGCTCTACCGCTGGCTGCCGCCGAGCGGGGACGGCCCGGCCTCCTGGGGGCAGGAGCTGGCCGTCGCGGCGTGGGTGACGGCCATCGTCGCCGCGTCCGAACTCGTCCGCGTCCGGCGTGAGCAGTGGGCCCGGGAGCGTGCCGAGCGGGCGGCGGCGGTGCGCCGCCGGGCCGATGAGGAGCGGCTGCGGATCGCCCGCGAACTGCATGACGTGCTCGCCCACAGCATCTCGGTCATCAACGTCCAGGCGGGGGTGGGGCTCGCCCTCCTGGACCAGGACCCCGAACAGGCCCGGACTGCGCTGACCACCATCAAGGCCGCCAGCAAGGAGGCGCTGGGCGAGGTCCGGCAGGTGCTGGACACCCTGCGCGCCCCGGGCGCCGCGCCGCGTTCCCCCGCCCCCGGGCTGGCCCGGCTCGGCGAGCTGACCGAGCAGGCGGCGAGCGCGGGGCTGACGGTGGAGGTGGCGGAGGAGGGACGGCGCGTCCCGCTGCCGCCGGGCACCGACCTCGCCGCGTTCCGGATCGTCCAGGAGGCGCTGACCAACACCGTCCGCCACTCCGGGTCCCGGACCGCCCGGGTCCGGCTCCGCTGGGCCCCGGACGCACTGGAGTTGCGGGTGGACGACGACGGCCCGGCCACGTCCGCGGAGACTGCCGGGACGGGGCCCGCGGACCGGCCGTCCGGCGGTGGCAACGGCCTGGTCGGCATGGGCGAACGCGCCGCGGCGCTCGGCGGTACGGTCGAGGCGGGCCCGCGCCCGGACGGCGGCTTCCGCGTCCGCGCCCGCATCCCGCTGGGCCGTCCGGCCGGTACGGTGGCGGACGGGCCGGAGGAGGAGGCGCCGTGAGCGGGGTGGACCGTGTGATCCGGGTGGCCCTGGCCGATGACCAGGTGCTGGTCCGCGCGGGGTTCCGCGCCCTGCTGGCCGCCCAGCCGGATATCGAGGTGGTCGGCGAGGCCGCCGACGGCGAGGAGGCGCTGGCCCTGGTGCGCGAGGGACGCCCCGACGTCGTCCTGATGGACATCCGGATGCCGCTGCTCGACGGGCTGGCCGCGACCCGCCGGATCACCGGGGACCCCGCGCTGGCCGGGGTGAAGGTGGTCATGCTGACCACCTTCGAACTCGACGAGTACGTCTTCGAGGCGATCCGCGCGGGCGCCTCCGGCTTCCTCGTCAAGGACACCGAACCCGAGGAACTGCTCCGCGCCGTACGCGCCGTGGTCGAGGGCGACGCCCTGCTCTCGCCCGGGGTCACCCGACGTCTGATCGCCGAGTTCGCGGCCCGTTCCAAGGCGCCCGCGCCCGCGTCGGCGCTCACCGAGCTGACCGAGCGGGAGCGCGAGGTGATGGCCCTGGTGGGCATCGGGCTGTCCAACGAGGAGATCGCCCGCCGGCTGGTCGTCAGTCCGCTCACCGCCAAGACCCATGTGAGCCGGACGATGGTGAAGCTGGGCGCCCGCGACCGTGCCCAACTGGTCGTCCTTGCCTATGAGTCCGGGCTGGTCCGGCCGGGCTGGCTGGGCTGAGGCACCGGGTCGGACGCCTAGGTGTGTCGCAATGTCGTGTCGGATCGGCCCGCGGCTTCTGGGGGCGCCTCCCGGTGGTAGCCGGGGGAGCGTGCGTTCGCACGGCGGAGGGCCGCCCTTGCGGGGGCACCCCTGGACGGAGTGCGGGGGCGGGCCGCCTCGGATGATCCCGGCAACGCGGCGAGCGTGCGTGTCAGGCGTCGCGGGCCTGGTGGGACATTGCGGACGCGCCCTGAGGGTGCCGCCCTGGAAAGAACCCGTCAGAACAGGGCGTCGGGGCCCTCGGGCTCCCGCTCCGGTGCGGTCACCGGCGCCGTGGTCACGGTGCCGGGCGGGGCGGCGGCGAGCCGGCGGCCCGCCAGATGGCGGGCGTCCAGCAGCAGCGCGCGGCCGTCCGTCGCGGTCAGATGGACGTCGGGGCCCGCGACGGCGTCGATACGGCCCGCCACCGCGCGGTCGGCGGTGAGCCGCAGCACCCCGTCCAGCGGCCGCACCCGGTCCAGCCGGAACGCGGAGTCGTGGTGGACGGGGGCGAACTCCGCGATGGTGAGCGACTCCGGCAGCCCGGGCAGGGCCCGGGCCCTGCCGTGGAGGCCGGCGAGCTGGGCGGCCCGTTCCTCCGGGGGCGGCGGTGTCTCGCGCGCGGCCCGCTTGGCGGCGTACGGGAAGCGGTCCGGAACCCCGAGCGCGGTGCCCAGGACGGCTTCGGCGCGCCGCGCGGCCATCAGCGGGCCGCGGCCCAGCAGGGCGTAGGAGAGCGCCGCCTGCTCCAGCAGCCGTACGCCCTCCCGCTCGGCCGCGGTGATCCCGACCTTGATCAGCTCCGGGCCGAACCAGGCCAGGTAGACGTCGTACGGCCGGGGGTCGTCGGTGCGGGTGTCGGCGGCCACCGAGTATGAGCGGTCCAGCCGGGCGCACTCCGGGCACTGCGCCGAGACGGCCGCGTCACCCACCTCGGCCCCGGTCGGGCACGGGGTGTGCCGGGCGCCCCGGCGCACCCCGACACAGCCGCGCCGCGACCCGGTGGTGAAGGCGAGCGGGCGGTCCCCGTCCAGCGGGGAGACCCGCTCACCGCGGACCGGATGGCGCCACACCAGCGCGGGCCCGGAGCGGGTCCAGCGCGGTCCGGCGCACACCCAGTGGTTCCGGTCCGGCTCGGTCATCCACGCCTCTTGCGGGGCTGCCACCACAGGACCTGGAGGACGCGCAGCAGGAATCCGGCGGTGGCCACCGCCCCGGCGCTCCGCACCCAGACCGCCTCATGGTCCTCGCCCAGCCCGCCGAAGAGGACGGGGCCCGCGAGGGCGAGGAACAGGACGGCGGCCAGCAGAGCGCCGGTGACGACGGCGAAGACGATCTCCACCGTCACGGCGTCGCGGTCGTTCTCGCCACGGGGTCCGCTCATGCGTCTCAGTCCTCGCTCCTCGCCGCCGTCCCCCGCGGGCGTCCGCGGTCAGCCGGTGCCGGCCCGGTGGTCCTCACGGTGCTTGCGGCGCACATAGAGCTGCTTCCGCACGCGTGCCACGACCGTACCGTCGTCCGCCACCACATCGTTCTCGAACCACGGCAGCGCCTTGCCGCCGTCCGCCGTGGCCGCGCGGATCTCCTCCAGCCGGTCCTCGGTGAGCTTGAAGTCGGCGAAGACGTCCCCGCGGCCGGGTGAGACGAACTCGATCTCCCCGGCCTTGTCCCAGACGATGTAGTCCCGGCCGAGGCTGTTCATCGTCAGCAGCATCCAGAACGGGTCGCCCATCGCGAACAGCGAGCCGCCGAAGTGGGTGCCCACATAGTTGCGGTTGTGGCGGTGCAGCCGCAGCCGGACCCGGGCGTTGCTCCAGTCGTCGGCGAGGTGCAGCACCCGCACACCGGCGAAGAGGTAGGGCGGCCACACGTTCATTCCGTGGCGCAGGGTCCGTGCGGACAGCGATCGACGAGACATGGCTGGAAGCTAACATGATTTGTTACTCACTGGTAACTCCACTTCCGGTGCCCTCGCTCACCCTCAGATTCCCCCGCGTTCCTGCCACAGCCGGGCGAGCTCCGGATCGCCGGTGGTGCCGAGCGTGCTGAGCGGAAGCCGGTTCCACAGCGCGAAATAGAGGGTCGTGACCGGCCCGGAGAGCTCGCAGTCCGCCGCCCCGTCGGCAACGCGCTCGGTGCGCGGCACCCCGTCGGACAGCCGCACCGTCCACACCGCGTCCCCGTCGGTGGCCCGCAGCCGGAGGGTGCGCGGGGTCTCCGTGCGCACCCTGCTGCGCTCCATGGCGTGGAATCCCGCCAGCAGCTCATCGAGCCCGTCGGCCGCGAACTCCGGGGTGACGGGCGAGAGCTCCCCGTCCAGCGCCGACTCGGCGTCGGCCCTGTGGATCGCGGTCTCATGGGCCTGCCGCCGGGCCCAGAACGCCAGCGGCGAGGGTGCGGGCAGGAAGGTCATGCAGGTCAGCTCCGGATCGGCGGTGCGCAGCGCCTCGACCAGGGCGCGGTGGCCGTCCCGGAACCACTCCAGCAGCGCTTCGCCGCTGAGCTGTGGATCGGGGGTGAACGGCGCCGGCTCGGCAAGACCCTCGGCGACCACCCGGGTCGCCCAGCGGTGCACCCGCCCGGTGTGGCTCACCAGGTCGTGGACCTGCCACTTGGGGCAGGTGGGAACCGGGGCGTCCACCCCGGCCCGGGCCGCGGCGTCGGCCAGCAGTCGTCCCTCGCGGTCCACACAGTCGATCAGCTCACTGATGTCCATGTCGGGATTCTGCCAGCCGGCACCGACAACCGGGCCGCCCGCCGGGGTCGTCGTGTGGATGACGGGTGATCAGTTATCCGTGGTGCGGGCGGCGTTGCGCGTGAGAGCGGCGATGACGGCCGACACCGCCGCCAGCGCCGCGACCGTGGTGAGCGCGGCGGACAGCGAGAGCCAGTCCGCGAGGAAACCGATCGTCGGCGGGCCGAGCAGCATGCCGACGTAGCCGAGGGTGGAGGCCGCGGCGACCCCGCCCGGTCCGGTCAGCGCACCCGCCCGCGCGATGGCGACCGGGAAGATGTTGGCCAGTCCCAGCCCGGTGACCGCGAATCCGGCCAGCGCGGCCCAGACCGACGGGGCGAGGGAGCCCAGCAGCATTCCGGCGGCCGCCATGCCCCCGCCCACGACCAGCGTGCGGGTCTGGCCGAGCCGTTCGACCAGCGCCGTGCCGGACAGCCGGCCCACCGTCATCGTCAGCGCGAAGACGGAGTAGCCCGCCGCGGCGAGTCCGGCCGAGGCATCGAGGTCCTGGTGCAGATGGAGCGCCGCCCAGTCCGCCATCGCGCCCTCGCCGTAGGCCGTGCACAGGGCGATCAGACCGAAGACGGCGACCAGGCGGCGCGCCGCCCTCGGCCGCGCGGGTGCGGAGGGCGCCGTCTCCGCCGTCTCGGACACGGGCGCCGGGAGGGAGATCAGGGTCCGTCCGGCGACCGCGGTGAGCACCAGGCCGACGGCGGCCAGCAGCGCCAGGTGGCGGACGGGGGAGAGCTGGTCGGCGATCAGTCCGCCCAGTCCGGCCCCGATCACACCGCCCAGGCTGAAGGCGGCGTGGAAGCTGGGCATGACCGGGCGGCGCAGGGCGGCGATGAGATCGACCGCCGCGCTGTTCATGGCGACGTTGAGCCCGCCGAACCCGGTGCCGAAGATGAGCAGCACCAGCCCCAGCGCGAGGACGGAGTGCGTCAGCGGCGGCAGGGCGACGCTCAGCGAGAACAGGGCCGCCGCGGCGACCGTGGTGGCATGGCTGCCGAAGCGGCGGCAGAGCCGCCCGGTGGCCATCATGGTGGCCGCGGCCCCCGCCGATACGCACAGCAGGGCCAGCCCGAGCGCCCCTTCCGACGCGCCGGTCTGCTCCTTGATGGCAGGGATACGGGCCACCCATCCGGCGAACACGAAGCCGTCGAGGGCGAAGAACACGGTGATGGCGGCACGGAGTCGGGTGAGACCGCGATCGGGGGTGACGGAATGCGGGGTCCCCGAAGCGGCCGTCCATGTTTTGTTTACTGTCGGCACAAAGTGAGAATAGGACCGTGACCCAGACACGGACAAGGCTTGAGCGCGGCCGAAGCGCTCTTGGACCCGCGTTGGAGCTCGTCCACACCGGCCGCGCGCCCACCCGCGCGGTGCTCACGGCCGAGCTCGGGGTGACGCGCGCCACGGCGGGCGCCGTCGCGGCCGAACTGGAAGCGCTCGGACTGATCCAGGTCGACTCCCGCCCGCTCGGATCCGCCGGTGCGCAGGGGCGGCCCTCGCACCGCCTCGGCATCGCCCCGCGCGGTCCCGTCGCGCTCGCCGCCCAGGTGCACGCCGACGGCTTCCGCGCCGCGCTCGTCGGACTCGGTGGGCAACTCGTGGCCACCGCCCCCGGCTGTATGACGGTCCCCGCCGATCCGGCGCACGTCATCGACGCGGTGGTCGAGGCCGGGGCCGAACTGCTGCGGGAATCCGGCCGCCGCTGCGTGGGCGCGGGGCTGGCGGTCCCGTCCGCCGTCGCCGAACCGGAGGGCACCGCGCTCAACCCCCTGCACGTCGCCTGGCCCGCGGGCGCTCCGGTGCACGAGCTGTTCACCCGCGGTCTGGCCGCCGCGGGCGTCACCAACCCCGTGGGGGAGCCGGTCGAGGGTCTGGCGGGCAATGACGTCAACCTCGCCGCCCTCGCCGAACACCGCCATGGCGCGGGCCGCGGATCCGCGCATCTGCTGTGCGTGGCCACCGGGCACCGGGGCGTCGGCGGGGCGCTGGTCCTCGACGGACGGCTGCACACCGGCAGCGCCGGACTGGCGCTGGAAGTCGGCCATCTGACCGTCAACCCCGAAGGGCGGCCGTGCCATTGCGGCAGCCGTGGATGTCTGGACATCGAGGCCGATCCGCTCGCCTTCCTCACCGCCGCCGGACGCGACCCCGGCCCCGAGGTCTCGCTGCTCCAGCAGGCCCGTGAACTGCTCCGGGACGAATACGCCGACCCGTCCGTCCGCGCCGCGTCCGACCTGCTCATCGACCGCCTCGGCCTGGGCCTCGCCGGACTCGTCAACATCCTCAACCCGGACCGCATCATCCTCGGCGGACTGCACCGCGAGCTCCTGGAGGCCGATCCGGAACGGCTGCGGTCGGTGGTGGCCGAGCGCAGTCTGTGGGGGCGCAGCGGCGGCGTTCCGATCCTGCCGTGCACGCTGGACCACAACAGCCTGGTGGGCGCGGCGGAACTGGCCTGGCAGCGGGTGCTCGACGACCCCTTGGCGGCGCTCGGCGCCGTGTGACGTCCCGGGCGCGGCGGCGCGCCGCTGCTGCGCCCGGATACCCGGCCGCGGGTCAGTCCGGCCAGTTCACCGCCAGGGCGCGGTCCGGGTTCTCGATGAGGATCCGGTCCATCACCGCTGCGCCGACGGCCAGTTCCAGCCGGGGCCGCAGCCGGCGCAGCAAGTACGGGAGACCGGGGCCGCCGTTCACCGAGCGCGCCCCGGCCGTCGTGGTGTCGCCGCCCAGGAGCAACTGCCCGGCGTGGCCCGCTTCCACGAGGGCGGTGAGCACCTCGGGGAGGCGCCAGTCGGTGGTGTGGTGGGCGCGGGAGGGCCCGTCGTAGACGAGGAAGGCGCCCATGGCCGCCACCTGAAGGTGGACCACCGGATCGGGTGAGCGGTTGAGATGGCCGATCAGCACCCGGTGCGGCGGTACGCCCAACTCTCCGCACAGCAGGTCCAGTACGTCCGGCGCCGCCGTGCCCAGCTCCAGGTGGACGGCGATCGGCGCGTCCGTGCGGTGGTGGGCGTCTGCGGCGGCGGTCATGGTGTGGCGGGCGTGCGCGTCGAGCCCGTGGAAGCCCCCGGCGACCTTGATCAGCCCGGCGCGGGGGCCGGTGCCGCCGATGCCCCGCGTCAACTCGTCGGTGAACAGCTCGGCGAGCCGGTCCCGAACCCCCTCGACCGTGCCCGGCCGGTAGTGCTGGGCCTGGTGCATCCCGGTGGCGGCCACCAGCCGCACTCCGGTGGCCCGCGAGAGCGCGGGCAGCCGGCCGGCCGCCCGGCCGAGGCCGTACGGCGTCCACTGCACCACCGTCCCGCCGCCCAGGGCGCGGAAGGCGCGCAGCTCGGCCTCGGCCGCCTCCGCGTCGGCCAGCTCCTGGCCGGGCAACTGCGTGCTGCGGATGAAGAGATGGTCATGGGCGTCACAGATGCCCAGCTCGGCGCCGGGGACATCGCCGAGGACGGTCCGGACGGCCGGACGCGAGCCCGTCACCACCGCCGTCCCTCGGGGAGCGCGGCCAGCCCGGGCGCCGACAGATGGAGCACCTGGTAGCGGTCACCGGGCTCCGACGGCGGGGCCGTGTCCTCCCACAGGGTGAAGTGGACCAGTTCCCAGCCGCGCGGATCGATGGCGACGGCCGTCGAGTGCGCACCGTCCGCTCCCGCCCGCCGGGTCAGCTCCGCCAGCGCGTCCTCGATGGCCGTGGCGGGATCGGCCGCGGCCGGGACGGTCTCGGTGTGCCGGGTGGCCGCCCTCGGTACGGCGGTCACGGCCGGTCCCCGGGCGAAGCCGAGGCCCGGCCAGTGCTCGACCACCGGCCGTCCGAAGTCCTGGACCAGGCCGCGGAATCCGGGCCCCCACAGGAAGCGGTGCGGGGCGTCGGGCGCGGCCCACAGATAGAACGGCGCGTACGCGTTCACCGCGGCGCCGTCCACCCCGCGCTCGCTGATGGCGTACGCCTTCAGACCGAGCCCGGGGAAGTCGTCCAGCAGGGGGCCCTTGGTCCGCACCCGGTGGCGGATGACCTCCATGTCGTAGTCGTCGGGCAGGGTGATCCGGTACTGCATCGCGTCCATGGGCGAACTCCTGGGGAGTGGTGGGCGGGGCGGGAGCGGCGGGCGGCCCGCTCAGGCGGCCGGATACGTGGCGTCGTCGACCAGCTCGTCCCATACGGCCGCCGTACCGTCCGCCGCGGTCTCCACCAGGGCGAGATGGGTCATGAAGGTGTACGGTCCGCCGCCGTGCCAGTGCCGTTCGCCGGGCTCGATCCATACCGTGTCCCCGGCGCGGATCTCCTCGACCGGGCCGCCCTCGCACTGCACCAGCCCGCGCCCCTCGGTGACATGGAGGACCTGGCCGTGCGGATGGCGGTGCCAGGCGGTGCGGGAGCCGGGGGCGAAGTGGACGCTGTACAGCCGCAGCCGTGTCGGTTCGGCCGGGGCCGCGATCTCGTCCAGCCAGACGGAACCGGTGAAACGGTCCGCGGGGCCGCGCTCGCTGCGGCGGGGGTTACGGGTGATCTCCACGATGAGGAATTCCTTTGCCGGGAAGGGGAATCGGCGGTCCGGAGGAGGCGTGGGGAACCGGCGCCTCCCACCGGCTCGCTACGCGGGGGCCCGGAAGGCGGCCAGCAGGGTGAGCAGTCCCTCCACCGCGCTGTCGAAGGGCGCCGGGGACCCCGCCGCGCGGGCCAGGACATAGCCGCCCTGGACGGTCGCCACGACCGTCGCGGCGACCGGCTCCGGGTCCAGCCCGGCGGTGAACTCCCCGGTCCCGCGGCCCTCGGCCAGCACCTCCGCGAGCCGTCCGCGCAGCCAGTCGAGGGTCTCGTCCACCGGGTGCCGCAGCTCCGGGTCGGCCATCACGTCCGGGTCCATCGTCAGCCGGCCGACCGGACAGCCGCGCAGCACGTCGCGCTCCCGCCGCAGATAGGCGCCGACGCGGTCGTACGCACCGCCCGGTCCGTCCAGACAGGCCGCGGCGACACCGCGCAGCTCCTCGGCGGTGCGGCGGATGGCGGCGAGCGCCAGATCCGGCTTACCGCTGAAGTGGTGGTACATGCTGCCCTGTCCGGCTCCCGCGCGCTGCTGGATGGCCTTGGGGCTGGTGCCCACGTAACCGCGCTCCCAGAGGAGCTCCCTGGTGCTCTCGATCAGGCGTTCCGGAGTGCTCATGACGTCACTGTACACACTAGTAGGTACAGAATTCCAGCGCCTACACTCCGGGTAATGACATCCGCACAGGACTCACTGGCGACCGGTCAGCGCTCACTCGGCGACGCATCGGTCCGCTATCCGCTGTGGCCGCCGCTGACCCGGGGCTGTCCGCGGACCGCCACCCCGGAGCTGACGTACCCCGTCGAGGTGGACTACGCCTACGACGACGTGCCCGCCGGGCTGTTCGGGCGGACCGGGCCGACGGGCGGGGGGCTGGACCGGTGGGCACCCCTGCTGCCGCCGCTGGCCGCCCCCGGCCTCGGCGAGGGCGGTACCCCGCTGCTCGCCCTGGACGACGGCGTGTTCATCAAGGACGAGTCGCGCAACCCCACCTGGAGCCACAAGGACCGGCTCAACCGCTGCACCGTGAGCGCCGCGGTCGGCGTGGGCGCGGAGGGCGTGGTGGTCGCCTCCTCCGGCAACCACGGTGCCTCGGCGGCCGCGTACGCCGCCCGCGCCGGGCTGCGCTGTGTGGTCCTGGCCTCCGCCGGGGCGCCCCCGGCCGTGATCTCCTTCCTGCGGGCCTACGGCGCCGTCGTGCTGCCGGTCCCTGCCGACGCGCGCTGGCCGCTGATGCGCCGGATCGTGGACCGCTGCGGTTTCCACCCCGTCAGCAACCTCACCGAGACCCACACCAGCCACGCCTTCGGCCCCGAGGGCTACAAGACCGTGGCGTACGAGATCTTCACCGAACTCGGCGTACCGGCGGCGGTGTTCGTCCCGACCGGCTACGGCGAGCTGCTGTTCGGCGTCTGGAAGGGGTTCGCCGAACTCCACCGGCTCGGCCTGGCCCCGCACATCCCCCGGATCTTCAGCTGCGAGCCCTCCGTGGGCGGTCCACTGGCCGCCGCCGTGCGCGCGGGCCGCCCGGCCGCGACCGTCGCGGTGGGCCGGAGCAAGGCGTACGGGATCGACTGCGCCGTGGGCGGCTACCGCGGGGTGCTCGCGGTGCCCCGCAGCCGCGGCGAGGCCCTGCTGGTCACCGACGAGGACATGACGACCGCCCAGGCCGAACTGGGCCGCCAGGGACTGTGGGTGGAGCTCTCCGCCGCCGCCGGGCTTGCCGGGCTGCGCGGTCACCGCAGGCGCGGCGGCGATTTCGACGGACCCGTGGTCTGTGTCTCCACCTCCAGCGGCTTCAAGGACATCGACACCGGGACGCATCCGGCCGAACCGGTGGAGCCGGTCTGGGAGCAGGTGGAGCGGCGGCTGCGCGCGGCGGGCATCACCGCCTGAGCCCCGCCGCGGCTACTCCCGCCGGGGCTACTCCCGCCGGGGTACGGCGGATGTCACCGGCCGTACGACGACGCGGGCGCCGCGGTGGACGACGCTCGGAAGGTGCCGGCCGGACCACGGCCGCGTACCCCACCCCTTCCGAGGAGCGCGATCAGCATGAACACCCTGGCGCACGGCTTCGCCGACGGCGCGGGACCCGGTCCCTGGATCCTGCTCGTCCCCCTGATGTGGGCGCTGGTCATCGGCGGCGGGATCGCCCTGCTGCGGCGTACGGCCGGGCGGCGGCACGCCCGGTGGCCGCACGGCCTCCCCGGCCACGGCGAGCGCTCCCCGATCGCGCTGCTGGGCCGCCGCTTCGCGGCCGGTGAGATCGACGAGGAGGAGTACTGGCGGCGGCTGTCGGTCCTGGACGAGCGGTTCGGACCGCGGGTGCCGAACGACACGGCCTAGCGCCGCGTCAGCCCGGGTTCGCCCCGCTCGCCGCGCTGGCGCGGCCGCCCCCGGCTACCGCTGGGAGGTGCCTCCGCGGCGTGGCCGAACCGGTGGCGGTCCGCCCTCCGGCCGGGCCCCGGCCGCACGGCGCGCCTCCCGGGTCCGCCCCGCTCACCGGGCGGCGGGACGGACCACCGTTCATGTCGAGACGGCCGATCGGGCGGCGGGCGCCCGCTCCCGGACCACGGCCGCCGGAGCCGGGGCCGCCGCCGACGCGGGGGCGGGAGCCGCCACCGGGGCCGGGGCGGGGGAGTGGACCGGCGGGACCTGGACGGGAGCCGGGGCCGGAGTGCCGACCGGGGTCTGGACAGGCTGGGTGAGATCGACGCCCCGCGGCGGCGCGGTACGCCCCGCGCCGTACGCCGCGAACGGCGACTTGGCGGTGGTGGCGGGCTGCGGTACGGCGAGGGTGAACCAGACGACCTTGCCGCCGCCGTCGTCCCGTGCGTGCATGCCCCAGCTCTGGCTGACCGCGGCGACCAGGGCCAGCCCCCTGCCGTGGGTGGAGACCGGGTCATGGGCGCGGAGGCGGGGCAGCCGGGGGTCCTGGTCGCGGACCGAGACGGTGAGCCGGTCCAGCATCAGGACGATCTCCACCGTGCACTGCTTGTCCGGTTCGGCGTGCCGGTGCACGTTGGTCAGCAGCTCGGTGACACCGAGCGCGGCCGGGTCGATGAGCGGATCCAGATGCCAGTAGCGCAGTTGCGCCGACACGATTCTGCGGACCTGACCGATCCGCGACGGCAGGGCTTGCAGCTCCACCGTGCAATGCCTGCTAGGACGACTGATCACGGCTGCGACTCCCTGAAAGAAGTTGGGGCTAGCCTGATTCAGGTGCGGGCGACGAACACGTTCAGCAGTGGTGGCTGCTGGGCGCGACCGGTGAGTCGGTTCTCAGCGTCACCGCTTGTTGACCCTCAGTGATACTGATACTCGTCCAGGGTCGGCCCCCTCGCGCGCATGCGCAACTCGGCCGGTTCACTTCCCCCGGCCGGGCCCCCGGGCGGACCGGACCGCGTCCAGGAAGCGGCTGGCGGCCGCGGGGCCGGTGGACTTGGCGGCGGTGTCCTGCTCGCCGAGGGTGAGGCGGTAACGGGTGCCGTTCACGGTGGCCATGGCCTGGTCGCCGTCCACGAACCACGGCTTGCTCGCACGGACCGACTGGACCGGGGCGCTGTCGATCTCGCTGCCGTAACTGGTCAGCAACTGGAGCCTGCCGTCCTTGATCAGGACCTGCCCGGCACGGGTCACCGAACGGAGGAACCGCTCGATCCGCACCCCTCTGGCATTGAACTCCGTATCGGCCATGACGACCGCCTCCCCGGTGGCTCCCGCCGGCACGCGTGCCGCTGCCTCTCATTCTCCCTGCTGCGCAGTGTGCCCGGGACGAGCCCGGCGCACCAGGGCGCACCAGGGTCCACTTAGGATCGAAACGGCCCGATCGTGCGACCCGGGCCGGGCACGAGTACGAGGAGCGACGTGGACAGCACGACACCGGGGGTCAGCGACCGGGGGGTCATCGACACGGTGGACGTGGACCGCAGCGACCACGGCTACCGGGAGTGGCTCAAGGAGGCCGTCCGCAGGGTGCAGGCCGACGCCCAGCGCTCCGCCGACACCCATCTGCTGAGCTTCCCGCTGCCCGAGCGGTGGGGGATCGACCTCTATCTGAAGGACGAGTCCACCCACCCCACCGGCAGCCTCAAGCACCGGCTGGCCCGTTCGCTGTTCCTGTACGGGCTGTGCAACGGCTGGATCCGGCCGGACAAGCCGGTGATCGAGGCGTCCAGCGGTTCCACCGCCGTGTCCGAGGCGTACTTCGCCAAGCTGATCGGTGTGCCCTTCATCGCGGTGATGCCGCGCACGACCAGCCCGGAGAAGTGCCGACTGATCGAATTCCATGGCGGCCGATGCCATTTCGTGGACGACCCGCGGACGATGTACGAGGCGTCCGCCGCGCTCGCGGCGGAGACCGGCGGCCACTACATGGACCAGTTCACCTACGCCGAGCGCGCCACGGACTGGCGCGGCAACAACAACATCGCCGAGTCGATCTACCATCAGCTACGGCTGGAGCGCTATCCGGAACCGGCCTGGGTGGTGGCCACCGCGGGCACCGGCGGTACCTCGGCCACCATCGCGCGCTACGTCCACTACATGGGGTACGACACCCGGGTGTGCGTCGCCGACCCGGAGAACTCCTGCTTCTTCGACGGCTGGGTGCACCATGACGACCGGGCGTCCAGCGAGCGCGGCTCACGGATCGAGGGCATCGGCCGCCCCCGGATGGAGCCCAGCTTCGTCCCCGGCGCGATCGACCGGATGATGAAGGTCCCGGACGCGGCGAGCGTCGCCGCAGTGCGCGCCCTGGAAGGCGCCATCGGGCGCAAGGCGGGCGGTTCGACCGGGACCGGGCTGTGGAGCGCGCTGCGGATCGTCGCGGAGATGGTCGAGGCCGGACGCACCGGCAGTGTGGTGACGCTGCTGTGCGACCCGGGCGACCGCTATCTGGACAAGTACTACTCGGACCGGTGGCTGGCGGAGCAGGGTCTCGACATCGCGCCCTACGCGAGGACGATCGACACCTTCCTCGGCACCGGCCGCTGGTCCGGCTGAGCGCCGCGGGACCCGGGACCGGCCGCGCCCCTATTTCCCGGCCAGGAGGTGGTCCAGGTTGCGGACCGCCGTGCGGAAGGCGCGCCCCAGCCCCGGGCGGGCCAGCCGGGCCGCGAGGTGTACCGGCATCGGGGCGTCCAGCGCGAAGACATAGCGCACCAGGGTGCCGCCGCCGGAGGGGGCCAGGGTCCATTCCTCCAGCAGCGCCCGCAGCCCCGGGGCGTTCGTCTCGTCGATGCGGTAGGCGTAGCGCTCACCGGGTTCCGCGGTCATCACCGTCTCGCGGAAGCGGACCCCGCCGCGGAGGCGGATCTCGCGGCCCTTGCCGCCGTCGGTGGTGCGTGCCGAGCTCACCTCGCGGAACCACCGTGGCCAGCCCTCGGTGTCGGCCAGGGCCGTGAACACCGCCCCGGGCGGGGCCTGGGCCTCGGCGACGAAGACCATCCGCAGCGGGGCGGTCTCGGCGTACTCGAGCCCGACGGGACGTAGCCGGTGTGTCATGCGCACACCATAACTGCCGTCCCGTCAGATGTCTGCGGTCCCGGTAGCCTCGCCCGCCACCACCAGCTCCGGCAGATACTCCGAGATCTCCGCGCGCGCGTCCTCCGGCAGCCCCGGATCCGTCACCAGCGCGTCCACCTGGTCCAGGGTGGCGAACGAACTCAGGCCCACCATGCCCCACTTGGTGTGGTCGGCGACCACCACCACCCGCCGCGCGGCCCGGACGAAGTGCCGGTTGGTCTCCGCCTCGGCCAGGTTCGGCGTGGACAGCCCGGCCTCCACCGATATGCCGTGCACGCTCAGGAACAGCAGATCGAAGTGGAGGGAACGCACCGCGGCGTCCGCCACCGGCCCCACCAGGGTGTCCGAAGGGGTCCGCACCCCGCCGGTGAGCACCACCGTGGCCGCCCCCGGGCGCGGTCCGCCCCCGGCCGTCGCGGAACGCTGGGCGTTGTAGAAGACATCGGCGACCCGCACCGAGTTGGTCACCACGGTCAGATCCGGGACGTCCAGCAACTGCTGTGCCAGCGCGAAGGCCGTGGTGCCCCCGGCGAGCCCGATCGCGGTGCCCGGGGCGGCCATCGCGGCCGCCGCCTTGGCGATGTCCTCCTTGGCGCTCAGCTCCAGACCCGATTTGGCCTCGAACCCCGGCTCGTAGGTGCTCGCCTCGGCGACCGGCACGGCACCGCCGTGCACCTTCTCCACCACGCCCAGCCGGGCGAGCGCATCGAGATCGCGACGGACCGTCATATCCGAGACATTGAGCCTGCGCGTCAGTTCATTGACCCGCACCCCGCCCCGCCGGCGCACCTCGTCCAGGATCAAGGCGCGGCGCTGCTCCGCGAGGAGGTTCTGGTTGTCGCTCACCCTGCCTCGTCTCCTTCCGGTCGGCGCCCACGGCCCGCGGCCTCATCTTCGCACGTACCGGGGACACCCGATCACCGGAGCGTATGAGCATTACGATTTCGCCACGCCCGGCCCGTCAGGGTCCGGCCCGCCGGCCGCTGGGAACAATCCTGAGGGGGAACGACGGCACCACACCGGTATCGACCACACCGGGATCGGGGGACACGGTGGCATCGACCGTGGGCAGCGGCGCGGCGGACACGCCGGACACGGCAGGGGCGACAGGCGGGCCGGGCGCGGCCGGGGTTCCGGCCGCGGCACCGGAAGGAGACCGCGCGGCGCGCGCCGCGGGACCGCCACCGGATCTGGAACTGCTGGTCCACGGCGTCGGCGGCGCCACCCCCCAGGAGATGCTGGGCGATCCGCGCACCGTCCGGGTCACCGGCGACGAGACCGCCGGGGTGCACCGCAGGACCGACGAGGCCGACGCCGAGACGCGCCCCCGGGAGGACCGCGAGAGCCCGGTCCGCGAGGCGTACGTCTGGTCCAATCTGACCTCCGGCAACAGCTCCCGCGCCCTGTGGCTGCTGTTACTGCCCTTCATGGTCGCCAATCTCGTCCACTGGATGCGCCCCGCGGCCGACCGGAGCGAGCGGACCGTGCGCGGCTACGGACTGCTGGTGCGGCTGGTCGCGCTCAGCCTCACCGTCACGCTGATCGCCGGGGCCTGTGAGGTGGCCCTGGACCTGGTGGCCTGGCAGTGCGCGGGCGCCGACGCCTGCGCCGGGGAAAAGTCCTGGCTCGGCTTCATGGCGCCCGGGAACCACGGCTGGTGGAGCCAGCCCGGCCGCCGGATCGCGCTCGCCGCCGTGCTCCCCACCGCGCTCACCGGGCTGCTGTGGTACCTGTCCAACCGGACCTGGAGCGCCTACGAGTCGCAGTCCCCGCTGGAGCGCCCGGTCGACGAGTGCGCCCCCGAGGCGGGCAACCGCCCCGGGCTGTGCCTGCCCGGCTTCTGGTACGGCCGCCGGATCGTCGCCCGGCTGCGCGCCGCGCACACCGCCGCGGGGTTCCTCACCATCGCCGCCGCGGTGACCACCGCCGCCGCCACCCAGGACCGCAGGCCCGGCGGCAGCGCCCCGCTGGACGCCGCGGGCTGGGCGCTGCTGGTCCTGCTGGCCGCGGTCGCCGTCGCCGTGGTGTTCGTGGTGTGCCACCGAGGCCGCAGCGAGACCAGGGTCGACGGCACACTCGACAAGATCACCATCACCGCGCTGCCCGGCACCGCGCTCGGGGCGCTCGTGCTCTCCGTCCTGCACGCCGCGTGGTCCCGCCCCGAATGGGTCTCGCACGGGAAGCTGCCCGGCAACCAGACCTTCTGCGTCCTGGCGATCGGGCAGGGCGTGCTCATCCTGATGATCGCGGGCTGTTCGCTCGTGCTCTACCGGGCCGCGCCCGCCGGCCGCACCCCGCTGTACGGGCTCGCCGGGCCCGCCGTCGCCACCCTCGCCTGCGGCCTCGGCGCGGTGCTGGCCGGGGGCGTCGCCCAGCGGATCGCCGACTGGCTGGACGGCGGCGCCACTCCGGGCATGGGCGAGCGGCCCGAAGTCGCCCCGCCCCTCCTGCTGTCCTGGCTGGCCACCGCCATACCGCTGCTGCTGCTCGCGCTGCTCCTGCTGGTGCTGGTCTTCGCCGTCCGGGTCTGGCGGGTGCGTGCCCGGCTGCTGGAGACGATCATGGACGGCTATCCGGGGGAGCGACCCGACGGGGTGCGCACCCGCCGGATCGCCGGGACCATCGCCCGCGCCGGGGTCACCGACTCCGCGCCCTGGATCGTCGGCCCGATCGCCCTGTGCACCCTGCTGGCCGGGGGGCTCGCGGTCACCGGGGCCTGGGCCACCGGCCAGGTCCCCGGACGGGCGGCCGACGGTACCCCCGGCCTGGTGGACGCCGCCGCCCAGACCTGCCAGGCGATCGGCTCCTGGCTGATGGGGCTGGCCTTCCTGATGCTGGTCACCTGGGCCCGCCGCGCCTACCGCAGCCCCTCGGCCCGCCGCACCATCGGCATCCTGTGGGACGTGGGCACCTTCTGGCCGCGCGCCGCCCACCCCTTCGCACCCCCTTGCTACGCCGAGCGGGCCGTCCCCGATCTGACCTGGCGGATGGAGACCTGGACCCGGCGGCACGGCGGACGGCTGGTCATCTCCGGCCACTCCCAGGGCAGTGTGCTGGCCGCCGCCGCGGTCTGGCAGCTCGACCCCGGCACCCGCGGCCGAGTGGCACTGCTGACCTACGGATCACCGGTGGAGCGGCTCTACGGCCGCTGGTTCCCGGCATACTTCGGCCCCGGTCCGCTGCTCTCGCTCCACGGCGAGGTGCGCTGCTGGCGCAATCTGTGGCGCTACACCGATCCGATCGGCGGGCCCATCCGGCTGCCCGACGGCACCGGCCCGGAGGTCGACCGCGGGGCCCTGAAGGACCCGCTCGCCTACGGCCGTACGCCCGAACACCCGCTGCCCGCACCGATACTGGGGCATTCGGAGTACCAGGCCGACCCCGTCTTCGACGAGGAGCGGGCCGCCCTGCTGGCCCGGCTCCCCGAACAGCCGTGCTCCACCCCGGGGGAGGAGGAGAGCGGTCAGATCAGCTCCGGCAGGTCCTCCGGGTAGAGCAGGGTGAGCTCGTCGGTGGTCGGGTCCCCCAACTGGGCGACCCGGCCCGCGTGGCGCTCCACCATCGCCTCGAAGGTCTGGCGGGCGGTGCGGCCGTTGCCGAACGCCGGACCCTTGGGGAGCGCGGTGAAGTACTTCAGCAGCGCCTCGGCCGCGCCCTCGCCGATCCGGTACTCGTGCTCATCGGCCTGCTGCTCCACGATCCGCAGCAGTTCCTCCGGGGCGTAGTCACCGAAGGTGATGGTGCGGGAGAAGCGGGAGGCCACACCGGGGTTGACGGACAGGAAGCGCTCCATCTCCGCGGTGTACCCGGCGACGATCACCACCACCGCCTCACGGTGGTCCTCCATCAGCTTCACCAGGGTGTCTATGGCCTCCCGGCCGAAGTCCCGCCCGGAGTCCTCGGGGGAGAGGGCATACGCCTCGTCGATGAACAGCACCCCGCCGCGCGCCCGGTCGAAGGCTTCCTGGGTACGGATCGCCGTCGAGCCGATGTGCTCGCCCACCAGGTCCACCCGGGAGACCTCGACCAGATGGCCGCGCTCCAGCACCCCGAGCGAGGCCAGGATCTCGCCGTAGAGCCGGGCGACCGTGGTCTTGCCGGTGCCGGGGGAGCCGGTGAAGACCAGATGGCGGCGGACGGACGCGGCCTTTAGCCCGGCCTGCTGACGGCGCCGCCCGACCTCGATCATGTCGGTGAGCGCCCGCACCTCCCGCTTGACGCTCTCCAGCCCCACCAGCGCGTCGAGTTCACCCAGCACCGTCGTGGACGGGCGGACCTCCACCGGCGGTTCGGCAGCGGGCGCCGCGGGCTGCGTGGGACGCGGCGCGGGCACGCCGCCCAGCAGCCCGACCGTGGACGGGACGGTCTCCAGCGCGGGCGCGGTGGCCGGGGGAAGCGCCAGGGCGGACGGGGCGGAGGGCAGGGCCTTGGTCGCGCTCTCGTCGCTGGTGCAGTCCTCGACGACCGCGCCCTCCTCGGAGAACTCGTAACCGCCGCGGGCACAGCGCTCGGTACGGCAGCGGGTCAGCGTGGTGCGGCAGCCGTCGATGATGTGGAAGCCGTAGCCACCGCTGCCCGTCACCCGGCAGCCCTGGAAGGTGCCGCGCCCCTCGGCGGACACATAGAACCCGGCCTCGGTCGGCCCGGAGACGGTGGTGCGCTCCACGGTCGGATCGGCGCCCTTGGTGACGATCACGCCGGTCGAGGCGCCGTCGATCGTGCAGTTGGCGAGGGTGCCGCCGCTGCCGTGGTCACGGAACCAGGCGCCGGTGGCGGCCTCCCGGATCCGGCAGTCGTCGAGCTGGGCGGTGGCGCCGTCGCTCACCGACACCGCCGTGTTGCGCACCTGGGACAGATCGCTGTCCACGACGTCCACCCGGGAGCCGCGGTCCAGGACGAACAGCGCGTCCGGGACGTCGCGCAGCCGGCATGAGTCGAGGACGGCGGTGGCGCCGTCGCTCACCCACACCGCCGGATAGTCACCGGTGCTCTCGTGCAGCTCGCACTGGTTGGCGTCGACCCGGGTGCCCGGGTCCCAGACCGAGAGGCCGTTGCGTCCGAACCGGCGCACCGTGGAGCGGGTGAGGGTGAGCACCGAACGCGAGCGCAGGTCGACCGCGTTCTCCGGGATGTCGTGGATCTCGCAGTCGGCGAGCGTCAGCACCGCGTCGGTGTCCAGGTTGACCCCGTCGGAGGTGGTGCGGTGCACCTTGCAGTCGGTGAGGTGCCCGGTCGCGCGCGAGGAGACCGTCACGCCCGCACCCCGGATCTCGTACACCTCGCAGCCGACGGCCTCCAGCGAACTGCCCTCACCGGTCAGCGAGAGCCCGGCGCCCGAGGTGTGGTGGATCCGGCAGCGGTCCAGCCGGGGACGGCCACCGCCGCGCACCGCCACGCCGGACTGCCCGGCCGCCACCACCTCGCACTCCTCGAACACCCCGCCCGAGCCGTCCAGCACGCTCACCCCGATGCCCGCCGGGTTGTCCACGGTGCACCGCCGTACGGTGGGCCGGGCGCCGCCGCGCACCTCGATGCCGACCGCGGAGCGGGTCGCCACCCGCAGGTCCATCAGCTCCGGGGTGCCGTCCTCGACCAGCAGTGCGGGGGCGGCCGCGTCCTGGCCCTCCACACACAGGTCCTGGACCACCGCGGAGGCGCCGATCGTCAGGGCGACGCCGTCGGCCGGGGCGATCCGCACCGACCCGCGTGCGGAGCCCTCCGGCCCGCGCAGGGTCACGGCCCGGTCCACCACCAGATTCTCGCGGTAGGTGCCGGGCGAGATGGAGAGCACATCGCCGTCGCTCGCGGCCTCCAGGGCCGCGGTGAGGGAGGCGTACTCTCCGGTGCGGCGCCGCCACCGCGACGTTCCGCTGTGCGTCACCTGGACGACCGAGCCCTGTGCCATGGTGCTGTTGTGCCCCCACCTCGTGGTCAAGCCGGATGTGCGCGACACGCGACTGTGGCGCTGCGCGTGTGAATGCCCCACCGTAGCGTGCGCGGGGCGTGAGGAGTTGACCTCCCCGTGAGGCCCGCGTGGACTTGCTGTCAGGATGACAAAACGTCTACGCGCGACACCGGGCGCGCTATGAAGGCGGCGCGCTCAGCTGCCCGCGTCCGCCCGGCCCCAGTCCTGTCCGGCACGGGCCCAGGCGGTGTCCCACTGCGCGTAACGCCGTCGCATCAGCCGCCATACGACCAGCCGTCGGCCGCCGTCCACCAGGGCGACGGTGACCGCTCCGGCGCCGATGCCGGCGAGCACCGCGTGGGTGGCCGCGGTGGCCGTGTCCAGCGGGCGCCCGCGCGGGTGGCCGCGCTCATCGGTCCACAGATGGAACCGCTCACCGGGGTCGGCGCCGGGATGGGTGGCCAGCGGGCCGCGGTGTCTGCTGCCGTCCGGGGCGGTCCACCGGGCGAACACCCGGCGGTGGGCGTCCCGCGCGGAGGAGGTCTCGGGGTCGGAGTCCACCGGGGGGTGGGGGAGGATCCTGACCACGGTGGCCGGAACCAGATACCGGTGGGCGCGCTGCTCGCGGGCGGCCTTCACCAGGGCGTCATGGGCGAGGGAACCGGTGATGACACCGACGGTGGGGGCGGTGACCAGCATCAGCAGAACGGCGATCAGCGCGGCGGTGGCCTCGGCGAGGTCCGTGGCACGGCGCAGCGGATTGTGGCGCCAATGCCAGAGTCCCCGGATCATCTTCATAGGTCACACCCCCCTTCCCCGTCCGTAAATACCGTAAGCCGGACGGGATATGCGCGCATTCGGTGAAGAGAGAGCAATATCACGGGCTCAGCGCTTCCGTTCCACGGCGGGGCCGTCGGCGGTCAGGGGTACCCGCCAGATCAGCCGGGTGCCACCCGCGTCGGGCTCCTCTATCCGCAGGGCGCCGCCGAGCAGGGCGGCCCGGGAGCGCATGTTCACCAGTCCGCCGCTGGGCGCGGCACCGCCGAGCCCCACTCCGTTGTCCGTGACCATCAGGGTGATCCCGCCGGCGTTCTCCACGGTCAGCCGGACGTCCACCCGCTGGGCCCGGGAGTGCCGGACGGTGTTGCTGAGCGCCTCGGCCAGGACCGCGAGCAGCTGGTCGCCGTGGTCGTCCGGCACATCGGTGTCCACCGGGCCGTCCATCAGCAGCGAGGGCGCGAACCCCAGCGCGTCCGACGCCGCCCGGACGGCCTTCACCAGCCTCCGCCGCAAGGTGGCCGGTTCACCGTCCTCGTTCCCCACGGTGCGCAGCGCGAAGATGGTGGAGCGGATGATCTTGATGGTCTCGTCCAGGTCGTCCACCGCCCGGCCGACCCGCTCCGCCGCCTCCGGACGCTCGATCAGCCGCCCCGCGCTCTGGAGCGTCAGACCGGTCGCGAACAGCCGCTGAATGGCCAGATCATGGAGGTCCCGGGCGATCCGGTCGCGGTCCTGGAGCAGCGCCATGTGCTCCGACTCGGCGCGGTGCCGGGCCAGTTCGAGGGCGAGGGCGGCCTGTGCGGCGAACCCGGACAGCAGCTCGACCTCGTTGTCGTCGAAGGGCGGCCGCCCGGCCAGCCGGCACAGCCGCAGCGAGCCGGAGGAGCGTTCGTTCGCCACCAGCGGGACGGCCACCAGCGGACCGAACTCGCTCTCCTGGTCGGGCAGCGGCCAGGCGCGCGCCCGCGCGTCCACCCGGACGTCGGTGGCGACGGCGGGGCGGCCGGTGCGCGCCGCGAGCCCGGCCAGCGAACCGTCGGCCGGTACCACCAGACCCCCGATCCGCTCGGCGTCATGGCCCTCGGCCACCTCCACCTTCAGGCTGTCCGTGCCCGCGACGGGGAGCAGGACGGCCGCCGAGTCGGCCAGCGCCACCTGGAGGGCGAGCCGGGCGATCAGGCTCAGCACCTGGTTGGCCGGGGTGCCCGCGAGCAGCGTGCGGGTGATCACCCCCAGCGCCTCGAGCCACTGCTCTCGGCGCCGGCTCTCGTGGTACAGCCGGGCGTTGTCGATGGCGACCCCCGCGGCCACCGACAGGGTGGTCAGCACCGCCTCGTCATCGGGGTCGAACTGGGCCCCGCCGCGCTTCTCGGTCAGGTACAGATTGCCGAAGACCTCGTCGCGGACGCGGATCGGCACCCCCAGGAAGGAGCGCATCGGCGGATGGTGCTCGGGGAAACCGTGGCTCGCCGGATGCTCCGACAGATCGGTCAGCCGCAGCGGCTGCGGATGGCGGATCAGCTCGCCGAGCAGACCGTGGCCGCTGGGCAACGGTCCGATCCGGTGGACCAGGTCCTCGGATATGCCCACCGGCAGGAACTGGGAGAGCCGGTGCCGGTCGACCACGCCCAGCGCGCCGTACTCGGCGTCGGTGAGCGCCACCGCGGACTCCACGATCCGCCGCAGCACCTGCTCCAGGTCCAGTTCGCGGCCGACGCTGAGCACCGCCTCCAGCAGGCTGTGCATCCGCCCCTGGGTGGACCGGGCGGCGTCCAGCCGCGCCTGGAGCTCGTCGAGGAGCTGATCGAGACGGAGTTGGGGCAGTGCCGGATGACGCCCGTGATCCGCTGTGCCCGACACTTGGCCTCCATACCCCCATGACCCGCTCACCAGCAGGATATCGGTGCCCGGCGGGTCGCCGGACGGCGATCGTCGCAACTCGGCCACGGGCGGCGCGCGGCCGGGCGGACGCGCTCCGTGCGCGCCCGCTGAAGCGTGGTCAGCTCCGCGGCACCACCACCACCGGGCACCGCGCATGATGCAGTACGGCGTGGTTGACCGGACCGAGCTGCAGACCGAAGTGCCCCTGCCGCCGCCGCGCCCCCACGATCAGCAGATCGGCGCGGTCCGAGGCGTCCAGCAGCGCCTTGCGCGCCGAGCCCTCCACCGTGCGGTGGGTCACCGGCACCACTGGTGCCCCGGCCGCGTCGCTCAGCGCGCCGGCCAGCGCACCGGCCAGTACGGCGGCGGCGTGCCGGGCATGGTCCGCGCGCCCGGCACGCCCGTCCTGGCCTTCGCGCGCGGTGTCGCGCTCCCGGCGCGCGCCCTGGCCCGCGCGCTCCGCGGCATACGCGATACGCGGGCCGTGGTCGTCGGGCCCCGCACAGCGCCAGGCGTGCACGGCCTCCAGACCGCAGTCGCGCAGCCGTGCCTCGCGCAGTGCGAAGGCGACGGCGGGGGAGGGCGGCGATACGGCTGGCGGACCGGCGGCACGCTCCCGCTCCGCGATCCCCACCGCCACCCGGCGGGTACCGCCCCGGACGCTCCCGGACCGGCCGCGCACCACGACCACCGGGCAGTGCGCCCGGGCCGCGACGCCCAGCCCCACCGAGCCCAGCAGCAGCGACGCCAACTCTCCGCGTCCGCGCCAGCCGACGACGACCGCCTCCGCGCTCTGCCCGGCCCGCAGCAGCGCGGTGACCGGGTCGTCCGTCACCAGGTCGGTCATCACCTTCAGCGCCGGTGCCCCACGCCCGGCCCGCTCGGCCGCCGTGGCCAGCACCGTCTCACCGCGCAGCCGCTCGGCGGGCCGGCCGGCCGCCGACGCGGGGAGGCAGCCCTCGTACCGCTCCCAGAGCGAGGCGTGGACGATGCGCAGCGGGATCCCCCGCAGCGCGGCCATCCCGGCCGCCCAGTCCAGCGCGCCGGAGGCGGTGTCCGAACCGTCCACCCCGACGACCACGGGAAGCTCCACCCGTGCCCACCGCCTCTCATGTCAGCACATGGTTGAGTTCTTTCCCTCTTGTCCGTGGAAAACGCGGGGAGCGGCGAAACGCGCCACGCCCCGCCGTGCGACCCGCCGCGGCCGCTCTACCGCAGCCTCATCGCCAGCGTCACCACGGCGCCCACGGCCCCCGCGCTGACCGCGAGCCGGTCGGTGACGAGCTGGGTCAGCCAGAGCCCGCGACCGCTGGTGGCGCCGTCCAGCCCCGGCAGGATCCGGGGGATGACGTCCTCGGAGAAGCCGGGGCCGGAGTCGGAGATCCGGCACTCCAGCTCGTCCCCGACCCGCCGGAGCAGCAGCGAGCCGGTGCCGCCCGCGTGCTCGATCGCGTTGCTGGCGATCTCGTCGACGGCCAGCACGAAGTCTCCGCGCCGGGCCTCGCACAGCCCGGCCCAGGCGGCGCACTCCTCGACCTGCACCCGCAGCCGGGGCAGCTCGCCCGCGGTGAAACGGCGCTTCAGCAGATGGTCTCCGGCTCGGTGGGCGGTCCGACGACGAGGGTCGGCTAGCACCAGTGCCTCCCGTTTTGACGAGGACGAGCGACATCACAGGGTCGGTGAAGCAGCCGAGGGTAGGGCCAATAGGCCGCCGAAGCCCTCGGCGATCAAAAATGACGTGTCCTATCTGAAACCTGACCGGAAATGGGTATAGGTGAGTCGATAGCCGTTCACCGGCATACCGATCTGGATCAGCCGCCTCGTCTACGCACGGTCACCGCCGAGGGGCGAGGCGGCAGCGGAGACGGCAGAGTGAGGTCATGATGGGACTTCTCAGCGCGCTGAAGACCGAGCACCGTGAGCGCGTGATGGCGCTCGCCCGCGATGTGTCCTTTCCCTCGGGCGGCCGCATCTTCGAGGAGGGCCGCAAGGCGGATCGCTTCTGGATCATCCGCACCGGCGCGGTCACCCTCGATCTGCATGTGCCCGGGCGCCGCGCCGCGGTGATCGAGACCCTCGGTCCCGGGGAGCTCATCGGCTGGTCGTGGCTGTTCCCCCCGGACACCTGGCACCTGGGCGCGGAGGCGCTGAGCCCGGTGCGGGCGCATGAGTTCGACGCCGAGGCGGTGCGCCGGCTGTGCGACGAGGACCCCGAGCTCGGTTACGCCCTCGCGCTGGCCTGCGCCCAGGTGATCGGCCGCCGGCTGCAGAGTGCCCGGACCCGGCTGCTGGACCTGTACGGGCCCTATGCCGGGGGGATGACGCCCTAGGTGTGTTGTCCGCAAAGTCCCGCCGGGCCCGCCACGCAACGTCGCCGCGTTGTCGGGATCATCCGCGGAGGCCCCTCGGCCTTGCGGGCGCACGCTCCCGTGGCTACCGCCGGGAGGCGCCCCCTGACGCCGCGGGCTGATCCGACGCGATGTCCGCGCGGGGCCGGGGGTCGCTCCGGGGCGCCGGGCGGTGCGTGCGAAGCTGATCGGATGAGTACCCGTCATATCCCGCGCCACGGGCTTCTCCTGTTGGTCGCGGCCCTGACCCTGTCCGCCTGCGGCGGGGGCTCCGGCTCCACGTCCGCCGCGGCCCCGGACCGCGACGGGATCAGCCGGATCGCCCCCGCCGACCGCAAGCCCCTCCAGGGCCTGGCGGGCCGGACCCTGGAGGACGAGCCGCTGGACATCGCGGACTACCGGGGCGAGGTCGTGGTGGTCAACATATGGACCTCGCAGTGCGGCCCCTGCCGGGCCGAGGCGTCCGGTCTGGCGGCGGTGGCCGAGGAGACCCGGGCCAAGGGTGTCCGCTTCGTCGGGATCAACACCCGCGACCCCAGCCGGGAGGCCGCCCGCGCCTTCGAGAAGAAGTACCGGGTGCCGTACCCCAGCCTGTACGACCGGATGGGCAAGCTGGTGCTCGCCTTCCCCCGGGGCGAGATCAACCCGCAGGCGGTTCCCGCGACGGTCTTCCTCGACCGCCGGGGGCGGATCGCCGCGCGGGCGCTGCGACCGCTGGGTGAGGCCGATCTGCGGAAGGTCATCACTCCGCTGGCGGCGGAGAAGAGGGCCTGAGGGCCGAACGGCCCTTACGCTTCGGCGCGTCAGGCCGTAAAGCTGGGCAGCTGGATCACGACCGGCGCCCCGTGTGCCATGTGAGGAGTGCAGTGCCCGAGACAGCCGACCCCCTCGGCCCCGACGGCCCCGCCGCCGACGAGCCCATCGGGGTCTTCCTGCTCGACGACCACGAGGTGGTGCGGCGCGGACTGCGCGACCTCCTCGACGCCGAGCCCGATCTGCGGGTGGTCGGTGAGGCGGCGAACGCCCGCGAGGCCATCGCCCGCGCCCCCGCCGTACGGCCCCGGGTCGCCGTGCTCGACGTACGGCTCGGCTCGTCGGGCGACGGCGGCGACCACGAAGGGATCGAGGTCTGCCGGGAGTTGCGGGCCAGACTGCCCGGACTCGCCTGTCTGATGCTCACGTCCTTCGATGACGACGAGGCCCTCTTCGACGCCATCATGGCCGGTGCCGCGGGCTATGTGCTCAAGCAGATCAACGGTTCCGACCTGGTCTCCGCCGTCCGTACGGTGGCCGACGGCCGGTCCATGCTCGACCCGGGCGCGACCTCGCGGGTGATGGCCCGGCTGCGCGGACCGGAGCCCAGCGGACCTCCCGAGCTGGAGCGGCTCTCCCCGCGCGAGCGGGAGATCCTCGAGCTCATCGGTGACGGACTGACCAACCGGCAGATCGCCGAACGGCTGTTCCTGGCCGAGAAGACGGTGAAGAACCGGATCTCCTCGATCCTGTCCAAACTGGGTGTGGGGCGGCGGATCCAGGCCGCCGTCATCGCCGAGCGGATGAAGGAGCGCGGTACGGGCCAGTGAGGCCCCGGCGCCGGTCCGGAGGGGGAGCACCGCCCGCGGGACGCCGATCCCTCGCGTGGGGCGCGAGGCAGGCTCCCCTCCTGCCTCGCACCCCACGCGGAACGGGGGCGGCCGGCGATGTCGCTCCCACCGCAGTGGGGTGAGAGCCCGGTCCGTCCCCGTTGATCGAGATGGCTCGCGGAACAGCCCGTCCAGGATGGCCGGGAACCGGCCGTCGCGGGAGGGGCCGAACGGCCCTCCGTACGCCGAACGGCCCCCCGTGCGCAGGACGCGACTCCCGGCACACCCCGCACAGCGGCTCCCGGCGCACCCTCACCGGACGAACAGGGGCCGGACGGAGAAGCCCCGTCCGGCCCGATCCTCCCGCGACCGGGCACAGGGCCCGGTCGCTCACCTCCCGAAGTGGTTCAGTAGCCGCCCCCCGGCTGCGGCGGCCGGCCGCCGGGGTACTGCTGCTGACGGCCGTACGGGTCGTCATACGGGGACGGCGCGGGGGCCGGACGCTGCATGGCCGGACGCATCGCGTCGTACCCCATCGGCGAGCCCTGCTGCGGGCGCTGCTGCTGCGCGCCCGGGTAGCCGCGCGGACCCGTCGCCTGCGGCGGGATGTACGGCGCCTGCGCCTGCTGCAGCCCCATGGGCTGCGGCGCGGGCTGCTGGTAGCCGGGCGGCGGGGTGTGGTGCGAGGGACCCGCCGGCAGCGCGGGCAGCGCCGACGGCAGGGCCGGAAGGTGACTTCCGGTGTCGTATGCGGACGGCACCCTGATGGGCGCGATCTGCGGTGTCCCCCGCTCCGCGACGAGGCTGTCGTAGATGGGAGTGTCCGGGAAGGACGGCGAGGAGTAGTAGCCGCCGCCGTATGTACTGCGGGGGGAGGTCATAGCCCATAAGTTAAGCCCACGATGTGCTCATTGGGGAGTCCGGTAAGAGGGTTGTTTTGCGTGTGGGGAGTCGTCGCGGCGCATCAATCATTGCGAACCCGGGAAAATCGGTCGCCAGGGTGCGTTGAGATCGTGTAAAGAGCGCGTTTTCAGCGGGTTACCCGCGGTCGTACTCCGGTGTCACGCGCAAGAGTGGTCCAGGGCAGACTGACCCGCAGCTAGATGAAGAGAAAGGCAGGGGGACGACATGTCGATGTCCAAGGGCAGCAACACACCGGTACCGGCCGCGTCGGTGCGCGTCGAGCTCGGCTGGCGCACCGGTCCCGGCGTACCGGACGTGGACGCCTCGGCGCTGCTGCTGGTCTCCGGGAAGGTCCGTTCCGACGCGGACTTCGTGTTCTACAACCAGGCGACGCACTCCTCGGGCGCCGTGCGCCACGAGGGCAAGCGCACCGCCGGGGACGCCGTGACCGACACCCTCGCGGTCGATCTGTCCGCCGTGGAGCCCGAGATCGAGACCGTGGTGCTCGTGGGCTCCGCCGACGGCGGCACCTTCGGTCAGGTACCGGGTCTCACCATCCGGGTCCTGGACGCCTCCGGCGGCGCGGAGATCGCCCGCTTCGACAGTCAGGACGCCTCCGTCGAGACGGCCTTCGTCCTCGGTGAGCTGTACCGCAGGCAGGACGCCTGGAAGTTCCGCGCGGTCGGCCAGGGGTACGGCAGCGGGCTCGCCGGGCTCGCCACCGACTACGGGATCAGCGTCGACGAGCCCCAGGCCGCCCCCGCGGCGCCCCCGGCCCCGCCCGCGTCCCCCTACGCCGCGCCCCCGGTCCCGCCCGTGGCTTCCGCGCCCCCGGCGCCGCCGTCCGGTCCGCCCGCCGGCGGCTACCCCCCGCCCCCGCCCCCCGGCGGCGGCACCGCCGCCTTCCCGCCGCCCGCCCCTCCGGCGCCGCCCGCTGCGGCCCCCGCGGCCTCCGGGGCGCCGGTGAACCTCAGCAAGGTCACGCTGACCAAGGAGGCACCCACGGTCTCGCTCACCAAGCAGGGCGGCACCGGCGGCGCGATGCGGGTCAACCTCAACTGGCAGGTGCACAAGCAGTTCAAGGGGTGGGGCGCCAAGCTGGGCAAGGCCATCGCCATGCACGGCGACCTCGACCTGGACCTCGGCTGCCTCTTCGAGCTGTCCGACGGCAGCAAGGGCGTGGTGCAGGCGCTCGGGAACTCCTTCGGCTCGCTGCACCAGCCGCCGTTCATCCTGCTCGACGCGGACGACCGCACCGGCGCCCGCGCCCAGGGCGAGAACCTCACCATCAACCTCGACCAGAAGGATGCGTTCCGCCGCATCCTGGTCTTCGTGACCATCTATGAGGGCGCGCGCAGCTTCGCCAACCTCAACGCCACGGTCACCCTCCAGCCGCAGTTCGGCGCCGCGGTCGACTTCTCGCTCGACGAGTGCACCGTGCCGTCCCCGGTCTGCGCCCTCGCGCTCATCACCAACACCGGTGGTGACCTCGTCGTCCAGCGCGAGGCCCGCTATCTGGTGCCGGAGCGCGGTGTCAGCCCCCAGCGCACCCTGGACTACGCCTACGGATGGGGCATGAACTGGACGCCCGGCCGCAAATGAGCCACCCGCGCGGACGCGGCCGTCATGGCGAAGGCGGACGCCGGCCTCAGGGCGCGGCGCTGGGACGGGCGTAGGTACGCCCCTTCCAGGCCGCGCCCCGTCCGCGGTAGTGCCGCAGCGCCGAGTCCACGGTCATCAGCAGATAGAGAAGCGCCGTCAGGGGCAGCAGCGGCGCCAGCCACAGGGTCTGCCGGTAGTAGCGCAGTATCGGGACGTACATCCCGGCCATCAGCGCCCACGCCGCCGCGCCCAGCGCCGACGGAACGGCGCTTCCGGTCAGCAGCCCGGCGCATACGGCGGCGGGCGGCGCGAGGTACACCACGGCGAGCCCGGCGACCGTCGCGGTCAGCAGCAGCGGGTTGTGGCGCAGCTGGGCGTAGGCGCTGCGCGCGACCATCCGCCACAGCTCGCCGAGGCCCGGGTACGGCCGGACGCTGTCCACCCGTTCGGCCAGGCCCAGCCAGATCGTCCCGCCGGACCGCTTGACCGCGCGGGCCAGCGCCACGTCGTCGATGACGGCCTGCCGGATCGTCTCCGGGATCCCCGCCCGCTCGGCCGCCTCCCGGCGCAGCAGTACACAGCCGCCCGCGGCCGCCGCGGTGCGCGCCCGGGGCCGGTTGACCCACCGGAAGGGGTAGAGCTGGCAGAAGAAGTAGACGAACGCGGGCACGATCAGCCGCTCCCAGCCGGTCGCCACCCGCAGCCGGGCCATCTGTGAGACCAGGTCCAGTCGGGCCCCGGTGGCCGCCCGCACCAGCTTCCGCAGGGAATCCGGCTCATGGGCGATGTCCGCGTCGGTCAGCAGCAGGTACTCGGCGGCACCGGCCCCGGCCCGCTCGCGCCGCGCGGCCAGCGCCATCCCGTGCCGCACCGCCCACAGCTTGCCGGTCCAGCCCGGCTCCGGTTCACCGGGGGAGTCCACGGTGAGCGGCAGTCCGCCGTACCGGTCGGCCAGTTCACGGGCCAGCTTGCCGGTGCCGTCCGAACTACCGTCGTCGACCAGGAAGATCTCGGCCCGCCCCGGGTAGTCCTGGGCCAGCAGCGACGGCAGGCTCACCGGGAGGACGGCCGACTCGTCCCGGGCGGGCACCACGACGGCCACCGAGGGCCAGTAGCCGCCTTCGTCGTCCTGGCCCGCGGACCCCGGCGGTCCGGTGCGCGGCAGCCGGACGTCCGTACGCCAGAAGAAGCCCTGTCCCAGCAGCAGCCACAGCCAGGCGGCCAGCGCCGCGGCGGCGGTCCACGTCAGCTCGCTCACCCGCCGCAGTCTGCCCCAAGCGGTGCCCGGACGACGGGCCGACGGGACCGATCCATTAAAGTGACCGGGTGAAGATCGCGCTCATCGACTCCGGACTCGGCCTGTTGGCCACCGCCGCCGCGGTGCACCGTCTGCGGCCCGACGCCGATCTCGTTCTCTCCTCCGACCCCGACGGTATGCCGTGGGGGCCGCGTACTCCCGAGGACGTCACCGAGCACGCGCTGGCCTGCGCCCGCGCCGCCGCGGCCCACCGTCCCGATGTGCTGATCGTCGCCTGCAACACCGCCAGCGTCCACGCGCTGCCCGCGCTCCGCGCCGAACTGGAGCCCGCGCTGCCGGTGATCGGCACGGTGCCCGCGATCAAGCCCGCGGCGGCCGGAGGCGGTCCGGTGGCCATCTGGGCCACCCCCGCCACCACCGGCAGTCCGTACCAGGACAACCTGATCCGGGAGTTCGCGGCCGGTGTCGAGGTGACACCGGTGGCCTGCCCGGGGCTCGCGGACGCCGTCCAGTACGCCGACGACGCCGCCATCGACGAGGCGGTGGCCGTCGCCGCGGAGCGCACCCCGCGCGATGTGACGACCGTCGTCCTCGGCTGCACCCACTACGAGCTGGTCACCGACCGCATCCGGACCGCCGTGCAGCAGCCGGGCGCCCCCTCCCTCGTCCTCCTCGGCTCCGCCGGGGCCGTCGCAGCCCAGGCGCTGCGCCGGATCGGCGTGGATCCGCTGCCGACCGACCGGCCCGCACCGGCGCGCGGCGCGCTCACCGTTCTGCTCAGCGGCCGCGAGGAGGAGCTCCCGCACGAGGCGCTGGCGTACCCCGAGGGCACTGTGCTGGCGCCCGCCGGGGCCGTGCGCGGCTGACCGAAAACCCGCTCTCACCAGCGGGAACGATATGATCTGGTGCCGCGGTAGCGGAACGTGAGTACCCTGCCAACTATGAGGCACCACCACCAGCACGGGAAGCAGACCCCGTCCGGGGAGCCCCCCGCGGTCTGGACCGGGCGTGCGCACAATCGTGTGCAGTGGGTGCTGGCCGCCGCGGGTGCCGCGTGTCTGGCGCTCGGCGTCGACCTCGCCGTCGAGTCCCCTTGGGGCTCCGGTATCGCCCCGCTCCTGATGTCGGTCATCGGCTGTGTCGCCGCCGGCCTGCTGATGCTCTTCGGCACCCTCGCCTTCGTCCATGTGGCGGTCCGGATCGACGCGGAGACCCTGGAGATCCGCTGCGGTCACATGGGGCTGCCACGGCGCCGCATCCCGCTGAGCGATGTGGTCGACGTCGATGTCGCCTCCCGGGTCACCCCCTGCCAGTGGGGCGGCTGGGGCTACCGCTGGCGCCCCGAGAAGGGCACGGCGGTGGTGGTGCGGCGCGGTGAGGGGCTGGTGGTCCGCCTCGGGGACGGACGCGTCTTCACGGTCACGGTGGACGACGCGGAGGCCGCGGTGTGGGTGATCCGGCAGCGGCTGCGCACGATCGCCAAGCCCACCACCCAGGTCTGACCGCCCCGTTCACCCGCCCGGTCCGTGCCGGTCCGCGCCCGCCGCCCGGTCCGCGCCGTCCGGCTATGTCTCGCCCGCCTGTGGGGACGGCGCCGGGGCATCGTCGGAGCGGCTGGCCGTGGCCAGTCCGGCGAGCAGTCCCGCCCCCGCCGTGATCTGCGGAAAGCTCAGCGCGTTGCCCAGACACGCCTCGACGGCCAGGGCCGTCAGCACCGCCGCGGCGGTCAGCACGACCGGGGTGGACCGGGGTGAGCGCCACAGCGCGAAGAGCATCCAGGAGAAGGCCGCGCCCAGCAGGACCACCCCCGGCACGCCCTCGCCCGCGGCCTGCTGCAACGGGGCCGAATGCGGGGTGGTCCGCGGATCCGGGGCCTCCATCGCGGTGGGGCTCAGCTCGGTGAAGCGGTCCGGGCCCGCCCCGCGCGCCGGGTTCTCCCCGGCGATCCGGGCGGCGTCCTGCCACAGCCGGACCCGGTGCTCGGTGAGCTGCGCCCGCAGACCGGGCGGCAGTCCGCCCGGTACGGCGTTCGCCGCCACTGCCCAGCAGCCACCGACGGTGACCGCGGTGACCAGGGCCAGCGCCGCCAGGCCCAGCAGCCGCTGCCGCAGCCGGGCCGCGGTGAAGGAGCACACCAGGACGGCGCCGGCGGCGGTCGCGCCCGCCGTCTCCCCGCCCACCGCCGCCGTGACCGTGATCGTCACGGCCAGCAGCCACAGCGCGGACCGCAGCGGGACGGGCCGCGCGGCCCAGGCGGCACAGCATGCCGCCCCGGTGGCCAGCGTCCACTGCGCGGTGTTCACGCCCTCATGGCCGGGCAGCCCGTCCAGTGTGGTCAGGGCCAGGCCGAACCCCGCGAGCGCGGCGGCCGCGGTGGCGGCGACCGGCAGCAGCGATCCGGCGATCCGGCCGCAGGCGTATCCGGCGGCCACCGCAAGCACCGCGAGCAGCACCCCTTCGGGGCGGGCCATCCGTCCCAGGGACGCGATGAGTGCCCACAGCGCGCAGCTCCCCAGGACCGCCGCGCCCACGATGTCGGGTGTGATGCCGCGGGCCGTTCTCTCCTGGCCCTGCACGACCGGTCTCACCACTGATGACGCCATACCGTCGACCCCCCGTCGCATCGGCACCGCGACCGCGGCCGGAGACCGGGTACGGGCCATGACACCGGGAACGGTAGCGCTTGTGCTGAGGTATGTGTATATGGTGCGCAGAAACCATGCGTCAGTGGTGAAACGGACAGCGCTTGCGGTGGCCGTGACCGCCGGGGCGGCGCCCGGATCCGCCCGATACCCTCGGCCCATGGCGATCCCCGACTTCATCCGTGACCTCCGGGCCACCGCGGGCCGGCAGCTCCTTTACCTGCCGGGTGTGAGCGCGGTGGTCTTCGACGACGAGGGCCGGGTGCTGCTGGGCCGCCGCGCGGACACCGGCCGCTGGGTGATCATCTGCGGTATCCCCGAACCCGGTGAACAGCCCGCCGAGGCCGTGGTGCGCGAGGTGGAGGAGGAGACCGCGGTGCGCTGTGTGCCCGAGCGGATCGTCCTCGTCCGCACCCTGGCCCCGGTGACCTATCCCAACGGCGACCGGTGCCAGTTCGTGGACGTCTGCTTCCGCTGCCGGGCGGTGGGCGGCGAGGCGCGGGTGAACGACGACGAGTCGCTGGAGGTCGGCTGGTTCTCGCTCGACGCGCTGCCGCAGCTCGAGGACTTCTCGCTGACCCGGATCAAGCAGGCGCTGGGCGACGGACCCACCTGGTTCGAGCCCGTCGCGGGGGACTGACCCATCTGGTTCGGCCCCGTCGCGGGGGACCGGCCCATCACCCGGCGCCGAAGTGTGTGGTCCGGCCACATCGGTCCGGCCGCGGCCGGTGCCTAGTCTGCCGCTCATGAGCGCCGCCACCCCCTCGGGCCCCGTCCCCTCCGTCACCGATCTGACCGGCCGCACCGCCCTGGTCACCGGTGCCGCAGGGGGGATCGGCCGGGCGTGCGCGCTCCGGCTGGCCGCCGCGGGCGCCACCGTCCGCGCCGTCGACCTGGACGCCGAGGGGCTGGCCGGGCTGGTGGCCGCCGGTCCCGCCGGGCTCGGCACCGTCGAGGCGTGGGCCCTGGACCTCACCGACCTCGACGCCGCAGAACAGGCCGCCGCGGGCACCGACATCCTGGTCAACAACGCCGGACTCCAGCTCGTCCGCCCGCTGGAGGAGTTCCCGCCCGAGGTCTTCTCCCGGGTGCTCACGGTGATGCTGGAGGCCCCGTTCCGGCTGCTGCGGGGCGCGCTGCCGGATATGTACGCACAGGGCTGGGGCCGTGTCGTCAACATCTCCTCCGTGCACGGTCTGCGCGCCTCCCCGTACAAGGCGGCGTACGTGGCCGCCAAGCACGGGCTCGAAGGGCTGTCCAAGGTGGCCGCCCTGGAGGGCGCCGCCCACGGGGTGACCTCCAACTGCGTCAGCCCCGGATATGTGCGCACCCCGCTGGTCGAGCGGCAGATCGCCGATCAGGCCGAGGCCCACGGGATCTCGCCCGAGCGCGTGGTCGGCGAGGTGATGCTCGCGGACACGGCGGTCAAACGGCTCGTCGAACCGGAGGAGGTCGCCGAGGCCGTCGCCTATCTGTGCGGTCCGCACGCCTCCTTCATCACCGGGGCCTCGCTCACCATGGACGGCGGATGGACCGCCCACTGAACGCGGGTCCATCCAGCGGGCGCCCGCTTCCGTCCCGGCCGCAGGACCGGCTGCCCGCACGTCCTGCGGCTGGCGCGGGCGCACCCGGCGGGAGTATCCCTGGGACCATGGCCGACGATCAGCCGGAGAACCCGTACCTGGAACTGCTGGCGCGCGGCGCGCCCGCCGAGGCGTATGAGCGCCCGGTGCTGCGCGCCCGCGCCGACGGGGCTCCGGCCGACCGGCTGGCCGCCCTGGAGCGCGCCAAGCTGCTGGCCCTGCGCGTCCGCGGCGAGCTGGAGGGACGGCGGCGGCGCGAGGCCGAGCTGTCCGCGCTCTTCGAGACCGCGCACGACCTCGCCGGACTGCGCGACCTGGACGCGGTGCTCCAGGCCATCGTCCAGCGCGCCCGCTCACTGCTGGGCACCGAGGTGGCCTATCTGACGCTGCACGACCCGACCGCCGGTGACACCTATATGCGGGTCACCGACGGTTCGGTCTCGGCCCGCTTCCAGCAGCTCCGGCTCGGCATGGGGGAGGGGCTCGGCGGACTGGTGGCCCAGACCGCCCGCCCCTATGTGACCGACAGCTACTTCGACGACCCCCGCTTCCAGCACACCCACACCATCGACGCGGGCGTCCAGGACGAGGGTCTCGTCGCCATCCTCGGGGTGCCGCTGCTGCTGGGCAGCGGGGTCATCGGGGTGCTCTTCGCCGCCGACCGGCGGGCCCGGGTCTTCGAACGGGAGCAGATCTCGCTGCTGGCCTCGTTCGCCGCCCACGCGGCCGTCGCCATCGACACGGCCAACCTGCTCGCCGAGACCCGTACGGCGCTGGCCGAACTGGAGGCCGCCAACGAGATCATCCAGGACCGCAGCGGGGTCATCGAGCGCGCCTCCGACGTCCACGACCGGCTGACCGAACTGGTGCTGCGCGGCGGCGGGGTGCACGACGTCGCCGACGCGGTGGCCGAAGTGCTCAGCGGCTCGGTGGAGTTCGTCGAGGCCGACCGGGCGCCCGCGGCGGCCGTGGACCGCTCCCGGACCGGCGGTCACGCGGTCCGGCACGGCGAGGACTGGATCGCCGCCGTCGCCGCGGGTGGTGAACTGCTCGGCGCGCTGGTGCTGCGCGGGCACCCCGGTCTCGACCCGGTGGACCAGCGCACCCTGGAACGCGCCGCGGTGGTCACCTCGCTGCTCCAGCTCGCCCGGCGCTCGGCGGGCGAGGCCGAACAGCGGGTGCGCGGCGAGCTGCTGGACGACCTCCTCGACGCCCCCGGCCGCGCGCCTCGGCTGCTGCGCGAGCGCGCCGCCCGGCTGCGGGCGGACCTGGACGCGCCCCATGTCGTCCTCGCCGCGGAGCTGGACGCACCCACCGCGGCCGGTGCGCCCGGTCCGGACGACGGCTCCGGCGCGCCCGCCGAGGAGGCCGCCGACCGGCAGCGGCTGTGGTCCGCCGCCTCCCATCTGGCCGCCACCGGCCATGGTCTGGCCGCCGCCCGCGACGGCGGCACCGTACTGCTGCTGCCGCTGGCCGAGGGCCGCACCGCTGACGCGCTGGCCCGGCGGACCGCGCGTCAGCTCGGCACCGCGCTGCACGCGCCGGTCACCGTCGGCGCCTCCGCGCCGGTCCCCGGACCCGCCGCCCACCCCGCCGAGGTCGCCTCCGCCTATGCCGAGGCACGCCGCTGTCTGGCCGCGCTGCGGGTGCTCGGCCGGGCCGGGGAGGGCGCCGCCGCCGAGGACTTCGGCTTCCTGGGGCTGCTGCTGGGCGGCACCCGCGACGGCGCCCCGGACGGTGCCCGGGTGCGGGACTTCGTCCACCGCACCATCGGTGCGGTCCTCGACTACGACACCCGCCGTGGCACCGACCTGGTGCGCACCATGGACGCGTACTTCGCGAGCGGGATGAGCCCGGCCCGTACCAAGGACGAACTCCACGTCCACGTCAACACGGTCGCCCAGCGGCTGGAGCGGGTCGGGCGGCTGCTGGGCCCGGACTGGCAGTCGCCGTCCCGCGCCCTGGAGATCCAGCTCGCGCTGCGGCTGCACCGGCTGGCCTCGGCCCGCTGAACG
The DNA here is from genome assembly GCF_024295805.1 of Streptomyces cucumeris. Lineage (GTDB taxonomy): Bacteria > Actinomycetota > Actinomycetes > Streptomycetales > Streptomycetaceae > Streptomyces > Streptomyces cucumeris. The sequence goes on from NZ_JANCLX010000020.1 coordinate 54,818, forward strand.
CCGCCGGCCGCGGCGCACCACCGCGTACGGACGCGGGTCCCGGAGAGGTCCGGGACCCGCGTCCATGGCCCGCTAGGACGCCGGGGCCGAGCGGGGTGCGCGCTCCGCCGCGTCCTGCGTCCCCGTGGCCCGCTCCCCGCCGGGTGCACCCGGCTCGATCCGCGCCAGATCGCGGTCCCGGGTCTCCGCGGCCACGCCCACCGCCACCAGCGTGACCAGCGCGGCCGCGATGACGTACAGGGCGATCGGGGTGGCACTGTCGTAGTCGGCCAGCAGCGCGGTGGCGATCAGCGGGGCCGGGGCACCGGCCGCGACCGATGAGAACTGCGCCCCGATCGACGCCCCCGAGTAGCGCATCCGGGTCGCGAACATCTCGGAGAAGAAGGCCGCCTGGGGCGCGTACATCGCGCCGTGGAAGACCAGCCCGACGGTCACCGCGAGCAGCAGCGCCCCGAAGTCCCGGGTGTCGATGAGGAGGAAGAACGGGAACGCCCATGCCCCGACCCCCGCCGCCCCCAGCAGATACACCGGGCGCCGCCCGATCCGGTCCGACAGCGCGCCCCAGGCCGGGATCACCGCGAAGTGCACGGCGGAGGCGATCAGCACGGCGTTGAGCGCGGTCTGTTTGCCCAGGCCCACATGGTCGGAAGTGGCATAGACGAGGACGAACGCGGTGATCACGTAGTAGCTGATGTTCTCGGCCATCCGGGCGCCCATGGCGATCAGCACATCCCGCCAGTGGTGGCGCACCACGTCGACCAGCGGGGTCTTCGCGGCCGCGTCCGGCTGCCGTCCCGCCTCCGCCTTACGGGCCTCGGCCTGGGCCAACGCCGCCCGGAACACCGGCGATTCATCGACAGAGAGACGAATCCACAAGCCGACCAGCACCAGGACACCCGACAGCAGGAACGGCACCCGCCAGCCCCAGGACTCGAACGCGGCGTCCGACAGCAGCGCGGTCAGCGCCGAGAGCACACCGGTGGCCAGCAACTGCCCGGCGGGCGCGCCGGTCTGCGGCCAGGACGCCCAGAACCCGCGCCGCCGCGCGTCTCCGTGCTCCGACACCAGCAGCACCGCACCGCCCCACTCCCCGCCGAGCGCGAACCCCTGCACCAGACGCAGCGCGGTCAGCAGGACCGGCGCGGCCGAGCCGACCGTGGTGTGGGTCGGCAGCAGTCCGATGGCAAAGGTGGCGCCCCCCATCAGCAGCAGACTGAGGACCAGCAGCTTCTTCCGCCCCAGCCGGTCCCCGTAGTGCCCGAACACCAGGGCGCCCACCGGCCGGGCGGCGAAGCCGACCGCGTAGGTCAGGAACGACAGCAGGGTGCCGACGAGCGGATCGGAGTCGGGGAAGAAGAGCTTGTTGAAGACGAGCGCGGCGGCCGATCCGTAGAGGAAGAAGTCGTACCACTCGATGGTGGTGCCGATCAGGCTGGCGGCGACGATACGCCTCAGACGGGCGGGGGCTGGCGGGGCGGGCGCGGCCATGGACACCACTTCCGTAACGGTGGGCGGGGACGTTGATGTGTCGCCACACCGTAGGAAGGCGCAGGTCAGGGGCGTATGTGGCGGGACACCACAGTTCCGGGCCCCGGTGTGCGCCCGGCGGCCATGACCGGGGCCCGTCGGCGGTCGTCCCGTGCGTCTAGTGTTCGCCGCGCCCCTGGCGGGCGCGGCGGGGTCTGCCCAGGTGGCCGACGGCGATCCCGAACTGCTCCGGGGTGAGCGCCGGGGCCGGGAGCGGAGCCGCCGCCTCGGGACGCAGCCCGTCGAGGAGCATGGCCAGATAACGGCGCCAGGCCGTGGGCGCCGCGGCCGCGGCGCCGGGAATCGTACGGCCCAGCATGACCGTGAGGAAGAGGAAGTCCTCGGCGGTGATGTCGTCCCGGACCGCTCCCTCCTTCTGGGCGCGCCGGAGCAGGATGTCGATGGTCTTGCGGTGTTCCGTGCGGAGGCTGTCGAGTGAGGGGACGCCCTGGATGGCGGTGGTCATCAGGTCGTTGGTGCCCCGGTCGGTGGTGAGCAGGGTGAAGATGCGGTCGAGGTACGCGGTGAGCCCGCCCCAGGCGTCCACGCTCTGCCGCGCCTCCAGAGAGGCCCGCAGGATGTCCTTGAGGGAATCGCCGAAGACGGCTTCGATGAGTTCGGCTCGTCCGGCGAACCGGCGGTAGAGGGTGGCGCTGCCGACTCCGGCGCGCCGGGCTATGTCGTCGAGCGGTGCGTCCACGCCCTGGTCGGCGTAGATCTCCCGGGCCGCTGCGATCAGCATCTCGCGGTTGCGTTGCGCATCCCTGCGCAACGGAGTCGCCTTGTTCACACGGTCGCCCATGAGCGGAAACCCTAACACTAAGCGGGGAATTCTCTCCGGTTCATGTTTGAATTCGCGAGAATGGGGAATGCCCCCCATTTCCCGTGGTCGGAGAGGGATCGGGAAGGAAGCCGGGCCACGGCGGGGTGCCGCCGCGGCCCGTGATGTGGTGTCAGCCGACCGTCATCGCGGCTCCGGGACCATCGCGAGAGGGCCGGGGGTGAGGCTCATCTGCGGCCGGGGGCGGACCCGGGCGCCGGGTACGGGCCGCAGCCGCCAGCGGCCGGCCACGGTGGCCAGCGCGAGGATGGCCTCCGTCATACCGAAGACATCACCGAGGCACTTCCGGCTCCCGGCGCCGAAGGGCAGATAGGAGCCGCGCGTCACCTCCCCGGCCCGTTCCGGCAGCCAGCGGTCCGGGTCGAAGGTCTCGGGCCGGGGGAACGTCCTGGCGTCGCGGTGCAGTACATAGGGGCTGATCAGCACGTCGGACCCGGGCGGCAGCCACCGCCCGGCCAGCTCCGTGCCCTCGGTGGTGGTGCGGGTGATGATCCAGGCGGGCGGGAACAGCCGGAGCGCCTCGGTGAACACCCGCTGGGTGTGGACCAGCCGGGGCACATCGGCGAAGGCCGGGGTCCGTCCGCCCACCACCGCGTCCACCTCGGCGTGCAGTGCGGCCTCGGCCGCCGGATCGCGGCCCAGCAGGAACCAGGTCCAGGTCAGCGCGGCGGCCGTGGTCTCGATCCCGGCCAGCAGCAGGGTCAGCACCTGGTCGTGGATCTCCCGCTCCGACAGCCGCTCGCCGGTCTCCTCGTCCCGGGCGGCGAACAGTGCGGAGAGCAGGTCGCCGCGGTCGCCGCCGGTGGCCCGGTAGTCGGCGATCAGACGGTCGATCCGCCGGTGGAGCCGGGTCAGGGCGGTCGCGAAGGCGCGGTTGGCCGCGAGCGGCAGCCGGGCGACGAGCCCGGTGGGGTCGATCGCCCGGTGGTACGCGCCTTGGACCACGGTCCGCAGACAGTGCTGGACCTCGGCCACGGCGTGCGGCGGCATATCGGTGGTGAACAGCGCGCGGGCGGTGATCCGGGTGGTGAGCGTCTGCATCTCCCGGCCGATGTCGACCGCCCGTCCCGTGCTCCACGATCCGGCCACCGCCGCGCATTCGTGCCGCGCCACCTCGGCGTACCCCTCGATCCGGGCGGGGTGGAACGCGGGCTGCACCAGCCGCCGCTGCCGCCGGTGGTCCGCGCGCCCGGCGGTGATCAGGCCGTTGCCGAGGATCTGCCGGGCCTTGTCCTTCACCGGGCCGCCGCTGTCGTAGACGCGGCCGTTGAGCAGCACCTGCTGGACCAGCTCCGGGTGGAGCGGGAGGTGGACGCGCCGGGGGCCGAGCCGGAGCTCCAGCAGATCGCCGTGGGCGGGCAGGGAGGCCAGGAACGCCAGCGGCCGGCGGGCCAGTTGCGGGGCGTGGCCGACCAGCGGGAGCCCACCGGGGGCGGTGGCGACCCGCCAGTCGCGGGTGACCGTGTGCTGCGCGGTCCTCATACGGGGGAGTCCTTCCTGTGCGGGCCTCACCGGATGCGCGAGTTGACGTGGTTCACGGCCGTCCGGTAGCGCTCGCTGCCGATGGTCCAGATGAAGTTGCCGTACAGCAGGTCCAACAGGATGTCCCGGCTGACCTCGTCGAACGCCTTGATGCACCGGATGTCCTCGGATATGTCGTCCAGCCGGTCCTGGAAGAACTCCTCGAAGGCGGCCCGGTCGGAGACGTCGCACAGCCGGAAGCAGTTGGTGATCTGCCCCAGGGAGGCTTCGCGGTCGAAGGAGTAGAAGTCGTTGACGATCGCGAGTCCACGGGTGGTCATCCGGGCGGCCAGCCCCGTCTTGGCGTGCTCGGTGAACTCCCGGTGCCGGTAGACCGGATAGGACATCCTCATCCAGAAGTCGACGCCGACGTCGGTCACCCGGAAGCGGAAGTACTGCTCCGGGGAGGTGCCGCACAGCGCCGCCTTGAGCGGGGAGTCGCGGAACATGTGGTCGCTGGTGACGAAGGCGCGGGCGGCCTCGTACGCGAACCAGGCGTCCTCCCCGTCGTAGTAGCGCTGGCATATCCCGCGCAGCCGGGGCAGGAACAGCTCGAAGTCGTGCAGGGCCGGATCCATGTCGTCCCAGACGAATGTGACGCAGTTGAGGACGCAGACGGCCTTGAACGCCTCCATGTCCCGCAGGTGGCGCGTGCTCTGGGAGCAGCACACCACCTCCAGATAGGAGATCCAGCGCTCGTCCGAGACGGCCGCGCCCAGGGGGGCCACGGCGGCGTTGCACGCGGCGATGACCTCGCGCAACTCGTCGGGGGCGAGCCTGCGGGGGACCGGCCGGTGGCCGATGGCTCGTGCGAACAGCTCGGCGAACCGGCGGGTGCACTCCTCGCGGTACGGGAGCAGACTGGGCGTATCGAGCCCCGCGGACGCGGGCCCCAGGAGATCGGCGGTCATGAAGTCCTCACCGTGGCGAGCCGGGCCAGTCGCCGCAGCGCCGCGACCGCGTCCGGGGTGAACGGGGCGGTGTCCAGGGCGTGCAGCGCCTGTTGTCTGCGGTCCTCGATCATCCGCTCCACCGTCTCCCGGGCGCCGGTGGCGTCGAAGATCTCCCGGACGATGGCGGCCTGCTTCTCGTCCAGCAGGGGATCGCCGAGCAACTCGCGGAGCTGGGCGTCCTGGACGCGGTCGGCGGCGCGCAGGGCCAGGGCGGTGAGGGTGGTGTTCTTGCCCGCGCGCAGATCGTCCAGCGGGGACTTGCCGGTCGACTCCGCCGTTCCGTACACCCCGAGCAGATCGTCCCGGAGCTGGAACGCCTCGCCGAGCGGCAGGGCGTAGCGGCTGAGGGCGTCCAGGGCGGCGGGTCCGGCACCCGCGACGGCGGCCCCGATGTGCAGCGGGCGCTCCACGGTGTAGGTGGCGGTCTTGTAGCGGTTGACCGTGAGGGTGGCCTCGACGTCATCGGTGAGCACGCCGGTGGCCTCGAGGTCGAGGAACTGACCGAGCATCACCTCGGTGCGCATCGCGGACAGCGGTGGCAGGACGGCCGCAAGCTGCGCGGGGGTGAGGCCCGCAGTGTGCAGGAGCTCGTCCGACCACAGCAGGGCGAGATCGCCGAGCAGGACCGCGCCGTTGACCCCGGCCCGTTCGATCCGCTCCGGGGTCAGCCGGGCGGCGCCCAGCGCGGCCAGGGTGCGGTGCATCGTCGGACGGCCGCGGCGGACCGGACTGTCGTCCATGACGTCGTCGTGCAGGAGCGCGAAGGCGTGGAACAGCTCCAGACCGGCGGCGACGCGTAACACCGGACCGGGGTCGCCGGTGCCGCCGACGGCTCGCCAGCCGGTGACGCACAGCAGCGGCCGAATGCGTTTTCCGCCTGACAGGAAATCCGCGAGCAGTCCGGAGAGCGAGGGCGGTCCGGGAGGCGCCGGACGACCGGACTTGGTGTCGAGAAAGTCGTCGAGAACGCGTTCCACCGCGGTGCGCACGGCATCGGTGTCCAAGAAGTCGGGGCTGAGCGTGGGTGTGGTCACGAGGCCAGGCTCCTCCACGTCTGCACAGGAAATGGGTTGGGTGAGGCAAGAAAAAGAAGACAGGTATGAACCCGGTAATCCACGAATGGCGGATGCCTGTCGGGCCGGTACCGGACACCGTTACGGACGCGCTGTCACCCGAGGCGTTCCGCTGGACGGCCGACCGACGGCCGGAATGCCGCGTGCAGTTCATGGCCGCAGGTCAGGCGCGTGCTGCAACAGATGGGCCACCGCGGTCTCGACCATGTGGTGCGCGGTGAAGGGGCCCACTGATATGCGCCCATATTTCCCCTTGAGTGCCGCCAAACTGCCCACTCGGACGAGCGCATTCTAGTCACATCTTCGACAGAATCGGAAGGGTGTTCTTCCGGTAGCGGTATGTCGGCGGCCAAAGCGGAGAGAAGTCTCCGGGTATGGGGAGTGTGAAAAGGGACCGGCACACAAAAGTGTGCCGGTCTTTGCCGAGCCTCGGCCCTTTGCTGACGCACGGGTCAATAAGGATCCCGTGGTCTCAGACCTTGCGGTAGTCGTACGCCTCCGAGGCGGCCTGTACGACCGCGTCCACATCCGCCCCCGTGGAGGCGGTGACCACCGCCGCGACCGCGCCCTCGACCAGCGGCGCGTCCACCAGCCGGGCACCGTCGGGCAGTTCGTCGCCCTCGGCCAGCAGCGATTTCACGGTCAGCACCGCGCTGCCCAGATCGACCAGGACCGCGACGCCCGCGCCCTGGTCCACCGCATGGGCCGCCTCGGTGATCAGTTCCGGGCTGGTGCCCAGTCCGCCGTCCGGGTTGCCCCCGGCGGCGCGTATCGGGGCGTCGGAGCCGCCCGCGAGCCCGGCCGCCATCTCCGCTATCGACGCGGCGACCGCCGCGCTGTGCGAGACCAGCACGATGCCGACCCGCTTCTCCTGGGTCTCCCCGCTCATCGGACGGCCTCCGTGAGAGCCGCGACGATCAGCGCCGACGAGGCGGCGCCCGGGTCCTGGTGGCCGATGCTGCGCTCACCGAGATAGCTGGCCCGGCCCTTGCGGGCGAGCATCGGGGTGGTGGCCAGCGCGCCCTGCTCGGCGGCCTCGGCCGCCGCGGTGAACGAACCGCCACCGGCCAGCTCGTCCACCGCGGGGAGCAGCGCGTCCAGCATCGTCTTGTCGCCGGGCGCGGCACCGCCCAGCTGCGCCACCGCGTCCACCCCGGCCCGCAGGGCGTCCGTGAGCTGCTGGGGGGTGATCTCCTCGGCATCACCGAGGGCCTTGCCCGCGCGGCGCAGCAGGGTGCCGTACAGCGGGCCGGAGGCACCGCCGACCTTGGAGATCAGCTGGCGCCCTGCCAGGACGAGGGCGGCCCCGGGGGAACCGGGCCGCTCCTTGTCCAGCGCCTCGGCCACGGCGGCGAAGCCGCGCTGCATATTGGTGCCGTGGTCGGCGTCGCCGATCGCGGAGTCCAGCTCGGTGAGCCGGGCCGCGTCACGGGTCACGGACGCGGCCGCGGCGGTGAGCCAGCGGTGGAAGAAAGGGGTGTCGAGCACGTGTTCGACGGCGGGTTCACTGCTGGACACAGACGCCTCCTCGGTCGATAGCGAACGGCGACAGCGTACGTACGGGGGTCGGCCGGTCCGTCAGCAGCCCCACCGCAGCCCGGCGGTCCGTACGGGCGCGTCCCACAGTCGCAGCAGTTCCTCGTCGACCTGGCAGAGCGTGACCGAGGCCCCCGCCATGTCGAGTGAGGTGACGTAGTTGCCGACGAGCGTACGTGCCACCGCCACCCGGCGCTCGCCGAGCACCCGGTGCACCTCGGCGGCGAAGCCGTACAGCTCGAGCTGCGGAGTTGCGCCCATGCCGTTGACCAGGACCAGGACCGGGTTCTCCGGGGGCAGGTCCTCCAGCACCACATGCACCGCGTAATCGGCGATCTCGCGGGAGGTCATCATGGCCCTGCGCTCACGGCCCGGCTCGCCGTGGATGCCCACGCCCAACTCCAGCTCCCCGGCGGGGAGGTCGAAGGTGGGGCCGCCCTTGGCGGGGGTGGAACAGGCGGTCAGCGCCACCCCGAAGCTGCGGGAGAGCTCGTTCACCCGGCGGGCGATGGCCTCCACCCGCTCCAGCGGCATGCCCTCCTCGGCGGCGGCGCCCGCGATCTTCTCCACGAACAGGGTGGCGCCGGTGCCGCGGCGGCCGGCCGTGTAGAGGCTGTCGGTCACCGCCACGTCATCGTTGACCAGCACCTTGGCCACCTGGACGCCCTCGTCCTCGGCCAGTTCGGCGGCCATGTCGAAGTTGAGGACGTCACCGGTGTAGTTCTTCACGATGAACAGCACGCCCTTGCCGCTGTCCACGGCGGCCGCGGCGCGCACCATCTGGTCGGGCACGGGTGAGGTGAAGACCTCCCCGGGACAGGCGGCGTCGAGCATGCCGCGCCCCACGAAACCGCCGTGCAGCGGTTCGTGTCCGGAACCGCCGCCGGACACCAGGGCCACCTTGCCGGCAACCGGGGCGTCCTTCCGGACGATCACGCGATTCTCGACGTCCACCGTCAGCTCGGGATGGGAGGCGGCCATTCCGCGCAAGGCGTCGGAGACCACGGATTCGGCGACGTTGATGAGCATCTTCATGGGTGTGTCCGTCCTCCGCCGGGTGGGGGCTGTTCACCGCTCAAACAGCCTACGGATCCGGCGCTGACATGGCACCCCTTGGACATGGAGCCGAACGGCCTAATAGGCCGAAAAAGGTACATAGGCATCATATGGTGCGCGCATGGAGAATACTGCCGCATCGGCGACCGCTGTCGCGCGCCCACGCCCGCATCCGCCTGAGCTGCCGCGGCACCGGCGCCGGGTGCCCTGGCTGGGGCTGGTGGCCGCCGGCTACGCCGTGGTCCAGCTCGCCGTGGTCGTCCCGCACACCGGACATGCGCTGGGCTGGGACGAGTCCGTCTACGTCTCCCAGGTGGACCCGCGCAATCCGCCCGCGTTCTTCAGCGCCCCGCGCTCGCGCGGCATCAGCCTGCTGGTCGCCCCCGTCGTGGCCGCGACCTCCTCCATTCCGGCGCTCCGGCTGCTCCTGACGGTGCTTTCCGCGCTCGCCCTCTACGCCTCCTTCCGGGTCTGGACCCGGCTGCTGCCCCGGACCACGGTCGCCCTGGCCGCGCTGCTCTTCTCCGGCCTGTGGATCACGGTGATCAGCGGGCCCGCGGTGATGCCGAACCTGTGGGTCGCACTGGGTGCCGTGGCCGCCGTCGGGTGGTTCCTGCGGATCCCGGCCGACCGCAACGCCCGCTGGTGGCTGGCCGCCGTCCTGGCGGGTGTCACCCTCGTCCGCACCCCCGACGGCGGCTGGCTCGGGCTGCCCCTGCTCATCGGCGCCGTCGCCGTCCGCGCCTGGCGGCCCGCGCTGCCCGCCGTGGTCGGCGGACTGCTGCTCGGCGCGACCCAGTGGATCGGCGAGGCATACGACCGGTTCGGCGGTATCAGTCAGCGGCTGGACGTCTCCAGCGATGTCGAGGGCGGGATGGGGCTGCACTTCGCCGTCAGCGCCGCGCTCCGCAGCCTCAACGGGCCGCAGCTCTGCCGCCCCTGCGAAGTGCCGCTGCGCCACCCGGAGCTGACCGTCTGGTGGCTCGCGCTGCCGCTGCTCACCGCAGCGGCGGTGGTCGCGGCCCTGCGCGACCGCCAGCAGCGGCGCAGCCGGATGCGGGTCGGTCTGGGGCGGCCCGACCCGCGCCGGATCCCGGGTCTGCCGACCACCGTGCTGCCCGTCGTCTGCGCAGCCGCGCTCTCCGTGCCCTATCTGCTGCTCATCGACTACTCCGCGCCGCGCTTCCTGATGCCCTCCTACGCGCTGCTCGCGCTGCCCATCGCCGGGCTGGTGTTCCGCGCGGTGCGCGCGGCGAAGTCACCCCGGCACATGGCCGTCGCGCTCGGGGTCGTCGTCGCCCTCCAGCTCATCAGCCAGTACGCGGTCCTCAGCCATGCCGCGGGCCAGTCCGACACCGTCACCGGGCGGTACCGCACGGCGGCCGACGCACTCGCCCGGCTGGGGCTGCGGCCGCCCTGTCTGGTGATCGGCGACCGCGCGCTGCCTGTCGCGTACCACGCGGGCTGCTCCTCCGCGCAGACCAGCGGCAACAACACGTCCGCCACCCCCGCGGCGCTGCTGCGCCGGTCCGCCCATGAACCCACCGCCGTACTCACCAAGCGCAAGGGCGGACATCCGCCGTCCTACGCCCGCGACTGGGTCGCCTATCCGCTGGCGGGCACGGAGTGGAACGCCCATCTGCCGGTCGAGCAGGCGCGGGAGCTGGAGGCGCGGAGATCCGGGCAGGAGACGTCCGGCAAACCGGGGACCATGGGCGCCATGACGGCCGAACCCACCGTGGGCTGGTCCCGGTTCGCGTCGGAGGAGCCCGGACTCGCGGACGCCGTGCGGGACCGCTTCGGCCAGTACCGCCACCATGTGCTCGCCACCGTGCGCAAGGACGGCTCGCCGCGGCTGACCCCGCTCGACGTCACCTTCGGCGCCGGGGAGCTGTGGCTCGCGCTGACCCCCGCGTCGTACAAGGAGCTGGACCCGCGCCGTGATCCGCGGTTCTCGCTCCAGGCCAACCCCGGCCCGGGGGATGCGATGACCGAGGGTGACGCACGCGTCAGCGGCCGGGTGGTCGAGGTGACCGACCCCGATGTGATCGACCGTTATGTCGAGGCGGTCCGGCCGTCGCGGCCGTTCCATCTGTTCCGCGCCGAGGTGTCCGAGGTGGTGCACACCTCCGTGGAGGAGTCCGGAGCGGTGCTGCGCACCTGGCGTCCGGGGCAGCCGGTGCGGATCGTACACCCGGACGGTGACACCGCCCCGCCGCCGGGGGAAGTGCTGCCTGGTGACACCGCCTCGCCGGGGAGCTCGCCGGGGAGGGAGACTCAGCCGGGCGGTGAGGCCCCGCCGAACGAGACCCCGTCGGATGAGAGCGCGCCGGACGGGACCGCGCCGGAGGGGAGTTCACCGGAGGGGACCCCGCCCGCCGAGGTTCCGCCGGGGAGCGGGTCCGGGGGCCGCACGCCGGTCGAACCCCCGCCCAGCGTCACCGTCGAACCGTCCGTCACAGGCCGGGACTGACCGCCGCCCGTCACCAAGGACTTCACGGACGAGGTGAGATAAATCCAGCGCCAGATGTGAACTGGACCAAGTTGTAACGCGACAAGGTGTTTCCTTCTCATCAACCTTGTTGGTATCCCTGGGGATTGTCGCCTCCACCTCCCCAGGGATGCCCTCGGGGCGCAGTTCGGAAGGATCAACTCCCCTTGTCTGCCACCGATGACGCCGGCCGACGCCTCCGCACCCGCCGCAGACGCCGCGAGCATCTGCTCTTCCTCGCGTTCGCCGCGCCCAACTTCTTCTTCCTGCTGCTCTTCGCGTACTGGCCGGTGCTCTACAACGGCTATCTCAGCCTGACCGACTGGGACATGATCTCCTCGGCCAAGGGCTTCGTGGGCTTCGCCAACTACAGCGATCTGCTCAGCGATCCCGACTTCCGGGCCACCTTGTGGACCACCGTCCTGTTCGTCGTCGGCATCGTCGCCGGAGGCATCGTCCTGGGCCTGGCCACCGCCCTGCTCCTCAATCAACGGCTGTGCGGCCGGGGCGTGGTGCGCACCCTCACCTTCGCGCCGTACGTCCTCTCCGGCGCCGCCGTCGGCACCCTCTGGCTGTTCGTCTTCGACCCCAACTACGGGCTGATACGCCCGCTGCTCGCCCCGCTCGGCCTCACCGCCCCGGCGCTGATGACCGATTCGGACTGGGCGCTGACCGGGCTGATACTGGTCTACCTCTGGAAGAACACCGGATTCGTCGCCGTCGTCTACCTCGCCGGACTCCAGGGACTGCCGCAGGACGTGTACGAGGCCGCCGCGCTGGACGGCGCCGGACCCCTCACCCGGCTGCGCCGGATCACCCTCCCGCTGCTCTCGCCCGTCACCTTCTTCCTCCTGGTGACCTGCACCATCAGCACCTTCCAGGCGTTCGACGTGCTGGCCGTGATGACCGGTGGCGGACCGGGCACCTCCACCACCACCCTGAGCTGGTTCATCTACGACCAGGGCTTCCGCGCCTTCGACGCGGGCCGCGCCGCCGCCGGGGCAATGATCATGTTCGCCGTCCTGCTGCTGATCACCGCAGGACAGGCCCGCTACCTCGAGCGAAAGGTGCACTACCAGTGACCGCCCCCGACACCGCGGCGCGCTCCCGCCGCCCCCGCGGCCGGGCCGGGCGCCTGAGCCTGTACGCGGCGCTCGTCCTGGTCGCGGTGATCGCGGCGGGCCCGCTGTACTGGCTCGCCTCGTCCGCCCTGAAGACCAACCCCCAGATCTACGGCTATCCGCCGCACTGGGTCCCCGGTGAACTGCGCTGGAGCAACTTCACCGACGCCTGGAACGCCGCCCCCTTCGACCGCTTCTTCCTCAACTCCCTGGTGGTGGCCGTGGTCGGCACCGCGATCGAGCTGTGCGGGGCGCTGCTGTGCGCCTACGCCTTCGTCTTCCTGCCCTTCCCCGGCAAGCGGGTCCTCTTCCTCTTCCTGCTGGGCGCGATGATGGTCCCCGGCCATGTCACCCTGCTGCCCAACTTCCTGACCGTCGCCCAACTGGGCTGGATCAACACCTGGGCCGGGCTCATCGCCCCGGGTCTGGGCTCCGTCTTCGGCACCTTCCTGCTGCGCCAGTACATGATGACGCTGCCCAAGGAGGTCATGGACGCCGCGCGGATCGACGGGGCGGGCCATCTGCGCACCCTCCTGCGGGTCGTCCTCCCGATGTCCCGGCCCATGGTGATCACCGTCGGCATCGTCATCATGGTGACCAAGTGGAACGACTTCATCTGGCCGCTCATCGTGACCAGCAGCGCCGATATGCGCACCCTGCCGGTCGGCCTGCTCTTCCTGCGGGACCAGGAGACCTACGCCAACTGGGGCGCCATCCTGGCCGGGACGGTGATGGTGATCCTCCCGGTCCTGGTCGTCTTCTTCATCGCCCAGCGGTACATCATCGCCGGACTGACCCAGGGAGCCGGGAAGTGAGCGACCGTCCGCTGCGCCGCCGGCGCTTCCTCGCCCTCGCCGCCGGGGCGCCCACCGCCGCCGCGGTGCTCAGCGGCTGCGGCTCCACCACCGGAACGGTGAGCCAGCCCGGGGGCGCGGCATCCGGCCGGTACGCCGGCCGCACCCGCGTCGTGCTGTGGTCGACCTTCGCGGACGTCCCCGGCCAGGCCCTGCAAGGGCTGGCCGACGCGTTCAACCGGGCCCAGCGCGACATCTACGTGGACGTCCAGTTCCAGGGCACCTACGACGAATGCGCCCAGAAAGCCGTCGTCGGACTGCTCGGGGGCCAGGCCCCCGATCTGTGCGTGCTCTCCGACGTCAAGTGGTACCGGTTCTACTTCGGCGATGCGCTGGAGCCCTGGGACGGCTATCTGGACCCCACGGAGCTGCGCCGCACCTACAACGCCGGACTGCTGGCCGAGGGGCGGGTCAAGGGCCGCCACTGGTGGCTTCCGCTGGCCCGGTCCACCCCGCTCTTCTACTTCAACCGGACCCTCTTCCGCCGGGCCGGGGTGCCGGACCGGGCGCCCGGGACGTGGGAGGAGCTCCACGACTGGTCGAAGGAGATCACCCGGATCAGGAACCAGGGCAAGCGTGTCGCCCTGGAGGCGTACCAGAAGATCGACGGGGACTGGCAGTTCCAGTGCTCGGCCTGGCAGTGGGGCGGCTCCTACTCGCGCGGTCTGGACGTCACCCTCGACCAGGACGCCGCCGTGGCCGCGGGGGAGTGGCAGCGCGCCCTGGTCCACCGGGAGCGCGTCGCCTACATGTCCACCGATCCGGCCGGGGACATGGGCAACCAGCTGATCGCCACCCTGGTGACCTCCACCGGCGCGCTGAAGAAGATCTCCGAGATGGCGAAGGCGGGTGGCTGGGATCTCGGCACCGGATTCCTGCCCCGGCACAAGGAATTCGGCGTCACCACGGGCGGCGGCGGGCTCGGCATGTTCAAGCGGGTGCCCCACCACCGCAAACAGGCCGCCGCCGAGTTCGTACGGTTCCTGGCGCGGCCGGAGAACGCGGCCGAGTGGACCGTGCGCACCGGCTATCTGCCGGTGGTCCCGGCCGCCACCGAGGCGCCCGCCCTGGCCTCGCTGCTGAAGAAGGACCCCAACTTCTCCACGGCGGTGCGGCAACTGCCGCACACTCGCAAGGGCGACCAGGTGCGGATGATGGTCCCCAACGCCAATGTGCAGATCTACACCGGACTCCAGCGGATCTGGACCGCCGACACCCCGGCGCGCGAGGCGTTCGAAGGTGTCGCGCTGCGGCTGCGCAAGGGTGTGGACCGGCACCGTGAGTCGATCGAGGAGCATCTGTGACACCGTCCCCTTCCCCCCGCCCCCTGGTCTACGGCCACCGGGGGGCCAGGGCCGATGAACCCGAGAACACCCTGCGCTCCTTCCGTCGTGCCCACCGGGCCGGGGCCGAGGGGGTCGAGCTGGACATCCGGCTCTCCCGCGACGGCCATCTCGTGGTCATCCACGACGCCACGGTGGACCGGACCACGGACGGCACCGGTGCGGTCGCCGCGCTGTCGCTGGCTGAACTGCGCGAGCTGGACGCGGGTCTGGGCGAGCGGATCCCCACCCTGGCCGAGGCCCTGGACGCCTTCCCCGGGCTGGTGCAGGTGGAGATCAAGGCGCCCGAGGCGGTGGCGGAGCTGGCCGGACTCCACGGCCGCACCCCGCTGCCCGGCCGAGTGGTGCTCACCTCCTTCCACGCAGAGCCGCTGGAGCGTGCCGCCTCGCTCATGCCCGGGGTGGAGCGCGGGCTGATCAGCCACCATCCGGAGACCGGACTGCTGGAGCGGGCGCTGGAGCTGAAGGCCACCTGGGTCTGCCCCGAACTCGCCCCCGGGCTCACCCCGGAGCTGGTGGCCCGCTTCCACCGCGCCGGACTGCGCGTGGACGCCTGGCCCGCCGCCGATGCCGAGCGGCTGGCGCGCTGTGTGGCGATCGGCGCGGACGCGGTCACCACCGATCACCCGGCCCTGATCGACGGCTGGCTGACAGAGATCTGACGGATCGTCGGATCTCTGTCGCGCGGCCCCTTCCGCATTGGTGGAACACGTTCTACCGTGCCCCTCGATCCCAGGACGCTCCCATCACCGCCGTCGCGGCACACGTGAGAATCCAGGAGGGGCCGTGGACCTCGAATTCACCCCTGAGCAGCGGCGGTTGCGCGCCGAACTGCGGACCTACTTCACCGAGCTGGTCCCCGACAACGCCTACGCCCGCTACGCGGATCCCGCCGGGCAGAAGCGGTTCTACCGCGAGACCATCCGGCGCCTGGGCGCCGACCGCTGGCTGGGCGTCGGCTGGCCCCAGGAGTACGGCGGACGCGGTCTCGGCCCCGTCGAGCAGTTCATCTTCTTCGACGAGGCCGCCCAGGCGGGCGTACCGCTGCCCCTCATGGCGCTCAACACCGTCGGGCCCACCCTGATGCGGTACGGCACCGAGGAGCAGAAGGCGTACTTCCTGCCGAAGATCCTCTCCGGTGAGATCGACTTCGCCATCGGCTACAGCGAACCCGACGCCGGTACCGACCTCGCCTCGCTGAAGACCCGCGCGGTGCGCGAAGGCGACACCTACGTCGTCAACGGACAGAAGACCTGGACCACCAACGGCGACACCGCCGACTGGGTCTGGCTCGCGGTCCGCACCGACCCCGACGCCCGGCCCCACAAGGGCATCAGCATCCTGCTGGTACCGACCCGCGACCCCGGCTACTCCTGCACCCCCATCACCACCCTCGCCTCGCACGACACCACGTCCAGCTACTACGAGGACATCCGGGTGCCGGTGGACCGCCGGGTCGGCGAGGAGAACGAGGGCTGGCGCATGATCACCACCCAGCTCAACTATGAACGCGTCACCCTCGCCGCCCACGGCACCATGGCCATCCGCGCCCTGCGCGGCGTCCGGCAGTGGGCCGCCGACACCAAACTCGCCGACGGCCGCCGGGTGATCGATCTCGGCTGGGTACGCGCCCGGCTGGCCCGTACCCACGCCCGGCTGGACGCCATGAAACTGCTCAACTGGCAGATGGTGGACGCCCTCCAGCGCGAGACCCTGACCCCACAGGACGCCTCCGCCGTCAAGGTGTACGGCTCCGAGGCCCGCCGTGACGCCTACGCCTGGCTGATGGAGATCGTCGGCGCGGCGGGCCCCCTCAAGGAGGGCTCGGCGGGCGCGGTGCTCCACGGCGAACTGGAACGCGGCTACCGCAGCAGCGTGGTCTTCACCTTCGGCGGCGGCAACAACGAGGTCCAGCGGGAGATCATCTCCTGGATCGGACTGGGGATGCCGCGGGTGCGGCGCTGAGCCGATGTGACCACAGGGCTGAGAACTACCGGAGACGTGTCGCCGTGCGGACAAGGTCGGCGACGGCTCTGGACCGACTGTGCGGTGGCCAGGCGATCACGGTGGTGACGTTCGGCGCGTCCAGCACGGGCACGGCGGCGAGGTCACCGGGCAGTTGGGCCCGGCACGACTCCGGTGAGACCGCGCAAGCCCGGCCGAGCGCGACGAGCTGCAACAACTGCGCGAAGTCACGGACCCGCGGGCCGGGGCCGGGCAGGTAGGCGCCGTCCGGGCCAGGCCAACGTGGCAGCGGAAGGCCCGGCAGCCCGGTGATGTCGGCCATGTGCACATGGGTCCGGACAGTGAGCGGATGCCCGGCCGGCAGGACCACGACCTGGCCCTCCGTGCTGAGCTCTTCGGTGTCGAACCCGGCCGTCGAGTCGAACGGCCGGTGCAGTAGCGCCACATCGGCCCGGCCCTCGCGCAGAAGTCGTTCCTGCTCGGCCGGGCCGCACAGGATGACGTCGACGGCGGCCGCGCCGGGTTCGGCGGCGTACGCATCGAGCAGTTCCGCCAGCAGTTCGCGGGACGCGCTGGCTTTCGTCACCAGGACCAGGCCGGGACGCCCGGTCGCGGAAAGGGCGGCGTGGCGGGTCCGGCGCTCAGCGGCGTCGACCGCGCCGAGGGCCGCCCGGCCCTCGGTCATCAGCACCGAACCGGCCTCGGTCAGCGTGACGGTGCGGCTGGTCCGGTCCAGCAGCGTTACCCCGAGGCGGCGTTCGAGCTGCTGGATCGCCCGTGACAGGGGCGGCTGCGCGATCCCGAGCCGCTGCGCGGCGCGCCCGAAGTGCAGCTCTTCAGCGACAGCGATGAAATACCGCAGTTCCCGGGTCTCCACCCGGCCACGCTACCCCGGATCAATACCTGGACGGTATCGTTTCCCACCCTATCGGTCTTGGCCCCCCGCCGGAGTCCGAGGGCAGCATGGTCCCCATGAGTGAACGAACGATCGCGCTGGTCACCGGCGCGAACAAGGGAATCGGCTACGAGATCGCCGCGGGCCTTGGCGCCCTCGGCTGGAGCGTCGGAGTCGGCGCCCGCGACGATGAGCGTCGTAAGGCCGCAGTGGAGAGACTGCGCGCGGTCGGCGTCGACGCGTTCGGCGTACCACTGGACGTGACCGACGACGCGAGCGTCGTCGCCGCCGCACGGCTGATCGAGGAACAGGCCGGGCGCCTCGACGTGCTCGTCAACAACGCCGGCATCGCCGGCCGCATGCCGCAGGAGCCCACTCGGATCGATCCCGCCACCATCCGGACGGTCGTGGAGACCAACGTGATCGGCGTCATCCGCGTCACCAACACGATGATGCCGCTGCTGCGCCGCTCTCCTTCACCTCGGATCGTGAACATGTCCAGCAGTGTCGGCTCCCTCACCCTGCAGTCAGGAACCACTGCTGAGCAGAGGACGGGTCCGGTGGCCGTGGCGTACGCGCCGTCGAAGACGTTCCTGAACGCCGTCACCCTGCAGTACGCCCGGGAGCTGAGCGGCACGAACATCCTGATCAACGCCGGCTGCCCCGGCTACGTCGCGACCGACCTCAACGGCTTCCACGGTGTACGCACCCCCGAACAGGGCGCGGCGATCGCCATCGAACTTGCGACCCTGCCCGACGACGGCCCGACCGGCCAGTTCTTCGACGACGCGGGTGTAGTGCCCTGGTGATGTGCACAGCGGTCGTCACCCGCCGGGTGAGGCGGCTTCGTCCGCGTGTCTCCCACAGGTTCATCGACTGCGTCGGCCGCCCCGGCCGACGCTCCGGTGCCCGGGGCGGCAACGCTACTGGTTCCAACATGAATGGCAATTCACCGCAGGTTGCAAGCAGCGTGACCGTTTGGTTCCCGCTACCGCGTTCCGTCGCAACGGCTCCTCGACCGCTGTCAGTGCTTCGGCGAAGGTCTTGGCCTGGTGTTCCCTTCGTACGGCCCGTTGGTTTGGGGAGTAGGTCAGGAAGGCGCCGAAGAGGGCGATGCGCGTTCCTTCGCAAGCGCTCAGCCCTGTTGGTCCAGGTCAAGTGCTGGTCGTCGGGCTCACATCGACTGGGGCCGACGTGCCGAGGCGTCTTTTGCGGCGCGTCCACCACGCCTTGTCCATCACCCGACAGGATGACGGCCTCGTATGGGACGTCCCCAACGGCGTAGCGTTGATGGACCATCCATCTGGCAGGGGTGCCCATGCAGTACGGGAATGAGTCGATCGGCGATCGGATCGGTCGACTGCGTGAGCGGCGCGAGCTGACCCAAGAGCAACTCGCCGAGCACGCAGACGTATCGGTGGACACCGTGCGGAAGCTCGAGCAGAACCGACGGTTAACAGCGCGGCTTTCGACGCTGAACCAGCTCGCCCGCGCGCTGGATGTCGAGACCTCCGCACTGATCGGGCAGCCGGCTACATTTGAAGTGCGCTCCGATGGTGACACCCCCTCCGTGCTCGCACTGAGGCAGGCGGTATCACCACTGTCGGACCTGCTCGGTGAGGACCCCGACGCGGAGGACCCGCCGTCCGTGGGAGCACTGCGTGCCTCGCTTCGATCGATGGAGGTCATCCGTCGTGAGGGGCGTATGGGCTCGATCGGCTCTCTCCTGCCTCAGCTCATCCGCGACGCCCGCGTCGCATCCCGTGCTCATCACGGCAGTGACCAGGCGGCCGCGCAGGCCGTACTGGCTGAGGCGTACCAGGTGGCGGCGACCGCTCTTACCGCGTTGGGCAAGGAAGATGCGGCGTTCACCGCCATGGAGCGTGCCATTGAGGCGGCCAGGCGCTCCAATGACCCGCACCTCGAATCGATCGGTGCCTCTACCCTGGCATGGATCTTCACGAAGCAGGGACGGCTGGAGGACGCCGAGCGCGTAGCGCTGACGTATGCCGACAAGATCAACCCCGGTTTTCGCTCTCAGCCGGTTGACCTCTCCCTTTGGGGAATTCTGCTGCTTCGCGCGGCCACAGCGACCGTGCGTCAAGGAGAGGGCAAGTACGACAGGGTGGAGGAGTTGCTCAGGCTGTCGACGGGAGCCGCGGCAAGCATTGGGGTAGATCGCCTCGACTATGCCACTCCGTTCGGCCCTACCAATGTGGGTGTGGCGCGAGTGAATTTCCAGGTCGAGATGGGGAAGAGCGTGGAGGCGGTATCCACGGCCCGCGCGGTGCAGCACCTCGGCTCGCTTCCGCCGACGTGGCGGGCTCGGTTTCATGTGGACCGCGCCCTGGCGTACTCCGAGCTTCACCGGGACGAATCCGCCACCCGTGCTTTGCTGAAGGCTGAGGAGGAGGCGCCCGAGTGGATGAGGTACCACGGCACCGCGCGGCAGCTTGTGGCCGAACTCCGCAGCAGGGAGCGGCGTCGCGCGTCTCCGGTGACGCAACTGGCTGACCGGCTCCACCTGGACCAGTAGGGCGGTGTGTCCTACCTGGGCCGGAAAGTCGGACACCTCGTCACTGTCTGAACACGCCTGACATCCCTAAGTTGCGTGCCGCTGGACAGCGGTGCCGATCGTGAGTCCCCCAGGGGAGATCGGCACCGCCTCCGTTCGATACCAGGGGCTCGCATATGACGACCAGAACCATGCCGTGGCAACCGCCGTTCGCAGCGGACGTTGAACCGTTACCCGTGGGGAAGTGGTGGGACGCCGTCCGCGTCACGCCGGCCGTCGGGGAACGTGCCTTGAGCCTGCTCGGCGACGACACCGGTGCCGTCATCCAAGACAGCTACGGCACCTTCTACTGGCTCGTCGCCATCGGCTCCGCCGCCGGCTGGCACCTCCGCGGAAGCCGCGTCCTATGCGAACTGGCCGACGAAGTGACGTACCTCGGTGTACCCCCGGTCGACTGGACCGAGCCCTCCCACAAGGGCAACACCCACTGGCGCGTACCGATCGGCCCCGACCGGTACCTGACCGACGCCCGGCTGCTCCGGGAAGCTCTGGTCGCCGCGGACCACGCCGAACACGGCCCCCGCGTCGAAGGGCGCCAGCTCTGCGTCCGCTGTCAGCTGCCGACCGACGAACCGGTGCTCGTCGGTGCGGAAGGCGGCAGTATCGGCGGCGCCGTCTACGCCTGCGCCCGCCATGCCTCCGAGTACCGGCGGCACGACCCGGTGGTACTTCTCGAAGCGCTGCGCCGCGGCCCGGGCGTCTGATGGACGGGCGGCAGACCGTGGTCCTGCCCGCGGCCGAGGAGGAGTGGCGTGCGGCGATCGAGCACGCCGCGTGCTGCCCGGTGTGCCGGACGCCCGGGGCTGTGTGCGAGCCCGGCGAGGCCCTGCTCGCCGCGTACAACGCGGCCACCCGGCAGGCCCGGGAGCCCACCCCGTAGACCGGGGTGGGCCGCTGGGTGGCCTGGCCCCCGTACTGGACAGGCGGTCCCAGCGGTCCACGCTCCAGACCCCCGCCTGGCCACTGACGGAGCCGGACGGGATGTCGATGCAGGAACCGACCTGAGGAGGACGAATGATCCTGAGCAACTGCGACCACGAATGGGTGGGCTGGAGCGGCAAGAACCGCTGTCGCAAGTGCGGCGCCACCCAGTAGAAAAGAAGCCGGAAGGGGTGTCGGGCAACCGGCACCCCGATCCCGCACCCGAGGGAGAAAGCGTGATCGAGCGCATTGAGTGGGACGACCTTCCGGGCGAGTTCCGCACCGCGGTGGAGGATCGCACGGGAGCGGTGGCCGCAGCGGAGACCGTGGCGGAGGGCCTGAACTGCGCCGTCGCCCTGATTCTCACCACGGCAAACGGCACCCTCTTCCTCAAGGGCGTCCGCCACAGCGACGCGGACGGGATGGCGGCACTCCGCTGCGAGGAGCAGATCAACCCCACCGTCGGCGGTATCAGCCCCACCATCCGCCACCGGTTTGACGCCGGAGGCTGGCTGGCACTGGCTTTCACCTGTGTTCCCGGCCGGCACGCCGACCTCGGCCCCGGATCCGCGGATATGGACGCCGTCACCTTCACGCTCCAGCGCATGCAGAACCTGCCGACCCCCGGCTTCCCCATTCCGCGGTTGGCGGACCGGCTCGAGGATTTTCTCGAGCCCGGCGAGGCCGAGCGCCTGGCAGGGACCTGTCTGCTGCACACCGATACGAACCCGCACAACATTCTGATCAACAGCGATGCGGACAAGGCGTACGTGGTGGACTGGGCTATGCCCGCGATCGGCCCGGCCTGGGTGGACCCGGCCTACACCGCGGTGCGGCTCATGGAGTGCGAGCAGTCTCCGACCGAGGCTCTGGCGTGGTTGGGCAACTTCACGAGCTGGCGTCAGGCAGACGAGCAAGCGGTTCGGGCGTTCGTGATGGCCACCTGCCGGCACTGGACGGCAGCGGTCGGGGAGAAGGACGCGGAGCCGAGCAACCGCCGGTTTCGGCATCTGCTCGCATACGACTGGGCCGCGGCCACCAGGAAGCCGCCATCGCTGCAATGAACTCAGAGGGAGTCGTCATTCGGTGCTCCGCAACGCGTCGTGACCGATGGTGTGGTCCCACCAGGCGCCGAGGTCCGGCCCGCCGGGCCGGGGATAGCCTGGCCCGCAGGAGGTGGTGGTCATGGCGGCCCCGTTGTCCGGCTCCCACGGCGTCCACGGCACCGACGCGGGGCTGTACGGCCCGAGATCCGTGACATGGCAGCTCCATGGCGATCCCGTGATGTGGATCGCTGGGGTGCGCGCCCTGTACCTCCAGGCGCTGCATCCGCTCGCTGTCCGCGGGGTCACCCAGAACTCCGACTTCCGTGAGGACGCCTGGGGGCGGCTGCTCCGTACCGCGCGGTTCGTCGCCACCACCACCTACGGCACCACCGAGGCCGCCGAGCGCGCCGGGGCCCGGGTCCGCGGTATCCACCGCAGGCTCTCCCTGACCGATCCCGCCACCGGTGCCCGGCTCGGTGTCGACGAGCCCGAACTGCTGCTGTGGGTGCACTGTGCCGCGATCGACTCCTACCTCCAGGTGACCCGGCGCTCCGGCTATCCGCTCACCGATGCCCAGGCGGACGCTTACGTCGCGGAGAACACCGAGGCGGCCCGGCTGGTCGGGCTCGATCCGGCGGCGGTTCCCGGCAGCACCGGGGAGTTGGCCGCCTACTTCCGCGCGGTGCGCCCCCGGCTCGCCGCCACGCGCGAGGCGCGCGAGGTGGACGCCTTTCTGCGCCGGCCTCCGGTTCACGCCCTGCTGGTCCCGGCGCGCGAGGCGATCTGGGGGCGCTTCGCCGCGCTGGCCTATGCCTCCCTGCCCTCGTACGCCCACGCCCTGTACGGCCGTCCCGCACCCGCGCCCGCCGTCGTCACCCGGCGGTTGAGGGGGGCAGGCAGGGCGCTGCGCTGCATTCCGCCCAGGGTGCGCTGGCAGCTCCCGCCCAAACACATCCTGCGCGCCATGGAGCGGCTCGGTCCCGGTACGCGCCCCTCGCCCTACAAACTCCGCAGAAACGCGGCCATACTGGACAGCGGGGACGGGCCGGTCGCGGCGAGAGGCGCGAGCGGCATCCACGGGGGCGGTGGAAGGGAGCACCTTCCGCCGAAGGCAGGAGAAGAATGGCGGACACCAGGCTGATCAAGGGCCGGTACCGACTGCTCGATCTGATCGGGCGCGGGGGGATGGGCGAGGTGTGGCGGGCGCGGGACGAGGCGCTCGGCCGTCGCGTCGCCGTCAAGTGCCTCAAACCGCTGGGGCCGCGACACGACGAGGCGATCGGCGATGTGCTGCGGGAGCGGTTCCGGCGCGAGGCGCGGGTTGCCGCGGCGCTCCAGCACCGCGGGGTGACCGTGGTCCATGACTTCGGCGAGGACGAGGGCGTGCTCTTCCTCGTCATGGAGCTGCTGGAGGGGCGCGACCTCGGTCGGCTGCTGGAGGACAACGACCACCGGCCGCTGCCGGTGCCGGACGTCCTGGACATCGCCGGCCAGGTCGCCGCCGCCCTCGCCTACACCCATCAACAGGGCATCGTGCACCGCGATCTGAAACCGGCCAACATCATGCGGCTCGCCGACGGCGGGGTGAAGCTCTGCGACTTCGGCATCGCCCGCCCCGGTCACGGCATCGGTCCCACGTCCCGGCTCACCGGTACCGGTGTGGCCATGGGGACTCCGCACTACATGTCGCCCGAGCAGATCGTGGGCGGTGCCGTCGACCACCGCAGCGATCTGTACTCACTGGGCTGTGTGCTGTACGAACTGGCCACCGGGGCACCGCCGTTCGACCTCGGGGACGCGTGGGCGATCCTGGTCGGCCACCGGGACACCGCGCCCGTCCCGCTCCGGAGCCACCGCCCCGAGCTGCCCGACCGGTTCGAGCGGGTGGTGCTCGATCTGCTCGCCAAGGACCCGGAGTCCCGTCCCCGCGACGCCACCGACCTCGCCGAGCGGATCGCGGTGGCGCGGACCGTCCGGTTCCCGGTGGCCGGGGAGCGGGCCGTCCGGGTGCCGGGGCCCCGGCTTCCGGTCTGGGCCGAGCGGATGACCACCGGCTCCCCGGCGGGCGGCACGGCCGCCGGACGGTCCACCCCGCCGGATCCGCCCGCGGTGCTCACGGGTGCCTGGACCGGCCCCCGTTCCGTACTGTCGCCCGCTCCGCCGGTGGACCTCGCGGCGGCTGTCCCTTCGGGGGCCGTGGCAGCGCATCCGCCCGTGGCGCCGCTCCACACCCCGGCGCCGGAGGCCGTCCTGCGGCTCGCTGAGCGTCACCGGGCCGGACTGCGCCTGGGGCGGCTCGGCCGCTGGCGGGAGGCGGCCCGGCTGCACCGCGCGGTGGCCACCGAGCGCGAACGGCTGCTCGGCCCCGACCACCCCGACACCCTCGCCAGCCGCTACGAGATCGCCTTCGCCCTGGGCCGTCTGGACCACCCCGGCCAGGCGCTGCGCGGGTACGCCGAGGTCGCGGCGGCCCGTGAACGGGTGCTGGGCCCCGGCCACCCCGATACGCTCGCCGCCCGCCAGGAGACCGCGTTCACCCTCGGCCGCCTCGGCCACCACACCGAGGCCCACCGGATCTACGCCGCCGTGCTCACCATCCGTGAGCGGACCATGGGCGCCGACCACCCCGACACCCTGCGCTGCCGCCACAACCTCGCGTTCAACCTGGGGCGTCTGGGCCGCCATCAGGACGCCTACCGGATGGCGTGCGAGGTGGCCGCCGCGCGGGCCCGGGTGCTGGGCGCCGACCACCCCGACACCCTGGTCACCCGCTCGGAGGTGGCGTACGCCCTCGGGCGGCTCGACCGCTGGGAGGAGGCGCTGGGCGGCTACCGCGAGGTGGCCGATGCCCGGGCCCGGTCGCTCGGCCCGGACCACCCGGACACCTTCGCCGCCCGCTACGAGGTGGGCATCAGCCTCGGGCGGCTGCACCGCGCGGCGGAGGCGCTGACGGTCTACCGCGCCCTCGTCGCGGACCGCACCCGTGCCCAGGGCGCCGCGCATCCGGAGACCCTGCGCGCCCGGCATGGCCTCGGTGTCAACCTCGGCCGCCTCGGGCGCTGGACGGAGGCCCTCGCCGAGGCGCGCGAGGTACGGGCCCTGCGTGAGCGCACCCTCGGCCCGGACCATCCCGACACCCTGGTCAGCGAACGGGAGGTGGCCGTGGCGCTCGGCTGGCTGGGCCGCTGGTGGGACGCGCTGGCCGGATACCGCCGGGTCGCCCGGGTCCGGGCCCGGGTGCTGGGGCCCGACCACCCCGACACGGTGGCCGGCCGCGCCGATGAGTCCCACTGCCTGGAGCAACTGGGCCGCCGTCCCGCACCCATGGCCCCCCACCACCCCACGACCACCGAACACCGCGCCTACGGCTGACCACCACCGCCTGGGGGCGACGGATGGCCGGGCGCCCGCCGCGCCGGGAACGCTGAGGTCCCGGACCTCTGCCTCCGCGCCGCCGCGCCCCCGGCGGGGCGGTCTGGTCCCCGGCCGGGGGGCGTGCTAGGGAGAGGGCATGGCTCACCATGAGGCGTACGACGTCGTCATCGTCGGCGGCGGGCACAACGGGCTGGTCGCCGCCGCCTATCTCGCCCGCGCCGGACGCAGTGTGCTGGTGCTGGAACGTCTGGACCACACCGGGGGAGCGGCGGTGTCCACCCGGCCGTTCGCCGGGGTGGACGCGCGGCTCTCGCGCTACTCCTACCTGGTCAGCCTGTTGCCCCGGCGGATCGTGGACGACCTGGGGCTGCGCTTCGCGGTGCGCGGGCGCGCGGTGTCGTCGTACACCCCGGCCGTGCGCGACGGACGCCCGACCGGGCTGCTGGTGGACACCGCGGGCGGCGGGCGCACCCGGGAGGCGTTCGCGCGGCTGACCGGCTCCGACCGTGAGTTCACCGCGTGGCAGCGCTTCTACGGGATGACTCAGCGCGTCGCCGAACGGGTCTTCCCGACGCTGACCGAACCGCTGCCGACCCGGGAGGCGCTCCGGTCCCGGATCGCCGACGACGCGGCGTGGGAGGCGCTGTTCGAGCGGCCGGTCGGAGAGGCGATCGAGGACGCGTTCGAGGACGACCTGGTCCGTGGCGTGGTCCTCACCGACGCGCTGATCGGCACGTTCGCCCATGCCCACGATCCGTCGTTGCGTCAGAACCGCTGCTTCCTCTACCACGTGATCGGCGGCGGCACCGGCGACTGGGACGTACCGGTCGGCGGGATGGGCGCGCTCACCGACGCGCTCGCGGAGGCGGCCCGTGCGGCGGGCGCCCGGATCGAGACCGGGCGTGAGGTGACCGCGATCGCCACCGACGGCAGCGCGGCGGAGGTGAGCCACACGGGCGACACCGGCGAGGGCGTGGCCGCCGCCCGGTATGTGCTGGTGGGCGCCGCGCCACGGGAGCTGGCGCGGCTGCTGGGCGAGGACCCGCCCGCCCCGCCCGCCGAGGGAGCGCAGCTCAAGGTGAACATGCTGCTGCGGCGGCTGCCCGCGCTGCGCGATCCGGACGCCGATCCGCGCGAGGCATTCTCCGGGACGTTCCATATCGCCGAGGGGTACGGGGCGCTGGAGGACGCCTACCGGCAGGCCGCAGCGGGGGAGTTGCCGCGCCGTCCGCCGTCGGAGATCTACTGCCACTCGCTCACCGATCCGTCGATCCTGGGCCCGGATCTGGCGGCCCGGGGCTATCAGACGCTGACGCTGTTCGGACTGCACACCCCGGCCCGGCTGTTCGCCGAGGACCACGACGCGAGGCTCGCGACGCTGCTGGAGGCCACACTCGCGGAGCTCGACGGCCATCTCGCCGAGCCGCTGGCGGACTGTCTGGCCACCGACGCCGACGGGATGCCGTGTATCGAGGCCAAGAGTCCGCTGGACCTGGACCGTGAACTCCGGCTGCCCGGCGGCAACATCTTCCACCGGGACCTGGCCTTCCCCTACGCCCAGGAGGGCACCGGCCGCTGGGGCGTGGAGACCGGCCACGCCAATGTGCTGCTGTGCGGGGCGGGCGCGGTGCGCGGCGGCGGGGTGAGCGGGATCCCCGGGCACAACGCGGCCATGGCCGTGCTGGAGCGCTGAACACCGGGGTGCCACAGATCTGAAGCAGATCTGACGTTCCGTCAGAAAAACTCTTCCCTCGTCCGGTCCCCTGCGGCATCCTGCCGCCCATGAGAACGGAGCTGAGCACACGGCTGGGCGTGGAACACGCCATCTTCGGCTTCACCCCGTTCCCCGCCGTCGCCGCGGCGATCACCCGGGCCGGTGGCTTCGGGGTGCTCGGCGCGGTGCGCTACGGCGAGGCCGGGGAGCTGGCCCGCGATCTGGACTGGATGGAGCGGCACACCGACGGCCTGCCCTACGGTCTGGACGTGGTGATGCCCGCCCGCCAGGTGGCGGGGGTGAGCGAGGCGGACATCGAGGAGATGATCCCCGAGGGGCACCGCCGCTTCGTGGCGGACACCCTGGCCGGACACGGGGTGCCGGAGCTGCCCGAGGGCGAGGCATCCGGCTGGCGGATCACCGGCTGGCTGGAGAAGGTGGCCCGCAGCCAGCTCGACGTGGCCTTCGACTACCCCGTCAGACTGCTGGCGAACGCGCTCGGTTCACCGCCCGCCGATGTCATCGACCGCGCCCACGGCCACGGCATCCTGGTGGCCGCGCTCGCGGGCAGCGCCCGCCACGCCCGCCGTCACCAGGAGGCGGGGGTCGACATCGTCGTCGCGCAGGGCTACGAGGCGGGCGGCCACACCGGCGAGATCGCCACCATGGTGCTCACCCCCGAGGTGGTGCGCGCGGTGGATCCCCTGCCGGTGCTCGCGGCCGGCGGTATCGGCAGCGGTGAACAGGCCGCCGCCGGACTCGCGCTCGGCGCCCAGGGCGTCTGGCTGGGCTCGGTCTGGCTCACCACCGAGGAGGCCGGACTGCACTCGGCCGCCCTCACCCGGAAACTGCTGGCGGCCGGCTCGGGGGACACCGTGCGCTCCCGCGCGCTCACCGGTAAACCCGCCCGCCAGTTGCGCACCGCGTGGACCGACGCCTGGGAGGACCCGGAGGGACCGGACCCGCTGCCCATGCCGCTCCAGGGGCTGCTGGTCGCCGAGGCGGTCTCCCGCATCCAGAAGTACGAGGTGGAACCGCTGCTCGGCACCCCGGTCGGCCAGATCGTCGGCCGCATGGAGACCACCCGCAGCGTCCGGGCCGTCGTCGACGACCTGACCCGAGGATTCGAGCGTGCCATCGACCGCATCAACCGCATCGCCGGACGGGCGTGACCGGACGGGCGTGAGGAGGGCGAAGGACCGATGAGCGAGATTCCGCACGGCTTCTGGGCCCAGGCCGCACAGGAGCCGGACCGTACCGTCCTGGTGGCTCCCGACGGCGAGGAGTGGACCGCGGGCCGGTTGCACACCGCGTGCAACCGGCTGGTCGGCGGGTTGCGCGCGGCCGGGCTGCGGCGCGGTGACGCGTTCGCCGTCGTGCTGCCCAACGGGCCCGAGTTCCTCACCGCCGCGCTGGCCGCCACCCAGGCCGGGCTGTACCTCGTCCCCGTCAACCACCATCTGGTCGGCCCCGAGATCGCCTGGATCGTGGCCGACTCCGGCGCCAAGGTGCTGATCGCCCACGAACGGTACGCCGACCGCGCCACCGCCGCCGCGGACCAGGCCGGGCTGCCCGCCGAACGCCGCCACGCGGTGGGGCACATCGAGGGCTTCCGCCCGTACGCCGCCCTGCTCAACGGCCAGTCGGGGGAACCGCCCGCCGACCGTGAACTGGGCTGGGTGATGAACTACACCTCCGGCACCACCGGCCGCCCGCGCGGTATCCGGCGTCCGCTGACCGGAAAGCTCCCCGAGGAGAGCCACCTCGGCGGATTCCTCCGCATCTTCGGCATCGTGCCGCGCGCCGAGGAACCCGACCATGTACATCTGGTGTGCTCACCGCTCTACCACACCGCGGTCCTCCAGTTCGCGGCCTCCTCCCTGCATATCGGCCACCCCCTGGTGGTCATGGACCGCTGGACACCCGAGGAGATGCTGCGGCTGATCGCCGCCCATCGCTGCACCCATACCCATATGGTCCCCACCCAGTTCCACCGGCTGCTGGCCCTGCCCGAACAGGTGCGCCGCTCCTACGACGTGTCCTCGATGCGCCACGCCATCCATGGCGCCGCGCCCTGCCCCGACCACATCAAGCGCGCGATGATCGACTGGTGGGGACGGTGCGTGGAGGAGTACTACGCGGCGAGCGAGGGCGGGGGCGCCTTCGCCACCGCCGAGGACTGGCTCAAGAAGCCCGGCACCGTGGGCAGACCGTGGCCCATCAGCGAACTGGCCGTCTTCGACGACGACGGTGAGCGGCTCCCGGCCGGTGCGGTCGGCACCGTCTACATGAAGATGAGCACCGGTGGCTTCTCCTACCACCAGGACGAGGGGAAGACCCGCAAGAACCGCATCGGTGACTACTTCACCGTGGGTGACCTCGGCCTCCTCGACGAGGACGGCTATCTCTTCCTGCGCGACCGCAAGATCGACATGATCATCTCCGGCGGGGTCAACATCTACCCGGCCGAGATAGAGGCCGCGCTGCTCACCCATCCCGCCGTGGCCGACGCGGCCGTCTTCGGCGTTCCGCACGACGACTGGGGCGAGGAGGTCAAGGCGGTCGTCGAACCCTCCGAGGGGCATGCACCGGTCCCCGCGCTCGCCGAGGAACTGCTCACCCACTGCGCCCAGCGGCTCGCGGGCTTCAAACGCCCCCGGTCCGTGGAGTTCATCGCCGAGATGCCGCGCGACCCCAACGGCAAGCTCTACAAGCGGCGGCTGCGGGAGCCGTACTGGGAAGGTCGTGAGCGACCCATGTAACCATGGGTAAAGCAGCCGTATCCTCTGCCCCATGCACACACTTGACAGCGTCGAGGTGGACGGGATCGAGCTGGTGTACCGGGTGTGGGGCGCGGCGGGCGCCCCGCCGGTCCTGCTGCTGCACGGTCTCGGCGAGGGCGGCGTCGACTGGCTCACCGTCGCGCCGCGGCTCGCCGAGGGCCGCCGGGTGTACGCGCTCGACCTGCGGGGCCACGGGACGAGCGACTGGCCGGGGGAGTACGCGCTCGGGCCGGTGCGGGACGATGTCGCCGGCTTCCTGGCCGCCCTCGGTCTGACCTCCGTCACCGTGATCGGACACTCCTACGGCGGGGTGGTCGCCTACCTCCTCGCCCAGCGCCATCCGCACCTGGTGGAACGGCTGGTGCTGGAGGACGCCCCGCCCCTGCTGCCCCAGGACCCACCGCTCCCGGTGCCGCCGCGCCCCGCGGGGCGGCTGGTCTTCGACTGGGCCGTGAAGACCCAGTTCACCGAGGCCCGCAACGCCCCCGACCCGGCCTGGACGGAGGGGCTTTCGGCCATCACCGCCCCGACCCTGGTGATCGGCGGCGGACCGGCCAGCCACATCCCGCAGTCGCTGCTGGCCGATATGGCCGAGCGGATACCCGACTGCCGTCTGGTGACCATCGACGCGGGTCATCTCGTCCACCAGGAGCGTCCGGAGGAGTTCCTGGCCGCCGTCGGCGCGTTCCTGGAACCGTGACGGCGTGCCGGGACAATGGCGTCGAGTCCCCTGCCGAGGAGGTCCTTCCGTGCGACCGTTCCCGTCCGCCCCGCGCCGCGCGCTCATCGCGGCCGTCACCACCGCACTGCTGGCCACGGGCGTCACGGGTGCCACCGGCGCCGTCGCGGCCCCGGCCGCCACCGCGCGGGACCGTACCGCCGCCGCACCGTCCCGGCTGCTGCCGCTGGTGGAGCGGTCCGCCGAGCGGCTGCTGACCGCGGACGAGGTGGCCGCCGCCAAATGGGGTACGGACAGCCCGGTGGACGACCCCGCGCGGGAGCGGCAGGTGCTGGAGGACGTGGCCCGCCAGGCCACGGAGCTGGGCGGTGACCCGGCCGCGACGGTACGGATCTTCCGCGACCAGATCGAGGCGAACAAGGTGGTGCAGCGCGCCCTCCTCCGCCGCTGGGACGCCGATCCCTCGCGGGCGCCCGCCGAACGCCCCGATCTCTCCCGGGTCCGGCGGGAGATCAACCGGATCAACGGCGAACTGGTGCGTGCCATCGCCGACTCGGCCGCCGCACGCACCGCCCCCTCGTGTGCGGGACGGCTGGCCGCCGGGGCGCTGGCCACGGTCCGGGAGAAGCGGCTGGACGTCCTGCACACGGCCGCCCTGGCGCGGGCCCTGCCGTCGGTGTGCGCAGACGGGACGACCGCCACCCGCTGAGCGGGACCCCTCAGCCGCCGGACGGCGTCGCGGCGGCGGCCGTCGCCCGCGCCCAGCGGTAGTCGGCCTTGCCGCTGGGGGAGCGCTGGATCCGGTCGGTGAAGACGACGGTGCGGGGGATCTTGTAGCCGGCGAGCCGGGCGCGGCAGTGCTCCCTGACCGCGTCGGCGGTCAGCGAGGTCACCCCCTCCCGGGGCTGGACGACGGCCGCCACGCGCTGGCCCCAGCGCTCGTCCGGAACGCCCGCCACCAGTGCGTCGTACACGTCCGGATGGGCCTTGAGGGCCTGTTCGACCTCTTCCGGATAGACCTTCTCACCACCGGTGTTGACGCACTGGGAGCCACGGCCCAGGACCGTGACCACACCGTCCTCGTCGACCGTCGCCATGTCCCCGAGCAGCACCCAGCGTTCCCCGCGCACCGCGAAAAAGGTCTCGGCGGTCTTCTTGGGGTCGTTGTAGTAGCCGAGCGGGACATGGCCGCGCTGGGCGAGACGGCCGGGCACACCAGGCGCCGCGGGCTCCAGTGTCACCGGATCGACCACGGCGGTACGGGAGTTGACCCGCAGCCGGAAGCCCTTCTCGGGACCGGAGTCCTCGGTGGCCGTGCCGTTGAAGCCGGACTCCGAGGA
This sequence comes from Streptomyces cucumeris, assembly GCF_024295805.1. Classification (GTDB taxonomy): domain Bacteria; phylum Actinomycetota; class Actinomycetes; order Streptomycetales; family Streptomycetaceae; genus Streptomyces; species Streptomyces cucumeris. The sequence continues at coordinate 86,427 of NZ_JANCLX010000020.1, forward strand.
ACCGAAGTTGTTGAGCAGCATCGCGTGCGGCACCAGTTCGGCGAACCGGGCGCGCACGGTGTCCGACAGGATCGCCCCCGAACTGCTGACGGCGATGAGCGAGGAGCGGTCGAGGTCCCCGAGAGGGCCGCTCAGCGCGTCGATCAGCGGACGCAGCATCGCGTCACCCACCAGCGAGACACTGGTGACCCGCTCCTTCGCGATGGTCCTCAGCACCTCCTCGGGGGCGAACCTGCGGTGCAGGACCACCTTCTGGCCGAAGTGGAAGGCGATGAACGCGGTGAGGGTGGAGGTGCCGTGCATCAGCGGCGGGGTGGGGAAGAAGACCAGCCCCTCGCCGCCCGCCGCCACCCGCTCGGCCAGCTCCTCCGGGCGGCTGACGGGCTCCCCGGTGGGCGCGCCACCGCCGAGCCCGGAGAAGAACAGGTCCTCCTGGCGCCACATCACCCCCTTGGGCAGTCCGGTGGTGCCGCCGGTGTAGATGATGAAGCGGTCGTCCGCGGAGCGCGGACCGAAGCCACGGGCCGCGGAACCGGCCGTCTCGGCGTCGGTGAACCGCACCGCCGACGCGGGACCCGGATGGCCGTCGTCGCCGACCCGCAGGAGGTGGCGCAGGGTCTCGGCGCGCGGTGCCGCAGCGGCCACCCGCTCGCCGAACTCGGCGTCGAAGACCAGGGCGGCCAGATCGGCGTCCCGGTAGAGATGAACCAACTCCTCCTCGGTGTAGCGGTAGTTGACGTTCACCGGTACGGCGCGGATCTTCAGACAGGCCAGTGTGGTCTGGAGATATTCCACCCCGTTGTAGAGATGGAGACCCACGTGCTCACCGGGGCGTATCCCGCTGTCCCGCAGGTGGTGGCCGATCCGGTTGGCCGCCTCGTCGAGGCCCGCGTAGGTCAGCCGCCGCTCCCGTCCGGTGCCGGGGTGGTCGAGGTGGACCAGGGCCTCGCGGCCGGGCACCGTATCGGCGACCGACTCGAACAGGTCGGCAAGGTTGTACTCCACGGGCTCCTCCTGACCTGGCATCGGGCGGGCTCGGCGCTCATTACAGTCCCGCGGGGGAGAGGTGGGAAGGGCCACGGCGAAGAAATCTGACGAGACGTCAGCTAACTCTTGAAGTCGCTCCCCGGCTCCTGCAACCTGTTGGCGTCGAGACGGGAGGACTGCCGTGACAAGCGGGACCGAACACCTCGTGGTGGAGCGTGTGGGCGCCACGCTCGTACTCACCCTCAACCGCCCCGAGGCCAGGAACGCCCTCTCGCTGCCGATGCTGGTGGGGCTGTACGACGGCTGGCTGGAGGCCGACGCTGACGACACCGTGCGCTCGGTGGTGCTCACCGGCGCGGGCGGTGTGTTCTGCGCCGGAATGGACCTCAAGGCGCTCGCGGGCGGCGGCCGGATGGCCGGCGACCACTACCGCGACCGCCTGAAGGACGACCCCGACCTCCACTGGAAGGCCATGCTGCGCCACCACCGGCCGCGCAAACCGGTGATCGCCGCCGTCGAGGGCCACTGTGTGGCGGGCGGCACCGAGATCCTCCAGGGCACCGACATCCGCGTCGCCGGGCGCGGCGCCACCTTCGGCCTCTACGAGGTGCGCCGCGGACTCTTCCCCATCGGCGGCTCCACGGTGCGGCTGGCCCGGCAGGTGCCGCACACCCACGCCCTGGAGATGCTGCTCACCGGACGGCCCTACCCCGCCGAGGAGGCCGCGCGGATCGGGCTGATCGGCCATGTCGTCGAGGACGGCACAGCACTGGACAAGGCGCTGGAGATCGCCGGGCTGATCAACGCCAACGGTCCGCTGGCGGTCGAGGCGGTCAAGGCATCCGTCTACGAGACCGCCGGGATGACCGAGGCCGAGGGCTTGCGGTCCGAACTCGAGCGCGGCTGGCCGGTCTTCGACACCGCCGACGCCAAGGAGGGCTCCCGCGCCTTCGCCGAGAAGCGGCCGCCGGTCTACCGGCGGGCCTGATCCGCCGCCGCGCACACCCCGCGCACCCGACCGGTCCGCATCCGCCGGACAGAAGGAGACCCCACCCATGACCCCGGCTCCCTCCTCCTCCGAGGCCCTCCGGGCCCCCCTGGTCGTCGAGTTCCCCTTCACCCGCTCCCTCGGACCGGTCCAGAGCGACTTCCTCACCGGGCTGCGTGAACGCACCGTGCTCGGGGTCCGCACCACCGACGGCCGGGTGCTCGTCCCGCCCGTCGAGTACGACCCGGTCACCGCCGCGGAACTGCGCGACCTGGTCGAGGTCGCCCCCACCGGCACCGTCACCACTTGGGCCTGGAACCCCTCCCCGAGCCGCGGCCAGCCCCTGGACACCCCCTTCGCCTGGGTGCTCGTCCGGCTCGACGGCGCCGACACCGCCCTGCTGCACGCCCTCGACGCACCCGGACCCGAGGCGGTGCGCACCGGGATGCGGGTGCGGATCCGCTGGGCCGAGCGGCGCACCGGCGCCATCACCGACATCGCCTGCTTCACCCCGGACGGGGACGCCGCCGCTCCCGCGGCCGGACCCGCCCCGCACAGCGGTGAGTTCACCGAGCCCGTACGCGGCATCGTGGCACCCGCGCGGCTGGACTACACCTACGCGCCCGGCCGCGCTCAGACCCGCTTCCTCGCCGCCCTCGCCGGACGCAGGACCGTCGGGGAGCGCTGCCCCTCCTGCCGGAAGGTGTATGTCCCGCCCCGGGGTGCCTGCCCCACCTGCGGGGTCGCCACCGCCGAACAGGTCGAGGTCGGCCCGCACGGCACCGTCACCACCTTCTGCATCGTGAACATCAAGGCCAAGAACCTGGACATCGAGGTGCCGTACGTCTACGCGCACATCGCCCTGGACGGCGCCGGGCTCGCCCTCCACGGCCGGATCGCGGGCATCCCCTACGACCAGGTGCGGATGGGACTGCGGGTGACGCCGGTGTGGACCGAGGACGGCCGCTACCCCGACCACTACCGGCCCACCGGCGAACCCGACGCCGACTACGACACCTACAAGGAGCTGTTGTAGATGCGCGAGGTTGCCATCGTCGCCTTCGCCCAGAGCGACCACCGGCCCGACACCTCGGACGTCTCCGAGGTGGAGATGCTGATGCCCGTCCTGCGCCGGGTGCTGGACGACGTCGGACTCACCGCCGGGGAGATCGGCTTCACCTGCTCCGGCTCCTCCGACTACCTCGCGGGCCGCGCCTTCTCGTTCACCATGGCCCTGGACGGCGTGGGAGCCTGGCCGCCGATCTCCGAGTCCCATGTGGAGATGGACGGCGCCTGGGCGCTGCACGAGGCGTGGACCAAGCTGCTGACCGGCGAGGCCGACACCGCGCTGGTGTACTCCTACGGCAAGTCCTCGCCCGGTGATCTGCGCGAGGTGCTGACCCGTCAGCTCGATCCGTACTACCTGGCGCCCTTGTGGCCGGACTCGGTCTCCCTGGCCGCCCTCCAGGCCCAGGCGCTCATCGACGCGGGCGAGACCGACGAACGCGCGCTGGCCGGGGTCGCCCACCGCAGCCGGACCGCAGCCGAGGCCAACCCGCACGCCCAGCTCTCCGGTTCGGCCGCGCCCGGACCGCTGCTGGACACCCCCTACCTGGTCCGTCCGCTGCGCCGCCACGACTGTCCGCCGATCGGTGACGGCGCGGCGGCCGTGGTGCTCGCCGCCGGGGACACCGCCCGCGGACTGTGCCCCCGCCCCGCCTGGATCCGCGGGATCGACCACCGGGTCGAACCGCACGCCCTGGGCGTACGCGAACTCACCCGCTCCCCGTCCACCCGGCTGGCCGCCGAGCGCGCGGGCGCCTTCGACGCGCCCGTGGACACCGCGGAACTGCATGCGCCGTTCACCTCGCAGGAGGTGCTCCTCCGCCGTGAGCTGCGGCTCGGCGCGGACGTCCGGGTCAATCCGTCCGGCGGCGCGCTCGCCGCCAACCCCATGATGGCCGCGGGGCTGATCCGGCTCGGGGAGGCCGCCGCCGCCATCCACCGCGGTGGCTCCGACCGGGCCCTGGCCCACGCCACCTCGGGCCCCTGCCTCCAGCAGAACCTGGTGGCGGTCCTGGAAGGAGAGCCGAGTTGAGCAAGGAGCCGGTGGCCGTCGTCGGAGTCGGCCAGACCCAGCACACCGCGGCCCGCCGGGACGTCTCACTCGCCGGACTGGTCCGCGAGGCGGCCCTGCGCGCCCTGGAGGACGCCGAGTTGACGTGGGCGGACATCGACGCCGTGGTCATCGGCAAGGCCCCGGACTTCTTCGAGGGCGTCATGATGCCGGAGCTGTACCTCGCCGACGCGCTCGGTGCGGTCGGCAAACCCCTGCTGCGCGTGCACACCGCGGGCTCGGTCGGCGGCTCCACCGCACTGGTGGCCGCCACCCAGGTGGCCGCCCGGATCCACCGGACCGTGCTCACCCTCGCCTTCGAGAAGCAGTCCGAGTCCAACGCCATGTGGGGGCTGTCCCTGCCGGTGCCGTTCCAGCAGCCGCTGCTGGCCGGGGCGGGCGGCTTCTTCGCACCCCATGTGCGGGCCTATATGCGGCGCACCGGCGCGCCCGCCGGGACCGGCGCCCTCGTGGCCTACAAGGACCGCCGTAACGCGCTGCGCAACCCCTACGCGCATCTGCATGAACGCGGGCTCACCCTGGAGAAGGTGCGGTCCTCGCCCATGCTGTGGGACCCCATCCGCTACTCCGAGACCTGCCCGTCCTCCGACGGTGCCTGCGCCATGGTGCTCACCGACCGCGCCGGGGCCGCCCGTGCCCCGCGTCCCTGTGCCTGGATGCACGGCGGAGCCATGCGCAGCGAACCCACCCTCTTCGCGGGCAAGGACTGCGTCTCCCCGCGGGCGGGGCGGGACTGCGCTGCCGATGTCTACCGGCAGGCCGGGATCACCGATCCGCGCCGTCAGATCGACGCCGTCGAGATGTATGTGCCGTTCAGCTGGTACGAGCCGATGTGGCTGGAGAACCTGGGCTTCGCCGCCGAGGGCGAGGGCTGGAAGCTGGTGGAGTCCGGGATCACCGAACTCGACGGCGAACTGCCGGTCAACCCCTCGGGCGGAGTGCTCTCCACCAACCCCATCGGGGCCTCCGGCATGATCCGCTTCGCCGAGGCAGCGCTCCAGGTGCGCGGTGAGGCCGGGGAACACCAGGTCGAAGGCGCCCGCACGGCACTGGGCCACGCCTACGGCGGGGGGTCCCAGTTCTTCGCCATGTGGGTGGTGGGGGACGCGCCGCCGACCGGGTGAGCGTACTTCTTTCGTGGCCTGTGCGGCACCGGCCACGATCGCTAGGGTGGAGCGCGGACGACGATCCGGGAGGAGCCAGGCCGTGGCCGAGATCACCACCACCGAACATCCCCTCACCTCCGGCTGGGAGAAGCCCGACCTCGATCTGACGGGCGCCCAGTGGCGCTCCGGCAGTCAGGGGGTGGGCGATGTGGAGATCGCCTTCGTGGAGGGGTTCATCGCGATGCGCCACGGCCGGCGCACCGAGGACTCGGCGCTGATCTTCACCCCGGCCGAGTGGCGCGCCTTCGTGGTGGGCGCGCGGGACGGGGAGTTCGACCTCACGTAAGAGCTGAGCCCGAAACCGTCGGCCGGGGCGCCCCGCGACACGCGGGGGGGCCCGCCCGCCGCCGGGGGGGCCCGCCCGGTACGG
>NZ_JANCLX010000020.1:92084-168951 GCF_024295805.1 Streptomyces cucumeris
CGCCCCCCCCCACCCCCCCCCCCCCCCCCCCCGGGCGGCCCCCCCCCCCCCCCCCGCGGGGCCCCCCCCCCCCGACGGCGTCGTGGCCCTTCCGGTTACGGCTCCGGTTGTGAGCGTCAGTCCGTTGTGCGCCCCGCGCGCACCAGGGCGTCCGACTCGGCCAGACCCGCCCAGGGCCGTTGACGACCCCGGCTCACCGCTTCGATGCCCCGCTCGTCGTAGCGGGCCGTCCGCAGGGACCACCCCAGATTGCCGCTGATGACATTCCGCATGCCGTCCACATAGGACTCCACATCACGGCGTACCTCCGCTGCCACCCCGGCCCGGGAGAGCATCCTGGGCAGCCGGGCCGCGGTCTTCTCGAACCAGCGGTAGCGGGCGTTGGCGAGGCCCGCGATATGGCGCACCGCGTCCTCCAGATCGCCACCGGCCCGCTCGCGCCGCACGATGACGCTGTTGTGGACGTCCCCGGCCGCCAACTCCTTGTCCAGGGAGGCGATGTCGTTGGTGAAGACCACCACGTCATCGGTGGCCTCCCGCATCCTGGCGAGCGGACGGCCGCCGTGCAGCGCGTCCGGCAGGGTGAAACCGCCGAAGGGCTCGTTGAGGTCCAGACAGGGCTGCACACCGATGGAGTGGCGGCGCAGCGCGAGCACCGCGTCCACCGAGCGCGGCATCCCGGCACCGGATCCGGTGCGCTCCAGGGCCTCCCGGTGGTAGGAGTGCAGATACTCCAGCCAGTGGTGGCGGAATCGCGCCCGCCACACCGGTGAGCGGCCGGAATTGATCCGGCGCCACAGATCGCGGAAGCTGGCCAGCAGCGGCCCCTCCGGCCCGTCGTACCCGTGGCCGGCTCCGTCCCCGCCCCCGGACGCCTCCCGCGCGTCCGGGCCGCGCAGCGGCTCCTCGGTGATCCGGACGATGTCCGCCACCAGCCGCGCCACCACCTCGGGGCGGTGGCCCAGTTCACCGTCGAACTGGTCGTCGAAGACGAAGTACCAGCCGACCAGGTCATTGCCCAGATCGAGATCGGCACCCCGGGCGCCGGGGTAGAAAAGCCCCGTCAGCACGTCGAACCGCAGCGCGTCGTACTCGGCGACGGCCTCGCCGCCCTCGAAGACGCCGAACCGCGACAACCACTGGACGGTGTGCAGTCTGGCGGCCTCCGCATCGGGGCTGAGGCCGGCGGAGGCCGGAAAGTCGAACAGGGCCGCCCGCCGTAACAGCGCCGACTGCCGGGCGTGAGACCGCGAAGCACGTGTGGTCATGATGCGAAACCGCCCCCCTCCATGAAGTGGATCACCCGCGCCGCGCGTATCACAGGGCATCACGGCACCGGGGCAACCCGATGAATCCGGCCATCCTCGCGTGCGGAACGTGCCATCGATAGAGGACGAGTTGAAATGGTGCGTGCCCGTGGCAATGCCATGGGGAAAACGCGGGCGCGGAGGCTACGGAGCGTGCAAGACGCGCTACGCTCGGCGTTACCTGCCGGAGGGGAATCAACGTGGCGGAGGACATGAGCCGAGACAACCAGGCGCGCCTGACACTGCTGGAACGGGAGCTGGAACTCGGCGCGGTGGACGGGGCGTTGACGGACCTGTGCGGTACGCGTCCCGGTGAGCGCTCCGGGACCACGCACACCGGCGGGGTGATCGCCTTCGCCGGACCGGGAGGTGTCGGCAAGACCGCGGTGCTCGCCGAGATGCGGCGCCGGGCGGCGGCCCGCGGCTGCACCGTGCTGTCCGCGCGCGGTGGCGAACACGAACAGGGCGCTGCCTTCCATGTGGTGCGCCAGCTCTTCCAGCCCGTGCTCGCCGCCACCGGCGAGGAGGAACACCGCCGGATCCTGGGCGGCTGGTACGACATCGTGGCGCCCGCGGTCGGCCTGGTGGTCTCCGAGGGCGGTGGCGCACCCGATCCCCAGGGTGTCCGCGACGGTCTGGACTGGCTGGTGACCCGCTACGCGGTGGAACATGCCCCGGTCGTGATGATCCTGGACGACGTCCACTGGGCCGACCCCGAATCCCTGGACTGGCTCACCCGGTTCGCGCCCCGCGCCGTGGACCTGCCGCTGCTGCTCGCCGTCGGCTACCGCCCGGAGGATCTGTCCGCCGACGCCGCCGGGGTCCGCGGCCTCACCGAACGCCAGGGCTCGCGGCCCCATGTGCTGGTGCCCCTCACCCCGAGCGGGGTCGGCCGGGTCGTCCGCGATGTGCTCGGCGAGGAGGCCGACGACTCGTTCTGCCGCGAGTGCTGGGCGATGACCGGCGGCAATCCCTTCGAGGTCGTCGAGCTCACCGCCAAGATCCGTGACCGGGAGCTCAAACCGCAGTCCGAGAACCTGCCCGCCCTGCGCGAACTGGTCTCCTCGGCCAAGGACAGCGGACTCAACGACCGGCTGACCCGGCTCGGCACCGCCGCCGTACGGCTCGCCTGGGCCGTCGCCGTCCTCGGTATCGAAGCCACCCCGGCCCTCTCCGCCAGCGTCGCCGGGCTCAGCGAGACCGAGGCCACCGATGTGGTCGGACGGCTCGTCGACGCCCGGATCCTCGCCCCGCCACGCGGCGGGCCGGGCAAGCAGCCCCTGGAGTACCTCCACCCGCTCATCGCCACCGCCATCTACCAGGCGATCCCCGGTGCGCTGCGGGTGGCCATGCACGGACAGGCCGCCACCGTCGTGCTCGGCGCCGGACTGGGACCCACCGCCGCCGGCCGCCATCTGGTGGAGATGCACCCCGAGGGCGATCCATGGGTGGTGCGCCATCTGCGGGCCGCGGCCCGGGAGTATCTGCGCGCCGGGGCGCCCGACGCAGGGCGGCGCTGTCTGGCCAGGGCGCTGCGGGAGCCGCCCGCCCTCGAGGAGCGGGCTGCGGTCCTCTACGAGCTCGGCTGCTCCGCCCAGCTCACCGAGCCCGCCGTCACCATCAACCACCTGCGTGCCGCGCTGGACGAACCGGCGCTCGACACCGAGTTGCGCGAGGCCATCACCTACCGGCTGGCCCAGGCGTACGGCCACAGCGGCCGGATGGAGGAGGCCGCGGAGATCGTCGCCGCGGAGGCCGGACGGGCCACCAGCGCCCGCACCCGGCTGCGGATGCAGGCCGAACAGTTCATGTGGAACATGTTCCGCGCCGATGAGAAGGAGTCGCCCGCCCGCTCCCGCAGACTCGCCCGGCTGGCCGACCACCTCACCGGCCGCGGAATGGCCGAGCGCTATCTGCTGGGACTGCGCGCCTGGGACGCCATGACCCGCGGAGAGCCCGCCACCACCGCCCTGTACTACGCGGAGGAGGCCCTCGGTGACGGTCTGAGCTGGACCGATGACGACTGGGGCTTCGAGGTCCCGAGCCTGGTCGCGCTGATCTTCCTCCACTGCGACCAGCCCGGCCGCGCCGAGGACCTGTTCAACAAGGGCATCGCGGAGTGTGAGCGCAAGGGCTGGCGCGGCTCCCACCTGGCGTTCGGGATCACCCTCCTCGGCTACGCCCGCTACCGGCGCGGTGCGCTGAACGAGGCGGAGGAGCTGGCCCGCGAGGGCATGCGGATCGCCGATCTCGTCGGTTCCTCGACACCCGCCCACTGGACCGCCGTGGGCACCCTCATCGAAACCCTGATCTGCCGCGGCCGGGTCCGGGAGGCGCAGGAGTTCGCCGCCGGACACGGCGGGGAGATCCTGCCGCAGGCCGTGCTCTGCCCCGATGTGCCCGCGGTCCGCGGCGAGCTGCTGCTCGCCGCCAATATGCACCGCGAGGCCCGCCACCAGCTCACCGAGGTCGGCCGCCGGATGGACGGGCGCGGGATGCGCAACCCCGCCTGGTGTCCCTGGCAGCTTCACCTCTCCCAGTCCCTCGCGCTCAGCGAACCCCGGCAGGCGGCCGAGGTCGCCGATGACGCGGTGCGCCGTGCCCGTCAGTTCGGCACCCACTCCGCCATCGGACGCGCCCTGCACACCGCGGCCGCCGTGGCCCACGGCTCCGAGCGGATCAAGCTGCTGGCGGAGGCCGTCGGCCACCTCGAGCGCTCACCCTCCGCCTACGACCTGGCCGTGGCGCTGGTCGACCACGGCGCGGCACTGCGCCGCATCGGACTGCCCCAGGAAGCGGGCGACCGGCTCTACCGCGGTCTTGAGGGCGCGGTCCAGTGCGGGGCGGAGGCGCTGGCCACCCGGGCCCGCGACGAGCTGTCCGCGGCGGGCCTGCGCCCCATGCAGCTGCGCGTCGACCACACCAGCCCCCTCACCTCCCAGGAGCAGGCCGTGGCCGAGCGGGCCGCCCAGGGCTGGACGGATGAGCGGATCTGCGCGGAGACCGGGCTGAGCGACCGCGATGTGGCCCGGCTGCTCTCCGGCGTCTACCGCAAGGTGGGCACCGACCGGACGGGTCTGTCCAAGCTCCTGGGACCGGCCGCCACGGCCCGTCCACCGGTGCAGAGCCCCGACCGCTGACGCCCGCGCCGGGCGTTCCCCGGCAGGGGGAACGCCGCGCGGGCACGTACCATATCCGCATGTCCTTCCTCCGCCGCCGCAGCGCCGCCACGCCCACCGGGCCGGACTTCGATGTCCTCGCCATGGATCCCGGGGACTGGCCCGGCGATCTCGGTGCGGGGCTGCTGCCCGCACCGGACGGGAGCTGTCAGGGGGTCTTCCTCCGCTATGACCTGTTCGGCGGACGCGGTCCGGCGATGATCATCGGCAATCTGCCCGAAGGCTCCCCGGCCCGCGAGGTCGCCGAGAACCAGGTGCCCTTCGAGGTGACCCAGCTGCTCGCCGCCCTCGGGAACGAGGAGCCGGTGCATGTGGTGAATGTCGAGGACAGCCCGGTGATGCACGAGGACAACCTGCTGATCGTGCGCCGGATCAAGGTCTCCGAGGGCCGGATCTCCTGCGCCCAGTTCGACCGCGACGACGGTGTGCTGGTCACCATCGCAAGCTGGGACCGGCCCATCACCGACGATCTCTACCGGCTGCTCAAGCCGCTCCCCGCGGAGATGTTCCAGCAGCGCTGAGCACCGCGCCCGCCCGTCGGCGCGGAACGGGGCGCCGGCCGCCGCCTGACGCCCCGTCGGCCTCACTTCCCGGAACGGCGGACCGATACATCGGCGGCGCGGACGAACGCCACCCGGTGCCCGAACTGGATCTGGTAGTAGACGTCCTTGCCGCGCACCACCTTGTGGCCCGCCGGATCGAAGGTGGTCGCCCACAGGTACTCGCCCGGTGTCCTCAGCCCCAGCGGATACGACTGCCCGGCGAGCAGCTTGTACGGTAGCGGGGAGACCGCCTGGACCGGCACCCCCTCCGGATACGCCTCCGGCTCCGGGTACGCCCGGCCGTACACCGGAACCTCCCCGGTCCCCGCCCTGGGCGTGACCACCAGCCCCTTGGCGTGCACCGCGGTGGGCCGCCGCCCGGGGTTGTGGAACCACGCCCGCTGCCCCAGGTACCAGATGGCCGTCCAGTCGCCCTCGCGCCCGGCCACCGCGAACTGCTGCCCGGTGGTGGCGCGGGCGCCGGTGTCATTGACGCCCGTCGTGGAGTCCGCGCCGTCCGGACGCAGCCCGATGTCCTTGACCAGCGGTGCGTCCTCGCCGGGTGCGGTGTGCAGCCGCACCGCGGAGGAGCCGTGCGGAGCGCACGGCTGCCCCGGCTGGTCACAGCCGGTGTAGACCGGCTGATGGGTGTCGTAGTCCGGGCGGATGGTCACCAGACCGCCAGAGGCGCCCGCGGTGCGCCGGAAGGGCGCGCCGAGCAGGGTGAAGTAGTGCGCCCAGTCCCAGTAGGGCCCCGGGTCGGTGTGCATACCCCTGATGGTGGCGGCGGTGGTGCCCGGAACGGTGTCATGGCCCAGGATGTGCTGCCGGTCCAGCGGGATGTCGAACCGCCGCGCCAGATAGCGCACCAGCCGGGCCGAGGCCCGGTACATCGCCTCCGTGTACCAGGCGTCGGGCGCGGTCAGGAAACCCTCGTGCTCCAGCCCGATGGACTTGGCGTTGACGTACCAGTTGCCCGCGTGCCAGGCCACGTCCTTGAGCGGCACATGCTGGGCGATATGGCCGTCGGCGGAGCGCAGGGTGTACTGCCAGGAGACGTAGGTGGGGTCCTGGACCAGCTTGATGGTGGTGTCCCAGGAGCCCTCGGTGTCATGGATGACGATGTAGTCGATGCGCTGGGACTTGGGGCGGTTGCCCAGGTCGTGGTTGCCGTAGTCGTTGTCGCCGAACTGCTCGTAGGGCGCCGGGATCCACTCGCAGGACACGTTCTCCGGCGCCTCGACCCGCGGATCGCGCGCGGGTGACGGCAGTCCCAGCGCCCGCAACTGCCGTCTGTCGGGGGAGACATCGGGCCGTGCCCGGAGCACCACCCGCTCACCCTCGCCGGTGGTGCGCGCCGCGCCCTCGCGGATCACCTCGTACACATCGTCCGCGAACACCCGCGCCGCCGTGGCGTCGTCCGTGCCCGGATACGCCGCCACCGCCCCGTACCAGTCGCCCGGGTCCTCGCTCAGCGGCAGTCCCAGCCGCTTCTGCCCGGCGGCCAGCAGGGCCGCGCCACCGCGCACATTGGCGGTGGCGTCGGTGCGCAGCGTCTCGGCGGACAGTCCGGTCAGCTGTGCCGCCCGGCCCAAGGTCCGCAGCCGCGCGGGGAGTTGGCGCGGCTCGGGAACGGCGGTGCGGGGCACCCGCAGGGGCCGCGCCAGATCGCCGCGCGCGTCCTCGGTGCCCTCGCTGTGGTGCGGTGCGCGGGACAGTGCGGTCTGCGCGTCGGTGAGGTGCATCGGTCCGTAGCCGGCGGTGACGCTCGGCGCCCCGCCGTGCCCGTCCCAGCGCGACTGGAGGTAGGCGACGCCCAGCAGCACGCTCAGCGGAACGCCGTACTCGGTGGCCGCCGCCGCGAAGGCGCGCTGGAGCTCTCCGCCCCGGGCAGGACCATCCGGTGCCGCATCCGGCGCCGACTGATCGGCACGTGCGGCCGGGGCCGCGGAGACGATCGGCAGCAGAAAGGCGGCGGACGCCGCGGCACCCGCGGCGCGGACGGTGGTCCTCCGGCTGGGGCCGGATGCCGGTCTGTTCGAGTCGTGGGCGCTGTCCTGTGCGGATCCTGGCATGGCAGCCTCCTCAAGGCGGGCCGAGCACGAGCCGGGCCACTCAGAGGTATCCGCTGCCGGGTCATCCGTCAATCAGATGCGCCCAGACGGGTGTTCGCACGTCAGCCGCCTGCGGCGCGGCCCCCGTCCCCACCGGTGGCGCCCCCCCCCGGGATCGTGGGCCGCCCGCGGGGTGTTCGCACGGCCGCCGCGGGGGGCGCGCCCCCGGCCCCGCCCGGGCCCGCGCCCCGCGGTCATCGTGTGCCGACCGCGGCCCGCACCGCACGGCGGGCCAGCGCACAGTCGTCGTGCAGCCGGCGCAGCAGCAGCCGCTGCTCCTCTCCCGCCGGGATCGCGCCCGGCACCACCGGGGCCGGGTCCTGCATGGTGCGCTGCACGGCGGTCTCGTACTGGCGGATCTCCCGGGTCAGCACCAGCATCAGGTTCACCAGGAAGGAGTCCCGTGCCGCCGGACCGGCCGCCTGCGCGAGCTGGCTGATCTGCCGTCGGGCCGCCGGGGCATCACCCAGCACCGTCCACAGCGTGGCCAGGTCATAGCCGGGCAGGTACCAGCCCGCGTGGTCCCAGTCGAGCAGCACCGCGCCCGAGGGGGACAGCAGGACATTGTTCAACAGGGCGTCACCGTGGCAGAACTGCCCGGGAGCCTGGCGTCCGGGGGCGTGCGAGAGACCCAGCAGCAGCTTCTGCAGATCACCCATGTCCCGGTCGGTCAGCAGCCCCAGCTCGTGATAGCGCGACAGCCGGGCCGCGTAGTCGAGCGGGGCGTCGAACAGATCGGCCGGCGGCCGCCATTGGTTGATCCGGCAGATGGCGCTCAGCGCGGCCCGGATGTCGGCCCGCTGCGGCGGCTCGGTGGGGTGGCGCTGGGTGGCGGCGATACGACCGGGCATCCGCTCGATGACCAGTGCGCAGTTGTCCGGGTCCGCCGCGATCAGCCGGGGCACCCGTACGGGCGGCCGCTGACGCACGAACGCCCGGTACATCGCTATCTCCCTGCGGAACCGCTCGGCCCACGCCGGGGAGTGGTCCAGGAGGCACTTGGCGACCGCGGTGGAGCGGCCGGTGGTGCCCACCAGGAGCACGCTCCGTCCGCTGCGCCGCAGCACCTGCACCGGATTGAACTCCGGACAGATGCGATGGACCGAGGCGATCGCGGTGCGCAGCTGCGCACCCTGGGGTCCGGACACGTCGAGTCTCCCGCGGGGCGGCACAGGGCCGAGAGCAGCGGTCCGCCGGGCGCGGCCGCTGTGGGAGGGATCGAGGTACGGCCCGGTGCCGGGCAGCTGCCGCCGGTACGGCCGGGGTGGGGCGGACACGGAGGACGACGCTGCGTACATGGGCGAGACAGATCCCTTCGTGTGCCGACGAATGCGTACGTTCCCGGCCCCGTGACGGGGCCGCACCCTGGGGAATGCGGTCGATTCCGCTCGATCCGCCACCGGGCCGGGTAACGCGCTTCTACATCACACCCGCGCGCGGGTGGCACACCATCTGGCGGACCCTGGCGAACCCTGGCGAATAGTCGCACGGCCCGTGACGGGGCCGTTACTGTCGAGCCAGCCGAGGAACCTGGGGGCTTGACGTGACGAGGGAACCCAACACCCGTCTTGCGGACCTGTTCGGCCTCGCCGGCTGGTCCAAGGGAGAGCTCGCGAGGCTCGTGAACCGGCGGGCGGCGGCCATGGGCCATCCGCAGCTGGCGACCGACACCTCGCGGGTGCGGCGTTGGATCGACACCGGCGAGACGCCGCGCGATCCCGTGCCCAAGGTGCTGGCCGCCCTGTTCACCGAGCGTCTCGGTCGTGTCGTGACCATCGAGGACCTCGGGTTCGGAAGAGGTGGGCGCGCGGGAAAGGGACAGTCCGCCGATGGACTGTGCTGGCCCCCCGAGTCCACGGCCGCGGTCCTCACCGAATTCACGGGAATGGACCTTATGTTCAACCGACGCGGCTTGGTGGGTGCGGGCGCCGCGCTCGCCGCGGGAACCGCCATCACCGGTGCCATGAGCGACTGGCTGCTCTCCGACCCGACCCTCGCCTCCGACGCCCCCCGTACCGACCACCCCCTGTCCGCCGAACCGGCGGGCTTCGACCGCTACGAGGCCGCCCCCGTCGGCTCCCAGGAGATCGACGCGCTGGAGACCTCGGTGGAGGTCTTCCGCGCCTGGGACGCGGCCCGCGGCGGCGGGCTCCAGCGCAAGGCCGTGGTAGGCCAGCTCAACGAGGTGGGCGGGATGCTCGCCTATCACCACCACCCCGAGCACCTCCAGCGCAGACTGTGGGGGGTGGCGGCCAACCTCGCGGTGCTGGCCGGCTGGATGTCCCACGACGTGGGGCTCGAGCCCACCGCACAGAAGTACTTCGTGATGGCCGCGCACGCGGCCCGGGAGGGCGGTGACCGCCCCCGCGCCGGTGAGGCGCTGTCCCGCGCCGCCCGTCAGATGGTGCACATCGGCCGCCCGCAGGACGCCCTGGAGCTGATGCGGCTGGCCAAGTCCGGCGCGGGCGACGAGGCGCTGCCGCGCACCCGCGCCATGTTCTGCACCATCGAGGCATGGGCGCAGGCGTCCATGGGCCACGGCCAGGCGGTGCGGCGCACCCTGGGCGAGGCGGAGGAGCTGTTCGTCTCCGAGCGGGACCGCGGACCGTCACCGAGCTGGATGCAGCTTTTCAACGAGGCGGATATGCACGGGATGCAGGGGCTGATCTACCGCACCCTCGCCGAGCACGACCCCTCGGTGGCGTCCCTGTCGCAGCGCCACGCCAAGGAGGCGCTGCGGATGCGGGAGGGCGGCC
Organism: Streptomyces cucumeris; assembly: GCF_024295805.1. GTDB lineage: Bacteria > Actinomycetota > Actinomycetes > Streptomycetales > Streptomycetaceae > Streptomyces > Streptomyces cucumeris. Next base: position 101,983 of record NZ_JANCLX010000020.1, read on the forward strand.
GTCAGCGGTCGCAGATCTTCGACCACATCTCCATCGCCTCCGCCTGCTTCATCGGTGACGACCCGGCACAGGGCGACCGCCATGCGCGCAAGGCGCTGGACACCATCGAGCAGAACTCCTCGCACCGCACCTGGGACCGGCTGCGCGAGATGTACGGGCTCACCGCCGCGTACGCCTCCTCCCGGCCCATCCGGGAGCTGCGGGAGGAGATCCAGCAGGCCATGCCCAAGGGCGTCGCCACCAAGGGAGCGAAGGGGGCGGGTCCTGGAGTGAAAGGGGCGGGCGGCACGGCCAGGAGCGCGGCGGTCTAGCGGCCGCCGTGGTACCGGCGCGGAGCACCGGGCCGGCTGCCGGTCGCTGGGGACCCTAGGGGCCGACCCTGGCGATCAGCACACAGGCGTCGCCCTCGCGGCGCTCATCACCGAACGCCTCGACCACCGTCCGTACGCAGTCCTGTGCGCCGCGGGCGGCGGTGAACCTCGGTGCGAGGGCGAGCAGCCGCTCGGTGGCGGCCCCGGCGTCCGGGGTGAGCCCTCCGGTGTGCATCAGCAGCAGGTCCCCGGGCTCCAGCCGTACTTCGGCCTGGGTGTACGCGGCGCCGGTGGTGGCGCCGAGCAGCACCCCGCCCGGCGGTGTCAGCGCACGCCCCGTCCCGCCGCGGAACAGCAGGGGGGCGGGGTGGGCGGCCTGCGCCCACAGCAGGGTGCGGGTCCGCGGGTCGTACCGGCCGCAGACGGCGCTGCCCAGCGCGGGCTGCGAGGAGACCCCGAGCAGCTGGTTGAGCCGGTCCATCAGTGGTCCCGGGTCGATCCCGGCGACCGCCATCCCGCGGACGGCACCGAGCAGCATGGCCATCCCCGAGGTCGCGGTGACCCCGTGGCCGGTGAGGTCGCCGACGCTGAGCAGGGTCTGCCCGTCGGGGAGTTCGAGCGCGTCGTACCAGTCGCCGCCGATCCGCGCGCTGGTCTCGGAGGGGAGGTAGTGGGCGGCCAGGTCGAGGCCGGAGTCCCGGGCCGGACGGCCCGGGGCGCCGCTGTCCGGCAGCCGCAGTGAACCGCGCCAGGGCGGCAGTACGGCCTCCTGGAGTTCGACGGCCAGCCGGTGCTCGGCGCGGGCGGCGTACCGCTGGCGCTGGAAGGAGTCCTGTGTCTCGTGCACCGCCCGCTGGCTGCGGCGCAGCTCGCTGACGTCCCGGAGCACGGCCCACATGGACGCGGTGCTGCCGTCGGCGTGGAACACCGGCTCGCCCGCCAGGTGGAGGGTGCGGACCGCGCCGTCGGTGCGCGCCACCCGGAACTCGCCCTCGACCGGCTTCCCGTCCACCAGGCAGTCGGTGACCATGCCGGTCAGCACCGGCTGGTCCTCGGGGAGGACCCAGGAGGGCAGCTCGTCCAGGCTGAGCCCGCCGTCCCGCGGGTCGCGGCCGAAGATCCGGCACAGCTCGTCGGACCAGACCACCTCGTCGGTGAGCAGGTTCCACTCGGCGCTGCCGACCCGGCTGAGCAGCGAATCGCGCGGGGCGCGGGGGCGCACCGGCTCCGCCGGGGGCGCGTCCGCGGTCCGGGCGCCGCCGTCCCCGGTCCGGGGCTCGGGCAGCCCCTCGCGGAGCTGGCCCAGGTGCTGGCCGAGGTCGTCCAGATGGTGGACGGCGAGATCGCACAGCGCGCGCTGCCAGCGGAGCTGCGAATCGTTCCGCCCGTCCAGACCGGCCGTCGTCGTATCGCGGCGGACGGCGTCGACCCTGCCGCGGAGCCGCTCGGTCTGCGAGATGAGGGCGTCGACCGTGCCGCGGCGGGGCGGCTGGACGGCGGGCTGGTCCGCGGAGCGGGGGGACGGCATGACGTTCTCCGATACGGGCGCGGCGCGGCCGGTTTCATGGGGCTGGACCGGTTACGACTGTTGCACAGGCTGCGACATCCCGTAACCGGTTTGGCAATACCCGATCCGGTGGTGCTTCTGGCATATGCCAGCGGCTCTCCCGGGACATTTCGCCCGTACCCGCCGGAGGAATTGGTTCCGGTAGGCTGCGGCGCTCGGGAATCCCTACAGTCCGGGCGCCCCGCAGGCATACCGCACCCGGACACCGGCAAGAATGCCGGACGACGGAAATCCCGTTGCCAGCGAACCTCCCGCACCGGATGCTGACCTCATGTTCGATCCAGACATAGCGCCCAGCGGCACCCTGCTCGGCCTCCTTCAGCGAGGCCGCGGCGACGGGACCCTGCACGCCCTCGCGGCGCCGCGGGCCGAGGCGCTCGCGGCACTGCACCACTGCGTGCTGCGCGACCCCCGCCGTGACTGGCAGGTCGAGAACCGCTCCCTCTACTACGCCCGGCTCTGTCTCGACCTCGACGCGGACCTGGACCCGATCGAACAGCACCTCTTCCACCCCGACGACCTGCTCGACTCCGATGAGCAGCGCACCGGTCTCGCCCTGGCCGTCCTCGGCCACCTCGCCTCCTACGACCGGCTCGACGCCCTGCGGCTGCTGCGCCGCTACGCCGTGGCCGGGTCCAACTGGGAATGGGCCCTGGACGAGCTGGCCCTGCGCGACGACGACACCGGGCTGCGCGCCCTGGCCCCCGCGATCCTCGCCCGCTTCCCGGAGACCCCCGACGGCGACACCGAGCTGGCCGCCGCCGTGCGCGGCTCCTACGAACCCCGGCCGTGGCGGCTGTGGGCCGACGACCCGCGCCACGGACCGCGGGTGCGCGCCGCGCAGGAGCAGGGCGCCTTCGACCGCTGGCAGCGCCAGCTCAGGCCCACCGGGCCGCGCCCCGGCTGGAGCGTCCAGGACGTCCTGCGCTGGGCCCAGCAGGAGCACGACCTGCGGCCGAGCGCCCGTACCCCGGACGCCGCGGCCCGCTGCCTCATCGCCGTCGCCGGTCCCGAGGACCGGCCCGAGCTGCTCGCCGCCGCCGCCTCCGCCCCGGACGCGGCCCGCGCCGCCGCTCTGCGGCACCTCGCGGAGACCGGCGACCCCGAGGTGCTGGACCTGATCGAACGCGCCGCGACCGAACCGGACGCCACCGAACTGGTCTCCCAGGCGGCCCTCTCCGCCTTCGAGCGGATGCGCAGTATCACCGCACTGGACCGGGCCCGGATCTGGGCCCACCGGCCCGACCCCCTCGGCGACGCCGCCGCCGCGATGCTCGCCTGCCGCGGCGGCCAGTACGACGCCCCGCTCGTCCTCACCGCCCTGCGCCGCACCGTGCGCGGCGACGGCCCCGATGCCCAGGCGCTGTGGACCCTGGTCGACGGCGCCGGACGTCTCGCGATCTCCTGCGCCGCACCCGTGCTGCGCCATATCTACCGCGAAACCGCCTCCTCCCACCTCCGCGGCCGCGCCGCCCGCGCGCTCGCCGCCACCGATCCGTCCTTCGCGGCGGGCTTCGCCGTCGAGTGTCTGTGGGACTGCGAGGAGACCACCCGCGAGGTCGCCGCCCACCACGCGGCCACCGCCGACGCCCGGGTGGTGGAGCAGCTCCGCCGGCTGGCCGCCGATCCCGCCGAGGAGGCGGACGTCCAGACCGCGGTCCGCAGCCGTATCGGTCCCGACGCGGCGGGCGTCTGATCCACCGGCCGCCCTGATCCACCGGGCGCCGCCCTGAATCCACCGGGGTGCCGAAGGCGACGTCCCGCCCCCCGGTTGCGCACCCACGGTGACCGGACCGGTGCTCCGGGGCGCCGAGGGCCAACGCTCATGGGACGTTCCACGGCGCGCAACGTGCCCGATGCCGGAGCCACCTCTCGTACGCCGAGAACACCGGTATGCGTGTCGCCCTCGTGACTGAATCCTTCCCGCCCGACATCAACGGCGTTGCCCACTGCGCGCTCCAGACGGCCGACCATCTCCAGAGGACCGGCCATGAACCGCTGGTCATCGCCCCCGCCGGTGCACCGGCCGGCACCGGGAGCGAACCGCCGGACGAGGCGGAGCCCGAGCGCCCCTACTCGGTCGTCCGCGTCCCGTCGCTCCCGCTGCCCGGCTATCCCCAGGTGCGCGTCGCGCTCCCCAGCCGCCGCCTCGCCGCCGCGATCACCGCGCACGGCAGCGACCTCGTCCACCTCGCCAGTCCCTTCGTCCTGGGGGCGCGCGGGATGACGGCCGCGCTGCGGCTGCGGATACCGGCCGTCGCCGTCTACCAGACCGATCTGGGCGGCTACGCCCGTACCTACCTCGGGGCCGGGGAGAACGCGGCCTGGCGGCGGATCCGCGCCGTGCACACCGCGGCCGACCGGACCCTCGCCCCGTCCACCGCCGCCGCCCGCGACCTCGAGGAGCACGGGGTGCCGCGGGTCCGGCTGTGGCCGCGCGGGGTGGACACCGAGCGGTTCCGCCCCTCCCGCCGTGACTCCGCGCTGCGCCGTGAGCTGGCGCCCGGAGGCGAGCTGATCGTCGGCTACGTCGGCCGTCTCGCCCCCGAGAAGAACGTCGAACTCCTGGCCCCGCTGTGCGCCGTACCCGGCGTCCGGGTGGTCGTGGTGGGCGACGGGCCCAGCGAACCCGCGCTGCGGGCCGCGCTGCCCGGCGCCCGGTTCCTCGGCCGTCGCACCGGGGACGAACTGGCCCGTCTCTTCGCCTCGCTGGACGTCTTCGCGCACACCGGACCGCAGGAGACGTTCTGCCAGACCGTGCAGGAGGCACAGGCCAGCGGGGTCGCGGTGGTCGCGCCCGCCGCGGGAGGGCCGCTGGACCTCGTCGCCCACGGCCGGACCGGGCTGCTGGTGCCGCCCGGCGACGCCGCGGCGGTGCGGGACGCCGTCGCGCTGCTCGGGGCCGACGCGGGCTTGCGCGCGTCGCTCGGGCGCGCCGCGCGGCACGCGGTCGCGGGCCGCACCTGGGGCGCCGTCGTCGACCAACTGGTCGACCACTACGCCGAGGTGCTGATGGACCGTACGGCGGTGGCGGCATGACCGGCGACCACACCGACCAGCCGGTCCCGCTGCGCATCGTCCGGCTCGCCAACTTCGTGACCCCCTCCTCCGGCGGTCTGCGCACCGCACTGCGGGAGCTCGGCGCGGGCTACCTGGCCGCCGGTCATGAGCCCGTGCTGGTGGTGCCGGGGGAGCGCGCCCGCGACGAGCACACCCGCCAGGGGCGGGTGATCACCCTGCCCGGGCCGTGCGTCCCCGGTACCGGCGGCTATCGCGTCCTCACCGACCGGCGGCGGCTGGGCGCCCTGCTGGAGTCGCTCGCCCCCGACCGGCTGGAGGTCTCCGACCGCACCACCCTGCGCTGGACGGGGGAGTGGGCGCGGCGCGCCCGCGTTCCCGCCGTGATGGTCTCCCATGAGAGCGCGGACGCGGTGCTGCGTACCTGGGGCGTCCCCGGGCGATTCGCCGAGGCGGCCGCCGACCGGCTCAACCGGCGGACCGCGCGGGCGTACGCGCGGATCGTCTGCACCACGGACTGGGCGGCGCGCGAGTTTCACCGCATCGGCGCGCGAAACGTCGTACGTGCCCCCTTGGGTGTGGACCTCGACCACTTCCACCCCGCCCGCCATGACCCCCGGTTGCGCGACCGGCACCGCGGCGGGGCCGCGGTGCTGCTCCTGCTGGCGTCGCGGCTCTCACCGGAGAAGCGGCCGAGCCGCGCCCTGGACGCCCTCGCCGAACTCCGGCGGCGCGGCGTACCCGCGGCGCTCGTGGTCGCGGGCGACGGCCCGTTGCGCGGACGGCTGGAGGCACGCGCCGGGGCGGAGGGACTGCCGGTGTCCTTCCTCGGCCATGTCGCGGACCGGGCCGGGCTCGCCGCGCTCCAGGCGAGCGCGGACGCCGTCCTGGCCCCGGGGCCGGCGGAGACCTTCGGCCTGGCCGCGCTGGAGGCGCTGGCGTGCGGTTCGCCCGTCGTGGTGAGCGAACTCTCCGCACTCCCGGCCATCGTCGGGGCGGCGGGCGCGGCGGCGGCCGACGGCGGACCGGCGTTCGCGGACGCGGTGGAACGGATCCTGGACCGCCCGGAGCCGCTGCGCCGGGCGATGGCCCGGGCCCGGGCGGAGGCGTACGGCTGGCCCGGCGCGGTCGCCGCGTTCCTGGCCGCCCATGACGCCTCGCCGGGCACCTCCGCGCGGCACGGGACGGCCGCGGACGCCGCGCACGACGGTCCCCGGGGCCCGCTGAACGGTTCCGCGCCGCACCGCCCCGCCCGCGCCCACCGGGCCGTGGACGGTGCGCGGTGAACCCGGTCCGCGCCGCACCGGCACCCGGCGAACCCCGGCCCACCCGGCCCCGGCTTGCGACAATGGCAGGATGACCGGTCGCTGGGAGTTCTGGATCGACCGTGGCGGGACCTTCACGGACGTCGTCGGCAAACGCCCCGACGGCCGCCTCGTCACCCGCAAGCTCCTGTCCCACCACCCCGAGCGCCACCAGGACGCCGCCGTCGCCGGGATCCGGCAGACCCTCGGACTCGCGCCCGGTGAGCCGGTCCCGGCCGACCGGATCGCCGTCGTGAAGATGGGGACCACCGTCGCCACCAACGCGCTGCTGGAGCGCACGGGGGAGCCGACCGTCCTGGTGGTCACCGAGGGGTTCCGGGACGCGCTGCGGATCGCGTACCAGAACCGGCCGCGGCTCTTCGACCGCCGGATCGTGCTGCCCGAGGCGCTGTACGACCGGGTGATCGAGGTCCCCGAACGGGTGGACGCCCACGGCGGGGTCGTCCACCCGCTCGACCTCGGCGCGGCCACCGGGGCGCTGCGCGCCGCGCACCGCGACGGGTTCCGCGCCGCCGCCGTCGTGCTGACCCACGGCTACCGCCACACCGCGCACGAACGGGCCCTCGCCACCGCCGCCCGCGAGCTCGGCTTCACCCAGATCAGCTGCTCCCACGAGGTCAGCCCGCTGATGAAGCTGGTGTCCCGGGGCGACACCACCGTGGTCGACGCCTATCTCTCACCGATCCTGCGCCGCTACGTCGAGGACGTGGCCCGGGAACTGCGCGGTGTCCGGCTGATGTTCATGCAGTCCAACGGCGGGCTGCGGGAGGCCGCGCACTTCCGCGGCAAGGACGCGGTGCTCTCCGGACCCGCGGGCGGTGTGGTGGGGATGGCGCGGTCGTCGCGGGAGGCCGGGCACGACCGGGTCATCGGATTCGACATGGGCGGCACCTCGACCGATGTGTCGCACTACGCGGGTGAGTTCGAGCGCGTCTTCGGCACCGAGGTGGCCGGGGTGCGGATGCGGGCGCCCATGATGAACATCCACACCGTGGCCGCGGGCGGCGGTTCGGTGCTGCACTTCGACGGACGGCGCTACCGGGTGGGCCCGGACTCGGCCGGTGCCGTCCCCGGCCCCGCCTGCTACCGCCGCGGCGGCCCGCTGACCGTGACCGACGCCAATGTGATGCTGGGCCGGGTGCAGCCGGACCACTTCCCCGCGGTGTTCGGTCCGCACGCCGACCGGCCGCTGGACGCGGACACCGTCCGCGAGCGGTTCACCCGGCTCGCCGAGGAGATCGCCGGGGCCACCGGTGACCGGCGCGGTCCGGAGGACGTGGCCGCGGGCTTCCTGGACATCGCGGTCCTCAACATGGCCAACGCGGTCAAGAAGATCTCCGTGCAGCGCGGCCATGACGTCACCCGCTACGCGCTCACCAGCTTCGGCGGCGCGGGCGGCCAGCACGCGTGCGCGGTGGCCGACGCCCTCGGCATCGGCACGGTGATCGTGCCGCCGCTGGCCGGTGTGCTCTCCGCGTACGGGATCGGGGTGGCCGACGCCACCGCCATGCGGGAACAGGCGGTCGAGGCCGAGCTGTCGGAGGAGTCGCTGCCCCGGGTGCGCGAGCTGTGCGCGCGGCTCGCGCGGCGGACCCGCGCCGAACTGCTCGACGACGGTGTCCCGGAGGACACCGTGACCACCGCGGCGCGGGTCCATCTGCGCTACGCGGGCACCGACTCCACCCTCCCGGTCCCCCTGGACACCGTCGCGGCGATGACGGAGGGGTTCGTCCGGGCCCACCGTGCCCGCTACGCCTTCACCATGGACAAGCCGCTGGTGGCCGAGGCGGTGTCGGTGGAGGCGGTCGGCGCGGCCGGGCCCGCCGGTGGCCACGCGGTGGCACCGCCGCCCCGGGAGGGCGCGGCGGAGCCCGTCGCCACCGTGCGGATGTACACCGGGGGGAGCCGGCGGGAGACGGCGCTGTACGCACGGGCCGGGATGCGCCCCGGGGACCGGGTCACCGGCCCCGCGGTCATCGCCGAGGACGACGCCACCACCGTGGTCGACATCGGCTGGCAGGCGGCCGTGGGCGACCACGGCCATCTGCTGCTCACCCGGGTCCGGCCGCGGCCGCGCACCGCGGCAGTGGGCACCGAGGTGGACCCGGTGCTGCTGGAGGTGTTCAACAGCCTCTTCATGGCCATCGCCGAACAGATGGGGCTGCGCCTGGAGAACACCGCCCACTCCGTCAACATCAAGGAGCGGCTGGACTTCTCCTGCGCGCTGTTCGACGCGACGGGCAACCTGATTGCCAATGCCCCCCACATCCCGGTCCACCTGGGCTCCATGGGCGAGTCCATCAAGGAGGTGCTGCGGCGCAACGGGGACACGATGCGGCCGGGCGATGTGTACGCCATCAACGACCCGTACCACGGCGGCACCCATCTGCCGGACGTCACCGTGGTCACCCCCGTCTTCGACGAGGCGGGCACCGCTCCGCTCTTCCTCGTCGCCTCACGCGGCCACCACGCCGAGATCGGCGGGATCACCCCCGGCTCCATGCCCGCGTTCAGCCGCACCATCGAGGAGGAGGGCGTCCTCTTCGACAATTGGCTGCTGGTGCGTGACGGGGTGCTGCGCGAGGCGGAGACCCGTGAGCTGCTGACCGCGGGGCCCTACCCGTCCCGCGCCCCGGACGCCAACCTCGCCGATCTGCGCGCCCAGATCGCCGCCAACGAGAAGGGCATCCAGGAACTGCGGCGGATGATCGGACAGTTCGGTCTGGAGGTGGTGCACGCCTACATGGGCCACGTCCAGGACAACGCGGAGGAGTCCGTGCGCCGGGTCGTCTCCGCTCTCGGCGACGGCGCGTACCGCTACGAGACCGACGGCGGCGCCGTCATCCAGGTCGGTGTGACCGTGGACCGCGCGGCACGCGGCGCCGTCCTGGACTTCACCGGCACCTCACCGCAGCGGCCGGGCAACGACAACGCGCCCAGTTCGGTGGTGATGGCCGCGGTGCTCTATGTCTTCCGCACCCTGGTGGCCGAGGACATCCCGCTGAACAGCGGCTGTCTCAAACCCCTGGACGTGCGGATCCCACCGGGCTGCATGCTGGCACCGGTCCATCCCGCCGCCACCGTGGCGGGCAACGTGGAGACCTCCCAGGCGGTCACCGGGGCCCTCTACGCGGCCCTGGGCACCCAGGCCGAGGGCTCGGGCACGATGAACAACGTGACCTTCGGCAACGACCGGGTGCAGTACTACGAGACCGTGGCCAGTGGCTCCGGCGCGGGCGACGGCTTCGACGGCGCGGACGCGGTGCAGACCCATATGACCAACTCCCGGCTGACCGACCCCGAAGTGCTGGAGTGGCGGTATCCGGTGCGCGTGGAGAGCTTCGGGATCCGCACCGGCAGCGGGGGCCGCGGCCGGTGGCGCGGCGGCCACGGGGTCACCCGCCGGCTGCGCTTCCTGGAGCCGATGACCGTCGCGCTGCTCACCGGCCACCGCCGGGTGCCCCCGTACGGGATGGCGGGCGGGGAGCCGGGCGGGCTCGGTGCCAACCTGGTCGAGCGGGCCGACGGCACCGTCGAACCCCTCGGCGGCCGCGACACCGCGGAGGTCGGCCCGGGCGATGTCCTGGTGGTCCACACCCCGGGCGGCGGCGGTTACGGACCCCCGGAGAACCACGCGGCGGAGTGAACGCCCGAAGGACCGCTCGAAGAACTCCGTGACGGGGGGTTGCGGGAGCGGGCACCGTGAGTAGGTTGATTCCCCCGTTGTGATGTATGGCGCGTTCAAGACCGTTTGCGGTGGCGGCCATCGGTAACCCGATACATAGCGAACCCGCCCGGATGCGCTCCGCATGACACGGGCGCCCGCCCCGCGGACGTAGGCGCGGCGAGGTCGAGGGCGGGTTGCCGTAACGGACTTCACGCATACGACGCATATGACGCATACGACGCATTCTCGGAAAGGGGCAGCCATGGCCTGGTGGCAGAACGCCGCATGTACGCACGAGGACCCCGAACTCTTCTTCCCGGTGGGCATCGCGGGCCCCGCCGCGCAGCAGCAGGAGGCCCGCGCCAAGCAGGTCTGCGAGGGCTGTCCGGTGGCCCAGGCGTGTCTGGAGTACGCGCTCGACGCCGGGATGACCCACGGGGTGTGGGGCGGCACCGGCGAGGAGGAACGCCGGGCGCTGCGCCGCCGTGGACAGCGCCGCAGCAGGAAGAACGCCGGCCAGGAGCGGGACGTGGCGCACGCCGGGAGCCGCCGTGCCGCCCACTGAGCGGCCGCCTCGGACCGGCCCCGCTACCCCCGCCCTGCCCGCTCCGGAGACGCTGCCGGAGCCGTCCGCCCCCGGAAGACCCGCCCCAGCGGGGTGAACCGCACCCCGGTGCCCGGTACCGCCTGTGCCGCGGCGGCCAGCCACCGCTCCGGGACGACACCCACCACCGGATAGCCACCGGTCGTCGGATGGTCGGCCAGGAAGAGCACCGGACGGCCGTCGGGCGGCACCTGGATGGCGCCGAGCGCCATGCCCTCGCTGGGCAGTTCACCCTCCCGCGCCCGTTCCAGGGCGGGGCCCTCGGTCCGCAGCCCGATCCGGTTGCTGGCGGCCGACACCCGGAAGCCACCGGTGGCCAGGGTGCGCAGCCCCGCCGCGGTGAACCAGTCGTCGCGCGGTCCGAGCACCACCGGGAGCACCAGTTCCCGTGGCACACCCCGGTGCGGGACCACGTCCACCGCGGGCGGCGCGCCGCCCGCGCGCCCGAGCGCGAGCACCGCGCCGTCCGCGAGCGGGGCCGGACCGAGCCCGGAGAGGACATCGGTGGCGCGGCTGCCGAGCACCGGGTCCGCCGCGACCCCGCCGTCGAACGCCAGATAGCTGCGTACGCCGTGGGTGGCGGCCCCGAGCTCCAGCAGCGCACCGGCCGGTACGCGCACGGGCGCGCCCCACGCGGCGGGGCGGCCGTCGACCGAGACGGCGCAGGGCGCGCCGGTGACGGCCACGGTCGCGGCGCGGCGTGGCCGCACCGCGCAGCCGGTCAGGGTGGTCTCCAGGGTCGCGGCGTCGTCCGCGTTCCCCACCAGGCGGTTGGCGAGCCGGTGCGCGGGCTGGTCCAGGGCTCCGGAGCGGGGTACGCCGAGATGGGCGTGGCCGGTCCGGCCCAGGTCCTGGACGGTGGTCAGAGCCCCGGCCCGTTCGACCGAGAAGGCGCTGTCGGTCATGTCCGGCTCCCTTCCCGGGCGGTCGGCCCTTCCACGGCGTTCGAACTGCCGTCGAGGGGTACGAAACGGACGCGGGTGCCGGGGCTGAGCAGCGCCGCCGGTTCCCGCGCGGCGTCCCACAGCACGGTGTCGGTGGTGCCGATGAGCTGCCAGCCGCCGGGGGACGCGCGCGGATAGACCCCGGTGTAGGGGCCCGCGAGCGCGACGGAGCCCACCGGGACCCTGGTCCTCGGGGTGGCGCGGCGCGGTACCGCGAACCGCTCGGGGAGTCCGGTGAGATACCCGAAGCCGGGCGCGAATCCGCAGAAGGCGACACGGAACTCGGTGCCGCTGTGGACGCGCACCGCCTCCTCGGGGGTGACCCCCCAGAGGCGGGCGACCTCGGCGAGGTCGGGGCCGTCGTAGCGCACCGGGACCTCGACGGTGGCGCCGTCACCGCGGGCGAGCGGCGCGATCTCCCAGCCGGGCAGTTCGGCGGCGAGTCCGCCGGGGTCCGCCAGGCCGTCGAGCAGCACGGTGCGGGCGGCGGGCACGATCTCGCGCACCGCGGGCAGCCGTCCGTCGGCCGCCCGGCGCAGCAGCTCGGCGTGGAGTGCCTCGGCCTCGTCGCCGCTGCCGAGTTCGACGAGGAGTCCGTGATCGCCGACGGGCAGGCTCCGGAGGGTCACGCGAACGCCGCCACGCGCACGCCCGCGGCCGTCAGCTCGCCGCGCACCCGGCGGGCGAGGTCGGCGGCGCCGGGGGTGTCGCCGTGGAGGCACAGGGAGCGCGCCGCCACCTCGATCCGCCGTCCGTCCAGCGAGGTGACCGCCTGGTCCCGGGCGAACCCCAGGGCGCGTTTGACCACCGTGTCCGGGTCCGAGACCACGGCACCGGGCTCGGTCCGCGGCACCAGGGTGCCCGCCGCGGTGTAGGAGCGGTCGGCGAAGGCTTCGGCGACCACCGGCAGTCCGGCCGTGCGGGCCGCCTCGTGGAGCCGCGACCCGGGCAGTCCCAGGACGGGCAGCGGACCGCCCGCCGCGAGCGTGATGCCGTCGACGACGGCGGCGGCCTGGACCGCGTCGTGCACACAGCGGTTGTACAGCGCGCCGTGCGGTTTGACGTAGGACACCTGTGATCCGGCCGCGCGGGCGAAGATCTCCAACGCGCCGATCTGGTAGGCGATCTCATCGGCCAGTTCACGCGCCGGGACGTCCATGGCCCGCCGCCCGAAGCCCGCCAGGTCCCGGTAGGAGACCTGGGCCCCGATGCGGACCCCGCGCTCGGCGGCCAGCTCGCACACCCGGCGCATGGTCGACGGATCGCCCGCGTGGAAGCCGCATGCGACGTTGGCGCTGCTGACGATGGACAGCAGGGCGTCGTCATCGGTGAGCTGCCAGCGGCCGAAGCCCTCGCCGAGGTCGGCGTTGAGGTCGATCGACGGGTTCGCCAAGGGTGCGGTCATAACCGTCCGTTCGGGCGTGTGCGGGGGCGTGGAGGGTGTACGGGGGAAGGGACGTACGCGAGGGCGATGCGGTTGAGCGCCAAGGTAGGCGATCGTTGAACGATCCGACAAGAGTGTTGTTGTCCCGCTCTTGTTTCTGGGCTTGACTTCTCGCGATACGGAACGCGTGAAGCCGCAAAGAGGAGAAAAAGTGGCGAATGGGGAGAACGGGGCGAGCGGTGCGAAAGGTGCGGAGCGCCGGCTCGCCCAGGCGTCGGAGGTCTCGGAGGGCTCCGCGGTCCCCGGGGTTCCGGGACTGGAGGCCGACCGGGCGCTGCTGGGCCGCACCAGCACCGCGGAGCGGGTCGCGGACATCCTCCGCGACCGTATCGCCGAGGGCTTCTTCCCGCCCGGCACCCGGCTCTCCGAGGACAGCGTCAAGGGCGCCCTGGGTGTCTCCCGCAACACCCTGCGCGAGGCGTTCCGCCTGCTCACCCATGAACGGCTGCTGGTCCACGAGCTCAACCGCGGGGTGTTCGTCCGGGTGGTCACCGTCGACGACCTCAATGACCTCTACCGCCTGCGCAGGCTGGTCGAATGCGCCACGCTGCGCGGTCTGGAGGAGCCGCCGTATCCGCTGGACGCGGTCGAGGCGGCGGTGGCGGCGGGTGAGCGTGCGGTGCACGAGCGGTCCTGGCAGGACCTGTCCACCGCCAATATCCGCTTCCACCAGGCGATCGTCTCCCTCGCCGGGAGTCCGCGCGCCGACGAGCTGATGCGCGCGGTCCTGGCCGAGCTGCGGCTGGTCTTCCATGTGATGGCCGACCCCCGCCGTTTCCACGCCCCGTACCTGGTCCGCAACCGGCAGATCCTGGAGGTGCTCCAGGCCGGGGACGCGGTCGAGGCCGAGCGGCTCCTCGCCTCCTATCTGGACGACTCCCAGCGGCAGTTGGTGGAGGCGTACGCGCAGAAAGTGGCCCGCGCCTAGCCGTTTCGCCGCGGTAAACGATCAGGCGCTTCGAGAACAAGTCGGTTTCAGGCTCTTGTCGGATCGTTGAACGAACATCTAGCCTCCGGTGCGTTCTCCTCATGCCGCCGACACCACGGCTCGGCGCCATGAGGTCCTGCGCGCGGAAGGCGGGACGCATGATCGTTCTCCTTGGCGTTCTCGTGGTGATCCTCGGGTTCGCCACACGACGCAATCCCCTGCTGGTGGTCGGGGTCGCCGGTATCGCCACCGGGCTGCTGGGCAAGCTGTCGCCCCAGGAGGTCCTCGCGGCCTTCGGCAACGGCTTCGCCTCCAGCCGCTCGGTGACGATCTTCGTCATCACCCTCCCGGTCATCGGCCTCCTGGAGCGCCACGGGCTCCAGGAACAGGCCCGGACCCTCATCGGCAGGCTGGGCAAGCTCACCACCGGCCGGTTCCTCGCGCTCTACCTGGCCCTGCGCCAGCTGACCGCGGCCTTCGGCCTCACCAGCATCGGCGGCCCGGCCCAGAGCGTGCGGCCCATGGTGGCGCCCATGGCCGAAGGGGCCGCCGAACGGCGCCACGGCCCGCTGCCGGACAAGGTGCGTGAGCGGATCCGCTCCTACTCCGCCAGCTCCGACACGGTGGGGCTGTTCTTCGGCGAGGACTGCTTCCTCGCCATCGGCTCGATCCTGCTGATCACCGGTTTCGTCAACTCCACGTACCACACCCACCTGGAACCGCTGCAGCTCGCGCTGTGGGCCATCCCCACCGCCGTCTGCGCCTTCCTCATCCACGGCTTCCGGCTGCTGCGCCTGGACCGCACGCTGGAGCACGAGATCGCCGCCTCGGGCGGACCGTCCGCTGCCGAGCGCAGCCGCACCGCGGAGGAGGCCAAGTGATCAAGGCCGAGTGGTTCTTCTGGCTCGTCGGCGCCGTCTTCCTCGCGATGGCCGCGCAGATGCTCTTCGACCGCAGCAACCCCAAGCGCCACGGCTCCGCGGCCTTCTGGGGACTGCTGGGCGCCTGCTTCTTCTACAGCTCCTGGGTGACCGAGAAGAAGGCCCCCGCCGAACCGCTGGGCGTCGCCGTCCTGGCCATGGTCTGTCTGAGCGGGTTCAACCTCACCGGCCGCGGGGTCCCGCGCACCACCACCACCGAACAGCGGGTCGCCTCCGCCGCCCGGCTCGGCAACCGGCTGTTCATCCCCGCGCTCACCATCCCGCTGGTCGCCGTGGTCTGCGCCTCGGCCGTCAAGCACTGGCACATCGGCGGCACCCCGGTGCTGGAGACCGGCAGCGAGACCATCCTCGGCCTCGGCTTCGGCGCGATAGCGGGCCTGCTGGTCGCCATGGTCGTGGTCCGCGAGCCCAGGCCGTCGGTATCGCTGCACGCCGGGCGATCGCTGCTGGAGTCCATGGGCTGGGCGCTGCTGCTGCCCCAACTGCTCGCCGTCCTGGGCTCCATCTTCCAGGTGGCCGGGGTCGGTGACCAGGTCGGCAAGATCACCGAACAGCTGCTGCCGGACGGCCAGAAGTACGTGGCCGTGGCCGTCTACTGCATCGGGATGGCCCTGTTCACCATCATCATGGGCAACGCCTTCGCCGCCTTCCCGGTGATGACGGCCGCCATCGGCTGGCCCGTGCTCATCGAGCAGATGCACGGCGACGCCCCCGTGGTGCTCGCCGTCGGCATGCTCGCGGGCTTCTGCGGAACGCTGGTGACCCCCATGGCCGCCAACTTCAACCTGGTCCCCGCCGCGCTGCTGGAGCTCAAGGACCAGTACGGGCCGATCAAGGCGCAGATCCCCACCGCCGGGGCACTGCTGGTCTGCAACATCGCCATCATCTCGCTCTTCGCCTTCTGAAGGCCCCGAAGCAGGGAGTCCGTCATGACCCGGGTGCTGCTCACCGGTTTCGAACCCTTCGGGGGCGAGGAGACCAATCCGTCGTGGGAGGCGGCCGCCCTCGTCGCGGCCGATCCGCCGCCCGGTTGCGACGTCACGGCCGTCCGGCTGAGCTGTGTCTTCGGCACCGCGCTCGAGGAGCTGGACGCGGCCGTGGCGGCGGCCGGCCCCGATCTCGTGGTGTGCGTGGGACAGGCGGGCGGCCGCGCCCAGGTCACCGTCGAACGCGTCGCGATCAACGTCGACGACGCCCGCATACCCGACAACGCGGGGCGGCAGCCGGTCGACGAACCGGTGGTGGCGGACGGCCCGGCCGCGTATTTCGCGTCACTGCCGGTCAAGGCGTGTGTCGCCGCCGTCCGCGCCGCCGGGATCCCGGCCGCCGTGTCCCAGACCGCGGGCACCTTCGTGTGCAACCACGTCTTCTACGGGCTCGCGCATCTGATCGCCACCCGGCGCCCGGCGACCCGGGGCGGCTTCGTCCACCTCCCGTACGCCCCCGGACAGGTCGTGGACCGCGATCAGCCGTCGCTGCCCGTCGTAACGGCGGCCGAGGCGCTGCGCGCGATCGTCACCGCGGCCGTGCGCACCACCGGGGCGGATCTGCGCATCGCCGGAGGAGCCACCCATTGAGTACGGAACTCCCGACAACAGACAGTGCCATATCGGAGGAATTCCGGCAGTGCGCACCGCGGTTCGCCACCGTCGCGCTCGCCAACGTCACCCGGGCCTACCCCAACGCCCCCGCTCATCTGCTGCGCGGCCCCGACGACCTCGTATCGCCGCGCACCCATCACCCCGCCTTCTACGGCTCCTACGACTGGCACTCCGCGGTCCATATGCACTGGCTGCTGGTCCGGCTGCTGCGCCGCTGCCCCGACCGGGTGCCCGGCGTCGCGATCACCGAGGTGCTGGACCGCCACCTCACCCACGGCGCGCTCACCGCGGAGGCCGGGTATCTGCGCGCCAACCCCTCCTTCGAGCGCCCGTACGGCTGGGCCTGGCTGCTGGCGCTGACGGCCGAGTGCCGTGCGCTGGGCGGTACCGCGGGCGGCCGCTGGGCGGGCGCCCTGGAACCCGCGGCCGAAGCGGTCGAGGAACTGCTGCGCGGGTGGCTGGTGCGGGCCACCTATCCGGCCCGCCACGGCACCCACACCAACAGCGCCTTCGCCCTCGGTCTCGTCCTGGACAGCGCGTCCGCCGCGGGCCGCCCCGCGCTGGCCGAACCCGTCGCCGGGGCGGTGCTCGACTGGTTCGCGGACGACCGCGACGCGCCCGTCCACTGGGAACCCTCCGGCCAGGACTTCCTGTCACCGGCCCTCACCGAGGCGGAGGCGGTGTGCCGAGTGCTGCCGCACGAGGAGTTCGGGCCCTGGCTGACACGCTTCCTGCCCGGACTCGAACGCACGGCCGTCACCCTCCTCGCCCCACCCGTCGTCTCCGACCCCGGCGATCCGCAGATCGGTCATCTCATCGGGCTCTCCCTCAGCCGGGCCGCCGGTCTGCGCAGACTGTCGGCCGCCCTGCCGCCCGGTGACGCCCGGGTGCCGGTACTGACGGCCGCCGCGGAGGACCACCTCGCCGCGGGGCTGGTGCACACCGCCTCCGGCGACTTCACCGGTGACCACTGGCTCGCCACCTTCGCGGCCCTCGCCATGGACGGACCACCCGGGCACGGGGCCGTAGACTGACGGGCCGGTGCGGCACGGGAGCCGCGCCGGGGTACCCGCGCGTACCCCGGTACCGACCGGCGATCTCCGTGTCATAGCGGGATCTCCGTGCCGTTTCGTCCGTTGTCGGTGCGACGGCCTACTCTGTGCGACGTGACATCTCCACCCCCCGGGGCGGCTGCGCCCCAGCTCAACGGCCATGCCGGGCCCGCCCGCCCGGCCCCGGGCCCGGTCGCCGACGAGGGCCTGGCCCGGCGGCTGCGCGCGCTCGCGTGCACCGCGCCGCTGCACGACCTCGACACGCGCAAGGCCAACCTGGCGGGGGAGTACGGGGTGTACGCGATGGCCGAGGTCGCCCTCGCCGCCATCGACCTGGTCACGCTCAACATGGACTTCGACACCGGGGCCGACCACGACCAGATAGTGGCCAGGCTGCTGCCCCGCGTCGCCGCCCAGGCCCCCGGGCGCTCCGCGGCCGAGCATGAGCGCGTCGCCCGCTGGGTGCTGGAGAACCTGATCAACGTCGGCAGTGTGGACCGCGGCTTCCGTGCGGTCTACGGCACGTTCGGGGCCGATGGCGCCTATGTCCGGCGGGACTACGACTTCAAGCTGATCGAGGAGGTACCGGGCCCCGGCGGCACCGTCTATCTGCGCACCACCGACGAAGCCGTCAACGTCCTGGTCGGTGCCCTCGACACGGACGTCACCAGCGCCCAGATCGCTGCCGAGGTCAAACTGGAGGTGCTGATCAGCCGCGGCCGCCTCGCCGATGCCCAACTCGCCGCCGAGCAGGCCCGCTACCGCACCGTCCAGTACTCCGAGACCCTGCGCCGGACCCTCGACGCCACCCGGCGCAACGTCCGGGCGGTCGACTGGCTGAGTACCGTCCCCGAAATGATCACCGAGGCGCTCGACCACGTCGCCGACCGCTACCGCCACGAGAACGCGATCCTCACCAACATCCGCAAGGCGCGCGACGAGGCCGAGGGCGCCGAGCACAAACGGCGCGCCGCCGAGCTGGTCGACATCGTCAAGGACTGCATCCGGCGGCACACCCAGCTCCAGTCCCGGCTGCTGGAGGCCGGGCCGCTGTTCCGCGCCGAGCAGGACCGCCAGGCGTTCGCCGCCCCCGCCGCCCGCTCCGGACTCGACCTGTACGGGCAGCTCCTGGCCCCGCTGCTGCCGCTCCCCGTCGAGCGCGCGGGCCGGGTCACCGAAGCCTTCTTCGCCCGCGGCACGGGCCTGCGCACCCCGACCTCGGTGCGGATGGGCGACCTGGTGGAGATGCTGCTCACCCCGCCCGCGGAGCGGGAGCACCTGGGCGCGGAGATGCCCGAGCCCGATCTGATCGCCACCCCCGACGACAGCCGGTTCAGCGAGGAACAGCTCGCCATGGCCATGGAGCTGCTGGAGCTCCCGGCCGACGCCCCCCGCCGTCTCTCGGGCCTGCTCGCCGACGCCCGCCGCCGGGACGCCGACCTGCCGTACCTCATCGCCCTGCTGGCCGTGCACGCCGCGAGCCCCCCGGTCGGCACCGCCTACCGCCAGGGCGAACAGCGTCTCCTCTTCGCCGTCGACGACGGTACCGAACTCGACGACCCGGAGTTCGGCGGCGCCGACCTCATCGTGGGCACCGCCCTGCTGGACGCCGCCGGAATGGCCGCGGACCGGGCGGAGGTGGCGTGATGCCGCGCCCCGCCCGGCCGGCCACCGGTCCCTTCGTCAACCGTGAGTACGCCCCGCGCAAGGAGCTTCACCCGTGACCGAGTACGACGCCCTCGACGAGGCGGCGCAGCCGGAGCCCGCACCGGCCGCCGGTGGCGCGCCGGGCGGGGTCACCCCCGCCGACGCGGCCGACGCCGCGCGGCTGGTGGCCTTCGGGCTCCAGCCCAAGCTGCTGCCCGCGCGTGACGTCGAGTACGCCGAACTGCTCCGCCGCCACCGTGACGAACCGGCCTTCGCCCGGCTCACCGACGCCGTCGCGGCCGGGCTCGGCCTGATCGTGCTGGAGGTGTCCACCCGCGCGGGGATGGCGGTCACCGCCGCCGAGGACTCGGTCTTCGCCGTCCGCATGGGCGACTACGCCCGCCGCGCGAGCACCGACTCCGCCGACCGCTTCCTGCACGGGCTCGCCCATCTCGCCGTCGCCGCCCTCGCCTTCCCCCGCCCCGAGGACCTCGCCGACGACGGCTACATCGGCCGGATCACCGTCAACGGGGTGGACGCCTTCGTCCGCCAGGCGTGTCGCCGCCTCGAGGAGCGGGCCGAGGAACAGGGCGACAACACCGACCCGGCCACCGACGCCCCCGGTCTCGAGGCCGCCTGGCGGGTGTACGCGCGGCGCAGCGCCACCGGCGCCACCAAGGACGCCCGCAGACTGGCCGGTTCGACCACCGGCATCATCGGCAAGGCCGTCGCCTTCCTCGTCGACTCCGGCTTCCTCCAGCGCACCGGGGACGACGCGGGGGGCGCGTACCGCACCACCCCCCGCTACCAGCTCCAGGTGCGCGACATGGCTGCCGGTGCGGCCATGACCGAGCTGCTGGAGCTGGGCGTCGTCCCCGTCGGCGACGGCAGCGCCACCCTGCTGCCCCCCGACGACACCGACGACCTCGACCTCGTCGCCGACGCCGGTCTGCCGTTCCACTCCTGACGTTCCCGACGCCACCCGCCCCCTGACGCCAACGAGAGTCCTGCCGCCATGTACGAGCTGTCCCGGGTCCGCCTCTACTCCATTGGGCCGGCCGGTGCGCGTTACGCCGACACCGTGCTGGACCTGCGCGGAGTCGGCGAGCCGGTGCCCAGCCCCGCGCCCACCCAGGCGGAGTTCTTCGAGGACGAACCGGTCGGCCCGCCCCGGCGCCCGGCGCCCGCGGGCGTGCTCTTCCTGGAGAACGGCGGCGGCAAGTCCGTTCTGCTGAAGCTGATCTTCTCGGTGATGCTGCCGGGCCACCGCAACACCCTCGGCGGCGCCAGCTCCGGTGTGCTGCGCAAGTTCCTGCTCGCCGACGACTGCGGCCATGTCGCCCTGGAGTGGCAGCACACCGTCACCGGTGAGACGGTCGTGGTCGGCAAGGTCAGCGAGTGGCGCGGCCGTCAGGTCTCCAACGACCCGCGCAAGTTCGCCGAGGCGTGGTACTCCTTCCGCCCCGGCCCCGGGCTCAGCCTGGACTCACTCCCCGTCGCCGAGTCCGCCGCGGTGCGGCCCGCCGCCGAGGGCGCCTCCACCGCCCGCGGCCGCCGCCGCACCATGAAGGGGTTCCGCGACGCGCTCACCGAGGCGGGCAAGGCGTATCCGCACCTCGATGTGGTCTGGGTGGAGATCCACGAGCGCTGGAACGAACACCTCGGCGACCTCGGTCTGGACCCCGAACTCTTCCGCTACCAGCGGGAGATGAACGCCGACGAGGGCGAGGCGGCCGGGCTCTTCGCCGTCAAGAACGACTCCGACTTCACCGATCTGCTGCTCCGCGCCGTCACCGACACCCGGGACACCGACGGGCTCGCCGACCTCGTCCACGGTTTCGCGCACAAGCTCGGCCGCCGCGCCGAGCTCACTGCCGAACGGGACTTCACCGCCGGATCGCTGGACCTGTTGTCGCGGATCGCCGAGGCGGCTGGCCGGCGGGAGCAGGCGCGCGGTGTGCACGCGGGCGCCGAGCGCCGCACCCGTACGCTCGCCCGGCGGCTCTCCGCGCGGGGCGCCGAGGAGCGCGGCCGCGCCGCCGAATTGGCCCAGCAGGTGGCCTCCGCCGCGCATGCGGTCACCGGGGCCGAGACGGCGCGGGGCCGCAGCGACCTCGTCGCCGCCGAACTCGCCTACCGGCACGCCTCGCTGGCGCTCGCCGCCGCCGAGAAGGGCGCCGCCGCTCAGCGCCGTGAGCTGAACGACGCCCGCACCCTGCACTCCGCCTGGCAGGCCGCCGAGACCGTACTGCGCCACCGCGCCGCCGCCGACCGCTCCGCGCGCGTCGCCGCCGCCATCCGCGAGGCCGAGCGGGACGCCGCGCCCGCCCTCGCCGCCCGCGCCAAGGCCGCCGCCGATCTGGTCCGCGCGCTGCACGCGGCGGCCGGGGACGGCGAACGGGTGGCCAACGAGGAGGAGGAGCGCTCCGCCGCCCTCCAGGAGACCGGCGAGGCCGCCCACCGGGACGCGACCGCCGCCGCCACCGCCGCGCAGCGCGCCCGCAGTGAGGCCGAGCATCTGCGGCAGCGGCTCACCGAGGTCGAGCAGGAGACCGCCGAGGCCGTGCGCGCCGGATGGCTGGACGACTCGGCCCCGGACGCCGACCCGGCCCGCGCGGCGCTCGCCGCGAGCGACGCGGAGAAGACCGCGGCCGCCGCCTGGGACTCCGCCCGGGAGACGGCCCGCCGCACCGCCGACCAGGCCGCCACGGCCGCCGGTGACCAGGCTCGCACCGAACTGGCCGCCGCGCGCGCGGCGGACGCGGCCCGGGCCGCGGAGTCCGTGTACGAGGGGGAGCGGCGGACGGCCGAGGCGCTCGGCGCCGAACCCCGCCTGGCCGAACTGCTGGGGCTGCCCCAGCCATCGGCACCCGTCCCCGCCCCCCGCGGCACCCGCCGCCCGTCGGCGGCGCGTTCGGACGGGCGGACGTCCGTGACGGTGCGTCTCACGGACCCCGGCGCGGGCGGTCGTCCGCTGCCCGCCGACTCCGGCCGGGCCGGGTGGATCACGGTCCCGGTCGACGACGACCCCGACGCGGACGACATGCTGGGCCTCGACCGACTCCCCGCGGCCTTCCGCGCCGACACCCCCGCCTGCCCGTCGGGGCTCCAGCCCGACCCGGCGGACGACCACGCCTACGCGGACGACGCGGACGACGAACCGACGGCCCGTACCCGGAACCGGGACGAACAGCCCGCCACCGACCCCCTGGTGCCGGTGGACTCCCCGGCTCCGGGCGGCACCCCGGCGGATGCGCGGGACGTCGGCCACGAGGGTGCTCCCGCGGGCGGCGGAGGTCCTGATGAAGCTGATGCCGGTACGGAGGCCGACGCGGACGCGCTCGGGGCGGTCGCGCCGGAGTCCGCCACGGACGCCACCCCCCGTACCGCCGCCGGGGGCGGCACCCGTGCCGTGGGGGCGGACGCCGTTCCGCCGCGGCGGGTGACCGTCCGGATCGAGGACGGGGACGGCGACCGGCATCACCGCCGTGTGGTGGCCGCCGATTCGCGGCCCACCGGACGGGTCTCGGCCGATGCCGGGGACGAGTCCGGTCAGGACGTGCCCGGTTCCGTGCCGCCGCCCGCGCCACCCCGCACCGATGCCGACACCACGGAGGATCCCGACACCGCGGACAGCCCCGGGCCCTCCGCCGACGACCCCGACTGCTGGGACCCCGAGCTGGGGGACGACAGCGACACGGCCGCCGGGGAAACCGACACCACCCGCGCGACCGCGGCACCGCCGCTGCGCCCCGAAGGTCCGCTGACCGCCGAGGAGCTGGACCGCAACGCCGAGGCGCTGCGCGAACTGCTCGACGAGAGCGTCGCCTCCGCCGAGCGGCAGCTCTTCGAGCTGCGGACGGCCGCCGCCGACGATGCGCGGATCCTCGGCGCGCTCGGCGACGGCGGGCTGCTGCCGCCCAGCCCGGATGTGCTGGCCGCCGTCGAATTCCTCGGTGAGCACGGCATTCCGGCGCTCCCGGGCTGGCGTTACCTCGCCCAGGCGGTCGACCCCGTCGACCACGCCGCCGTGCTCGCGGCCCGCCCCGAACTCGTGGACGGGGTGGTGATCACCGACCCCGACACCCATGCCCGCGCCCGCGAGGTGCTGGGACAGGCGTCGCTGCTGCCGCGGTCCGCCGTGGCCGTCGGCACCGCCGCCGCGCTGCTGGCGCCCACCCCCGCCCCGGGGGAGCGGGACAGCGGGGTGTTCCTGGTCCCGCCGAACCCGGCGATGCACGACGAGCGCGCCGCCGACGACGAGCGGCGTGAGCTGCGCGCCCGCGCCACCGCCCGTGACGAGGAGATCCGGGCCCTCGCGGCCCGGCTGGCGGGGGACCGCGCGCTCTCGGCACGGCTCGCCTCCTGGCGCTCCGGCTGCCCGCAAGGGCGGCTGGCCGAACTGGCGGTCGCCGCCCAGGAGGCGCGGGAGAGCGCCGACACCGCGCAGCGGGAGCTGGTGGAGACGCGGACGGCCCGTGCCGAGGCCGACGAGGCCGCCACCGAGGCGGCCCGGGTCCGTGACGAGCGGCAGGAGGCGGCCCAGCGCGCCCGCCGCGTGGCGGACGCGCTGGCCGGTCTGGCCCACCGGCTGCGGCAGCGGGCCGCCTGGCAGACCCGGCTGCGCGAACTGGCCGACGAGGCCGCCGAGTCGGAGGAGCGGGCCGACGCCCTGGTGGACCGGGCCCGTGCGGCCGACGAGGACCGGCGCGCGGCCCAGCGCGCCGCCGACGACGCGCGCCGCACCGCCCGTGCCCTGCGCGCCGAGCGGGCCGAGATCGCGGGCGCGCCCGACGACCTCGGGGAGGACACCGAGCCGCCCACCGCCTCGCTGCCCGCGCTCCGCGAGGCGTACCGCGCGGCGTCCCAGGTGTACGAGAAGGTCGGTGTGGGCGCCGATCTCCGTGCCGAACAGGCCCGTGCGGAAAGCGACGAGAGCGCCGCCCTCGCCACCCTCGACCGGCTCACCAACAAGGTCCGCACCCGCGCCGCCCAGCTCCTGGAGGGCACCGACGGCGCCGACGGACCCTCCCGGCAGGCCGCCGCGGCCCGCGCGGAGTCGCTGGTCCAGATGTTGGAGACACGCGCCTCGGCGGCGAGCGAGCAGCTCGGACGGCTGCGCGGCGAGGCCGAGCGGCTGGCACCCGCCGACGACGGCGAGGCCCACACCGAGCTGCCCGAGGAGATGGTCCCGGCCGACGCCGACCGGGCCAAGGAACTGCTGCGCACCGCCACCACCGAACTGGCCGCCCGCACCGACGCGCTGGACACCGCCCGTACCGTCCACGCCGATCTGCTGCGCTCCCACCGCGCCGCGGAGGACGCGGCGGGCGGGTTCGACGAGACCGCCGCGCTCCTGCGGGACCTGCTGCGCGACGGACCGGGCACCGGCGAGGCGGAGACGGAAGCGCCCGAGCCGTACACCGGGGACCTCGCCGAGGCCCGCCAGGCCGCGGCCGAGACCCGCCGCTCGCTGCGCGGCTGCGCCGCCGACCTCTCCCAGGCCGAATCGGCGGTCCGGGAGGCGAGCGACGTCCTCGTCCGGCACGCCAACTCCACCCGCTACGAGCAGGTCCGCACCCCGGCCCGGCAGCAGATCCGGGAGCTGCCCGCGGCGGCCCTGCCCGAGCACGCCGCGGCCTGGGCCGAGGCGTTCGCACCCCGGCTGCGCGTCCTCACCGACGAGCTGGAGCAGTTGGAGCGCAACCGCGGCAGCATCGTGGACCGGCTGCGCGGTCTGGTGGAGTCCTGTCTGGCCACGCTGCGTTCGGCCCAGCGGCTCTCCCGGCTCCCGGAGGGCCTCGGTGAGTGGTCGGGCCAGGAGTTCCTGCGGATCCGCTTCGAGGACCCCGACCAGGCGACGCTGACGGAGCGGCTGGGCGAGGTCATCGACGAGGCCACCCGCTCCGCCGTGAAGAAGAACTCCGACCTGCGCCGGGACGGTATGTCCCTGCTGCTGCGCGGGGTGCAGGCCGCACTCCAGCCGCGCGGGGTGGCGGTGGAGATCCTCAAGCCGGACGCGGTGCTGCGGGCCGAGCGGGTGCCGGTCGGGCAGATGGGCGATGTGTTCTCCGGCGGCCAGCTGCTGACCGCCGCCATCGCCCTGTACTGCACCATGGCCGCGCTGCGCAGCAACGACCGCGGCCGGGACCGGCACCGCCACGCGGGCACGCTCTTCCTCGACAACCCCATCGGCCGGGCCAACGCCACCTATCTGCTGGAGCTCCAGCGGGCGGTCGCCGATGCCCTCGGCGTCCAGCTCCTGTACACCACGGGGCTGTTCGACACCACGGCGCTGGCCGAGTTCCCGCTGGTGATCCGGTTGCGCAATGACGCGGATCTGCGGGCGGGGCTGAAGTACATCAGCGTCGAGGAGCATCTGCGCCCGGGCCTGCCCCAGAGCGATCCGGAGGGCGAGCAGGTGCACGGCCAGATCACCGCCACCCGGATGTACAAGCGGCCCGCCGAGACCCCGGCGCGCGAGGAGACCCCGGCGCCCGGGGCCGCCGAGGTCTCCGACACCGCTCAGGAGCGGACCGCGGGCTAGTTGGTCACCAGCAGCGTGGCACTTCCCGCCGAGGCCGCCTGGTTGACGGAGCCGTTGTAGTTGGCAGTGACGGTGTACGTCCCCTTGGGGAGCGGGTTGAACGTCCCCGAGGCCACGCCGTTGACCAGGGTCACGGTCTGCGGGGTCCGCCCCGGGATGGCCAGGGTGACGGTTCCGGTGGGTGTGCCCGTACCGGGGAGGACCGTGGCCACCGTGGCGGTGAGGGTCACCGGGTCGTTGACCCTCGCGGGGTTCGGTGTGGCGACCACGGCGGTGGTGGTGGACGCCTTGTTGACGGTCTGGGTGTCGGTGCCGGTGGAGGGGGCCAGGCTGTCGGTGCCGTTGAAGGTGCCGGTGACGGTGAACGGACTCCCCGTCGCGGTGGTGTAGGTGCGGGTGGCGGTCGCGACGCCCAGCACGACCGGGACGGTGACGGAGGCGCTGCCGTCACCGAAGGAGAAGGTGACGGTCCCGCCCAGGATGCCGGCGGGCGAGATGACCGCCTGGGCGGTCACCGTCTGGCCGACCACCGACGGATCGGGCGAGGTGGTCACCGTGGTGGTGGTCGCGGTCTTGCTGACCGTCTGGGTGTCGGTGCCCGTGGACGTCGTGAAGTTGGTGTCGCCGTTGTAGGCGGCGGTGATGGGGAAGGGGCTTCCGGTCCTGGTGGCGTAGGTGTGGGTGACACTGGCGACCCCGCCGGCGAGCGTCGCCGTGGCGTTGCCGGTGCCGTCGCCGAAGCTGAAGGTGACCGTGCCGGTGGGCGTCCCCGCACCGGGCGCGATGGCCGCCACGGTGGCGGTGATGGTCACCGACTGCCCGGCCGTCGACGGATCCGGTGTGGACACCACATTCGTGCTGGTGGACGCCTTGTTGACGGTCTGGCTGTCGGTGCCGCTGGAGGTGTTGAAGGTGTCACTGCCGTTGTAGGAGGCGGTGACGGTGTACGGGCTTCCGGAGGTTCCGCTGAAGACATGGGTGACCGTCGCGACCCCGGCGGACAGCGTCGCCGTGGTACTGCCCGTGCCGTCGCCGAAGGTGAAGGTGACCGTGCCGCCCGGTGTGCCGTTGCCGGGCGCCAGCGGGGTGACCGTCGCGGAGAAGGTCACCGACTGGCCCGCCACCGAGGGATCCGGGCCGGAGACCACCGCGGTGGCCGTGTTCGCCTTGTTGACCGTCTGGGTGTCGGTGCCGCTGGACGCCGTGAAGTTGGCGTCCGCGTTGTAGGTCGCGGTGATGGGGAAGGGGCTTCCCGTCCGGGTGGTGTAGACGTGGCCGACGGTCGCCACTCCGCCCACCAGGGTGGCGGTGGCGTTGGAGGTGCCGTCGCCGAAGCTGAAGGTGACGGTGCCGGTGGGGGTTCCGGCGCCGGGTGCGACGGAGGCGACGGTGGCGGTGATGGTGGTGGACTGTCCGGTGACGGTGGGGTCGGGGCTGGAGGCCACGGCGGTGGTGGTGGCGGCCCGGTTGACCGTCTGGGTGTCCGTCCCGCTGGAGACGTTGAAGTCGTTGTCCCCGTTGTAGGTGGCCGTGAGGGTGTACGGGCTGCCGGACGTCCCCGCGTAGGCGTGGCCGAGGCTCGCCACTCCGCCGACCAGGGTGGCGGTGGCGTTGGAGGTGCCGTCGCCGAAGCTGAAGGTGACGGTGCCGGTGGGGGTTCCGGCGCCGGGTGCGACGGAGGCGACGGTGGCGGTGATGGTGGTGGACTGTCCGGTGACGGTGGGGTCGGGGCTGGAGGCCACGGCGGTGGTGGTGGCGGCCCGGTTGACCGTCTGGGTGTCCGTCCCACTGGAGCCGGTGAAGTTGGTGTCGCCGTTGTAGGTGCCGGTGATGGTGTACGGGCTGCCGGTGGTCCCCGTGTACACGTGGGAGACCACGGCCTGGCCGTTGTTCACCGGTGCGGTGGCGTTGGGGGTGCCGTCGCCGAAGCTGAAGGTGACGGTGCCGGTGGGGGTTCCGGCGCCGGGGGCGACGGAGGCGACGGTGGCGGTGATGGTGGTGGACTGGCCGGCCACGGTGGGGTCGGGGGAGGAGACCACCGCGGTGCTCGTCGCGGCCGGGGCGACGGTCTGGGTGTCGGTGCCGCTGGACGCGGTGAAGCTGGTGTCTCCGTTGTAGGTACCGGTGACCGTGACCGGGCCGCCCGCCGTCGTGTAGGTGTGGGTGATCCGGGCCACGCCACCGGAGACCGTCGCCATCTCGGTGGGGCTGCCGTCGCCGAAGTCGAAGGTCACGACGCCGGTGGGTACGCCCGCGCCCGGGGCGACCGGTGCCACGGTCGCGGTGAGGGTCACCGGCTGGCCGGTCACCGACGGATCCGGTGCGGAGGTGACCGTGGTGGTCGTGGCCGCCGCGTTCACCGTGTGCGAGTCCGACCCCGTGGAGGCGCTGAAGTCGCCGTCACCGCTGTAGTGGGCGGTGACCGTGTACGGGCTGCCCGTCGCGCTGATGTAGGAGTGGGCGACCGTGGCCACCCCGGCGATGAGCGGCGCGGTGATGACCGCGGTCCCGTCGCCGAAGTCGAAGGAGACCGTACCGGTGGGCACTCCGCTGCCCGGCGGCGTCGGGGCCACGGTCGCGGTGAAGACGACCGACTGCCCGGTCACCGAGGGGTCGGGGGAGGAGACCACCGTGGTGGAGGTGGTGGCGGCGCCGGGCGAGACCGTATGGGTGTCGGTCGCGGTGGCCGGGGCGAAGTCGGCGTCCCCGCTGTAGTCCGCGGTGGCCGTGTAGGGGCTGCCGGAGGAGTCCGCGTAGGTGTGGGTGATGGTGGCGACTCCGGCGGAGACCGCGGCCGTGACCGGTTCACCGCCGTCGCCGAAGTCGAAGGTGACGGTGCCGGTGGGGGTGCCCGCGCCCGGGGCGGCCACCGACACCCTGGCGGTGAAGGTGACCTCCTGCCCGGCCACGGACGGGTCGGGCGAGGACACCAGCGTCAGGGCGGTGGTCGCCTGGTCGACCGTGTGGCCGTCGGTCCCGCTGGAGACGGTGAAGTCGGGGTCCCCGTTGTAGTCGGCGGTGACGGTGTACGGACTGCCCGCGGTGCCCGCCCAGACATGGCTGATGGACGCCTGGCCCGCGGCGAGCGGTGCCGCCACCGAGGGGGTGCCGTCGCCGAAGGTGAAGGTGACGGTGCCGGTGGGGGTTCCGGCGCCGGGGGCGACCGGCGCGACGGTGGCCGTCACGGTCACCGGTTCACCCGACACCGAGGGATCGGGTGAGGTGGTCACCGCGGTGGTGGTCGCGGCCGGGGCGACGGTCTGGGTGTCGGTGCCGCTGGACGCGGTGAACCCGGTGTCCCCGCCGTAGGCGGCCGTGATGGCGTACGGGCTCCCGGACGTGGTGGTCCAGACGTGACTGATACCGGCGCTGCCGCCCACCACGTCCACGGCCACCGAGGGGGTGCCGTCGCCGAAGGTGAAGGTGACGGTGCCGGTGGGGGTCCCGGCCCCGGGCGCGACCGCCGACACGGTGGCGGTCACGGTCACCGGCTCACCCGTCACGGACGGATCCGGTGTCGAGCTGACCACCGTGGTGGACTGCGCCGGGAAGACGGTGTGCGTGACGTGGCCCACCGAGCCGGTGAAGTCGGCGCTCCCGCCGTAGGTCACGGTGACGGAGTACGGACTGCCCGCCGCGCTGGTGTAGGTGTGCTGGGTGGTCGACTCGCCCCCGGCGACGGGGACGGCGACGGGCGCGCTGCCGTCCCCGAAGTCGAAGGTCATCGTGCCGGTGGGGGAGCCGTCGCCCGGTGCGTCCGGTGCCACCCGCGCGATGAAGGTGACCTCCTGGCCCGTCACCGACGGATCCGGCAGGGTGAGGACGGAGGTGGTGGTCGTGGACGGCGCCACCGTCTGGGTGTCGGTGCCGCTGGAGGTGGTGAAGTCGGCGTCGCCGTCGTAGGTGGCGGTCACGGTGTACGGGCTCCCCGCCGTGCCCGCCCAGGCGTGGTCGACCGTGGCGACGCCGCCGGTGATGTCCGCGGTGACGGGTTCGCCGCCGTCGCCGAAGTCGAAGGTCACCCTGCCGGTCGGGGTTCCGGCCCCGGGGGTGACCACCGCGACGGTGGCGGTGACGGTCACCGGCTGGCCCGGTACCGAGGGGTCGGGTGCGGTGGTCACGGCGGTGGTGGTGGCCGCCTGGTTCACGATCTGGACCGCGGCTCCGCTGGAGGCCGTGAAGTCGGCGTCCCCGCTGTAGGAAGCCGTGACGGCGAACGGGCTCCCGAGCGTGTCGGTCCAGCCGTGGGAGGCGGTGGCCACCCCGGCGGTGACCGGGACGGTGACGGACGCGCTGCCGTCGCCGAAGTCGAAGGTGACGGTACCGGTCGGGGTGCCCGCGCCGGGCGCGGGCACCGTGACCGTCGCGATCACGGTCACGGCCTCCCCCACCACCGAGGGCGTGGGTGCCAGGGTCACCGCCGTGGCCGAGGAGGACTGGTTCACGGTCTGGCTGAAGGTGTCGACCGAGCCCGTGTAGTCGACGTCGCCGCTGTAGGTGACGGTCACCGTGTACGGGCTGCCCGCCGCGCCGGTGAAGGTGTGGTCGACGGTGGCCACTCCGGCGACCACCGGGACCGCGGCCGGGAGGCTGCCGTCCCCGAAGTCGAAGGTCACCGTGCCGGTCGGTGAACCGCCGCCCGGCCCCACAGGGGCCACCGAGGCGCTGAAGGTGACCGGTTGGCCCACCACGGACGGCTGGGGCGCGGCGGTCACCGTGGTGGTGGTGGCGTCCTGGGTCACGGTCTGGGTGGCCATGGCCACCGAGGTGCCGAAGTCACCGTTGCCGTTGTACACGGCGGTGATGGTGTACGGACTGCCCAGGCTGGTGATGTAGGCGTGGCTGAGGGTGAGGGCCCCGCCGACCAGTGGCGCGGTGACGGGCGTCGTGCCGTCGCCGAAGTCGACGGTGACCGTGCCGGTCGGGGTTCCGGCACCCGGGGGCGTGGTGGCGACCGTGGTGGTGACCGTCACCGGCTCGCCCACCACGGTGGGCCCCTGATTGATGGTCACCGTGCTGCTGGTGGAGCTCTGCTGGACGGTGTGGGTGGTGGTGACCGTGGACGCGGCGTAGCCGGTGGAACCGTTGTAGGTGGCGGTGATGGTGTACGGGCTGCCCGCGGTGGTGGCGTACTGATGGGTGACCGTGGCCAGACCGCCGACGGTGTCGACGGTGACGGTCGGGGTGCCGTCGCCGAAGTCGACGGTGACCGTGCCGGTCGGGGTGCCGGTGCCCGGGGGGACCGGTGCCACGGCCGCGGTGACGGTCACCGGCTCGCCCACCACGGTCGGATTCGGCGACGAGAAGAGGCCGGTGACCGTGGCCGCCTGATCGACCGTCTGCACCTCGGTGTCCGTGGAGGCGCTGAAGGCGGCGTCGCCGTGGTAGGTCGCGGTGACGGTGTACGGACTGCCGGAGGGACCGGCGTACGCGTGCACCGCGGTGGCGACTCCGTCGGTCACCGCCACCAGGAGGGGACCCGAACCGTCGCCGAAGTCGATGGTGACGGTGCCGGTCGGGGTTCCGGTGCCCATCACGGCCGGTGCCACGGTCGCGGTGAAGGTGACCGGTTCTCCGGTCACCGACGGGTTCGGGGCGGTGGTCAGGGTCGTGGTGGAGGCGGCCAGGTTCACCGTCTGGGTGTCGACCCCGGCCGAGCCCGCGAAGTCGGCGTCCCCGCCGTAGGAGGCGGAGACCGTGTAGGGGCTGCCCGCGGTGGAGCCGTAGACATGGGTGACCGTGGCGACCCCGGCGGTCAGCGGCGCGGTGACCGGTGCGCTGCCGTCGCCGAAATTGAAGGTCACCGTGCCGGTGGCGGTGCCCGAGGCGGGCGGCAGCACCGCCACGGTCGCGGTGAAGGTGACCGTCTGGCCGACGAGGGACGGGTCCGGGGAGGAGACGACCGTGGTCGAGGTGCTCGACACCTCCGCTTCCACGCGCTGGGCGACCGTTCCGGTGGAGGCGGCGAAGTCGCCGTCCCCGCCGTACGAGGCGGTGACGGTGTAGGGGCTGCCCGCGGTGGAGGCGTAGGCGTGTGTGGTGGTGGCGATCCCGCCCGAGACCGCCACGGTGACCGGGGAGGAGCCGTCGCCGAAGTCGAAGACGACCGTGCCGCCGGGGGCTCCGGCGCCCGGCGGGACCGGTGTCACCCGTGCGATCAGGGTCACGGTCTGGCCCACCGCGGCGGGGTCCGCGGATGAGGTCACCGTGGTGGTGGTGTCGGCGGGTTCGACGATGTGGGAGGTGGTGTCCTCGGACGGGGAGAAGTTGGCGTCGCCCTCGTAGGTGCCCGTGATGGTGTACGGGCTGCCGCTCGCGCTGGTGTAGGCGTGGTTGACGGTCACCGTGCCGGCGACGAGTTCGGCGGTGACCACGGGGGTGCCGTCGCCGAAGTCGAAGGTGACGCGGCCGGTGGGAAGTCCCGCCCCGGGCGCGTTCGGGGCCACCGTGACGGTGATCGTCTCTCCGGTCACCGATGGATCGGGGGCGGCGGTGACCGTGGTGGTGGTGCCGGCCGGTTCGACGCTGTGCAACGCGGTGCCGGTGGAGACCAGGAAGTTGTCGTCGCCGCTGTAGGAGACGGTGACCTGGTACGGGCTCGTCGACGCGTTGGCGTACGCGTGGGTGACCGTGGCGGTGCCGCCCGACAGCGCCACCGTCTCGGGCGCCGTCCCGTCGCCGAAGTCGAAGGTGACGGTGCCGGTGGGGGTTCCGGCGCCCGGCGCCACCGCGGCCACGGTGGCGCCGAAGGTGACCGTCTGGCCGGTCACCGAGGGCTCCGGGGCGGCGGTCACCACCGTCGTCGACACCGCCTGGGTCACCACCTGGGTGTCCGATGCCGCCGAGGGATTGAAGTTGGCGTCGCCGCTGTAGGCCGCGGTCACCGTGTACGGGCTGTCCGCCACCTCCGGGTTGGGGCGGGTGACGGTCGCCGTGCCGCCCTCGACGGGCACGGTGACCGGCGGGGCTCCGTCGCTGAAGGTGAAGGTCACCTGTCCGGTCGGGGAGACGGCCGTCGGCGTCCCAGGGGTGATCTTCGCGACGAACGTCGTGTCCTGCCCCACCACGGCTGGGTCGGGTGCGGAGGTCACCGACAGCGTGGTGTCCGCGGGTTCCACGGTCTGCGGGTCGGTGCCCACGGAGGTGCCGAAGTCGGTGTCCCCGTTGTAGGTGGCGGTGACGGTGTAGGGGGTCTCGGCGGCGGCGGTGAAGGCGTGGGTGGCCTCCGCGACACCGCCGACCACCGCGGTGACGATCGGGGTGCCGTCGCCGAAGTCGAAGGTGACGGTGCCGGTGGGCGTTCCGGCCCCGGGCGCCAGGGCCGTGACCGTGGCGGTGAAGGTGACCGGTTCCCCCACGGCGGAGGGGTCGGGTGCGGAGGTCAGGGAGGTGGTGGTGCCGGAGGGCTGCACGGTCTGGGCGCCGGTGCCCAGGGACGCGGTGAAGTCGGCGTCACCGCTGTAGGTGGCGGTGATGGCGTACGGACTGCCCGCGGTGCCGGTGTAGGCGTGGGTGGCCGTGGCGGTGCCGCCCGACAGCGCCAGGATCTCGGGTGTCGTCCCGTCGCCGAAGTCGAAGGTGACGGTGCCGGTGGGCGTTCCGGCTCCGGGCGGTACGGCGGCGACCGTGGCGCTGACGGTCACCGGCTCGCCCGAGACGGAGGGGCTGGGCGTCGTGTTCACGGTGGTCGTCGAGGCGGACTGCCCCACCGTGGCACCGGCCGAGCCCGTGGCGGCGGCGAAGTCGGCGTCGCCGCTGTAGGTGGCGGTGATGGTGTACGGGCTGCCCGTCGTACCGGTGAAGGTGTGGGTGGCCTCGGCGGTGCCCCCGGTGAGGGTGACCACGACCGGCGGTGAGCCGTCGCCGAAGTCGAAGGTGACCGTACCGGTCGGGGTGCCCGCGCCCGGCGGCAGCGAGCTGACCGTGGCGGTGACGGTCACCGGCTGCCCGGTCACCGACGGGGTGGGCGAGACCCCGACCGCCACGCTCGTCGTCGCCTGCTGCACCGTCTGGGTGTCGGTGCCGGTGGAGGCCGTGAAGTTGGTGTCGCCGCCGTAGACCGCGGTGACCGCGTACGGACTGCCCCCGGTGCTCGTATAGACGTGGTCCACGGCCGTGGCGCCGCCGGACAGCGGCAGTTCGACCGTCGGGGTGCCGTCGCCGAAGTCGAAGGTGACGGTGCCGGTGGGTGTTCCCGCCCCCGGCGCCACCGGGGCGACCCGCGCCACGAAGGTGACCGGCTGCCCGGTCTGGGAGGGGTCGGGGGTGCCGGTCAGCGTGGTGGTGGTCGAGGCCGCCGTCACGACCTGGGTGTCGGTACCGGTGGAGCCGAAGAACAGCACCTCGCCGTTGTAGGTGGCGGTGATGGTGTACGGCGTCTCCGAGGGGGCGGCGTAGGCGTGGCCGACCGTGGCCGTGCCGCCGGTGAGCGCCGTGGTGACCGGGTCGGTGCCGTCGCCGAAGTCGAAGGTGACCGTACCGGTCGGGGTGCCCGTGGTGGGCGGGACACCCGTGACCGTGGCGGTGAAGGTCACCGGTTCGCCGACGAGCGAGGGGTCGGGCGCGGAGGTGACGGCCGTCTCCGTCGGCGCCATGTAGCCGAAGGCACCGGTGAGGGTCGCGGTGCCGCCGGGGGTCAGCACGGTGATGTCGGCGGACCCGGGCGTCCCCGGCGGGGTCACCACCACGACCAGGGTGTCGGAGAACGCCCGGAAGGAGACCGCGGGGACACCGCCGATGAAGACACCGCTGACGAGGGAGAGCCCGGTGCCGGTCAGCAGGATGGTGCTGCCGCCCGCGATCGGTCCGGTGGAGGGGCTGACCCCGGTGACGTGGGGGGTCGGCGCGTAGGTGTAGGTCAGCCGGTTGCTCACCCCGCCGACACCGGTGACCCAGACCGGCACGGTACCGGGCCCGGTCGCGGGCGGGGCGGTCACCAGCAGGTTCTGGTCGGTGACGACGGCGGGGAACGCCAGTGAGTCACCGAAGTACACCAGTTGGGCGGTGCTCAGGTTGACCCCGGTGAGCTCGATGACATTGCCGCCGCCGAGCGGTCCGGCGTCGGGCACGATGGTCTTCAGCCGGGGCCAGGGGATGTAGTAGAAGGTGCCGATGACGGCGCTGCCGCCGGGGGTGGTGACCGTGACCGGGACCGCCCCGGTGCCCCAGGGGCTCACCGCCACGATCGTCTCGTCGTCCAGTACGGAGTAACTGGCCGCGCGGTGCGGGCCGAAGAAGACGTCGGTGGTGAAGCTGAAGTGGTGTCCGATGATGGTCACCAGCGTTCCGCCGCTGTACGGACCCTGGTCCGGGAAGATCCCGGAGAGCGCCTCCAGGAGGATGCCCGGCAGGTCCTCGTCCGCCCCGAACCGGGTGGGTGCGAGCAGCCGCCCGTCGCCCGCGCGGGGCCGTGGGAGGGAACCGAGGAGGGCGGTGGTGTCCAGCGTCCCGGGCAGCCCGCCCGGATCGGCCGCGGTGCAGACGACCAGCCGGCCGGGGGCCGACCGCGCCACGATCGGGATCGGCGCCCGGAGGGTGGGGACGATCCTGTGGGAATCCGGGTCGACGACGGCGAGGCAATCCCCGCCGCCATCGGTGACGATGACGAGCCCGCACGGGCGATACGGCGTCAGCATGACGGCTCCAGACCAGCTCGCGGGGCCCGCCGCGCCGCAGCGGACGCCCGCATGCGCGCGCCGCTTTGGCCGGTCCCTGCACGTCCTTCGCGGAGGAGGGCAGGGCGCGACAGCATCACGGGGATGCTTCCGTCTCCGGGCAGGCGCCTTCCGCTCCTCCGGAAAGGATGGGCGGCCCACCGGAATCGGACGGATTCAGTAACCCATTCCGGTGATGAGGAAGGCAACACTCCGGGCATTGGCTCACCCGAACGGACGAGTCGGGCATCCCAGGACGCCCCCTTCCGGAACATCCGGAAGGGGGCGGAAAGAGGCGCGGACGGGGGCCTGTTGAAGCGCTCGGGGGCCGCGGCTAGCTGTCCTGCTTGATCATGTCGGCGCACTTCTCGCCGATCATCATCGTGGTGATGCACGGGTTGACGGCGACCAGGTGCGGCATCACCGAACCGTCGCACACCCGCAGTCCGCTCACCCCCTTCACCCTCAAGCGGGGGTCCAGCGGGGCCGAGACATCGTCGGGCGCGCCCATCTTCACGGTGCACGCGGGGTGGTAGACGGTGTTGTGGGTGTCGCGGATGTAGCCGAACAGCTCCTCGTCGGTGGTCACCCCCGGTCCCGGGGCGAGTTCGGCGCCCGCCCAGGCGGCCAGGGCGGGCCGCGCCGCGATCTCCCGCGCCAGCCGCAGTCCGTACGTCATCACGCGGATGTCGTGTTCATGGGTGAAGTAGCGGGGGTCGACGCGGGGTTTGTCGCGGAAGTCGCGGGTGCGCAGCCGGACGGTGCCGGTGGAGCGGGCGCGGGTGACGTTGGGGGTGAGGCAGAAGGCGTTCTCGGAGGTCGGGTAGCCGCGCCGGTAGGTGTTCATGTCGAAGGGCACCGAGCCGTAGTGGAACATCAGGTCCGGCCGGTCCAGACCGGGTTCGGTGCCCGCGAAGATGCCGATCTCCCACCACTGGGTGGAGCTGGTGACCATGGGCTGTCGGGCCTCCCACATGATCACCCCCTCCGGGTGGTCCTGGAGGTTCTCGCCCACGCCCGGTGCGTCCACGGCCACCTCGACACCGGTCTCGCGCAGATGGTCCGCCGGGCCGATTCCGGAGAGCATCAGCAGCTTCGGGGAGTCGATGGCACCACAGGAGACGATCACCTCCCGCCGGGCCCGCGCCCGCAGGGTGTGGATCAGATCGGGGGAGAGGTAGTCGACCCCGGTGCAGCGCCGGTCCGCGTCCAGCACCAGCCGCTTCGCCTGCACCCCGGTGCGGATCTCCAGATTGGGCCGCTTCCCCATGATCGGGTGGAGATAGGCCACCGAGGACGACTGACGGGTGTTGTCCTCCCGTGAGTTGATCTGGAACCAGTGCGCACCGCGGACCACGGTGGTGCCGGTGTTGAACGGGGTGGTGGGGATGCCCGCCTCGGCGCACGCCTCCAGCAGCGCGGCCCCGCACGGGTCCTTGGGCGGCACGGTGCGGATGGTGACCGGACCGCCGCGCCCGTGGTGGTCGCCGGGCGCGTCATTGGTCTCCAGCCGACGGTACAGGGGGAATGTGTCCTCGGCGTTCCAGCCCGTACAGCCGCCCGCCGCCCATTCGTCCAGGTCCTCGGCCGGGGCCCAGAAGGCGATACAGGAGTTGTGCGAGGAACAGCCGCCCAGCACCTTGGCGCGGGCGTGCCGCATGAAGCTGTTGCCGCTCCGCTGCGGCTCCACCGGATAGTCCCAGTCGTAGCCGGACTCCAGCAGCCCCATCCAGCGGTCCAGCCGCAGTACGTTGTCGTCGCCGACGTCGGAGGGGCCCGCCTCCAGCAGGCACACCGTGACCGAAGGGTCCTCGCTCAGCCGCGCCGCGACCACATTGCCGGCTGTACCGCCGCCGACCACCACATAGTCGAACTCGTCCATGTCTTCC
Source organism: Streptomyces cucumeris (assembly GCF_024295805.1). GTDB lineage: Bacteria > Actinomycetota > Actinomycetes > Streptomycetales > Streptomycetaceae > Streptomyces > Streptomyces cucumeris. The sequence goes on from NZ_JANCLX010000020.1 coordinate 139,121, forward strand.
ATGTCTTGTCCTCCTGCGGTTCCGGTCAGTCGCTGACGGCGGGGACGGGGGTGCCGGACGGTTCGGTGCCGGCCACGGCCGCGTGCTCGGCCAGTACGCCGGTGCGGTGGCGCTGGACGAACCAGTAGTAGGCGAAGCCGCCGAGCGCGACGGTGCCCACGAAGAGGAACGCGCCCCAGCGCAGATACCAGTGGTGCGGCGGGGCCGCGTTGTAGACCGCGTCCCGTGGCCAGGCGAGGTTGAGCATCATCCCCGCGCCCCACAGCACCGCGAGCAGATTGACCGGCAGTCCGAACCGGCCGAGGGAGAACCGCCCCTCGCCCGCCGGGGCCCACCGCCCGCGGAGCCGCGCCACCAGCATCGGCAGGGTCACCAGCAGATAGGCGAGGTAGATCATGATGATGCCGATGCTGGTCACCACCGAGAAGATCTGCGGCTGGCGGATGTTGACGGCCAGTACGGCGAGCGCCAGCACTCCGACGATCACCGCGGGCAGTACCGGGGTCTTGAACCGCGGGCTGACCCGCGCCATCAGCGAGGCCGCGGGCAGGTTGTTGTCCCGTGCCATCGCGAACGCCAGTCGTACGGCGGCGGTGTGCACGGCCAGCGCGCACACGGTCACCGCGATCAGCACGCACCACAGCATCGCCTTGCCGACCGTCGGGCCCAGTACGTCGAGCACGATGTACTGCAGTCCGTCGGTGGACAGCCCCTCGCCGGTCAGACTGCCCACGCTCATCAGCGCCAGCAGCAGGATCAGCCCGCCCAGGACGAAGGAGGCGATGAGCGCGCGCAGGATCGCGCGGGGCGCGTTGCGCGAGGGGTCAAGGGACTCCTCACCGAGCGAGGCCGCGGTGTCGAAGCCGTACATCACATACGCGGAGGCCAGCGAGGCGGTGAGGAAGGCGCCCAGATAGCCGAGGCCCTGGCCGGAGCCGGCGTGTGCGGTCTCGGTGACCACCTCCGGGCCGCGCACCACATGGACGGCGAAGAGCACGATCAGCACCACGGTGGCGATGAGTTCGAGGAAGACGCCCGCGGTGTTGATCCGGGCCATCAGCTTGACCCCGAAGGCGTTGACCAGGGTGGTGAAGAGGATGAGCACGGTGGCCAGCAGCACCGCGTTGGCGGCCGTGTCGTACTGGCCGCTCCCGTCCCCGACGAACTGGAAGGACGAGGAGATCTGCGGCAGCGTGAGCTGGTACGCCAGGGCCACCGCGGCCAGCGAGACGATCGAGGCGACCAGCATCATCCATCCGGCCAGCCAGCCCACATGGGCGTTGCCCAGCCGTTTGGACCAGTTGTAGACCGAGCCCGCGACCGGATAGCGGGCGGCCAGCTCGGCGAAGCACAGCGCCACCATGAGCTGTCCGCCGAAGACCATCGGCCAGGACCACCAGTAGGCGGGTCCGCCCTGGCCGTAGCCGAAGTAGAAGAGCTGGAAGGTGCCGGTGAGGATGGAGATGTAGCTGATCCCGGCGGCGAAGGTGTGGAAGTTGCCGAGCGTTCTCTTCAATTCGGGGCGGTAGCCGAACTCCGCGAGTTCGGCGTCATCCTGGGAAGGGGGCATGTGCGGACTCCAAAATTCAGGCGAACCAGCCCTGGGGTCGGGGACGGGTGTTGCGCCAGATGTGCTTGGTCTCGCGGTACTCCGCGAGACCGCTGGGCCCCAGTTCCCGCCCGGTCCCGGACTGCTTGAACCCGCCCCACTCCGCCTGCGGCAGATAGGGGTGGTAGTCGTTGATCCATACGGTGCCCAGCCGCAGCCGGGACGTGACCCGCTGGGCCCGCCCCTCGTCACCGGACCACACCGCCCCCGCGAGTCCGTAGATGGTGTCGTTGGCCAGCCGGACCGCCTCGTCCTCGGAGGCGAAACGTTCCACCGTGAGCACCGGGCCGAAGGACTCGTCGGCCAGTACCGACATTCCGCTGTGGCATCGGTCCAGTACGGTCGGCAGGTAGTAGTAGCCGTCCGCCAGGGCCGGGTCCTGGGGCCGGGCGCCGCCGCAGCGCAGCCGCGCCCCCTCGGCGATCCCCGCCGCCACATACGCCTCGACCTTGGCCCGGTGCGCCGCCGAGATCAGCGGACCGGTCTGGGCCCGCTCGTCGAACGGACCGCCCAGCCGGATGGCCTCGGCACGGCGCACCACCTCCTCGACGAAGGCGTCGTGCAGCGAGTCCTCCACCAGCAGCCGGGCACCGGCCGAACAGACCTGTCCGGAGTGCAGGAAGACCGCGGTCAGCGCGTAGTCCACGGCCGTCTCGAAGTCCGCGTCGGCGAAGACCACATTGGGGTTCTTGCCGCCCAGCTCCAGTGAGGTCCGTTTGACGGTGCCCGAGGCCGCGGCCATGATCCGCCGCCCGGTCCGCAGCCCCCCGGTGAAGGACACCAGGTCCACATCGGGGTTGTCGGTCAGCGGCGCCCCGGCCTCGGCCCCCGGGCCCAGCACCAGATTGGCCACCCCGTCCGGCAGCCCCGCCTCCGCCAGCAGCCGCATCAGGGCGATGGCGGTGCTCGGCGTCAGCTCACTGGGCTTGAGGACGAAGGTGTTGCCCGCGGCCAGCGCGGGCGCCACCTTCCACGAGGTCTGCAGCAGCGGGTAGTTCCACGGGGTGATCAGGGCACAGACGCCGACCGGTTCATGGACCACCCGGCTGACCGCGTCCGCCGGACCGGTGTCCACCTCCCGGTCCACCTCGGTGCGGACCAGGGTGCCGAAATAGCGGAAGCAGGCCGCGACATCGTCGATGTCGAGTTCGCTCTCCACCAGCCGTTTGCCGGTGTCCAGGGACTCGGCGCGGGCGAGCCCGGCCCGGTCCCGCTCCAGCAGGTCCGCCACGCGCAGCAGCAGATCGCCGCGGACGGCCGCCGGGGTACGGGGCCACGGCCCCTGGTCGAACGCCTGCCGGGCCGCGGCCACCGCCTCGGCCGCGTCCTTGCCGCCGCCCTCGTCGACGACCGCCACCAGCGAGCCGTCGGCCGGGCAGCGGATCTCCCGGGTGCGCTGGTCGATCGCCCCGGTCCACTGGCCACCGATGAAGAGATCACTCACGGGCATTCCTCCGCTTCCGGGGTGGGGACGTGCTCGGTCACCCACTGGTGGAAGGCGCCGATGTGGTGCTCGCTCGGGACGAGCACCCCGCCGCGCCGGTACGCCCGTGAGTGCATCGCGGGCTGGGTGCGCTCACAGGCATCGAAGTCCTGGGTGTTGACGCGGTGGAACAGCTCGACCGACTTCGACAGATCCCGGTCGGAGGCCACGACGTCCGGGGCGTAGAGCCAGTCGCACTCCACCAGCGTGCGATCGGCGGCGAGCGGGAACATCCGGTGGACGATCACATGGTCGGGCACCAGGTTGATGAAGACCTGCGGCCGCACCGTGATCGCGTAGTAGCGGCGGTCCTGCTCCTCGGCGATCCCGGTGATCCGGTCGAACCCCGCGCTGCCGTCCACCGTGAAGCCCGCGGCCTCCTCGGCGAACTCCGCGCCGTGGCCCACGAAGTACTGGGCGGCCAGACCGTCGGCGAACTCCGGGAGCACCTCGGTCAGCTCCGGATGGATCGTCGCGCAGTGGTAGCACTCCATGAAGTTCTCGACGATCAGCTTCCAGTTGGCCCGGATGTCATAGCTGATCCGGCGCCCCAGGGCGAGCCCCGCCACGTCGTACCGCTCCACGGCCTCGGCGTCGCCCAGCCGTTCGGCGACCGATCCGATCACCGTCTCCTCGAAGGACGGCGGCTCATCGGCCAGGCACACCCAGGCGTAGCCGAGCCATTCGCGCAGGCTCACCGGGATCAGCCCGCGTTCGACCCGGTCGATATCGGGCATCTTCTGGAGGTTGGGAGCGGCGGTGAGCCTGCCGTCCAGATCGTAGGTCCAGGCGTGGTACGGGCACTGGAGCGAGCGCCGGACCGTACCGGACTCCTCGGTGCACAGCCGGGCGCCGCGGTGGCGGCAGATATTGAGGAACGCACGCAGCTCACCGCGGCGGTTACGGGTGACCAGCACGCTCTCCCGGCCGACCTGCACCGTGCGGAACGCTCCGGGGCGGTCCAGGTCGGCACTGCGCACGGCGCAGTACCACAAGGCCTCGAACAGGTGCTCCTGCTCCTGGCGGAAGACACCGGGAGAGGTGTACCAGTGGCCGGGGAGCGTGGTGATCAGACTGGGTGATGTGGCGGCAGGGGATTCGGGGGCCACGGTCATGGCTTCTCCTCAGGCGGGCGCGGCGGTTCGGCCGGCGGGGCAGAAAAGCTCGAGGGGATGGGGACGCCGGGGGTCATCGGCGGATCCGCGTCATCCGCGGATCGAAGAGGGGCTCCTCGGCGACGGTCGCCGGGACCTTCTCGCCGAAGTACTCGATATGCACGGCGGTGCCGGGCACCGCGGCCGCGGCGGGCAGCCAGGCGTACGCCACCGTGCGGCCGACGGTGTAGCCGTAGGCGGCGCTGGTCACATAACCCGCGGGCACACCGTCGACGAACGCCGGCTCGCTGCCCATCACCAGGGCGGCCGGATCGTCCAGGGTGAGACAGACCAGCCTGCGCCGCGCGGTCTGTGCCGAGCGGCCCTCGATCGCGGCCCGCCCGATGAAGTCGCCCTTGTCCATCCGGACCGCGAAGCCGACCCCGGCCTCGTACGGGTCGTGCTCGGTGGTCATGTCATGGCCCCAGGCGCGGTACCCCTTCTCCAGCCGGAGGCTGTTGAAGGCCGAGCGTCCCGCGGCGATCACACCGTGCCGTGCTCCCGCCTCCCACAGGGTGTCCCACAGCCGCAGGCCCATATCGGCGGTGGTGTACAGCTCCCAGCCCAGTTCACCGACGTAGCTCAGCCGCATCGCGGTGACCGGGACATGGCCGAGGTATGTCTGCCGGGCCTTGAAGTAGCCGAACGCGCCGTGCGAGAAGTCATCGCGGGTGAGCGGCTGGACCAGGTCCCGGGCGAGCGGGCCCCACACCCCGACGCAGCAGGTGCCGGGGGTGATGTCGGCGATATGGACGTCGTCCGGTGCGTTGCGCAGCAGCCAGTCCAGGTCGAGACCGCTGTTGGCGCCCACCTGGAAGCGGTTCTCCGCCAGCCGGGCCACGGTCAGATCGCTGCGCACCCCACCGGCCTCGTCCAGCAGCAGGGTGTAGGTGACCGAACCGGGCTTCTTCGCAAGCTGGTTGGTGGTCATGCGCTGGAGGAAGGCGAGTGCGCCGCGCCCGCTGACCTCCAGCCGCTTCAGCGGCGTCATGTCGTACAGCGCGACCCGCTCCCGGGTGGCCCGGGCCTCGGCGGCGGCGATCGGTGACCAGTAGCGGGCCGACCAGGCGTCGCGCCCGGGCAGTTCGATGCCCTCGGCGAGCGGGGCGTTGGCCTCGTACCAGTGCGGCCGCTCCCAGCCGCCGCCCTCCAGGAAGTACGCGCCCAGCTCCCGCTGGCGGACGTGGAACGGGCTGACCCGCAGCGGGCGGGGCCGCTCCATGGGCTGGAGCGGGTGGATGACGTCGTAGACCTCGGTGAAGTTCTGCGCGCCGCGCTCGGCCACATAGGCGGGGGAGGCTTGGGCGTCCTCGAAGCGGTAGAGGTCGCAGCCGTGGACATCGGTGGTGGTCCGCCCGTCGGTCATCCACTCGGCGACGGCCTTGGCGACGCCCGCGGAGTGGGTCACCCACACCGCCTCCGCCAGCCAGAAGCCGCGCACTTCACGGGATTCGCCGATGACCGGCATCCCGTCGGGGGTGAAGGAGAAGACGCCGTTGAACCCCTCCTCGATCCGGCCGGCGCCGAGCGCCGGGAGCAGTCCGACGCTGTCCTCCCAGCTCGGTGCGAAGTCCTCGGCGGTGAACGGCAGCGAGGACGGCATCACGGGGGCGTCGTCGTAGGCGGGTACCCCGGCCGCGTCGACCGGCATCGGCCGGTGGGCGTAGGAGCCGATGCCGATGCGGTCGGTGTGCTCGCGGTAGTACAGATCGCGGTCCTGGAACCGCAGGATCGGCCGGCTCGCCTCGGTGCGCGGGTCGTTCAGGCCCGCCAGCTCCGGCAGCGGCGCGGTCTTGGCGTACTGGTGGGCCAGTGGCAGCAGCGGGACCGGTACCCCGGCCATCTCGCCGATCAGTGGCCCCCAGAACCCGGCGGCGGAGACCACGATGTCGGCGTCGAAGCGGCCCCGGTCGGTGATGACACCGGTGACCCGGCCGTCCTCCTGCTCGATCCCGGTCACGGTGTGCCGGTCCAGGAAGCGGGCGCCGCGCCCGGTGGCCCGCTCCACCTGGGCGCGGGAGGCGAGCAGGGCGCGGGCGAGCCCGTCGTCGGGGGTGTGCAGACCGCCGAGGATCCGCTCCCGGTCCAGCAGGGGCCACAGCTCCGCACAGCGCTCGGGGGAGAGCAGTTCGGCCCGCACTCCCCAGGAGGCGGCGAGTCCGGCCTTGCGGTGCAGATCGGCCCAGCGCTCCTCGCTGGTGGCGATCTCCAGTCCGCCCACCGGGTTGAAACAGGGCAGTCCGTCCACCTCGAGGGCGGAGAACTTCGCGACGGTATAGGCGGCGAAGTCGGTGAGGGTCTTGGAGGGGCTGGTCTGGAAGACCAGTCCGGGCGCGTGCGAGGTGGAGCCGCCGGGCGCCAGCAGCGGCCCCTGCTCCAGGACCGTGACCTCGCTCCAGCCACGGGCGGTCAGTTCGTCGGCCAGTGAGCAGCCGACGATGCCGGCGCCGATGACGATGACGCGCTGCTGCCGGTCGGCTGTCCGCCCGTTCACAGGACCACCACCGAACGCAGCACCTCGCCGCGCTGCATCTTGGCGAACGCCGACTCCACCTCGTCCAGGGCGATGGTCTCGGTGATGAACGCCTCCAGGTCCAGTTTGCGGCTGAGGTGGAGGTCGACCAGGACGGGGAAGTCCCGGCTGGGCAGACAGTCGCCGTACCAGGAGGACTTCAGGGCGCCGCCGCGGGAGAACAGATCGATCAGCGGCAGGTCGATCCGCATCTCCGGGTCCGGTACGCCGACCTGCACCAGCACCCCGGCGTGGTCGCGCATGTAGAAGCCCTGGCGGTAGGTCTCGGGACGGCCCACCGCGTCGATGACCACATCGGCGCCGAAGCCGCCGGTCAGATCGCGTACCGCCTCGACCGGGTCGGTGCCGCGGGAGTTGACGGTGTCGGTGGCGCCGAAGCGGGTGGCCGCGTCCAGCTTCTTGTCGTCGATGTCGACGGCGATCACCCGGCGGGCCCCGGCCAGTGAGGCACCGGCGATGGCCGCGTTGCCGACCCCGCCGCAGCCGATGACGGCCACCGTGTCCCCGTTGGAGACCTGGCCGGTGTGGACGGCCGCGCCGTAACCGGCCATCACCCCGCAGCCGATCAGGCCCGCCGCCTCGGGACGCGCGGACGGGTCGATCTTCACCGCCTGGCCCGCCGCGACCAGGGTCTTCTCGGCGAACGCCCCGATGCCCAGGGCCGGGCTGAGCGGGGTGCCGTCCGCGAGGGTCATCGGCTGGGCGGCGTTGCGGCTGTCGAAGCAGTACCACGGGCGGCCCCGGCGGCAGGAGCGGCAGCCGCCGCAGGGTGCACGCCAGGCCAGTACGACGTAGTCGCCGGGGGCGAGCCCGGTGACCCCCGGCCCCACGGCCTCCACGGTCCCCGCCGCCTCGTGCCCGAGCAGATACGGGAACTCGTCACCGATCGCGCCCTCCCGGTAGTGCAGATCGGTGTGGCACACCCCGCACGCCTGGACGGCCACCAGCACCTCGCCGGGGCCGGGATCGGGCACGATGATCGGCACCACCTCCACGGGGGCGCCTTTCTTGACCGCGACGGCGGCGCGGACTTCTTGCGGCATGGCTCACTCCTCTGTTCTCCTGCGCTCGCAGGGACCGGTGCGTGGGGAGCTGGCATGGCGGACTCGAGACAACGGGAACGGCGGCCGGTTCAACGGTCGCTGGTTACCATCGAGTTGCGTATAGCGCGGCGTGTTGCGCGATGGGAGACATCCTGAAAGTCGCTCCCCCATGCGGTCAAGAGGTACGCGTAAACCGCCTGTAACGGCGTGTTGGCATCGCATGTCGGCCCTGCGTACGGGCGTTTCCGCGGTGCGAAGGGGATACCGACGACGAGGGGGCCGGACGGATCCGGCCCCCTCGTGGCGGTGGTGGTGGCGGTGCGGCGGTCAGCCGGGGAAGCCCATCCTCCGGGACAGCTCCTCCGCCGTCTTCACGGCGTATTCGGCGAGGTCGGGGAGGCGGCTCTGGGCCATCCGGTAGGCCGGTCCGGAGACACCGATGGCCCCGATGACCGCCCCGTCGTGGGGGGGGGCCGGCGCCGCCCCCCCCCCCCCCGCCGACTCCCGCACCCCGCCCGGGGAGGGGGCGGGACACACCGTGGCCCCCGTTGCCCGCCCGGGGGGGGCCGCCCCCGGGCGCGCCCACCGCGTTCAGCCCGATCTCCAGCTCCTCGCAGGAGTAGGCGAAGCCACGCTCCGCGGCCGTCTCCAGCTGCTGCCGCAGCTCGGCGGAGGTGGTGAGGGTGTGCTCGGTGAACCGCGGCAGCTTCCGTGTCACCAGCCGCTCCCGCCGCTCGCCGGTCAGATGGGCGAGCAGCACCTTGCCGCTCGCGGTGGCGTGCAGCGCGGTCCGGCGGCCCAGCCAGTTGAAGGCGGTGACCGCGGCGGCGCCGCGCGCCTGCATGATGTTGACCGCCGCGTCGCCGTCCAGTACGGCGATATTGGCCGTCTCGCCGGTCTCGTCGGCCAGCGCCCGGCACACCGGGGCGCCCTCCTGCGAGATGTCCAGGCGGATGGCGGCGGCGCCGGCGAGTCTGAGCACCCCCGCGCCCAGGTAGTACTTCCCCCGTTCCCGTTCCTGGCCGACCAGCCCGCGGTTCTCCAGGACGCCGAGCAGTCGGAAGGCGGTCGACTTGTGCACCCCCAGCTCGTCGGCGATCTCGGTCACTCCGGCCTCGCCCAGTTTGGCGAGGATCTCCAGGACGCTGACCGCCCTGTCCACCGATTGCACTGACCCGGCGGTCCCCCGCTTCTCCTCGGCCCGGTCCTCGGTCGTGTTCGTCATGGTTCTGATCTCACCATCCGGCGGCTTCGCATGGGGCCCCTCGACGGGGAACTCTTGACGGCTGCCTTCCCGATCTGGATTCTGTTGCGCATCGCGCTTTTCGATGCGCCATTCAGAACGCATGATACCGATCAACGTGAGGGGGGCCAATGATTCCCGTCTGCCGTATCGAGGACCTGCCGGAGGGCGAGTCGGTGCGTGTCGAGGCCGGCGAGACCGGCGGGCCGATCGCCGTATTCCACTCCGAGGGCGCGTTCTACGCCATCGACGACACCTGCAGCCACCAGGACGCCTCTCTCTCGGAAGGCTGGCTGGAAGGCTGCTACGTCGAATGCCCGCTGCACGCCGCCCTGTTCGACCTGCGCTCCGGCATGCCCACCTGCCTGCCCGCCCGCAAGCCCGTACGGACCCACGCTGTCACGGTCGTCGACGGAATGCTGTATGTCCACCCCGCGGTGCACGCTGTTCCCGCCGAGCCGGTCCACGCGGTCCAGGAAGAAGCCGTCGCATGAGGACGGTCACCGTCGTCGGGGCCTCGCTCGCCGGACTGCACGCGGCGCGGGGCCTGCGCTCCCACGGTTTCGACGGGCGGCTGGTGATCGTCGGGGAGGAGCGCCACCGCCCCTATGACCGCCCGCCGCTGTCCAAGGAATTCCTCACCCGTCCCGGAGATCCGGACGGCGACCCCGCCCCGCTCGCCCTGACCGACCCCGAGGACGAGGCCGAGCTGGACGCCGAATGGCTGCTCGGCGTCCGGGCCGAGGCACTGGACCCCGCCGCGGGGGAGGTCCGGCTCGCCGGCGGGCGCACCGTCCGCACCGACGGCGTGGTCATCGCCACCGGCGCCGCCCCCCGCACCCTGCGCGCCACCGCCCTCCCCGGGGTGCACACCCTGCGCACCCTCGACGACGCCGCCCGGCTCCGCGCCGAGCTGCGCGCGGGCGCCGCCCGGGCGGTGGTGATCGGTGCCGGGTTCATCGGTGCCGAGGTCGCCTCCTCCTGCGCCGCCCTCGGACTCGACGTCACCGTGGTCGAGGCGGCGCCGCTGCCGCTGGTGCCCCAGCTCGGCACGGAGCTGGCCGGAGTCTGTGCCGCGCTGCACCGCACCAGCGGGGTGACCCTGCTGTGCGGCACCCAGGTGGCGACCCTGCGCGGCACCGACCGGGTCACCGGTGTGGAACTCGCCGACGGCCGGGTGCTCCCCGCGGACGTGGTGGTCGTCGGCATCGGCGTGCGCCCCGTCACCGGCTGGCTGGAGGGCTCCGGGCTGGCCCTCGAGGACGGGGTGCTGTGCGACGAGGGCTGTGTCACCGCACTGCCCAATGTGGTGGCCGTCGGCGATGTGGCCCGGCTCGCCCGGCCCGGAGTCGGACGCACCGTCCGCGCCGAACACTGGACCAGCGGGATGGAACAGGGCGGGGTGGCCGCCCGCAATCTGCTCGCCGGATCCACCGTCGAGCCCTTCGCCGCGCTGCCCTACTTCTGGTCCGACCAGTACGGCGCCCGGATCCAGTACGCCGGGCGGCGCGACCCCGGTGACACCGTCCGGATCGACGAGGGTGACCCCGCCGACCCCGGTGCCGGACTGCTGGCGGTCTACGAACGGGACGGCAGCCCCACCGCCGTGCTCGGTATCAACCGGCCGCGGCCGTTCATGCGGCTGCGCCGCGAGCTCGCCCGCGCTCCGCAGCCGGCCGGGCGGTGATCCGCTGCGCCCTGCGCGCCTCCCGGCGCCGGCGGCGCAGCTCCCGCGCCGTGCTGCTGGGCCGGGACACCACCCCGTAGCGCTGGTTCCAGACCTGGCGGGTCACCCACACGTCCAGCACGCCCCAGGTCGCCACCACCGTGCTCGCCACCGTGGCGAGCACGGCGGGGAAGGCGAACAACGAACCGGCGAAGGTGCACAGCACCGCCACCATCGCCTGCACCAGCGTCACCGCGACGATGATCACTGCTCGCACCGCCGCCGTACGGACCGGGTCGGGCAGCCGCCTGCGGCGGGCCGGCTCCTCGGTCCACAGCGGCCGGGCGGTCCGCACCGGGATGTCGCGATCCTTGTCCATGGCGTCGTGTACGGCGTCCATGACGCTCCACCCCTTCCCACGGCTGTCCCGGCCCGCCTGCCCAGATAGCGGTACTTGGGACGTATGCCCCCTTGATGTCCCCCGTAACGTCACGAACGGCGGACACCGGAAGTTCCCCGCCCCGGAGGGTGGCGAGAGGAAAACCGGCCAAGACTCCCCGCTTACGTTCACCCGAAGAGCGGCAGGTGGGTGCCACCGACCGGGGGGTAAGTCGGACAATGGCCCGACAACTCCCGATCATGAAGGGTGGGTTGATCACTGCATCAACCGGACAGCCCTTCGAGATGGCCGACATGCAGTAGTAGGCTCGCGCCCGCTCGTTGTCGGAACATCGAACACCGCCCCCGTGCAAGGGGGTTGACGTTGGGGAGGCCATGCGCTTTCGCGGGAAGTCCATCCGCCGGAAGATCGTGGCGCTGTTGCTGGTGCCGCTTGTCTCACTGACGGCAATCTGGGCCTTCGCTACAGTGATCACTGGTCGGGAAGCGATGCAGCTGCTGGACGCATCGGACATCATCGACAAGGCGGGCCAGCCGGCGGAGGAAGCGGTGCACGCCGTCCAGAAGGAACGGCGGCAGACCCTCATCCTGCTCGCGGACCCCCGCCAGTCGGACGCGCTGCCCGTGCTGCACACACAGCAGCGCAAAACCGACGAGGTCATCGGCACCCTGCGGGAGGCCGCCGCGGACGGCGACGTACGCGACCTCATGAACGGCGACTCCCGGGACCAGCTCGGCGCGATCCTCAAGGCGGCCGACGGGCTCGACAGTCTGCGCCGGAAGGTCGAGGACAACGGCATCACCCGGATCGCAGCATATGAGTACTACAACAAACTCGTCGACCTCTGCTACACCTTCCGCAGTTCGCTGCACGCCGTGCCCGATACCGACCTGGACAAGCAGGGCCGGGCACTGGTCGCGATGATCCGCGCCCGGGAGGCGCTCTCCCGTGAGGACGCCCTCTACGTCTCGGGGCTCACGGCGCGCAAGATGACGCTGGCCGACCTCCAGGCGATGTCCGACCTCATCGCCGAGCGCACCCTGCTCTACGAGACCAATCTGCCGATCCTGCCCGCCTCGGAGCAGAAGATCTTCGCCGACTACCGGCGCACCAACTCCGCCCCCGCCGCGCTGCGGATCGCCGAGGGCAAGATCCTGTCCACGATGGATCCCAAGGTGGCCATCAAGGCCCTGGACCAGGAGCACTGGGAGGCCGCCGCGGGGCCGGTGCTCAACGACTACGACCGGCTCGGCGACGAGGCCACCGACCGGCTCCAGGACCGGATCGACCCGGTCGCCAACAGCGTGATGCTCAAGGCGGGCGCGGCCGGCATCCTCGGTCTGCTGGCCCTGGTCGTCTCGGTCTTCGTCTCGTTCCGGATCGGCCGCGCGCTGGTCCGCGACCTCTCCGGGCTCCGCAAGGACGCCCAGGAGGTCGCCAGCGTCCGGCTGCCCAGCGTGATGCGCCGCCTCGGCGCGGGGGAGAAGGTGGACGTCGAGACCGAGGCGCCCCGGCTCGACTACGGCCCCGATGAGATGGGCCAGGTCGGCCAGGCCGTCAACACCCTCCAGCGAGCGGCCGTCGAGGCCGCCGTCAAACAGGCCGAACTGCGCCAGGGCGTCTCCGAGGTCTTCGTCAACCTCGCCCGCCGCAGCCAGGTGCTGCTGCACCGCCAGCTCACCCTGCTGGACGCCATGGAGCGGCGCACCGAGGACACCGACGAACTCGCCGACCTGTTCCGGCTGGACCATATGACCACCCGTATGCGGCGGCACGCCGAGGGCCTGGTCATCCTCTCCGGCGCCGCGCCCTCGCGGCAGTGGCGCAAGCCGATCCAGCTCATGGACGTGGTGCGCGCCGCCGTCGCCGAGGTCGAGGACTACGAGCGGATCGAGGTCCGCCGGATGCCCCGGCTGGCCGTCAACGGCCCGGCCGTCGGCGACCTCACCCACCTCATCGCCGAACTGCTGGAGAACGCCACCGTGTTCTCCCCGCCGCACACCGCCGTCCAGGTGCACGGTGAGCGGGTGGCCAAGGGTTTCACCCTGGAGATCCACGACCGCGGCCTCGGGATGACCCCCGACGCGCTCATGGAGGCCAACCTCCGGCTCGCCGAGACCCCCGAGTTCGAGCTGTCCGACACCGACCGGCTCGGGCTGTTCGTGGTCAGCCGGCTCGCCCAGCGCCAGGGCGTCCGCGTCTCGCTCCAGCCCTCCCCGTACGGCGGCACCACGGCCGTCGTCCTCATCCCCGGCACCCTGCTCAACGACGATGACGCCGGGGACGACACCGACGACCGCGGCCGCGGGCAGAGTTATGACCGGCTCGGCCCGCAGAGCAGGCTCCAGGCGGTCCAGGAACGGACCGCCCCGTTCGAGGACCCCTCGGCGGCCGTGGCCTTCCCGTCCGGTCCGACCCGGACCCTGCCGCCGATCAACGGACCGGTCGAGCTCGAACCACCGGTCGCCCCGCACCCGGTCCAGGAGCCCGAGGAGGACGAGGAACTCGGCGGGATCTTCCGGGCCCGCGGGCTGCCCGGCCAGCGCCCCGTCCCCGAGGCCGAGCGGCACCAGCCCGCTCCGCAGCCGCTGCCGGGCAACGGCCCGGCCCCGCTGCCCCGCCGCGTCCCGCCGGTGCTGGTCTCCGACCACGGCCGCCCGGTCGAGGGCAACGCCGCCGGCGGGGGCCGGCACGCCCGCCCGCACAGCGTCGACCAGCCCTCCCGGGCCGAACGGCCGGACCCGGCCCAGGGACCGGCCCCGGTGGCGCGGGGGCAGGCACCCGGCCAGGGCCAGGGGTACGGCTCGGGGCACACACCGGCACCGGGCCAGGACCGCGGCCCGTCCTGGGCGGCGGACCGGACGCCCGAACGTCCGGTGCCACCGCAGCGTTCGGCCTCCGGACTGCCCCGGCGCGTCCGGCAGGCCAGCCTGGCCCCGCAGCTGAGGAACGACCCCACGCAAGCGAACGAGGCGGACAGGTACCCTGCGGACACCGATCCCGAACGGGAGGCCGAGCAGGCGCGGGCCACCATGGCCTCCCTCCAGCGGGGTTGGCAGCGCGGCCGGCGGCAGACGGGCAGCGGTCCCGGGGCGCCGGACACAGCACCAGGAACGACACATGAGGGGGACGGTCGATGACCGCATCGAACGCCGCAGCACGGAACGCCTCGGCACGGACGTCGGGCGAACTCAACTGGCTGCTTGACGAACTGGTCGGACGGGTGGGCAGCATCCGCAAGGCGCTGGTCCTGTCCGGGGACGGTCTGCCCACCGGCGGCTCCCGCGATCTGTCCCGGGAGGACGGTGAGCACCTGGCCGCCGTGGCGTCCGGGTTCCACAGCCTCGCCAAGGGCGTCGGCCGCCACTTCGACGTCGGCCGGGTGCGGCAGACCATCATCGAACTCGACGACGCCTTCCTGTTCGTCACCGCGGCGGGCGACGGCAGTTGCCTGGCGGTGCTCGCCGACGCCGACTCCGATGTCGGGCAGGTGGCCTACGAGATGACGCTGCTGGTGAAGCGGGTGGGCGCACATCTGGGCTCCGCTCCGCGCGCCGGCGGGTGACGGAGGCCGGGGGACATGACCCGAGGCGGGGAACAGACCGGCCGCTGGTTCGACGACGCCGCCGGACCGGTGGTCCGGCCCTACGCGATGACACGGGGGCGCACCCGCAGCGCCGCGGAGGGAAAGCTCGATCTGATCGCGGTCGTCGTCGCCGACGCTGTGCACCAACGGACCGTCACCGACCAGACGTTGTCCCCGGAGCACATCGACATCGTCGAGATGAGCCGCGGTACCCCACAGTCCGTCGCCGAGCTGGCGGCCGAACTCGACCTGCCGGTCGGGGTGGTCCGCGTACTCATCGGTGACCTGCTCCACGCGGCACTCGTCCGAGTGTCCCGGCCAGTACCTCCGGCGGAACTGCCGGACGAGAGGATTCTGCGCGAGGTGATCAATGGTCTACGGGCACTCTGACCTAGGCCGCTCTCCCATCGTCGAACCGGTCACGCTCAAGATACTTGTGGCGGGCGGCTTCGGCGCCGGTAAGACGACCTTGGTGGGCGCGGTCAGCGAGATCAAACCGCTGCGCACCGAGGAGCTTCTCACCGAGGCGGGCCGGCCGGTCGACGACATCGCGGGGGTGGAGGGCAAGAAGACCACCACCGTCGCCATGGACTTCGGGCGCATCACGCTCCGCGAGGACCTCGTCCTCTACCTCTTCGGCACCCCCGGACAGGACCGCTTCTGGTTCCTGTGGGACGAACTCGCCACCGGTGCGCTGGGCGCGGTGGTGCTGGCCGACACCCGGCGGCTCGAGGACTGCTTCGCCGCCATCGACTACTTCGAACGGCGCGGTATCGCCTTCACGGTGGCCGTCAACTGCTTCGAGGGCGCGGACCGCTACCCCGAGGAGTCGGTGCGCGACGCGCTCGACCTCGACCCCGGCACCCCGGTCATCCTGTGCGACGCCCGTGAGCGCGAGTCCGCCAAGAACGTGCTGATCTCGGTGGTCGAGCACGCGATGCTGGCCTCGGCGACCCGGCGCTAGCCGCCCCGTCCGGGGCCCGGCGCGACCACGGCCCGTACCCCGCCGTCCGGGGTACGGGCCGTCGCCCTGTGCCGGTGGGGTCCGGCAAGACGTTACGCCTCGGCGTCCGCCGCCCGGCCCTGGTCGCCCCGGTCGTCCTTGTGCCAGCCGAAGCTGCGCTCCACCGCCATGCGCCAGTTGCCGTACTCGCGCTCCCGCTCCGCCGCCTCCATCCGCGGCGTCCACTCGGTGTCGCGCTGCCAGTGGGTCCGCAGCTCGTCGAGGTCCTGCCACACCCCGGTGGCCAGCCCGGCCGCGTACGCCGCGCCCAGACAGGTGGTCTCGGAGACCACCGGACGGATCACCGGGACACCGAGCACATCGGCCTGGTGCTGCATCAGCAGCCCGTTGGCGGTCATCCCGCCGTCGACCTTGAGCGTGGTGATCCGCACCCCGGAGTCCTGGTACATCGCGTCGACCACCTCACGCGTCTGCCAGCTCGTGGCCTCCAGTACGGCCCGTGCCAGATGCGCCTTGGTGACGTACCGGGTCAGACCGGTGACCACACCCCGCGCGTCGGAGCGCCAGTACGGGGCGAACAACCCGGAGAACGCCGGGACGATATACGCGCCACCGTTGTCGGACACGCTCGCGGCCAGCGGTTCGATCTCGTCCGCGGACCGGATGATGCCGAGCTGGTCCCGGAACCACTGCACCAGCGCCCCGGTGATGGCGATCGAGCCCTCCAGACAGTAGACGGGCCGCTCACCGCCGAGCCGGTAGCCCATCGTGGTCAGCAGTCCGCTCTTGGAGGGCACCGGACGGTCGCCGGTGTTCAGCAGCAGGAAACTCCCGGTGCCGTAGGTGTTCTTGGCCTCGCCCACGCCGTAGCAGGTCTGGCCGAACACCGCGGCCTGCTGGTCACCGAGGGCGGAGGCCACCGGTACCCCGGCGAGCTGGCCCACCGCCGTGCCGTACACCTCGGCCGAGGAGCGGATCTCCGGCAGCATCGCCTCGGGGATGTTCATTGCGGACAGGATCGAGCCGTCCCACTGGAGGGTTTCCAGGTCCATCAGCAGGGTGCGCCCGGCATTGGTGACGTCGGTGACATGCACCCCGCCGTCGGTGCCGCCGGTGAGGTTCCAGATCAGCCAGGAGTCGATGGTGCCGAAGGCGATCTCACCGAGTTCGGCGCGGCGGCGCAGCCCGGGGACGTTGTCCAGCAGCCAGGCGGCTTTCGGCCCGGAGAAGTAACTGGCCAGCGGCAGCCCGGTGGTGTCCCGGAAGCGGTCCTGGCCGTGTTCGCCGCCGAGTTCGTCGCAGAGCCCGGCGGTACGGGTGTCCTGCCAGACGATCGCGTTGTGCACCGGTTTGCCGGTGGACCGGTCCCACAGCACCGTCGTCTCACGCTGGTTGGTGATGCCCAGCGCGGTCAGATGGTCCGCACGCAGCCCGGCCTTGGCGAGCGCACCGGCCACCACCGCCTGCACCTTGGCCCAGATCTCGGTGGCGTCATGCTCCACCCAGCCCGGCTTGGGGAAGATCTGGCGGTGTTCGCGCTGGTCGACGGCGACGATCCGGCCGCCGTGGTCGAAGATGATGCAGCGGCTGGAGGTGGTGCCCTGGTCGATCGCGGCCACATAGGTGTCCGAGCGGTTCGGCATGGCGTCTCCTTCGGTCAGAAGGCTGCGTTGAAGACGAGGCCCGCGAGCACGGCCCCGATCAGCGGACCCACCACCGGGATCCAGGCGTAGGACCAGTCCGAGGTGCCCTTGTTGGGGATGGGCAGCACGGCGTGTGCCAGGCGCGGGCCGAGGTCGCGCGCCGGGTTGATGGCATAGCCGGTCGGCCCGCCCAGGGACAGCCCTATCCCGACCACCAGGAAGGAGACGAGCAGGATGGAGATACCGGAGCCGTAGATCACGGTGCCGTCGCCGTCCGTGCCGGCCACCGGGCCGATGCCGATCCCGTCGACCCTGCCGAAGGCCAGCAGCGGCAGCACCAGGGCGGCGGTGGCGATGATCTCGGTGACCAGGTTGGCCACCGGATTGCGGAGTTCCGGGATGGTGGCGAAGACCCCCAGCGTGGGCTGGGCGTTTCGCTCCTCGGCGTTGGCGGCGAACTGGGCGTAGTACAGCAGCCAGGCGAGCACCGCGCCGATGGCGGCGCCGACGAGCTGACCGAGGATGTAGAGCGGCACCTTGTCCCAGTCGCCGGTGTCGACGGCGACGCCCACGGTCACGGCCGGGTTGAGATGGGCGCCGGAGAGCGGCGCCGCGGTGTAGGCCCCGGCCAGGACGCCGAAGCCCCAGCCGAAGGCGATGACGATCCACCCGGAGGCTTTCGCCTTGGAGTGGTTCAGGGTGACGGCGGCACAGACGCCCGCTCCGAAAAGGATCAGTATCGCGGTGCCGATGACCTCACCGGTGAAGATGTCCCCATTGCTCATGGCGGCTCCTAGGACCTCGCCCGGGACGCGGTGCCCCGGTCCTCCGTGCTGGGTCGTTTCGAGCGTGCGGATGCATCGGAATCGCCCATGGGGGGTGAGCGTGGTGGAGCCTGCGCGCGGCGATGCCGACGGACACCGCAGAAGTGTTACCCCGAGGTCATGTGGCGTCAAGGTGATGAACCGCAACGGTGTCCGTCACGGCCGGACCCCACACGGCGGTGCCCCGTATCCGCTCAGCACACCGCGATCACCGAGGAACCGTGCCCGAACAGCCCCTGGTTGGCGGTGATCCCGGTGTGTGCACCCGCCACCTGACGGTCGCCCGCGGTACCGCGCAACTGCCAGGTGAGTTCGCAGACCTGGGCGATGGCCTGGGCCGGGACCGCCTCCCCGAAGGAGGCGAGACCGCCGCTGGGATTGACCGGGATCCGCCCGCCCAGCGCGGTGGCCCCCTCGCGCAGCAGCTTCGCGCCCTCCCCGGCGCCGCACAGCCCCAAGTCCTCGTACCACTCCAGCTCCAGCGCCGTGGACAGGTCGTACACCTCGGCCAGTGACAGGTCCTCCGGTCCGAGCCCGGCCTCCTCGTAGGCCGCCCGCGCGATGGACGGACGGAACGGATCGTCCCCCGGACCGGCCGCGGGGGCGGAGTCGGTGGCGATGTCCGGCAGATCGAGCGCGGTCCGCGGATGGCGCGGCGAGACCGAGGACACCGCGCGGATCCGCACCGGCCGCCGGATCCCCCGCCGCCGTGCCACCTCCATACTGCCGAGCACCAGCGCCGCGCCCCCGTCGGAGGTGGCGCAGATGTCCAGCAACCGCAGTGGATCGGCCACCACGGCGGACGCGGCCACCTCCTCGGCGGTCACCCGGGAGCGGTAGCGGGCACGGGCGTTGAGGGCCCCGGCCGCCGCGTTCTTCACCTTGACCCGGGCGAAGTCCTCGGGGGTGTCGCCGTACAGGGCCATCCGGCGGCGTGCCCACAGCGCGAAGTAGGCGGGGTTGGTGGCGCCCAGCACCCGGAATCGCAGCCAGTCCGGATCGTCGGGGCGCTCACCGCCCGCGGGTGCGAAGAAGCCCTTGGGTGCCGCGTCCGCGCCCACCACCAGCACGGTGTCCGCCATACCGGACAGGATCTGGGCGCGGGCGGTGTCGATCGCCCGCGCACCGGTGGCGCAGGCCGCGTACACACTGGTGACCTTGGCGCCCTGCCAGCCCAGCGCACGGGCGAAGGTGGCGCCCGCCACCTGGCCGGGATAGCCGCAGCGCACGGTGTTCGCCCCGACCACGGACTCGATCGCGGACCACTCCAGACCGGCGTCGGCGAGGGCGGCACGGGCGGCCGCCGTCCCGTACTCGGTGAAGTCACGGCCCCATTTGCCCCACGGGTGCATTCCGGCGCCCAGCACCGCCACCTCGCCGGTCATGACGCCTCCCCGGGAACGGGCCGCCAGTGCCAGGTGGTCAGGGTCCGCCCGTCCTCCTCGGCCAGCACCCCGGGCACCACCTCGACCTCCATGCCCACGGCCAGATCGGCCACGGTCACCCCGGGCGCGCCCTGGCCCAGCACCACCATCCCCTCCGCCGCGAGCTCCACGGCGATCAGGGTGTACGGCCGCCAGGGGAGGCCGGGGTCCGAGGGGTAGGGGGCGGGCGGCCGGTACCGCCCGTCGGTGTACGACCAGACGCGGCCGCGCGGGGACAGCGGCACCTCCTCCAGTGCGGTGCCCGCACAGCCGGGGGCGCGGCACGAGGCGTCCTCGCGCGGGAAGTGCACGGTGCGGCAGCGGCGGCAGCGGGTGCCCAGCAGCCGGAACGCGGTGGTGTCGTCCGGGGTGAACCACCCCGGCACGACCGGTGTACGGGTACGGGACACGGCCCCTCCCGGCAGACGGTCCGGTGGACGGCGAGAAACGGAACTGACGGTACGTCAGAAGTCTGCCACGGGAACCGCGCCCCGTCACCGGTGCCGGTCACCGGTGCCCGTCACCGGCCGGAAGGGGCCGATGACCTCAGTGACCGGTCAGCGACCGGCGCGCCACGGGGAAGTCGAAATAGGTGTCGGGGAAGAGCTCCGGCTTGTAGGTGTAGTGCCACCACTCCTCCGCCAGGTTGACGAAGCCCAGCCCCTCCATGGTGTCCTTCAGCAGCATCCGGTTGGCCCGCTGCACCCCGGTGATCCGCGGATCCAGGGTGTGCGAAAGTGTGTCGAAGCAGTCGTAACCGGTGCCCATGTCCACCGAGTTGTCCGGGAACCGCTCCTTCTCGGGTCCGTAGCAGGACGTCAGTTCCTCACCGGGCTCATACGGCCGGGTGGGCTGCGCGGGCAGCCGCACGATCGTCAGATCCAGGGTGCCGCCCCGGCTGTGCCCGGACTTCTCGGCGATATAGCCGTCCTCGAACAGCCGGGTCTTGTCGACCCGCGGATAGAACTCGTCCTTCATCCGCTGGTCGTCGAGGTCCTTCGCCCACGACACGAAGGTGTCCACCGCGCGCTGTGGGCGATAGCAGTCGTACACCTTCAGCGTGTAACCGCGCTTGAGCAGCCGCGTCTGCGCGCGGTGGAGCGCCTTGGCCGCAGGGCGGGTCAGGATGCACATCGGACGGCGGTAGCCGTCGACCGGATCACCGGTGAAGTTGTGCTCGGTGATGTACCGGATCTCCTGGAGGATCGTGGGGTCCACATCGCTCAGCGCCACGAACTCCTCGGGCGCCTTGGGGTCGGGTCCGGCCTGCGCGGGGCCGGAGGAGGCCACGGCCATCAGGGCGGCGAGAGGCAGGGCGAGGGCGCGCAGCACGGCGGCACATTTCAGCATGGCCCTCCTCTACCAGTGGCCGGAGCCATGGACAACCCCAGCCCTGCCGCACGCCGTTGCCGATGGCCCGTTGTCGGAGCGGTTCGGATGCGCCCGGAAGGGGCGCGGGGCTGTGTCGATATGCGGGGCCGCCGCGTGGGCGCGACCGGCCACGGCACCGCCGCGGGACGTATGACGACAGTTCGGGCCACGTCCCCCGGCGCGCTCAGCGGAGCCCCCGCACCCGCACCGGATGGTCCACCGCGGCCCCGTCCTCCCGCTCCACCCGCACCTCACCCGCGCGCAGCCGGGTGGTGAACCGCACCACCTCGGTCCGCTCCCAGCCGTCGCCCCGGTCCTCGACCAGCACCCCGCCACCGCCCTTGCGCCCCGCGACCGGAGCCCACACCTCCAGCTCCAGCCCGCCGTCCGCCCCGGTCACCGGCACCACCGACCCCGCCCGCGCCAGCACCGGGATCCGCGACAGCGGGGCGTCCAGCACCACCTGCCCCGGCCCCTCGTACGGCACCCCGGTCACCGTGTCGTACCAGCGGCCGCGCGGCAGCCGGACCGTACGCCGCTCGGCCCCCTCCTCCAGCACCGGTGCCACCAGCAGCGCGTCCCCCAGCAGGAAGGCGTCTTCGCAGTCGCGCAGCGCCCGGTCCTTGGGGCTGCGCCACCACACCGGCCGCACATAGGGCGCGCCGGTGCGCGCCGCGAGCTGGGCGAGGGTGATGAAGTACGGCTGCAGCCGCTGCCGTTCACGCAGTGCCGCCGCCGCGGACTCCAGCACCCGCGGTCCGAACTCCCACGGCTCCCGCCGCCCCGCCGTCAGGGCCGAGTGGGTGCGGAACAGCGGCAGATACGCCCCCAGCTGGAACCAGCGCAGATACAGCTCCGGCGACGGGGAGCCGGTGAACCCGCCGATGTCCGGCCCCGAGTACGGCACGCCCGACAGACCGAGCCCCAGCACCAGCGCCAGTGAGGCCCGCAGCCCCGGCCAGCCGGTGGCCACGTCCCCGGACCAGCTCCCGCCGTACCGCTGCAGCCCGGCCCAGCCCGCACGCGAGAAGAGGAACGGCCGCTCCTGCGGGCGCAGTTCGCGCAGCCCCTCGTACCCCGCGCGCGCCATCGCCAGTCCGTAGACGTTGTGCGCCTCACGGTGGTCACCACCGCGGCCCTCCAACGCGTGGCGGGCCGAACGCGGCAGTGTCGTCCCGCCGAAGGCGCCGAACGCCGCCGGTTCGTTCATGTCGTGCCACACCCCGGAGAACCCCTGGGCCAGCCGTTCCGCGTAGAGCGCGCCCCACCACTTGCGCGCCCGGGGATCGGTGAAGTCCGGGAACACCGACTCACCCGGCCACACTTCACCGCGCACCTCCAGGCCCCGGGCGTCGCGCACGAACACATCGGCCGCAGAACCGCTGTCGTACACCGCGTCACCCGGCTCCGCTTTGACCGCGGGGTCCACGATCGACACCAGCCGGACGCCCTCGGTGCGCAGCTCGGCGGCGAGGGCGGGCAGATCGGGGAAGCGCCCGCTGTCCACCGTGAACACCCGGTGCCCGGCGAAGTGGTCGATGTCCAGGTGCAGTGCGGACAGCGGCAGCCCGCGCTCCCGGTAGCCCGCCACCACCCGGCGCACCTCCTCCGCGTCGCCGAAGCCCCAGCGGGCGTGGTGGTGGCCGAGGGCCCACGCGGGTGGGACGGCCGGCGAGCCGGTCAGCGCCGCCCAGCCGTGCAGCACCCGCGCCGGAGTGCCCACGATCACCCAGTAGCGCAGCGGACCGCCCTCCATCCGCAGCCGGCAGCGGCCGGGCCGGTCATGGCCGGACCCCTCGCCCTCCTCACCCTCCCGCAAGGTGACGGCACCGTCCCAGGAGTTGTCATGGAACACCAGGTGCGTCCCCGCATCCGCGACCACCAGCTGGATCGGCACCGTGAGGGAGAGCGGATCGTCACCCGGCCGGAAGGCGCCCCCCGGATCGGTGTTCCACAGCCGGTACCGGCCGTCCCGCAGCCGCGGCCCCGACGACCGTCCGCCGAGCCCGAAGAACCGCGCGTCCGCCGCCACCTCCGACCGCTGCTGCCAGCGGGCGCCCTCGCCCGCCGGCCACCGCGGACAGCCTTCCGGGCCGTGCCCCGCCGCCTCCGGCATCCGCCCCTCGCCCTCCGGCCCGGGCGCCGCGGCGGCCGGTTCCCACCAGCGCGGCGGCAGATCACGGCGGAGCGGTACCCCGCCCGGGGTCCGCACCTCCACCGCGCCCGTCCGCGAGACCACCACCGTGACCCGTTCGGACACCACCCGCCAGCCGCCGACCGTGTCCGGCTCCAGCACCGCCCGCTCGTCCACCTCCGGACAGCCGTGGGCCAGCGCGTACGAGGGCTCCGGCTCCGCCCCGTCCCAGCCGCAGAACACCGCGCCGCCCGCCGTCACCCGCACCCGCAGCGACGACCGCGCGAACCGCACCACCCCGCCGCCCGGCTCCGGATCCGCGCCGATCACCGGACCCGGTACCCGGGCCAGCTCCGGCCCCCGGCGCGGCAGGCCCACCGCGTCCGAACGCCGCCGCTGCCACGCCGCCCGCAGCGACCGCAGCCCCCGCGCCGTACCGACCGCCTTCACCGACCGCACCAGCTTCCCCGACCGCACCCGGTCACGCGCATCCATACTGCTCACCCTGCCATTGACGGAGCCG
This sequence comes from Streptomyces cucumeris, assembly GCF_024295805.1. Taxonomy (GTDB): domain Bacteria; phylum Actinomycetota; class Actinomycetes; order Streptomycetales; family Streptomycetaceae; genus Streptomyces; species Streptomyces cucumeris. Next base: position 162,721 of record NZ_JANCLX010000020.1, read on the forward strand.
GTGGCCACCACAGTTCAACTGCCGTTCACCCGTGGTCCGGCCACACCCCCCGGCCGCCGGATATGGAGTGGCGCCCCTGGTGCGGGGGTCGATCACATGGCATCGTCCTGCACGGAGACCGACGAAGCCGACCCAGACCACACAGAGCGCACACACCGCATCCACGAACCAGATCAGACCAGACGACGCCGACGCGGATCGACGCGGACGACATGGGCGGCGTGGCCCATGCCGACAGCCCGGGAGCCGACACATATGAACACCCCAGCCCACTCCGACCCTCTGCCGCGGCCCCTGTGGCAGCCCGGAGCGGACCGGATCACCCGGTCCCAGCTGACCCGCTTCCACACCTGGGCCGCCGAGCGGCACGGCGCGCCCGCGGCCACCCCGGACGACCCGGCCGCGAGCTACGCCGCGCTGCACCGCTGGTCCGTGGCGGAGCTGGAGACCTTCTGGGCGGCCGTCGCCGAGTGGTTCGAGGTCCGGTTCAGCACCCCGTACGAGTCGGTGCTCGCGGACTCCGCCATGCCCGGGGCCCGCTGGTTCCCCGGCGCCACCCTCAACTACGCCGAGCACGCGCTGCGCGCGGGGGAGGACCCGGCCCGCGCCGAGGCCCCCGCCCTCCTCCACGTCGACGAGACGCAGGAGGTCACCCCGATGACCTGGGCCGAGCTGCGCGGCCAGGTCGGCGCGGTCGCCGCCGAGCTGCGCCGCCTGGGCGTACGCCCCGGTGACCGGGTCAGCGGCTATGTCTCCAACATCCCGCAGGCCACCGTGGCGCTCCTGGCCACCGCCGCCGTCGGCGCCGTGTGGACCTCCTGCGCCCCGGACTTCGGCGCGCGCAGCGTCCTGGACCGCTTCCAGCAGGTCGAGCCGGTGGTCCTGTTCACCGTCGACGGCTACCGCTACGGCGGCAAGACGCACGACCGCGCCGAGACCGTCGCCGAGCTGCGCCGCGAGCTGCCCACCCTGCGCGCGGTCGTGCACATCCCGCTGCTGGGCACCCCGGCCCCGGAGGGCGCGCTCGACTGGGACACGGTGGTCGCCGAGCCGGCCGAGCCGGACTTCGAGCAACTGCCCTTCGACCATCCGCTGTGGGTGCTCTACTCCTCGGGCACCACCGGACTGCCCAAGGCGATCGTGCAGTCCCAGGGCGGCATCCTGCTGGAGCACCTCAAGCAGCTCGGTCTGCACTGCGACCTCGGACCCGCCGACCGCTTCTTCTGGTTCACCTCCACCGGCTGGATGATGTGGAACTTCCTGGTGTCCGGTCTGCTGGTGGGCACCACCGTGGTCCTCTACGACGGCAGTCCCGGCTTCCCGGACACCGCCGCCCAGTGGCGGGTGGCCGAGCGCACCGGCACCACCCTCTACGGCACTTCCGCCGCCTATGTGATGGCCTGCCGCAAGGCCGGGGTCCACCCGGGCCGCGACTTCGACCTCTCCCGGGTGCAGTGCGTGGCCACCACCGGATCCCCGCTGCCGCCCGACGGTTTCCGCTGGATCCACGACGAGGTGGCGGAGGACATGTGGATCGCCTCGGTCAGCGGCGGCACCGATGTGTGCAGCTGTTTCGCCGGGGCCGTGCCCACCCTCCCGGTCCACATCGGCGAACTCCAGGCGCCAGGTCTCGGCACCGACCTCCAGGCGTGGGACGCACAGGGCAAACCGGTGGTCGACGAGGTCGGCGAGCTGATCGTCACCCAGCCCATGCCGTCCATGCCGGTGCGCTTCTGGAACGACCCCGACGGCAGCCGCTACCGCGACAGCTACTTCGAGATGTTCCCCGGAGTCTGGCGCCACGGTGACTGGATCACGCTCACCGACCGCGGCACCGTCGTCATCCACGGCCGTTCGGACTCCACGCTCAACCGGCAGGGCGTCCGGATGGGTTCGGCCGACATCTACGAGGCGGTCGAGCGGCTGCCCGAGATCCGTGAGTCGCTGGTGATCGGCGTCGAACAGCCCGACGGCGGCTACTGGATGCCGCTCTTCGTCCACCTCGCGCCGGGGGCGTCGCTGGACGACGGGCTGCGCGACCGCGTCAAGCGGACGATCCGCGAGAACCTCTCGCCGCGCCATGTGCCCGACGAGATCATCGAGGTGCCGGGGGTGCCGCACACCCTCACCGGCAAGCGCATCGAGGTCCCGGTCAAACGACTCCTCCAGGGCACCTCGATGGACACGGCGGTGAACCCGGGCTCAGTGGACAACGTGGAACTGCTGCGCTTCTACGAGCGGCTGGCCCAGGAGAGGAAGGCGCAGTCCGGCTGACCGCCGGGCAGGGGTGACGTACGGCGGCCTTATCCGCCGTACGTCGCCTGCGACTCGCCCAGCACCGCCGCCAGGCCGGCCGCCAGCGGCTCCGCCTCACCGGGAGCGAGCGCGGCCGTCGTGATCCGCACCCCCGGCGCGGACGCCAGCCGGAACCGCGCCCCGGCCGCCACCCACCAGCCGTGCGTCCGCAGTCCGTTGACCACCGCCGCCTCGTCCCGCACCGGCACCCACACATTCATCCCGCTCGCGCCGTGCGCGGAGATCCCCCGCGCCGACAACGCGGTGAGCAGCGACGCCCGCCGCTCGGCATAGGCGGTACGCGCCGCCTCGACCAGCGCCTGTGTCCCCGGATCGGTCATCAGCCGGGTCACCGTCTCCTGGAGCACATGGCTGACCCAGCCCGACGTCAGCAGCAGCCGTCCGTCGTGGCGGGCCAGTGTCGTCCGGTCGCAGGCGAGCGCCCCCCACCGCAGATCCGTGCCCAGGTGCTTGGAGACCGTACGCACCTGGGCCCACCGGGCCGGCCCCCCGGTCGTCAGACTGTGCAGCGGCACCCCGGCGATGTCCGCGGCGTGGTCGTCCTCGATGACCAGGACGTCGGGTGCGTCCTCCAGTACCTCCAGCAGCGCCGCGCGCCGCCCCTCGGAGAACCAGCCGCCGTACGGATTCTGCGAGCGCGGGCTGTACACCACGGCGCGCACCCCGGCCCGGAGCGCCGCCCGGAGCGCATCGGGGCGGATCCCCTCGTCGTCCACCGCGACCGGTACGGAGCGCAGTCCGAGCGCCGGGACAAGGTCCAGCAGATGGTGGTAGCCGGGGTCCTCCATGGCCACCGCGTCACCGGGCTTGAGCTCGACCGACAGCAGCCGTGCGATGCAGTCCAGCGCGCCCTGCGCGAAGGTGATGTGCCCGCTCGGCACTCCGTCGCGCTCGAACCAGGCGCGGGTGAGCTCCTCCAGACCGGCCAGCCGGGGCCGGGCCCGGTGCGAGCGGAGACCGGGGGAGAGCCGGGCGGACGGCAGCTCGGCGGGCAGGAAGGCCGGATCGGGATGACCGCCCGCCAGATCGCGCACCCCCTCGGGCACCGGCGGCGGACGGCGCGAGGCGACCGCGGGAGCCTCGGCGATCACGGTGCCGCCCCGTCCGTGCGTCATCACGATCCCGCGGCGGCGCAGCTCCTTGTAGGTCGTGGCGACCGTGCCGGGGCTCACGCCCAGCCGCTCGGCCAGGCGGCGCACCGGGGGCAGCGCGGCGCCCGGGGCCAACGCCCCGTCCACGACTCCCTGTTCGATCGACGAGGCAATCCCCTTGGCCGTGGTGCCAGTGATCTCATATTGTATCGCCACAGAAATTATTCTGTATCAATACAAAAACCATGTCAACTCGTGTTCAGGGGGAACCAGGTGAGCAGGCCATGGAGGCGCACCGCACACGGCGAGCGCGTTCCGCTCGGCAAGCGCATCCCCGGCGGCCAGGACGGCCGCCGGATGCTCGTCGTCAGCTTCGTCGACCGGGTCGGCTCCGGACTGTGGGGGGCCACCGCCGCCCTCTACTTCACCTACGCCGCCGGACTCGGCACCGCCGAGATCGGCCTGCTGCTCGGCGTGTCCGGCGCCGTCGGCATCGCGGGCCCGCCCCTCGGCGGCGCACTCGCCGACCGCGTTCCGCTGCGCCCCCTTCTGATCGTCGTCCAACTGGTGCGCGCCGTGGCCTCACTGGCCCTGCTCACCACCACCGATCTGAGGCTGCTGCTCGCCATCGCCTCGCTGGGCAGCCTCGGCGACCGTGCCTCCTCCGTCCTCACCAAGCTCTACGCGACCCGTGTCGCGGGCCCCGACCGCGCCCGCTACCAGGCCATCAACCGCACCGCCGCCAACACCGGCTGGGCCGTCGGCGGACTGATCGCGGCCGCCGCGCTGACCAGCGGCTCCCTCACCGTCTACCGCTGGCTCCTGATCGGCGACGCCCTCTCCTTCGTCGCCTCCGCCCTGATCACCCTGGGCTGCGCCGAACCGCCCTCGGCCACCCGCGTCGTGGCCACCTCCTGCCCCCGCGCCGCAAAGCCGGACGAAGGGCCCCGGGAGACCGCGCCCCGCACCCCTCCTCCCAGCCCCTGGCGCGACCGCGGCTATCTGACCTTCACCGCCACCGAGGCCGTGCTCTTCCTCGATGACTCCGTCTTCAAGATCGGCCTGCCGCTGTGGGCCGCGACCGCCACCGACGCGCCGCACCAACTGGTGCCCCTGCTGCTCGTCCTCAACAACGTCCTCGTGGTGCTCTTCCAGGTACCCATGGCCCGGTTCGGCGCCACCCCGCACACCGCGCGCGCCACCCTCCGGCCGCTGGCGGGCGCCTTCCTCCTCGGCGGCGCCGCGCTGGCCGCCTCCACCACCGGAGCGACCTGGCTCGCGGTCGCCGCGCTGGTCCTGGCCGCCACCGCCTTCACCGTCGCGGAGATGCTGCACGCCACGATCTCCTGGGAACTGTCCGTCGCCCTCGCCCCGCCCCGCGCCCAGGGCGCCTACCTCGGCGTGCACGGCCTGGCCCAGGCCGTACAGCGCAGCATCGGACCCCTCGCGGTGACCGCGGCCATCGCCGCCGGGCCCCTCGGCTGGCTCGGCTTCGGCGCCGGGCTGGCCGCCATGTGCGGCGCCCAGCGGCACCTGGTCCGGGACCGCGGCGACGGGGCGTTGTCAGTGGCCCCGGTTACGGTGAGTGAGCATTGACCAACGGGCGCTGAGGGGGAGTCATGGCGCACACCAGGCACGGCGGCAGGAAGCGGAGCGGACGCGGCAGGCCGCGGACCGGTCCCGGCACAGGACGGGGGAGGACGGGGCGGCTCACCGCGCGGCGCGCCCTGCGCAGAGAAGTGCCCAGCACCGTGGCGCTGCTGGCGGACGAGCGGGACTTCACGGCCATGCGGCGCTATGCGTCGTTCACCTTCGACGACCACGCCCGCTATCTGCGGGAGATGGAAGGGCTGCTGCGGGCGCTCGCCGCCCGGGGCGTCCACACGGCGATCGCCCTCTTCGACCCGGACGGTTACGAGGAGTTCTGCGCGGAGGCGCGCATCGACCCCGACAGCCCCGCCAGTCGCACCCGCTACACGGCTGAGACCGCCGCCGCGGGCGGCACCCTCACCTATGACGGACAGCCGATCGACCGTCTGGTGCCGAGGCTGATCGGAGCGGCCGAGGAGCGGGCCACCCTGGAGTACGCCTCGGCCCTGCTCTCCCGCGCAGGCGCCCGCGACGACCTCGTCCACGCGGCGTCCGAGCGCGCCGCCGCGGCGCTGCGGGCCGTGCTCGGAGCGGCCGGACCGGGCACCCACCATCTGGTGTGCAGCGTCCCGGCGGGCGGCACCTCACTGGTCGCGGTGGTGCACGCCGAGACACGGGGAGAGCATCCGGCGCGGGCCGCCGAGCCCGGCGCCCAGCTCTTCCGCACCGTGCTGGCCTGCGGTATCGCCACCCGGAGCCCGGGCGGCATCGTGCTGCGCACCTCGGCTCCCGGGCAGCGGGACCGGGTCCGCGGCTGGGCCCTGCACGACGGCTGGCTCCGGCCCCTGAGCGAAGCGGAGGTGTTCACCGCCTACTGCACGGACGCGGAGACCGGCGAGCCCATCCCGCCGGAGCACGGCGTCGAGTACCGGGCGGGCATCCCGCTCACCCGCCCCGAGGACCTCCGGCCCGCCGGGGACTGAGCACGGCACAGGGCCCGTTCCCCCGCGGTGATCGCGGTGGAACGGGCCCTGGGAAACACCCTGCCTCGGGAGCCTTTCGGCTCACTCGCCGGAGAGCACCGCCTGTGCTGCCCGGCGTGCGTCTTCGGCGGTGTCGGCTGCTCGTGCTGCTGCGGCGGCTCGTTCGCATTGGGCGAGGGTGTGTTTGGCGAGGGTGGTGCGGACGTAGGGGATGGCGGTGGCGGTCATGGAGAGGCTGGTTGCGCCGAGGC
>NZ_JANCLX010000021.1:0-86020 GCF_024295805.1 Streptomyces cucumeris
GGGCGGGCCCTGGGGTGGGCACCCGGGCGCCCCCTTTCACCACGGACCCTAGTGCGGACGGTGGCGGGGACGGGCCGGTGGCGATGTCGCCGGCCCGTCCCCGCCACCGTCCTCCACCGCTCCCACGGGCCGCAGATACGGCTCGTCACGGGGCACCGCCCGCCGCAGCGCCTCCAGCACCGTGCCGAGCAGCGGGTTGCTGTTCTCGGCACGGTGCAGGGCCAGCACGCTGCGGTGGGCGGAGCGCCGGGTGAGCCGGGTGGCCTCGATGGACGCGCTGTCCTTGTGGCCGAGGGCCGGGACCACCGCCACTCCGAGCCCGCTGGACACCAACTCCCGGACCACGTCGTAGTTGTTGCTGCGGAAGACCACATCGGCGTCGAACCCGGCCGCCGCGCACAGCCGGGTCAGCGACACCGCCCCACCGGTGTCCTCCCGGCTGGTGATCCAGCGGGCGCGGGCCAGTTGGGGAAGTTCCGCGCCGAGTCCGCTGCCGCGGGCGCGCAGCAGGACCAGGTCCTCGCGCAGCAGCGGATGGCGGGTGAGCCCGTCGGGCCAGTGCCGGGGGCTGAGCCCGTACTCGTAGACCACGGCGATGTCCAGATCGCCCTGGACGAGCAGGGCGATCAGCTCGTCCGGTTCGCCCTCGGCGAGCTGGATCTCCGCCCTTGGCAGGGCGGCGACCGCCGCGGACAGGGCGGCGGGCACCAGCCGAACCCCGGCGGTGGGGAAGGTGCCCAGCCGCAGCCGTCCCACGGTGCCGGTGGCCAGCTCCCGCACCTGGTGGTCCAGGTCGTCCAGGGCGGCCAGGACCCGGGCGCTGAGGTCGACCAGCCGGTGGGCGGCGGTGGTGGCGCGGATGCCGTGCGCCTCGCGCTCGAACAGCACCAGGCCGGTCTCCTTCTCCAGCGCGGAGATCTGCTGGGAGATGGCGGACGCGGTGTAGCCGAGGTCGCGGGCGGCGATGGCGAACGATCCGCTGCGGACGACGGCCTTCAGGGTGATCAGATGCAGAGGCTTGAGCATTCCGGCTCCCCAGGGCGGTCCCGAATGACAGGGGGACCGAGCATAAGCGCACTCCGCGCAGCATAAGCATTCCTTGGCCTCGCGCGTCATTTCTTTCGCGCTGCTGGCCCTTGTGGTGGCCCGGAGCGGGCGCGGATCGTGGTCGGGACCCGGCCGCGGAGCACACGGCCGGTGCGTCTTCCCCGGAGGAGCGAACACACGTGACGACGTCAGCGCAGGAAACCCGCCGGACTCCCGAGGCGGCGGCGGTGGCCGAGGCCCTGGACCGGGCGGACTGCGGTGAGGTGGCCGGGGACGCCGGACGCCGTGCGCAGTACGCTGCCGACGCCTCCAACTACCGGCGGGTCCCGCTGGCGGTGGTGTTCCCGCGCGACCGGGAGCAGGTGCTGCGCGCGGTGGCGGTCTGCCGTCGGCTGGGGGTTCCGGTCACCGTACGCGGCGCGGGCACCAGCACCTCGGGCCAGGCCGTCGGATCGGGTGTGGTGCTGGACGTCTCCCGCCACTTCAACAAGCTGCTCTCACTTGACCCGGTGGCCCGCACCGCCACCGTGCAGCCGGGGATCGTACTGGACGAGCTCCAGACGGCGGCCGCCGGACACGGGCTGCTGTTCGGTGCCGACCCCTCCACCCACAGCCGCTGCACCCTGGGCGGGATGATCGGCAACAACGCATGCGGATCGCATTCGGTGGCCTGGGGCCGCACCGCCGACAACGTGGTCGGGCTGGAGGTGCTGACGTACCGGGGCACGGTGGTCCGGCTCGGCCCGATGACCCGCGCCGAGATCGACGAGGCGGTCGCCGCGGACGACGACCGCGGACGGCTGATCGGCGCACTGGACACCCTGGCCCGCAGCAATCTGGAGGTGCTCCGCACCGAACTGGGCCGGTTTCCGCGGCAGGTGTCGGGCTACGCGCTGGAACACCTGCTGCCCGAGAACCGGTTCAACCTCGCGCGGGCCCTGGTGGGCAGTGAGGGCACCCTGGCCGTGGTGCTCTCCGCGACCGTGACGCTCATCGCCCCTCCCCCGGCCCGGGCGCTGGTGGTGCTCGGGTACCGGGACACCTACGCCGCGGCCGACGCGGTGCCCGCCCTGCTGGAACACCGGCCGCTGGCCCTGGAGGGGCTGGACCACGCGCTCACCGACATCGTCACCCGGCCCGCGACCCGGGCGGCCGTCGACTCCCTGCCACCCGGCTCCCGGGCCTGGCTGTTCGCCGAACTCGGCGGCACGGCAGAGGAGTTGGATGCCAGGGCTAAGGCCCTGAGCGCAGCGGCCCGGGAGACGGCCGGGTTCACCGGCGGTGAGGTCGTCACCGACCCCGGGCGCGCCCGGCGGCTGTGGCGGATCCGCGAGGACGGCGCGGGGCTCGCGACCCGGATGCCGGACGGGTCCGAGGCGTGGCCCGGCTGGGAGGACGCCGCCGTACCCCCCGAGCGGCTGGGCTCCTACCTGCGCGGGTTCACCGGTCTGCTGGACCGGCACGGACTGCGCGGAGCGGTGTACGGACACTTCGGCGAGGGCTGTCTGCACGTACGCATCGACTTCGACTTCGGCACCGAGAAGGGCACCGCGGTCTTCCGCGCCTTCGTCACCGACGCAGCCGAGCTGACGGCCGCGCACGGGGGGTCACTCTCCGGTGAGCACGGGGACGGCCAGGCCCGTTCGGAGTTGCTCCCCCTGATGTACGGGCCCCGGGTCATCGGACTCTTCGAGGAGTTCAAGAACGTCTGGGATCCGGACCACGGGCTCAACCCGGGCATCATCACAAGGCCGTTGCCGCTGGACGGCAATCTGCGTGTCGCCCATCACCGCACCCCGCTGCCGCTGGCCACCGTCTTCCCGTTCCGCGCCGACGGCGGTGACTTCGCCAAGGCCACCCGCCGCTGTGTGGGCGTCGGCGCATGCCGCTCGACCGCCCAGCGCGGCGATGTGATGTGCCCGAGCTACCGGGTGACACGGGACGAGAAGGACTCCACCCGCGGCCGGGCGCGGCTGCTGTACGAGATGACACAGGGTGAGGTGATCACCGACGGCTGGCGGTCCACCGAGGTCCGTGACGCCCTGGACCTGTGTCTGTCCTGCAAGGGATGCAGCAGCGACTGCCCGGTCGGGGTGGACATGGCCACCTACAAGTCCGAGTTCCTGTACCACCACTACCGGGGGCGGCCGCGCCCGGCGTCCCACTACTCGATGGGCTGGCTGCCGCTGCTGTCCCGGGTGGCGGCGCGGATGCCACGGCTGGTCAACGCCCTCACCGCCTCCCGGTTCGCCCCGCTGCTCAAACGGCTCGGCGGTATCGCCCCGCAGCGGGAGATCCCGCGCTTCGCCGACCGCACCTTCCTGGAGTGGTTCCGCCGCCGGACCCCTCAGGGCGACGGACGGCGCGGTCCGGTGGTGCTGTGGGTGGACTCGTTCAACAACCACTTCTCCCCCGAGGTGCTGCGGGCCGGGGTGGCCGTTCTGGAGAGCGCCGGATACCGGGTGCGGGTCCCCGACGGCACCCAGTGCTGCGGACTGACCTGGATCACCACCGGGCAGCTCGGTGTGGCGCGCCGGATCGCCGGGCGCACCGCCGCCGCGCTCGGTCCCGCCGCCCGGGCCGGGATACCGGTGGTGGGTCTGGAGCCGAGCTGTACCGCGGCGCTGCGCGGTGACCTGCCGGAGCTGCTGGACGGCGACGCGGACGCGGCCGCCGTCGGACAGGCCATCGTCTCCCTGGCCGAACTCCTCGTCGAGCACACCCCGGACTGGCGGCCCCCCGAGGTCGCGGCCCGGAGCATCAGCCAGACCCACTGCCACCAGCACGCCACCTCGGGTTTCGGCGCGGACGCCGCACTGCTGCGCCGGATGGGCGTGGACAACACCGTGCTGGACTCCGGCTGCTGCGGGCTGGCGGGCAACTTCGGCTTCGAGCGCGGGCACTACGAGGTGTCCGTGGCCGCGGGGGAACAGGTGCTGCTGCCCGCGGTGCGCGAGGCCGCCCCCGATACGGCCGTCCTCGCCGACGGTTTCAGCTGTCGCACCCAGATCGGCCAGCACACCGACCGCCGCGGGCTCCATCTGGCCCAGCTCATCGCGGCGGCCCTGCCGCCCCCGCCGGCCGCGGACACCGCCCGCGCCTCCCGGGGACCCGGCTCCGACCAGGGACACACCTCCGAGGGACAGGAAGACACCCGTGACTGACGCACTCTCGCTCATCGACGACTGGGGCCCGGAGAAGGTCGTGGTGGTCTCCCACCGGCGCACCGGTATGAAGGGCGTGCTGGTCATCGACAACACCGCGCGCGGTATCGGCAAGGGCGGTACGCGGATGGCGCCCGGGGTGACCGTCCAGGAGGTGGCGCGGCTGGCCCGGGTGATGACCTGGAAGTGGGCGGGCGTGGACCTGTTCTACGGGGGCGCCAAGGCGGGCATCGTGGCCGACCCCGCCTCCCCCGACAAGGAGGCGGTGCTGCGCGCCTTCGCGCGGGCGCTGTCCAACGAGGTGCCGCGCGAGTATGTGATGGGCCTGGACATGGGGCTGACCGAATGCGACGCGGCCATCATCCAGGACGAACTGGGCGACCGGGGCGCGGCCGTCGGCACCCCGGAACACCTGGGCGGCGTGGCCTACGACAAGCTCGGTGTCACCGGCTACGGAGTGGCCGAGGCCGCCGACGCGGCGGCGGGCGGCCTGGGGCTGCCGCTGGCCGGGGCACGGGTGGCGATCCAGGGGTTCGGCGCGGTGGGCAGTGCCGCCGCCCGCCGCTTCACCGAGCTGGGCGCCGCCGTGGTGGCGGTGTCCACCGCCCACGGCGCTCTGCACGATCCCACCGGGCTGGACGTGGCGGAGCTGCTGGCCGCCCGTGAGGAACACGGCGACCACTTCGTCACCCGCCACCGCGGGGGCACCGCGCTGCCGCCCGGCGCCGAGCTGACGGCCGACTGCGACGTCCTGGTCCCGGCCGCGCTCCAGGACGTCATCAGCCGGGACACCGCACGGCAGATCAAGGCCCGGGTGGTGGTGGAGGGGGCGAACCTGCCCACGTCCGAGGAGGCGCAGGGCATCCTCGCGGAGCGGGGTGTCACCGTGATCCCCGACTTCGTGGCCAACGCCGGGGGCGTCGTGGCGGCAGCCTTCGCCATGGACGCCCGCTACTCCGGGTTCCGCCCGGACACGGCCGCCATCTTCGAGACGGTGTCGGCGCGGTTGCGCGCCAATGCGGTGACCGTCCTGGAGGAGGCGCGCCGCCGGTCCACCACCCCGCACACCGCGGGGCACGGTCTGGCCGAGGAGCGGGTCCGTGCCGCGATGCGCAGCAAGGGGCGGCTGCCCCGCGGCTGACCGGTCCGCGCGCCGCCGGCCGGGCCCGGCACGGGGCGGTGCGCGCCGCCCTGGGTCACGCTGGAGGGAGGACGGTGACCGTGCGGCGGGAGGCGGCTCCCGCCGCACACCGGACACAGGAGGCGTGGGTGCACTCGAGGTGACGGCCTGGAACCGGTGGTCCCGGCGGCTCCACGAGGCCGTGGCGCGGCCGGTGACCGCCGAGGGCCTGATGGCGGAGCACCAGGGCAGGGCGGGACTGCTCGCCCTGGTCCCCGGGCTGCTGATGGCCGGGGGTGTGCTGGCGGACGTGCTCGGCCCGGTGCCGTACACCGGGCTGCCGCTGCTGGCCGCCGCCCCGCTCGTCGGGTGCATGGTGCTGCCGTTCCGGGGCGCCGTGATCACCGCGATATGCGCCTGTGCGGTGTCGGTGGCCACGGACCTGCTGGTGGACCGGCCGGTACTGGCGCTGGTGGTGGATCTGCTGGACGTGGCGGTGATCAGTGTGATCGCGCTGTGGCTGAAGTGGGTGGTGCGCCGCCAGGGGCGGCGGTTTGCGGCGGTGCGGGCGGTCGCCGAGGTGGCGCAGCGCGCCGTGCTGCCGCCCCTGCCCGCGCGGGTGGGGGCGCTGTCGGTGGCCACCCGGTACGAGTGCGCGTACGCGGAGGCGCAGATCGGCGGCGACTTCTTCGCGGTGCGGTCCTCGCCGTTCGGGGTCCGCGCGCTGATCGGGGACGTCCGTGGGAAGGGGCTGCCCGCGGTGTCCGCGATGGCGGTGGCGACCAGTGCCTTCCGGGAGGCGGCCGGGCGGATGCCGTCGCTGGGCGCGCTGGCGGACCACCTGGACCGCGGGCTGGCGCGGTTCGCGGAGGACACCGGGGACGGCCCGGACGCACTGGAGCGGTTCGCCACCGCGGTGCTGGTGGAGATCGAGGTGGCGGACGGGGTGCTGCGGGTGTGCAACCGGGGCCATCCGCCGCCCTATCTGATCCGGGACGGCACGGTGCGGTCCCTGGAGTCCGCGGAGGCCGGACTGCCGCTGGGGCTGGGACTGCCCGAGGGCGAGCTGCCGCCCGGCACCGACACCTTCGCCTTCCGCCGGGGCGACTACCTGCTGCTGGTGACGGACGGGGTGACCGAGGCCCGGAACGGCGAGGGCACGTACTACGACCCGTGCACCGGACTGTCCGGCCGGGATTTCCGCGGGGCGTCGCACCTGGTGGACACGCTCGTCGCGGAGGTCACCGCCTGGACCGGCGGCCAGCGGCAGGACGACATGGCGATCCTGGCGCTCACCCCGGACCCCGTCCCGCCGTCCGCGTCCCCGGCGCAGCCCCCGCCCCCGGTGTAGCTCCCGCCCCCGGTCGCGCGCGTCAGACGTCGAGCCGCAGCGCCACCTCGGACATCGTCGCGCGGGCCGCGGTCAGGTCGACCCGGCCGCGGTCGGCCACCAGGTACATGAACACGCCCTGCCGGGCGCGCTGGCTGAGCGGTCTGATCACGTGGTACTCGGTGTCCAGGGTGACCACGATGTCCTCGAGGCGGTCGGGGCTGTAGCCGAGGAGTTCGAGGGTGGAGAGCTTGGCGCGCAGCACATCGGTGTCGCCGTAGGCCACCTTCTCCAGGTCCGGCCCCTTGGTGGTCTGCACGGCTCCGAGGGTGATCCGGCTCAGATAGTCGACGAGCGAGGCCGCCAGCACGCCCTCGACATGCATCACATCACCCAGCGCGTCCTCGATGTCGGTCATGGCCCATCGTCCTCCCCGGAGGTGAGAGGGTGCGATGCCGACCGGACGGTCCTGGTGCGCCCCGTACGGCCCATACGGTGGAATGTCCTCATACCAGGACAAATCCATATCTCATCCTTGCACAAGGTGGCGTCCGCCGGAATCCGGGAGCCCCGGGGCGGCCCCGGGGCTCCCGGCTCAGTAGCCCACGGTGAAACGAACCCGGTGATGGCGGGGGCGTTCGGCTTCGTCGACGAGGGCCACGGCGAGATCCTCCATGGAGATCGCGGACCGCCCCGCCGCATCCACCAGCAGCTCATCCGTCCCGGTGCGATAGCCGCCGGTGCGCACCCCGGGCTCCAGCAGGGCGGGCGGGCTGAGGTACGTCCAGTCCACCCGGCGCTCGGCACGGCAGACCTCCAGCTGCCGGGCGCAGGCGAGCGCGATGGGGCGCACATCCGCGGGAAAGCCGGGGGTGTCGACGACGGTCAGCCCCTCGGTGCCGGGCACGGTGAGGGTGGCGGCGCCACCGACGAGCAGCAGCCGGACACCGGTCGGGGCGAGCCCGGTCAGCAGTGCCTCGGTGACGGCGACGAGTTCGTCCTCGCGCCCGGCCACCGGACGGGTCGCACCGATCACGATGTCCTGTCCGGCCGAGAGCCGGGCCACGTCCCCGGTGTCGGAGGCGTCGCCGGTGCGGACGGTGGCGCCGGGCGGCAGCGCGCCCTCGGCGGCGGGACGGCGGGAGACGGCGGTGACCTCGTGGCCGCGGCGCAGGGCCTCGGCCACCACCCGGCGTCCGACGGCGCCGGTGGCTCCGAAGACGGTGATACGCATGACGGGTACTCCTCGGGTTCGGTGGCCGGGGTGAACACCCCGGTCGGACAGGTCGGCTGAGATGGCGTCAGGAGCCGTGCCGGCCGCGGCGCAGCAGGGTGCGCACGGTGTGCGGGGACAGCTGCGCGGCCGCGATGGACAGCAGGGCGAGGGCGAAGCCCAGCGCCTGGGCGGTGGTGAGGGTCTGGTCCAGGGCGAGCCGGCCGAGCGCGGTGGCGACGGCCGGGGAGAGCATCGGCAGGAAGGACAGCGCGCCGACGGGGAGCCGCTCCACGCCCTGGAACCACAGCGCGTAGGCGAGCAGGGTGCCGACGACCGCCAGCCACGCGTACCCGCCCAGGGCCCCGGCGTCCAGCGCGGGCGGCGGCCCCTCGACGGCGAGCGCCAGCGGCGCCAGCAGCAGTCCGCCCGCGGTCAGCTGCCAGCCGGTGAACGGCAGCAGCCCCACCGGGCGCCCCCAGCGCTTGGTCAGGACGACCCCGGTGGCCATCGCCAGGGTGCCCAGGAGTCCGGCCAGGACCCCGACCGGGTCGAAGGCGGCCTCGCCGCGCAGCACCATCGCGGCGACCCCGCCCGCTCCGGCCACGCCCCAGCCGAGCTGCCAGGCGGTGGGGCGCTGGTGGAGCAGGGCGAGGGCGAGTCCGGCGACCAGCAGCGGCTGCGCCGCGCCCAGGGTGGCCGCGACTCCGCCGGGGAGCCGGTAGGCGGAGAAGAACAACAGGGCGAAGAAGGCACCGATGTTGAGGGTGCCGAGCACGGCCGCCCGCCACCACCAGGAGCCGCGCGGAAGCGTGCGGGTCACGGCGAGGACCGCCAGGCCCGCCGGGAGGGCACGTATCGCGGCCGACAGCAGCGGACGCCCCGGCGGCAGGAACTCGGTGGTGACGAGGTAGGTGGTGCCCCAGGACACCGGCGCCAGCGCGGCGAGGCCGGTGAGCCTCCAGGCCGGTGCCACCGGCCCCGGAACGACGGTGGGCGGAGCGCCGACACCACTGGTACGCGGACTCACACGCACAGGAACTCCTCAATGCTGAACTGTTCAACGTTGAGAAAACTAAGCGCACTGATACCTTGCCGTCAAACACTTCAACATTGAGGAATCACGTGAGGGACTCCGCATGAGGGACAACGTCGACCGGGTACTGGACCAGTGGAAGGCCGAGCGGCCGGACATCGACCCCGCACCCATGGGCGTCGTGGGCCGCATCGCCCGCGCCGACCGGCTGCTCGGCCTGGAACTGCGCGACCACTTCGCCGACCACGGCCTGCAGCGCTGGGAGTTCGACATCCTCGCCACGCTCCGCCGCTCCGGAGCCCCCCACCAGTTGACGGCGGGCGCCCTGGTCGAGACGTCGATGGTCACCTCGGGCGCCATCACCAACCGGATCGACCGGCTGGCGAGCCGCGGCCTGGTCACCCGGGAGACCGACCCCGGCAACCGCCGCAGCGTGCTCATCACACTCACCGACGAGGGGCTGCGCCTGGTGGACACCGTGGTCGCGACGCATGTCGCGAACGAGGAGCGGCTGCTCGCCCCGCTCACCGGACGCGAACGGACCCAACTGGCCGGACTGCTGCGCAAGCTCCTCGTCGGGCTCGGCGACA
The DNA here is from genome assembly GCF_024295805.1 of Streptomyces cucumeris. Lineage (GTDB taxonomy): Bacteria > Actinomycetota > Actinomycetes > Streptomycetales > Streptomycetaceae > Streptomyces > Streptomyces cucumeris. The sequence goes on from NZ_JANCLX010000021.1 coordinate 9,501, forward strand.
CCCCCGGCCGCTGACGCGGGCGCCGCCCGTCCGGCTCAGGCGCCGCCCACGCCCTTCTGCCGGGCGGAGTGGCGGCGCGCCTTCACGCGGTTGCCGCATACGCTCATCGAGCACCAGCGGCGGCTGCGGTTCTTCGACACATCCCAGAACGCCTCCGCACAGGTGTGCTCGGCACACCGCTTGAGACGCACATGTTCACCGGTCGTGACCAGCTCGTTCCAGGCGATCGCCAGCCGTGCCAGGGCCTGCCGGACCGACGGCAGACCGTCCGCCGGGCGGGCCGCGCCATCGACGGTGACGCACACCGTGAGCCGGCCCAGCGCCGCATCGGCGGCCGCGAGGACCGCGGCGTCCGGTTCGTCCCCGACATGACTCCCCAGCCGCTCGCGGATCCCGGCGCGCAGAGCCAGCCCCAGGGCGTGGTCCTCGGCGGTGACCCGGCGCGGACGGTCGAGCAGCCCCCGCTCCCGCAACCAGTCGGCGAGCCGGGCGGGCGTGGTCAGCGCATCGGTGTCCAGATGCACATCAAGGGTGTTGGCGAAGTCCTCGACCAGCCGGGCCGAGGCGGGTGCGTCACGCATGGGCCGCCTTCCTGATAACCGGCTATCGAGTTTACCGGTAGCGCGACCGTGTCCCGGATGGCACACTCACCCTCGCGGTGCTCAAACCGCCAAAACGATGTAGCCGGTTATCCGGGCAGAGGGGTGGGGCGATGACCGACCGAACGGCGCCGGTGACGGCGCGGGAGCTGTCCGCGGTGACGGCCGGTGACGCGGCACCGCCCGGGACCCGCAACACCGCCGTCCTCCTGGTGTTCACCGCCGTCACCAATCTCGCGGACGGCGTGACCAAGGTCGCGCTGCCCCTGCTGGCCGCCCAGGTGTCCTCGGCGCCGTCCCAGGTCGCCGCCGTCTCCCTCACCCTGACCCTCCCCTGGCTCCTCATCGCCCTCCACGTGGGCGTCCTGGTGGACCGGTTCGACCGGCGTCGGCTGCTGTGGATCGCCGACGGGCTGCGGCTGGCGGCGGTGGCGGCGCTGCTCCAGCTCACCGCCACCGGCGCCCTGTCCATCACCGTGCTGTGCGCGGCGGGCACGGTACTGGGGGTCGCGGAGGTCATCGCGCTGACCTCCGCCGCCGCGCTGGTGCCCGCCGTCGTTCCGCCCGCGGGCCGCGAACGCGCCAACGCGTGGATCACGGGCGCCGAGACCGTCTGCAACGAGTTCGCCGGGCCGTTCGCGGGCGGGCTGCTGCTCGCCGCGGGCACCGGTTTCGCGCTCGGCGCGACCTGGTTCTCCTACCTGGCCGCGTCCCTGGTCCTGCTGCTGCTCACGGGCTCCTTCCGCGCCCGCCTCCCCGGCCCGGTGACGCCGGGGGCGCGGGAGACCGTCGGCCACCAGATCGTCACCGGCCTCCGCCATCTGTGGGGCCACCCGCTACTGCGCACCATGTCCCTGATCCTCACCGTGCTGTGCGCCTCCTGGGGCGCCTGGCTTGCGCTGATGCCGCTGTACGCCACGGAGTCGATGGGGCTGACCCCGCGTGGCTACGGCACCCTGCTCAGCGCGCTCGGGGTGGGCGGGCTCGTCGGCGCCCTCGCGGTGACCCGGCTCAACCGGCTGCTGGGCCGCCGCCGGGTGATGGGTGCCGATCTGGCCGGTACCTTCGCGATGATGGCCGTCCCCGCGCTGACCGGCGCACCGTGGGCGGTCGCCGCCGCGGCGTTCGCCGGGGGCATGGGCGGCACCCTGTGGGCGGTCAACGCCCGGACGATCGGCCAGCGGCTGGTCCCCGACCATCTGCTCGGCCGCTACAACGCGGTCACCCGTCTGTTCAGCTGGGGGGCGATGCCGGTGGGGTCCGGGCTGGTGGGACTGCTGGCGCAGTGGCTCGGACCGCGGCCCGCCTTCCTGGTCTTCGCGGCCCTGGTGGCACTGGCGGTCCCGGCGTTCCTGCGCAATCTCACCCCCGGCGCGCTGTCCGCGGCCTCCGGCCCGGACGCCTGACCACCGGTCACTTCCGCTTTCTGCCGGGCGCGGGCGCCAGCGCCACCGCGGCCTCGCTCGTGTACATCAGGAACGTCAGAGTCTCCTGGAAGTACAGCCGGACACGGTTCTCGTCGTGGGAGAGATAGCCGATGGACACGTCCTGGCCGAGGTGGAGTTCGAAGTCACCGCCCCGGGTGGACAGCAGGAAGGCGCCGTCGATCGCGGGTGCCCAGATGATCTCCCCGTCCAGCACCCGGTCGATGTGCTTGTGGATCGGATAGCCGTGGTCGGAGGTCTCGTTCACGGCCGTGTACGCGTCCGCGCTCAGCGCCAGGGTGTACGCGCCCTCGACCCCCGCGAGCCGCAGGATGCTGACCGCCTGGCTGATGGCGTTGGGGTAGTCCCGCACCTCCGCCGGGAGCGTCAGCTCCGGGAGGGAACTGCCGCGCCGGATACCGGTGATGCCCGCCGCGGGGTACCCCTCGAACACCGCCCGGTCCTCGGCGAACGCGATTCTGCGCGCGGCGTCCTTGACCGGCTGCCAGTCCGCGTCCTTGGCACCGCGTTCGACCGAGTCGACCTGGCGACGGTCGACGATGAACGGCACGCGCAGTTCGACGACCGGCTCCGACCGCCGGGTGTGCGCCACCACGCCCTTGGCGGGCGGATCGACGGCCGTCAGATGCCCGGTGCCGACCGCCGCCAGTTCCAGTCCGGCCGGTTCGGGCACATCCACGACACGGCGCCCGGCCACATGGCGTCTGAAGGTGCGCCGCGCCTCCTCCTCCAGATCCGCCCATGCCGCGTCGGAGACGGGCGCCAGTTCACGGTGCAGGTTCTTCATCGGGGGCGCTCCTCTTCACATCGCCGATCCCCAGGGAACCGTCGTGCGCCGGTGAGCCGGACGGTGCGGTGAACCGGACCTCGGGGGCCGGTGGTGCCGCCGCCACCTCACGGTCCGCGTCGGCGTGCGCCACGGCGGCGGGCGGATCGGGCAGTTCGTCCAGGAAGTCGGCGCTGGGCACGAAGAACAGCGAGCCGGTCATGGCCGTGGAGAAGTCCAGGATCCGGTCGTGGCCGGCCGACGGACTGCCCAGGAACATGTTCTCCAGCATCCGTTCGGTGACCGAGGGCGTACGGGCGTAGCCGATGAAGTAGGTGCCGAACTCGCCCTGCCCGGCGCTGCCGAAGGGCATGTTGTCCCGGAGGATCTGCCGCTCGGTGCCATCGGGGTCGGTGATGGTGGTCAGGGCGACATGCGAGTCGTCCGGCTTGACCGCGTCGTCCAGCTCGATGTCGGACAGCTTGGTCCGGCCGATCACCTTCTCCTGGGCCTCCACCGGCAGCGCGTTCCACGCGCGCAGATCGTGCAGATACTTCTGCACGATCACATAACTGCCGCCCGCGAACGGCGCGTCCTCGTCGCCGATGAGGACCGCCGCGCTCGCCGCGGGCCCCTCCGGATTCTCGGTCCCGTCCACGAAGCCGAGCAGATCGCGTACGTCGAAGTACTTGAAGCCATGGGTCTCGTCGCGGACCGTGATCGCGCCGCGCAGCCGGTCCATGATCTCGGTGGCCAGCCCGAAGCACAGGTCGAGCCGGCCGGCCCGGATGTGGAACAGCAGATCGCCGGGGGTGGACACGGCGCGGTGGCGGGCGCCCACCAGTTCGCGCAGCGGATGCAGTTCGGCCGGACGCGGCCCGTCGAAGAGCCGGTCCCACACCTGGGACCCGATACCGACGACACAGCTCAGCTCGCCGTGCGGGGCCCGGAAGCCGACCGCCCGCTGGAGCGCGGGGACCTCGGACAGCAGATCCCGGGTATCCGCTTCGCCGCCGGGGTCGACGGTCACCACGAGGAAGATGGCGGCGCTGGTGAGCGGGGTCAGCACCGGCTGCGGGATCGCCTCCCGCGGGGCGGGAGAGGACATCGCCCTCCACCTCCTCCCGTCCGGTGGACCCGGGCCCGGCCACCCTCGATTCTCCCCCGGGGCCGCACAGGCCGCATCCGAGGACCGGACGGGCGGGCCGTGGCGACGGGCGGTGGCCGGTCGCGGCACACCCTCCGCTCCCGGCCACGGCCCTCCTCGTCCCGCGGTGTGCGACCGCCGGTCAGCCGGTGTCGCCCAGCGGACCGGCGTCCTGCGCGGCGTCCGGTTCGAGGCCCATGTGCCGGGCGAGCCCGGCGGCCAGGGCCGCGACGGTCGGATGCTGCCAGACGAAGTTGCCCGCCAGTTTCACGCCCAGCCCCGATTCCAGCCGGACCCGCAGCTCCATGGCGAGCAGGGAGTCGAAGCCCAGGGACTTCAGCGGGGTCTCGGGGTCGAGGGTGGTGCTGCTCAGCCGGAGCACGGCGCGGATGTGCTCGCCCAGGTACGCCTCGAGCGCCGTCCGCCGTGCGATCCCGGCCGGGAGGGCGGTGATCCGGGCGCGGACGTCATCGGCGGCCCCGGGCGTGGCCGGGGTCTGCTCGTCGTCCGGGGCGAGCCGTGCGAACAGCGAGGAGTGGCGCCCGGCGGGGAGGATCCAGCTGTCCGGCTCACCGGGGATCACACCGGTCTGCACCCGGCGGTGGGCCAGCAGGGTGCTCAGCGCCCGCAGACCGTCCTCGGTGGGGATGGTCTCGTAGCCGCGGTCGGCGAAGCCGGTGGCGACACCGGTCTCGCCCCACGCGCCCCAGTTGACGGCGAGGGTGGGGGCCCCGCGGGCGGAACGCCAGACGGCGAAGGCGTCCAGCCAGGCATTGGTGGCCGCGTAGGCGCCCTGGCCGGGGTTGCCGAGCAGGGAGGCCATGGAGGAGAACACCGCGAACCAGTCGAGCCGGTGTCCTGCGGTGGCCTCGTGCAGCCGCCAGGCCCCGGTGACCTTCGGGGTCCACACCCGGCCGAGCTGGTCCTCGCGGACGGTGGTGATGGCCGCGTCGTCCAGCACCATGGCGCAGTGGACGACTCCGCGCAGCGGGGCGTCCGGGTCGGCGGTGGCGGCGGCCACCAGCCGGTCGGCCGTACCGGGGCGGCCGATGTCACCGAGGATGACCGTCACCCGCGTTCCGGCGGCCGACAGTTCGGCCAGGGTCCGCGCGGTGGCGGCGGTCGGCGCGGTACGGCCGTTGAGCACCAGGTGGCGGACGCCCTGGGCGGCCAGCCAGCTCGCGGTGGCCAGGCCCAGACCCCGCAGACCGCCGGTGATGACGTAGGTGCCGTCGTCGTGGACGGGAAGCGGACCGTCGGGCAGCACGGCGCGGATCTCGCCGTCCTGGGGGACGGTCAGCACCATCTTGCCGATGTGGCGGGCCCCGGCCATCTGCCGGAAGGCGTCGGTGGCCTCCGCGAGCGGGAGCACGGTGCAGCGCAGCGGCTTCAGCCGTCCGGCGGCGAACTCGTCCAGCACCTCGCGCAGCAGGGTGGCCAGCACCGCGGGCCGCACGGTCTGGAGTTCCCGCAGATCCACCGTGCTGAAGGTGATGTTGTGCTGGAGGGGCGCCAGACCGAGCGGGGCGTCGGAGAGGATGTCGCGGACACCGAGTTCGAGGAAGCGGCCGAACGGGCGCAGACATTCCAGACCGGCGCGGATGGCCCCGCCGGACAGCGAGTTGAGGACGATGTCCACGCCTTCGCCGCCGGTGGCCTCCTTGACCTCGTCCCGGAAGTCCAGCGACCGGGAGTCCATGACGTGGGCGATGCCCATCCCGCGCAGGAAGCGGCGCTTCTCCTCGCTGCCGGCGGTGGCCAGGACCTCGGCGCCCAGCAGCCGGGCGACCGCGACGGCCGCCAGTCCGGTGCCGCCGGTGGCCGAGTGGATCAGCACCCGCTCCCCCGCGGCGAGGCGGCCGAGGTGGCGCAGCGCGTACCAGGCGGTGAGGAAGGCGATCGGCAGCCCGGCGGCGGTGGCCGGGTCCAGGCCCTCGGGGATCGGTCCCGCGCAGTCGGCGGGGACGACGGCGAACGAGCCGAAGGCGCCACCGCGGACGTCGACCGCGACCACCCGGTCGCCGGTGCGCAGCTGGTCCACCCCGGGGCCGACGGCGGTGACCTCACCGGTGCATTCGAAGCCGATCCGGTAGCGGATCGCGTCGGGGTCACCGGGGAGCAGGCCCATGACGGTGAGGACATCACGGAAGTTCAGGCCCGCGGCGAGCACCCGCAGTTCGACCTCGCCGGGACCCGGTGGGCGGCGCCGGGTGGCGGCCAGTTCCAGGGTGTCCAGGTCGCCCAGGCGTCCGGCGCGCAGACGGAAGCCGTCCGTACCGCAGCGCACGGTGCGCGCGGCGGCCCGGTCACGCTCCGCGTCGGTGAGCGGTGCGTAGCCGAGCTGGGCGACGTGCCGTTCGCCGTCGCGCAGCGCGATCTCGTCCTCGGGGGCGTCGGCGAGGAGTTCGGCGACCAGGTCACCGGTGCCGTCCGGGGCGGTGTCCACGAGGGTGGCGCGCAGTTCGGGGTGTTCGAAGGCGAGGACGCGCACCAGACCGCGCAGGGCGCCCTGACCGGGGTCCGCGGGCTCGCCGGGTGCCAGGGCGCGGGCGCCGCGGGTGACGGCGTACAGCCGGGGCGGTTCGGGGAACCGGGCGGTGAGCGCCTGGGCGGCGGCCAGCAGCCGCCGGGTACGGGAGAGCGCGTCGGCACGGCCGGGGGTGTCATTGCCGGGGGGTGGCGCCGCGCACAGCAGCACCACGCCGCGCAAGCGCTCTCCGGGGCCCGCGAGCCGTCCGGTGAGGGCGTCGCGGAAGGCGTCCAGGCTCTCGTCGGTGAGGGCCGGGTCCCAGACCCGGGCCTCGGCTCCGGCGAAGGACAGGGCGTAGGCGAGGGTGCGGGCGCCGCCGTCGGCCTCGCCGACCACCAGCCACCGTCCGGGACGCGGGGTGCCGGACGCGGCGGGCCGGTCGGCGCGCTGCCAGCCGACCTCGAGGAACCAGCGGTCGACCTCGGTGGCGGCCCGGGGCACGGTCCGGCGGGCCAGCCGCAGTCCGTCGAGGGCGAGCACGGGTCTGCCCTCCGCGTCGAGCAGCCGGATGTGTCCGACGACGCTCTCCGGGGTGGCCTCGGCTATCCGGGCGTGGCAGTGGACCGCGGTCCCCGGGTCGCCGAGGATCCGGGCGCTCTGCACCCGTACCGGCAGCACCAGTCCGGGTTCGTCGCCGTCCTCGAGCATTCCGGCGACGAGCAGTTGGGCGCACAGGTCGACCAGGACAGGGTGGATCCGCAGTCCGTGTCCGGGGGTGCGGGAGGCTTCGGGGAGTTCCACCCGGGCCCAGAAGCTGTTGCCGTAGCGGGAGGCGTGTACCGCGGTGATACCGCTGAACGCGGGGCCGTGTTCCAGGCCGCGGGCGCGCATGTTGCCGTAGAGGGCGCCGGGTTCGACGGCCACCGGGTGGCGCAGGGCGAGGGTCTGGACCGAGGCGGGGCGGGAGCGCGGCGGGGCGCTGAGCCTGCGCAGGACGGCGGTGGCCTGGCACACCCAGGTGCCGTCGTCGCCGCGTCCGAAGATCTCGCACTCGGCGCGGTCGGTGGCGGCCACCGTCACGGTGCTGCTGAGATCGGTGCGGTCGGCGAGCCGCAGCAGTTCGCGGAAGCGCAGATCGGTGACCTCGACCTCGGCGGGAGCGGTGTCGAACACCTCGCAGGCGGTGGTCAGGGCGATGGCGTAGTAGGCGGCGCCGGGGAGGACGGGGGTGCCGTGCACCCGGTGGTCGTCGAGCCATGGCAGTGCCGCGGTGCCCGTGGTGGCGCGCCAGACGTGGCGCGGCGGCTGCCCGGGCACTTCGGTGTGGGCGCCGGGGAGTTCACCGGCCGGGCGGAGCTCCGCGGATCCGGCGGGGTGGTCCGGGAGGGTGGTGTCCGCCCAGTGGTGGGTGCGGTCGAAGGTGATGGCGGGGACGTCGGCGAGGGCCGCGCCGTCGTAGAGCCGCGTCCAGTCCACCGGGACACCGGCGCAGTGCAGCGCGGCGAGGTGGGTGCGGAAGGTGACGGTCTCGTCGGTGTCCCGGCGCAGGGTGGGCAGGACGACGGGGTCGTCGACGAGTCCGGTCAGACTGCGGGTGATCGGGTGGGTGACCACGGGGTGCGGGGAGATCTCGGTGTAGACCAGGTGGCGGTCGGCCGCGGCGGCGGCCACGGCGGCGGAGAACCGCACCGGGCGCCGCAGATTGGCGCACCAGTAGTCGGCGTCGAAGGCCGGGACGGTGTGCGGGTCGTCCAGGACGGTGGTGTAGAAGGGCACCCGGGGCCGCATGGGGGTGAGGCCGGCGAGCGCGGTGCGCAGATCACCGAGGAGCGGATCCATCTGCGGGGAGTGCGAGGCCACGTCGACGGCGATGAGCGCGGCGGGCACACCGCGGTCCTCCCAGTCGGCGACCAGCCGTTCGACGGTGGCGGTGTCCCCGGCCACGACGGTGGAGCCGGGCGCGGCCATCACCGCCACGGTGACCGCGTCGGCGGCCCCGGCGGCTTCGAGTCCGGCCTGCACCTCGGCGGCGGCCAGACCGACGGTGGCCATGGCGCCCCGTCCGGCGACCCGGGCGAGCAGGGCGGAGCGGCGGCAGATCACGGCGGCACCGTCGGCGAGGGAGAGCGCTCCGGCCACCACGGCGGCGGCCACCTCGCCCATGGAGTGGCCGATGACACCGGCCGGTTCGACGCCGTGGGCGCGCCAGGTGGCGGCCAGGGCGGTCTGGAGGGCGAACAGCACGGGCTGCACCCGGGCGCAGCCGGTGACCGGCTCCCCCGCGCGTACGAGGTCGAGGACCGAGAACCCGGCCTCGGCGGCGATGAGTTCATCGGCCTCGGTGAGGGCGGCGGCGAACGCCGGGTCCCGCTCCAGCAGGTCGCGTCCCATACCGGGCCACTGCGATCCCTGTCCGGAGAACACCCACACCGGCTGCCGGGAGACGGCCGCGCCGACGGACCCGGACACCACGGCGGGGTGGGCCTGTCCGGCGGCGAAGGCTCTGAGCGCCTGGACCAGGTCCGCACGTCTGCCGGTGGTGACGCCGAGGCGGCCGCGGCCGCCGGAGCGGCGCAGGGCCAGGGTGTGGGCGATGTCGCGCAGCGGTACCCCGGCGCCGTCACCCTCCAGCCAGTCGGCCATGCGGTGGGCGGCGGCGGGCAGCGCGGCCGGGGAGCCCGCGGGGACGAGGAAGACCTGCGGAACGGTCCGGGTGGTGAGCGGGGGACGGTCCGTTCCGGCGGGGGCGGCGGGCGGCTGCTCCAGCAGGACGTGGGCGTTGGTGCCGGAGAAGCCGAAGGAGGAGACGGCGGCCAGCCGGGGACCGGTCCGCACCGGCCAGGGGGTGAGCTCACGGGGGATGAAGAACCGGGTGCCGTCGGCGTCGATGGCCGGGTTCCAGCGGGTGAAGTGGAGGTTGGGTGGGATCTGTCCGTGGCCCAGGCAGAGGATCGCCTTGATCATGCCGGTGACCCCGGCGGCGGGCTCCAGATGGCCGAGGTTGGTCTTGACCGAGGCCAGTGCGCAGGGGTCGGGTCCGGTGCCGTAGACCTGGGCGAGGCTGGTGAACTCGACCGGGTCGCCGACCGGGGTGCCGGTGCCGTGCGCCTCGACCATGCCCACGTTCGCGGCGTCGATCCCGGCGCGGCGCAGCGCCTCCTCGTACAGGGCGCGCTGGGCGGGGGCGGAGGGTGCGGCGAGCCCGTCGGAGCGGCCGTCCTGGTTGACGGCGGAGCCGCGCAGTACGGCCAGGACGCGGTCCCCGTCCCGTTCGGCGTCCTCCAGACGTTTGAGGACGACCATGCCGCAGCCCTCGCCGCGGACGAAACCGTCGGCGGCGGCGTCGAAGGCGTGGCAGTGGCCGGCGCGCGAGAGCATGCCCATGCGCACGAACGAACGGGTGGTCCTGGGCTCGAACATGAGCGTGACACCGCCGGCGAGGGCGAGGTCGCACTCGCCCGCACGCAGGGCCTGGGCCGCGAGGTGCACCGCGACCAGGGAGGAGGAGCAGGCGGTGTCGAGGGCCACGCAGGGGCCGTGCAGTCCGAGCAGGTAGGAGATCCGTCCGGCGGCGACGCAGTGGGCGTTGGACAGGGCGGAGCCCTCGTTCTCCCGGGGGTGCCGCTCCAGGCGGTCCATGTAGTCGTTGTAACTGAGGCCGGTGAAGACGCCGGTGGCGGTGCCGCCGAGCCGGTCCGGCGGCATTCCGGCGTGCTCCAGGGCCTCCCAGGCCACTTCGAGGAGCAGCCGGTGCTGCGGGTCGAGGACGTCGGCCTCGCGGCCGGAGACTCCGAAGAAGTCGGCGTCGAAGCGGGAGACATCGCGCAGATAGCCGCCGTGGGTGGGCAGTCCGGAGTCGGCGCCCGGCTCGTCGGGCCACAACTCCCGGCGTTCGGCGGGCGGTTCACCGACGGCGTCCCGGCCTTCGGTCAGCAGGTGCCACAGGGCCGCGGGCGAGTCGATGTCACCGGGGAGCCGGCAGCCCATGCCGACCACCGCTATGCGGCTGGGTATGGATATGTCATGACGCATCGGAGTCTCCGTGGGGGGTGCTCGGCCGGGGTGGGGCCGCGTGGTCCATGGGGAGGGGGCCGGGGGTGGGGGCCGGGGGGTGGGGCCGTGGGGGGGATGCGCGCGGGACGCACGCGGGAGGTGAGGGGGTACGTGGCCGGGGCGCGGACTCAGGTGGCGTCCGGGCCGCCCAGCAGCATCACGTGCTTCACGCCACCGATCTGGTAGTTGAAGCTCAGCGCGTGGTCGAAGTCGAGCGGGCGGGTGCGGTCGCCGGGGACGGGGTCGAAGGGGAGCCCGTCCAGGGGCTGTTCGCAGTTGGCGGTGGGACACACCTCACCGAGTTCCATCATCATCAGCGTCAGGGCGGCGCCCAGGCACCCGGCGGGCGAACCGTGGTGGCCGAAGCAGCCCTCCTGGGAGGACATCAGGACGGTGCCGTCCGGTCCGTAGAGCTCCCGGACGGTGCTGGCCTCCATGGCGGTGACGGCCGCGCCGCCGTCGCTGGCGCCGTTGACGTAGGGCACCTGGCCGATGCTCCAGCGGTCGCCGAGGCAGGCCCGCACCGCGCGTACGAGCTGGGCGCCGGTGTGGTCGGCAGCCAGCGGATTGGCGAGTCCGTCGCGGGTCATGGCGGTGGCGAGCACCTGGCCGTAGAGGTGGGCACCCCGGCGGACGGCGTGCTCGCGGCTCTCCATGATGACGGTGGCGGCGCCCTCGCCGTGGTTGATGCAGTCCGCCCGCCGGTCGTAGGGGCGCATCAGGGAGTCGAAGGACGGCAGGAGGTCGGGCATCCCGGCCGCGTCCATGGAGTCGTAGGCGTGCTGGGCGCCGCGCAGCAGCCGCTGCCCCTTCTGTATCAGCCCGAGATTGAAGACGTCGACGCCGGTGACGACGGCGATGTCGGTCTCCCCGCTGGCGATCAGCCGGCGGGCGTTGCCGATCTGGACGGCGGCGGAGGAGCAGCCGCAGGAGACGGTGTAGCAGGGGCCGACGGACTGGGTGAGGGCGCCCTGGACGACCGCCACGTCGGAGGGCGACACGGCCTGCTCGGCGGCGACGAACAGCTCCAGGGCGTCGAAGACGGAGGTGCCGTCGGGGTCGACGTTCAGCAGCGCCAGATAGCTGTCGACATTGGCGTCCACACTGCCGCGGCCGACGAGGATCGCCGATTCCCGCAGGTCTCCGGCGCGGAAGTCCAGTTCGGCGTCGGTGCACGCCTCCACCAGGGAGACCAGACCGAGCCGGTGGGCGGCGGTGTAGTGGCGGGAGAAGAATTCGGGGATGTCGGGGAGACGCTGTTCGAACTGCTCGGTGGTGAGGTTCACCGAGCCGTAGTAGATGTCGTGCTGGACGAGTGCGGAGCGGCCCTGTGAGGCGATCTCCCAGACCTGCCCGGCGGTGAAGACCGGTTCCGCACCGCCGGGCAGACAGAAACCGAGGCCGGTGACCACGGCGTCGCGCGCATTTCCGCCGCCTTTCTTCATTGCGATCCCTTTCACGTGAGCAGACCGCGGACGCGCCGCTGCGCGGCGGGCCCTACTCTGCTATGAATGTGCGGTAGCACCACCGGTAGACAGGGATCAGCTCACCCTCGAATTCGGCGCACTCGCCCGCGGATTCGAAATGTTCATAACCGTTGCCCCGCTGGATCTTGACTCGCTCTCGCCCCCCGATGGAGGGAGCGGCCCATACCTGGGGGGTTCCGGGGGGTCCGCCGACGAGGAGGACAAATGCCGGTTGAGACATGGAATGGACCCTCGGTGGATCAGGAGCAGATCGTCGCTCGGAAACGATGTGTGGAATAGATGACGCTACGCCGTCAAGAGGGCCTATCGGTAGGTGGTGTCGAATCACCCGGGCGGATTCGAGCGACCCGCCACTCTGTTCTGCACGCCCGGCGCCCACCCCACACCACCGAGCGGAAAATGCGGACCGGCCGCCGCCTCACGCCCCCTCTTGCGGAAACTTCCTGTAAGCGGACAGAAAGCGGGCAGCAAAATGCTGGCTTCGCGGAACGCTTTACGGAACCGAGCATTGCGGGCATCTCATCGGCAGGTCGTCTTGGCAGTTCATCACCTGTTGTTTCCGGCGCGGATACCATTGGGCGGTTTGCGTGCGTGACACAGTTCTCTTCCCGGTACCCGGGACGGCCGACTGCAAAGGATGACGAAACATGGCAAATCAGTCCGTGCCGTTCGACGACCTGGATCGCAAGATCGTTGCGGCGCTGGTCGCGAACGCCAGGGCGAGCTTCACGGAGATCGGCGCCGCGATCGGCCTGTCCGCCTCCGCGGTGAAGCGGCGGGTGGACCGTATGCGGGACAACGACGTGATCACCGGGTTCACCACCACCGTGCGCCCGGCCGCCCTGGGCTGGCGGACCGAGGCGTATGTGGAGGTCTACTGCGACAGCGCGGCGCCACCGCGGCGGATCGCGGAGGTGGTGCGGGACTATCCGGAGATCATCGCGGCGATGACGGTGACCGGCGGGGCCGACGCCCTGCTGCATGTCATGGCCACCGACGTGGAGCATTTCGAGGAGGTGCTGGAGCGCATCCGGGCCGAGCCCTTCATCCGGAAAACGATCAGTTACATGGTGTTGTCCCACCTGCTCACCGGCAGTCCGGAGGCCGGTGCGACCCCTGTCACGCCCCCCACGCAATGAACCGGCGCCGCGGCGCCCCAGCACGCAGCATCACTGCGTGTGCGCGCAGCTCTCCATTCTTGTCTCCGCTCTCCTCCGCTTCCTACCGTTGAAGGCATCCCCCGGTCGCCTGCGGAAGCGAGAGGAATCCGTCCGTGCCCCACGAGCGCGTGCCGCGCCCCCGGCGCTATCTGACCTGTCCTCCCAGATATTTCGACGTGCGCTATGCCATCAATCCCTGGATGCGCGAGGACGCCGAGGTCGACACCGACCTCGCCCGCTCGCAGTGGGAGACGCTGATCCGCGTCTACCGTGACCACGGCCATCAGGTGGAGACCATCGAACCGGTGGCGGGCCTGCCGGACATGGTCTTCGCGGCCAACTCGGCCCTGGTCCTGGAGGGCCGGGTGTTCGGCTCCCGCTTCCACGCCCCGCAGCGGCGCCCGGAGCAGCTGGCCTACGAGACCTGGTTCAAGGCGGCCGGCTACGACGTGCACCCGCCGGAGTCGGTGTGCGAGGGCGAGGGCGACCTGGTGCCCGCGGGCCGGTTCATCCTGGCGGGCACCGGTTTCCGCACCACGCGGACGGCCCATCAGGAGGTGCAGGAGTTCTTCGGGATACCCACGATCAGCCTGCTGCTGGTGGACCCGTACTTCTACCACCTGGACACCGCGCTGTTCACCCTCGACGACGAGAACATCGCCTACTACCCCGAGGCGTTCTCGCCCGGCAGCCGGGAGGTGCTGGAGCGGCTCTACCCGGACGCGCTGCTCGCCACCCGGGAGGACGCCATGGCCTTCGGACTCAACTCCGTCTCCGACGGCCGCAACGTCTTCGTCGCCCCCCAGGCGACCGGCCTCATCGACCGGCTCACCGAGCGCGGTTACGTCCCCGTCCCCGTCGACCTGTCGGAACTGCACAAGGCCGGCGGGGGCATCAAGTGCTGCACACAGGAGATCCGCTGATGACCGCCCCCACGCGCACCGCCCCGGACCACGGCTCCCGTTCCGCGCGGTCGTCACAGGAGCTGATCCGCGCCGAGGAGTCCTCGCTCGCCCACAACTACCACCCGCTGCCGGTGGTCGTCGCCCGCGCCGAGGGCGTCTGGGTGGAGGACGTCGAGGGCCGCCGGTACCTCGACATGCTGGCCGGGTACTCGGCCCTGAACTTCGGCCACCGCCACCCGGAGCTCATCGCCGCCGCCCACCGGCAGCTCGATGAACTCACCCTCACCTCCAGGGCGTTCCACAACGACCGGCTGGCCGGGTTCGCCGAGGGCCTGGCGGAGCTCACCGGTCTCGGCATGGTGCTGCCGATGAACACCGGCGCCGAGGCCGTGGAGAGCGCCATCAAGGTGGCCCGCAAATGGGCCTACGAGGTCAAGGGCGTCGCCCCGGACCAAGCCACCATCGTGGTGGCCGCGGACAACTTCCACGGCCGCACGACCACGATCGTCAGCTTCTCCAGCGACCCCACCGCCCGGGAGGGGTTCGGCCCGTTCGCGCCCGGCTTCCGGGTCGTGCCCTACAACGACCTCGCCGCCATGGAGGCGGCGATCGACGAGACCACCGCCGCCGTGCTGATCGAGCCCATCCAGGGCGAGGCGGGCGTCATCATCCCCGACGACGGCTATCTGCGCGGGGTGCGGGAGCTCACCCGGCGGACCGGGGTGCTGTTCATCGCCGATGAGATCCAGTCGGGTCTGGGGCGCACCGGCACCACGCTGGCCGTGGACCACGAGTCGGTCCGGCCCGATGTGCTGACGCTCGGCAAGGCCCTGGGCGGCGGTATCGTCCCGGTCTCCGCGGTGGTCGCCGACCGCGAGGTGCTCGGGGTGCTGCGCCCGGGTGAGCACGGTTCGACGTTCGGCGGCAACCCGCTGTCCGCGGCGGTCGGCACGGCCGTGGTGGACCTGCTGCGCACCGGGGAGTTCCAGCGCCGCGCGGCCGAGCTGGGCGAGGTCCTGGGGGACGGTCTGGCGAGGCTCACCGGCAAGGGCGTGGTGGGCTACCGCTGCCGCGGGCTGTGGGCGGGCGTCGACGTGGACCCCGCGCTGGGCACCGGCCGCGAGGTGAGCGAACGCCTCATGGGCGAGGGGATCCTGGTGAAGGACACCCACGGTTCGACGATCCGGCTCGCGCCGCCGCTGACCATTACCCGTGAGGAGCTGGAGTCCTCGCTCGCCGCCCTGGAGAAGGTGCTCGGCTGACCGACTCCGCACCACCGACAGCACTCGAGCGCCGGGCCGCATTCAGTCTCATACGGCCCGGCGCTCCGCTGTGTTCACCCTTCGGCGGGAATTTTCTCCACGCCGTGCGGATGGGCAACCGGAACCTAAGATAACGCCCAGGTCACGGCCACCCGTCCGAGAATTTATGTCCGTTGTTGAGCATTCCAACGGTGCCAACCATCCCTTGTGGAACACTTCTTTGCGTCTTCACCGGCCGACCTGCTGGAAAGCCGGAAGCCCTCGCGGGTCGAACGCGGTGGAGAGGTCCCCGCCCTCGGCTTCCCGCGAGCGGTCGTTGGGACGCCTGTCCGGGGAGAGCGACGTCCGGGCAGCTTGAATGCAAGGAGGCAATCCGGATGGAATCGCTGAGGACGCTCCTCATCGATAATTATGACTCGTACACGTACAACCTCTTTCATCTGCTGACCGAGGTCAACGGCGAGGAACCGGAGGTGCTTCTCAATGACGCACCGGAATGTGCGGACATCGACCTTTCGGAGTTCGACAACATCGTGGTGTCCCCCGGGCCCGGGCATCCGGCCGACGGGCGGGACTTCGGCGCCGCCGCCCGGCTGATCGACCGCTCCCCCGTCCCGGTGCTGGGGATCGGCCTCGGCCACCAGGGCATCGCGCTGGGCGCACAGGCGCGGGTGGTGCCCGCCCCCGAACCCCGGCACGGGCACCTCTCCCGGATCAGCCACGGGGGCCGCGGACTGTTCCGCGGCCTCCCGCCGGACTTCACCGCCGTCCGCTCGCATTCGCTGTGCGTGGCCGAGCCGTTGCCGCTGGGGCTCCAGGGCATCGCCTGGTCCGAGGACGGTGTGCTGATGGGGCTGCGGCACCGGGCCCGTCCGCTGTGGGGGGTGCAGTTCCACCCGGAGTCGGTGCTCACCGGATTCGGCTACCGCATGTTCGTCAACTTCCGCGATCTGACCGTCGAGCACGCCAACGGGGAGTCGGTCACCTCCATCACCGATCCCCGCCGCGCCCGCCCGGCGGGCGTACCGGCCCCCGAACCGCCGCCGGAGCGGACCCCGCCGCCCGTGGCGAGCGCCCCCGCCCGCACGGCACCGGCGCCCGCACGCCGGACGGACGGGGCACCGGCCCCGGAGCGCCGCTACCGGCTGCACGCCCGGTGGCTGGCCGACGCCACCGACACCGAGGCGGCCTTCACCCGGCTCTACGCGAATGCCCCGGGCGCGTTCTGGCTGGACAGCGCCCGTACCGGGACCGGTGAGGCCCGTTTCTCCTTCCTCGGCGACAGCCGGGGCCCGCTGGCCGAGTTCGTCCGCTACGACGTCACCCGCGGGGTCTGCGAGATCGAGCGGACGGGGCGGCCCGGCGCCCGGTTCGAGGGCAGTGTCTTCGACTACCTCGAACGGGAACTGGCCCGCCGTCAGGTGACCGCCCCCGACCTCCCCTTCGACTTCACCGGCGGCTACGTCGGGTACTTCGGCTACGAGCTCAAGGCCGACTGCGGCTCCCCCAACCGGCACCGGGCGACCACCCCGGACGCCTGCTGGCTGTTCGCCGACCGGTTCGTCGCGGTCGACCACCAGGAGGGCGTCACCTATGTGTGCGCGCTGGCCGAGGACACCCCCGAGGGACAGCAGGGGGCGAAGGACTGGCTGGACGCGACCGTCACCGTGCTCACCGGAGTGCCGACGGCCACCGCGCCGCTCCCCCAGCCGCCGCCGCTCACCTCCACCACCGCCGTGGAACCCTGGCTGGTCCGGGACCGGGAGAGCCATGCCGCCGCGGTCCGGGCCGCGCTGCGCGAACTGCGCGCCGGGACGAGCTACGAGATCTGCCTCACCGACTCCGCCTGGCTGCCCGCGCCCGGCGACTCCTACGCCTTCTACCGGGCCCTGCGCCGGTCCGACCCCGCTCCGTACGCCGCCTATCTGCGCTTCGGCGACACCGACGTGGCCTGCGCCTCCCCCGAGCGCTTCCTGCGCGTCACCCCCGACGGGCTCGCGGAGGCCAAACCGGTGAAGGGCACCATCGGCCGCGGCACGGACGCCGAACAGGACGCCCGGGCGCTGGCGGCCCTCGGCACCAGCCCCAAGCCCCGCGCCGAGAACCTGCTGATCGTCGATCTGCTCCGCAACGACCTCGGCAGGGTCTCCCAGCCCGGCAGCGTGTACGTACCGCGGCTGATGAACACCGAGACCCACGCCACCGTGCACCACCTGGTCTCCACGGTGCGCGGACGGCTGCGCCGGGGCACCTCCGCCGTCGACTGCGTACGGTCCTGCTTCCCCGCCGGGTCCATGACCGGCGCCCCCAAGACACGCACCATGGAGATCATCGACTCCCTCGAGACCGAGGCCCGCGGGGTGTACTCCGGGGCCATCGGCTTCCTCAGCTGCAACGGCGCCGCCGATCTCAACGTGGTCATCCGCACGGCCACCTTCACCGGCGGCCGGATGCACCTCGGCGCGGGCGGCTCCGTCGTCCTCGGCTCCGATCCGGCCGAGGAGTACGAGGAGATGCTGCTCAAGACCGCCGCGGCGATGCGCGCCCACGACGCCGTACGGTCCGGGTCCGGCACAGACCACGACGGCCCGCACGCCCCGGCGGCCGGGGCGCACGACGGCCTGCTCGTGGGAACCGCGCCCGCCACCGCGACCGACTTCGAACGGTGAGGTGACCCGGACATGTTGCAACGGCTGCTCCCCGAGCGCGGGTTCTATCCGGGGCTCGCGTTCCAGGAGGCCGCGGTCCGCCACGGCCGGGTCCGCGTCACCCTCGACCGTCCGCTGGACGTCGCGCCCGGCGCCGGTACGGATCTGGGCTACCCCGAACTGGCCGATCTGGTGGACGATCTGGCCGGACGGCTGTGGTCGGCCGGGGTCCGGCCGAGCGAGCATGTGGCCGTCCTCAAGCGGGACAACGCGGACGTCGTCTTATTGGCGTGTGCCGTCTCCCGGATCGGTGCGGTTCCGGCGCTGCTGTCGCCCGCCCTGGAGGGCGGGGTGGTGGCGGTGCTGCTGGACCGGCTGCACGCCCCCTGGCTGATCACCGACCGGGAGACCCTGCTGTCCACCCTCGGCGGGGTGGACACCACGCTGGCCCGCGGGGTGCTGACGGTGGACGAGGCGCCGGGGAAGACCCTGGCGCTGGCAGGGCTGGCCGGTGTGCCACGGCGTCCGGCCGTCCGGCTGCACCCGCATGAGCCCTCGCTGATCACCCATGGCCCGGGGGCCACCGGAATCCCCCGGCTGGAGGTGCACTCGCCGCATACGCTGTGGAACCGGCTGGTGCCGCAGCAGGCGCTGGGCCGGGCCACCCGTGGTGAACCGGCCGCGCTGCACCTGCCGTTCGCCTCCTCCCGGATGCTCCAGCAGCTCGGGGTGCTGCTGCACTTCGGCAGTCCGCTGCTGCTGCTCACCGATCCCGACCCCGCGCAGGCGGGCCCGCTGCTGGCGGCGCAGCGGCCCGGCGTCGTCGAGACGGATCCGCACACCTTCGCGCTGTGGGAGGAGCTGGCGGACGCGCCCGGCGCGCCGCTGTCCCGGGTGCGCTCCTACGGCTGCCCCTTCGACACCGTGCACCCGCGCACCGTGCGGCGGCTGCTGGACGCGTCCCGGCGCCGGGACCCCCGGCTGCTCCAGCTCTACGGCGAGGGCGAGACGGGCCCGATCGCCTTCGGCTGGTACACCCGGCGGGGTGTGGACCGGGCGCACTGCCGCCGGGTCGGCACCGGGATCCCCGGCTTCACCCGGATCCGGGTGGTCGACGAGCGCGGCCGCGCGTGTCCGCCCGGTGCGCCGGGGGCGGTCGAGGTCCGCACCCGGGGCCGGATCCTCACCTATCTGGGCGCGCCGGAGAGTTACGCCCGGCAGGTGGACCGGGGCTGGTGGCGGATGGGCGACACCGGCTACCGGGACCGGTGGGGCGCGCTGTACCTGCTGGACCACGAGGCGGACGGGGTGTCCCCGGCCGAAGGCGATCTGGAGGTCGAGGACGAGCTGCTGTCACGGGTGGCCGAGCTCCGTGAGGTGATCATCGTCCGCGGTCCCGGACGGGAGGCGGTACCGGTGGTGTGCACCCGCGGGGACCTCCCGCTGGACACCGGCCGGTGGCTGCGGGCCACCGGCGACCTGCCGTCGCTGGCGTCACCCGTGCAGTGCCGCTTCGAGGACCTGCCCCGCACCCGCACCTGGAAGGTCAGACGGCTGGAGATCGCGCGGCTGCTGGCCACGGGTGAACTGCCCGTGCTGAGCGGAGCGCCGGCCCATGGGTGAACGGACGCGGCAGTGGGGCGGCGGGCTCCAGGACTACCGCCCCGACCAGAAGCAGTGGACGCTGATGTGGCGTGAGGACGGCGGGCTGATGCCCTCGCGCTCGGTGCCCGACAGCGCGGTGCTGGCCGCCGACTCCTGGCTGGTGGACGACGGACGGGTACGGGCGCTGGACCGGCACCGCCGCCGCTTCGTGGCCGCCTGCACCGAGGCCACGGGCGATTCGCCCGCGCGGATCGAGAGCTTCTGGCGGGACGCGATGACGATGGTGCCGCGTACGGACCGCTGGTTTCCCCGGGTGGAACTGGCGGGCCCGGAACCGGCCCGGCTGTTTCTGCGGATCCGTCCGGCGCCGCCCCGGACGGCCAATGTGACGGTGTGTCTGACCGAGGAGTTCGACCCGCGGGCCGCCCCCCGGCGCAAGGGGCCCGATCTCTCCCTGCTGGCGCATCTGCGCGAGCGGGCGGCTGCGCGCGGCGCACAGGAACTGCTGCTCACCACGGAGACCGGGCTGGTGCTGGAGGGCACCGGCGCCGGCGTCCTGTGGTGGGAGGACGATGTGCTCTGTCTGCCGGACCCCGAGCTGCCGCTGTTCGCGAGTGTCACCTCGGCGCTGATCGGGGAGCGTGCGGCGGAGCTCGGGCTGCGGCTCGAACACCGCAGATGCACCCCGCATGAGCTGGACGGCCGGGAGGTGTGGCTGGTCAACGCGCTGCACGGGATCCGCCCGGTCACCGCGTGGCTGGGCCGTCCGCTGCGCGCGGGTCCTGCGCTGCGCGCCCCCGACTGGCAGACCTGGCTGGACGGCAGCGCCGAACCGTCTCCCATCCCGAACGGCGTCCACCGATGACGGCCGTCCCCGCGGCCCGCGAGGCGGCGGCCCCGACCGTACCCCGGCACCCGCTGGAGGCCACACCATGAACACCCATGGACCGCGACGTGACGTCGGAACGCACCGGCCTCGGGCGGTGGCCCGCGGGCGGAATCCGCTGCGGCGCCGGTCGGACCGGATCCAGTCCTGGTGCACCGTGCTGTTCCTGCTGACGCTGGTGTGCGGGGTCCCGTTCGCCGCGCTGAGCGTGGCCGGCGCGGCGTACGACTCACAGCTACGGGTGGTGCACGCCGAGGAGGCGGCGCGCCACCGGGTCACCGCGCGGCTGGCCGAGGATCCGCCGGACGGACCGCGTGGGGCGGACGGGCCGTCGACCCGGCAGGCGCGGGTCCGCTGGACCGGCCCGGACGGCGCCCGCCACTCCGGCGTGGCCACGGTGACGGGCGGTACCCGGGCGGGGGACGCCGTACTGGTGTGGGTGGACCGCGCCGGTGCGCTGGTACGGGCCCCGGCCTCGGCCTCGACCGCGCGGACGGTGGGCTGGTTCACCGGCGCTCTGAGCGCCGCCGCGGGGCTCGCCCTCACCTGTGCCGCGCAGTCCCGGGTCCGGCGGGCGCTGGACCGCGGCCGGTACGCGCGGTGGGAGGCAGAGTGGAAGGAGGTGGAACCCGCGTGGTCCGGCAGGAACCGTCGCTGATCCGGCCGGTGCCCGCGGGACCGGCGGACGCAGGTGGAAGGTGAGGAGCGGACATGTCGCACACAGTGGAATGGCGGGTGCACCTCTTCCTCTTCGAGGACGAGGGCAGGACGAAGGCGCGGATCGAGCTGGACACCGGGGAGTCGGCGCTCACCGGGCGCGGGGTGGCGCGCTGCAACCCCGATGACGAGGACGTCCCGGCGATCGGTGACGAGCTGGCCGCGGGCCGGGCGCTGCACGACCTCGGGGAGCAACTGATGCGCGCCGCGGAGCACGACATCGAGCGGGTGGGCGCCCCTCCGGCGTCGCCCCGGCCGCGCCCGGGGTACGGCTGGATCGCCTGACGGCGCAGGCGTACGGGCCAGGGCGTGTCCGCAAAGTCGCGTCGGATCAGCCCGCGGCGTCTGGTGCGTGCGATCGCAAGGCGGAGGGTCGTCCTCGTAGTGGGCCTACTCGGATGATCCCGACAACGCAGCGAGCGTGCGTGCCAGGCGTCGCGGGCCCGGCGGGACTTTGCGGACATGCCCTAGGGCGGGTCCTCGGCCGCCCCGGCGAGCAGGTCGAGCATCGCGCCCTCGGCGCGGGGCGCGTCCCGGTCCCGCACGGCCTCCAGCACCCGGCGGTGGCCGGGCACGGGGTCGCCGGTGTCGTCGCGGCCGCGCACCGGCCGGGCGGGGCCGTCCGGTGCGGGCGCCAGGACCAGTCCGAGCCGGGCGAGCAGTTCATTGCCGGTGGCGGTGTGCAGGGCGTGCTGGAAGGAGGCCGCCGCCTCCGCCTCCGCCGCGGGATCGCCGCGGCCCTGCTCCATGGCGGTCAGCGCCGCCTCCAGCGCGGCCAGGTCGGTGTCGCCACGGCGCAGCGCGGCGCGGTGGGCGGCGGCCGGGGCCACGGCGGCGCGGACATCGGTGAGGTCGCGCCACAGCCGTTCACCGTCTCCCCCGGCCAGCCGCCAGCGGATCACATCGGCGTCCAGCAGGTTCCAGGCGGAGCGCGGGCGGACGAAGGTGCCGCGCTTCTGGCGCGCGTCGATGAGTCCCTTCCCGGCGAGGACCTTCAGGGACTCGCGCATCACGGTGAGGCTGACGTCCAGCTCCGCGCCGAGGGCACGCACATCCAGGATCTCGCCCTCGGCGAGCGCTCCCGCGACGATCCGGGCGCCGAGCCGCTGGACCACCCGGCCGTGGACACCTCTGCCCGCGTAGGACGTCATGGGTGCGCTCCTCCTGCCCGCCCGCCCCACCCCGTACGGAATCGCCCGTACCACGCGTTATTTATGAATACATCCTGGCACCGGGACGGCGGGGGCGGCGACGGCCTCAGGGGATCGGTCACCGGATTAAATGTGAATTAACGGCATGCTGCCCGGCCCTCACTCCGGGATCCGGGAGCCGGGATGCGGGACCGGCGGCATGCACATCCGGCATATCCGCCTATTTCCGCTTAGCGTGGCAGGTGCGGAGTAAAATTACGCTTCACGTGCTGGAGGCAGAGCGAAAGCGGATCTCATGGGCGACAGCACCTTCCGCGGGTGGCCCCACCATCTCCCCGATCTGGTCTCCGAGGCCGTCGCCGTGGTCGATGAGCGGGGTGTCCTCACCGGCTGGAGCCTCGGGGCACACCGGCTGCTCGGGATTCCCGCGGAAGAGGCCGTCGGACGGCCCGCGGCCGGGCTGTTCGCGGACGGTGCCGAACCGCCGCACGGAGTAGCGGCGTACACGGCGCCCGGGGGAAGAGCGGCCGTACTGCGCCACCACGACGGCGGCGAGATACCCGTCGTGCTGTGGGCGCAGCCGTGGGCCCCCGGTGACGGGGGCCGCCACTGGCTGGTGCAGGCGACCCGCGAGGAGGCGATACGGCGGCAGGACGTCGGCCGGGCGCTGCTGGACAGCCTCGGCACGGACGCGCCGGTCGCCATGAGCGTCTACGACACCGACTGCCGCTGTCTGATGCAGAACGCCGCCCTGCGCAGGCTGAGCGGTCTCACCGACGAGGAGCGCATGGGCCGGACCCTCCGGGAGTCCCTGCCGGACCTGGAGGTCACGGAGATGGAGGCGCTCCAGCGGCGGGTGCTCGGGGGCGGCAGCCCGGTGGGGGACGTGGAGGTGCACGGCCGGGTACCGGCCGACCCCGGCCGGGAGCACTCCTGGTGCAACTCCGTCTTCCCTCTGAAGGACCGCTCCGGGGATGTCTTCGCCGTCTGCCACGCGGTGGTCGACGTGACCGCGCAGGCCCGCGCCCGGGAGCGGCTGGCGGTGCTCAACGACGCAAGCGCCAGTATCGGCAGCACCCTGGACCTGCTGCACACCGCCCAGGAACTGGCGGACGTGGCCGTGCCCCGGCTCGCCGACTTCGCCTGCGTCGATCTGATCGACTCCGTCTTCGAGGGCGAGGAGCCGCCGTCCGGCCCGGTGACCCGGGAGACCGCGTTCCGCCGCGCCGCCCACCGCTCCATCGTGCCGGGCTCCCCGGAGGCGGTGGCCGAGGTGGAGGACGTGGACGTCCACGCCTCCGCCCCCAACTCCCCCTTCGCCCGCGCGCTCGCCACCGGGCAGCCGGTGCTGGAGTCCGCGAACGGCCCGGGGCCGGTCCCCGCCTGGCTCGCCGACGATCCCGCGCGGGCCGCGGGCATCCGGGTGTGGGGCATCCACTCCTGGATGGTGGTCCCGGTGCGGGCGCGCGGCAGCACGCTCGGGGTGGCGGTGTTCCTGCGCCGTCAGCGCCCCGAGCCGTTCGAGGAGGACGACCTGCTGCTGGCCGACGAGATCGTGGCGCGGGCCGCGGTCTGCATCGACAACGCCCGCCGCTACACCCGGGAGCGCGGTACGGCCCTCGCCCTCCAGCGCAGTCTGCTCCCCCAGCGGCTGCCCGCGCAGGCGGCCGTGGAGGCTGCCTCGCGCTATCTGCCCGCGAGCGGCCGGACCGGGGTCGGCGGCGACTGGTTCGATGTGATCTCGCTGTCCGGGGCCCGGGTGGCACTGGTGGTGGGGGACGTGGTGGGGCACGGGATGAAGGCGGCCGTCACCATGGGGCGGCTGCGCACCGCGGTGCGCACCCTGGCCGACCTCGACCTCCCGCCGGACGATCTGCTCACCCATGTGGACGCCCATGTGCGGCGGCTGATCGCGGAACAGGCCGATGAGCACCAGGACTTCGCCGAGGCGGGGCGGCCGCCCGCCGAACCGGCCATCGACACCTGGGCGTTCGGGGCCACCTGTGTCTACGCGGTCTACGACCCCGTCACCCGGTGCTGCACCTTCGCCCGCGCCGGACACCCGCCGCCCGCCCTGGTCCTCCCCGACGGCCGGACCCGGTTCCTGGACTCCGCCGGAGGACCGCCCCTGGGGGTGGGCGGCCATCCGTTCGAGCGGGCGGAGGTCGAACTGCCCGACCGCAGCATGCTCGTGCTCTACACCGACGGCCTGGTGGAGTCCCGGGACCATGACATCGACGCCGGTCTGGAGCGGCTGCGGGGCGCCCTGGACGACGGCTGCCACGAGCTGTCGCTGGACTCGGTGTGCGACGCGGTGGTGAACGGACTGCTCCCCGAGCATCCGCCCGATGACGTGGCCCTGCTGGTGGCCCGTACCCGGGCGCTGGACGACGACCGCTGCGCCTCCTGGGAGCTGCCCCCGAAGCCCGCGATCGTCTCCCGGGCCCGCTCCTTCGTCGCCCAGCAGCTGGCCCAGTGGGAGCTGGGCCATCTGGTGCACACCACCCAGCTGATGGTCAGCGAACTGGTGACCAACGCGATCCTGCACGCCGGCGGTCCGGTCAAGCTGCGGCTGGTCAGGAACGAGACCCTCATCTGCGAAGTGTCCGACAGCAGCGCCGCCGCCCCGCATCTGCGCCGGGCCGGACGGCTGGACGAGGGCGGACGCGGTCTGTTCCTCGTCGCCCAGCTCAGCAGGCGGTGGGGCACCCGGTACGCCGGGGACCGCAAGACGGTCTGGGCGGAACAGCCGCTGGAGGTCCCCGAGCCGTAACCACCGCCGTCACGGGGTACCCACTCCACGTCCCCCGCCCGGCGGTGTACGGCTGAAAGGGCCCGATGTGACCAGTCCCCTCCCCGACCCGGCCGGTTCCCTCCCGCACCGCACCGGGCCCGGCCGTCCGGTGCCCGCGCCCGCTCCGCGCCGCGCGCTGGTGGCCGGTTCGGTCGGCAACCTCATCGAGTGGTACGAGTTCGGCGTCTACGGCTACTTCGCGACCGTCATCGCCGCCAACTTCTTCACCCCCAGCGGCGGGAGCGAGGCCGAGGGTCTGGTCAAGACCTACGCCTCGTTCGGGCTCGCCTTCTTCTTCCGGCCCCTGGGCGCCGCGCTGTTCGGACGGGTCGGCGACCGGATCGGCCGCCGTCCCACGCTGATCCTGGTGCTGCTGCTGATGACCGGCGCCACCACACTGATCGGTCTGCTGCCCACCTACGCCACGGTGGGCGCCGCCGCCCCGTGGCTGCTGACACTGCTGCGGGTGGTCCAGGGCCTGTCCGCGGGCGGGGAGTTCGGCGGCGCGGTGTCGCTGATGACGGAGTTCGCGCCGCCGGGCCGCCGGGGGCTGTACGGGGCGTGGCAGTCGTTCACGGTGGCGCTGGGACTGCTCGCGGGGGCCGGCGCCGCGGCGGTGCTGGCCACCGTGCTCGATGAGCGCGCGCTCCACGACTGGGGGTGGCGGCTGCCGTTCCTGCTCACCCTGCCGCTGGGGCTCGCCGCGCTGTGGCTGCGGCTGAGACTGGAGGAGACCCCGTCCTTCCGGGCCGCGCCCGCGGTGGCACCGGCCGAGGCGAGAGCGGACCGGAAGGAGGTGGCGCGCGCCGTCGTGCTGGGGGCCGGACGGGTCATGGGCTGGGCCGCGGCCGGTTACACCTTCCTGGTCGTCATGCCCTCCTACCTCCAGAGCACCCTGGACGCCTCGTTCCGGCAGGCGCTGGTCGCCACCGTGGTGGCCAATGTGGGGTTCGCCCTGTCCATCCTCCCGGCGGGGCTGCTCAGCGACCGGATCGGACGGCGTCCGGTGATGCTCACCGGGGCGGCCCTGGTGGCCATGCTCGCCTTCCCGCTGCTCGACCTGGTCCAGGATCCGCACGGTTCGGCCGTGGTCCGCGGAGCCGCCGTCTTCGTGGCGGGCGCCGCCGTCGGGCTGATGGCCGGACCCGGTCCGGCGATGCTCGCCGAGATGTTCCCGACCCGGGTCCGCTGCACCGGGCTGGGGCTCGCCTACGCGCTGTCGAACGCGGTGTTCTCCGGATGCGCGGGGCTCATCATCACCGAGGCCGTCCAGCAGACCGGCGACGCGGACATCCCCGCGTACTACGTGACGGTCACCTGCGCCGTCAGTCTGCTCGCCCTGCTCGGGCTGCGCGGCGACCACCACCGCGGGGCGCTGCGCGAGACCACCGGGACACCGCGCGACCCCGGAACACCACGGACACCGAAGGAGACGTCATGCGGGTGATCGGACTGATGTCGGGGACCTCCCACGATGCGATCGACGCCGCGGCCGCCGATCTCGTCCTCGACGGCGACACCCTGATCCTGGCCCCGCTGGGACTGGTCAGCGATCCCTATCCGGACGCGCTGCGCGGTGCGCTGCGGGCCGCGCTGCCACCGTCGGCGACCACCATGGAGGAGGTGTGCGCGCTGGACACCCGGATCGGCCAGGCGTTCGCGGCGCTCGCCGCGCGGGCCGCCCGGGAGCTGTGCGGCGGGCGGGCGGACCTCATCGCCTCGCACGGCCAGACCGTGTACCACTGGGTGGCGGACGGCCGGGCACTGGGCACCCTGCAACTGGGCCGGTCCGCCTGGATCGCCGAGGCCACCGGGGTACCGGTCGTCTCCGATCTGCGCTCCCGGGACATCGCCGCGGGCGGTCAGGGCGCCCCGCTGGTGAGCCTGGTGGACGCGCTGTGGCTGAACGGACGGCCCGGGGTGTGCGCCGCGCTGAACCTCGGCGGTATCGCCAATCTGACCGCGGTGCCCAAGGGCGGCGCACCGCTGGCCTTCGACACCGGCCCGGGGAACGCCCTCATCGACGCGGCCGCCACGGAGCTGACCGGGGGCCGGCTCGACCATGACGCGGACGGCGCGATGGCGGCGCGCGGCACGGTCCACCCGGGACTGCTCGGGCGGCTGCTGACGGAGCCGTACTACGCCCGCTCCGCGCCCAAGACCACCGGGAAGGAGCTGTTCCACCCGGCGTACCTGCGGGCCGCCCTGGCCGAGGCCGGTCCGGTCGCGGCGGATGACGTCCTGGCCACGGTCACGGAGCTGACGGCCCGTACGGTGGCGGACGCGGTCCGGTCGGTGCACGCCACCGAGGTGATCGCCTCCGGGGGCGGCGTCCGCAACCCCGTGCTGATGGCGGCGCTGGACCGGGCCCTGGACGGGATCGCGCTGCGGTGTTCCGACGACCTCGGCCTCCCGGCGGACGCGAAGGAGGCGTACGCGTTCGCCGTGCTGGGCTTCCTGACCGCCCATGGACTGCCGGGCACCGCGCCCGGATGCACCGGCGCACACCATCCGAGCCTGCTGGGCTCGCTCACCCCGGGGCGGCGTCCGCTGCGGCTGCCGGAGCCCGCCCGGAACGCGCCGTCCCGGCTGGAGATCTTCCGGCGCTGACCCTCCGGAACCGGATGTCCGGAGCACAGACCGGATCAGAATGGGTGAACGCGGGTAAACTCAGCGTAGTTGACGGGGGGCGGGGGCGCGTGGGGGAATCGGGGATGGGTGTCGGCCTCAGAGGCCGGAGCGGCATCATCAGTCTGGCCGAGGAGTGCCTGCGGCTGCCACCGGAGGCCGAGCGGCCGGTGATCATGCTGCTCGGGCCGCGCGGCAGCGGCGCCAGTGAGGCACACAGCGCGCTGATGGAGCGGTTCGGCCCCGAGCACCCCTTCGCCTATGTGAACCTCGGCGGGGAGCAGTCGCTGCTGCCGCGCTACGCCCTGGCCCTGCTGGCCCGCCAGTTGGAGCGCAAGCTGCCGCGCTACCGCCGCTCCCACTTCCCCCGGCTCACCCTCGGGCTGCTCGCCTCCGACCACCAGTTGCGGATGACCAGCCTGGCCGAGGGGCGGCGCACCATCCGGCGGGAGCTGGACGCCTTCCAGGAGCAGGCCGAGGCGCGCTACGGCGACTACCTGGCCGCCTTCTTCGAGGTGGCCGGAGGGGCGGTGGGCGCCCCCGACGGTGCGTCCACCGCCGCGCTGGCGCTGCTGCGGGACGCCCTGCGGCGCGGTCGCCGACGGCTGCCGGGGCGGAAGTTCACCGGCAGCGCCGCCTGGTACGGCGGCCACCGGCTGCTGCACAGCCGTGATCCGTGGGAGGCCCTGGTCGAGCTCAACTTATGGCGCCACGAGGGCGACGCCCATGATCTGGAGCGGCTGGACCGGGTGCTGTTCTCCGCCTTCCTGGAGGATCTGCGGAGCAACGCGGACCGCTCGTTCATGCCGCGTTCGTATCTGCTGCTGCTGGACAACTCCCATACGGAGTACGGCCGTCGCTTCCTCGACCTGCTGATCCGCTCGCGCCATGACGACGCCGTGGTGGCGGGCGCGGTCTGCGATCCGCTCACCGTGGTGGCCAGCGCCAACCGCTGGCTGCCGCGCTGGGGACCGGCCACCGGGGACCAGTGGCCGTGGCAGCTGCGCGGCCCCGACCGGGCCTCGCTGGGCGACTGGGAGGAGCACCGGCCCACCCGTGACAGCGATGACACCTGGTGGTACCCGCTGCGGCTGCGTGACCTCAATCTGGACGAGGTGCGCATCCGGATGGAGCTGGAGCTGCGCCACCACCCCGACCTCGCGCCGTACACCCGGCTCGCGCCCTTCGTCCACCGGCTGACCGCGGGGCTCCCCCGGGCCGTGTCCCAGGTGCTGGAGGTGTTCCGGCAGTCGGACCTGCCCGCGGAGGACGGCTCCGAGCAGGACCGCTGGCTGCGTACGCTGCCGGACCGCACCCTGCGCGACGGCGAGGACACCCGCCCGCTCGCCGAATCCGCCCTCGGCCATCTGCTCAAGGGCTTCGACCCCGGGCAGCGGCTCGCCCTCGCCGAATGCGCGGCCGCCCGCGACCTGTCCGTCGGCACCCGGCTGCTCGCCTCGGGCGAATCGCTGTTCGGCGAGATCCGCGACCGCTGGCTGCTGCTGACGCCGGGCACGGTGACCCCGTCGCTCCACCCGTGGCTGCGGCGGCTGCTGCTGTGGCGGCTGGCCGGACGCCCCGGGGACTGGGACACCGTGCACGAGCTGCTGGCCGAGCACTTCCGGGCCGAGGGGCGCACGATGCACGAGATGTACCACCGGCTGGCCTCGGAGCGGATCGACGAGGTGACGGAGTATCTGGTGGCCCGGTTCCCGGTGGTGCCCGCGGCCCAGTGGATCAGCGAGTTCAACATCATCACGGCCGCCCCCGGGCGGTTCCCGGCGGCGGGCGGTCCACTGGACCTGCTCGCGGCGCTGGCCCCGGAGAACCCCCCGGAGGCGGTCACCGCCGCGTCGGTGATCCGGGAGCTGATCACCGCGCGCTGGGTGTGGAGCGATCCGCTGGCCGACCCCGGCCGACGGCTGGGCGGTGTGCTCGCCGACGGTTTCAACCAGCTGTCCCGGCTGAGGAGGAACGACATCGTGGCCCTGTTCAACGAGGCGGAGCGATACCGCCACTGGCGCCATCCGCTGACCTCCGCCGGCGAGGGGTGAGCCCGGTGCCCAGACTCGAATGGCCGCTGCACATCGTGCGGCGGGTGATCGTGGGGGTGGTGATCGTCGCCGTGCTGGCGGTGGCGGTGCCGCTCACCGCGCACTGGATCCAGGAGAAGCGGTCGCGCTGCGCGGCGGGCGTGGTGAAGCTGGGCGACGGCGGCGAATGCGTGGGCATCACCGACGGCTCGTACGCCTTCGCCGGTCATCTCGGCGCGGTGGAGAAGAAGATCAAGGCGGAGAACGACCGGGTCACGGCCGGTGCCGACAAGGATCCGTACGTCAGCGTCGCCTATATGACCTCCTTCACCCTGACCGATGACGACAGCAACTCGGAGGAGTCGGTCCGCCATGAGCTGGAGGGCGCCTATCTGGCGCAGTACCGGCACAACCGCGGCGATCTGTCCTCCACTCCCAAGATCAAGCTGCTGATCGCCAACACCGGCAGCAACGCGGCCCACTGGGCGCACACCACCGACGAGCTCATCGGGCGCACCGGCGCGCCCGACCACCTGGTGGCGGTGACCGGGCTGGGGCCGAGCACCGACCGGACCCTGGAGGCGCTGCGCCGGCTGTCCGACCACGGCCTCGCCCTGGTGGCCAGCACCATGACGGCCACCAACATCAAGGGCATCAACGGCTTCGTGCGGGTCTCACCGACCAACGTGGACGAGGCGCAGGCCGCGTCGGCCTATCTGAAGCAGCAGAAGATCCGCACCGCGGTGGTGGTGCAGGACGACGCGGAGAGCAACTACTACGCCAAGACCCTGGGCGACGCCTTCACCGATGTCTTCCAGGACACCGAGGGCCACCGGCTGGTGGCGGACCGGATGACCTACGACTCCTCCGTGCGCAGCGCCTGGCAGAACGAACTGCGCTATATGCCGGGGCAGTTGTGCGACCAGAAGCCGCAGGTGGTCTACTTCGCCGGCCGTGGCCGCCATCTCACCCGCTTCCTGGACTCGCTGGCCAACCGGCCCTGCCAGGGGCGGAAGTTCACCGTCATCGCGGGCGACGACACCTCCAACCTCACCGCGCGGCAGCTCGCGCACGCCGCCGAGAGCGGGGTGCGGGTGCTGTACACGGGGCTGGCCCATCCGGACATGTGGCGCCAGGATCCGCTCCATGTCTCCGGTCCGTCGGCCCGCCACTTCCAGCCCGACGGCTCACTGGACCGCTGGTTCCCCAATGACCCCCGGTACGACGGGCAGGCCATCATGGCGCATGACGCGGTGCTGACCGCGGCACACGGCATCCAGATGGCGGCGGGCTGGCAGGGCGAGGTGACCGGGGACGCGGTGGCCCGGATGTTCCACCAGATGGACGGCCGGCAGCAGGTGGCGGGGGCGAGCGGGTTCATCTCCTTCCGGAACGACGGCAATCCGCGGAACAAGGCGGTGCCGATCCTGCATCTGACCCGGACCGGCCGCGCGGAGCTGCTGGAGGTGTCGGCACCGCGCGGGGAGCCGCCGCGCAAGCAGTGACCGGCGCGGGGCCCGGCAGGCGCCGCCGGGCCTCAGTCGTCGGGGATCTCCATCCGGCGGCCCTTGGGCAGTTGCTGTTCGAACCAGACCACCTTGCCGGTGCTCAGCCGAGTGGCGCCCCAGCGCTGGGCGAGCTGATTGACCAGGAACAGCCCCCGGCCGCCCTCGTCGCCGGGCCGGGCGTGCAGCATCCGGGGCACGAAGGGTGAATCGTCGCCCACTTCGCAGCGGAGCACATCGGTGCGCAGCAACCGCAGCGACAGCGGACGGCTGGCGTAGCGCACGGCGTTGGTCACCACCTCGCTGACCATGAGTTCGGTGGGCTCCAGCAGGGATTCCAGCCGCCAGCGCTGGAGTGTTCTGCGGGTGAGCCTCCGGGCCCGGCCGGGGGTCTGCGCCTCGGGCTCCAGGAACCAGTACGCCACGTTGTACGACGGGATCCCGTGGAAGCGGGCGGCCAGCAGGGCGATGTCGTCGTCGCGTTCGCTGCCGGGGCCGACCCCGCCGACCACCGCGTCGCACAGCAGCTCCAGCGGCGGTGGGGTGAGCACCAGGGCGGTGGCGTGCAGCCGGTCGCGCAGCAGCTCCACCCCGGTCCACACATCGGTGTCCCGGGACTCGACCAGTCCGTCGGTGTAGAGCAGCAGGGTGGCACCGGTGGGCGCGTACATCTCCACGGTCTCGAAGCCGACGCCGCCCACCCCGATGGGCGCGCCGGGCGGCACCCGCAGTACCTCACCGCGGCCCTCGGGGTGCAGCAGCACCGGGGGCGGATGGCCCGCGTTGGCCACCTGGAGCCGGTGCGCGATGGGGTCGTAGATGGCGTAGAGACAGGTGGCCATGTGCTGGCTGCCCAGCCGTTCGGCCTGTTCGTCGAGGTGGTGCAGCACTTCGTCGGGGGTCAGGTCGAGTCCGGCGAGGGTCTGCACGGTGGTGCGCAGCTGGCCCATGATGGCGGCCGAGGTCATGGAGTGGCCCATCACATCGCCGATGACGAGCGCGACGCGGTTCCCGGGGAGCGGAATCGCGTCATACCAGTCGCCGCCGATCCGGGCTGTCTTCGAGGAGGGCAGATAGCGGCTGGCCAGCCGGACGCCCATGGGCTCGGGCAGTGAGGACGGGAGCATGGTGCGCTGGAGGGCGTCCGCGACGGACGCCTCACGTCCGTAGAGCACCGCCTTGTTCATGCCCAGGGCGGTGTGGGTGGCGAGCTGGGAGGCGACGAGGAGATCGTCCCCGGTGAAGGCCGGACGGTCGGCGTGGCGCACCAGCACGGCGGCGCCCAGCACATGGCGGCGGCCGCGCAGCGGGGCGATGATCAGCCGCCGGCCGGGCGGCAGGGTGCCGGGGCCGCCCGCGTCCGGGCCGAGCAGCTCGGCCGCGGCGGCGGCCACCGCGGGGTTGTCGCAGAAGGCGGGCCGTCCACCGTTCAGCAGGTCGGCGAGTCCACCACTGATCGTCCGGCGGGTGGCGTCGGGGGGTACGGGTCCGCTGGGGGGCAGTCCGGTGGCGGCCGTGATCACGCCGGGGGTGCCACAGGGCGCGGGGTCCGGATCGACCGCGCCGATCGGTCCCGTGGTGTGCGGGCGCAGTACCAGGGGGCCGGGGGAATCGTCGTCCCCGGCGGGCAGCGGGTCCCGCAGATGGATCACGGCCGCGTCGGCGAAGTCGGGGACGGCGGCCCGGCACAGCTCGCGCAGTGTCTCGTCGAGGTCCATCCCGCGGGCGATCTGCCGGGTCGCGGTGTCGAGGTAGCGCAGCCGGTCGGTCTGCGGCTCCGGCCCGTACGGGGTCTCGTCCCGGGTCCGCTCCGCGGGGGTCCCGGGCGGCGGGGTGCCCCGGCCGCGCTGGGGCGGTGGCTGCGGCGGCGGGCCGCCCGGTCCGGCGGCCGGGGGCTGCTGGCCGCGGCCCCGGAGCGCGGCCTTCCCCTGCGCCCGGCCGGTGAGGTGGTCCGGGCCTTCGGGGGGAGGGGGGTGCGCGATCACACGAGTCGTTTCCGTCCGGTGGGGGCCACGCCGGGGCGGCCGAGCGGTGTCAGCCGCCGCGTCTGCAGTGGAGGAAGAGCTGCTCCTCGGGGGGTACGTCCGAGGTCGCCGGGGCGTAGCTGTAGGAGGTCTCCGCGAGGATCTCGAAACCGGCGGTCTCGATGACCCGGCGCAGGTCCTCCCGCAGATAGCCGGAGACACGGATGGTGTGGTGGAGGAACGGGATGGCGTAGTCGTCCACATCGGCCTCCACCATCGACAGGGCGAACAGGCCGCCGGGGACCAGCAGCCGGCGGATGGTGCCGAGCGCGTGCGGGATCTCCGCCCGCGGCAGCATGAGCAGGGAGAAGAAGGCGGCGACCGCGTCGAAACGGCCGAGGTCATGGGGGCCGCCGGGGCGCAGATCGGCCAGGTCCAGCCGGTGGAACTCGGCACCGGGGACGTACTCCCTGGCCAGCCGCACCATTCCGGCGGACAGATCGACGCCGACGACGCGCAGCCCCGCGTCGGTCAGCTGGCGCGCGGTCGGCAGCCCGGTGCCGCAGCCCAGGTCCAGCACCCGGGATCCGGCCGGGAGCTTTCCGATCAGCCACTCACCGGCGGCGAGCTGCCCGTCCTTGTGCGGGAACGCCTCGTCGTAGCGGGCGCCTATGGCATCGAATGCCTCGGCCTGACCCGTGCGGTCGAGCCGTATGTCGTCGTAGCCGGTCTCACTGGTCCCGTTGCTCACGCGTACATCCTTGAGGTACTCGGTACCCAATATTTTCATAATGCTCCCGTTTTGCGCTACGACCCCTTCGCGGCGAACCACGGGCCGGATCGTGCGGGCACGGGCCGTATGCGCAGGTCAGCCACCACCCCCCGGGGGCTTGTCCTCGTCGACGATCTCGGCGTCGACGACCTCGTCGTCCGACCCCGCCGGGCCGCTGCCGCCGCCGTCACCGCCGCTGTCCGGCCCTGCCGCCCCTCCCCCGCCGTCGGACGGCGGGCGCGCCTGTGCGTAAAGCGCGGAGCCGATCTTCTGTCCGGCCGCCGCGGTGCGCTCGGTGGCCTCCCGGATCGCGGTGATGTCCTCGCCCTTCAGCTTCTCCTTCAGATCCGCGACAGCCGTCCCGGCCTCGTCCCGCGCCTCCTGCGGAACCTTGTCGCCCTGGTCCCGGAGCAGCTTCTCGGTCTGGTAGACGAGCTGCTCGGCCTGGTTGCGGGTCTCGGCGGCCTCGCGGCGCTTGTGGTCCTCCTCCGCGTACTGCTCGGCCTCGCGCATCATGCGGTCGATGTCGTCCTTCGGCAGCGCGGAGCCACCGGTGACGGTCATCCGCTGCTCCTTGCCGGTACCCAGGTCCTTGGCGGAGACATGCATGATCCCGTCGGCGTCGATGTCGAAGGCCACCTCGATCTGCGGCACCCCGCGCGGCGCCGGGGGCAGACCGGTGAGCTCGAACATCCCCAGCTTCTTGTTGTACGCCGCGATCTCCCGCTCGCCCTGGAAGACCTGGATCTGCACCGACGGCTGGTTGTCCTCGGCCGTGGTGAACACCTCGGAGCGCTTGGTCGGGATCGTGGTGTTGCGCTCGATCAGCTTGGTCATGATGCCGCCCTTGGTCTCGATACCGAGGGACAGCGGGGTGACGTCCAGCAGCAGGACGTCCTTGACCTCACCCTTGAGCACACCGGCCTGGAGGGACGCACCGATGGCGACGACCTCGTCCGGGTTCACACCCTTGTGCGGCTCCTTACCGGTCAGCTCCTTGACCAGGCCGGTCACCGCGGGCATACGGGTCGAGCCGCCGACGAGGATCACATGGTCGATGGCGGAGGTCTTGATCCCGGCGTCCTGGACCGCCTGGTGGAAGGGGGCCTTGCAGCGCTCCAGGAGATCCTCGGTGAGCTGCTGGAACTGCGAGCGGGTGAGCTTCTCGTCCAGATGCAGCGGGCCCTCGTCCGAGGCGGTGACATAGGGCAGGTTGATCGCGGTCTCACTGGCCGCGGACAGTTCGATCTTCGCCTTCTCGGCGGCCTCGCGCAGCCGCTGGACCGCCATCTTGTCCTTGGACAGGTCCACCCCGTACCCGTTCTTGAACTGCTTGATGAGATGGTCGACGATCCGCTGGTCCCAGTCGTCGCCACCAAGGTGGGTGTCACCGTTGGTGGCCTTGACCTCGACGACCCCGTCGCCGATCTCCAGCAGCGAGACATCGAAGGTGCCGCCGCCGAGGTCGAAGACCAGGATGGTCTGGTCGTCCTTCTCCAGGCCGTACGCCAGGGCCGCGGCCGTGGGCTCGTTGATGATCCGCAGCACCTTCAGCCCGGCGATCTCACCCGCCTCCTTGGTGGCGGTGCGCTGGGTGTCGTTGAAGTACGCCGGGACGGTGATGACGGCGTCCGTGACGTCGTCACCGAGGTACGCCTCCGCATCGCGCTTGAGCTTCTGCAGCACCCGGGCGGATATCTCCTGGGCGGTGTAGCGCTTGCCGTCGATGTCACCCGTGGCCGGGAACCGCCACCCCGCGTCCCCCATGTGGCGCTTGGCGGACCGGGCGGTGCGCTCGACGTTGGTCACCGCCTGCCGTTTGGCGACCTCGCCCACCAGCACCTCGCCGTTCTTGGCGAACGCCACCACCGAGGGGGTGGTCCGGGCGCCCTCGGTGTTGGTGATGACGGTCGGCTCACCGCCCTCCAGGACGGACACCACCGAGTTCGTCGTTCCCAGGTCGATACCGACTGCGCGGGTCATCTCGGCCCTCCTCCCGATCTGCCTCCCAGTATCCCAAAAGGGATGTATCAGGCTTGATCCATGGGCCGGGCCACCGGCGCCTGCCCCGGGCCGCGGATGCATCGGTGGCGCCAGATGCACCGGTGGCGCCGCCCCGGCGGACGGCGCGGGCGCGGTTCACTCCCGCAGGTGCTCGATCTCCCGTATCCGGTTGGTCGCGTCCAGGGCGGCCACCTTGTAGGACTCGGCGAACGTCGGGTAGTTGAACACCGCGTCCACCAGATAGTCGACCGTGCCGCCGCACCCCATGACCGCCTGGCCGATGTGGATCAGCTCGGTGGCACCGGTCCCGAAGCAGTGCACGCCGAGCAGCCGCCGGTCCTCCGGGGACACCAGCAGTTTCAGCATCCCGCTGGAGTCACCGACGATCTGGCCCCGGGCGAGTTCGCGGTAGCGCGACACCCCGGCCTCGAACGGCACCCGCGCCTCGGTCAGCTGGTCCTCGGTCCGGCCGATGAAGCTGATCTCCGGAATGGTGTAGATCCCGATGGGCTGGAGGTCATGGATCGGGTTCACCGGCTCGTCGCATGCGTGGTACGCCGCGCTCCTGCCCTGTTCCATCGAGGTGGCGGCGAGCGCCGGGAAGCCGATGACATCGCCCACGGCGTAGATATGCGGGACGGTCGTGCGGTAGTGCTCGTCCACCGCGATCCGGCCGCGCCGGTCGGCCGCCAGCCCGGCCCGCTCCAGATCGAGCCCGTCGGTGAGGCCCTGGCGGCCCGCGGAGTACATCACCGCCTCGGTGGGGATCTTCTTCCCGCTCTCCAGCACGGTCAGCGCGCCGCGCGGATGCCGCTCGACGGCGGCGACCGTCTCGCCGAAGCGGAAGGTGACCGCCAGGTCGCGCAGCCGGTACTTCAGCGCCTCGACGATCTCGACATCACAGAAGTCCAGCATGCCGTCGCGCTGCTCGACCACGGTGACCTTGCTGCCCAGGGCCGCGAACATCGAGGCGTACTCGATGCCGATCACCCCGGCCCCCACGATCACCATCGAGCGCGGCACCCGCTCCATGTTCAGGACGCTGTCCGAGTCCATGATGGTCCGCTCGTCGAACTCCACGCTCGACGGACGGGCCGGGCGGGTCCCGGTGGCGATGACGATATGACGTGCCGTCAACAGCTGCTCCCGGCCCTCCGGATCGACCACGGCCACGGTGTGGTCGTCCACGAACCGTCCGGTGCCGGAGAACAGCGACACGCGGTTGCGGGTGAGCTGGCTGCGGACGACCTCCACCTCACGACCCACCACATGGCGGGTGCGGGCCGTCAGATCCGCGACGGTGATCTCTTCCTTGAGCCGGTAGCTCTGGCCGTACAGATCCCGCTGGGTGAGCCCGGTGAGATAGAGCACCGCCTCACGCAGGGTCTTGGAGGGCACGGTCCCGGTGTGCAGGGAGACCCCGCCCACCATGTCGGGACGGTCGACGACGGCCACCCGGCGACCGAGCTTGGCTGCCGCGATGGCGGCTTTCTGTCCGCCGGGGCCGGACCCGATCACGAGCATGTCAAAGTCGGTCACGGAAAGGAGTCTGACACCGGGAGCAGCGGCCCGGAAGAGCAACCGTCACCCAACCTCACGGGGCCCCCGCGGGACCGGCGCGCCGATCGAGCCACGCACCAACGCCGCCCGGCGGCCGGACCGTTGAGCACGGCCCGGCGCCGCCCCGGCCGCCGGGGCCTCACCACCCCGGCCCCACTCCGCCGCACCCCGGGCAGGCGGCGTGGCGGGTCTGCTGGCGGTTTGCGCGCGACCGGACGCCGGCACACGGATCGAGCCGGGCCGCCGGAGGGGTCGGCCGGATCGGCGTGCGCGCCCCTCGGGCGGGGCCACCCGCCGGGATCCCGGCGGCCCGGATGCGGTCGTCCACCGTCGTGAACCGCCCGGTGTTCGCGAGCACCCCCGCCCGCGCAGGCGGGGTGCGCGGGACGGCCCGCCGCCACACCACCGGCCCCGCGCCCGGTTCCAGCGCCGCCCCCTGCGAAGGCGCCTGCCGCCCCACCAGGTGGTCAACGCCGGCGCGGCCAGAATCGGCCGTCGGCCGGCCGACGCGGCGACGGAATCCGGGCCCCGCCCGGTTCCGGCGCGCCCCCTCCGAAGACGCCCACCGCCCCCGCCACGCGGTCAGCGCTGGTGCGGCCAGAGCCGGCCGTCGGCGTCCCTGGCCAGTGGGGTGAGCGAGGCCAGCAGGACCAGGGCGACCAGTACGGTCGGCAGGGCGGGCGCCGCGCGGGCCGCGTTGGTGACCAGCAGACCGCCACAGGCCGCTCCGGCCACCAGCGCCACCAGCAGGGACAGGTCCGCCCAGCGCACCCGGCCGCTGCGGGCCACCTCGACCAGCAGTCCGGTCAGGATGCCGGTGAGATACGTGGTGGAGAACCCCGGCGGGCAGATCGCGCGCACCAGCCCGCTCTGGCCGCCCATGGCCAGCGCGGCCACGGCGAGCAGCGCAAGCTGACAGCCGCCGGAGGGATGGCCCCCGGCGGCCCCCCAGACCGCCCACAGCGCACCGAGGGCGAGGAGCTCACCCGCCAGGGCCCAGCGGGCCCGCCGGGCCGTACCGCGGCCCCGGATGATCCGCCCGCTCATCAGCGCACCGATGACATAGCCGCACAGCGCCACCGCGGCGTCCCGGGCGAGGGTCGCGTCATGGGCACCGGTCGACAGGCCGAGCAGGGAGAGATTGGCGGTCATGACGCTGGTGAAGACACCGCCCAGGGCCAGAAAGCTGATCGCGTCCATGGCGCCGGTGGCCACCGTCAACGCCACGGCGGCGGTCATCCCGCCCGGCCCGCGGACTCCGCGCGGGCCACCCGGCCGCCCGCGCGGGGCCGTAGCCCCCTCGGTCGCGTCTGCCATCGGCACTCCTCCGGCCGCCCCGCGGGTGCCCCCGCCCCCGATCGGGAAACAGCGGACGGGAAACAGCGGAAGACACGCCTCCGCACATCCCCGGGACGACCTCGGAAAACGCCCCGAAGCTGATGGCTCCTCAGGAAATAACGGCCCCGAGTCCGGGTACGACCCCTTGCCAAACCGAGATCGTACGTGTTCGGATTATCTCCATCGGGCCCCTAGCGCCCCTGCGAAACCGCTGCTCAGACCCGGTCCCACGGGTCGAGACCGGTCTGTCCGGTCGATGTGTCGGTGTGCTGATATATCGACTTGCCGCCTCTGCCCGTCCTCCGTCGTTTCCCGGAATCCTCCCCTCGCGTCCCCGCGGCCCACGTCCCCCGCACCGACCGGGACGGCCGCCCTGGGCGCTGTCTGGTACCACCCATCAGTCCTTGGAGGGACCCCGTGTTCGATCTTTCCTCCGTCGACCTCCTCGACGCCTTCACCCGTGAGCTGGAGCTGTGCAAGCTCCGCGAAGGGGAGCATGTGGTCGTCCTCGCGGAACCCGCCAGCCGCGGCGACTACGTCGCGGCCGCCTTCGGCGCCGCGAAGGCGTGCGGCGCCCATGTCATCGCCGCCACGGTCCCCGGCGGCAGTCCCGCCCCCATGCCCAGCACCCACACCGGCGCCGGGCCCGGACTGACCTCCGTGCTCACCGACACCACCGCCCAGGACCTGCTGAAATCGGCCGACCTGGTGGTCGACCTCACCCAGGAGGGCTTTATCCACGCCCCCGTCCAGCAGGAGATCCTCCGGGCCGGCACCCGCATCATCTTCGTCTGTGACGCCCCCGACGTACTCATCCGCAATCTGCCCCGCCCGAAGGACAAGGACGAGGTACTGGAGGGGGTCGGACTGCTGAAGCGGTCGGAGATCATGCGGGTCACCTCCGCCGCGGGCACCGATCTGACCGTCCGGCTCAGCGGCGCCAAGCCCGAGTTCCAGTGCGGCTTCGCCGACGATCCGGGCCGCTGGGACCACTGGCCCAGCACCATGGTGCTCTGCTGGCCGGAGATCTCCGACGGGGAGCTCGTACTGGCCCCCGGCGACATCCTGCTGCCGTTCAAGGAGTACGTCCGGGACCCGGTCACCCTCCGGATCGAGGGCGGGCACATCGAGAAAGTGTCCGGCGGTGCCGAGGCGGATCTGCTCAACACCTTCTTCGACGACGCCCGGGACCAGTGGGCGCGCAGCCTCTCGCACATGGGCTGGGGACTGATGCGCACCGCCGACTGGTTCGCCACCGCCATGTACGGCAAGGGCGATCTGATGGGCATGGACGCACGGGCCTTCGCGGGCAACTTCCTGTGGTCCACCGGTCCGCATCCGGTGCTGGGCCGTGAGTCCTACGCCCATCTGGACATCGCCATGCGCGGCTGCACCGTCTCCGTCGACGGCACCGACGTCGTGGTGGACGGCGTCCTCCAGGACCGCTGACCCGCACCTACGCATCGCACCGCGGCCGTGGCCGAACGGACCGCATTCGGAAGCTGGAGGAGAAGTGGCGTCCACTCAGTCGTACGAAGTCACCATCGTGGGCGGCGGGCTCGGCGGGCTGACCGCGGCGCTCGCGCTGCGCCACCGCGGACTGCGGGTCACCGTACTGGAACAGGCGCCCGAGCTCGGCGAGGTCGGCGCGGGCATCCAGACCGCGCCCAACGCCAGCAGGATCCTGCTGGGCCTGGGTCTGCGACGCCAGTTGGAGGCCATCCACACCGAACCCCTGGACCAGGTGCGGCGGCGGTGGAAGGACGGCAGCGTCATCGGGCTGACCTCCCTGGGCGAGCGCTGCACCAGCGCGTTCAACGCCCCCTACTGGCACTACCACCGGGCCGATCTGCACCGGGTCATCATGGACGCCTGTGTGGACCCCGCGGGCCCCGGCCCGGTGGTGGCGCTGCACACCGACAGCAAGGTGTCCGGGCTGGACACCACCGAGCCGCGCCGGCCGGTGGCCGTCACCGAGGACGGACGGCGGTTCGCCTCGGACGTGGTGATCGGCGCGGACGGGGTACGGTCCCGGGTGCGCGATCTGATGGGGGCGCCGGACACCCTGGTGTTCTCCGGCGAGATGGCCTTCCGCACCCTGATCCCGGGCGAGCTGATCGCCGCCGATCCGGCGACCCGCTGGCTGGTGGACCGCTTCCAGAGCACCATCTGGTACGGCCCGGACCGCCATCTGGTGCACTACATGATCCGCGGTGGCGAACACCTCAACGTCGTGGCGTGCGTGCCGTGCACCGAGGAGGTGGCCCGTCGCTGGACGGCGGTCTCCTCCGCCCGGGAGCTGGTGGACGCCTTCCCCGGCTGGGACGACCGGGTCCCGGCGATGCTGTCGAAGGCCAAGGACGACGTCACCTGCTTCGCCCTGTACTACCGCCGCCGGGACCCGGTGTGGACCGACGGCCGGGTGGCCCTGCTCGGAGACGCCTGCCACGCCATGCTCCCCTACCAGGCCCAGGGCGCCTCGCAGGCGATGGAGGACGCGGCGGTCCTGGCCGAGGAACTGGGCGCGGTCACCGCCGACGGCGCCACCGGGGCGCTGCGCCGCTACGCCGACCGGCGGGCCAAGCACGCCGGGATGGTCCAGGAGGCATCCCTGCGCAACAAGACCCTCTACCACCTCCCCGACGGGCCGGAGCAGCGGGCCCGGGACGCGAAGCTGCGCCGCCGCTTCGACGGGGAGTCCGACCTCTCCTACGACTGGCTGTGGGGCGGCACCCCGCTCAACGACCCCGATCTGGGGGCCTTCGGCTACCAGTTCGCCCGCTGACCCGGCCCACCGGGGCCCGCGTCCGGATCACGTCCGCCATGGTGCGGCACGTGCTCAACACGAACAACACCATGGAGCGCACGTGAAGACGGGAAGTCAGATCGTCCAGGATCTCCCATGGAAGTGGGGAGTCCAGGGCAGGATCTTCATCATCGGTGGCCTCGGCTACCTGTTCGACGCCTATGACATCGCCCTCAACGGCTTTCTGATGCCGCTGCTGGGCAAGGAGTTCGGGCTCTCGCTCTCCGAGCGCGGGCTGGTGGCCACCGCCAACCTCATCGGCATGGCCGTGGGCGCCATCGTCTGGGGCGGTATCGCGGACCGGATCGGACGCAAGCGGGCGTTCAGCGTCACCCTGCTGATCTTCGCCGTGTTCTCGGTACTGGCCGCTTTCTCCCCCACGTACTGGCTGTTCCTGGCGCTGCGCTTCCTCGCGGGGGTCGGCCTGGGCGGCTGTATCCCGGTGGACTACGCCCTGGTGGGCGAGTTCTCGCCGAGGAAGTACCGGGGCCGGGTGCTGACCGCGCTCGATGTGTGGTGGCCGGTCGGGGTGACGCTGTGCGGGGTGGTGTCCACCGCGATGCTGCCGCTGGACGGCAACTGGCGCTGGATGCTGGCCACCATGACCCTGCCCGCCCTGCTGCTGTTCTGGGTGCGGCGCGGCATACCCGAGTCCCCCGTCTACCTCGCCGAGAAGGGCCGGGAAGCGGAGGCCCGGGAGGTCATCGACGATCTGGTGGCCAGAACCGGGGCGCCCGTGGAGCCGTATGCCATCCCGGCCCCCGAGCCGCGCGACGAGCGGGTGCGGGGACTGGCCGCCGCCACCGAACAGCTCCGTGGCATCTGGCGGTTCAGCCCGCGGATCACCTCGGCCTCCTGGCTGATCTTCGCCACCGTGATGCTGGTCTACTACGCGGCGCTGAGCTGGATGCCGTCCATCCTCAAGGAGGAGGGCCAGGGCGACACCGCCGCCTTCTTCGGCACCACGCTGATGAGCGGGGTGGGCATCGTGGGGGTGCTGGTCTCGACCGTCCTGGTGGACGTCGTGGGCCGCAAGTGGCTCATCGGTGTCACGGCCCCGCTGGCCACCCTGGCGCTGGTGGTCTTCGCGATGGTGATGAAGATGCCGACGGCGCCGCTGGTCGCCATCGCGGTGTTCGGCTTCCTGATGCAGCTCACCATCCCGGCCATGTACGCGTATGTGTCCGAGCTGTACCCCACCGCGCTGCGGGCCAGTGGCTTCGGCTGGGCCTCCTCGGTCAGCCGGGTGCTCACCGGATTCGCGCCGATGCTGTTCGGCTCGGTGATGTGGCCGGTGCTCGGGCTGCCGCTGACCTTCGCGGTGCTGGGGGTGGCCGTACTGGCCGCGATGGCGTGGATGGCCGTGGCCGCTCCCGAGACCCGTGGCCGGGCGCTGGACGAGACCGGCGAGGTGCCCGCCGCTCCGGTCCGCCCCGCCCCCGAGGAGGCGGTCCGCGCCTGACCGGCGAGGGACCGCGCGACACGACAGGAGAGAGATGAAGCCCGCCCCGTTCGTCTACCACCGGGCCCGGGACGCCGTCGGCGCCACCCGGCTGCTGGCCGAGCTCGGTGATGAGTCGAAGGTCATCGCGGGCGGCCAGAGCCTGGTCGCGATGATGAACTTCCGGCTCGCCCGGCCCCGCCACCTGGTCGACGTCGGCGGACTGAGGGAGCTCGACTACCTGCGCACCGGCCCCGACGGGGCGCTGCGCGTCGGGGCGCTCACCACCCACCACACGGTGGAGACCGCCTCCGACGAGCGGCTCGGCAGCGGGTTCGCGGTGCTGCGCGCGGCGATGGAGTGGGTCGGCCATCTGCCGATCCGCACCCGTGGCACCGTCGGCGGCAGCATCGCGCACGCCGACGCCACCGCCGAGTGGTGTCTGCTCGCGGTGGCGCTGGACGCCGAGATGGTGGCCCTGGGGCCGGGCGGTGAACGCCGGATCCCGGCCGCCGACTTCTTCCAGGGCTACTACACCAGTGCCCTCGATCCCGACGAGCTGCTGGTCGAGGTGGTCTTCCCGCGTCCGGCGCGGTACGCGGCGCTCACCGAGTTCGCCGAGCGGCGGGGGGACTTCGCGACCGTGTCCACCGTGGTGGCGCTCGATCTGCGGGACGGCGCGGTGCACGGCGGCCGGGTGGCGCTGGGCGGTGTCGCACCTCTGCCGGTCCGCTCCCCGGAGGCGGAAGCGGTACTGGCGCGCGGCGGCCCGGCCGGTCCCGAACTGTTCACCGCGTGTGCCGGGGCCGCCGCGGCGGCCGCAGGTCCGCCGGACGGCGTGTCCGGCGACGGTGACTACCGCGCCGCCCTCATCCGCGAACTGGTACGGCGCGCCTGCGAGGAGGCGGTTTCCCGGTGAACGA
Organism: Streptomyces cucumeris; assembly: GCF_024295805.1. Taxonomy (GTDB): domain Bacteria; phylum Actinomycetota; class Actinomycetes; order Streptomycetales; family Streptomycetaceae; genus Streptomyces; species Streptomyces cucumeris. The sequence goes on from NZ_JANCLX010000021.1 coordinate 53,570, forward strand.
CACCACTGCGGCACACCAGCGGGCCACCGGACACGGCCGCCCGACGACCCCCGGGGGTGCGTGGATCGGCGCGTCGGTCGGCCGCCGGGAGGATCCCCGGCTGCTCACCGGCCGCGGCCGGTTCACCGATGACATCCAGCTTCCGGGCATGCTGCACGCGCAGTTCGTTCGCGCCACCGTCGCCCACGCGACGGTCACCGGGATCGATCTGTCGGCGGTGCTCGACGTCCCCGGTGTGGTGGCCGCGTTCACCGCCGAGGACCTGGAGCTGGGCGATATCACCGCCCGGCTGGGACGTCCGGCCTCCGAGTTCGTCGCCACCGCGATGCCGGTGCTGGCCCGGGACCGGGTCCGGTTCGTCGGCGAGCCGCTGGCCGTCGTGGTGGCCCGCGACGCCTATGCCGCGGAGGACGGCCTGGAGGCGGCGAAGGTGTCCTATGAGCCCCGCCCGCCGGTGGTCTCCGCGGCACGGGCGCTCGCCCCCGGTGCGCCCCTGGTCCATGACGAGGCGCCGCTCAACACCCTGCTGGACGTGTCGATGTTCGCCACCGAGGGCATCGACGCGGTCTTCGACGGCGCCCCGCACGTGGTGCGGGTCCGGGCGAGCACCGGACGGCAGAACGCCCTGCCACTGGAGACCCGGGGCGCCGTGGCGAGCTGGGACGCCCGGGAGGACCAGTTGCTGCTGCAGACCTGCACCCAGGTGCCGCACCAGGTGCGCACGGTGGCCGCGCGCTGTCTGCGGCTGGACGAGCGCGCGGTGCGGGTGGTCGTCCCCGACATGGGCGGCGGATTCGGCCTCAAGTGCGTGGTGGGGCGGGAGGAGATCGCGGTGGCGGCGGCAGCGCTGCGACTGGACCGCCCGGTCAAGTGGATCGAGGACCGCAAGGACGCGCTGACCGCGTCGTTCCTCGCCCGGGAGCAGCACTACGACGCACGCGCCGCCTTCGACGCGGACGGCCGGATCCTGGCGCTGGACGCCGATGTCGTATGCGACATGGGCGCGTACTCCTGCTATCCGTTCACCGCCGGGATCGAACCGCTGATGGCCTCCGCCGAGATGCCGGGGGTGTACAAGGTGCCCGCCTACCGGGTCCGCGGCCGTGCGGTGACCACCAACAAGGCGCCCACCGCGCCGTACCGCGGGGTCAGCAGACCGCAGTATGTGATGGTCATGGAGCGGCTCTTCGAGCGCGCCGCCCGGGAGCTGGGGATGGACCCGGTGGAGATCCGGCGGCGCAACGTCATCACCGACTTTCCCTACACCGGTGTCAACCGCATCACCTACGACCCGGGCTCCTACCGAGAGTCGCTGGACCTGTGCGAACGGCTGGTGCGGGAGGAGGGCTGGTACGCGGCCCGGGAGGAGGCGGCGGCCGAGGGACGCCACCTCGGTATCGGCTACGCGTGTTTCAGCGAGCGCACCGGCTACGGCTCGGCCGCGTTCGCGCAGCGCAAGATGGAGGTGGTCCCGGGCTTCGACATCTCCGAGGTCCGGATGGACACCAGTGGCGCGGTGGTGGTGACCACCGGGACGATGAGCCACGGGCAGAGCCACGAGACCACGATGGCCCAGATCGTGGCCGATGAACTCGGCCTGGACATCGCCAAGGTGCGGATCCACCAGGGCGACACCGACCGCGTCACCTACGGCTGGGGGACCTTCGCCTCCCGGTCCATCGCGGTGGGGGGCAGCGCGGTCCGGCTGGCCGCGGCGAAACTGGGCGAGAAGCTGTGCCGGATCGCCGCCGCCCGCTGGGAGCTGTCCCCGGACGCGGTGGAGCTGGTGACCGGCGGGATCCGCAGACGGGACGGGACCGGGGAGGTGGTGGGCTTCCCGGAACTGGCGGACATCGCCTATCTCAAGGCGCATCTGCTGCCCAAGGACGTGGAGCCGGGGCTGTCCGCCACCGCCACCTTCGACGTGTTCAACGACGGCACGTTCTCCAACGCCACCCACGGAGTGGTGGTGGAACTGCATCCGGGCACCGGTCAGGTGGAGATCCTGGCGTATCTGTGCGTCGAGGACTGCGGGGTGGCGATCAACCCCCAGGTGGTCGAGGGCCAGTGCCGCGGCGGTATCGCCCAGGGCATCGCGGGCGCGCTGTTCGAGCAGGTCACCTATGACGACCAGGGCGAACCCTCGGCCACCAGCTTCATGGACTACAAGGTCCCCACCGCGCACGAGATCCCGGACGTGCTGATCCGCCATCTCCAGACGCCGTGCGCCTTCACCGAGACCGGCGCCAAGGGCGCGGGTGAGGGCGGCACCATCGGGGCGCCCGCGGCCGTGCTCAACGCGGTCAACGACGCCCTGCGGCCCACCGGAACCGAACTGGACACCACCCCCATCACCCCGGAGACCGTGCAGCGGGCCTTCGGCCGGACCGTGGAGCACCCCTCATGACCGACACCGCCCCGCGGGAGCGGCAGCTCATCACGCTCGACGTCAACGGCGAACGCCATGAGCTGCTGATCGAGCCGCGCCGCACCCTCGTCGACGCCCTCCGCCACGACCTGCTGCTGACCGGCACCCATGTGGGATGCGAACACGGCATCTGCGGCGCCTGCACCGTCCTGGTCGACGGCGCTCCGGCCCGCGCCTGTCTGATGTTCGCCGCACAGGCCGAGGGCGCCCGGATCCGTACCGTGGAGTCCCTCGCCGAGGACGGCGAACTCAGCGATCTGCAGCGGGCGTTCACCGAACACCACGGCCTCCAGTGCGGATTCTGCACCCCCGGGTTCCTGATGCTCGCCGAGGGGTTCCTCGCCGAGCGCCCGGCGGCGACCAAGGAGGAGATCCGCGAGGTCGTGGCGTCCAACCTGTGCCGCTGCACCGGCTACCAGACCATCGTCGAGGCGATCGACGACTGCGCCGCCCGGCGCCGGAAGGAGACGTAGATGCACCTGTCCAACACGGTCCCGGTCCCGGCGCCGCCGGACGCGGTGTTCGCCCTCGTCAACGATGTGGAGCGGGTGGCCTCGTGTATGCCGGGCGCCACGCTCGACGGCCGGGACGGCGACACCTGGCGCGGCCGGGTGAAGGTCAGGGTCGGCCCCATCACGGCCGCCTACGCGGGCACCGTCCGCTTCCTGGAGGTCGACACCGCGCGGCGGCGGCTGCGGGTGCAGGCGCGGGGTGCGGACGAGCACGGCAACGGCGACGCGGAGGCCGAGGTCACCCTGGAGGTGGCGGAGGCCGCCGAGGGTGCCCGGCTGGAGATCTCCACCGACCTCGTCATCCGCGGCAAGATCGCCCAGTTCGGCAAGGGCGCGATCGGCGCGGTCTCCGACCGGATCCTCCAGCGGTTCGCACAGAACCTGGGCGGGCTGCTGGACGGCGACCGGGCCGCGGGTCCACCGGTCTCCCCGGGCGTGACGGCGTCCGCCCCGGTGTCCTCCGCCCCCGTGTCCCGTCCGGCCGCCCCCGCGGCGGACACCGAACTCGACGGGCTGTCGCTGATCGCCGGTCCGGTGCTCACCACGTACGGACCGCTGGCCGCGGCGTTCGCCTTCGGACTGTTCGAGGGCTGGCTGCTGGGGCGGCTGACCACCCAGGAGAAGCAGCTGCGCGCGGCGGGGAGGATCCGGTGACCGGGGGCGTCCACGGCGAGCGGACCGACCGCACCTACGAGCGGGCCGGATTCGGCGCACCGGTGCGCCGGGGCAGCCGTCCCGCCGTCGTCGTCGTGGATCTCACCCGCGGTTTCACCGAGGACACCTTCCCCACGGGCGCCGATCTGACGGATGTGGTGGCCGCGACCTCGGCGCTGATCGAGGCGGCCCGCCCGGCCGCCGTACCGGTGCTCTTCACCGCCATCTCCTACTCCCCGGCGGAGGCCGCCGGGGATGCGGTCACCTGGCTGCGCAAGGCGCCGGGGATGCGGGCGATGGCCGAGGGCAGCGACGCGGTGGCCCTCGACCCCCGGCTGCCGCGGCGGGAGGGGGATCCGCTGGTGGTGAAGAAGGGCGCCTCGGCGTTCTTCGGCACCTCGCTCGCCGCCGTGCTGACCGGCCTCGGCCGGGACACCGTGCTGGTGTGCGGGGCGACCACGAGCGGCTGTGTGCGCGCCACCGCGGTCGACGCCGTGCAGTCCGGCTTCGATGTGCTGGTGCCGCGCGAGTGCGTGGGCGACCGCGCGGCGGGGCCGCACGACGCCGCTCTCTTCGACATCCAGGCCAAGTACGGCGATGTCATCGACCTCGCGGAGGCCGTCGGCCATCTCGGCCGGCTGCCCGCCGCCCGTCCCGCCCCGGTCCTGTGACCGGCCGTCCCCAGGAGGTGCCCGTGCCCGACCGGTCCGTCCTTCAGTCCGCGCTCGCCGATCTGGCCGATGTGCCCGCCACCGGGCGGTGGGTCCGCTCCGGGCGGACCCGGTTGCATGTGCTCGACTACGGCGGTTCCGGTGTGCCGCTGGTCGTGCTGCCCGGGATCACCTCACCGGCCGTCACCCTGGACTTCGTCGCCCGTGAACTGGTCGACATGGTACGGCCGTTGGTGGTCGATGTACGCGGGCGCGGGCTGTCCGACGCGGGCGGCGCGTACGGCCTGACCGCGTACGCCGAGGACACCGAGGCGGTGGTGCGCGGACTGGACCTGGACCGGCCGCTGCTGCTCGGCCACTCCATGGGTGCGCGGATCGCGGCGGTGACCGCGGTGCGCGGCGCGGTGCCGCTCCGGGGCACCGTGCTGGTGGATCCGCCGATGAGCGGGCCGGGGCGGGGGTCGTACCCGACGACCCTGGAGACCTTTCTCGGCCAGCTGGACCAGGCGCTGCGCGGTACCGACGCGGATGAGGTGGCCCGCGCCTGGCCGCGCTGGCCGCGCCGGGAGCAGGAACTGCGGGCTCGCTGGCTCTCGAGCTGCGCCCGGGAGGCGATCACCGCCACCCACCGGGGTTTCGAGTCCGAGGACTTCTTCGACTGGTGGCCCGAGGTGCCCGGCCCCACCGCGCTGCTGTACGGCGCGGAGAGTCCCGTGGTCACGGGGAGGGACGCGGAGGAGGCCGCCCGGATGAATCCCCGGGCGCGTCCGGTGGCGATTCCCGGCGCGGGTCACATGGTGTTCTGGGACAGTCCGGCCGCCGCGCTCGCGGCCGTCCGCGAGGCGTTGCGACCCATGCTGGAGTGAACACGCCCCGCGCACCGGCCGCGGGACGCGACACGGGTCGGAGCCGGTTCACCGCCCGTGATTGAGTGAGGCCATGTCTGACGAAACCGCACCTGCCGAGTCCCTGCCGATAACTCCCGCCGCCCTGACCGCCGCCCCCGGCTATCAGGTCCGCCGTCTGTACCAGGCGTATCTGGCGGTGTGGGTGCGCGCGGTCGACTCGACACTGACCGGTCCGCAGTTCGCGGTGCTCACGGCGGTGGACGCGGCGCCGGGCCGTGACCAGCGGTCGATGGCGTCGGCGGTGGCCCTGGACACCTCGACCATGGCGGACGTGGCCCGGCGGCTGGAGAACCGGGGACTGATCACCCGGCGGACGGCCGCGGAGGACGCCCGCCGCAAGCTGCTCTTCCTGACCGAGGAGGGCGAACGGACGCTCCGGGCGGCCAATGAACGCGCCCGTGCCCTCGACGAACGGCTGATGGGGCCGTACGGACCGGAGCGCCGCGACGAAGTCATGCACCTGCTGACGTCCCTCGCCGACCGCTGGGAGGGACTGACCGAGGAGCCCTAGCACCACGCGCCGGAACGGCACGGGGTGTACGGGCTCCCCCCTGACGAATGTCCATGGAGGACCCCGTGCCGGATCATCACATAGGGCTGATCGTGCCCAGTTCCAACCTGACGATGGAGACCGAGCTGCCGCGGATGCTGCGCGCCCGCGAAAGCGTGCTCCCGGAGGACCGCTTCGTCTTCCACAGCAGCCGGATGCGGATGCGGCACGTCACGCCCGAGCAGTTGCGGGAGATGAACGCGCAGACCGAGCGGGCCGCGCTCGAACTGGCCGACGCCCGGCCCGATGTGGTGGCCTCGGCGTGTCTGGTGGCGCTGATGGCGCAGGGGCCCGGCCACCACGAGGTGGCGGAGGCGGAGATCGCCGGGGTCCTCGACGGCCAGGGGGCGAAGGCGCCGGTGGTCTCCAGCGCGGGCGCCCTGCTCAGCGGGATCAGGGCGCTCGGCGCGCGGCGGGTGGCCCTGGTGACTCCGTATATGAAGGAGCTGACCGGTCTGGTGGCCGGGTGTGTCGAGGCCGCGGGGATCGAGGTGGTCGACGCGCTGAGTCTGGAGGTGGCCGACAACCTCGCGGTGGCGCGACTGGATCCGGCGGACCTGCGCGAACACTGGAAGCGGCTGCGGCTGGACGGAGCGGACGCGCTGGTGCTGTCGGCCTGTGTGCAGATGCCGTCGCTCGCGGCGATCCAGACGGTCGAGGACGAAGCCGGACTGCCGGTGCTGTCGGCCGCGACCGCCACCGCCCACCGGGTACTGGACGCGCTCGGCCTGCCGACGGTGGTGCCGGGCGCGGGACGGCTGCTGAGCGGCACCGTCCAAGGGCCTGCGGCGGTGGGGGCGCCGGGTCCTGGCGGGCCCGGCGGCCCGCGGTCACGGACGACGGCCGGCGTTCGGCCGGAGCGCCGCTCCGGCGCTCTAAAGTAGCCCCTCATACGGTTGTCGAGGAGGGGGCATCATGAGGATTGCCGTGGTCGGGGCGGGAGGCGTCGGCGGGTACTTCGGCGCGCGACTGGCCGCCGCCGGAAGTGACGTCACCTTCGTGGCGCGGGGCGGCCATCTCCAGGCCATACGGGAGAACGGGCTCACGGTGCGCAGTCCGCTGGGCGAGTTGCGGGTGTCCCCCGGTGCGGTGGTTCCGGCCATCGCGGACATCGAAGGGGCGGATGTCGTCCTGGTGGCCGTGAAGCTGTGGGACACCGAGGACGTGGCGCGGCAGTTGCGCCCGCTCGCCGAGCGCGGCGCGACGGTGATCTCGCTCCAGAACGGTGTCCAGAAGGACACCGTTCTGCGCCGCCACCTCCCGGCGGAATCGGTGCTGGGCGGGGTCTGCTACATCTCGGCGTTCATCGAGGAGCCGGGGGTCGTGGTGCACAACGGCACCCTGCAGCGGATGGTGTTCGGCGGATACGGCGGTGCGGAGTCCGGCCCGGCCCGTGCCCTGCTCGACCACGCCCTGAAGGCGGGGATCGAGGCGGAGCTCAGCCCGGACATCGAGCGCGCCATCTGGGAGAAGTTCGTGTTCCTGGTGGGGCTGTCGGCGGCGACGACGGCCGTGCGGCAGCCCATCGGGGTGATCCGCGGGGACGCCGGGTCGCGCTCGCTGCTGTACGAGGTGATGCGTGAGGTCGTCGAGGTGGGCCGGGCCAGGGGGGTCGCCCTGGACCCCGGGTTCGCCGATGACCGCCTCGCGTTCTGCGACACCCTGCCACCGTCCATGACCTCCTCGATGCACAACGACCTGGAGCACGGCCACCGGCTCGAACTGGCCTGGCTCAGCGGCGCGGTGGCCACGCTCGGGGAGGAACTGGGCGTCGGAACACCGCGCAACCGCGCGGTCGCGGACATCCTCTCGCCGTACGCGCTGGGCGCGCCGGCCGTTCCGGAGGCATAGCGCGCACCGCGACCGGGCCGCTCGACCGCGGCGGCCCGGGCCGGTTCCTTGAAACGATCAAAGCCATGGAAAACCGCCGCCGCGCGGACCCTTGACGCTCCCTCATGTGGTCCGTAACTTCAATTCAACTTTTGAAGATCCACCCGTCGACAGCACTCAACGCTCTTCAAGGGACGAAGGCCATGAATGGTGTGCGTAGACGTACGGTGCTTGCCGCGGCCGGTGGTACGGCCGTTGCGGGCGGAGCCGCGACCGGCACCGCCCGAGCCGATGAACCCGCCGCCGCGGCGGCCTCCGAGCGGGGGGCGGCGGCCTCCGGCCCCCAGGACACCTCCCGCCGGGACCGCCCGCACGAGGCGAAGGTCCGGGCCCTGCTGGGGCGGATGACGGCCGAGGAGAAGCTCGGCCAGCTCCAGCAGTTGACCTGGGCCGGGAACACCGGGCCCGGCGGGGGTCAGACCGAGGCGGCGGAGGAGGCGGCCCGCAAGGGCAGGCTCGGGTCCGTGCTCAACATCTACGGGGCGAAGTACACCAACGCCCTCCAGCGGATCGCGGTGGAGGAGTCCCGCCTCGGTATCCCGCTGCTCTTCGGACTCGATGTCATCCACGGCTTCTGGACCACCTTCCCCATCCCGCTCGCCCAGGGCGCCGCCTTCGATCCGGCGGTGGCCGAGCGGGACGCCGAGGTGTCCGCCAAGGAGGCGCGGTCCAACGGGGTGCACTGGACCTTCTCCCCGATGATGGACGTCACCCATGAGCCGCGCTGGGGACGGATCGCCGAGGGCAACGGCGAAGACCCCTTCCTCACCGCGGCGTTCGCGGCCGCCAAGACCCGCGCGTACCAGGGAAATGACCTGGCCGCGAAGGACCGGCTGGCCGCGTGCGCCAAGCATTTCGTGGCCTACGGCGGCGCCGAGGGCGGACGCGACTACAACACCGTGGACGTGTCCGAGGCACGGCTGCGCAATCAGTACCTCGGTCCGTTCCGGGCGGCGGTGAAGGCCGGGATCGCCACCGTCATGGCGAGCTTCAACACCATCAGCGGGGTGCCCGCCCACGGCAACACCCATACGCTCACCGAGATCCTCAAGCGGGAATGGGACTTCGACGGCTTCGTCGTCAGCGACTACACCGGTGTCCAGGAGATGATCGCTCATGGATTCGCCGCCGATGGCGCGGACGCGGCGCGGCTCGCGCTCAATGCCGGGGTGGACATGGAGATGGTCAGCACCCACCTCGTGGACCACGGCAGACGGCTGCTCAGGAGCGGCCGGATCACCATGGCCCGGCTGGACGACGCGGTGGCGCGGATCCTGCGGCTGAAGTTCCGGCTGGACCTGTTCAACCACCCCTACGTGGACGAGGACGCGGCCATCCGCAAGCCCGGCAAGGCGGCGCGTTCCGCCGCCCGCGAGACCGCCGCCCGCTGCATGGTGCTGCTGCGGAACGAGAAGTCCGCGCTGCCCTTGAGCGCCTCGGCCGGTTCCCTCGCGGTGGTCGGCCCGTTCGGCGACTCCACCGACCTCCTGGGCACCTGGGCCGGCCCCTGGGGCGAGTCGTTCCCCGCGGTCACGGTCCTCGACGCGGTCAGGGACGCCGTGCCGGAGGCGAAGGTGACGTACGCCAGGGGGGTGGACGCCGACGGCGAGGACACCGGTGGCATCGCCAGGGCGGTGGCGGCGGCCAAGGGCGCCGAGGCGACCGTCGTGGTCGTCGGAGAGGCGGCCGCGCTCAGCGGTGAGGCGAGCGCCCGCAGCGACATCGGTCTGCCCGGCGCGCAGGAGAAGCTGATCGAGGCCATCGCCGCGACCGGCAAGCCGTTCGTGGTGGTCCTGGTCAACGGGCGTCCGCTGACCATCGGCGGCTGGCTGGAGTCGGCGCCCGCCGTCCTGGAGGCGTGGCACCCCGGAATCGAGGGCGGACACGCCATCGCGGACGTGCTGTTCGGGAAGGTCAACCCCGGTGGGAAGCTGCCGGTCTCCTTCCCGCGCTCGGCCGGTCAGATCCCGGTCTACTACAACCACGAGAACACCGGCCGCCCCTACGACCCGGACAACAAGTACACCTCCAAGTACCTCGATCTGCCGGACGGTCCGCAGTTCGCGTTCGGCCACGGGCTGAGCTACACCACCTTCGACATCGGGGAGCCCTCGCTGCCGGTGCGCCGGATCGCGGCCGAGGCGCTGCGCCGGGGCGACACCGTCGAGGTGGCGGTGACCGTGCGCAACACCGGGCGGCGGAGCGGGGACGAGGTCGTCCAGCTCTATCTGCGCGACCCGGTGGCCAGCATCGTCCAGCCGGTGCGCAGACTGTGCGGCTTCCGCCGGATCACCCTCGGCGCGGGGAAGTCCACCACCGTGCGCTTCCGCCTCGGCGCGGAGCACCTGGGTTTCTGGACCCATGACCGCGACGGCGAGTTCATGGTGGAGAAGGGCGAGATCCGGCTCTACGCGGGCAACAGCTCCCTGGCCCACGGCGAACGCACCCTCACCATCACCTAGGACGACCAGCCCGGCCGGTGCGTGCCGGGGCGGCCCCCCACCGCCCCGGCGTGCGCTCCGCCCCGGGCGCGGGTGGTTGGTTGTAGGGTGCATGCTGACCGCCCCGTCTGACGGAGAACCCCTCCATGACCGTCGCCGTGCCCCGCCACCGCTCCCCCGCGCCCGGCCCGGCGGAGGTGCCGTGGGCGGTGTGATCACGGGCTTCGGTGTCATCGCAAGCATCATCGTCACCGGCTATGTGCTCGGCCGCCGCGGCTCCCTGGGCGAGCACGGCCGGGAGGTGCTCACCCGGCTGTCCTTCGACGTGGCCTCCCCCGCGCTGCTGTTCACCACGCTCTCCCGGGCCGACCTGTCGGTCGTGCTCTCCGTTCCCCTGCTCGTCACGGCGCTGAGCACCTGTGTGGTCGCCGGGGTGTTCATCGCCGTCGGCGCCGTACGCCGGTGGAGCCTCGGACGCACCACCATCGGCGCGCTGTGCGCGAGTTACGTCAACGCGGGCAACCTGGGCATCCCCATCGCCATGTACGTCCTCGGTGACGCCGGGGTGGTCGCTCCCGTCCTGCTCTTCCAGCAGCTCGTCATGACCCCGATCGCGCTCACCGTCATCGACCTCGGCCGCCCCGGTGCCCGGCCCTCGGTCGTACACCGGCTGACCACCCCGTTCCGCAATCCCATCGTCATCGGCTCGCTGTGCGGTGTGGCGGTGACGGCGGCGGGATGGCGGATCCCGGGGCCGGTACTGGAGCCGCTGACCCTGCTGGGCGGTATGGCCGTACCCGCCGTCCTGCTGGCCTTCGGCATCTCCCTGCCGGGCACCGCGCTGCCCGGCACGGGCGAGGAGCGCGGCCCGGTGCTGCTGTCGGTGGCGCTGAAGTCGTTCGCCCAGCCGGTGGTGGGGTGGGCCATCGCGGCCGGAGTGTTCGGACTCGGCGGGCCCGCGCTCTTCGCGGCCGTCGTCACCTCCGCGCTCCCGGCGGCACAGAACCTCTTCACCTATGCCACGCGCTATGAGACGGCCACCGTACTGGCCCGTGAGTCGATCCTGCTCTCCACGCTCCTCGCGGCACCGGTGCTGCTGACGGTGGCCGCGCTGCTGGGCTGAGACCCCGCGCCCGGGCGACCCGCACTGGCCCGTGGCAACTCCCCCGAGAAGTCACGGAGAAACGATGGTTTACCCCCAGGTCCCCAGGGCAGGCGGTATTTCGTGCTTCGGACCGGAGGCACGCGCCGCGGGAGCAGTGTGACGTCCCGCAGGACGCGGCCCCCACCCTGTCCTGCGCGCATGCCTCCGCGATGCGGACCTTTCGGTCCCGGCAAGCCCCGTCAGACATCGCAGGAGGTGTGTTCCGTGACGACCGCAGCGCAGCAGAACATGGCACGGCCCCAGACCGGCCCCACGAAGCACTCGCACGACGACGCACCTGACACCAGTGCCGAGTTCCACGAGATCGCCCGTCTGCCGGACGGGCCCGAGAAGGAGGCACTGCGCCGGCGGGTGGTCGAGGCATGGATGCCGATGGCCGAGCGGCTGGCCCGCCAGTACCGCAACCGCGGCGAGTCGCTGGAGGACCTCCAGCAGGTGGCCGCGCTCGGCCTGGTGAAGGCCGTCAAGCGCTACGACCCCGAACACGGTACGGCCTTCGCCGGGTTCGCGGTGCCCACCATCGTCGGCGAGATCAAGCGCCACTTCCGGGACCACCTGTGGGTGCTGCACGTCCCGCGCCGGGTCCAGGACCTGCGCAACCGGGTCCGGGTCGCGCACCGCGAGCTGTCCCACTCCCTCGACGACCGCCCGCCGCGCACCGAGGAGATAGCCGAACGCACCGGTCTCACCGAGAAGGAGGTGCGGGCCGGGATGGAGGCCCTGGGCAGCTTCACCCCGCTGTCCCTGGACGCGCAGCTGACGGGCGCGGACGACGGCTACTCCCTGGTGGACACCCTCGGCGCCCAGGAGCCCGCGTACGACCGGGTGGTGGACCGCGAGGCCGTACGCCCGGGGCTGACCCGGCTGCCGGACCGGGAGCGCCAGATCCTCTACATGCGGTTCTTCTGCGATATGACCCAGAGCCGGATCGCCGAACAGCTCGGCATCTCCCAGATGCACGTCTCCCGGCTCATCAACCGCACCTGCTCGACCCTGCGCGCCCAGGCACTCGCCGAAACGGCTTAGGCCGTCCCGGCCGGCTCGGCCGGGCGGGGGAGCCGGGCGCGCCATCGGGGTGATCGTCGCCCGCGCCGGTGTCCCCCGCCGGCCGGGAGCCGCGCACCGCGTGACGATGAGCTCCGGTGACGGTCCGCCGTCCGGCCCGAGGAGTCCCGGGTCCGGCGGCGGCCGGAAGGAGGACGTCATGGGCGCCACCGACGAACCACCGGGCCGGGCGCTGCGGACACCACGGGCCGCCGGGGCCGCGGGGATCCTCTCCGCGCTGCTGCTGGGCACCGTGGTGGTCCTGGTCCACGCGGCCATCCCGGACCACCCGACCGACGCGGGCGCCTGGCTCGCGGACGGCTCCAGCCGCGATTCGCTGAACGTGGCGCTGCAACTGGTGCCGTTCGCGGGCATCTTCTTCCTGTGGTTCATGGGCGCGGTACGGGACTACGTGGGCGTGGCGGAGGACAAGTTCTTCGCGACCCTCTTCTTCGGCAGCGGAGTGCTCTATCTCGCGGTGATCTTCGTTCTGGCGGCGGCCGTCGGCGGGCTGCTGGCGCTCGCGGGCAGCGCGTCCTCCGCGCAGTTGCGGATGTGGGAGTACGGACGCCATCTGACGCTGGTGCTGCTCTCGTCGTACTCCACCCGGATCGCGGCGGTGTTCGTCCTGTCGGCCACGACGCTCTGCCACCGGCTGGGGATGTTACCGCGCTGGCTGACGTGGTCCGGCTACGCGGTGGCGGTGGTGCTGCTGTTCGTGGTGAGCACCGACGCCTGGTTCGCGCTGGTGTTCCCGCTGTGGGTGCTGGTGGTCAGCGCCCGGGTGCTGCGGGTGGCACTGCGCCCCACGACGCAGCCGGAGTGACCGCACCGGGGCGGGTCCGGCGGATCCCGGTCCTGCAGATCCCGGTCCGCCGGACCCGCCTCAGTGTGTCAGGGTCGCCTTGGCGGCCACGATGACCAGCCCGAGCAGCAGATTGCCCGCTCCGGCCACCACGGTCAGCCGCAGGGAGGCCCCGGCGCGCCGCACGGCCACGCTCGCCCAGCCGACCTGTTCGGCCACCGCCACGACCAGTGCCAGCCAGGTGGTGCCCTCCATTCCCAGCCCCAGCAGCGGGCTGATCGCCACGGCGGCGGCGGGCGGTACGGCCGCCTGCACGATGGGCCACTCGTGGAGCGCGACCCGGCGCACCTCCCGTGCGGTGAGCTGCCGTTCGCCCAGCCGCTCCCCCGCGAGCCGGGCGTAGACGTGGGCGGCCCAGAACACCAGCCCGGTGATCAGCAGCAGCGCGACCAGCTGGAGCCGGGGGTAGGGGCCCGGGGTCCCGGTTCCGGCCGCCACGGAGGCGGCCAGCAGCGAGCCGTAGACCGCCCCGGAGTAGTCGCGGGGTCGCGCGGGCGCGGTGCGCACCCGCTCCCCGGCGGTGCTCATGCGGTGCTCTGGCCCAGCACGGGTCCCACCCATCCGGAGCCGTGGTCGAGCTGGTAGTCGAGGTTGACCGCGGCGTTGACCAGGGCGAGGTGGCTGAACGCCTGGGGGTAGTTGCCCAGTTGCTCGCCGGTGAGCCCGATCTCCTCGGAGAACAGCCCCAGGTGGTTGGCGTAGGTGAGCATCTTCTCGAAGATCAGCCGGGCCTGTTCCAGCCTGCCGGAGCGGGCGAGCGCGTCCACGTACCAGAAGGTGCACATCGAGAAGGTGCCCTCCGAGCCCGCAAGACCGTCGGGTGAGGCGGCGGGGTTGTAGCGGTAGACCAGGCTGTCGGACACCAGCTCCTCGTCCATCGCGTCGAGGGTGGACAGCCACATCGGGTCGCGGGGTTCGACGAAGCCGATCAGCGGCATCAGCAGCAGCGAGGCGTCGAGCACGGGCGAGCCGTAGTGCTGGACGAACGCCTGACGGTCCCGGTTCCAGCCGCGGTCCATGATCTGCTGGTAGACGGAGTCCCGGGTGACCCGCCACATGGTCTGGTGGCTGGGGCGGCCGCGGCTCTCGGCGAGCCGGACCGCACGGTCCAGGGCCACCCAGGACATCATGCGGCCGTAGGTGAAGTCCTGCCGACCGCCGCGGGTCTCCCAGATGCCCTCCTCCGGGCGGTCCCAGTTGTCGCAGAGCCAGTCGATCACCCGCGACATCTCGGACCAGCCCCGGTGGCCGACGGTGATCCCGTGGGTGTCGGCGTGGTAGAGCGAGTCCATCATCTCGCCGTAGATGTCGAGTTGCAGCTGATCGGCGGCGCCGTTGCCGATCCGGACCGGTCCCGAGCCGCGGTAGCCCTCGAAGTGGTCGAGGGTCTCCTCCACCAGATCGGAGCTGCCGTCCACCCGGTACATGATCTTCATCGGACCCGAGCCGTCGCCCGCCTTCTCCACCACGCGGTCGCGCAGCCAGTTGGCGAACGCCTCGGCCTCGGCGGTGAAGCCCAGTCCGATCAGCGCGTAGACGGAGAACGAGGCGTCCCTGATCCAGGTGTAGCGGTAGTCCCAGTTGCGCTCTCCGCCGATCTGCTCGGGGAGCGCCGCGGTCGGGGCGGCCACCAGCGCCCCGGTGGGCGCGTAGGTCATCAGTTTGAGGGTGATGGCGGACCGGGCGACCGTCTCCCGCCAGCGCCCGGTGTACCGCGAGCCGCGCGTCCACCGGCGCCAGAAGTGGGTGGTCTCGTCCAGCATCCGCAGGATCTCGTCCTCGGGCACCCGCCGGGGGGCGACCGCGTGGCCCGCCGCCGCGGTGTCCAGTACGACACCGGCGGCCTGGCCCGCGGCCAGGTCGAGGGTGGAGCGGATGTCGCCGTCGGCGGCGTGGATCTCGGTGTGCTCACTGACCCGGTCCCCCGCGGGGTGCAGGGTGATGTCGACGGTGTCGCCGTGGAAGATGGCTCCCTCGTCGTACACCTTCAGGGTGTGGCGTTCCCGCCCGTACCCGGGGCGAGGGCAGCAGTCCAGCTCGAACCGCATCTGCCCGCGCACCACGCGGATCATCCGGATCAGCCGGTGACGGTCGGTGGCGGTGGCCGGGGCCACCGGCATGAAGTCATACACCTCGCCGACACCGTCGGGGGTCATGAACCGGGTGATGAGGATGGCGGTGTCGGGGAGGTAGAGCTGTTTGGTGATGTAGTCCGGATGTCCCGGGGTGATCCGGAAGTGTCCGCCGCGCCGCTGGTCGAGCAGGGCGGCGAAGACGCTCGGCGAGTCGAACCGCGGACTGCAGAACCAGTCGATCGTGCCATCGGTGGCCACCAGCGCCGCGGTCTGGAGATCTCCGATGAGCCCGTGGTCACTGATGTTCGGATAGGTGTCCATCGTGGGGTCCTCCCACCGGATTCGCCACCCGTGCTCAGCCTCGCACCATCGTCGCACCGCGCGCCCGGTCCCGCTCGCCGACGGCGACCGCTCCGGCTCACCCCGCGTTGCGCCGCTGGAACGATGTACATCGGCTCAGTGGGTGACCGTGGTGCCCGTCGTGGGCGGCGGCGCCGTCCCGGGCTGCGAGGGTCATTGCGCCACCGGGACGTCACCGCGAAGGAGAGCGCCAGTGAACGCCAGTGCCGACCAGCCCCGTCCGATCCCGCTGCCACCCCTGCTCACCGGGCAGAAGGCCCTGGTGACCGGGGCGAACTCGGGCATCGGCAAGGCCACGGCGCTCGCCCTGGGCCGCGCGGGCGCCGATGTGGTGGTCAACTACATCTCCGACCGCCCCGCGGCCGAGGCCGTGGTCAAGGAGATCGAGGGCCACGGGGTGCGGTCCTACGCCCACCAGGCGGATGTGTCCCAGGAGGACCAGGTGGTCGACATGGTCGGCGCCATGGTCGACCGGTTCGGCACCATCGACGTCCTGGTGTCCAACGCAGGGCTCCAGCGGGACGCCCCGACGGTGGAGATGACGCTGGCGCAGTGGCGACAGGTCCTGGACGTCAATCTCACCGGCCAGTTCCTGTGCGCCCGGGAGGCGATCAAGGAGTTCCTGCGGCGCGGGGTGGTGCCGGAGGTGTCCCGCGCGGCCGGGAAGATCGTCTGCATGAGCTCGGTCCACCAGATCATCCCGTGGGGCGGCCATGTGAACTACGCGTCGTCGAAGGGGGGTGTCGGAATGATGATGCAGACCCTGGCCCAGGAGCTCGCCCCGCAGAGGATCCGGGTGAACGCGGTGGCGCCCGGTGCCATCAAGACCCCCATCAACCGCGACGCGTGGGAGACCCCGGAGGCGCTGGCCGATCTGCTGACCCTGATCCCCTACGGCCGGATCGGCGTCCCGGACGACATCGCCAACGCCGTGGTGCTGCTCGCCTCGGACCTGACCGACTACGTGGTGGGCACCACCCTCTACGTGGACGGCGGGATGACCCTCTTCCCCGGTTTCGCGACGGGCGGCTGACGGATCGCCGCTTCCGGCTCAACCGAGGGCGGTGTGCACGGCGGTCGGGGCATGGCCGGGCACGGTGGCCGGTTCCTCGAACTCGACGACGTTGTCCAGTTCGGTGCCCATGGCCACGTTGGTGACCCGTTCCAGGATGACCTCCACCATGACCGGCACCCGGTACTCGGCCATCAGCTTCTTGGCCTCCTCCAGCGCCGGGAGGATGTCGTCCGGGGCATGGACCCTGAGCGCCTTGCAGCCCAGCCCCTCCACGACCTTCACATGGTCGACGCCGTAGCCGCCCAGCTCGGGGGCGTTGACGTTGTCGAAGGAGAGCTGGACACAGAAGTCCATGTCGAAACCGCGCTGGGCCTGGCGGATCAGCCCCAGATAGGCGTTGTTGACGACCACGTGGATGTACGGGATCCGGAACTGCGCCCCGACGGCCAGTTCCTCGATCAGGAACTGGAAGTCGTAGTCGCCGGAGAGCGCCACCACGGTGGCGTCCGGATCGGCGGTCGCCACCCCGAGGGCGGCCGGGGCGGTCCAGCCCAGCGGACCGGCCTGACCCGCGTTGATCCAGTGCCGCGGGCGGTAGACGTGCAAGAGCTGGGCGGCCTGGATCTGGGAGAGGCCGATGGTGCTCACATAGCGGGTCTCCCGGTCGAAGGCCCGGTTCATCTCCTCGTAGACCCGCTGCGGCTTGACCGGTACGTCGTCGAAGTGGGTCCTGCGCAGCAGGGAGCCCTTGCGCCGCAGACAGCTCCCGGCCCAGGCGGAGCGGTCCGTGAGCGCTCCGCCGCGCCGGAGCTCCCGGGCGGCTTCCACGAAGAGCTCCAGGGCGGCCCCGGCATCGGAGACGATGCCGAGGTCGGGCGCGAACACCCGGCCGATCTGGGTGGGTTCGATGTCCACGTGGACGAAGGTCCGCCCCCGGGTGTAGGTCTCGATGCCTCCGGTGTGGCGGTTGGCCCAGCGGTTGCCGATGCCCAGGACGAAGTCGGACTCCAGCAGGGTGGCGTTGCCGTACCGCTGGGACGTCTGGAGGCCGACCATGCCCGCCATCAGCGGATGGTCGTCGGGGATGGAGCCCCAACCCATCAGAGTGGGCACCACCGGCACCCCGGTCAGCTCGGCGAACTCCACCAGGAGGGCGGACGCGTCGGCGTTCACCACTCCGCCGCCCGCGACGATCAGCGGGCGTATCGAGGCCTGGAGCATGGCCAGGGCCTTGTCGATCTGGGCGCGGGTGGCGGCGGGCCGGTAGACGGGCAGCGGCGCGTAGGTGTCCGGGTCGAACTCGATCTCGGCTCGCTGGACGTCGATGGGCAGGTCGATGAGGACCGGACCGGGCCGTCCGGAGCGCATCAGGTGGAATGCCTGCTGGAACGCGCCCGGCACCTGGGCGGGTTCCAGGACGGTCATGGCCATCTTGGTCAGCGGTCCGGCCACCGAGGCGATGTCCACCGCCTGGAAGTCCTCCTTGTGCAGGGCGGCCACCGGCGCCTGCCCGGTCACGCACAGGATCGGGATGGAGTCGGCGCCCGCCGAGTAGAGCCCGGTGATCATGTCGGTTCCGGCGGGGCCGCTGGTGCCGACGCACACCCCGATGTTCCCGGCCCTGGCCCGGGTGTAGCCCTCGGCCATGTGCGAGGCGCCCTCGACGTGCCGGGCGAGGACGTGGGTCAGGCCGCCGTCGTCGCGCATCGCGGCGTAGAAGGGGTTGATCGCCGCACCGGGGAGGCCGAAGACGTGGGTGGTGCCTTCACGCTTCAGGATCTCCACCGCTGCCCGGGCCGCGGTCATGCGCGCCATGAGGTTGCTCCTGGGGGTAGGACCGTCTCTCCGGATGCGTCATCCCACTCTTCCGCATCGCGGAAACTAAATTTTGCTTGACGGAAAAGATGGTCCACGCGCGGAGGGACCCCGTCAAGGGGTGCGCGGCGGACGCTCAGCCCTCCCGCCGGTAGAGGTCGGTCAGCAGCGCCACGGCGGCGGGGGCGGCCGGATGGGGGTCGTCCCGCCACCAGATGAGCCGCACGGGGATGGGCGCGGCGTCCCGCAGCGGCCGGAACACGATCCCGGCCCGCGGGTACTGGGTGACGGTGGACTCCGCCGTGATCCCGACGCAGCGGCCGGTGGCGATGACCGAGAGCCAGTCGTCGACGTCCTGGGTGTACTCCATGGCCGGGCGGCGGTCCGGCGGCCACAGATCGGCGGTGGTGGTGCCGGTGCGCCGGTCGATGACCAGGGTGCGGTCACCGGTCTCGGCGAGCCGGAGGGAGCGGCGGCGTACCCACCGGTCGTCGGCAGCCATCGCGCAGTAGCGCCGCTCCAGGCCCACCACCACGCTCTCGATCCGCCGGTCCTCGGGATCGGTGCGCACCACGGCGATGTCGCACGCACCCTCGGCGAGTCCGCCGGTGGCGGAGTTGGTGCGCACCAGGTGCAGTTCGACATCGGGGCGCGCGGCGGGCCAGCGGCGCTGGAACTCCAGGGTGTGGCGGCCCATGGCCGACCAGGCGTGGCCGATCCGCAGCCGGCGGTGGCCGCTGGCCGCCTCGCGCACCAGGTCGTCGGCCTCGGCCAGCAGACGCCGGGCGCGGGAGAGGACCTGGGTGCCGGCCGCGGTGGGCACCACCTCACGGCTGGTGCGGCGCAGCAGCCGTACACCGAGCACGGTTTCGAGCGAGGCGAGGGTACGGGAGACCGCGGCCTGGGAGACGCCCAGGTCGATGGCGGCGTCGGTGAAGCTGCCCGCGTCGGCGATCGCGACGAGACAGCGGAGCTGCCGTAGTTCGAGATGCATAACTCAAGCGTATGGATAACGCGTCTCATGCATTTTGCGGAAGCGCGGAGCGGCCCCACGCTCGGTGCATGCGGACGATGGCGCGCGGGCAGCGGACGGCCCGGACCGAGGCGGAGATCGCGGTCGCGGGCGGGGAGACGGCGGTTTCCGGCGGGGACGGCGAGCGGCGCGGCCGGCTCGCGGGGATCGCCATGATGTGCGGCAGCGGACTGTCCAATCAGACCGGTGCCGCCATCGGCGCGCTGGCCTTCCCGGTGATCGGCCCGGCCGGGGTGGTGGCGGTGCGCCAGTGGGTGGCGGCGGTGCTGCTGCTGGCCGTCGCACGGCCCCGCCTGCGGTCGTTCACCGCCCGGCAGTGGCGTCCGGTGCTGCTGCTGGCGGCGGTGTTCGCCACCATGAACCTGTCGCTGTACAGCGCGATCGACCGGGTGGGGCTGGGCCTGGCGGTGACCCTGGAGTTCCTCGGCCCGCTGGCGGTGGCGCTGGCCGGTTCCCGGCGGGCCGTGGACCTGGGGTGTGCGCTGGTCGCGGCGGGCGGGGTGGTGACCCTGACCCGCCCGCAGCCGTCCACGGACTACCTCGGCATCGGGCTCGGCCTGCTGGCCGCGGTGTGCTGGGCGTCCTACATCCTGCTCAACGGGACGATCGGGCGCCGGCTGCCGGGAGCGGAGGGTTCGGCGGCCGCGGCCGGAATCTCGGGGCTGCTGTTCGTACCCGTCGGGATCGTGGTGCTGCTCCACCGGCCGCCGACCGTTGGGGCGCTGGTCTGCGCGGCCGTCGCGGGAGTGCTGTCCTCGGCGGTGCCGTTCCTCAGCGATGTGCAGGCGCTGCGACGGGTGCCCGCGCGGTTCTTCGGGATCTTCATGAGCGTCAACCCGGTGCTGGCCGCCGTGGTCGGACTGGTGGTGCTGGGCGAGTCGCTGACGTGGAGTGCCTGGGCGGCCATCGCCGCCGTGGTGGTCAGCAACGCGGTCAGCGTCCTGGCGTCGGGGCGCCGCGCCGGGTGACGCGTCGGCGGAGGACCTCGTGGGACCTAGTGGGTCTGCACCCACCAGGCCATCAGACCGATGGCCGCGGTGCCGCACGCATACGAGGCACCGCGGACGAAGTTCGCGGCGGCGAGCCGGCCGTATCGACGCCATCTGCTGCGGGAACGACTGGGTAGGGGTGGGCGAACCTCCATCGTGTGCATGTGGAGCCCCTTTCATGAACGGGGGGACGACGCGCTGAAGAAAGCATACAAAAGTGTGAACTTGCACTATGTATCGGACTCGCCGGGAAAAGAGAATTCCGACCAGATGTCAGAACCGGACGACCGACGGGACTTGACCGCGACCGGGACCCCACCGCGCCCCGCGCCACCGCACACGCCCTGACGCACCGCGGCCGTGGGGCGCCCCGGCCCCCCCCCCCCCCCCCCCCCGCCGACAGACAGGCCCCCGCCCCCCCCCCCCCCCCCTGCCCCGCGGGGCGCGGCCCCCCGCGACCCCCCCGCGGGCCCACGGCCCGGATGTCTCTCAGGCGCCGTGCCAGCGCAGGACCGCGCCCAGCCCGCCGGCCGGGCCGGACACCCCCTCGGGCACCAGCAGCACCTCGGTGTCCGCCACCGCCGCCGAACGCATCAGCGCGTCATCCGCCCGCGCGGGCTCGGGGGTGCTCACCCCGAGCGCCCGCGCCTGGGCGCGCTGCACCGCCACCTGATCGGCCGCGGGGCCGACCCACACCTCATGGCGCATATCGCCGCCCGCCTGGCCCAGCAGCAGGGTGGCCGCCTGGTGGCTGCGCATCGCCTCGACCACGGCGGGCACCCCCTCCGCCGCGCCGCTGGGCGCGCTGCCGTCGTGGCCGCTCTGGGCACCCGGACGGCCGCGTCCGGCGCGGAAGGCGTCGAGGACGGTCTCCAGGTGGGCGCGGGCGTGCTCGGCGCGGGCGTGGTCGATCTCCGCCTCCAGCAGCTCCCGCGCCCCGCCCCCGGCCCGGCTGCCGCGCTGCACCTCCACCGCCCGCTCGCGCAGCGGCTCGGGCAGCCGGTCGCGCACGGCACGGCGCTCCCGTGGGTCACCGGTGAGGATCAGCAGCTGGGCGGGACGGTCCGACCAGCGGCGCATCAGCTCCTCGGCGACCTGGTCGGCGGTGTGGTCCCAGGTGTTCTCCATCCGGTTGCGATAGCGCCACTCGTACCGGTCGGCGGGGACGGACCGGTGTCCCCGGCCCTGCGGGGTCCCGCCCGAGGTGTGACACACCGGATGGGTGCCACCGGCGTCCAGCAACTCCAGATCGGCGCCCGCCCGGTCGACGTGGGCCAGCAGGCAGGACGGCCACTCACCGCGCAGGGCGGCCAGCGGCGCCACACGTGGCAGCGACGTCCACGAGGTGGCCACATCGCCCGGCGACACGGCCAGCGGCATGTCCAGGATCACCTCACCGCCCGCGGCGAACAGCGCACGCCCCGCGGTCGGCCTGGTCACCCGCTCTCCGGCGAGTCTGCCGACCACCGCCTCGCAGGTGGCGGGGTCGGCGCCGAGACCGGTCAGCTGATCGGCCACATAGCGCTCCCGCAGCTTGCGGCGGCGGGGCGCGTCCTCCGTGGTCCGCGAGGTGTCCATGTAGACACACGCCCACGGACCGGGACGATCGAACAACGGCTTCAGGAAACCAACGTCCATGACCTCCCCCAACCCGGGGAAACGCACGGCCGGAACCCCTCGACCGGAAGCCGTCCCGGTCGCGGTCCCATTCCTGCACACCAGGATCCCTCCACCTCACCGGGATCGCCAGAGCCGACTAGAATCACTGCCATGGCTCGCTCCAACGAGGAGGTCGAAGCCCTCCTGCGCGAGTACGCCGATCTGCTGCTGATCACGGGCGGGGACGCGTTCCGGGCGCGCGCCTACGAGAAGGCCGCGCGGGCCATCGGCGGTCACCCCGTGGATGTGGCGCGGCTGGACGAGAAGGGCCTGCGCGCGATCCCGAACGTCGGCCGGTCCATCGCCGACAAGGTCCTCGCATTCCTCACGACCGGGACCGTGCCCGCCGTCGAGGAGGCGCGGGCCGCCATCCCCGCCGGGGTCCGCGAGCTCACCGCCATCCCCGCCCTCGGCCCGAAGAAGGCCATGCTGCTCTACGAGGAGCTGCGGATCTCCTCGGTCGACCAGCTCGCGGACGCGATCGAACAGCACAGACTGCGTGATCTGAAGGGCTTCGGACCGAAGTCCGAGGAGAACATCGCGCACGGCATCGGATTGCTGCGGGCCGCCGGGAACCGCATTCCGCTGGACGAGGCCATGGAGGTGGCCGATGACATCGTGGCCGCCCTGTCCGCGGTGCCCGGCTGCCGGCGGTGTGCGTACGCGGGGTCGCTGCGGCGGATGAGGGAGACCGTCGGGGACGTCGACATCCTGGTGGCGGCGGCGGAATCCGCCCCGTTCATGGAGGCGTTCACCGGGCTGCCGTTCACCGCCGAGGTCATTGCGCACGGGTCGAAGAAGACCTCGATCCGCACCACCAAGGGGCTCCAGGTGGACCTGCGGGTACTGCCGCTGGATGCGTGGGGCGCGGGAATGCTGTACTTCACCGGCTCCAAGGCGCACAACATCCGGGTCCGCGCCATCGCCGTACGGCACGGACTCAAGCTCTCCGAGTACGGCCTCTTCGAGGCCAAGAGCGGGAAGAAGATCGCCTCGCGCAGCGAGGAGGACGTCTACGCCCGGCTCGGCATGGAGTGGATCCCGCCGACGCTGCGCGAGGACCGCGGGGAGATCAAGGCCGCCCTGGACGGCAGTCTGCCCGCGCTGGTCCGGGAGTCCGATCTCCGCGGCGACCTGCACACCCACACCGATCTGACCGACGGCCTGGAACCGCTGGAGAACATGATCGCCAAGGCCGAGGGACGGGGGTACGCGTACTACGCCGTCACCGACCACGCCCCGAAGCTGTACATGCAGCAGATGACCGAGGAGAAGATGCTGGCCCAGCGGAAGCGGCTGCGGGAGCTGGACCGGGGGCGCGGCCACCGGGACACCCGGCTGCTGCACGGGGTGGAACTGAACATCGACGCCGACGGCGAGGTGGACTGGCCGGGCGAGTTCCTCGAGGACTTCGACGTGTGCGTGGCCTCGGTGCACTCGCAGTTCGGCCAGGACCGGGACACCATGACCCGGCGGCTGGTGCGGGCCTGTGAGAACCCCCATGTGAACATCATCGGCCACCCCACCACACGGCTCATCGGCAAACGGCCGGGTGTGGACGCCGACTTGGACGAGGTGTTCGCCGCGTGCGCGCGCACCGGCACCGCGCTGGAGATCAACGCCCATCCCGACCGGCTGGACCTGTCCGACGAGAACATCCTGCGGGCGAAGTCGCACGGGGTGGTGTTCGCGCTGGACAGCGATGCGCATTCGACCCGCGATCTGGACCATATGCGCTTCGGGGTGGGCATGGCCCAGCGCGCCTGGCTCACCACGGACGATGTCATCAACACCTGGTCACTCACCCGGCTGCGGCGCTTCCTGCACACCAAGCGCACCGGCGGCGGCCGTTGAGCCGCACCGGGAGCCGGGCCAGCGGCCGGTGGTCCGGATCAGCGGCCGCTGCGGTCGCGCTCGGGTGCGAGCAGACCCACCACGGACAGCGCTGCCCAGCCCACCGACACGGCGACGGCCGCGGCACGCCGCTCCCGGCCGGGCAGGGTGCGGCCCAGCAGCCCCGCGTCACCGAGGTCAGCGGCGATCCGCAGCGCGGTGGCCGTGGTCAGCGCGGGACCGCGCGGCGCCACGGCCATGGCGAGCCCGCTGGCCGCCTCCCGCAGCCCGAGCGGGCGCAGCGAGACCCGGGTGGCGGGCTCCGTCCGGCCCTGCGCGTCCACCAGCCCCGAAGGTCTGGCGAGCAGCGCGGGCCATGCCGTCACCGCCACGCCGTAGAGCGCCGTGGCCGTACCCACCGTCCGCAACAGGCCCACCCGCATCGCCCGTGTCACCCTCTTCCGTCTCCGTGATCGTCATGGTCTCTGCCCCGCATGCTACGAGGCGTCCTCATCGGACGGGAACGGTCCGTCAACTCCGTCAGCCAGGAACCCCTATGGCCCAGCCCGAACGTGACAGCGACCCCGCATCCGGCACCTGGCCCGCCCGGTGCGCGCCGGGCGCCCGCGACCTGGACGAACTGGATGCGCGGATCTGCCGCTGCCGGGCGTGTCCACGGCTGGTGGAGTGGCGGGAGGAGACCGCCCGCACCAAGCGCCGTGCCTTCGCCGACCAGGAGTACTGGGCCCGTCCGGTACCGGGGTTCGGACCGCCGGACGCCGCGCTGGCGGTCGTGGGTCTCGCCCCGGCCGCGCACGGTGGCAACCGCACCGGCCGGATGTTCACCGGTGACCCCTCGGGGGACTTCCTGTACGCGGCGCTGTACGCCGTGGGCCTGGCCGGCCAGCCCACCTCCACCCACCGGGGGGACGGTCTGGAGCTGCACGGTGTGCGGGTCACGGCGCCCGTGCACTGCGCCCCGCCCGCCAACCGGC
The DNA here is from genome assembly GCF_024295805.1 of Streptomyces cucumeris. Lineage (GTDB taxonomy): Bacteria > Actinomycetota > Actinomycetes > Streptomycetales > Streptomycetaceae > Streptomyces > Streptomyces cucumeris. The sequence continues at coordinate 78,472 of NZ_JANCLX010000021.1, forward strand.
CCACCCCCGGGGAGCGGGACACCTGCCGTCCGTGGCTGGTCCGGGAACTCACGCTGCTGCGGCCGGGGCTGCGCTCGGCCGTGGTGCTCGGCGGCTTCGGCTGGCAGGCGGTGCTGCCCGCGCTGGACGCCGCCGGGTGGCGGGTGCCCCGGCCGCGTCCGGTCTTCGCGCACGGCGCGCGGACCCGTCTGCCGGCGGCGGACGGGGGCCCGCCCCTGGAACTGTTCGGCTGCTATCACGTGAGCCGGCGGAACACCTTCACCAAGCGGCTCACACCGGAGATGCTGCGCACGGTGCTCCGCGGGGCTGCGGAGGCGGCCGGGTTGCCGGTGTCCGGCGCGGACTGACCGCACGGCCCGTACCGCCGGGGCGGTACGGGCCGTGCGGAGGAGGCCCCGGGCGCTGGGGCAGGAGGGCGCCCGGGGCCCCGTTCACGGGTTCACCCGCGGTCAGTTGAGCCCGGCGCCCGCGTCGGCGGCACCGCCTTCGTCACCCGCGCCCGCGTCGCCTCCGGCACCGCCGTCGGCCTCACCGGCACCGCCCTGGTCACCGGCACCGCCGTCGGCCTCACCGGCACCGCCCTGGTCACCGGCACCGCCCGCGGCACCAGCACCGCCCTGGTCACCGGCACCGCCCGCGGCGCCGGCGCCACCTTCGTCGCCCGCGCCACCGGCGCCACCCGCGGCACCGCCGTCGTCACCGGCGCCACCGGCGCCGCCCTCGTCACCGCCACCGCCGGCGTCAGCGCCGATCACGGCCCCGGTAGCCTCCAGCGCGGCGGTCACCGGCTGGAAGAAGGTCTCGCCGCCCTGGGTGCAGTCACCGCTGCCACCGGAGGTCAGACCGACCGCCGCGTCCTCGGCGAACATCGCGCCACCGCTGTCACCGGGTTCGGCGCACACATCGGTCTGGATGAGGCCGTTGACGATGTCACCGTTGCCGTAGTTCACCGTGGCGTTGAGACCGGTCACCTGACCGTCGGAGAGCCCGGTGGTGCTGCCGGAGCGCTGCACCTTCAGGCCCACGCTCGCCTCGACCGCGCGCCCGATGTCCTGGGTGCTGCCGTTCTGGAGGTCGACCGTGCTGGCCGCCTGGGTGTTGGCGTCGTCGTACATGACGAGCGCGAAGTCGTTCTCGGGGAACTTGGAGTCCTGGACGGTGCCCACCTGCTGGGCGCCCGCCTCGTCCGAGGTCCAGGTCTGCGAGGCGTTGCCGCAGTGGCCCGCGGTCAGGAAGCCCGGGGCGCCGTCGACGGTGACGTTGAACCCGAGGGAACACCGGGCGCCACCGCCGAAGATGGCGTCGCCGCCGTCGAGACCGCCCGCGGCCTCGCCACCGCCACCGGCACCTCCGGCGTCACCGGCACCGCCCGCGCCGCCTTCGCCACCGGCACCGCCCGCACCCTCGTCCCCGGCGCCACCGGCACCACCCGCACCCTCGTCTCCGGCGCCACCGGCACCACCGGCGCCCGCGTCACCCGCACCCCCGGCACCACCGGCTCCTGCGTCACCCGCACCCCCGGCACCGCCCGCGCCCGCGTCTCCGGCGCCACCGGCGCCACCGGCCCCGGCCTCGTCGCCCGCGCCGGCGTCACCGGCCGCGCCGCCCTCATCACCCGGCTGGGCCGGTTCCTCACCGTCGAAACGCTTGAACTCGCCCTTGGAGCGCTTCACGCTCACCAGGCCGTCCATCGCGTCGGTGGCCTTGGTCAGGGTGGCCCACTTGGCACCGGTCACGGTGCGGTCCGCGGTGACCCGGACCTGGTTGGTCACCGGGTCGATCGACCAGGCCGTACCGGGCACCGAGGCATCGCTGCTCAGTGTCTTGGTGGCGCCCTTCAGGTCCGCCATGCTGTTCTTGACGATCTTGGCTACGGCGCCCTTGGCGCGGACGTCCTCGGCGGAGTTCTCGTCCGTCACATTCATGACCAGCTTGCGCGAGCCGTTGTCGTAGTACCAGCCCGCCCCGCTGTCGCCGAGGTCCGTGGCGAGGGAACGGGCGAGCTTCACCGCCGCCTTGGACGAGAAGGTCCTGGCCTCCGACGACTTGTCCGGGCTGGCATTGGCGTTGGGCAGCAGGATGGCTGCCGCGCCGAGCGCGGCAATGGCCGCTCCGCCGATGGCAACGTTGCGCTTCTTCACACGTCGGTGGCTCAACTGAGTGACCTCCGGTAGAGGGGAGCGCGGGTGCCGCGTGGAGGTCCGGTCGACCGTGTTCTCCACGCCCCGCGCGGGGCCACCAGGTCGTACGCGGAGGCGTTTGATCCGTTCTCACCACCACTCACACTGTGATGAAAGGCTGCGCCGGGCCGTTCGTTATGAGTAAGCTCCGCCGCTTTCTCGCGCCGCCGACCGTTCCAATCATCCTGATGATTGTTTCTGATTGGAAGAGCCGCGCAATGAGCAACTCTTGACAGGCGCTGTCGTCGCCATCAGAGTCATCCCCGCTGCTTACCGGATACGGAGAGCCAGGAGTGATGCCTGATGCGCCAAATCCCCGCGGTCTCACGTCGATTGCTCCTGGGCGGCGCCCTGGCCACGGGCGCGCTGGCGGCGGGCACCGGGCAGGCGGTGGGTGCCTCCGCCGGGTCCGCCGCCCCGGTGCTGACGTCGGCGGCCCCGAAGCGGCGACCCGGCCAGAAGTCCATGATCGGCGTGGCCTATGAACCGCGCCGGACGGTCCGCACCGCGGTGATCGGGCTCGGAAACCGCGGCTACGAGATGTCCGCGGGCTGGTCCGCCATCCCCGGCTGCGCGGTCACCGCCGTCTGCGACATCCGCGCCGACCGCACCAAGCGCACCGCCGACCGGCTGGTCCAGCTCGGCAAACCGCGCCCCGCCGAGTTCGGTGGCTCCGACACCTCCTACGCCGAGATGCTCGAACGCGATGACATCGACCTCGTCTACATCGCCACCCCGTGGGAGTTCCACTACGAGCAGGGCAGGGCCGCGCTGCTGGCCGGGAAGCACGTCATCGTCGAACTCCCCATCGCCACCGAGCTGGACGAGCTGTGGGACCTGGTGAACACCTCCGAGCGGACCCGCCGCCATCTGATGCTGTCCGAGAACTGCTGTTACGGACGGAATGAGCTGGCCATGCTCAGAATGGCGCACGAGGGGGTGTTCGGCGAGGTCACCAACGGCCACGGCGGCTATCTGCACGATCTGCGCGAGCTGCTGTTCTCGGACACGTACTACACCGACGCATGGCGACGGCTGTGGCACACCCGCAGCACCGCCTCCTTCTACGCGATGCACGGGCTGGCCCCGGTCGCCGCGGCGATGGACATCAACCGCGGTGACCGGATGACCGTCCTGCGGGCCACCTCCACCGAGCCCAGGGGGCTGGCGGACTACCGCAAACGGTTCGTCCCGCGCTCCCATCCGTCGTGGAAGGAGACGTACATCAACGGTGACCTGGTCACCTGTCTGATCGACACGGCCGCGGGACGGGTGATCCGGGCCGAGCACGACGTCAGTTCACCGCGCCCCTACAGCCGTATCAACAGTCTCGCGGGCAGCCGCGGCATCTTCGAGGACTACACGGGCACTTCCAAGACCGGCGGGCGGGTCTATCTGGAGCCGGACCACAGCGGCCACACCTGGCACGACTTCGATTCCTACCGCAAGGAGTTCGACCACTGGCTGTGGCGGAAGCTCGCCGACGACGCCGCCAACGGCGGCCATGACGGCATGGACTACATCCTCCAGTGGCGCACCGTCCAGCAGATGCGCGCGGGCCTGGTGCCGGACATCGACGTCTACGACTCGGCGGCGTGGTGTTCACCGGTGCCGCTGAGCGTCACGTCCCTGGCGGCGGGCGGGCGCCCGGTGGCGATGCCGGACTTCACCCGTGGCCAGTGGGTCAATCACCGCCCGGGGCTGGACTCACGGGCCACGGAGATGCCGCCGGCCGGCTGACGCCGCGGACCCCGAGAAGGCACCGGACGGGGGGGGGGGGGGGGGGGGGGCGGCGCCCCCCCCCCCCCCCCCCGCGGCGCGGGCCGCGGCCGCCCCCTGCGTTGTGCGGGGGGGGGGGGGCCCGGGGCGCCGCGGGGCGGGCCCCACCGCCGGACCGGGTCCCATGGCCGGAACTCCCGCGCGGCGCTCTACGATGCAAGACCGGAACGCCCGAGGAAGGACCTCCGCCATGGCCATCACCCCTGTGCGCGACCGCACCACGATCATGGTCCTGAACGGGCCGAACCTGAACCTCCTCGGGCGCCGTCAGCCCGAGATCTACGGCACGGACACCCTGGCCGACGTCGAGAAGCTGGTCGCGGAGACCGCCGCGCCGCACGGTCTGTCCGCCGACTGCCGGCAGAGCAACCACGAGGGACAGCTGATCGACTGGGTGCAGGAGGCACGTGAGCGCCACGCGGCCGTCATCATCAACCCCGCCGGGTACTCCCACACCTCGGTCGCCCTGCGGGACGCCCTGGCCACCTGCGACGGAATGCCGATCGTCGAGGTGCATATCTCCAACATCCACCGGCGCGAGACATTCCGGCACCACTCCTATGTCTCGGAGCTGGCCGACGGTGTGATCGCCGGATGCGGTATCCAGGGGTACGCCTTCGCGGTGGAGCGGGCGGCCGCGCTGCTCGCCACCGCCCGGGCCTCGTCCTGAGGAGCCGTCGGACCGCCGGGCCCTGGTGTCCCGTCAGGCCCGATGACCGTCAGGCCCTGATGACCTGGACCCCGGCCTCGGCGTAGGGGGCGATCCGTGACTCGTCGGCGCCGGTGTCCGTGACCAGTACATCGATCGCGTCGAGCGGGCAGATCCGGGCGAACGCCCGCCGGCCCAGTTTGGAGCTGTCCGCCACGACCGCCACCCGCGCCGCGCGGGCGGCCATCAGGTGGTTGATGCTGGCCTCCCCCTCGTGGTGGGCGGTGGCCCCCTGGACCGCGTCCAGGGCGTCCACACCGAGGACCGCCAGATCGAGCGAGACCTCGGTGAGCACACCGGTGGCCAGCGGCCCCATGAGCTCGAACGACTGAGGGCGGGCGACCCCGCCGGTGAGCACGATCTTGACCTGGGGGCGCACCGCCAGCTCACTGGCGATGTTCAGCGCGTTCGTCACGATCGTGACGCCCGGACCGCCGTCGGCCGCGGTCAGCTCACCACGGGTGGCGATGGCGCGGGCGGCTTCGGTGGTGGTGGTCCCCCCGTTGAGGCCGACGATCGAACCGGGTTCGACCAGCCGGGCGACGGCCGCGCCGATCCGCTGCTTCTCCGGTGCGCGCCGGGCAGTCTTGTAGCGCAGCGGAAGGTCGTAGGAGAGGTTGTGCGCGATCGCGCCGCCACGGGTGCGGGTGAGCATCTGCTGCTGAGCCAGCTCGTCCAGGTCCCGCCGGATGGTCGCGGCGGAGACCGACAGCTCGGCGGCCGCCTCGTCGACCTCGATCCTGCCGTCCCTGGCCAGCAGCTCCAGCAGGGCGTTCCAGCGCTCGGGCCGCTTCACGCCGTCTCCTTAAGCCCTGTCTCGTGTCCGTCGGCACGGACATCTCATCCGGAGCGTCCATACCGTCTGCGCGGAAATCCCGCGATCGTCGCAGCTCACCCTACCCCTCGCCGCTCCACACTGGACTTCTCTGCAAGATCCTGCGCATTATCGGCTCAGAAGTTGCATCTCTGAGCACGCAGAGGAGCCCCATGAGCTACACCGAGGCCGAGATAGCCAGCCAGCCCGACTGCTGGCGGCGCGCGATCGCCCTGGCTCGGGATCCGGAGGGTCCGGTACGGGAGGCGCTGCCCCGGGCGGGTGAGCGGATCGCCGTCGTCGGATGCGGCACCTCGTGGTTCATCGCCCAGTCGTACGCGGCGCTGCGCGAAGCATCCGGTCAGGGTGAGACGGACGCGTTCGCGGCGTCGGAGATGCCGGTGGGCCGCTCCTACGACCGGGTGGTCGCCCTGTCCCGGTCGGGCACCACGACCGAGGTGCTGGAGCTGCTGGGCGCGCTGCGCGGTACGGTGCCCACCACCGTGATCACCGCGGTGCCCGGCTCCCCGGCGGTCGCCGCCGCCGACGCCGCGGTCGTCCTGGAGTTCGCGGACGAGGAGTCGGTGGTGCAGACGCGCTGGGCCACCACCGAACTGGCCCTGCTCCGCGCCCATCTGGGCGACCCGCTGGACGGGCTGGAGGCGGAGGGCAAGGCCGCGCTGGCCGAACCGCTGCCCGGGGAGCTGGTGACGGCCGGACAGTTCACCTTCCTGGGGCGGGGCTGGTCCTACGGGGTCGCGCTGGAGGCCGCGCTGAAGATGCGGGAGGCCGCCGGGGCGTGGACCGAGGCGTACCCGGTGAAGGAGTACCGCCACGGGCCGATCAGCGTCACCGGCCCGGGAAGCGTGGTGTGGTGGCTCGGTGAAGGGCCCTCGGGGCTGGCGGACGAGGAGGTCACCGGCCCCGGTGGCCGACTCGCCGGCCACGGCCGTGATCCGCTGGCCGAACTGGTCGTGGTGCAGCGGCTCGCGGTGGCGATCGCGGCGGCGCGCGGGCTGGACCCGGACCGCCCCCGCAATCTCACCCGGTCGGTGATCCTCCCGTGAGCGGGCAGCCGGACGGGGTACGGACGGGCGGGGAGCCCCGGAGCGACGGGCGAAGGGAGCCGGGCCATGCCGCTGGTGGCCACCGGTGAGATCGTCGGGCCGGCCGCGCGCGCCGGGCTCGGCGCGGGTGCGTTCAATGTGATCCAGCTCGAACACGCCCAGGCCATCGTGGCCGGGGCGGAGGCGGCCGGTGCCCCGGTGATCCTCCAGATCAGCGAGAACGCGGTGCGCTACCACGGTGCCCTGGCCGCCATCGGCCGGGCGACGGTGGAGGTGGCCCGCGCGGCACGGGTACCGGTCGCGGTCCACCTCGACCACGCCACCGGGCCCGACCTGGTGCGGGAGGCGGTCGAGCTCGGCTTCGGCTCGGTCATGTTCGACGCCTCGGCGCTGGACTACGACACCAATGTGACATCGACCGCCGCCGTGGTGGCCGGCTGCCACGCCCACGGGGTGTGGGTCGAGGCCGAACTGGGCGAGGTGGGCGGCAAGGACGGGGGGCACGCGCCCGGCGCCCGGACCGATCCGGCCCAGGCCGCCGCCTATGTGGCGGCCACCGGCGTGGACGCGCTCGCGGTCGCGGTCGGGACGTCGCACGCCATGGTGGTCAAGGAGGCGGTGGTCGATCTGGAGCTGGTCGCGGCGCTGCGCACGGCCGTGCCCGTTCCGCTGGTGCTGCACGGTTCCTCCGGGGTGCCCGAGGCGGATCTGACCCGGGTGGTGGAGGCGGGGCTGACGAAGGTCAACATCGCCACCCACCTCAATGTGGCCTACACCCGGGCCATTCGCGACCATCTCGCCGAGCACCCCGGGGCGGTGGATCCACGCCGCTATGTCGCCGCGGCGCGCGACGCGGTGGCGCATGAGGTGGCGCGGCTGCTGAAGCTGGTGCGTGCCGCCGCCTGACGGTGGGTGGTGGGGGGGGGGCCCCGGCCCCGCCCCCCCCCCCCCGGCCACCACGACCGGGGGGCCCCGGGGCCCCCCGCGGGTTGTTGACAAC
>NZ_JANCLX010000021.1:86030-163324 GCF_024295805.1 Streptomyces cucumeris
GGGGGGGGGGGGGGGGGGGGGGGGGGGGGGGGGGGGGGGGGGCGCGCGGGGCGGGGGGGGGGGGGGGGGCCCCCCCCCGGCCCCCCCCCCCCCACCACGGTCACTCCATGCCGGTGCGCCCGGGGGTCCAGAAGGGTTTGGTGACCACCGAACGGCGGGGCCAGGTGAGGTCGTTCACCAGATGGCGCCGGACCGCCTGTACGGTGCGGGCCTCGCCCGCGACATAGGCCACCCCCGGCCGCGCGGGGAGGTCGAGGTTCCGCAGCGCCGCGACCAGGGTCCGGGAGGAGGCGGCCGGACCGCCGTTCCGGTAGCGCCAGCACACCTCCCGGGGCAACGGGAGCCGGTCGTCCGCGGTATCCACCTCGACCAGGCCGTACACCGTCTCGGTGGCGTCCAGCGCGGCCATCATCGGACCGAAGGCGGCCATCGCGGTCTCCTCCCCCACGAACAGGTGGTACGGCGCGGGCCGGGTGATGAACCCGCCCTCGGGGCGGCCGAACAGCACCTGCTCACCAGGGCGTACGGTACGGGCCCACCGGGCGCCCGGACCGTCGCCGCCGTGGTCGAGCATCCGCAGCTCCACGGCCCCGCCGTCGAGGTCCCACACCGAGTAGGTACGGCGCGGGCCGCGCAGTCCGCCCAGCTGGAGACGGATCTGCTGGCCGGGGACCCATGGCAGCTCGCGGCAGGCGATCCTGACCCGCCGCATCCGTCCGGCGGCCACCCCCGCGTACTCGACGGTGCCCCGGACCAGGAAGCGTTCGAGCAGTTTCACCGCTTCTCCTCCCGGAACCAGAGGACCACCACGACGGCTAGGACCGCCACGACCGCGGCGACCACCCGGAATCCGACGGTCATGGCGTCCGTGAAGGCGGCGACGGCACGGGCGTGCTCGGCGGCGCCCAGTGACCGCGCCGCCGTCATCGCCTCGCCGGGCGAATCCGCGTGTCCGCCCAGGGAGTCGGGCAGCCGGTCGGTGAACCGGGCGGTCAGCACCGTGCCCATGACCGCCACGCCCAGCGCGCTGCCGACCTCCCGGGCCGCGCTGCCCAGACCGGAGCCGAGTCCGGCCCGGCTGTGCGGCAGGGCGCCGAGTATCGAGGCGGACAGCATCGGCATGGACAGCCCCATCCCGGCCGCCGTCACCAGGAACACCGCGGCGTACAGCGGATACGGGGTGTCGGCGTCGGCGAGGGAGAGCAGGGCGAGTCCACCCGCGAGGGAGATGAGCCCGGCCGCGATGACCCGGCCCGCGCCGATCCGCCGGCCCAGCGGGATGCTGTGCCGTGAGACCACCAGCATGCCGATGGCCAGGGGGCCGATCGCGAGGCCGGTGAGGACGGGTGAGTAGCCCTTGACGTACTGGAGGAACTGCGCGTTGACGAAGAACAGCGCGAAGAGACCGAAGAAGGTGAGGGTCACCCCCAGCACACCCGCCCGCAGCCGGGGCACGGCGAACACCCTCGGGTCGATCAGCGGATGCGCGGCGCGCAGCGCGTACAGCACGAAACCGGTGAGGACGACCACGGAGGCCGCGAAGGCACCGAGGACGGTGGCCGAGGTCCAGCCGCGTTCGGGTCCCTCGATGACACCGAAGAGCAGGGCCACGAAGCCGAGGACGATCAGAACCGTGCCCACGATGTCCGGGTCGGCGGGGTGGCGTTCACCGCGCGGTGCGTAGCGGGCGGTGAGGAGGAACAGCACCAGGGAGATCGGCGCCACGCACCAGAACAGCCCCTGCCAGGGCAGGTATTGCAGGATGAGGCCACCGCCGAGGTTGCCGGCCATTCCGGCGGCGCCGGTGGCCGCGGTCCACACCGCGATGGTGTGCGGCCGCCGCTCGGGCGGGGCGGTCTGGAGGGCCAGCGAGAGGGTGGCGGGCATGATCAGCGCGGCCCCGGCGCCGGTGAGCGCGCGGGCGGCGATGAGGACCGCGGGGCCGGGCGCCAGTGCGGAGGCCAGGGCGCCCACGGTGAACAGCGCGAGTCCGCTGAGCAGGGCGCCTTTGCGTCCGCAGCGGTCGCCGAGCGCCCCGGCCGGTATCAGCAGACAGGCGAAGACGATGACGTACGCGTCGACGATCCACAGCAGTTCGGTGGAACTGGGGTGCAGGGAGCCGTTGTTCAGCTGGGGGATGGCGAGGTTGATGGCGGCGACGAGCGCGATGGTCAGGATCACGCAGGACGACATCAGGGCCAGGACGCCGCCGGGGCGTGGCGCGGTGCGGCCCGGCGCCGGCGGCGCGGGACGTGCGGTGGTGACGGTCATGGAGAAACCTCACGGAGCGCGGAGGACATGGCCGCTCTCGGACGAGAGCGGGGATGGATACGGCGGCCGACCGTCGCTTGTAACGTAGGCGCCCCTGAGACATAACTTCAAATGCAACTTATGCAAGGAATAAGTGCACGTGACGCAATCAAAGCTGGACTTCAATCTGCTGGTCGCCCTCGACGCCCTGCTGGAGGAGGAGAGTGTGAGCGGCGCGGCCCTGCGGCTCCATCTGTCGAGTCCGGCCATGAGCCGTACGCTCGCCCGGATCCGTACGGCGCTCGGCGACCCGGTGCTGGTGCGTTCGGGGCGGCGGATGGTGCCGACACCCCGGGCGCTGGCGCTCCGCGAGGAGGTGCGCGAGGTCGTGGAGCGGACGCGGGCGGTGTTCACCCCCGCCGGGAAGCTCGAACTGACCACGCTGGAACGCACCTTCACACTGCTGGCCGACGACGGGCTGCTGACGCTCATCGGGATGGGGCTGCTGGAGCGGGTCCGCCGTGAGACGCCGGGCGTCAGTCTGCGGCTCGTCCCGGAGGGGCCCGGAGAGACCTCGGTGCTGCGGGAGGGCCGCGCCGATCTGGAGCTGGGGGTGTTCCACGATCCGCCGCCCGAGTCCCGGGTGGAGCGCCTGGTCACCGATGACAACGTGGGGGTGGTCCGCGGCGGCCATCCGCTGCTCTCCGGGCCCATCACCCCCGAGCGCTATGCCGCGGCCGACCATCTGTCGGCCTCCCGCCGAGGGCTGTTGCACGGTCCGATCGACGAGGCGCTCGGCGAACTGGGGCTGCGGCGGCGGGTGGTGGCCTCGGTGCCGACGTTCGCCTCGGCCCTGCTGGTGACGGCGGACAGCGATCTGGTAGCGCGGGCCGGGAGACTGCTGACCCGGCCGCATGTCGAGCGGCTGGGGCTGGCCACCTTCGAGATTCCGCTGGAGCTGCCGCGGCTGCCGATCGGTCAGCGGTGGCATCCGCGGTACGACGCGGATCCGGCCCATATCTGGCTGCGCGGCTGCGTCCGGGAGATCGCGGGGGCGATCGGACCGGGGACCGGGGGCCGATGACTTTCCCGCCGCCCGAGGGTCCTTGCTGATGAGCACCACTGAACACCACAACAGGAGGTGGATGTTGGCCGGTCCCGAGAACACGCCGATGCGCCGCGCGGGCGGCGGTGAGCCACCGGAGGTGACGCCGGTGCCGCCCCGGCGGCCCCCGGTCGTCCTGGTGCTGGACGGACCCGTGGGGCGGGCGGAAGTGCCGCGGCTGTGCGAGCGCCTCGGGGAGCTGGCACACGGCGGCGGCCCCGGCCCGGTGACGGTGGACGTGGCCGCGGTGAGCCGCCCGGACCTGGCCGTGGTCGAGGCCCTGGCCCGGCTGCGGCTCACCGCCCGGCGGCTGGGCCGCGGGATGCGGCTGCGGAATGCCGGGGGTGGGCTGCGGGAGCTGCTCGTCTGGGCCGGTCTCGAGGAGACCCTGAGCGACGGGCCGAAGGGGACCCACGGCCCGGCCGCGCCGGACCCGGGAGACGGTCTACGGGTCGATGCGCCCGGGGAGTCCGAAGAGCGGGAACAGGGTCTGGGTGTCCAGGAAGGAGTTGAGCCCCGTGATCCGCCCGTCTGATATCTCCAGCACCTGGAGCGCCCACGGTTCATGCCCGCCGTCGGGAGCCGGACGGTACTGGCCGAACGCGGGTGTCCCGTTCGCCACCGTGGGGACCAGCCGCGAGCCCCGGCATCCGGCGCCATGGCCCACCAGCCACTGGCGGATGTGCTCATGGCCGCGCAGCCACAGCTCGTAGGGCGGCATCGACAGGGTGGCGTCCTCGTGCAGCAGCGCGGTGAGGGAGTCCAGGTCGTACCGCTCGAAGGCGTCCACATAGCGGGCGAGCAGCGCGCGCTGCTCCTCGTCCAGGGGCTTGACCGGGTCACTGGCGGTGATCTCGGTCGCGGCGAGGGTGGCCCGTGCGCGCTGCAGCGCGCTGTTGACCGAGGCCACGGTGGTGCCCAGCAGCTCGGCGACCTCACTGGCCTTCCAGGCCAGCACCTCGCGCAGGATCAGCACCGCGCGCTGCCGGGGCGCCAGGTGCTGGAGGGCGGCGACGAACGCCAGGCGCACCGAGTCCCGCTGGGCCGCCACCTCGGCGGGGTCTCCCCCGTCGGCCAGCACCTGACCGTCCGGGACGGGGCCGACCCAGGTGGCCTCCGGCTGCGCGGCCAGCGTGGTCGGGTACGGGGTGGCGGCGGAGGTCAGGTCCATCGGGCGGGCGCGGCGCTTGCTCCCGTTCAGCATGTCCAGACAGACATTGGTGGCGATGCGGTAGAGCCAGGAACGCAGGGCGGAGCGGCCCTCGAAGCGGTCCAGGCCCCGCCAGGCGCGGACCATCGTCTCCTGGACGGCGTCCTCGGCCTCGAACGCCGAGCCCAGCATCCGGTAGCAGTATCCGGTGAGCTGCACCCGGAACGGCTCGAGCCGGAGCTCGGCACCGGCCGCACTGTCCACCGCGGCGACATCACTCATGGAAGGCTCCCTGCCGCGCGGCGACGCACCGGACCGCCGCACCGTCGATCGTTCTCCGGTTCCAGTGAGTGCACCGTATAGGGCGGGTCTGACAATCCACCCCGACGTGCGGAAACACCGGACATCACGGGCGGGTCGCACGATCGCGCACAGGGCCCTCGCACACCGCGGCGGCCCCTCAGGCCACCGGGCGGGCGGTCACGGCGGAGGAGTGCACCTGGTGACCACCGCTGGCGATCATCCGCACCTCGGCGCGGTCACTGATCTCCGCCCGGACGATCCCGGTGTCATCCGCGTACACCGGATGCCCGCCCGGTCCGCTGGTGTCCGTGCGGTGCACCACGACCACGTCCTCACCCATGGTGTCCTTCGAGGTCAGGTCACCCAGATCGATGAAGACCAGTTCATATCTCTCCTGACGCCCCATGACGCCCTCCTCCCGCGCCAAGGTGGCCCCCTGGCTTACAAACCGGGACAATCCACCCTATCGGACGTATCCGCCCCCGCACGACCGCAGGGCGCCCACCTCGGCATTCACCCCGACGGAAAGGTGATCATGAGCACCGACGCACGGGACGCACGGCTGGAGGGAACGGTCGTCGAGCGCGGCGAGCCCGGATACGAGCGCGTATGGGCGCGCATGGTGTGGAACGGGGTCAAGCCCGCGCGCTTCCCCGACGTGATCGTGACGGCCGCCTCGGAACGGGACGTCCCCCGGGCCGTCCGGCTGGCCCGCGCCCGTTCGCTGCGCGTCGGTGTGCGGTCCGGCGGACACAGCTGGTGCGCCTCCCCGCTGCGCGAGGGAACCCTGCTGCTCGATCTGTCCCGGCTGCGCGGTATCACCGTCGATCCCGGCCGTCGCACCGCGGAGGTCCAGCCCGGGGTCACCGGGGGTGAACTCGCCGCGGAGCTGGACCGGTACGGACTGATCTTCCCCTCGGGCCACTGCCCCTCCGTGGCCGTCGGCGGCTATCTGCTCAGCGGTGGGCTCGGCTGGAACCCGGGGGTGTTCGGGCCCGCCTGCGCCAGTGTGACGGGGATCGAGGCGGTGACGGCGGACGGGGAGGTGGTCCGCTGTGACGCCGGGGAGCACCCCGGGCTCTTCTGGGCGGCGCGCGGCGCCGGTCCCGGTTTCTTCGCCGTGGTGACGCGGTTCCGGCTGCGGCTGCGTCCACTGCCGTCGGCGATCACGACCACCGCGTACTCCTTCCCCCTGGCCGACGCCGAACCCGTGGCGCGCTGGATCGCCGGGGTGGCCGAGGGGCTGGACCCGGGCGTGGAGGCCGGGCTGACCCTGGCCACCGCCGGACCGGACGTCTCCGGAGCATCGCCGCGCCCCAAGGTGGTGTCGGTGACCGCCACCGCCTTCGCGGACTCACGGCAGGAAGCCCTGCGGTGGCTGGCCCCGCTGCGGGACTGCCCGTTCCCCGGACGCACCCTGTCCCGGCGGGAGGAGGAACCGACGACGCTGGCGGCGATGTACGAGGGCTGTGACGCGGTGTGGCCCCGGGAGCACCGCTACGCGGTGGACACCCTGTGGTCCGATGAGGACCTGGGCACGCTGATGGCGCTGTGCGGTGAGGCGATGGCGATGGCCCCCTCCGAGAAGTCCCTCTTCCTGGTGCCCCTCGCCCCCGCCTCGCGGAATCCGGAACTCTGGCACGACATGGCGTTCTCCGTCCTGGGCCGCAACTACCTGGTGCCCTACGCCGTCTGGGAGGACCCGGACGAGGACGGCGCCCAACTGCGGTGGCTGCGGCGGACGATGGAGCTGCTGGAACCGCTGGGCACCGGCCACTACATCGCCGAGGCCGACCTCCCGGCCGCACTCATCCGCGCCGAGCGGTCGTTCACACCGGACGACTGGCGGCGGCTGGAGGAGCTGCGGGCCCGCTACGACCCGGACGGGGTCTTCCCCGCGCCCCTGCCCCGCTGAGGGACGGCCGCCGCCGGGTGTGCCCAGGGACATCACTCCTCGTCGCCGTCGGCAGGCTGCCGGAGCGCCAGTTCACTGACCAGCGGTGTCAGCGCCGACCCGAAGAGCGTGGCCGCCGCGATCGAACCCAGGGTGATGCCCCAGGCCAGCGGGCCCAGCGGGGTGCAGCCGAAGAAGTGGCTGACCCCCGGGGTCTGGATGATGGCGGCGAGGACCGCGGCGGAGCCCAGACCCGCGATCAGCACGTGCCGGTCCAGTCCGCCGGTGGCCAGGGTCTGCGCCAGCTGGGTGCCGACCAGCGCGGCCAGCGCCACCGTACGGGCCCGGCGGCCGCGTCCGGTGAGCCGGGCGCTGGTCCACGCCACCCCGGCACCGGCGGCGGTGATCAGCCCGCGCAGCAGCATCTCCTTGGTCAGCGCGGTGCCCAGGGAGCGGCTGGGACCCTCCTTCAGCAGCCGTTCACCGGTGTGGCCGGTGGGTTCGCGGACCGCGATGGCCAGCGCCGGGGCGAGGTCGGTCAACAGGTTCACCAGCATGATCTGCCGGGCGCTGAGCGGGGTGCTGCCGGTGAGCGCGGAGGCCACCACGCTGAAGGTGACCTCGCCGAAGTTGCCGCCGATGAGGATGGCGAGCGCGGCCCGTACCGACGCCCACATGGCACGGCCCTCCATCAGGGCCGACACGATGGTCTCCAGCCGGTCGTCGGTGACGACCAGGTCCGCGGCGGCGGTGGCGGCGGGGGTGCCGCGCCGCCCCAGGGCGATGCCGACGTCCGCGAGCCGGATGGCGGGGGCGTCGTTGGCCCCGTCGCCGGTCATCGCCACCACCTTCCCCAGACGCTGGTACGCCTGGACGATCCGGACCTTGTGGTGCGGGCTGCACCGGGCGATGACATCCACCGTGGGCAGCAGCGCGTCGAGTTCGGTGTCGTCCATCTCGTCCAGCTCGGGCCCGGTGCACACCGTCGGCTCGGGGGTGTCGATGACGGTGGCGGCGATGGCGTCGGCCGTGGCCGGGTGGTCCCCGGTGAGCATCACCGTCTGCACACCGGCCTCGCGCAGCCGCGCGGTCGCGGGCGCGGCGCCGGTGCGGACCGGGTCGGCGAGCGCGATGAACCCGAGGAAGACCA
Source organism: Streptomyces cucumeris (assembly GCF_024295805.1). Classification (GTDB taxonomy): domain Bacteria; phylum Actinomycetota; class Actinomycetes; order Streptomycetales; family Streptomycetaceae; genus Streptomyces; species Streptomyces cucumeris. The sequence goes on from NZ_JANCLX010000021.1 coordinate 93,883, forward strand.
GCTCCGAGACGGACGCGTCGGTGAGCTCCTCGCCCGCGCGGACGGGGCGTTCGGCAACCGCCAGCACCCGGCGTCCGGCACCGGCCAGTTCCTCGGCGGCCGCGGTCAGTTCGCGCACGGCGGCCTCGTCCAGGTCGGTGGCGGTGGGCGAACCCGGGGTCTGCCGCCGGACACAGCGGTCGAGCACTCCTTCCGGCGCCCCCTTCACACTGAGCAGGGCGCCGCGCGCGGTGTTTCCCGCGGTCGCGTGGTACGCGCGGGAGGGTTCGAACGGCAGGGAGTCGGTGCGCCGCCAGCGCGGCGCGCCCCGGCGTACGGCGACCCCCGCCCGGCGGGCACCGGCCACGACCGCGCGGTCGGTCTGGTGCGCCATGGGCTCCGACTGCCGGGCGGGCGGGGTGGCGCGCAGGGCGGCGGCGAGCACGGCCTTGCGGGGGGAGTCGAGCCGGTCCGCGGGGAGCGGTCCGCCGCCGTCGCTGACGGCGGCGAGCTGGAGGGTGCCCTCGGTGAGCGTACCGGTCTTGTCGAAGCACAGGACCTCGGCACGGCCGAGCGCCTCGATGGTGCGGGGGTTGCGGACCAGGGCGCCGAGGTCCGCCAGACGGCGGGCGGCGGCCAGTTGGGCGGCGTTGACCAGGAACGGAAGCCCTTCGGGGACGGAGGCGACGGCGAGGTTGACCGCGGAGGCCAGGTTCTCGGTGAGCGGGTGGCCGTGCAGCAGTCCGGCGCCGGAGACGGCGGCGGCGGAGCCGAGGGCGATGGGCAGACTGGCCCGGGTGAGCGAGGTCAGCCGGGCCTCGACACCGGTGACGGGGGCCGCCTGGCGGGCGGTGGCCAGACTCCGGCCGACCTCGGTGGAGGGACCGGTGGCCACCACGACGGCCTGGGCCCGTCCGGCGGAGACGGTGGTGCCCTCGTAGACCATCGAGGCGCGCTCGGTGAGGTGCGCCGCGACCACCGGCGCCGGATCCTTGGCCACCGGCAGGGACTCCCCGGTGAGCGAGGACTCGTCGACCTCCAGTCCGTCGGTCTCCAGCAGCCGGCAGTCGGCGGGCACCACATCCTCCGGGCCCAGCGCGATGATGTCCCCGGGGACCAGGGCACCGGCGGTGACCAGGCGCGCGGTCCCGCCGCGCCGTACCCGAGCGCCCACCGCGGAGCGGGCGAACAGCTCCGCGAGCGCCTTTTCGGTCCTGACCCGCTGGAAGCCGCCGACGAGCGCCGAGGTGCCGGTGATGGCGGCCACGAGCGCGGCGTCGGTGCGCGACCCCACGGCGGCGGCGAGTGCGGCACCGGCGGCGAGAACCGGGGTCAGGGGGTTGGCCAGCTCTTCGACGAAGGCCGAAGGGAGGCTGGTGCCGGTCGGCTCGCCGGTGCGCGGGCCGCCCCCGGCGCGTGCCGCGGCCTGCTCGGCGCTGAGCCCGTCGGTACCGGTGCACAGCCGTTCCAGCACCCGGGGGACGGGCATCAGATGCCAGGGGGTGGTGGTCACCGGCGGCACCATGGGGCGGGCGAGGAGCTGCCGGGCGCGCCAGGCCCCCATGCAGAAGGCCACGGTTCCGGCCGCGGTGCCGGCGCTTGCACCGCGGGCCGCCGCCTGGCGCCGCGGTGCCTTGAGGGCGGCGACGGCGCCGATACCGCTGCCGCTGGCCGAGAGCAGGGCGCTCTCCCGGTCGACCCGCGCGGCCACGCCCACGGCGTCCACGATGAGCCCGGCGGACTCCAGGTCCGCGCCGACCAGCAGATGCGCGCCCCAGGCCGGGGGCTCGCCCTCGCGGTGCACCCCGACTCCGCAGTCGGCCGCCCCCAGTGCCCGGCGGTTGCCCGAGAGCAGCAGCACGATCGCGCCCTCGGCCTGGAGGGCGCGGACGGAGGCCACGAGGCGGCGGCCCGCCGGGGCCACCGCGTCCGCGAAGGTGAACGCCGTGGGACGTGGACGGTCGGTGGCCAGGACGATCCGCGCACCGGCCCGGCGGGCCGCGGCGGCCACCGCCTCGGCTCCCGGGACCGCCTGGGCGGCCAGCCCCGCCACGGCCTGGAGGCGGTGCCCCTCGGCCAGGCCGAGCACCCGCTCGCTGCCCCTGCGGCGGAGCGTTCCGGCGGCTTTGCTGCCGCTGCGGCCGGACAGCTCCAGCCGGTCCAGCGGGCCGAGCACCCAGCCGTCGTCCCGCCGCACCTCCAGGGGCGCGTCGGGGTCGAAGAGGTCGAAGAGCCGCTCACTGGCGCGTTCGGGATCCACACCGCCGAGCAGTTCCACGTCGACGGGTTCGTAGCGGTCCCCGCGGAGCGCGGCCTCGTCGAGGACGACGGTGTCGACCTGGCCCAGCCGCCGCAGGGAGCTGCGGTCCATGGCCAGCACACCGCGCAGCGCCAGGAACCGGCCGAGGCTGGTCGCGAACCCCTCCCGGCCGGCCCCCGGGGCCTTGGGTATCGACGAGAACGCGACGGCCAGCCCGCGGCGGGGCCCGGCGAAGGGCGTGCTGAGCGCCCCGGCCAGCGCTCCGGTGGCCATCGAGCGCTCGGCGAAGACCTCCATCCGGTCCCGCGGGGTGGGACCCGGCCGTTCGACCACGATCGGCTCGGCCACCACGTCCTGGGGCCCGTGCACGAGCTGCGGCTCCATCGCCGCCCACGCCTCGCCCTCGGCCCCGGCCTCCCGCCACAGGGCCATGCGTTCCAGCAGGTCCAGCGCGAGCCCTCCGCCCCGGGTGGCCACCCCCTGGGTCAGCGCGCTGAGCACGGGCAGGGTGGCCTGGGTGGGCTCCCCCCGGGTGAGGGCCAGGGCGAGCCGCCGCAGCCGCGGATGGTTCTGGATCGCGGACACGGTGGCGCCCACCTCGGTGGGCAGTTTCAGCCACGGCGCCAGGCGCAGCACGGTGGCCACGCTCAGTCCCACCACATCGGCGGCCAGGACGGACAGGGACTGGGCGTCCCGGGGGCCGCCGGAGGGGTGGCGGGGTTCCGGCGCCCATTCGTCGAATTCCTCGCTGGGAACGGTGGGCACCTGCGCTTCCGCCCGTTCGACCAGGGCCATCAGCTCCAGCTCGGACGGCGGCGGGGAGGCCACGGCCACCACGACCCGCTCGGAGGGGGCGTTCACCCGGGCCCACAGCACCCGCTGGTGCTCCTCCAGGGCCCGTTCCACCCGGCGTGCGACCTGCTCACCGCCGATGCCGTGCACTCCGTGCACCTCGATGTAGTAGCGCCCTGGGTACGACCAGACGCCGCGGTCCGTGGAGCGGACCAGTCGTCCGACGGCGGCGGCTGCCCGTGCCCCGGCGGACATCCCGTCCGTGATGGGCCCCAGCAGCGAGGACATGGGCAGGTGCAGCCCAGACAGCGGTGACATCGGCCAGACCTCCGCTCCCCGGGCAGCCCGCCCGGTTCATCCCGATTACCCTGAAAAGGGAAGAAGATTCCGACGCTCATCACGTGTGGACGTGAGACCAGTGACCACTCCCACCAGTTCCCGCCGGGGTGGTTCCCCGGCGACGGCGAAGTCCGCGGGCGGCGGCCGGGCCACGAAGACCGCATCGGCCGGGTCGGCCGCGAAGGCCGCCGCGACATCCAGGAAGACGACGCCGAAGACGGCAACGGCCAAGAAGACCACGGCACAGAAGGCCACGGCGAAGGCGAAACCGGCGAAGAAGTCGACGGCGGCCTCGACGGCGAAGAAGACCCCGGCGACGGCCAAGAAGACCGCGGCGGCCTCGACGGCCAAGGCGACCAGGACCGCGGCGAAGGCGACCAGGACCACGGACCGTCCCGCCAAGGCGGCGCGGACGTCGGCCGGGACGGCCAGGAACACCAAGGCCGAGAAGGCCGCGAAGCGCTCCCGGACGGCCAAGGCGGCGAAGGCCATGACCACCACGCGCAGCGACGGCCACCGCTCGGTGACCGTGACCATGCCCACGCTCGGCACCATGGGCCATGCCACGACCCGGGCGGCCGGCGGTGCCGCGCACGCGGCCATGATGCCCTTCCACGTCGCCCGGCGGATCCTGCCCGCCAAGGGCGGACTGCCCCTGTACGCGGGACTCGGAGCGCTCGGCGCCGTGGAGGTGCTCGAGTGGCCCGTGGCCGTCGGCATCGGCGTGGGCTACGCGGTGCTGCGCCGCGGCGGTGTGATGGCACCACCGTCCACCGGCCGCGAGGCCACCGCCTGACGGCGCCCGCCCCCTTCTTCGTACACCGGTCCGGCCGGTGTCTCCGGCCTGCCTCCACCCCGCGCTACCGGATGGTGCGTCAATGCACCAACCGGTAGCGCACGTTCGGGCATAAACGGTCACGGCTGCGGGGGATTCGGTCAAGAAGATTGGCCCAGATCATTGGTATACACCGAGAAGTTCATCTAACACCCGTCACGCGAACTCCCCTAGGAAAGCGGTGAGTCCCTTGGCCCTCCCCCACACCGCCCGGGTCGTCCCCCGTCCCTCCGGCCCGGCCCTGCGCGCCATGCCACGGCACGCGACCGGCATGGCCACACTTGCGCCCGGTCTCCAAGTGCTGGCCGGGGACCACGACTTCTTCCGGCATTTCGGAGGCTCCTCGGCCGACCTGTGCGGCCGCCATCTCTTCGAGCTGCTGCACCCCAGCGCTCCAGCCGTGCTGCGGGAGCACTTCTCCCGGCTGCACGACGGGCGGCGCACCCGGTTCACCGAGCGCGTCGTGGGATACCGCTCACCTGACCACGTGTTTTCCGGAGAGCTGACCGGTACCGCGATCCAGGGCCGGTCCCACCGGCTGTCGGCCATCGTCGTGCTGATCAAACCGGATGACACGCGGTTCCCGGGCGCCCAGCCCGCCCAGCGCACCCTGCTGTCGCCCCTGGAGGCCCGGATACTCGAGGGCGTCGCCACCGGCGCCTCGACGCAGGAGCTGGCCGGGAAGCTCTACCTGAGCCGGCAGGGCGTGGAGTACCACGTGGGATCGATGCTGCGGAAGCTCAAGGCGCCCAACCGGGCAGCGCTGGTGGCGCGGGCCTACGCGGCGGGAATGCTGACGGTGGGCACCTGGCCCGCCACGGTGCGGCCGGACTTCGTCAAGTAACGGCCCGGCGGGCGGTCTTCCGGGCAGCGATTCGGGCATGATCCGGGCACCGTTCCGATGGCCGACGGGCATCCCCCGTCGGCCATCCGCCGTTTTCCCCGCCGCCCGGTGGGCACCCGGGCCCCTCGGTAGGCTGGCAGCGCTATGCACTCCTCCCCCTGCGACCCCTCCGAACGGCGCACGGCCCGGCGGCTGGCCCGGGCCCGGTCGGCGCGCGGTGTCCTCCCCGTTCTGCTGGCGGCCGGTGTGGCCCTCGGCACGGCCGGTTGCGCACCCCAGGCCGGACCGCACGACGGCGGCGCGGCGCCCAAGCTGTCCGCGCCCACCAGCGCCTCCCCGCTGTGGCCGCGCTACACCCCGTCGTCCAGCCCCCAGCCGGGCAAGACCCCGCCCCCCTACGTCCGGTATCTGCCGCTCGAGAAGGTGCGGGTGCCCAAGGACGGTGTGACCGCGCTGTCGGCGCGGACGCTGCTGGAGAGCGATCCCAACCTCCCGGCCATCGTGCCGATGTCGGTCAGACCCTGCCCCGGACGCGACTGCCCCATGCGCAAGGCCGTGCACCGCGATCTGACCGGGGACGGCCGGGACGAGATGGTGGTGGCGGTCGATCTGCCCAAGTTCGACCGGACGTTGCTGCAGGTCTACTGGGCGTCGGGACGGACGGTCCGGCCGATCCTGGTGTTCTGGGGCCCGCTGGGGCTGGGCGGTGACACCTACGGACACGATCTGCTGGTCACCGCGACCGGCGACGCGGGCCGGTACACCACCCGCTTCCACTGGAACGGCAAGGTGATGGCGGCCGTTTCACCCGGCGATGCCACCAGCAGCCCGCCGGAGGGCCGGGCCCCCGGCGACCCCGGCGACCTCGGCGGACCGGACAGCGGGCTGGGCCCGGACGACGGCACCGGTACGGACACCGGCACGGATACGAGGACGAGCCCATGACCTCCCCCTACCCCCCGCCCGGCCCGTCCCCGGTACCCGGGTCCTTGGCCGCGCCCGGGTCCGCGTCCGAGGCGCGCATCCTGCTCGTCGAGGACGACGAGGTCATCCGCAACACGGTGCGGATGGCGCTGGAGCGGTACGGCTTCACCGTGCACACCGCGGGCGACGGCCTCACCGGTCTCGAGGTGTTCCGCGAGGCACGGCCCGATCTGCTGCTCCTGGACGTCATGCTGCCCGAACTGGACGGCATCGGACTGTGCCGCAGGGTCCGCGAGTTCAGCCTCGCCCCGATCCTGATGATGTCCGCGCGGGGCGATTCGCTGGACGTCGTCTCCGGTCTGGAGGCGGGCGCCGACGACTACGTGGTCAAGCCGTGTGAGAGCGCGGTCCTGGTGGCCCGTATCCGTTCACTGCTGCGCCGTGCCTCGTTCGCGCCGGTCCTCCGCTCCGGAACACCGGCCCGGGCGGACGGCGCGGAGCCCGCGGGCGAACCGGACACCCTCGTCTTCGGCGATCTGACCATCGACACCCTCGGTATGGAGGTGCGGCGGGAGGGCGAACCGCTCGCGCTGACCCCCACCGAGCTGCGGATGCTGCTGGAGTTCGCCGGTTCACCGGGGGTCGTGCTGGAGCGCCGCACCCTGCTCAGCCGGGTCTGGGACCACGCGTGGCAGGGCGACACCCGGGTGGTGGACCTCCATGTGCAGCGGCTGCGGGCGAAGATAGGCGCCGAGCGGATCGAAACCGTCCGTGGCTTCGGCTACAAGCTGCGGCGCTGACCATGGCTCTGCGATGGCGTATCACGGCGCTGGTGGCGGCGGCCACCTGTGCCGTCGCGGCGGCGGTCGGGGTGCTGGTGCACCACGCCTCCCGGGACCGGGAGCTGTCCCAGGCCCGTGACACCGCCCGGACCACCCTGGACCGGGCCGCGCTCATCTACGCCCGCACCGGCGGGGTCCAGGGTTCCGGCGCGGTGATGGACGCGCCGAGAGTGCCCGACGGACTGCAGCGGCTGGTCCGGCGGGGCCACCAGGGCACCGAGTTCACCACCGGGGCCGACGGACCCGCGATGTGGGCGGCCCGGCCCGCCCCGGACGGCCATGTGCTCTCCGTACACATCGATATGAACACCCCGATGCGGGACATCGGTGCACTGGACACCAACATCATCCTGGCCGGTCTGGTGACCACCGCCGTGGTGCTGCCGCTGGGCGTGGTGACCGCCGAGCGGATGAGCCGCCGGCTGCGGACCGCGGCGGCCACCGCGCGCCGGATCGCCGCCGGTGACCTGGACGCCCGGATCTCCGCCGGTCCGCGGCCCCATGACGAGATCGCCGAGATCTCCGGGGCCGTGGACTCGATGGCGGCCGCCCTCCAGGAACGGCTGCGCGGGGAGCAGCGGTTCACCGCCGATGTGGCACATGAGCTGCGCACCCCGCTGATGGGCCTGGTGACCGCCGCCGAACTGCTGCCGCCCGGTGAGGCCGCCGGATATGTACAGGACCGGGTACGGGTGCTGAGCACTCTGGTCGAGGACCTGTTGGAGATCTCACGGCTGGACGCGGGGGCGGAGGAGCCCGATCTGTCGCCCTGTCCGCTGCGGCCCCTCCTGGAGGAGGCGATCGCCCGTACCGGGCTGTCCGCCCGGTTGCGCACCCCGGAGGACGGCACCGGCCCCGAGGGCGGTACGCGGGTGTGCACCGACCCCCGCCGGCTGGAGCGCATCGTGGCCAACCTCGTGGTCAACGCCCATCGGCACGGCAAGGAGCCGGTGGAGGTGACGGTGGCCGCGGACGGCCGGACGGTGACCGTCCGGGACCACGGCTCCGGCTATCCGGACGATCTGCTGGAGAACGGCCCCCAGCGGTTCCGCACCGGTGTCCGCGAACGCGGCCGCGGCCACGGTCTGGGGCTGACCATCGCGGCCGGCCAGGCCCGGGTGATCGGCGCGGCGCTGGAGTTCGGCAACGCGCCGGACGGCGGCGCGGTGGCCACGCTCCGGCTGCCCGAGGGCCCGGCGCGCGGGGCGATACACGGCTGATACACGATCGAGCGGCAGTCGAGGGACGGCCGATCCCGGGCCGAGACGCCGTGGTGCGGATCCGAAGATCTTCCCTCCGGAGGATGACGGCGGCCCGCCGCGCACCCCGTACGGCGGGATCGACGGAGGTGCTCGCCCATGACAGGTCCGCGGACGGCTCTACGCGCACGGCGCTCGCCGGAACAGGCGGAGGTGTGTGAGGGGACGCGGACGGACGACACCGGGCGCTCGAGACGGCGCAAGCGCAAGCGCCCGGTGCGGCGGACCGGGATACGGCGCTTCTTCACCTGGCGGAAGGTACTGGCCTACGCCGCCGCCCTGCTGGTGCTGTCCATCGGCGCGTTCACGGTGCTCTACTACGCCATCGACATCCCCCGGGCCAATGCCCAGGCGAAGGCGCAGAGCAATGTCTACAAGTTCAGCGACGGCACGGTGCTGGCCCGCACCGGTGAGATCAACCGGGAGATGGTCCCCATCAGCCGGGTGCCCAAGGAGGTGCAGCGCGCCTTCGTCGCGGCCGAGAACAAGTCCTTCTACCAGGACTCGGGGGTCGATCCGATGGGTGTGCTGCGCGGCATGGTCAACACGGTGTCCGGGAAGGGCACCCAGGGTGGTTCGACCATCACCCAGCAGTACGTCAAGAACTACTACCTGAGCCAGGAACAGACGGTCACCCGCAAGATCAAGGAGCTGGTGATCTCGCTCAAGGTCGACCAGCGCAACTCCAAGGACGACATCCTCGCCGGGTATCTCAACACCAGCTACTTCGGCCGGGTCGCCTACGGCATCCAGGCCGCGGCCCGCGCCTACTACGGCAAGGAGGTCGGCGGCCTCACGGTCGAGGAGGGCGCCTATCTGGCGGCGCTGGTGCAGGCCCCCAGCCAGTACGACTGGGCGGTGGCGAGCGCCAAGGGCAAGCGGATGGTCCGGCAGCGCTGGAACTACGTGCTGAACAACATGGTCGAAATGGGCTGGCTGGACCGGGCGGAGCGGCAGCGGATGCACTTCCCCGTACCGGTCGCGCCGAAGCCCGCCCCGGGCCTCGGCGGCCAGGCCGGATATCTGGTCGACGCGGCCCGCAACGAGCTGATCGCCTCGGGCGTCAGCGAGCAGGAACTCGCCGCCGGAGGCTGGACGATCACGCTCAGCATCGACCGGGCCAGGCAGCGGGCGCTGGAGCGGTCCATGGCACAGGCGCTGGAGCCGTCCGGTGCCGGGCGGAAGCCGGGTGCGGACAGCAAGAACACCCAGGGCGGGGCGGTTTCGCTGGACCCGAGGAACGGCCGGGTCCTGGCGCTCTACGGTGGCCGTGACTACACCAGGCACTACGTCAACAACGCCACCCGCGGCGACTACCAGGCGGGCCCGGTGTTCGAGCCGGTCACCCTCGCCGCGGCGCTGGAGGAGAAGCGGCGCGCCGCCACCGCCCCCGATGCACCGCCCGCGGTGCGCCGCACCGCCGAGGCGCTCGGAATGGACACCGAGGGCGAGGGCTTCCGCTCCCGGGAGTCGGTGCGGCTGGGGCTGATGGGCGCCAGTCCGCTGCGGATGGCCGGGGTCTACGCCTCGTTCAACCGGCACGGCAAGCGGGTCACCCCGTCGCTGGTGGTGTCGGCCGAGCGCGGTGACGAGAAGGCGGATCTGCCGGAGGCGGTGGGCGGCCGGGCCGTCGACCGGACCACGGCCGACGCGGTCACCAGCAGTCTGCTCGAGGACGACGGGGCGACCGCGGCCCGCGCGCTCCGGCGGCCCGCCGCGGGCAAGGCCGGGGTCTCCGACGACAAGAAGGCGTCCTGGTTCATCGGCTACACCCCGGAACTGGTCACCTCGATGGCCCTGTTCGGCGAGAACGCGAAGACGCGCAAGCAGATCAGGCTCGCGGACACCGGCACCGGCCGGGTGTTCTCGCTGTGGCGCGCCTACTCCGAGGAGGTGCTGCGCTCCACCCCGGCCTCGGGGTTCGACACCGGCGCGGGGTCGGCGGTGCCACCGACCCCGCTGCCGGGGCTCACGGGCCTACCGCGCCGCGAGGGCGGGGGCGGTGACGGCCAGGACGAGAAGCAGGGCCGCCCCGCCGCCCAATAGACAGGCCACCAGCAGCCGGCGGCGCAGCGCGCGGTAGGTCTCCTGGTACTCGCCCCGGAGCTCGTCGCAGCGCCGCGCCACCTGGCGCAGGTTCCGCTCGGTGGCGGTCAACTGGTCCTGGACGTAGAGGCGTTCGACCTCCGCCCGCTGGGCGGAGGTCAGCCAGTCCAGCCGCCCGGTGAAGCGACGGGCCCGTTCCCGGGCGATGTCCTGTTCCCGGTGGAGCAGCAGATAGCCCTCGATACGGTTGATACCGGCGGCGACGTCCCCGGCCCCGGTGGCTCCGGCCGCGTTCATGCCACGGTCTCCTTCCGCTCGGCGTCGGTGCGCAGATCCGGGTGGTGGAGGTCGAAGGCGGGCGATTCGGAACGGATCTTCGGCAGTTGCGTGAAGTTGTGGCGCGGCGGCGGGCAGGAGGTGGCCCACTCCAGGGACCGGCCGTAGCCCCACGGGTCGTCGGTCTCGACCTTCTCGCCGTACTTGGCGGTCTTCCAGATGTTGTAGAAGAACGGCAGGATCGACAGGCCCAGCACGAAGGAGAAGATGGTGGACAGGGTGTTGAGGGTGGTGAAGCCCTCCACCGCCAGGTAGTCGGGGACCCTGCGGAGCATCCCTTCGGTGCCCAGCCAGTGCTGGACGAGGAAGGTGCCGTGGAAGCCGAGGAAGAGCGTCCAGAAGGTGATCTTGCCGAGCCGCTCGTCCAGCATCTTGCCGGTGAACTTGGGCCACCAGAAGTGGAAGCCGGCGAACATCGCGAACACCACGGTGCCGAACACCACGTAGTGGAAGTGGGCCACCACGAAGTACGAGTCCGAGACATGGAAGTCCAGGGGGGCCGAGGCCAGGATGACACCGGTCAGCCCGCCGAACACAAAGGTGATCAGGAAGCCGATCGCCCAGAGCATCGGGGTCTCGAAGCTCAGCGACCCCTTCCACATGGTGCCGATCCAGTTGAAGAACTTGATACCGGTCGGGACCGCGATCAGCAGGGTCATGAAGGAGAAGAACGGCAGGAGTACGCCGCCGGTCACATACATATGGTGCGCCCAGACCGTCACCGACAGTCCGGCGATGGATATCGTCGCGGCGATCAGCGAGATGTAGCCGAACATCGGCTTGCGGGAGAAGACCGGGATGACCTCCGAGACGATCCCGAAGAACGGCAGCGCGATGATGTACACCTCGGGATGGCCGAAGAACCAGAAGAGGTGCTGCCAGAGCAGTGCGCCACCGTTGGCCGCGTCGAAGATGTGCGCCCCGAACTTGCGGTCCACTTCCAGCGCGAACAGCGCGGCGGCCAGCACCGGGAAGGCCAGCAGTACCAGGACACCGGTGAGCAGGACGTTCCAGACGAAGATCGGCATCCGGAACATCGTCATGCCCGGAGCGCGCATGCAGATGATGGTGGTGATGAAGTTGACCGCGCCGAGGATCGTGCCGAAGCCGGAGAGGGCCAGACCCATGATCCACATATCCGCGCCCACACCCGGCGACCGGACCGCGTCGGAGAGCGGCGCATAGGCGAACCAGCCGAAGTCGGCCGCGCCCTGCGGGGTGAGGAAACCGCCCACCGCGATCAGCGAGCCGAAGAGGTACAGCCAGTACGCGAACATGTTCAGCCGCGGGAACGCCACATCGGGCGCACCGATCTGCAGCGGCATGATCCAGTTGGCGAAGCCCGCGAACAGCGGGGTGGCGAACATCAGCAGCATGATCGTGCCATGCATGGTGAACGCCTGGTTGAACTGCTCGTTCGACATGATCTGCAGACCGGGACGGGCCAGCTCGGCGCGCATGAAGAGCGCCATCACCCCGCCGATGCAGAAGAAACTGAAGGCGGTGACGAGGTACAGGGTGCCGATCGTCTTGTGGTCGGTGGTGGTCAGCCACCGGACGACCGCGGACCCGGGCCGGGTGCGGCGCGCCGGGAGGGCCTCCGGCGGTACCGCGACAACAGTGTTGTGACTCATGCCCGGTAGGTGTCCGGCACCGTTCGGATCGTCACGGAGGAGCCACTGAAAATTTTCTTTTCCGAAGGTGTGATGATCGGGGCTGTGCCGGACACCAACCGATCATGAGTACCGACGACGTCTTCGACGCCGCCTATCGCGAGCACTACTGGGCGGTCAGCCGCTTCGTCGCGCGCCGTCTGGACGAACAGACGGCGGATGTCGAGGAAGTGGTCGCCGAGGTCTTCGCGGTGGCCTGGAGACGTCGCGCCGAACTGCCCGATCCGCCCCTGCCCTGGCTGTACGGCGTGGCCCGGCACTGTCTGGCCAACACCGTGCGCGGCCGGGGCCGCTACCGCAGACTGCTGGCCCGGCTGGGCCACCACGAGTTGACCCGGGACCAGCGCACGGCGCCCGGTCCCGACGCGGAACGGCCCGGCTCCTGGGTGCTGGAGGCGCTGGACCGGCTGGGCGAGGCCGACCAGGAGGTGCTGCGGCTGACCGCGTGGGAGGAGCTCTCCGTCGACGAGGTGAGCACCGTGTTGGGATGCGGCCGGTCGGCGGCCGCGATGCGGCTGCACCGGGCGCGGCGGCGGCTGCGGACGGAGATCGACCGGCTCCATCGCAGGGATTCGGTCGTGCTGGGGTGCGTGAGCGGGACGACGGGCAAGACGGCGAGCGACAAGGACGGACGGCCATGACCGATGAACTGGAACTCCTGCGCGAAGCCGATCCCGTGTCCGCCCGGACCGGACCCTGGCGGGACCGTCCGCTGGACGCCCGCGCCGAACTGCTCCTGCGGCGGCTGCACCTCCAGCGGCGGCGCCGGACCGTCCGCCGCAGGCTGCTCGCCGTCGAGGGTCTGGCGGCGGCCACCGTCCTCGCCCTCGCGCTGACCGTCTCCGGCGGTGGCTCCACCCCCGCGGTGGCCGTGCCACGCCCGCTGGTGGCGCATGCCTCCCGCGCCGACGTACCGCTGGCGGAGATCGCACGGCGGGCGCGCGCGGCGGCCGAGGCCGCCCCGGGCAGGAGTGTGCGGGGCAGCCATGTGCAGACCTGGTCGATGGGGATGGAGTCGGGCGAGGGCGCACGACCCCCGGTGACCGCACCCGTGGAGTCGCTGACCACCTGGAACGCGGACGGCAGCGGCACCCTGCTCGAGGTGGCCACGGATCCGCGCTACCCGGGCCGTCCGGTCATCGACGGCGGTGACCCCCCGCGTACCGTCCACGACGGCAAGGTGATGAACCGGGAGCACTATCCGAAGGGCACCTACGGGGCCAACCTGGAGTACTTCGAGGCCCCTCCGGCCGGAGTGGCCGCACTGCGCGCGTACCTCGCCGCATGGCTGCCCGGCGCGGAGGAGGACCCGGTGTCCCTGCTCTCGGCCGTGGAGTCGTTCCAGACGGTGTGGACACCCGGACCCCGCCAGATCGCGGACATCGCCACCCTGCTGTCGCGGATGGAGGGGATGCGCCCGGCGGGCCGGGTCACCGACCGGCTCGGGCGGGAGGGACAGGGGTTCCGGATGTCCGGGAGCAACGGCAGCCGGTATCTGGTCATCCTGGACCCGGACGACGGACGGCTGCTGGACCTCGAACTGACCGCCACCCGGGCCGAACCCGACTTCCGGCTCAAGGCCGGTGCGGTGATGTCCTACACGGCCTGGCGGGGCTGACCCGCACCGGCCGCATATCGCGGGCGGCCGGGGTCAGCCGCCGTCCGGCTGGCAGTGCGGGCACCAGGCGCTGGTACGGCCCGCGATCCGGCCGCGGCGCAGCGGACGGCCGCAGCGCGGGCAGTGCGGATCGGCGTCGTCGCGGTGGCCGGTGAGCCAGCCGGACCGGTCGGGCACCCGTCCCGCCCGTACGGAGGTGCGCAGCACCTGGCGCATCGCGGTGTGGAGCCTTCGGCGCTCGTCCGGGTCCAGTGTGCCCGCACGGTGCCGGGGGTGGATCCGGGCCCGCCACAGGATCTCGTCACCGAGCAGATTGCCGAGTCCGGCGACCACGGACTGGTCGATCAGGGTGGCCTTGACGCTGCCGCGCCGGTCCGCCAGCCGGGCGTCGAGTCCGGCCCGGTCCAGGGTGAGGGCGTCGGGTCCCTGGGGACCGAGCACCCGGTCGACGGCGGCCTCGGTGGCGGCGAGCCAGAGGCCGCGCAGCTTGCGCTGGTCCTCGTAACCGAGCCGGTGGCCGTCGTCGAGGGTGAGGGCCACCCGCTCGAACCGGCCGGGCGGTGTGCCGCCTTCCGCGCAGACGAGGCGTCCGGTCATGCCGAAGTGGAGGAGCAGCGTCGGACCGTCGGTGGGAGCGATGAGCCACTTGCCGTGCCGCCGGGGCGCGGTGAAGCGGCGGCCCTCCAGCTCGCGCCGCAGCCGCCCCGGGGTCACCCCGTGCAGCACACCCGGGTCGGCCACCTCGACACGTTCGACACGGCGGCCCCGGGCGCAGGAGGCCAGGGTGCGCCGGAACCCCTCGACATCGGGCAGCTCGGGCATGACGCCAGCCTACGTACGGGCCCGGCCGGGCGCATGTGCGCGCGGGGACCTTGGGGTGCGGTCAGCGCAGTTCATCCAGCGCGGCGGCCCACCACTTGGCGTTGTCCCGCATCAGCCGATGGCTCTCGCTCCGGTCGACCACCGTGCGCAGGGCGTCCTCGATCCCCATCGCCTCGCGTCCCGCGACTTCCCGCACGACGACGACCATGGCCAGCAGCCCTTCCCAGCCCCCTGCCGCCAGGTGGCGGACACGGTCGACGGGCGGTGCGGAGGACGCGCGGGCGGTCTCCACCACGGGCTCCAGCCAGCGTGCCCAGCGTTCATAGCGGGTCTCACCGGGTGGTTCGGCTTCGGCGAGGAGGGAGCCGAGCGCCCGGGTCAGCCGCGCCGCATACGTCTCCGGGGTGTCCGCCACCCATGGGTACTCGGCGGTGAAGTGCGGCCAGCCGTCCTCCACCCGCAGTGTGTCGGTCCACCAGGAACCGGCGGGCCGCAGCCCGTCCACACCGGTGCGGACGAAGGTGTCCCGCACCAGCCCGTACGAGGGCGGGGTGTGCTCGGCCAACAGCACCGCGTCGTAGAGGTCCTTGCCCTGCGGATGGAAGTCGGTGACCAGCCACAGCAGTTTCCAGGCCAGGGACAGCTCCGGCGTGGCGGCCAGGAGGCGGCAGCCGGGGCCGTCACCGAGCGGGCGCAGTGCGGTGCGTACGGGCGGGGCCGGAAGCGGTTCGTTGAACACGAGGTCGAGCTGGACGGTGCCGCCCGCCGTCCCCGGCGCCGACCACGGCAGCAGCATGCGGCGGCCGGGCACCCGCTCATAGGTCCAGATGTCCTCGGTCACCCGGCCCCCGGCATCGATCCGCACCGCGCCACCGGCGCGGGCGGCGGTCGCCGCGTCATGGGCGATACCGTCGACGAGGTCGGCGGTGCGGGGGTCGGCCAGCTCCCACTCCCGGGGGACGACGACGAAGTCCAGGTCACCCGGCTCACGGGCGGCGCTCCCGAACCAGGTGGCATGCAATACGCTGCCGCGCAGCATCAGATGGTCCGCCCAGGGGCCGCCGGCGATCGCGGCGAGCACGGTGTCCAGCACCGTGCGCCGGGCACGGTGCCAGGCGCGCGCCGACTCCTCGTCGGCGAACCGCGGTTCGCCCGCCCGGAAGGCGCGGGCGAACTCCTTCAGCGCGGGGTCGAAGACGGCCGTGCTGTGCAGCCCCTCGGGCACCGGCAGCAGGGTGCGCGGCAGTCGGTGGCGTCGGCGCTCACCGTCGTCCAGCGGGGTGTGGGGGATGTCGGGAGTGTCGCTCCGCCACATCGCGTCCCAGGAGGGTTCGTGTTCCGGCGGCGGTGTCATGGGGTGCGCTCCTCGGTGATCCAGCCGTTGTCCAGGGTGAGGTTGGTGTCGTGCAGGACGAACTCCCGCTCCACCTCCAGCGGTGGGAGCCCGGCGTGGTGCACCGCGCCGAGCAGGGCCGACAGCCGCCGCTCGGCGGTGGCGCGGCCGACGCCGTGGCAGCGCTGGGTGAGGAACCGCTCCTGCCGTCCGTCGTCACGGAACCGGCGGGCGTTCCACGAGACATGGGCGCCGTGCGGAACGGCGAGGCGGTCCAGCGGGGTCCGGTCCCACTCCGCCGGGAGCAGCAGTTTGATGTGGTGTTCGAAGTAGCGGCCGGGGCCATGGGCCATGGCGGCGGTGTCGTCCTGGGGGACGCCCGCGGCCCACGGCGCGGCCTCGGTCTTGACGCGCACCGGGCGGAAGCCGTCGGCCGCCAGCTCGGCCGCCACCCGCTCCGCGGTATCCCGCCAGAGCGTGGCCGGGCCGTCGCCACGAAGGTTCAGCATGGGCTGGGAGGGCGTACGGCCACGGGCGAGCACGATATGGGTGAACCCGAATCCGCGCGCCGCGGCCCAGGCCGCCAGCCGGTCGGTGGCGGACACCGGGCAGTCCACGGTGACATGGGTCTCGAGGGGGCCGCGTACCTCGGGAGGCGGGGGTATCGCCCTCGGCCCGGGGCCGGGGGTGGTGGAAGCGGTGGCCATCAGGGGGCGGGCGCCTCGGAGAGCGCGGGTGCCGCACCGCCGAACTCCTCGACCGCGCCCGCGACGATGGCCTCCAGACGGGAGTGGTGGGCACCGCGCCAGTAGACGCGCTCACAGGCGGTGCAGCGGGCGAAGACGTCGTAGGTGCGCCGGGTGCCGTGCTCCAGCCGTTCCCGGACGGTCTCCTTGTCGGCGTCCTCCAGCGGTCCGTTGCATGCGGTGCAGCGGGTCCACGGCGCCAGACGCGGGCCGAACCGGCCGAGCACATCGCGCAGTTGCTCCTCGGGGCGGTCGCTGTAGACGTACGCCCCGGCCCACAGTTCCCGTCGGCGCAGCAGCCCCCGGTCGCGGGAGAGCATCACCCGGCGCTGGGCCGCGGAGAGCGCGGCGAGCGCCGGGTCCCCGATGTCCTCGCTCTCGTACGCGGCGTCCACGCCCAGCAGCCGCAGCCGCCGCACGAGGGTACCCAGGTGCACATCGAGCAGGAAGCGCAAGGGGGCGCCCGGTACCGCCTGGGGCCGGACCACCGGGCGCACCTCGACGCTCTCCCCCGCGCGCGGCACATGCGAGACCGGGGTCTCCCGGCCGTCCACGAGCAGCGCGCCGACCTCGGTGAGCGGGACCCCGACCGACTCGACCACATGCCCCAGGGTGGAGGCTCCGTCGGTGACGAGGGCGATCGGTCCGCGGCGCCGTTCGGGAGTGGCGAAGAGCCGCAGTCCGGGGTCGATGCTGAGGTGGATCTCCGGTCCGTTCACACCGCCAGCATGCCAGGGTTCCGGGCCTGTACGCGATCACGTTTCCCGTCCGGTGCGGACCGGGCGGCGGGCGGATCGCGGAGCTGGCGAGAATCCGTTGAAGCATGGCAATCGAGCCACTGCTCATGATCGCGGAACGCGGCTAGCGTCGGCGTCGGCGCCCCGTCCTGGGCCGTCAGTTTCTTCCCCGCCCGCTGTCCCCGCCCGCTGAAGGAAGCGCTGCCGCCGTGACGAAATTCCTGCTCACCGTCCATGTGCTGGCCGCGATCATCGCGATCGGACCGGTGACCGTGGCGGCCAGCATGTTCCCCGCCGCCGCCCGCACCGCCCTGGCCGCGCCCGGCGACGTCCGAGCCACCGCCGTCCTGCGCACCCTGCACCGGGTGTGCCGGGTCTACGCGGCCGTGGGGGTCGTGGTGCCGGTCTTCGGACTGGCCACCGCCGACAGCCTGGGTGTCCTGGGTGACATCTGGCTGATCGTGTCCATCGTGCTCACCGGGCTCGCCGCGACGGTGCTCGCCGGGCTGGTGCTGCCCGGCCAGGACGCGCTCCTGGCCGGGCTGGACACCATGGACGGGGACGGGCCGGGGGACGGTGTGCCGGACCGGCGGGCCACGGCCCGACTCGCGATGTACACCGGGATGTTCAATCTGCTGTGGGCCGTGGTCACCGTGCTGATGATCGTCCGCCCCGGCTCCACCACCGGGGCATGACCGGGAGACCGGCCACCGGCCACCGGTCCGGTGCGGGGCCAGGGATCACGCCCGCACCGTCGCCCGCGACAGCACGGGCAGCAGACGGCAGGCGTTGTCCCTGTTGATCCCGCGCCGCTGGTACGCGTCGAGCGCCGGGTCGTCGTCGAGGGCGGGCGCCGTCACCTCCGTGACGACCCGGGCCGGGGTCGGGGGCCAGTCGCTTCCGTAGAGGATCCGGGACGGATCCACGGCGGTCAGCAGACTCGGCGTCGAGGAAGGGGACATGGGCCCCGCGGTGTCGTAGTAGAAGCGGTGCAGATAGTCGCGCACCCGGGAGCCGTCGACCTTCGGGGTGAGCTGGTCGCCGAAGGTCTCCAGACGGCTCGCGAGGTACGGCAGGAAACCACCGCCGTGCGGCAGGATGAAGCTGAGGTTCGGGTAGCGGTCCAGCGTCCCGTTGACGATGAGGCTGATGGCGGCACGTGTGGTGTCCATCAGGAAGTCGCACAGGAACGGCGGCACCCCCGGCAGTCCGGCCTCGTCGCCGGGCACCTCCATGGGATGGGTGCTGATGACGGCGGAGCGCTCGTCGAGTTCCGCCAGCAGCGCGTCATGGGACGGATCGCCGAGGAAGGTCCCGCGCACACTGGTGCGGGTGCTCACCCCGACCGCCCCGAGTTCGTCCATGCCGTACGTCACCGACCAGCGGGACAGCTCCATGTTGTCCAGGAAGACCGGTGCGAAGAAGGCGAAGCGCTCGGGGTGGGCGGCGGCGAGGTCGCCCGCGGACCGCAGCGCGACCCGGGCGCTCTCCTTGCGCAGCGCGGGTTCGCGCAGCCGTCCCAGCATGGCGACGGTGAGCACACTGGTGTGGATGCCCGCCCGGTCCATCAGGGTCAGCGCGCTGTCCAGGTCCCACCGTGTCCACCAGGGCAGCTTGTCGCGCCGGACCACGTCCTTGTCCTCGGCCCAGTCGAGCCATTCCGGTGCGGTGTAGTGGTGGTGGACATCCACCCGGGACCGCCGCGCGTCATCACCCGGCGCGGTGCCCGCGCGGCCGGCCAGGACGGTGTCGTCGGCGACCGCGGTGTCGGACGTGTTGAGCGGTGTCATCGGACTCCTCGGTTCTGTGGAGGGGTGAACGGAAGCGGTGCCGGGCGGGGTTCAGCGGCCCGAGCCGCGCCCGAGGACCTCCAGGAGCACGTCCGCCAGCTCCTGTTCCGCGTTCGGCGGCATGGTCCGCGTCCGCCAGGCCACGAAGCCGTCGGGCCGCACCAGCACCGCGCCCTCCTCGGCGGTGCCATGGGTCTCCGCCCAGTCCGCGCCGCCCCGGACCTGGAGGTCGGCGTCGGCGGAGGTGCCCACCAGGTAGGCGTCCAGCGGGACGTCGAGCTTCTCCGCCACCGTGCGGGCGACGGCCCGCCACTGCGCCCCGGCCTGTCCGCAGAGCAGGACGAAGGAACGCTCGTAGAGGTCGATCGTGGACACCTCGGCGCCGTCACGGGTGAGCCACATATGAGGGGCGCGGGTGCCGGGGTCACCCCGCAGTTCGAAGGTGTCGGGCACGACGGGCGCCTCCGGGTCCCCGCCGTGCACCGCGGTGGAGTGGTAGCGGTAGCACAGGGCGGTGGTGACCAGGTCGGTGCCGGTCTTCGCCGCCTTGGCGGGGTTGTAACCGGGGTGCTGTTCCAGGGCCGCCTGGAGCGTGGCCCGTTCACTGGTGGCCCGTGCCACCGGACGGCGTTCCACCTCATAGCTGTCCAGCAGTCCGGGGGCCGCCCAGCCGCGCAGCACCCCCGCCACCTTCCAGGCCAGGTTGTGGGCGTCCTGGATCCCGGTGTTGGAGCCGAACGCGCCGGTGGGCGGCATCTCGTGCACGGCGTCGCCCATGAGGAAGACCCGGCCGGTGCGGTAGCTGTCGGCCACCCGGTCCGCCGCGTGCCAGGGCGCCCGTCCGGTGATCTCCACATCCAGGTCGGGGACTCCGGCACCGGCCCTGATGTGCGCCACGCACCGGCTGTCCGTGAAGTCCTCGATGGTCTCGCCGCTCTCGGGGGTCCAGGGCATGTGGAACACCCACTGCTCCTCGTTGTCGACGGGCAGCAGCACCCCCTCACCGTCGGGGTTGGTGAGGTAACACACCACGAACGGCTGGTCGCCCGCCGCGTCACGGAGCCCCTTGCTGCGGAAGGTGACGCTGATGTTGTGGAAGAGGTCCCCGCGTCCGGTGTGCCCGATGCCGAGGCGCTCGCGGGCGGGGCTCCGGGGGCCGTCGGCGGCCAGCAGGTAGTCGGTGTGCACCGTGTATGTCTCACCGGAGTCCCGGGAGCGCAGCACGGCGTGCACCGCGCGGTCGTCCTGGGTGAAGGAGACCAGCTCGGTGCCGAAGCGCACATCGCCGCCCAGTTGGCGGGCGTGCTCCAGGAGGACCGGCTCCAGGTCGTTCTGGCTGCACGCGCACCGGAAGGTCGAGCTCTTCTCGGCCTCCGGGGGTCTGCCGGTGATCCGCGGGTAGATCCATCGCCAGGTGCCACCCGCGAGGACGTCCGCCTGGAGGATGCCGTCGTTCTTGGACAGGATCGCCGCCGCCCGCCGGATGTCGGGCTCCAGACCCGCGGTGCGGTACAGCTCCATCGTCCGCATGTTGTTCCCGCGGCCGCGGGGATGGGCCGAGGTGGCCGCGTGGCGCTCGATCAGCAGGTGCTCCACGCCGAGACGGCCGAGAAAGACCGATGCGGACAGACCGACGAGCGATCCCCCCACGATCAGCACGGGCACGTGTTCGTTGTCGTGCTCTTTCATTCCCGGCGTCCTCCATCTGCGTCGACGGCATGGCGCCGCGGACGCGTTGTCCGCGGTGTCCCTGTGCACCATGCTGACCACGGCCCGTGCGGCCGCATCACCGGCGCGTCGTTTCGGTGCTTGCCGGGGGCGAACGAGTGAACGCGGTTTCGTTCCGGCTCCGGACGGGGAAGACACGCGGCCGGCCGGCGCCACCGGCGGCGATGGGAAGTCACGGTTCGGAGGCGCCACCGGGGCGCCGGCGGCGGCGCCAGGCGACCAGCCGCAGGTACTCCTCGTGTATCACCCGGCCCAGCAGCGCTCCGCCGAACACCACATAACCGACCCCCACCAGCCAGGACTGGACGACCAGAACGGTGCCGACGGGACCGTAGGAGACCGCGCTGGAGGCGATCAGCGGGGAGAAGACCAGTTGGGAGAAGATCCGCAGTCCGGCCAGTCCGACACCGGTCGCCAGCGCGCCGGGCAGCAGCGCGCCCCAGCTGATCCGGCCGCCCAGCAGCAGCCGTTGCGACCACCAGAAGAACAGCACGGTGCCCACCACTGCGATCAGCACCCGGCTGATCCCCGGCCCCAGATGGGAGGAGAGCAGCAGATAGCCGATGAGCACCACGAGCCACACCAGATGGCGCCAGACGTTGTGCCAGCGCCCGGCGGGCAGTTCCCACACCTTCTCGTAGCCGGTCTGCACCGCCGCGCCGAAGCGCAGCCCGAAGATGGCCAGGGTGGCCAGACCGAACGCCGTGGTGGTCTCCAGCGCCCGCTTCGGCGGGGCGAACAGCTCCTTCACCTCGTCCCGCGAGGAGGTGGACACCCCCAGCCCCTCGGCGAGCCACTGGGCGAAGCCGTGGCGGTTCACCGGGTCGGCGGCGGCGACCACGATGAGCAGCGGCACCAGGGTGAGGAAGCCGAGCGCGGCGAAGCCCAACGCCCGGTGCAGCAGCTCGAACTCACTGCCCCGCCGGTACCCCCGGCCGGCCGGGGAGCGGTGGAACACGTGGTGCAGCCGCTCGAACCGGGCCCGGTGCCCGCGCCCCGGAGGGCCGGAAGGATTCTCGGACATCGCCACTTCCCTACCCGTGCCGAGGGCCCGGACCCGGGCGCGCGGAAACGCGCGCCGCTCGGCGCGCGCCCCACGGGCCCCCCTCAGTACGGGTGTCGGTCGGCCTTGTCCATCCATGCCTTGTACGCCTCGGCGCCGAGCTCGGGATGGATCTGCTCGATGAGGATCCTGCGCTGATCCATGGGTTTCTGGAAGTCCTCGTACTGATAGGCGTCATCGAAACCGATCTTCGCCGTGGCGGCCAGGTCACAGCTGAAGTACACGGCGTCGATCCGCGACCAGTAGATGGCGCTCATGCACATCGGGCACGGTGCGCCACTGATGTAGATCGAGCAGCCCTGGAGCATCCGGGCGCGCTCCGGAACCGGGTCGGGCGACCCCTCGGGGCGCGGTACGAGTTCCAGCGTGCTCTCGTCGACGTGTCCCCCGTCGATACTGGGCGCCTCGGGATTGAGCACCTGGATCGCCTTGCGGATGGTCTCCATCTCCGCGTGGGCGGTGGGATCGCCGGTCAGCAGTACGCGGTTCTGGCCCCGGGCGACGATGTCGCCGTTGCGGCTGATCACGGCACCGAACGGACCGCCCCAGCCGTTCTTCACGGATTCGGTGGCCAGTCGTACCGCTTCGACCAGGAACTCCTGCTTCGCCATGTCTCAGACCTCCGCTCGGCTCTGCGTGCCCGCGTCGGGACCCCCTGCGAAACGCTCGGTTTGTCGCATAAATTCCTTTTGATCTAGACTACTCGGCATGGATGCCCGTGCAACCCACGGCTCCGCCGGAGCCGGGGCAACGGTGGTGACCTCGCAGAAGGTCCGCCCCGGACGCGACGAGGACTACAAGCGCTGGCAGGAGAAGACCAACCGGACGGTGCGCGGTTTCGACGGCTTCGAGGGAACCGAGCTGTATCCGCCCGCGTCCGGCCAGGAGAACGAATGGGTGGTCGTCTTCCGGTTCTCCCGGATCGACCAGCTCACCACCTGGCTGCGGTCGGACGCCCGGCAGCAACTGCTGGACGAGGGACGCCCGCTGTTCGAGGCACCGCCCACCCAGGAGGTGCTCAGCGGCGGCACGCCCCCGGCCGAGCCCGAGGCCATCACGGCGGTCATCTCGCACGAGATCCGCCCGGGGCGCGAACAGTCCTTCCTGCGGTGGCAGGAGAAGACGCTCAAGGCCCAGGAGAAGTACCCCGGCTTCATGGGCTCGGAGCTGTTCCGCCCGGTACCGGGGATCCAGGAGCACTGGGTCGTGGTCTTCCGCTTCGACACCCGTGAACACCTCGACGAGTGGCTCGGGTCCGACACCCGCAGGAAACTGCTGCACGAGGGCGAGAAGTACTTCACGCGCTACGACGTACGGAAGATCAGCTCACCGTTCAGCGGCTGGTTCCGCTTCGGGGAGGGCGCTGACCAGGGCGTCCCGCCGAACTGGAAACAGGCCATGTCCGTGGTACTGGCCCTGTACCCGACGGTGATGATCCTCGATCTGACGGCGGGGTACGGTCTGAACGAGGCCGGTGTGCCCGGCTACGCCGCCCTGTTCATCAGCAACGTCCTGAGCGTCTCCATCCTCACCTGGGTGCTGATGCCGCTGGTGAACCGGGCGCTGGCGTTCTGGCTGCTGCCCGGCCGGGCGCGCACCCTGCGGGTCCATGTGGCGGGCGCCGCGCTGGTCGCCCTGTGCTACGGGCTGCTCGTCCTCATCTTCGGCCTCACCAGCTGAGGCCCCCCGGCTGCGGAACCTCCCGGCTGCGGAACGTCGAGCGGTTCAAGCGGTCAGCGCCACGGCCTCACCGGTGTCGGCGTCCAGGACGCTCACCCGTACCGCGGGTTCGCGCACCCCGTCCCGGCTGGCCGCCGCGTCGAGCGCGAAGAGCACCACCACCGGCCGGGCGCCACCACCGCCTCCGTGGACCCCGGAATACTGCAGGATGCGCCAGCCGTCGTCGTCCCAGTGGTCCAGCAGCGCGGAGCGCACCAGGGGCGCGGCGCTCTGCCAGGCCAGTGAACGTTCCAGCAGCTCGACGGTGGCCGCCACCGGGACCCGGGTGGCGGCGCGGGTTCCATCGAGCGGATGCCCGGTCAGCCGCAGTCGCAGCCTGCGCCACGGCAGCCGCCAGCGGTCCGGGGCGAGGGCCACCGCTCCGGCCAGCGCGGCCAGCACGGCGCCCGAGGCGGCGGCGGGATGGCTCGGCACCACGATCCACCACGGGTGCCGGGCGAGGGCGACGGCCACCCCGCCCGCCAGGACCGCGGCGGCGCGGATGACCGCGCGGCCTCCGACCGGTCCGTCGTCCCCGGCCGTACAGCCGCAGGACGCACCGGGTGCCGCGCGCCGGGCGTAGCCGAGGTAGCCCAGGAATCCGGCGCCGAGCGCGGTGGCCGCGCCGCCCGTGACCACCGACGGCGGCAGCGCCAGCAGCGCCGCGCACAGCAGGAGTTCGAGGGCGCCGAGGCCGCGCAGCGCGCGGGCCGCCCGGTCGCCGCCGCCCAGCAGCCGGGCCAGCGCGGTGCGGGAGGCGGACCGCGGCCCGCCGCGGCCGAAGAACTTGCCCGCACCGGCCGTACCCAGCACCAAGGCGAGCAGCGGTGCCGCCAGATCCACGGCCACGGTGACGGCAGGGCTCACCGGTGGTGTCCCGCGCCCGGTCCGACCGAGACCCGCACCAGCTCCACCGAGTCGTCGGACGGCCGCCAGGCGCCGAGCACCTGGGCGTCCTGGCCGATGCGCAGCCGGGAGAGGTCCGCGGTGGGCGCGGCACCGGAGTAGGAGACGCTGGTGGTGTCCGCGAGCACATGTCCGACGATCTCGTGGGAGCCGTGGGCGAGGTGCAGCCGGGTCTTCTCGATCCCGCGAACGGTGGTGTGCAGGTGGACGATGTTGACCCACACCGCGTCGGCGGCGAGGGTTCCGTCGGGCATCGGGACCCCGCGGGCATAGAGGCCGTCGCCGGTGGCGATGGCGTCCGCGGTGGTGGCGCGCACCTTCCAGACGCTGGTGGCGGCGGTGACCCGGACCCGGGCGTAGGTGCCCCATGACCCCGCGACCGCCAGCAGCCCGCCGTCGATCCCGGTGATCCGGCCCTCCACGAAGGTGGCGTCGGCGACCGCGGGATCCAGGGAACGCAGGGGCGCCGCGAAGGCCGCGTCGGCGTCCAGGGCACCCAGGGCGGTCGCCCCGATGACACCGCTGCCGACCACGGTGGCGCCGCGGAGGGCCGCGGCGGTGAGGAACCGCCGGCGGTCCAGGGGGTCGCCGGTCCGGTACGCGCTCATGTCCGCCCGTCTCATTCGAAGATGACCACCGGCAGGGTGCCGGTGCTCAGACTGCCGATCGCGGAGAAGGCGGCCGGGGTGAGGTCGATGACCCGGTTGGTGCGGCAGGTGCCGTCACAGCAACTGGACTCGGAACAGAAGCTCCGGGTGCGCGGACCGCAATCGCTGACCGTGACGCACACACTGGCTCCTGAGCACTGGTGGCGCACCTTCATCACCGACCCGCAGCCGCGCCGGGGCAGCTTCTCCCCGCACAGGTCCGGCCGGGTGATGTCCCAGCACGCCTGGGAGGCATTGGGCCAGGCGGCCTGGAGCTTGCTGGACTTGCAGGTGCCACACGCCCCGCCGCCCGCGGCGGCACACGGGCCCCAGGCGTTGCCACAACAGAACCAGGTGGCCTCGCCGTTCCAGAGACTGGTCGATCCACACGCCATGCGGCCATCATGGGCGGGGCCGTGGGGCCCCGCCACGCGGACGCGTCCGAACCGGCGGTGGCCCACCGCGGCGGCCCGGTCCGGCACCAGGTTCAGAGCCGTTCGAGGATGGTGACGTTGGCCTGGCCGCCGCCCTCGCACATGGTCTGGAGGCCGTACCGGCCGCCGGTGCGCTCGAGTTCATGCAGCAGGGTCGTCATCAGCTTGGTGCCGGTGGCGCCGAGGGGGTGGCCCAGGGCGATGGCGCCACCGTTGACGTTGACCCGCTCCGGATCGGCGCCGGTCTCCTTCAGCCAGGCGAGCACCACGGGCGCGAACGCCTCGTTGATCTCCACCAGGTCGATGTCGGAGATGGCCAGACCGGTCTTCGCCAGGGCGTGCGCGGTCGCGGGGATGGGCGCGGACAGCATCCGGACGGGGTCCTCACCGCGCACCGAGAGGTGGTGGATCCGGGCGCGCGGGGTCAGTCCGTGGTCCCGCACCGCCCGTTCGGAGGCGATCAGCATCGCCGCGGCCCCGTCGGAGACCTGGGAGGACAGCGCGGCGGTGATCCGGCCGCCGTCCATGACCGGCTTGAGGGCGGCCATCTTCGCCCGGCTGGTGTCCCGGCGCGGCCCCTCGTCGGCGGTGACCTCCCCGTACGGCACCAGTTCGCGCGCGAAGCGGCCCTCGTCCATGGCGCGGACCGCCCGCTGGTGCGAGCGCAGCGCGAACTCCTCCATCGCCTCACGGGTGATGTCCCATGTCTCCGCGATCAGCTCGGCGCCGTAGAACTGGTTGACCGGCCGGTCGCCGTACCGCTTCCGCCAGCCCTCGGAGCCCGCGAAGGGGCCCTCGGTCAGTCCGAGCGGGACGGCCGCCTGGCGGCTGGCGTAGGCGATCGGCACCATCGACATGTTCTGCACCCCGCCCGCGACCACCAGGTCCTGGGTGCCGGAGAGCACCGCCTGCGCCGCGAAGTGGATCGCCTGCTGGGAGGAGCCGCACTGCCGGTCCACCGTGACCCCCGGCACTTCCTCCGGCAGCCCGGCCGCCAGCCAGCAGGTGCGCGCGATGTCCCCGGCCTGCGGGCCGACGGTGTCCAGGCAGCCGAAGACGACGTCCTCGACGGCGGCCGGGTCGGCCCCCGAGCGTTCCATCAGCGCCCGCAGCACATGGGCGCCGAGGTCGGCCGGATGGACGGGCGCCAGTCCGCCGTTCCGCTTGCCGACGGGGGTGCGTACCGCTTCGACGATGTATGCCTCGGCCATGACCGCTGTCGCTCCTTCGGCTGGTGGTCATTCCCGCGGGGTGATGCCGTCCAGGACCATCGACAGGTACTGGCGGGCGATCTCCTCGGGGCTGTGGTGTCCGCCCGGCCGGTACCACGACGCGGCGACCCATACGGTGTCGCGCAGGAAGCGGTACGCCAGCCGGATGTCGACGTCGGCGCGGAAGACCCCCTCGGCCACCCCGCGCTCCAGGGTGCCCAGCCAGGCCCGTTCGAACTTCCGCTGCGACTCGGCGAGATAGCCGAAGCGGGGCTGGGCGGCCAGGTGGCGGGCCTCCTTCTGGTAGATCGCGACGGCGGAATGGTGCCGGTCGATCTCCCGGAAGGACTCGGTGACGAGCGCCTCGATGGTCTCCCTGGGACCGAGCCCGGCGCCGAGCACCGCCTCGTATCCGGCCCACAGCTCGTCGAGGAAGGTGGAGAGGATCTCGTCGACCATCGACTCCTTGGAGTCGAAGTGGTAGTACAGGCTGCCCGCGAGCATCCCCGCCTCGTCCGCGATCCTGCGGACGGTGGTGGCGTTGTACCCCTGGGCGGCGAACACCTCGGCCGCCGTGGTGAGCAGTTCGCGGCGTCGTTCGGGGGTGGGGCTCACGGTGGTCTTCTTCTCGCTGGTCCTGGTGCGGTTCTGGCTGGAGTTCGGCACGGGGTCATTGTCGCCTCATGCGTGCTGGCTGCTGACGGACACCGTCTCCCCGGTCATGTACGACGAATAGCCGCTGGCCAGGAAGACGATCACGTTGGCCACCTCCCAGGGCTCGGCGTACCGGCCGAACGCCTCGCGCTCGGTCAGTTCGGCGAGCAGTTCGGGGGTGGTCACCTTCACCAGATGCGGATGCATGGCCAGGCTCGGGGAGACCGCGTTCACCCGCACCCCGTATCCGGCGGCCTCGACGGCGGCGCAGCGGGTGAGCGCCATGACGCCCGCCTTGGCCGCCGCGTAGTGGGCCTGCCCGGCCTGGGCGCGCCAGCCGACGACCGACGCGTTGTTGATGACGACACCGCCATGGCCGTCGGCCCGCATCCGGCGCAGTGCGGCGCGGGTGCAGCGGAAGGTGCCGGTCAGTGTGACGTCCAGGACGCGGTCCCACTGGGCGTCGGTCATCTCGGTGAGCAGGGCGGTGCCGCCCAGCCCGGCGTTGTTGACGACCGCGTCCAGCCGTCCGTGACGCTCCTCGGCGAGGTCGTGGAGCGCCGCCACCTGGTCCTCGTCGGTCACATCGCAGACCAGCCCGGCGACCCGGTCCGCGCCGAACTCATCGGCGAGGACGGCGGCCGTCTCCTTGAGCCTGCGCTCATGGGCGTCGCCGATAACGATCCTCGCGCCCTCCTCGAGGAAGCGGCGGGCGGTCGCGCCGCCGATCCCGGAGCCCGCGGCGGCGGTGATGACGGCCGTGCGACCGGTGAGCAGGCCGTGGCCGGGGACATACGGCGCCTTGTTGTCCGTCACCCTGCCACGGTAACCTACCAAACACTTGTTAGGGAACGTGGTGAGCGTGGCGGACGCGAGGAGGACGGGACGGGTGGACCTCGAACTCGGCGAGCGGCAGCGGGCGTTCCGGGATGAGGCCCGCCGCTGGCTCACGGCCCATGTCCCCGCCGTCCTGCCGCCGTCCCTGGAGACCGCCGAGGGCTTCGCCGCCCACCGCGCCTGGGAGCGGACGCTCGCCGGGGGCCGGTGGTCGGCGGTGACCTGGCCCGAGGAGTACGGCGGCCGGGGGGCGTCCCTGGTGGAGTGGCTGCTGTTCGAGGAGGAGTACTACGCGGCGGGTGCGCCGGGCCGGGTGAGCCAGAACGGGATCAGTCTGCTGGCCCCCACCCTCCTCGCCCACGGCACCGCCGCGCAGCGGGCCCGGATCCTGCCGCCGATGGCGCGCGGTGAGGTGATCTGGGCCCAGGCGTGGTCCGAGCCGGAGTCCGGTTCGGATCTGGCCTCGCTGCGCTCCACCGCCCGCCGGGCGGACGGCGGCTGGCTGCTGACGGGCCAGAAGACCTGGTCGTCCCGGGCGGCCTTCGCCGACCGTGCCTTCGGGCTCTTCCGCAGCCATCGCGAGGAGGGCGCGCCCCCGCACCGCGGGCTGACGTACCTGATGTTCCCGCTCGACGCCCCGGGCGTGACCGTCCGCCCGATCGGGCGCCTCGACGGCAAACCGGCCTTCGCCGAGCTCTTCCTCGACGAGGTGTTCGTACCGGACGAGGACGTCATCGGCGAGCCGGGGCAGGGCTGGCGGGTGGCGATGAGCACGGCGGGCGACGAACGCGGGCTGACACTGCGCAGCCCGGGGCGCTTCACCGCCGCCGCTCGGCGGCTGGTGGCGCTGTGGCGGGAGCGGTCGGCGGAGTCCGGCGGGGGCGGCGCGGGCCTGGACGGCGCACTGCGGGACCGGGTCGCCGACGCGGTGATCGGCGCCCGCGCGTACGAGCTGTTCGCGTACGCGAGCGCGACACGGCCGGACCCGGGGGGCACGGGCGCCGCCACCGGGGCCGAGTCCAGCCTCAACAAGGTCTTCTGGTCCGAACTGGACATCGCCCTCCATGAAACGGCCCTGGATCTGCTCGGCCCGTTCGCGGAGCTGGCCGACGACGCGCCGGAGGCCGCCGGGGGCGGCGCCTGGGCGGACGGCTACACCTTCGCCCTGGCGGGCCCGGTCTACGCGGGCACCAACGAGATCCAGCGCGATCTGATCGCCGAGCGGGTGCTGGGCCTGCCGAGGGACCGGCGCTGAGGGTGGCTTCCGCCGGGGTGCGTCCCCCGGGCGCATCGATCCGGCACATGCCCCGTCCAGGCGGACCGGACAGGTGGGAAAGGGGAACACGCGATGGACTTCGTACTGGACCGGGCACAGGGCGAGTTCGGGCGGACGCTGGACCGGATGCTCGGTGGGGCCGGTACCGCGCGGACCGTCCGGGCCTGGGGGCGGGGGGACCACGGACCGGGCCGGGCGCTGTGGGAGCGGCTCGGCGGGCTCGGGGTGACCGCGCTGGCCGTCCCGGAGGCGTACGACGGCGTCGGGCCGCTGCCGGTGGAACTGGCCGTGGCCTACGTCGAGTCGGGACGCCACGCGGTGCCGGGACCGCTGGCCGAGACCGCCGCCGTGGCCGTCCTGCTGACCGCGCTGGCCGAGGGGGACCACCCCCGGGCCGCCGCTGCCGCCCGGCACTGGCTGCCGCGGATCGCCTCCGGGCGGGCCCTGGTCACCCTGGCGGCGGCCGACGGCGGACCGTACGCGCTGGACGCGGACGCCGCCGACGCCGTGTTCACGGTGGCCGGCGAGGAGTTGTGGCTGGCCCCGGGGCACGGTCCGGTACAGCGTTCGTCCGACCCGGCCCGGCGGCTGGCCAGGCCACGGCCCGGTGGTGAACCGCTGGCACACGGCCCCGCGGTGGCTCCGGCCGTCGAGCGGGCCGCGGACTGGGCGGCGTTCGCCACGGCCGCGCTCTCCTTGGGCACCGGACTGGCCCTGCTGGAGCGGACGGTGGCGTATGTGAAGGGAAGACGGCAGTTCGGCCGGGCGGTGGGCTCGTTCCAGGCGGTCAAGCACCGGCTGGCGGATGTGCTCATCGGGCTGGAGTTCGCGCGGCCGCTGCTGTTCGGGGCGGCGGTGGCACTCGCCTCGGACACGCCCGGCAGACGGGCGGAGGTCGCCGCCGCCAAGGTGGCGGCGGGTGAGGCGGGATACGCGGCGGCCCGCGCGGCGCTCCAACTGCACGGCGCGATCGGCTACACGGACGAGTTCGACCTCTCGCTGTGGATCCGCAGGGCCCACGCGCTGCGCTCCGCGTGGGGCACGCCCTCGGTCTGCCGCGCCCGTGTGCTGGCGGGCTGACGCCCACACGGGACCAACCGCGCCGAAGAGTGTTCCCCGCATGCCTTCTTGATCCATGCTGGTGCGACCACCGGCGAGCGAACCCAGTGAACAGCGAGGGATGCCACAGATGCACCGGCCCCGGCCCACCCTGGAGAACGTGGCGCGGCACGCGGGTGTCTCGCGCGCGACCGTGTCCCGGGTCGTCAACGGCTCCACCACGGTCGGCGAGGACAGCCGGGAGGCGGTGCTGCGGGCCATCCGGGAGCTCGGCTACATCCCCAACCAGGCGGCGCGCAGCCTGGTCACCCAGCGCACGGACTCCTTCGCGCTGGTGCTGCCGGAGGAGCCGGGCCGGGTCTTCTCGGACGACCAGTTCTTCCCCGGGGTGGTGCGCGGGGTGAGCCAGGAGCTGGAGGCGGCCGACAAGCAGCTGGTGCTGATGATGGCCCGCTCCCCCGCCAGCCGGGACCGGATCGAGCGGTTCGCGCTGGCGCGCCACGTCGACGGGGTCATGGTGGCGTCCATGCACGGGGCCGATCCGCTGCCCGCCGCCCTGGCCCGGATGGGGATCCCGGTGGTCTGCAACGAACGGGCGCTGGGCGCCGCGATGCTGCCGTACGTCGGGGTGGACAACGTGGCGGGGGCGGCGGGCGCGGTGCGCCATCTCGCTGCCTCCGGCCGTACCCGGATCGCCACCGTGGCGGGGCCGCAGGACATGGTGGCCGGGGTCGACCGGCTGACGGGCTACCGCTCGGCACTGCGGGAGGCGGGGCTGGATCCGTCGGTGGCGGTCGGCGACTTCACCCAGGAGTCGGGCGTGGTGGCGATGCGGGAGCTGCTGGAGCGGCAGCCGGGGCTGGACGCGGTGTTCGTGGCGTCGGACCTGATGGCCATCGGGGTGCTGCGGGCCCTGCGGCAGGCGGGGCGGCGGGTACCGGACGACGTGGCCGTGGTGGGGTTCGACGACATCGAGCCCGCCCGTTACACCGAGCCGCCACTGACCACCGTCCGGCAGCCCATCGCCGAGATCGGCCGCCGGCTGGCGGGGCAGCTGCTGCGGCTGGCGTCCGGGGAGAGCATCGAGCCCGCCCTCGTGCTGCCCACCGAGCTGGTGGTCCGCAACTCGGGGTGACCGCGGGCCCCCGGCCGTCACCCTCCGCAGCGGCTGTCCGGACGGGCCCGCGCGGGCCGCGCGGTCAGCCGCCGATGTGCTGGGTGAGCAGGGCGCGGAACTCCCGCTCGAACGCGTCGTAGCGGCGCCGCAGCCCCGCGCCCGGCCAGTCCTCGGGCAGCAGCCGGGCGGGCAGCACGGGGTCGGCCAGCAGATGCCGCAGCACGGCGGCCCCGACGGTGAAGCGGGCGGCGGGGTCCTCCGCGCCGTCCAGCGCCTCCGCCAGCAGCCGGGCCTGGCGGGCCCAGCCGTCCAGGTCCCACAGCCGCGCGGCGAGCGCGACCGGGTCGCCCTCCGGCGCGCCGGAGAACCAGCCGCACTGCTCGGCGGCGACGGCCGGGCGCGGGCGGACCAGATTGGCGGGGCGCAGCCAGGTGCCCTCGCGGAGTTCGGCCAGCCGCAGGGCGGCCATCGTCTGGCGCAGCGCGGCGCGCTCGGCCGCCGCGCGCCGGTCGGTGGTGACGACGGCGATCTCCCAGCCGCCGTCCCAGCGCCGGGTGCGGGGGGCGCGGCTGTCGTCCTGGCGCGCCTGGCGGGCCAGCAGCCGGTCGGTGAGGGCGTAGTCGCCGTCGCGCTGTTCCAGGTCACCGGCGGCGACCATCCGGGTGAGCGCGACCCGGACGGTGCCCTCGGCGGTGCCGAAGAGCGCGCCGACGCTGACCAGGACGCGTACGGGCAGCCGGGGCGGATGATGGCCGAGCAGGGTACTGAGCACGATCGAGCGCGCGGTCAGCGGCCGCAGGGCGAGGGTTCCGGTGTCGTCCATAGCTGAGGGGCACTCTATAGCTGCCCGACCCCCTTCCCATTACAGTTATTCATCACGCATGATGGAAGTGTAAGGCCGCCCGGGAGGGCACCGGTGGGACCGGTGCGCACCGGGAGGCCGGTGAGTCCGCCACGACCGAGGAGTTGTTCCGCGATGAGCCCCACGCATGAAGTCCTCAACCAGCCCCCGCCCCTCGTCGGCTTCACCACGGCGGACGACCCCGCCCTGCTGGAGGCGCTGCGCCGGGACGGCGGCGCCTGGGGCGAGGCGGAGGTCCGGGAGGTGGGCGCGCGGGCTGGTTCCGCCGAGGTCCAGGACCGGGCGCGGATGGCCGAGGAGCACCCGCCGGTGCTGCACACCCACGACCGCTACGGCCACCGGGTCGACGAGGTCGAGTACCACCCCGCCTACCACGAGCTGATGGCGGAGGCCGTGGCGAGCGGCCAGCACGCGGCGGCGTGGCGCGACAGCCGCTCCGGCGCCCATCTGGTGCGCGCGGCCAAGTTCTACGCCTTCGCGCAGGCCGAGGCCGGGCACGGCTGCCCGATCTCCATGACCTACGCCGCGGTTCCCGCGCTGCGGGCGGAACCGGAGCTGGCCGCGGCGTACGAACCGCTGCTGGCCGCCCGGGAGTACGACTTCGGACTGCGTGCGCCGCTCGGCAAACGCGGTCTGATCGCGGGCATGTCGATGACGGAGAAGCAGGGCGGTTCGGACGTCCGCGCCAACACCACCCGAGCCGTCCCGGCCGGTGACGGCACCTATGTGCTCACCGGCCACAAGTGGTTCACCTCCGCGCCGATGAGCGATGTCTTCCTGACGCTGGCCCAGGCCGACGAGGGAGTGACCTGCTTCCTGGTGCCGCGGGTCCTGCCGGACGGCACCCGTAACGCCCTGCGGCTGCAGCGGCTGAAGAACAAGCTGGGCAACCACTCCAACGCCTCATCGGAGATCGAGTACGAACAGGCCGTGGCCTGGCGGGTCGGCGAACCGGGCCGCGGGGTGCGCACCATCGTCGAGATGGTGAACATGACCCGGCTGGACTGCGTCATCGGTTCGGCGGCGGCCATGCGCACCGGGCTGCGGCAGGCGCTGCACCACGCCGAGCACCGCCGGGCGTTCGGCGCCGAACTCATCGACCAGCCGCTGATGCGCCACGTTCTGGCGGACCTGGCGGTGGAGTCGGAGGCCGCCACCACCCTGGCCATGCGGCTCGCGGCGGCGCTGGACCGTGCGGAGGCCGGGGACGCGTCGGAGGCGGCGCTGCGCAGGCTCGGGCTGGCGGTCAGCAAGTACTGGGTGTGCAAACGCGGTTCGACCCACGCGGCCGAGGCCCTGGAGTGCCTGGGCGGGAACGGCTATGTGGAGGACTCGGGGATGCCGCGGCTGTACCGGGAGGCGCCGCTGCTGTCCATCTGGGAGGGCTCGGGCAACGTCGCCGCGCTCGACGTACTGCGCGCGCTGGGACGTGAGGAGGGCGCGCTCGACGCGTTCCTCGCCGAGGTCGAGAGCGCGGCGGGGGCCGACGCCCGGCTGGACGCGGCCGTGGCACGGCTGCGGGCGCTGCTGCCGCAGCTCGGCGACCCGCAGCGGGCCCAGTTGCTGGCGCGCCGGCTGGC
Source organism: Streptomyces cucumeris (assembly GCF_024295805.1). GTDB lineage: Bacteria > Actinomycetota > Actinomycetes > Streptomycetales > Streptomycetaceae > Streptomyces > Streptomyces cucumeris. The sequence goes on from NZ_JANCLX010000021.1 coordinate 128,151, forward strand.
CGAGCAGATGACCCTGGTGCTCCAGGGCAGTCTGCTGGTGCGCTACAGCCATCCGGCGGTCGCCGACGCGTTCTGTGCCTCGCGGCTGGACGGGGACTGGGGGCACGCGTTCGGCACCTTGCCGCCGGGGACCGACACCGGACCGATCCTGGAGCGGGCCCGGCCCAAGGATCTGCGGTGACCTCCGACGGGGGCGGGGCGGCGGTCCGCACCGAGCGGGCGGGCCCGGTGACCACCGTGGTGCTCGCCCGCCCCGGCGTCCGCAACGCGGTGGACGGGGCGACCGCGACCGCCCTCGCCGACGCCTTCCGCGCCTTCGACGCCGATCCCGCGGCCCGGGTGGCCGTGCTGTGGGGCGAGGGCGGCACCTTCTGCTCCGGCGCCGACCTCAAGGCGGTCGGCACCGAGCGCGGCAACCGCGTGGCCGAGGACGGCGACGGGCCGATGGGCCCCACCCGGCTGCGGCTGTCCAAACCGGTGATCGCTGCGGTCAGCGGCCACGCGGTCGCGGGCGGGCTGGAGTTGGCCCTGTGGTGCGATCTGCGGGTGGTGGAGGAGGACGCGGTCTTCGGGGTGTTCTGCCGCCGCTGGGGCGTACCGCTGATCGATGGCGGCACGGTACGGCTGCCCCGGCTGATCGGCGCGAGCCGGGCCATGGACCTGGTGCTGACGGGGCGTCCGGTACCGGCCCGGGAGGCGTACGACATCGGGCTCGCCAACCGGCTGGTGCCCCCGGGCCAGGCCCGTGCCGCGGCGGAGCGGCTGGCCGCCGAGATCGCCCGCTTCCCGCAGACCTGTCTGCGCGGCGACCGTGCCGCGCTGCTCGAACAGGAGGGGCTGCCGGAGGAGGAGGCGATGGCCGGGGAGTTCCGTCACGGCCTGGCGACCCTGGCCGAGGGGCTGGACGGCGCGGCCCGCTTCGCGGCGGGCGCGGGACGGCACGGCGGCTTCGACGACCTGTGAGCCGCGGGCCCTCTAGACCGGTGCGTCAGGGGCGGATCCGCCCCTGACGTCAACCCCGGCACGGTGAACCCCCCTCCCCCGTAACCCGTTCGGGCGAAAACACGGGGCCGCACGGCTGACACCGGTGTGATGGGCCAAAGATCTTCCTCGTGAACCGATGGCATCGCGCATGGCGTTCAGGGGTCCTCGTCACGGCCCTTGTCTGCGCCTCGGCGGGGGCGACGGCCGCGGCCGACGGAACGGGTGGTGGGGACACGTCCGTCACGCCCGCTCCCGGACGGACGGTCGACGTCCGGGTCCGGGCGGGAGTGACGGACGAGGGGGCGTACGCGGCCGCACGGATCGAGGTCCGCCCCGGCTTCTGTATGTGCGCGGTCGCGTCGGCCGGGACGGACGGCGCGTTCGCGCACTACGGACACTGCCCCACGCCCACCCCGACGCCCACCCCGACGCCCACACCCACCCCTACGCCCACTCCGACCCCCACGCCGACGCCGACTCCCACACCGTCCCCCACGGTCTCGCCGACGCCCACCCCGACGGCCACACCCACCCCGACGCCGACGCCGAGTCCCTCGCTGACCTCGAAGGCTCCGGCGCCCGCTGCCGAGCGCCCTACGCCCCGCCGGACCCCCTCGCCTCGGCCCACGCCGCCCCGGCCCTCCCCGGCCGCGCCCGGTGAGCCCGCGGCGCCGTCCTCCGAACCGGCGCCCGCCCCGACGCGGGCCGAGCCGGTCCAGGCGCCGGCGTATCGCCCGCCCCGCCGCGACGAGCCCCCCGAGGGAACCTCGTTGGTCACCTTCACCCTGCTGCTCACGGCGCCCGCGGTGCTCGCGGCCGCCGCTCTCCGCCCGCGTTCACGCTCCGCCTCACGCGGCGGACGGCGCGGCTGATCCGCCCTGCCGACCCGCTCCGGAGGTTACCCATGCCCGAATGGCTGATTCTGACGCTTGTGATGGCCGGGGTCTGCTCGGCCGTCGTACTGGCCGCGGTCCTCAACTCCCGCCGCCTCGGCGTGGAGGACGATCCCACCGAGACCCCCGATGTCCTCGACTACATGATCATGATGATCGGCGTGGTCTACGCGATCGTGCTCGGTCTGGCCATCGCCGGGGTCTGGGAGGCCCGGGGCGCCGCCCAGGACGGGGTGCGTACCGAGGCCCAGGCCCTGCACGAGGTGAGCCAGCGGGCGAGTGTCTACCCGCCGTCCGTACGCGACCGGATCCGTGGGGACATCGACGCGTACGTGGACCACGTGGTGTCCGAGGAGTGGCAGGTGATGATCGACAAGGGTGAACTCACCGAACGCGGCACGGTACTGCTGGACGCGGTGCGCCACGAGGTCACCCATGCCCGGCCCCGGACGGCGCTCCAGTCACAGGCGTACCAGCCCATGGTGGACGAGGTGGCGGCCGCCGACGCGGCCAGGACCGCCCGGCAGCAGAGCGCGGGGCCGACCATGCCCCAGGTGGTCTGGATCGGGCTGACGCTGGGGGCGGCCCTGGTGGTGGGGCTGATCTTCACCCTGCAGATCCGCCGCTCCCCACGGGAGCTGATGCTGTCGGTGATGTTCACCAGCCTGATCGTCTTTCTGCTCTTCCTGGTCTGGGACTTCGACGATCCCTTCGGACGCTCGGTCGGTGACGCGACCGCCCCGTTCACCGATCTGTTCCCCAGCGCAACGGGAGGCGCTTGAGCCCGTTCTGGAAGTTGGAGGTCAGCCGCACCGGCTCCCCGGCCAGGCGCAGTCCGGGCAGCCGGTCGAGGGCGGCGCGCAGCATGGCCCGCATCTGGACGCGGGCCAGTTGCGCACCCATGCAGAAGTGCGGCCCGTGGCCGAAACTGACGTGGTCGTTGGGTGAGCGGGTGGGGTCGAAGCGGTCGGGGTCGGCGAAGACCGTCTCGTCGCGATTGGCGGAGGCGTGGAAGACCACGACCTTCTCACCGCGCCGGATGAGCTGTCCGCCCAGTTCCACATCACGGGTGGCGGTACGGCGGAAGTCGACGACCGGCGGCCAGAAGCGCAGCATCTCCTCCACCGCGGAGCCGGTCAGTCCGGGCCGTGTCAGCAGCAGCCGGTGGCTCCCGGGGTGTTCGAGCAGGGTGAGCAGCCCGCCGGGGATGCCGTTGCGCAGTGTCTCGTTGCCCGCCACCGCGAAGAGGAAGAACATGGTCTCGAACTCCTCGCGGCTGAGCCCTGCCTCCCGCATCCGCGCCATCACACTGCCGGGCCGGGGCCGTTCGGCCAGCGCATGGGCGTAGCCGAACATATCGGCCAGGGCCTCGCGGGAGCGCGGGTTCACCGGCCGTCCGTCCGGGCGGACCGCCGGGGTGGGCCGGAGGGCGAGGGCGGCGCGTCCGGAGGGGCTCAGCTCCCCCGGGTCGGCGGTGCTGGACCCGGCGTGGTCGGTGTCCTGGTAGCCGATGACGCGGTTGGACCAGTCGTACAGCAGCCGCCGGTCGCTCTCGGGGACCCCCATCACCTGGGCCAGGGTCCACACCGGCAGATCGGCCGCGAGCTCGACGAAGTCGGCCTCGCCGCGGTCGGCCACGGAGTCGATGAGCGCCGCCGCACGATTCCCGATGGCCGTCTCCAGTTCGCGTACGGCGCGCGGGGTGAGGGCGGCGGCGACGATCCGGCGGAGCCGCACATGTCCTGGCGGATCCTGATTGAGCATCATCGCCCGGACGAAGTCGAGGTCGGCCGGGGTGTCGGGGTCGCGGATCTGGGTGGCGCCCAGCCAGGAGGAGAAGACCTCGGGGGTGCGCAGCACATGTTTGACGTCCGCGTGCCGGAACACCGCCCAGAAGCCCGGGCCCGCGGGCCACCCGCCGACCGCGGGCTCCTCGATCCGGCAGACGGGGCGGGTGGCGCGCAGGGTGCGGAAGAGCGCGTAGGGGACGCCGGTGGCATAGGTCTCGGGGAGGAACGCCTCGACAGGGTTCACAGCCGAGACCGTACGGCGCCACCCGCCGGGCGCGTCAAGACGCCGTGAACCACGCCCCGGAGGAGGCCGTCATGGCACCGGCACCGGGAGCACCCGGCGCAGCGGGTCCTCGGGCAGCCTGCCGTGCGCCTTCCATTCGCGCGGATAGCCCACCGACACCTCCTGGAAGGTCACTCCGTCCTCCACCGTGGTGCGGGGGATGTGGAGGTGGCCGTAGACCACGGTCTCGGCGCGGAACCGTACATGCCAGTCGGCGGTCAGCTCGGTGCCGCACCACAGGGCGAAGTCCGGGTAGCGCAGCACCCGGGTGGGCAGCCGGGTCAGCGGCCAGTGGTTGATGAGCACGGTCCGCACGGTGGGGTCGCACGCGGCCAGCTTCGCCTCGGTCGCGGCGACGCGGGCGCGGCACCAGGCGTCGCGGGTGGGGTACGGGTCGGGGTGGAGGAAGTGCTCGTCGGTGCAGACCACTCCGGAGTCATGGGCGTGGGCCAGGGCGGCTTCCTTGGTGGTGATGCCGTCGAGGCGGAAGGTGTAGTCGTAGAGCAGGAACAGCGGGGCGATGGTCAGCGGCCCCCCGACGCCCTCCCAGAGCGGGTAGGGGTCCTCGGGCGTCACGATGCCCTTGGCCCGGCACATCTCCACCAGCGCCTCGTAGCGCGCGACGCCACGGGCCTCCAGCGGATCCTTGGGGTGGGTCCACAGTTCATGGTTGCCCGGCACCCAGATGACCTTGGCGAAGCGCTCGCTCAGCAGTCCCAGCGTCTCCTCGACCTCGGAGAAGATCTCGCCGACGTCCCCGGCGACGATCAGCCAGTCGTCCTCGGAGCCCGGCCGCAGCCGCTCCACGATCGCCCGGTTCTCCGAGTAGGCCACGTGCAGGTCACTGATGGCGAGTAGTTCGCCCCGGTGCGTGCCGCCCATTGTTTCTCCTGTCGTACGGTGGCGGTCATATGCGATGCGGTCGTACCGGGCCCGGCCCGGCTGATGGCCGGTCCGTCCCTGGCGCTAGCCTCGCAGATGTGGTGGACAAACTCCCGGCGTCTTTTGAACGTGGCACCGACGGCCCGAAGGTCATCCTGGTCGGAGTGGACGGCTCCGATTCCTCCTGGCGCGCCGCGGCGTACGCCGCCGGACTGGCCAGACGGCAGAACGCGCTGCTGGCCGTGGTCTATGTGCAGCCGGTGCTGCCCGCGGGCGCGGTGCTCGGCGCGGCGGTCGCCGACACCACCGGTGAGGTGGCCGAGGAGCTGGTCCGGGAGATCCGGGAGGCGACCGAGCGGCTGCGCGGGGTGTTCGAGGTCCGCTGGGAGTTCCACACCTTCCGCGGCGATCCCTACAGCGGTCTGGTGCAGGCCGCGGACGAGCTCACCGCGGACGCGGTGGTGGTGGGCGCCTCCGAGCAGGCCGGGCACCGGATCGTCGGCTCGGTGGCGGTCCGGCTGGTGAAGGCGGGGCGCTGGCCGGTGACCGTGGTTCCGTGAGGCCGGGCGCCGGCCGTCCGGCTCGCGCACGGACGCGCCGTGAGGCACGGTGGGAGGAGCAATCGGACCGCCCCACGGACCGGGGAGACTGCCATGTCCCACACCTACCGGGTGACCGAGATCGTCGGCTCGTCCACCGAGAGCGTCGACGACGCGATCCGCAGCGGGATCAGCCGCGCCTCGCAGACGCTCCGCAACCTCGACTGGTTCGAGGTGGGCCAGGTCCGCGGGCATATCGAGAACGGCAGGATCGCCCACTACCAGGTGGGGCTGAAGGTCGGCTTCCGGCTGGAGGCGGCCGACGGCGGCGCGGGCGATCTGCCGGGCTGAGCACGGCCGGACCCGCGGGGCGGATCCGGCCGGTGAGCGGTGCGCCCGGGGAGCGGGTTCAGCCACGGGGCAGCACGGAGGACAGCACCGACGGCAGTGGGTACCAGTCGGCCGTCACGAAACTGGCGTGCCCGGCAGCGAGTTGGGCCACCCGTTGCTTCGCCTGCTCCTCGGTGGGGTGGGTGCCGTCGATGGCCGGGGGCACACCCTGCGCGTCGGTCATGATCAGTAGGTAGTGCCGGTCGTCGTACCAGGCGGTGTCGATCCCGCCGCCCACGTAGGTGGCGGCGTCCCCGTCGAAGAAGACGAACCAGGGGCGGATGGCCGCGTCGGCGTAGCGGGTGCGCGGATCACCGGCGGTCGCCTTGATGACCGCGGGGAAGGCGGCGGCCTGCCGCAGCTTCCCGGCGGCGGCGAGGTCGCGGAGGTGGGTGGCGTACTCGCGGTCGGTCCACAGGTGGTCGAAGGGGTTGCTCTGCTCGACCGTGCCCGGGATCAGCTCGAAGACGAACTTGCCCGCGAGCGCGGAGCGGGAGGGCCAGCCGTCGGCCCGGACCGCCTCGTCGAGGGTGGCGTGGCCGCCCGTCACATCGGCGGGGCGCAGCAGGGCGTCCCCCAGTGTGCCGCTCAGCAGGGCGTCCAGATCGGCGGGACCGCGGCCGCCCTTGCCGTTGAAACCGTCCTTCAGCTCGGTCTTGATGACGACCGGGCGGTGTCCGGGGTGGGCGTCGTGCCACGCCTTGAGGTCGGCCAGACATCCGGCCAGGCTCTGGTTGCGGGCCTTGGTGCGCAGTTCGGCCGCGGATCCGGCGCCCGCGCAGTTGTTGTCGTTGCCGAACGGATTGCTGTGCGAGACCCGCCAGCCGGAGCCGAACGCGTTGGTCCACACGTCGAGTTCCAGCAGTGCGGCACCGGAGTCGAGCGCGTCGGCGAAGTACGGGTACTTGTCCTTCTCGTACGCGTTGTGCACGCCCACCGATGTGGTGGCGGAGTAGGGCCGGTCGTCCGAGGCCCCGGCCGGACGCGCGTCCGCCGGCGCCGTCAGACACAGTGCGGCGGCCGCCGCGAGGCCCGCGCCCGTGCCCGAGCGGCGGGGCGTCTCGCCCGCTGTTCTGCCCAAGTGCGCCATCGTCCCCGCCCCTTGTCGACGTCCGGTACACAACTGGGCAGTAGCGTACGGGAGTCGCCTCGCGGGGTACGAGAGGCGGGACGCGCGCACAGCGGACGGGCCCGGGGCGCTGATGCCCCGGGCCCGTCCGCTGTGCGTGGATCATATGGAGTTGTGGGGTCGGCCCTCAGGGGCCGGGAGGCCTGGTCAGGCGGCCCCGGCGAGGTCGCGGGCGGCCGCCACGATGGCGTCCGCGTCGATCCCGGCCTCGCGAAGCTGCTCCTCGGGGGTTGCCGAGACCGGCATGTCGCGCACCGCGAGCCGGACCAGCCGGGGCACGGGACGACCGTCGGTGAAGGCGTCGAGCACCGCGCCGCCCAGTCCGCCCTCGGGGTGGTGGTCCTCCACCGTGATCAGCCGGCCGGTCGCCTCGGCGGCGGTGCGCAGCGCCCCGGCGTCCACCGGTTTGACCGAGTACAGATCGATGACCCGTACCGGGACGGACTCCTCGGCGAGCCGGTCGGCCGCCGCGAGGGCCTCGGGCACCGTGACCCCGGCCGCCACGATGGTGACGCGGTCGTTCTCGGTGGCGCGCAGCACCTTGCTGCCGCCGATCGGGAACTCCTCGGTGGACGGGTAGACGACCGGGGTCCCGCCGCGGGTGGTGCGCAGATAGCGGATGCCCGACAGCCGGGCCATGGTGGCGGTCAGGTGGGCGGTCTGGTTGGCGTCGCAGGGGTAGAGCACCGTGCTGCCGTGCACCGCCCGCAGGGCGGCCAGGTCCTCCAGGCCCATCTGGGAGGGGCCGTCCTCACCGATGGCCACCCCCGCGTGGGAGCCGACGAGGTTGAGGTCGGCACGGCTGATGGCGGCCATGCGGATGAAGTCGTAGGCACGGGTGAAGAACGCCGCGAAGGTGGAGACGTAGGGGGTCCAGCCACGGGTCTGCATCCCCACCGCCGCGGCCACCAGCTGCTGTTCGGCGATGTAGAACTCGAAGTAGCGCTCCGGGTGTTCCTTCTGGAAGTACTCCAGCCGGGTCGAGTCGCCCACCTCGCCGTCGAGCGCCACCACATCGCCGCGGGCGGTGCCCACGGCGGCCACCGCCTCCCCGAACGCGTCCCGGGTGGGGACGGTGTCACCGGGGTTGAACCGCGGCAGGCTCAGCGGGCCCTCGGAGGTCGGGCGGGTGGGGGTGACCGAGGGCGGGCCGAGCACCGGCACCGCCATGTTCCGGATCCCGCCGAGTTCGGCGATGGCCTCCTCGGGGTCCTTCAGCGGTTTGCCGTGCATGCCCTCGCGGTTCTCCACCGCGGCCACACCACGGCCCTTCTGAGTGCGGGCGATGATGGCGGTGGGACGGCCGACCGTGGACATCGCCTCGCCGTACGCCCGGTCGATCGCCGCGATGTCATGGCCGTCGATCTCGATGGTGTGCCAGTCGAAGGCGCGGATGCGGCGGGCGTAGGCGTCGAGATCCCATTCGTGGCGGGTGGGGCCGCGCTGGCCGAGCCGGTTGACGTCGATGACGGCGGTGAGGTTGTCCAGACGGTCGAACCCGGCCTGCTCGAACGCCTCCCAGGCCGATCCCTCGGCCATCTCGCTGTCACCGATGAGCACCCAGACCCGGCTGGCCACGTGGTCCAGCCGTTTGGCGCTCAGCGCCATGCCGACGCCGAAGGGCAGTCCCTGCCCCAGGGAGCCGGTGGCCACGTCCACCCAGGGCAGCCGGGGTGTGGGGTGGCCCTCCAGCCTGCTGCCGTTCTTGCGGAAGGTGAGCAGTTCCTCGTCGCTCACCGCGCCCGCAGCCTTGTAGACCGAGTACAGCAGCGGGGAGGCATGGCCCTTGGAGAAGACCAGGTGGTCATTGCCGGGGTGTTCGGGTTTCTCGAAGTCGTAGCGCAGATGGTTCCCCATGAGGACGGCCATCAGATCCGCGGCCGACATCGAGGACGTCGGATGGCCGGACCCGGCCGCCGCGGCGGCGCGCACCGAGTCCACACGGAGCTGCTGCCCGAGCTCGCCGAGCTGTTCGTGTCGCATGGTTCTCCTTCCTTCCGTGCCGGGCGGTCAGCGGCCGGGCGCCCGGGCCGTCCGGACGACCTCGGGGGACTCGGTGTCCAGCGGGACCGCCCAGGAGGGCACCACTCCGAGTTGCACCGCCTGGCGTGGCAGCACCGCGTCGAGCAGCCAGTCGGCGGCCACGCGGACGCGATTGCCGGGCATGGCCATCAGGTGGTAGCCGCGGGTGACCGCGTTGGCGAGCGGTCCGGACAGCGGGATGTGCAGCGGGTCGGCGGCCGCCTGCACCCCACCGAGGTCGACCGTGAACCCCAGGTCATGGTGTTTGTAGGGCTTGGGCGTGCCCTTGCCCAGGGAGGCCAGGGTGTTGTGGGCCGCGGTCCTCCCCTGGCGCTGGGCGTGCTGCGCGGTCATCGCGGTGACCTCGCCGGGCCGGGTCAGATCGGGCACCGCGGCGGCGTCACCGCAGGCCAGCACCTCCGGATGGCCGGGTACGGCGAGGTACTGGTCCACCTTCAGCCGACCATGTTCGGTGGCCAGCCCGAGGTTCTCCACCAGGGGGTCCGGGCGCACCCCGACGCACCAGATCAGGGAGCGGGTGTCGATGAACTCACCGTCGTCCAGCAGCACCCCCTCGGAGGTGGCCTCCTTGACGCTGGTGCCGGTGCGGACCTCGACCCCGCGTCTGCGGAGCACCCGGTCGGCGGTGCGGGACAGCCGTTCGTCCAGTCCGGGCAGGATCCGCGGGGCGACGTCGACGAGCAGCCAGCGGGGTGGTGCCGTGCCGCGCAGCGCGGTGTTCTTCCGCGCCAGCGCGTCGATGAACAGCACTCCGTGGGCAGCCACCTCGGTGCCGGTGTAACCGGCGCCGACCACCACGAAGGTGCGGCGGGCGGCGCGCTCCCGTGGATCCTCGGTGTTGCCCGCCATCTCGATCTGACGGGTCACATGGTCGCGCAGGTACAGGGCCTCGGGCATACCGCGGAAGCCGTGGGCGTGCTCGGCGACGCCCGGGATCGGCAGCAGTTTGTTGACGCTGCCGACGGAGAGGACGAGCCGGTCGTAGCTCATCTCGCCGCGGTTGCCCTCCGGGTCCTCCCAGCCGACCCGGCGGCCCGCGAGGTCGAGCGAGTGGACCTCGCCGAGCACCAGCCGGACGTGCGGCAGGGTGCCGGTGAGGGAGACCGAGACCCGTCGGGGTTCCAGCACTCCCGCGGCCACCTCGGGCAGCAGCGGGAGGTACAGGAAGTAGTCATTGGGGTTGATCAGGACGATCTCCGCCGCGTCACGCACGGTGCGGGAAAGCGTACGGGCGGCTTGGTAACCGGCGAATCCGGCACCGACGATCACGATACGTACTGGGCTCACAGGGGACTCCCGGACGTACGGAACCAGAGGGCTCCAAGTGCCCGTGCGGGCCGGGGCCAAACCCGGGTGGCGGGTGGCCCCGGCCACGGGGACAATGTCCGGCCGCCCTCCCCGGGGCGGATGCGGGCCTCAGCGGCGGTCGTGGAGCGCCGTCCGGCCGTCCACCGGCTCGTCCCAGTCGATGCGGTAGCCGGTCAGCCAGTCGGTGTCGGGGGCGGCCTGGCCCGCGCGGTCCAGCCGCCGGGGCAGGGTGGCGTCCCGCAGGGCGCGTTTGACCGGGCCGGGGGCTGTCCGGCGGGCCATACCTGCGCTGCTCCGGGCCACCTTCTCGACCCGTTCGCGCCGCAAGCCCTCGTAGGCGGCGAAGGCGGCCCGGGGGCGGCGCAGATCGCGCAGACACCGGGCCAGCACCACTCCGTCCTCGATGGCCAGGGAGGCGCCCTGTGCGGCGTTGGGGGCACAGGCGTGCGCCGCGTCCCCCACGATGACCATCCCGTCCGAGGACCAGGTGGGAGTGGAGACGAGGTCGTAGGCGCCGGTGGCGATGATGTCGTCGCCGGTGGCGCCGATGATCCCGGCGGCGGCGGTCCGGTCCTCGGCGAACAGCCCGGTGAGCCGTTCCCGCCACTGCGCGGGCGTGACGGCGGCCAGCTCCGCCGGGGACAGCTCGGGGGCCGGGGCATTGGTGAACCACCAGATCTCGCCGTCCGGGGCGGTGGTACAGCCGAAGAACGCCTGTTTCCCGAAGATCATGGTGTAGGTGTCGGGATCCGGCGCCACGGGGACGTCGCGGGCGTAGCCGCAGACGGTCTGCTGTCCGGTGTAGCGCGGCCGGGGCGAGGCGGCGTCGATGGTCCTGCGGATCAGCGAGTGGATGCCGTCGGCGCCGATGAGCACATCGGCCACGGCGCGGCCGCCGTCCGCGAAGGAGCCGACGACCGAGCCGTCGGGGCTGGTGTGGGCGGCGAGCAGCCGTTTGCCGTACTCGATGCGCACCCCGCGGCGTACCGCCTCCTCGCGCAGCGCGCCGACCAGGGTGGCGCGTTTGATGGTGCGGGACCCGATGCCGCCGTTCTGCGAACCGGACATCGGTTTGCGGCCGAGCCGTTTGCCGGTGTCGCTGATGAAGTCGACGTGGCCGGCCGCGAAGGACTGGTCCAGTACGGGTTGGTGGGCGTCGATCGTGCGCAGCGCCTCCAGGCCGTTGGCCGCGACGACGAGGAACGCACCCGTGTCCATGGCGTTCTCGGGGTACGCCTCGTGGACGACCGCGTCGATCCCGGCCTTGTGCAGGGCCATCGCGGTCACCGTGCCGGCGATTCCGCCACCGATGATCAGGGCTGTGGTCATGGCCACCATATGGCGGGCTTGATCCGCCCGGGTCAAGAGGGTGTCGTCAACTGACCGCTGCCATGCACTATTTGAGCAGTCGTGACATACGACGGTCGGCCAGTGGTTTGCCGCCGGTCTGGCAGGTGGGGCAGTACTGGAGGGAGGAGTCCTTGAAGGACACCTCCCGGACCGTGTCGCCGCACACCGGGCACGGCAGGCCGGTGCGTCCGTGCACCCGCATCCCGCTGCGCTTCTCCGCCTTGAGGTCCCCGGCGGCGAGCCCGCGGGAGCGCTCGACCGCCGAGCGCAGCGTGGTGTCCATCGCCTCGTACAGGGCGGAGATCTCCTTCTCGCCCAGGTCGGAGGCCAGCCGGTAGGGGGACATCCTGGCGGCGTGCAGGATCTCGTCCGAGTAGGCGTTGCCGATCCCGGCGATGACGCTCTGGTCGCGCAGCACGCCCTTGATCCGGTGGCGCACCCCGCGCAGCAGTCCGGCGAACGCCTCGGGGGTGAGCGAGCCGTCCAGCGGGTCCGGGCCGAGCCGGGCGACCCCCGGCACATCCCCGGGCGAGCGCACGCAGTAGACCGCGAGTCCCTTGCGGGACCCGGCCTCGGTGAGGTCGAAGCCGGAGCGCTCCGGACCGGCCAGCACCAGCCGCAGCGCCAGCGGCCCCTTGCCCGGCCGCGGCGGCGCCTCGGGCAGGCCGTCCTTCCAGCGCAGCCACCCCGCACGGGCGAGATGGACGACCAGATGGAGCCCATCGGTGTCCAGGTCCAGGAACTTCCCGTGGCGCCGCGCCGCTGTCACGGTCCGGCCCTCGAGCGCGGTCAGCGGTGGGTCGTAGGTCTTGAGCACGCTCACCGCGACAGGGAGGACACGGCCGATCTCCCGGCCGACGGCACGCTCGGCCAGGATCCCGGCGAGGGCCTCCACCTCGGGCAGTTCCGGCATGCCCCCAGTGTGCCGCAGCGGCCCGGCCCACGCGCCGCCGAGGACCGCCACCCCCGCCGCCGCTCCGGGCTGCGCCTTCGGACTCCCTCCCCTACTGTCTCTTTTCTGTTCCTTTTATCGCTTTTCTCGCGTTCATCCCGTACGGAGAGGTTCCCATGGTCGACACCGGACAGCAGGAGCGGTCCGTACGGAGTCACGGGTACGGCGCGACGGCACACCCGGCGGCGGAGCGCTACGAGGCGTACCAGGGCGGCAGCCCCGAGGCCGAACGGGTGGTCTTCGACAAGCTGGCCCGGGAGCTGGTGCGGGTGCAGCACACCCACCGGGACACCGCGGGCGCCGGACCGCTGCTGCGCACCTTCCACGCCAAGGCGGCCCTGGGCGTGGAGAACGCGCGGCTGCGGTTCCACGACGATCTGCCGTCCGAACTGTGCGTGGGGTACGCCCGGCCCGGCGCCGAGTACCCGGCCGTGGTGCGGATGTCCAACGCCGGGGGCACCGAGCGGCACGACGCCTCGCCGGATCTGCGCGGGATCGCCGTCCGGGTCCAGGCCGGACCCGAGGAGACCCACGATCTGCTGGCCACCAGCTTCCCCGTCTCGCACGCCGCCGACGCCCGTGAGTTCGTGGCGTTCGCCAAGGCCATGGCGGGCGCGACCAGCACCGTCGAGCAGGCGTTCGGACTCTTCGTACGGCTGCCGCTCTCCGTGGGCTGGGGGACCGCCGACCGGATGCGCCGCAACGTGTGGACGGCCACCCGGCACAGCGTCGGCTCACTGGCGCGGGAGACCTTCTGGAGCCGGGGCGCCATCCTGTGGGGCGGCGCGGGGCCGGTCCGCTACCAGCTGCGCCCGGCTCCCGGCGGGACGCCCGCTCCCCCGCCCGACCGCGGTGACCCCGACTACCTCCACCATGAGCTGGCGTTGCGGCTGGCCACCGGGGACGTCGCCTTCGAACTGTGCGTACAGCGCTACCGGGACGAGGGCCGCACCCCGGTCGAGGACGGTTCGGTGGAGTGGCCGGAGAGCGACGCTCCCGTCGTACCGGTCGCCCTGCTGACCCTGCCGCGGCAGGACCTGGACTCCGCCGAGGCGCGCTCCGCGGCCCGCCGCGTCGAGCAGCTGGCGTTCAACCCCTGGCACACCACCGAGGAGTTCCGGCCGCTGGGCAACCTCAACCGGGCCCGCAAGGCCGCGTACGAGGTGGCCGCAGCGCACCGTCTCGGACTGCGCTTCAGCACCCCGGAACCGGGCCACAACACCCTGCTGGGCGTACCGCTGCGCGCGGCCTTCGGGCTGGTCGACCGCTATGTGCCCTGGCACCGGCTGCCGGTCCCGCCGGGGCTGCTCGACCTGGTGGCGCTCCGGCGGACCCTGCGCCGGTTCCACCTCATCGACCCCGAGGTCCCGGAGACCCCGCCGCGGCCGGCCGGCGGAAGCGGTTGATCGACGGCAGATGGCGTTCGCGCAGTGCGTGGTCGCGTACGCCCAGCCCCTCCTCGGGCGCCAGGCACAGCACACCGACCTTGCCCGAGTGGCGGTTGCGGTGGACGTCCTGGGTGGCCAGACCGACCGCGTCCAGCGGATAGACCGTGGACAGCGTCGGATGGATCATCCCCTTCTCGATCAGGCGGTTGGCCGCCCATGCCTCGCGGTAGTTGGCGAAGTGGGTGCCGACGATGCGCTTGAGACCCATCCACAGATAGCGGTTGTCGTACTCGTGGCGGTAGCCGGAGGTGGCGGCGCAGGTCACCACGGTGCCGCCGCGGCGCGCCACGTAGACACTGGCCCCGAAGGTCTCCCGGCCGGGGTGCTCCACCACGATGTCCGGGTCGTCACCGCCGGTCAGTTCGCGGATCCGGGCGCCGAACCGCTTCCACTCCCGGGGGTCCGGGGTGGCCGGGTCCTTCCAGAAGCGATAGCCCTCCTCGGCCCGGTCGATCACCAGTTCCGCCCCCATGGAACGGGCCAGTGCGGCCTTGTGCTCGCCCGAGACCACGCACACCGGTATCGCCCCGCCGTTGACGGCGAGCTGGGTGGCGTAGGAGCCGACACCACCGGCCGCGCCCCAGATGAGCGCCACATCGCCCTGTTTCATCTGGGCGCCGTTGCGGGAGACAAGCTGCCGGTAGGCGGTGGAGTTGACCAGCCCGGAGGAGGCGGCCTCCTCCCAGGTGAGGTGCTCCGGCTTCGGCATCAGCTGATTGGCCTTGACCAGGGAGAGTTCGGCCAGACCGCCGAAGTTGGTCTCGAACCCCCAGATGCGCTGTTCGGGGTCGAGCATGGTGTCGTCGTGGCCGTCCGGCGACTGGAGTTCGATGGACAGGCAGTGGGCCACCACCCGGTCGCCCGGCTTCCAGCGGCGCACACCGGGGCCGGTGCGCAGCACGATGCCGGACAGATCGGAGCCGAGGACGTGGTAGGGCTGGTGGTGGCGGGCGGCCTGGGGGTCGTCGGACCGTGCGTAGCGCTCCAGGAAGCCGAAGGTGGGCATCGGTTCGAAGATGGAGCTCCAGACGGTGTTGTAGTTGATCGCGCTGGCCATCACCGCGATCACCGCCTCGCCCGGCCCGGGTTCGGGGGTCGGCACCTGATGGATGTGCAGGGACTTCTGGGGGTCCTTGTCCGAGGTGGCCATTCCCTGGAACATCTCGGATTCCTCCTGGAGGACCACCGCGCCCCGATAGGAATCCGGAATCTCCACGGCGGAGAAATCCCCGCCCTCCGCGTCCTCGGCCAGCGCGGCGCTGATGATCTCCTGCATGACATGTCCTCCGATGTACCGCTCCGGGGTGCCCGATGCATTGGGAGGCTAGGGCAGCGCACGTGTCCGAATAACCCCTAGACCGGGCACCCCTGAAAAGAGCCCCTAATTCGCGAGGACGCTGTGCAGACAGGCCATGAGGGTGCGGGCCTCCACATTGAGGTAATGGCTGTGGGGTATCAGCTCCAGCAGTTGGTGGAGTGACATCCAGCGGAAGTCCGGATCGTCGGGCGGGACGATGTCCATGGCGGACTCCACCACCAGATAGCGGTTGAAGGCGTGGTAGAAACGCCCGCCCTCCTCGGAGAGCACGGTGTCGAACCGCACCCGCTCCGGCGGGGCTCCCGTCACCTCGTCCAGGAAGCGCTGCGCGGCCGCTCCGGGCAGTTGTGCGTAGTTGCGCGGGGTGCACTGCACGGTGGGGGCCAGCTCCACCACATCCGTGTAGCCGGGTTCGGCACGGGCCTGCACCAGGACGTGCGGCACCCCGCCCGGACAGGCCAGCAGGAAGGCGGCCACCCCCGGGCCGTGCGGCTCGATCATGGGCTGGGTCCAGCCGCCCACCTCACGGCCGCCGGCCCGGACGTCCACGGCCATGACGCTGAAGTAGCGGCCGCTCTCATGGGAGATCCGCCCCTCGGTGCGGTGCCAGCGGTCCGTCGCGCGCAGCGGGATCCGCTCGGTCACCACCTCGCGGTCACTGCGCAGTCCGGTGATCCAGCTGAGGATGTCGGCGGAGCGGTGGACACTCCCCCGCTCCCCGGACCGGCCGCCCCCGGGCATCGCCGGCAGACCGGCCAGGACGCTGCGGGCGTCCATGTTCACCAGGTCCTCCTCGGCCAGCAGCCGGTGCAGCTGGCCGAGGGTCAGCCAGTGGAACCCGTCCCGCACCTCGACGTCCTCGTCGGCGGCGACCTCGACGAGCATGTTGCGGTTGCGCTTGCGGAAGAACCAGGTGCCCTGTTCCGACTGGCGGACATCGGCGAGCACCCGGTGGCGGTCCGGGCGCCGGAAGTACTCGACGTACGGCACCGCCCGGCCGCGGTGCACCCGGGTGTAGTTGCTGCGGGTGGCCTGGACGGTGGGCGAGAGCTGGAGCCCGCCGTGGTTGCCCGGCTCCATCTTCGCCTGCATCAGGAAGTGCGGTACCCCGCCGAAGTCCTTGACGAGGATGCCGAGGATGCCGATCTCGGGCTGGTGGAGGATCGGCTGGGTCCACCGCTCCACCGGGGCGCCGGGCATCCGTACCCGCAGTCCCTCGACGCTGAAGAACCGGCCGGTCTCATGGACCAGGTTGTGGGTGTCCGCCGCGAAGCTCCAGCCGCGCAGTTCCGCGAACGGGATGACCTCGACCCGGGAGGTGTCGGCCGCGGCGCGTTCGCGGAACCAGTGCCGGACGTCGGACAGCCGGCCGGCCGGACCGTCCACGGCGGCCGCGGACCGGACCAGCCGCTCCCCGAGCGCGGTCACCATGCCCATGCCTCCGGTCCCGGGCCGCCGTTGCCGATCGGCGGGAACAGCGTGTCGAGTTCGGCGAGCACCTCGTCGGGGAGGGTGAGTTCCAGGGCCCGGAAGGCTCCTTCGAGCTGGTCCAGGCTGCGCGGCCCGATGACCGGCGCGGTGATCCCCGGGCGCTGCATCACCCAGGCGAGCCCCACCTGTGCGGGGTCGGTGCCCAGCTCGGCGCAGAGCTTCTCGTAGCCGGTGACGGCCGCGCGGTGCCGCTCCAGCGCCTCGGCGGCACGGCCCTGGGCGGTCTTCATGGCCGTGCCCTCGGCCAGTTTGCGCAGCGCCCCGCCGAGGAGACCGCCGTGCAGCGGTGACCAGGCCAGCACCCCGACCCCGTAAGCCTGGGCGGCGGGGATCAGCTCCAGTTCGATATGGCGGGTGACCAGGTTGTAGACGCTCTGCTCGGAGACGATGCCGAGGAAGTGGCGCCGGGTGGCGGCCTCCTGGGCCTCGGCGATGTGCCAGCCCGCGAAGTTGGAGGAACCGACGTAGCGCACCTTGCCCTGCCGGGTCAGCGTCTCCATCGCCTGCCACACCTCCTCCCAGGGCGCGTGGCGGTCGATGTGGTGCATCTGGAACAGGTCGATCCAGTCGGTGCGCAGTCTGCGCAGCGAGTCCTCGCACGAGGCGATGATGTGGCGGGCGGACAGCCCCGAGTCATTGGGCCGGTCGCTCATCGGGTTGAAGACCTTGGTGCCCAGCACGGTCTTCTCTCGGCGTCCGCCGCCCCGTGCGAACCAGCTGCCGAGGAACTCCTCGGTGTAGCCCTTGTGCTTCTGCCAGCCGTACTGGTTGGCGGTGTCCACGAAGTTGACCCCGCGCTCCAGGGCGGTGTCCAGGATGGCGTGGCTCTCCTCGTCGCTCGCCCGGACCCCGAGGTTCAGGGTGCCCAGACAGACCCGGCTCACCTGGAGGGCCGTGCGGCCGAGATGGGTGTACTGCATCAGTGTCCTTCGGTACGGGCCGCCGCGGCGGCCGGGCGACGCGTGGCGGAGGCCGCCCACAGGTCGTGGAGGGATTCCTTCAGGGGCACCTTCGGGGTCCAGCCCAGCAGGGCGCGCGCGAGGGAGATGTCGGCCTGGGTCCAGTGGCCGCCCTTGCTGCGCACCGGGGCGTCCTCCTCGCGCACCAGGCGCGGGGGCACCCGCGAGGCGGAGATCAGCAGTCCGGCCAGTTCACGCATCCCGGTGGCGGCGCCCTGTCCGATGTTGATGACACGGCCGGTGACCGGCGCCGCGGCGGCGAGCGCCACGGCGTCGGCGACATCGCGTACATCGATGAAGTCCCGCTGGTCGTCGACGAGGGTGAGGGTGAACGGGGTGTCCGCACCGGCCTCACCTGCCTCCCGCAGCCGGGCGGCGAGCCGGCCGAGGAAGCTGCCGTACGGGGTGCCGGGGCCGCAGACGTTGGTCACCCGGAGCACACAGCCGTCCACCCGCCCGGCGTCCGCAGAGCCCAGCACGATCCGACTGCCGACCAGTTTGGTGCGGGCGTAGGGGGTGAGGGGGGCGGTCGGGTGGTCCTCGGTGATGGCCATGCCGTCGGGGACCGGGCCGTACTCGTGGACGGAGCCCAGGTGCACCAGCCGCGGCCGCCGGGGAAGCGTGGCAAGGGCGCTCACCAGCTGGTCGACCAGCGGGATGTGCGAGGCCGTCATCCGTGCCTCGTCGCCCTCCCAGCTGTCGCCGGCGGCGTTGACGACGAGGTCGGCGGAGCCCACGGCGGCGGCGATGTCGGCGATCGGCGCGGCCACCGCGTCGAGTGCCAGGAATCCGACTCCGGGAATCGCTTCAGCGGGCTTTCTCGCCATTGCCAGGACGTCATATTCCTGTCGGGCGAGAGCCCGGCAGATATGCCGCCCGATGAATCCGGTGCCGCCGACGACGACGGCCCGCTGATTGCACGAAAGGGCCATATCGCCAACCGTATGGGCGCCGCTCCGCGGACAACACCCCTACCCTGGCCCACCCCTATCCGGCACCCCTACCCCGGGACCGCGGAATGGCTTTCCTGCTTTCCTAGCCGAACAGATGGCGTTTATGGGCCTCGCTGACGGCCGCCGCCCGGTCCTTCACCCCGAGTTTCTCGTAGACATGGAGCAGATGTGTCTTGACGGTCGCCTGGCTGATGAACAGCGCGGCGGCGGCCTGGCGGTTGGTGGCGCCGTCGGCGATGAGTTTCAGCACTTCGAGTTCGCGGTCGCTCAACGGGCCCTGGGTGGGCTTGCGCACCTGGCCCAGCACCCGTCCGGTGACGGCCGGGGACAGCACGGACTGGCCCGCGGCGGCGGACCGCACGGCGCGGGTCAGCTCCTCGCGCGGGGTGTCCTTGAGGAGGTAGCCGGTGGCCCCGGCGGCCAGCGCGCCCATGACGTCGCTGTCGGTGTCATAGGTGGTCAGCACCAGGATGCGGGCCTCCGGATCCTGGCCGAGCAGCCACTTGATGGCCTCCACCCCTCCCATCCGGGGCATCCGCAGGTCCATCAGCACCACATCGGCCGGGGCCGCGCGGTACAGCTCGACGGCCTCGGCACCGTCCCCCGCCTCCCCGGTGACGGTGAAGTCCGGGTCGCGCTCCAGCACACCGCGCAGCCCGTCGCGGACCACGGGGTGGTCGTCGACGATGAGGATGCGGATGGGGTCGCGGACGGGGTCGGCCGGGGCACTGGGCACGCTGTGACGGTTTCCGCTCATTCACCGGCTTCCAGGGGGATGACGGGGACGGCCGCGCTGATGGCGGTGCCCTCGCCGCGGGCGCTTTCGATGTCCAACGTACCGGCGACCCGGCGCAGCCGGCGGCGCATCGCGACCAGACCGAGGCCCTGGCCGCCGGAGCGGCCCGCCTCGGCGGCGGCCGAGGCGGGGTCGAAGCCGACACCGTCGTCGAGGACGTCCAGGACCACGAGGTCGTCCATGTAGGACAGGGTGATGCCCACCTTCGACGCCTCGGCGTGTTTGGCGATGTTGGTGAGCGCCTCCTGCGCCACCCGGTACAAGGTGGCCTCCAGTTCGGCGTGCAGGGCCGCGGCGGTGCCGGTGGTCTCGAATCCCACGCTCAGATCGCGCTCGCGGGACCAGCCCTCGGCCAGCGCCTCCAGGGCATCGGGCAGGGTCCGCGACTCCAGTTGTTCGGGGCGCAGCGCCTGCACCGAACGGCGCGCCTCGGCCAGGGACTCCCTCGCCAGCTCCTTGGCCGCGACCACATGGCGCCGCCACCGCTCGCGGTCGGCCTCGGCGTCCTCGGCGGCCTCGAGCTGACGGATGATCCCGGCCAGCCCCTGGGCGAGGGTGTCATGGATCTCCCCCGCCATCCGCTGGCGTTCGTCGTGCACCCCGGCCTCCCGTGCCTGGGTGATGAGCTGGGCGTGCAGTCCGGCGTTCTCGGCGAGCGCGGACCGCAGTTCGGCCACGGTGCGTTTGCGCCGCTGATGCTGCTGGTTCAGCCGGCTCGACAGGAGGTTGATCCAGCCGATCACCACGGTCTGGAAGGCGATGGTGGCGAGATAGCCCACGATCGCGGTGGTGGAGGGCTCGGGGAAACCGTCGGGGACGGTGTTGACGACGAACGAGGTGGCCGCCACACAGACGAACGCCCACACCGTGGGCAGCAGCACCAGGGCCTGGAGGAAGCCGGTGGCGGCGAACAGCATGAACACCGGGTCGCGGGCCATCAGCACGGCGGCGACGGCGAGCAGCCCGGCGAAGTACCCGGCCGTGCGCACCGTGCCGTACGCCTGGCGGCTGCGCCGTCCGGTCGGGAGGGTGTAGGTGCCCAGGATCCAGGCGGCGGCCACCGCGACCAGACCGAGCGTGGTCAGCCGGTCCCGGTCCGGCTGCCCGCCGTGGAGCAGGCTCAGCCCGGTGGACAGCAGCAGGAGGAGGTAGGGCAGCCCCCCGAACAGGATGTCGGAGTGCCGCTCCCACCGTCCGCCGTCGTCCTTGGCCGCGCTCACCTCACTCCCAGCGGAAGAGCTTGGCCGCCGCCACGGTGGCGGCCACGGCGATCACGCCGAGGACGGACAGGTGCAGGTTCTCCGGCCACTGCCCCTCCCAGGAGTCGCGCAGCGCCTGGAGCGCGGCGCCGAGCGGGGTGTAGTCACCGATGGTGGCGACCGTCCCGGGCAGGTCCTCCTTGGGCAGGAACGCCCCGCCGAAGAACAGGCTCGGGAAGAGCAGGGAGAGACCCATCGCGGTGGCCGACTTGCTGCTGGGCGCCACGGCGGCCACCACCAGGCCGACGGAGAACAGCGCCCAGGTGCCGAGGACGAAGCTGATCAGGAACGCGGGGATGTCACCCGGCAGATCGGTGTCGAACGCGGCGGTGCCGACGGCGATGACCAGCACCGCGGAGACGGCCGCGGTGACCAGGTTGATGACCAGCTGGGCCACCAGGAGATTGCCGGGGTGGACGGGACTGGCGGCCATGCGCCGCAGGATGCCCTTCTCCCGGTAGGTGGCCAGGGTGGTCGGCAGCAGGTTCAGGGCGAGCATGGTCAGACACAGCGACATGGCCATCGCGGGGACGAAGGCGGCCATGGACGCCTTGGTGGCGGCGTCGTCGTCCGATTTGGTGGTGACGAAGTGAAAGATCGTCAGCAGCATGATGGGGAGCGCGATCACGAAGAACACCGCGGTGGGATCGCGCAGGAACAGCTTGCTCTCGACGAAGGTGAGCTTGGTGCGCCCGGACATGGGAACGGATCTCCTCGGGTTCAGTGGGCGGCGGGCTGGGCGCCGGTCAGGGCGACGAAGGCGTCATCGAGACTGGCCTGTTCCAGGCGCAGTTCGTTCGCCACGATCTGATTGCGGGCCAGGACGGAGATGACCGCGTAGACCACGTTGCCCTTGCCGGTCACCGTCACCTGGGAGCGGGACCGGCTGACGCTGTCCACCTCCGGCAGTGCGGTCAGCAGGGCGTCGTCGAGCGGCACCGAGGGCTTGAACCGGATGATCTGCTGCTCATTGACCCGGGAGACCAGTCCGGAGGGCGTGTCGAGGGCGACCACCCGGCCGGATTCGATGATGGCGATCCGGTCGCAGAGCCGCTCGGCCTCCTCCATGAAGTGGGTGACCAGCAGGACGGTGACGTCCTGGGCGCGGACCTTCTCGATCAGCTTCCAGGTCTCGCGGCGGGCGTGCGGATCCAGCGCCGTGGTCAGCTCGTCGAAGACGGCGATCCTGGGGTTGCCGACGAGGGCGAGGGCGATGGACAGCCGCTGCTGCTGGCCGCCGGAGAGCGAGCCGTAGGCGGCGTCGGCCTTGGCCGACAGCCCCCAGTCCTTGATGAGCCGGCGCCAGTCGGCGGGATCGCGGTAGAAGGTGCTGTACAGCTCCAGCGCCTCCCACACCCTCATCTTGGGCGGCAGTTCGCTCTGCTGGAGCTGGATCCCGATGGACTCGCGGAGCTCCGCCACGTCCTTCAGGGGGTCCAGGCCCATCACGGAGATCCGTCCGCCGTCCCGTTTGCGCATGCCCTCGACGCACTCCACGGCGGTGGTCTTGCCCGCGCCGTTGGGGCCGAGGATGCCGAAGATCTCGCCCTCCTCGACGGAGAAGGACACATCCTGTACGGCGACGTGGTTGCGGTATTCCTTGCGCAGGTTCTCTACCTCGATCAGCGGCATCGGCCCGCGTCCTCCTCGCTCGGTTCCCTCACCCTTCCACCGTAGGAAGCGGATGCCCGCTGTGGATCGGCCCATTGGCTGCCCGCCGGGCTGATCCTCCCTCCACCGACCGGCTGATGCGGGGCATCAACCGATCGGTGGATACGGATTCAGCCACCCCGGTGGTGTACCGCCCGGCAGGCCGCGTAGGACGGCAGCAGTCCGGCGCGTTCGGCCTCGGCCAGCGAGGGGGCGTTCCGGTCGCGTGCGGAGACCAGGTGCTCCATATCGTCGGGCCAGGGCAGGCCGAGCGCCGGATCGAAGGGGTTGATCTCGTGCTCGGCGGCCGGGTCGTACTCCTCGGAGTTCAGATAGGCGGCCACCGTGGTGTCCTCGAGCGCGACGAACGCGTGGCCGAGCCCCTCCTCCAGGTAGACCGCCCGGCAGGACACCGGGTCCAGCCGCACACTGTCCCAGCGGCCGAAGGTGGGTGAGCCGGTGCGCAGGTCCACCACCACATCGAGCAGCGCGCCACCGGTGCAGGTGACCACCTTGGCCTGGCCGGGCGGTACGTCCGCGTAGTGGATCCCGCGGACGGCGCCGCGCCGGGAGACGCTGTGGTGGTTCTGGCCCAGCCGCAGCGGGTGGCCGATGGCCGCGGTGAACGCGGAGGCCACATAGTGCGCGACGAACGTGCCGCGGTCGTCGCGGTGGACGTCCGGGGTGATCTCCCAGGCGCCGGGCACCGCCAGCTCACGGACCTTCACCGGCGGCGCTCCGCGGTGAGCCGCTCCAGCACCGGAACCAGGTCGTGCGGGGTGGGTTCGGCCAGGTTCTCCTCGCGCAGCCGCTCGGCGGCCTTGCTGAAGGAGTCCTCCGCCACCAGCCGGGTCACGCTCTCCCGCAGCCGCTCGGCGGTCAGTTCGGAGGCGTGCACGGCGAGCCCGGCCCCCGCCTCCTCCAGGCTGGTGGCCTTGTTCCACCAGTCGGCGTACCGGATGGTGGGGATGAACTGCGGTACGGCGTTGGCCAGTGCGGTGCCCCATGAGCCGAAGCCACCGTGGTGGATGAGGACCGAGGCACCGGGCAGCAGGGCGTGCAGCGGTACGAAGTCCACCAGGCGGGTGTTGTCCGGGACGCTCTCCAGGGCCTCGACCTCCTCCGGCGGCACCGCGGCCACCACCTCGACGTCCATCTCCCCCAGAGTGCGGATCATGTCGGCGAGCGGCATGAAGGTGCCGCCCAGCGCCGCGCGGGCGGACACCCCCGAAGTGAGGACGACGCGGGGGCGGGCGGGGGGCTCGCTCACCCAGGAGGGGATCTCCGAGGGTCCGTTGTAGGGCAGATAGCGCACCGGGACGCGGTCGACGCTCAGCGGGAGCTGGAGGCTGCCCGGGATCTGGTCGATGGTCCACTGACCGACCACGTCCTCCTCGTCGAAGGTGTGGCCGTAGCGGCCGAGGATGCCACCGAGCCAGTCGGCGAGCGGGTCCTCACGGCGCTCCTCGGGCTGTTCCGCGAGCCGTTCGAGAAACACCTGACGCATCGCGGAGTAGATGTCGATGCACCACAGCAGCCGCGCGTGGGCGGCGCCGGACACCTTGGCCGCCACCGGTCCCGCGTAGGTGACCGGATCCCAGATGACCAGGTCCGGCTTCCAGTCCTGGGCGTACGCCACCAGTTCATGGACCATGCAGTCGTTGTAGGTCTGGTAGGCGAACATCACGCTGACCTTGAACTTCATCAGCACCTGTTCCCAGGAGTGCTGTGCCGGGTCCGGATCGGACCAGTCGGACAGCGGGTTCTCCAGGGAGTCCCGGTTCTGGGTCAGCATCTCGTGCAGATTGTGGTCCTTGCCGACGGAGACGGCGGGCAGACCGGTGCTCTTGATCGCCTCGGTGAGGGCGGGGTTGCTGGCGACCCGTACCTCATGGCCCGCGGCCGCCAGGGACCAGGCGAGCGGCACCATGGTGTACAGGTGCGACTTCTCGGACACCGTCGCAAAAAGGATACGCATCGTCGGTTTTCTCTCTCAGTCGGTAAGTTGACCGCCGCGGGCGGGGTACGTCCGCAGGGTGTCCGCGATGACCCCGGCCACCGCCGCTTTCTGCTCCCCGAGGTAGAAGTGGCCACCGGGGAAGACCTCGAGCCGGAAGGAGCCGGAGGTGTGCTCCTGCCAGCTCGCCACCTCCTCCACCGCGACCCGGTTGTCGCTGTCGCCGATCAGCCCGACGATGTCGCAGGCCAGCCGGGGCCCGGGCCGGTACTCATAGGTCTCGGCCGCCTTGTAGTCGCTGCGGATGGACGGCAGGGCCAGTTGGAGCAGTTCGGCGTCGCCGAGGATCCGGGCGTCGGTGCCGCTGACGAGCTGGAGCTCGGAGATGATTCCGGCGTCGTCGAGCCGGTGGATGTCCCGGCTGCGGTGGCGTGAGGGAGCGGGCCGGCCCGAGGCGAACAGCGCCACGGGCACCGTGTCCAGCTCCGTTTCCAGCAGCCGGGCCAGTTCGAACCCCACGCTCGCGCCCATGCTGTGGCCGAACAGGGCCAACGGCCGTTCGGCGGCGAGCGGCCGAAGTGCCGTGAAGACCTCGCGCGCCATCTCATGGACGCTCTCGATATGCGGGTCGTGCCGCCGGTCCTGCCGCCCGGGGTACTGGACGGCCAGGGCCTCCACACCCGGCGGCAGGAGCTCCGAGAGCGGGAACCAGAAGCTGGCGGCCCCTCCGGCGTGCGGCAGGCAGACCAGGCTGACCTCGGCATCCGGACTGGGGTGGAACCGGCGGAACCACAGGCTCTCATCGGTAGCGGGCAACGCCATGGTGGTCGGTGTTCCTTTCGCGATGCGTAGCGGTGCGTACGGAGCGGGGCACGGCGGTGCGTACGGAGGTGGCACGGGGAGATCAGCGCGGGTCGCGCGGAAGGCGCTCCAGCCAGTCCTCGATGGCCTGGGCCGTGGGCGTGGAGTGGTCCTCCATCATGGTGAAGTGGTTGCCCCGCACATCGACGATGTCGTGCGGCAGCTCCCAGAAGGACCGCCAGTCGGGCAGTTCCTCCAGCTTCAGGGATCCGGTGGACAGCGGTTCCAGCGCGCGGACCAGCAGGGTGGGGGTGCGGATCGGCTCCGGCTCCCAGGTGCCGAACAGGTTGAGATACCAGCCCATCGCGGAGAGCCGGTCGTCGTCCATGGTGACGAACACGCCCTCGCGCTCGGTCATCCCGTCCATCAGGGACAGTCCGAACTGGTTGAGGATGCTGCTCTTGGGCACATAGGTGTCCACCAGGACCACGGCGGCGGGCTGGAGGCCCATCCGCTCCAGATGTCCGGCCGCGGCCTGGGCGAACCAGCCGCCCGCCGAGGATCCGAGCAGCACGATCGGCGCCCCGTCGGCGGCTTCGGCCACTGCCTCGGCCTGGGCCGCCACCACCGCGTCCGCGGTCTCCGGGAGGGATTCGCCCCGGCCGAAGCCCGGCAGCGCGAGCGCCGACACATTGCGGCGGCCGCGCAGTGAGGCGGCGAACCGGGCGTACTGATGGATGCCCGCCACCGCCAGGCAGGAGGAGAAGCAGAACATATGCGCCTCGGCCGGGCCCTTGCTGAGCCGCACCGTCGACGGCAGCCGGTCCAGTTCGGCGGTGGAGCCGAACCGCGGCCTCAGTGCCGCGGTGGCGTGCAGCAGATCGAAGATCTCTTTCCATTTGCCCGTCTCGAACGCCTGGGTGTACAGCGCGGAGAGGGTGGTCGAGTCGCCGGAGGCGGCCGCCGCTGACCGTGCCGGTGCCGCCCCGCCGTCCGCGGGCGCCGACTGCCGGGCGGCGGCGAGATCGGTGCGCAGCCGGGCGGCCAGATCGGTCGGGGTCTCATGGTCGAAGACCAGCGTGGCGGGGAGCCGCAGCCCGGTGGCCGCGTTGAGCCTGTTGCGCAGTTCCACCGCGGTGAGGGAGTCGAATCCGGAGTCCACGAACTCATGGGCGGGGCCGACCGCGGAGGGGTCCGGATGGCCGAGCACGGTGGCCACCTGGGCACACACCAACTCCACCAGGAGGGTGTGCTGTTCGTCCTCGGCGAGTCCGGCCAGCCGGTCCGTCAGCGCCGCCCCGCCGCCGGACGTGCCACCGCGGGTGGCCGCGCCCGCCCGCCGGGCGGGTGTCCGGACCAGTCCGCGCAGCAGCAGCGGCACCGATCCCGATCCGGCGCCCGCGCGCAGCGCGGCGAGGTCGATACGCATCGGCACCAGCAGCGGGGTGTCCAGGGCCAGGGCGGTGTCGAGCAGTTCCATACCCTGTGCGGAGGAGAGCGGGGCCACACCCGAGCGGGTGGTCTGCGCGGTGTCCACGGTCCCGGTCATCGTGCTGGTCTGCGCCCACAGTCCCCAGGCCAGGGAGTGGGCGGGCAGCCCCATCGCCCTGCGGTGCTGGGCGAAGGCGTCCAGGAAACCGTTGGCGGCCGCGTAGTTGCCCTGTCCCGCGCCGCCGAGCACACCGGCAGCGGAGGAGAAGAGGACGAACGCCGCCAGGTCCAGGTCCCGGGTGGCCTCGTGCAGATGGAGCACGGCGTCCACCTTGGGCCGCAGCACCCGGTCCACCCGCTCCGGGGTGAGCGAGGAGATCACACCGTCGTCCAGCACCCCGGCGGTGTGGAACACCCCGGTCAGCGGATGGTCGGCGGGTACCCGGGCCAGCAGCTCCGCCAGGGCGTCCCGGTCGGTGGTGTCGCAGGCGGCGACCGTCACCGTGGCACCCAGCGCGGTCAGTTCCTCGCGGAGTGCGCCGGCCCCCTCGGCGGCGGGTCCTCGGCGGCTGGTCAGCAGCAGGTGGCGGACACCATGGCCGGTCACCAGATGGCGGGCGAGCAGACCGCCGAGGGTGCCGGTGGCACCGGTGATCAGGACCGTGCCCTCGGGGTCCAGTTCGCGGGCCGCGGTGGCGGCGCCGCCCCGCTCACGGGCGAGGCGCGGGGTGTGCGGCCGGCCGCCGCGCAGCGCGAGCTGCGGTTCCCCGGAGGCCAGTACTGCGGGGAGGGCACGTACGGAGTCCTCGTGTTCGTCGAGGTCGACCAGGGTGAACCGGTCGGGGTTCTCCGACTGCGCGGAGCGCACCAGACCCCAGACGGCGGCGTGCGCCTGATCCGGCACATCGGCACCCGGCTCGACCGCCACCGCGCCACGGGTGACGAACACCAGCCGGGAATCGGCGAACCGCTCGTCGGCCAGCCACCGCTGTGCCAGCTCCAGCGCGCCGTGCACGGAGGTCCGCACCGCACCGGCCGGTTCCGCGCTCTCCTGGGCACAGGAGATCAGCACGGCGGCGGGTGCGGCGGTACCGGCGTCGACCGCCGAGCCCAGCGACTCCAGGTCCGCGTACGACTCCAGGTGGACCCCGGCCGCGAAGAGGTCCTCGGTCACCTTGAGCCCGTCGTCGCCGATGAGCGCGGCGCGGCCGAGCGGGGTGGCGGGCGCGTCGGTGGTGAGCGCGGGCCAGTCGAGCCGGAACAGTGCCTCGCTGGCGGCCGCGCGGGCGCCGCTGAGCTGGTCGCCGGTCATCTTCCGCAGCAGCAGGCCGTCGACGGTGGCCACCGGGCGGCCCTCGGGGTCGGCCACCGTGAGCGCCACGGTGTCCGTTCCGGCCGGGGAGATCCGCACCCGGACCTCATCGGCCCCGGTGGCGTGCAGCGACACCCCGGTCCAGGAGAACGGCAGCCGGCCCTGCGCGGTGTCCGGGTCCTCACCGTCGAACAGCGTGCCGAGGGCGATACCGTGCAACGAGGCGTCGAGCAGGGCCGGATGGAGACCGAACCCGGCGGCCGACTGCCGCTGTTCCTGGCCGAGCCGCACCTCGGCGAACACCTCGTCACCGCGCAGCCAGGCGGCGCGCAGCCCCTGGAAGGCGGGGCCGTAGCCGAAGCCGTTGGCGGCGAACCGCTCGTACATGTCGCTGACGTCGATTTCGGTGGCGTCCGCCGGGGGCCATGCAGTGAGCTCCTCCGGTGCCGCCGGTGCACCGGTGGTGACGGTGCCGGTGGCGTGCGGGGTCCACGGTTCGCCGAACCCGGCGCCGTCCGGGCGGGAGTGGACGTGCAGCGGGCGCCGTCCGTCGTCGTCCGGTTCGCCGACGGTGACCCGTAGGGTGAGCGCGCCCCGCGCGGGCAGGATCAGCGGCGCCTGGAGGGTGAGTTCCTCGACGTGGTCGCAGCCGACCTGATCACCGGCCTGGACGGCCAGCTCCAGGAAGGCGGTGCCGGGGAAGAGGACCGTACCGGAGACGGCGTGGTCGGCCAGCCACGGCTGGGCGGCCGGCGACAGCCTCCCCGTGAGCACCAGGGCGTCGGAGTCGGCGAGTTCGACGGCGGCGCCCAGCAGGGGGTGGCTGGTGTCGCCCAGCCCGGCCGCGGCCATGTCGCCCGCGGCGGCGGGCGCGTCCAGCCAGTAGCGCTGCCGCTGGAAGGCGTAGGTGGGCAGATCGACACGGTGCGCGCCACGGCCCGCGAACACCCGCTCCCAGTCGACGTGGCCGCCGTGGGCGTGCAGCAGCCCGGCGCCGGAGAGTGCCGCCCCGGCCTCGGGGCGGTCCTTGCGCAGCAGCGGGACGAACGCGGCGGCCCCGGCGTCGGACACGCACTCCTGGGCCATGGTGGTCAGCACCCCGCCGGGGCCGATCTCCACGTAGCGGGTCACGCCCTGGGCCTCCAGGGACCGGATGCCGTCCTCGAACCGCACCGGCTGCCGCACATGGTGCACCCAGTACTCGGGCGTGCACAGCTCCTCGCCCGCCGGTTTCCCGGTCACGTTGGAGATCACTGCGATCCGGGGCGGGGCATAGGCGATCGACGCGGCCACTTCGCCGAACGCGGCGAGCACGGGGTCCATCAGCGGGGAGTGGGAGGCGACGGAGATCCGCAGCCGCTTGCTCCTGGCGCCGACGGCGGCGGCGACCTCCAGGACGGCCGCCTCCTCCCCGGAGATCACGGTGGCGGCGGGACCGTTGACCGCGCCCAGGGCCACCCGGCCCTCGTAGCCCTCCAGATGGGGCAGCACCGCGGCCTCATCGGTCTGGAGGGAGACCATCGCGCCACCGGCGGGCAGCGCGTCCATCAGCCGGCCGCGGGCCGCGACCAGCGCACAGGCGTCGTCGAGTGAGAACACACCCGCCACATGGGCCGCGGCCAGTTCGCCGACCGAGTGGCCGACCAGGACGTCCGGGGTGATGCCCCAGGACTCGGCGAGCCGGTACAGAGCGACCTCGACGGCGAACAGTCCGGTCTGGGTGTACACCGTCCGGTCCAGCGCCGCGGTGTCCTCGCCGAACACCACATCGCGCACGGACCGGTCGACGTGACCCGCCAGATGGCGGTCGAGCGCGGCGCAGACGGTGTCGAAGGCGGTGGCGAACACCGGGAAGGCGGTGTGCAGTTCACGCCCCATGCCGAGGCGCTGTGCGCCCTGTCCGGTGAACAGGAACGCCGTCGCGCCCGCACCGGCCACCGTCCCCGGGTCCACACCGTCGGCCAGCCGCTCCAGTCCGCGCAGCAGCTCCTCGCGGCTGTCGCCGGTGACGACGGCGCGGTGAGGGAAGGCGGAGCGGGTGACGGCCAGCGAATAGCCGATGTCCACCGGGGACGCCCCGGGGGAGCGCTCCAGATACGCGCACAGCCGTCCGGCCTGTTCCCGCAGCGCCTCCTCGGACCGTCCGGACACCGGCCACGGGACGCTGTCACAGACGACGGCGGCGGGCCGCTCGGCCGTCTCCTGCGCCGGGGCGGTGTCCTGCGCGGTGGTGTCCTGCGGTGCCGCTTCCCCGGGAGTGGCATCCGGGTCGGCGGACTCCTCCGGGGGCGCCTGCTCGAGGATCACATGGGCGTTGGTGCCGCTGAACCCGAAGGCGGACACCGCGGCGCGGCGCGGCCGTCCGTCCTCCGTCCGGGGCCACTCCCGGGCCTCGGACAGCAGCTCCACCGCGCCCGATGACCAGTCCACGTTGGGTGTGGGCTCGTCCGCGTGCAGGGTCCTGGGCAGCACACCGTGACGCAGCGCCATCACGGTCTTGATGACCCCGCCCACCCCGGCCGCGGCCTGGGTGTGCCCGATGTTGGACTTCAACGAGCCCAGCCACAGCGGACGGTCCTCGGGCCGCTCCCTGCCGTAGGTGGCCAGCAGCGCACCCGCCTCGATGGGATCGCCCAGCGAGGTGCCGGTGCCATGGGCCTCCACCGCGTCCACGTCGGCGGCGGTGAGCCCGGCGTCGGTGAGCGCCTGGCGGATGACCCGCTGCTGGGAGGGGCCGTTGGGCGCGGTGAGCCCGCTGCTCGCACCGTCCTGGTTGACGGCGCTGCCGCGCAGGACCGCGAGCACCGGATGGCCGTTGCGCCGCGCGTCCGACAGCCGCTCCACCAGCAGCATGCCCACGCCCTCGCCCCAGCCGGTGCCGTCGGCGTCCGCCGAGAACGCCTTGCAGCGGCCGTCGGAGGCGAGGCCGCGCTGACGGCTGAAGTCCACGAACGCCACCGGGGTGGACATCACCATCGACCCGCCGACCAGGGCGAGTCCGCACTCCTCCTTGCGCAGTGCCCGTGCCGCCAGGTGCACGGCCACCAGCGAGGAGGAACAGGCCGTGTCGATGGTGACGGCCGGGCCCTCCAGACCGAAGGTGTAGGCGATGCGCCCGGAGGCGATGCTGCCCGAACCGCCGCTGCCGACATAGCCCTCGACATCGTCGGCCACCTGCCGCAGCCGGGTGCCGTAGTCCTGGTACATCACCCCGGCGAACACCCCGGTGCGGGTGGCCCGCAGAGTGGCGGGGTCGATCCCGGCGCGTTCCACGGCCTCCCACGCGGTCTCCAGCAGCAGCCGCTGCTGGGGGTCCATGGCCAGCGCCTCGCGCGGCGAGATGCCGAAGAACGCGGGGTCGAACCGGTCGGCGGCGTCGAGGAAGCCGCCCTCACGGGCGTAGCTGGTGCCCGGCCGGTCCGGGTCCGGGTCGTAGAGCGCGTCCAGGTCCCAGCCGCGGTCGGCGGGGAAGGCGGACACCGCGTCCCGGCCGTTCGCCACCAGGTCCCACAGCTCCTCGGGCGACGCCACCCCACCGGGGTAGCGGCATGCCATCCCGATGATGGCGATCGGCTCCCGCTCCCGGTCCTCGAGCTCCTGAACCCGCCGGCGCGTACGGTGCAGATCCGTGGTCACGCGCTTGAGGTAGTCGCGGAGCTTTGCCTCGCTCACCGTGTACCGCCCATCTCGTTGAATTCCGTTCGTGTGAGCACCATGAGCACCATCAGGACAGGCCGAGTTCGTTCTCGATGAAGTCGAAGATCTCATCGTCCGAGGCGGCGTCGATGCGGGTGGAGACCACGTCGTCCGCGCTCTCCGCGTGCTGAGCGTCCTCCTGGATCCGGCTCAGCCGGTCCAGCAGGTCCTGCAACCGGGAGGAGAGGGCCGCACGCGTCCCGTCGTCCGCCGCGATCCGGGCCAGGCCCCTCTCCAGGGTGTCGAGTTCGGGGAAGGCGGCGCCGGTGGCGGTGAACGCCTCCGGCGCGATCTCGGCCTCCAGGAACTCGGCGATGGCCTTCGAGGTCGGGTAGTCGAAGAGCAGGGTCACCGGCAGCCGCCGTCCGGTGGCCTTGCCCAGCTGGTTGCGGAGTTCGACGGCGGTGAGCGAGTCGAAGCCCAGGTCCAGCAGACCGCGCTCCGCCTCGACGGCCGTCGCGCCGTCGTAGCCGAGCACACCGGCCACGGTCGTACGGACCAGGTCCAGCAGGAAGCGGGCGCGCTCGGCCTCCGGCAGACCCGACAGGTGGCGTTTGAGCCCCTCGGGCCCGTCAGGCCCGGCACCGGCCCCGGTGGCCGCGGCGGCCCGCCGGACCGGCGGCCGCGCGGGGGTCCGCACCAGTCCGCGCAACAGCGCCGGTACCGCACCGGAACGCGCCGTGAGCGCGCCGGTGTCCAGCCGCATCGGCAGCACGACCGCGTCGTCCACGGCCCGCGCGGCGTCGAAGAGCCGCGCCCCCTCCGCCGAGGAGAACGGCACGATGCCACCCCGTGCCAGCCGCGTCAGATCGGCGTCGGCCAGTTTGCCGGTCATCTCGCTGCGCTGCTCCCACAGCCCCCACGCATGCGACTGGACGGGGTGGCCCTGGGCCCGGCAGTGCTGGGCGAAGGCGTCCAGGAAGGCGTTGCCCGCCGCGTAGTTGCCCTGTCCCATCCCGCCGAAGGTGCCCGCGATGGAGGAGAACAGCACCAGCGCCGAGAGGTCCAGTTCACGCGTCAGCTCGTGCAGGTGCACGGCGGCGTCGACCTTCGGCCGCAACACCCGGTCCACCCGTTCCGGGGTGAGGGAGGAGACCACACCGTCGTCCAGCACTCCGGCCGTGTGCACGACCGCCGTCAGCGGATGCTCCTCCGGGACGGTGGCCAGCAGTTCCGCCAGCGCCGCGCGGTCGGACACATCGCATGCGGCCAGAGTGACCCGATCGGCGCCCAACTCATTGAGCTCGGCGACGAGTTCGGCCGAGCCGTCCGCGTCCGGTCCACGGCGTCCGGCGAGCAGCAGATGCCGGACACCGCCCTCGGTGACCAGATGGCGGGCGATGACCCCGCCGATGGTGCCGGTGGCACCGGTGATGAGCACCGTGCCCCGCGGATCCCATGCGGGCGCCGCGGCGCCGGTGTCCGTCGCGGTGGCGATGGCCACGTCCGCCGTGGGGGCCAGCCGGGCCACGCTGACGGCACCCTCGCGGATCGCCGACTGCGGCTCGTCCAGGGCCAGGGCGGCGGTCAGGGCGGAGACGGAACGCTCGTCCTCATCGAGGTCCACCAGGACGAACCGGTCGGGGTTCTCCGACTGCGCGGAGCGCACCAGACCCCAGACGGCGGCGTGCGCCAGATCCGGCACATCGGCACCCGGCTCGACCGCCACCGCGCCACGGGTGACGAACACCAGCCGGGAATCGGCGAACCGCTCCTCGGTCAGCCACGCCCGCACCAGTTCCAGCGCCCGGTGGCACGCCGCCCGCACCGAATCGGCCACTCCCCCGGGCTCCGGCACACACGGCACCAGCACGGTGGCGGGCATCCCGGCGGCCTCGGCGGGCAGCGCCGACAGGTCCCGGTAGCCGCGCAGATCGAGCCCGACCAGCTTGAAGTCGACATCACCGAGCAGCGCCCAGTTCTCCGTGGCGCGCGGTGCGCGTTCCGCGGGCGGCTCGGCCGCGGGCACCCAGTCCAGCCGGTAGAGCGCCTCGCCGAGTCCGCCGGGGCTCGTGTCACCCAGCCGTTCGGGACGCTTGCGCAGCACCAGGGAGTCGACGGAGGCCACCGGGCGGCCGATGGCATCGGCCACGGTCAGCGCGACCGCGTCGGTGCCGTTCGGCGTCAGCCGCACCCGCACCTCGCCCGCTCCGGCGGCGTGCAGTGACACCCCGGTCCAGGAGAACGGCAGCCGGCCCTCGCCCGCCTTGAGCATCGGACCGAGCGCGATGGTGTGCAACGCGGCGTCCAGCAGCGCGGGGTGCAGTCCGTACGCGGTCGCGTCGGACTGTCGCTCCTGGGCGAGACGCACCTCGGCGAACACCTCGTCCCCGCGCAGCCAGGCCGACCGCAGCCCTTGGAACGACGGGCCGTAGCCGAAGCCGTTCTCCGCGAACCGGTCGTACAGGTCCGTGACGTCGATCGGTTCGGCACCCTGGGGCGGCCATACGCCACCCAGGTCGTACGAGCCCTCGGGCGCACCGGTGGTCAACGCGCCGCTGGCGTGCTGGGTCCACGACAGGTCCGCTCCGGTGTCCGCGCCCGTACCCGCGTCCTGCGGACGGGAGTAGACAGTCAGCGCGCGGGTACCGCTCTCGTCCGGCGGATCCACCACCAGCTGGAGGGTGATGGCGCCCCGTTCGGGGAGGATCAGCGGCGCCTGGAGGGTGAGTTCCTCGACGTGGTCGCAGCCGACCCGGTCACCGGCCTGGACGGCCAGCTCCAAGAAGGCGGTACCGGGGAAGAGGACCGTACCGGAGACGGCGTGGTCGGCCAGCCACGGCTGGCTGCGCACGGACAGGCTCGAGGTCAGCACCAGGCCGTCGGAACCGGCCAGTTCCACGGCCGCGCCCAGCAGGGGGTGCTCCGCCGCGCCCAGCCCGGCCGAGGCCATGTCGCCCATGGTGGCGGGCGCGTCCAGCCAGTAGCGCTGGCGCTGGAAGGCATAGGTCGGCAGATCGACTCGACGGGCGCCACGGCCTTCGAAGAACCGCTCCCAGTCCACCACCCCACCATGGGCGTGCAACTGACCGATGGCGGTGTGCAGCGCTTCGACCTCATGGCGGTCCTTGCGCAGCAGCGGGATGAACGCGGCGTCGGTGTCATCGTCGTCGGCCACACATTCCTGGCTCATGGCGGTGAGCACTCCGACCGGGCCCAGTTCGACGAAACGCCGCACACCGTGGGCCCGGAGGGTACGGATACCGTCGGCGAAGCGGACCGCCTGACGTACATGACGCACCCAGTACCCGGGCGAACACACCTCCCCCTCCGCCACCTCGCCCGTCACGTTCGACACGATCGGGACGGCGGGCGCGGTGAAGGTGACACCCTGCGCCACCGCGGCGAACTCCGCCAGCATCGGCTCCATCAACGGCGAATGGAAAGCATGAGACACCCGCAGCCGCTTGCTCTTACACCCCACCGCCTCCGCGATCCCCAGCACGGCACTCTCCTCACCGGAGATCACCGTGGCCGCCGGACCATTCACCGCGGCAATGCTCACCCGGTCCTCGAAACCGGCCAGATGCGCAAGCACCTCCATCTCAGGAGCCTGGAGA
>NZ_JANCLX010000022.1 GCF_024295805.1 Streptomyces cucumeris
GGTCAGCCGGGCATTACGGTGGGACACGAAGACCTCCGTGCGGTGTGTTCCTAGACAGCTCCACCACATCGGAGGTCTTCGCCATGTTCAAGGCCCGCCAGTGTCAACAACGCTCGTGATCAATACACCTAGGGCGTGTCCGCAATGTCGCGTCGGATCAGCCTGCGGCGTCAGGGGGCACCTCCCGGCGGTAGCCGGGGGAGCGTGCGATCGCAAGGCGGAGGGTCGTCCTCGCGGGGGTACCCCCGGACGGAGTCTGGGGGCGGGCCTACTCGGATGATCCCGACAACGCAGCGAGCATGCGTGCCAGGCGTCGCGGGCCCGGCGGGACTTTGCGGACACGCCCTAGTGACCGGCGGTGTGACACCGCGCGGCTCGCGCTCCGGTCAGCGGGCCTCCCGCGCCTCCTCGTGGCCGCGCACCCGGTCGATGACACGGCGCAGCAGTTCCCGGGCCGCGCCGATCTCGTCCGGCCGGATGTCCCCGGCCAGCTCCTCGTGGACCGCGGTGGCCCGCGCCGTGATCCTCTCCAGGGTGTGCCGTCCGGCGGGGGTGAGGACCAGCAGCGGTGAGCCCTTGTGGTCCGGATTGGCCTCGAAGGCCGCCAGCTCCTCGCCGACCAGGTCATGGGCGACCCGCTGCACCCCCTGCCGGGCGATGCCCAGCCGGCGGGCGGCCTGGGGCACGGTCAGCGGTTCTCCGGAGGCCACGCTGAGCAGTTGCCAGCGCGCCTGGGTCTGCCCCTCGGTCGCGGCGATCGCCTCGCCGCTCCGCCGCAGCAGCCCCGCGGCCTCGTAGACGTCCGCGACCAGCAGGGCCATCTCGTCGGACATGCCGTCCTCCTCGATTCTCTTCATTGACAACACGTTGTCTGTGTGTAAATCTGTTGTCATCCTAGCCGGGGCGTATCCGCTCCGCATCCACCCCACCCCATGCCACAGGAGAGAAGAGCGATGAGCACGGCCGTCAGCACCCTCCACGCCGCCCTGGAGCGCGGCGCCGCCCTCCGTCCCCGCGTCGGCGGCTTCCCCTACCTCGCCGAATCCCTGCGCCGGGCCGGGGTGTCCCGGTGCCGGATGGCGGTGCCGTCCAACGCGATGCTGTACCTCACCGACGCCGGAAACGTGGTCGTCCAGGGTGAGCCGCTGCTCACCGGCACCGCCGATGTGGCCCCCTTCGACCGCGAGGCGCTGATCGCAGCCCTCCGCGCCGACCAGGCGGGGGAGACCACGTTCCCCGAGTTCGTCCAGGGGTGCTGGCGCGCCGGTGTGGTCTGGTACGACGTGGATCTGCCCGGGCGGAGCTGTGTGTACTACGGCGCCGACGGCGACTCGTACACCGAGGACTACCCGGCCGTCGAGATCTGACCGCCGCCGGCGCCCGGTCCCTACTGGATGCTCCAGCGGTGCGGATGGCCGGGATCGCCGGGACAGGCGAAGATGTTCAGCTCACCCCACCGGCCCACGGTCACCTCGGTCGGCGTCGCCGACCGCGACCCCCGGGGGAGCTCGTGCTCCTCCAGCGGGATCCAGCTCCGGCTGCCGCCGTCCCATTCCGAACTGTCGACGGTCAGCAGCAGCTCCATCGGTGTCGCACAGGACGCGCAGTCCATCCGGGCGGGGTCCGTCAGATGCCAGGACGCGAACCCTCCGGCGCGCCAGCCGGGAGGTATCGACAGGTCGTACTGGTACCCGGGCTCGTCGACCGGCTCCTCGCCGGTCTCCTCGTACGCCGCCTCCGCCGCCTCCTCCAGGGCCTCCTCGGCGGCGTCGATCCGGGCGCACAGCTCCTCGGGCAGCGTTCCGGCGAACGGGTAGGTGACCACCTGCTCGGGATGCAGGACACACGGCTCCGCCACATACCCCTCGTACCCCACCACCTCCGGCCGGGGCGGTGTGCTCAGCACCTCGGTGACCTCCCACGACCGCCGCCACACCAGCCGCACCGACATGCCGTACCCGGTGCGGCCATGACGGTCGAACGGGCACCAGAACACCTGGAGCAGATCGTGGTCCTCCGGACCCGGGCGCAGATCGGGGACATCCCGCCGGTACAGCTGTGCCACGCCCAGCATCGGCAGCGGATCGGTGTCGGCGAGATCCGCGACGCGGTGCTCGCGTTCGAGCTCCGTCAGCAACTCCCGCTCCTCGTCCGTGGGTCCGGAAGCGGGGTCGCGCGCCCACGCGTCCCCGAGGATCCGCCGTGCGCGGTGGATGTCCACCGGGCGCCTGCCGTGCGCCCGGGGGTGCGGTTCGGTGCACACCGGCCACGGCTCGTCCACCGGCCACAGCAGCGGCCCGCCCACGGAACTGTCCGCCACCCCCGGTGTGCCGGGCCGTGGATGCAGCCGGGTGGTCGTACCGCGATGGGCGGCCAGCCCGGGGTACAGCTTCGCGACATCGAGCGGGCGTGGCGGGGTGGTTCTCGTCATACGGGAACCCTAGGCGGGCCGGTCCCGCCGTGGGGCGCGCCGGACCCGGGGTGACTAGGGACAGTCACTGATGTCCGGAATGTTCGGATTGGACATGCTGATGAGTGTGCGGGACGCATCTCCGGGAGAAAGGGTGGTGAGCCGCGATGCTGCGCCTCGGGCTGATCGCCGGGCTCATCGCCGAACTGGTTCTCTTCGGTGTGTTCGTCGTGATCCATCTGTGGAACGACTAGGAGTCCCGGCAGCACGAAGGCGCCCCACCGGTCCGTGCCGGCGAGGCGCCCCGCGCACGCCCGGATGCCGTCGCGCATCGGGGCGGGCTCCGGTGGGCTGCCCGGCGCCTCAGCCGGTGGAGGGGTAGGGGCCCTCGACCTTGGAGACATCGATCGACTCCGCCGCCGAGGGGGGCTTCACGGTGAAGTGCACGCCGAAGCCCGACAGTTCCAGGCGGCCCTGGAGGCCGTTCTTGTCGGTCAGGCTCACCGGGTAGGGCTTGCCCTCGGTGGCGATGTGAACGGTGGACGGCTTCTCACCGGACATGGCGAACGTGATCGGCACGACCTTCTTCCCGCCGACGGTGGTCGGTGCCCCCTTGGTCACCTGCTTCGCGGAGAGCAGGCTCTTGGACATCGTGTCCGGCTGGGCCTGGCAGAGCGCGGCCGTCAGCCCCAGGGTGAGGGAGGACTTGAGCTCGCCCTGGAAGTACTTGCCCTTGGCCCGTGGTTCCTTGGCGAGCACCTGCTTTCCCTCCTGGTCGGTCCAGTAGGCGTCCCCGGGCTTCACCCAGACCTGCTCGCCCTTCTTGATGATGCGGAAATCGAGGCCCTTGAGGCTGCTCGTGCCCAGGCAGTTGCCCGAGGTGTCCGTCATCAGGTCGGTCGAGCCCTGCTCCTCGGCGCCGACGGTCTTGAGACGCATCGACCTCACCGACGAGAGGGCCTCACCGCTCTTCCGTGCGATCTCCGGTCCGCTCAGCTTCTCGATGCCGTTGGGGGCGCCGGTGCCGCCGCCCCCGTCCTCCTTGTCGCCACCGCCGCCATTGCCCTTGTCGCCGGCGGATGTCTTGTCGGACGCGACCTTGTCGTCCTTCTTGCTGTCGTCACCGCTGTCACTGCTGCAGGCGGAGAGGCCCATCGCGGCCACCGCGATCACCGCGGCCGTTCCGATGCCGAATTTCCGTGCCATGAGTCACTACCGCCTATTCGTTGAAAACATTTCAGGTGAAAACGAGAAGGTATCCGTGTCGCATCGGTGCCGCGTCATGAAAGGCATCCGGGAAGCGGATTCGCATCACACCGGGAATGCGCACACTGACGTGGTCCACGGACTCGAGGGTGAGAGCAACCCTGCCACAGGGAAAGGGCGGGTGTCGACGCAAGGGTTCGCTAGGGATTTCCCCTAGCGCAGAAAAGAACGGCCCGGCGGAGTGCGAAGAGAAATGACCGTCCCGGGGTTTTTCGCCGGTTCCGTTTTCGCCAGGTCCGCGTCAAGGGCAGCCGGGTCGGCGCGACCGTGTGCACCGGCGGGGGATGCCGGGGCGCACGCCAACCCCCGGAAGAGTGAGTGGTATAGCTCACATGGGCAACTCGCCCGCGCTCCCGTGCGTCCTCATATATGCACGCCGGGCTTCGGTGGGCCGGTAACGCATGCCCGCCGGGCGTCGAGAGTCCCGTACCACTCCGATAGCATGATCGAAGCTACGACGAGCGCCCTCATCGACGCCCTTCACCGGAAATCCGCACCATCCGGCACGAAGAGTGACCTATTTAGACATCCCTAACAAATCGGCCAAACAATTGATATCTAGAGCATCGCGGGTGTTTTCGCGAATTAATGGCAGAATGACGTTCGCCGCATGGCGCCGACCACGAGTCATACTGTGGACCGCGGCGAGTGTGGTGTTCCTCGGGTTCCTCATCGCGCTGGAGATCACCGCGCGCCGCCTCGGTGTGACGGGGCCGCTCGTCAGTCAGGTGCGAGAGGTGATATTCCCGCCCAAGTCGGGCTTCCTGCTGTACGGCGGGATGGCGCTGATGATGGTGGTGCTCACCTGGCGGCAACGGCTCATCGGTGCGGGTGTCGCGGTCGGGATCGATGCCGTCATCCTGCTGGTGCGGTGGGTGCTCGACGCACCGGCGACCGGCGGACACCCCTTCGGGACCGGTGCGCTGTGGGTGATGCTGGGCTGTGCGGTCATCGCCGTCACCCGTCGCACGGGTGCGGAACGCGCCCTGCTGCTCAAGGGCGTCGGGCTGGGCCTGGCGCTGGTGGCCGGCCGCAAGATCGGCGACATCTGGCTGTTCATCACCGCGAAGACCCGTCCCATGGTGCTCGATCAGTACGTGGCGACCGCCGATCACGCGCTGGGCAACCCGTCGTGGGTGGTGGGCCGGATCGTCGAGGCTTCGGGGCCGGTCGGCAATCATGTGCTCGACGTCATCTACGCCCAGCTCGCGGTGGCCGCGGTAGCCGTCGCGATGTACCAGCTCCGCCATGTGGCGACCGAGCGCCGCTTCCCGGTCCATCATCTGGTGCGCACGTTCCTGGTGATCGGTCTCCTGGGGCCGGCCGTCTACATGATCTTCCCGGTGGTCGGACCGGTCTTCGCCTACGGTCCGGGTGCCTCCGGTACCGGCGGCCCGGAGTGGGCGCTGCTCAATCTGTGGCCGAACACACCGCCGCCGGTGAATGTCCCGCACTCGATGATCTACGACGGAATCACCCCTCGTAACTGCATGCCCAGCCTGCACACGGCCTGGGCCACCGCGATTTTCATCCATTCCCGCAAGGGCCCGCGGGCGCTGCGTATCGCGGGGACGTTCTGGCTGATCGCGACGCTCACCGCGACGCTGGGATTCGGGTACCACTACGGCGTCGATCTTGTTGCGGGAGTGGTGTTCACACTCACGATCGAAGCGGCGCTGCGTGCGTTCGACCGCGGCTGGGACCGGTCGGCAATCCAGTTGGTCGTCCACGGCGCGGCGGTATTCGCCGCACTCCTGGTGGCGTACCGCTTTCTGCCGCTGGAGATGGCCAGGCATCCGTGGGTGTTCGGGCCGCTTCTCATCCTGGCGATGCTCTCCGTGATCCACGGCTATATACGGACCACCAGACAATGGGAACCGAAGGCCGCGCCGGCGCTGCAACCGGAACCGCAGCCCGAAATGGTCTGAGCACATACGAGGTCCTGCCCGTCATTCGGTGACGGGCAGGACCATCGTCATTTCAGAACCATCTTCTTTGCAGGGTGCTACCCGCAGTTCTCGGCCTTTTCCCGCGCGGTCATCCTGCGGGTGTGCTGTGTCCTGGAGCTTGGCATGTCCGCTACGGGGCCGGTGGCCTCGAAGGGGACGTACCAGTAGTAGTGGCCCTTGTACCGCTTCTTGAAGACCAGCTCGTAGGTTCCCTTCACCCGCTGCATCTGCGGTTCACGGGTGACCCAGCCGACCTCGCCGGGCGGGACGTCCACCATCGTGGTCGCCGTCTCGGAGTGCTCACTGGTCCAGGTGTGCTTGAAGGAGGTCTCCACACTGCCCGTGAAGACCTCAGCGAACTTGTACTCCGCGCGGATGGCGACCCCGACGGAGTTGCTCGACCCCGTGGTGTCCGTCCATGTGATGCTGGACAGCTGGGGGTCCTTGGTGCAGTTGTAGGCGAAGTCGCCCACGTGCTGTCTGTCCCCGGGGAAGATGTCGGGCTGTCCGCCGGGGTGGAACACACAGGACCTCGTGCCGTTGTTGCACTGGTCGAGCAGTTCCTTGTCGCTCGGCCGGTCATCGGCCCGGGCGGTGGGCATGGCCGTCAGGCTGCCCACGGCGGCTGCCACCGCCAGGAAACCGGCCCCGCGGGCCCGGTTGCGGAACATGGTTGGTGTTCTCCTTCATGGGTGCGGAGTCGATCGGTGCGGCCTCGTGGCCGCCGCGCTGGTCTCCGCCCGTCCGGGCGGTCCGCCCGCGTCACCCGTCGCAGTACCTGGCCTTCTCCTTGGCCGTCATGGGCCGGGTGAGCTGCGACTTGTTGCTGACCCCCGTGGGGCCGGTGGCCGTGAACGGGACGTACCAGTAGTAGTGGCCCTTGTACCGCTTCTTGAAGACCAGCTCGTAGGTGCCCTCGACCGACTGCATCCTGGGCGCGCGGGTGATCCAGCCCACCTCACCGGGGCGGACGTCCACGTTGGTGGTCTGGGTCTCGGTGTGCGAGCTCATCCAGGCGTGTTCGAAGGACGTGGTCACCGTCGTCTTGAAGATGATGCCGAACGTCGCGCTCATGGAGAGCCCGACGCTGTTGGTCTCCCCGGTGGTGTCGGACCAGGAGAGGCTCGACCGCTGTTTGCGGCTGGTGCAGTTGTAGGCGAAGTCACCCACCTGATGCCGTTTCCCGGTGAACTCGTCGGGCTGTCCGCCGGGGTGGAAGACGCAGGTCTTGGTGCCGTTGCCGCACTTCTCCAGGAGTTCCTGGTCGGACGGCCGTTCATCGGCCTGCGCGGTCGGCATACCGGTCAGGCTGCCCACCACGGCCGCCGCCGCCAGGAATCCGGCGGCGCGGGCACGGTTGCGGAACATCGTGCGTTGATCTCCTATCCGGGAGCGCCGGGGCGATCCCGCGGACCCCGGCCGGGGGCCGCGGACATCCGGCTACCTGAAGCTGACCGACTGGGCCCGGTTGTCGGCCGAGGCGCCCACATCGATGGTGTTCTCCGTGTACGGTCCCTCGACCCCACCGGCGAGATCGGGCTGCGGGTGGAGCTGGATCCGGCAGTTGGCCCAGGGCTGCACGGAGGAGATCTTGTTCTTCCACTTGTCGTCGAGGTTCCAGTAGAAGACCTCCTTGTCGTGGTCCCCGCACGGACGGGCGCCCCAGAGGGTGAGCGAGGCGCCTCCGTAGCGCTTCTGTGTGAAGAACGTCCCGATGACGACATCGCTGGGCTGGACGACCCGGTTGGTGGCCGCCTCGGGCAGCTCCTCCCCGTCGGCGTTCACCTTCTTCTGGAAGGCCGCGGAGCGTACGGCGGTCGCCGGATCGGCGGGCGCGTCGGTGACGCGGCCCCCCGTGGCGTGCTCCATCACCTCGGCGAAGGTGGCGAAGCACCGCAACCGGCCGTCGTCCGCGTCGGCCAGGCAGTGCCGGCCGGCGGAACCGGAGGACTCACCGGCCATGGCGGCCGGAGCCCCCGCGGTGCACATCACCCCGGCGATCCCGGCCGCCGCGGCCACCGCGATCCGGCCACGTCGTGCTCGTGCGGTCATAGGAACCTCTCCTGTACGAGGGCAACTTCGGTGCTCGCTCCCGGCGCTCCGGGCCGCGCTCCTGCGTACGGTCGGGCCGAGGAAACGCACGGCTGCGACGGCAGCGGGAGAATAATGATGCACTCCAGTGGAACTGGACACCAGTGACGGCCGGGGCGTGCTCTCCCGGCCGTTGTGAGTGGCACCGTCAGAAACGACCCAATTGCCCTGGCTCGCGACACCTATTCACGTCGAGTTTTTGTGATTCGGTACCGGCGTCACGGTGGCGGAGAGTGCCTGCCCCGGAGGTGAAAAGCCCTCAACCGGCGTGCAGGGTCAGCCGGATGGCCGCCCGGACGTCCCACTCCGTCACCGCGTCGTTCCCCTCGGCGTCGCCCCCCAGGGGCTCCCCGCGGGTGAGCCGCAGTGGTGGCGCCTTCAGCGCGGAGTGCACCACGGTGGCGGCGGCGACGATCTCACCGGCCACCGAGCCCGGCGCGGGCGCGTCGTCGCACACCACCAGACGGCCGGTGCGGA
This sequence comes from Streptomyces cucumeris, assembly GCF_024295805.1. GTDB lineage: Bacteria > Actinomycetota > Actinomycetes > Streptomycetales > Streptomycetaceae > Streptomyces > Streptomyces cucumeris. The sequence goes on from NZ_JANCLX010000022.1 coordinate 8,194, forward strand.
CGGCCGAACCCAGTACGGTGTCCAGGTCGAGCGGCACCACGGTGCGCGGATCGACCACCTCCACCGACACGCCCTCCTCGGCCAGACGGGCCGCCGCCCGCAGCGCCACCGGGACGAGCGGACCGACCGCCACCACGGACACGTCCGTCCCCGCACGCCGCACCGCGGCGACCCCCAGCGGAATCTCCGCCGCGGGGCCCGCCCGTGACGGCACGTGGTCCGCGGCCGCGCTCCGCGCCACCACCACCGGCCCCGGGGACCGTACGGCGGCGAGCGTCAGCCCCGCGGCGTCATGGCCGTCCGAGGGCAGGACCGTGGTGAGCCCGGTCATCGGGGCCAGCAGCGAGTGCAGCGGCTGCGACCCGGGCGGTCCGCCCCAGTCGTCCACCACGAACACCACCGGCGGTGCGGCGGCGGAGGCGGCACTCACCGCCGCGGTATGGGCCAGCGGCCCCAGGACGGCGGTGGATTCATGGCCGGTGAGGTCCAGCACCGGGCGCAGCCCGGCCGCCGCGGCGGCGGCGCACACCGCGGCCACCGTCCCGGCCGGGCCCGGCAGGACCCGGACCCGCCGCGTGCCGACCACCTCGGCCAGGGCCCGCAAGCCCGGGTCCCCGGTGGCGCCCGGTGAGAGAGCCGCCGGGCGGACGGCCACGACGGAGGGATCGTCGGCCATCGCGGCGCGCAGCCCCTCCCACACCCCCGCGGGGGGAGGGAACACCTCTCCGGCCGCTCTCACCGCGCTCGTCCGACATCCCCCGGCGGGGCGGTGGAACCGGTGACCGGGGTGCCGGGGCGGGAGCCGGTGTCCCCGTCGGACCGGTGGCCGGTGTCGTTCCCGCCCAGCCAGCCGTCCACGGTGGCCGCCTCCTCGCCCCGCAGCCGTTCCACATCGGAGCGGGTCAGCACCCCTTCGCCGATCAACTGCCGCGCCAGTTCGGCGATCGGATCCCGGACGAGGGGGTCATCGGCGGCCGGTGCGCCGTCGCCGCTCACGGCCGGCCCGCCGGCCGGCGAGCGGTCCGCGGTCGGGAGGTGGACTTCCAGCAGCCCCGGCCCCTCGCCACCGCGCACCCGCCGCACCGCGCTCTCGGCCGCCCGGTGCACCTCCAGGACATCGCCCGCGTCCACCGGCCCGTCCCGCATCGCCCGCAGCCCGCCGTACGACGCCGGTCCGGGCGTGTTCGGCGCGCCCGCACCGGCGGGCCGGTGCTGCCGGACGAAGAGGACCGGCAGCCGCATCTCCTGGGCCATCAGGGTCGCCTCGTACCAGCCGGGGGAGAGATGGGTGTCGCACAGGACCACGGTGATGTGGTCGCGGTCCGCCTCCTGGTCGGCCCAGGCGGTGCCGACCGCCGTCACCAGCGCCTGTTCGGCGAGTCCGTTGGCGCCCACCAGGCCGTGGCTGGTGTCGAAGAAGTGGGCCAGCAGCCCGTGGCCCCGCGCGCAGCCCGCCGGGCGGCCCAGGACTCCGGCCCACAGCCGGTCCGGGCGTGTGTTCTTGGCGATCAGCGCGGCGTGGCCGGAGGACACCGAGGTCACCCTGTCCTCGTCGCGCATCGCCGCGATGACCCCCACCACCACCGACTCCCCGCAGTGGGGGAGGGGTTCGAGTGCGGGTGCCAGCCCCCGGTCCCGCAGTGCCGCGGCCTTCGCCTCGTACAGCCGGACCCGCATCATCAGGCGCAGCAGGGGGAGTCGTCGCTCGAGGGCGCGGCTCGGGCCGCGGCCGGAAGCTGTCTGCACGTGGTTGCCACTCTCTTCGCCTGGCGGACGGTCTCCCTGGCGGACGGTCGGGTGGACCTGCCGCGAACGCGCCCGCCGGAACGGGGCGCGGCCACGGATCGCGTTGAGCATTCCAGAAGATCGGTGGGTGGGCCCCGATGGATTTCCCTAGTTGTCGGCGGCGGCCGCTCCGTGCTCCGCGGGCGGTCGCGGCGCTGCGGGCCGTCGCGCTCGACTACTATCGATCTCTCGATACCGACCGGTAGGGGAACATGGCCGAGGAAGCGCGCGGGGGTGATCTGTCCCGGCTCCGTCAGCTGAACGCGCGTGCCGTCGTACGTGTACTGCGCGGTGAACCGCCGCTGACCCTGACGGAGATCTCCCGCCGCACCGGCCTCTCCCGCGCCTCCACCGACGACGTCGTACGGCAACTGACCGAACAGGGCTGGGTGGCCGAGGCCGAGCGCACCGCAGGGACGGTCGGCCGTCCCGCCCGCCGCTACCGCTTCCGCGCCGACGCCGGACGGGTGCTGGGCGTGGAGGTGGGCGAACGGCACGTGGCCGCGATGGTGGCCGACCTCGACGGCACCGTGGCGCACAGCGCGCGGGTCGCGGTCGATGCCGCAGCGGACCGCGCCGCCCGGCTGGCCGCCGTCGACGAGGTGACACGGCAGGCGAGGGCCGCGGCCACCACGGAGCTGGGACCCGGTGCCATCTGGGCCACCGGGGTGGCCACCCCGGGACTCGTCGGCACCGACGGACAGGTGTCCGTCTGCGATGAACTGCCGGACTGGACGGGCGTCGATCTGCGCGCCCACCTCGAACGCACGGTTCCCGGCACCGTTCTGGTGGACACCCTGGGCAACCTGGCCGCCCTGGCCGAGGGCTGGCGCGGCGCGGCACACCACGCGCAGCACGCCGTCTGTCTGTACGCGGGATCCACCACCGGGGCGGGGCTGATCATCGGCGGTGCGGTGCACCGTGGCTTCGGCAACGCGGCCGGACAGATCGGCGCGCTGCCCGCCGCGGGCTGGGAGCGGGCACGGCGCCGGGTGCGGGAGTGGCGCCCCGCGGTGCCGGACACCACCGCGGGCGAGCCGGTGGATGTGTTCACCGCCGCCCGCGCGGGGGACCGTTCCGCGGTGGACACGGTGCGCGCCTACGCCCGGCACCTGGGCATCGGCACCGCGGCCCTGGTGCTCACCCTCGATCCGCAGCTCCTCGTGCTGACCGGCGGCTTCGCCGGCCAGCCGGAGACGGTGACCGCCCCGCTGCGGCGTGAGCTCACCCGGCGCGCCCTGCGCGCCCCGGAGATCCTGGTCTCGCCGCTGGGCGAGCGGGCGGTGGTGCTGGGCGCGGTCCGCCTCGCCCTGGACCACGTCCGCGACCTCGGGGTCGGCGGACCGCTGGCCTCACGGCCACCCTCCGCACCCGGCTGAGCCACGCGGACGTCCTCGCGCCGCCGGAACGGGCCGGGCACCCGGAAATGATGCGCGTCCCCGGCACCGGGTGTGTGCTGGGAGGAGCGGCACCTCGGCTTCCGGGCGCATGCCGTACGGGCGTACCTCGCCCGGGGCGCCGTACCGGGATGTGCCGGGGCGGGCCGCCCGGGAGGTCCGATGGACATGGCTGTGGGCGCGGGAGGTCCGGTGGCCCCGCGCTGGAGCGCGCGGTTGGCGGTGGTGGCGGGCGCGGCGGCGGTGCTGGTCCTCCTGCTCTTCGCCGGACTCAGCAGTGTGCTCCTGATCGCGGTGGGTGTGGCCGGGATGGTGCTCACCGCCGCCGGTGTGTGGTGGGCCCTGGTGCACCGCGCGCTGCTGCGGGTGCTCGCCCTCGCGCTGGCCGTCGCCGCCCCGGTGACGGTCGTCGTCCTCTACGCGCTCGCCGGACTGCTGTGGGTGGTGCTCGTCTCGCTCGCGCTGTGGGCGGTGGCCGTGTCCACCGGCCGGGCCGCGCTCGCCGCGGACAGCGGGCCGGACCGCGGCGCGGAACGCCGGGCCGCTCCGCCGGCGCGGCCCTTCCTCATCATGAACCCGCGTTCGGGTGGCGGGAAGGTGGCCGCCTTCCACCTGGTGGAGAAGGCGGAGGCGCTGGGCGCCGACGTGATGGTCCTGGACCCGGACCAGCCGAGCGATGTGGCCGAACTGGCGCGGCGGGCCGCCGACGCGGGCGCCGATCTGCTCGGAGTGGCGGCAGGGGACGGCACCCAGGCGCTGGTGGCGGGGGTGGCGGCGGAGCGCGGACTCCCCTTCGTGGTGATCTCCGCCGGGACCCGCAACCACTTCGCCATGGACCTCGGACTGGACCGGGACGACCCCGCCGCATGTCTGGACGCGCTCACCGACGGGGTGGAACTCCGCGCCGACCTGGGCTTCATCGGGGACCGCCCGTTCGTGAACAACGCTTCCTTCGGCGCCTACGCCTCCGTGGTCCAGAGCCCCGCCTACCGTGACGACAAGCTCCGCACCACCCTCGATCTGCTGCCGGACCTGCTCACCCATGACACCGGGCCGCGGCTGACCGTCCGGGTGCGGGACCGGTCCGTCGAGGGGCCACAGGCCGTGCTGGTGAGCAACAATCCGTACCGGATGGGCGATCCGGCGGGGCTCGGGCGCCGGGAGCGGCTGGACTCCGGTGCGCTGGGGGTGCTGGCCGTCACCGTGGACACCGCGGCACAGGCGGCCGGGATGCTGCGCGGCCGCCACGCCCCCGGGCTGGCCTCGCTGACCGCCCATGAGGTGGTCGTGGACGCCGATGCCCCCACCGTCCAGGTCGGGGTGGACGGTGAGGCGCTGACGCTGCCGGCCCCCGTGCGGTGCCGTGTGGCACCGCGCGCCCTGCGTCTGCGGCTGCCCCGCCACCGCCCCGGCACCCCGTCCGGCAAGCCGCCGATGGACTGGCGGCGGGTGCGGCATCTGGCGCTGACCATGGGGCGGACCGCGGCCGCGCACGGCGGCGCCCACCGCTGAACCGGCGGCCGGACCACCGTATGCGGTGGCCGTGTCCCTGACCGCACCTCCGACGCCGTGCCCTCACACCCCGCCGGTGTCCAGCACGTCCACGCGCGGCAGGTCCCGGTGGCGGTGGTGTGCTTCGGCGATCTCCAGCAGTGAGGTGCGGCCCAGCGCGCGGTACGCGGCCACCAGGAGGGTGTTCGCCTGTGCCTCCCGGACCCGGTCCCCGGCCGAGGCCCAGTGCAGGTCCCGGCCCAGCACCAGCGCCTCCGCCGGATCGCCGTCCGCGCACCACCGCAGCGCGTCCGCCACGCAGTCCGCCACCGCCGCGGCATCGTCGAACAGTCCGTACACATAGCGTGCGAACCGGTACTCGTCGGCGCCCCCGTGGGGTGGCCGGTCCAGTGCGGTCCGGCCCGCCACCAGCGCGCCCCCGGAGTCCAGAGTGGTGATCCGGTCCGGATCCTCCGGTGGCGGACCGCTGTCATGGGCGTCGCTGTACGCGAGACCCACCTCGCGGCGGTCCCCGGTCTCCAGGGCGGTCAGCGCGTCCCGCAGCCGCTCCAGCCCCGTCCTCCGCGCGGCCAGGTACTCCGGCTCCGCGTCGTCGTCCTCCAGGTCCCGCCAGTGGCGTTCGAGCCGGGCGCGCAGCGCCTCCAGCGGGGTCCGCCACCTGCGGTCGATCCCGCCGCCGTCGTGGGTGTAGTAGGAGGCGACGCCGTCGCAGGCGCGGCCGTCGTCGGACCACAGCCCGTAGTGGAGTCCGTCCGAGCCGCCGTGCAGGAAGGTGAGGAACTCCGGAGGGTCGCGGTAGTAGCGCCCGTGCACCCGTACATCCACACCGTCGCGCGGCGGGAGCCCCGGATCGGCGCACAGGTCGGTCACCCCGGCCACCGCCAGGTCCAGGTCCGCGAACGCCTGCCGCTCGACGGGTCCGAGCCCTTCCAGGAACGTCCAGAACCGGAAGAAGGACTCGGGCAGGGTGAGTCCCCACTCCCGCAGCACCCGGTCGGCGACGGCCGTCCGCCGCCGCTCGTACGGCATCCGCTCCCCGGACATCGGTCAACCCCCGCATGCATCGACAACCGGCGCCACCGACGGGCGCCGGCGACGCCGGACGAGGCTAGCGGACCGGTCCCGAGGGCCGGTCCGCAGGCCCCGGTCCGGCGGGTGTCAACGGGTGCCCGCCACCGCGCGGCTGCGCTGCTCCACCCCCGGGGCGCCGTACGGATAGTCCGCCGCGCCCGGGTCGCTGACCTCGTCGAGACGTGCCAACTCGCCCTCGGATAGCTGGAGTCCGGCGGCGCCGAGGTTGTCCTCGAGCTGCTCCAGGGTGCGTGCGCCCAGGATCACCGAGCTCACCCCGGGACGGGCCAGTACCCAGGCCAGGGCCACCTGCGCCATCGAGACGTCCCGCTCCTCGGCCACCGCCCGCACCGTGTGCACCACGTCCCAGGTGCGGTCGACCCGGCTGCGCCGGTCGTACGCCTCGGTGCCCCGCTCGGGGTTCTCGCCCAGCCGGGTGGCCCCGCTGGGGCGGGTGTCGCGGCGGTACTTGCCGGTCAGCCAGCCGCCGCCGAGCGGACTCCACGGCAGCAGGCCCAGCCCCTCGGACGCACAGGCCGGGGTGATCTCCCATTCGATCTCCCGGGAGAGCAGGCTGTACTGCGGCTGGAGGGTCACCGGCCGGGTCAGCCCCCGGAAGTCGGCCACGTCCACGGCCTTCTGGAGCTGCCAGCCGGTGAAGTTGGACAGCCCCACGTAGTGGATCCGGCCCTGCCGTACGGCGTCGTCCAGGAAGCGCAGTGTCTCCTCGACCGGCGTCAGCGGGTCCCAGGAGTGCACCTGGTACAGATCGACGGTCTCGACGCCGAGGCGGCGCAGCGAGGCGTTGAGGGCGCGGTCCAGATGGCCGCGGGACAGCCCCGCGTCATTGGGGCCGGTGCCCATCGGGAAACGCCCCTTGGTGGCGATGGTGACCCGGTCGCGGATATCGGCGGGACGGGCGGCCAGCCAGCGGCCGATGATCTCCTCGGCCGCGCCCGCGGTGTAGACGTCGGCGGTGTCGATGAGCGTGCCGCCGGCTTCCACGAAGCGGTCGAGCTGGGCGAAGGCGCAGGACTCGTCGGACTCGGCGCCGAAGGTCATGGTGCCGAGCGCGAGCGTCGAGACACTGCAACCACTGCGGCCGAGGGTGCGGTACTCCACGGTCGGTACTCCTTGGATGAGAGATGAGCTGAGGTGGGCTGAGCGGGGGCGCGGCCGGGCCCGGCGGCCGGGTTCCATGCTGGGCCGTACCCCACCCATCTGTCCAAGAGAAGAAAGCGGACGGATTAAGCGACTACACTTCTCAATCATGGAACTCCGGCAGCTCGAGTACTTCGTGGCCGTCGCCGAGGAGCGGCATTTCACCAAGGCGGCCCACCGGATGATGGTCTCCCAGTCGGGGCTCTCGGCCTCGGTGCGCGCGCTGGAGCGGGAGCTCGGCGCTCCGCTGTTCGTCCGCACCACCCGCAGCGTGGAGCTCACCGGAGCCGGGCGCGCCCTGCTGGTGGAGGCCACCCGCACGCTGGCCGGGGCACGGGCCGCCCGGGAGGCGGTGGCCGAGGTGCAGGGGTTGCTGCGGGGCAGTCTGGCGGTCGGGGTCGAGCAGTGCGTCACGGTCGACGTCGGAGCGCTGCTGGCGCGCTTCCGCGCCCAGCACGCCGATGTGGAGGTCCGGCTGCGCCAGGCGGGCTCGGCCCTGCTGATGGACGACGTGGTCGACGGACGGCTGGACATGGCCTTCGTGACCCTTCCCGGCCCGCCCCCGGACGGCGCCCGTCTGCTGCCGCTGGACAGTGAGCCGATGGTGCTGCTCTGCGATCCGGGCCACCGGCTGGCGGGTGCCTCCCGGGTGAAGTGGGACGAGCTGGCGGACGAGACCTTCGTGGACTTCCACCCCGACTGGGGCGCCCGGCGGCTGACCGACCGGGCCTTCGCCGACTGCCGCACACCGCGCCGGGTCGCCCTGGAGGTGTACGACGTGCACACCCTCATCGAGCTGGTGGGCCACGGGCTCGGGATCGCGGTCGTCCCTCGGCCGATCGCCCGCAAGGAACAGGCGGCGGAGCTGTGCGCGGTACCGGTGGACGAGGGGCCCGACGCGGCATGGCGCTGGCAGGTGTCCGTGGCCGTCCCCGCCGGTGACCGGCCGAGCCCGGCCGCGCGTGAGCTGCTGACCTACCTGGGCCGCTGACGCTCCGTCGACGGCGCCGGATTGATGGACAGTCAGGAGATCCGCTCGCACACTGTCCACAACTCCCCTTCCAGGAGGCGTCGTGGCCGTGCGGATCTGTTCGCTGATCGTCGATGTGCCGCAACTCGTTCCCGCCGACGGCAGGTACCACATGGTGCGGTTCCCCTACGGCCGCGAGGAGTCCCACGACCCGGACAATATGCATCCGGCCCGGCAGCCGGACGGGTACACGGTGAGCAAGTGGCGCTCCGACGACCGCTCGGGGCTCATCTGGCCGTCGGCGGACGGCTGGGGCGCGCTGACCGCCATGATCCAGTGGGAGAAGGGGCGGTACGGCGAGCTGCGGGACCGCTTCGTCCGCGATCCGCTGAACCTGTCGACGGGCGCCGATTCGACGGCCACCGACCACCGGCCGCCGAGCCCCGGGATGCAGTGCTTCACCAAACACCATGAGATCTTCGTCCATCCTGGGGTCCCGCTCGCCCTGATGGTCGGGCATGATGACCGCACCGCGCGCAGGCTGGTGTTCGCCGAGTTCAAACTCGCCCTGCACACCACCTGACGGGCGACCGCGGCGCCGGGCTCATACGCCGGCGGGCGGCCGGGTCCCGCCGGGGAGGGGCAGTTCGAACCACACCGACTTGCCGCGGCCACTGGGGCTGTTGCCCCACGCGGCGGCCAGGGCCTCCACGATCACCAGACCGCGCCCGTGCTCGGAGCTGTCCTGCACGGAGTCCGAGACGGTGATCGGCGCGGGCATCGGCGGCCGGGGATCGGAATCCAGCACCTCCACCCGCAGCCGGTCGGAGTACTCGCGCAGCCGTACGTCCACCTCGCTGTCCGCGTGCATCAGGGCGTTGGTGACCACCTCGGTGGCGATCAGCTCCAGATCCGCCGTGATCTCGTCCCAGCCCCTGCTGTGGGCGTAGTGGCGCAGGAACTCCCGGACGTTGCCCACCGAGCGGAGGTCGTGCCGCTGGACGAAGACCCGGCTGACGTGCTGGCGTGAACCGGGCAGCACCCCCGCGTAACGGGCCAGCAGCAGCGCCGCGTCGTCACCGCGCGCCCGATGGGCCTCGGTGCTCTCGATGACGCGGGTGGCCAGGTCCTCCAGCCGCTCGTCCCCGGTGGCCGCCAGGGTCTCGCCGAGCACCTCACCGGCGTTGCCGAGGTCCACGGTCCGGGAGTGCACCAGTCCGTCGGTGTACAGCGCCAGCAGGGTGCCGTCCGGCAGCGGTTGTTCCATCGACTGGTAGACGGTGTCGGGCGCGACCCCCAGCGGCAGCCCGACCGACATCTCGGGCACCACCACGCCGTGGTCCGGATGGCACAGCAGCGGCGCCGGATGGCCCGCGCTGGAGATCTCGGCCGTGCCCACGTCCAGGTCGAGCCAGACGCAGCAGCAGGTGGCGAACAGCTCGGTGTCCAGCTCGGTGAGGATCCGGTTGGTGCGCTCCAGCAGGGCCGCGGGACGGTGGCCCTCGGCCGCGTACGCGCGCACCGCGCTGCGCAACTGGCCCATGCACGCCGCCGCGTTGGGGTTGTGACCCTCGACGTCCCCCATGACCAGCCCCACGTTGCCGTCGGGGAGGGTCAGCACGTCGTACCAGTCGCCGCCCACCGCGGTGCCCGCGGTGGCCGTCACGTACCGGGTGGCGATGTCGAGGTCCTCGCGGTGGGGGAGCCGGGCGGGCAGCAGCCCCTGTTGCAGTTCGCGGGCGAGCCGGTGCTCGTTCTCGAAGTGGACCGCGCGCTCCACGGCCTGGGCCACCAGATCCGCCATCGTGACCAGGGTCGACCGCTCCTCGGCCGAGAAGTGGCGGGGGCCGTCGAAGCCCAGTGCCAGGGTGCCCGCGCGCAGACCACCGCTGATCAGAGGGAGCAGGGCGCACGCCCGGACGTCCTGGGAGGCACCGTCGAACCGGGCCGCCACCAGGGCCCGTTCGGACTCCAGGAACGTCGGGGCCGTCACGGACAGCGGGTTCATCCCGGGGGTGTCGTCATCGGGCGAGGGCGGCGGGGCTCCCGCCAGCGCGTGCGCGACGGTCCGCGGATAGCCGCTGTAGCCCAGCAGGGTGGCCTGACCGTCCTGTTCGACCGAGACGGCCATCCCACGGGCACCGAAGGGCTCCATGATCCGGGACGCCACGACATCCAGCACCTGCTGGCCGCGCACCGCGCGGTTGAGCCAGGACGCCAGCTTGTAGATCTGGTACAGGAAGGTGATGTTGGCGGACTCCGGCGCCCACTCCTGGCCCACCCGGTCCGGCAGGGCCTGGAGGAACTGGGGCATCGGCAGGGCGGTGCGCGGCGGGGAGGCGAACCCGGACTGCGCCAGCTCCCGCGCCAGATCATCGGCGATCTTCTCGCAGCGGTCCAGTTCATCGGGCTGCAGCGTCCGCGGCCCGAGCGGGGGAGCCCAGATGACGGTCAGCACCCCGTACCCGATGTCCGGGGACCGGATCGGGGTGGAGGCCACCGTGTACGGGAACGGCATCGTGACGTCGAACCGGGACGGGGCCGCGCTGTCGAACTCGGTGAACGTGGACACGTACTGGCGGCCGGTGCGGTGAGCGGTGGCGGAGGCCAGGCGGGCGGTCACCGGCATCCGCTCGATGGTGGTGAAGATCGACAGAGGGCGGCCCACCACCACCGCCGAGGCCAGACTGCGCCCGTCGTCGACGGGGAGCACCACGATCGCCGCGGTGGCCCTCAGCTCGCGGGCCGCCTGCTGGAGCGCCTGGGCGAACACCGATGTGACGCGACCGGTGTCGGACCCGGTCGCCTCTGGTCGGCTGTGGTGGCGCTCCTGCATCGTGGCACTCGACGATTCCTGGCGGTCTCCCGGAACATTTGCCCGCTGTGGCGAATACTGTCCTCTTTACAGGTATACAGCGGGTCACGCGCGGTCGCGGGGGTGGGACTCCCCGGTCCTCGTCCCCGGCTCCGCACCGCCCCGCGTCCCCGGCTCCCCGGCGCTCTCTCCCGCGGCCGAGGCGATGGCGCGCACGAGGGCCTGGTAGCCGGTGCAGCGGCAGAGATTGCCGCCGAGGCCGGCGCGGATCTCCTCCGGGGAGCCCGCCGCCCGGCGGCGCACCAGGTCGTACGCCGTGATCAGCATCCCCGGTGTGCAGAAACCGCACTGAAGGGCCCCTTCGCGGGAGAACGCGGCCCGCAGCCGGTCGGCGTCCGCCCCGGTCAGCCCCTCGACGGTGACCACCTCGGCCCCGTCGCAGGTCGCCGCCAGGGTCAGACAGCCCCGTACGGGCAGCCCGTCGACCAGTACGGTGCACGCCCCGCACACCCCCTCCTCGCAGCCGAGGTGGGTGCCGGTCAGTCCCAGGCGGTCGCGCAGCAGATCGGCGAGGCTGGTCCGCGCGGGAACGGTCACGGTGTGCTCGGCACCGTTGACCCTCAGCCGCGGAGACACCTCGTTCACGGTGCACCCGCCCCCTCGCCGGCGGCCGCGCTGACCACCGGCGCGGCGCGGGCCAGCGCCCGGCACACCGTGGCCGCGTGGACGCGCAAGCCGTGGCGGGCCGCGTCGTCCGGCGCCGCGTCGACGGTGCCGAGGTCCTGGGCGACGCCGGGCAGGACCGCCGCCACATCCAGCCCCGCCGCGGACCGTCCGGTGAGCAGCAGCTCGGTGGCGGGCAGCCGGACGGGTGTCTCCCGCGCCGCGCCGAGCCAGAGCGCCACCTGCTCCAGCCTCCCGCGCGCGTCGGTGTCGAACAGGACCACCGCGAGCGAGGAGGCGTACGCACCTGCCGTACCGGCCGTCTTGTGCAGCCCCCACCAGCGTCCCTGCGGCAGGCTGCGCACCTCGACGGCCACGACGATCTCGTCGGTCGCCAGACCGCTGCGGAACGCGCCCCGCGGCAGCTCACGGGCGGGAAGCGAGCGGACACCCCGTGCTCCGCACACCTCCACGGTGGCGTCCAGCGCGGCGAACACCACGGGCCACTCGGCCGCCGGATCCGCGTACGCGAGGCTGCCGCCCAGGGTGCCGCGGGTGCGCACGGCCCGGTGGCCGATGCCCGCCGCGGCCCGGGCGAGCAGTCCGCCGCCCGCGTCGGGGACCAGTCCGTCCTCGACCATCCGATGGGTGGTGGCCGCCCCGTAGCGCACACCCCCGGCGACCCGCCGGGCGCCGCGCAGGGAGCCGATACCGGTGATGTCCACCAGGTGCACCGGGGTGATCCGCCGGGCGTTCAGCTCCGGCATCAGGCTCTGTCCGCCGCCCAGCACCCGGGCGCCGTCGCCCAGACCGGCCAGCAGCGCCACCGCCTCGGACACCTCACACGGCCGGTGGTAGCCGAACTCCGCCGGTTTCATCGGGGTACCGCCCCGCCACCGGGAGCGTCCGTCCGCGCCCCGGCGACGGCCGGTGCGCGCGACGGTCCGGACGCCGCCGCCCGGTCGAGGGCGGCCCACACCCGGGCGGCCGTCATCGGGGTCCGGTCCATCCGCGCGCCGAACTCCCGCAGCGCGTCGGTGATCGCGTTGCCGATCGCGGCGGGGGGCGGGATGGCCCCGCTCTCGCCCACGCCCTTCATCCCGAGGACGGTGTGCGGCGACGGGGTGTGCAGCTGCTCGATCCGGATCCGGGGCACATCGGGCGCCCGGGGCACGCGATAGGCGCCGAGCGTGGTCACGGCGGGTAGGCCGCCGCTGTCGCGGGGGAGCTCCTCCATGAGCGCGGTGCCGATCCCCTGTACGGTGCCACCGATGGTCTGCCCCTCGACGACCAGCGGATTGACCACCGTGCCGCAGTCCTCCACGACGGCGTAGTCGAGCAGTTCCACCTCGCCGGTGTCCAGGTCCACCCGCACCACGGCGGCGTGCGTACCGTAGGTGAACGCACCGGTCTGCACCTCGGGGCGGTAGGTGAAGGTGACGTCGAGGCCGCCGTCGGCACCCGGGACGTGGTCGGGCGTCAGACAGAACTCCCGGGCCAGTGCCGTCAGGGTGCGACCGCCGCGGTCCCCCACGATCGAGCCGCCCTCGAAGCGCAGCCGGTCCGGCGGTTCGTCCAGCAGCACCGCCGCGACGCTCCGGAGCCGCTGTGCCAGCAGGTTCGCGGCCCCGTACGCCGCCCCGCCCGCCATCACCATCGTGCGCGAGGCGAAGGTGCCGTCCCCGCGCGGCAGGTACGCGGTGTCGCCCTGGCGCACCGCGACCCGCTCCGGTGCGATGTCCAGCACCTCGGCCACCACCTGCGCCAGGGTGGTCTCGTGCCCCTGGCCCTGGGACTGCACCCCGACGCCCAGCGTCAGACTGCCCGTGGCGTCCATGACCAGCCGGGCGCTCTCTACACCGAAGGTGACCGCGAGACCTCGGGAGGCCCACTCCAGACAGCCGTGTGCGGTCTGCTCGGTGAACGAGCCGTACCCCACACCGATCCGGGTGCGTGAGCCGGGATCCGTGGCCCGCTGCCGCGCCCGCACCTCCTGGTGGCCGATGAGCCGGCTCACCCGGCGCACCGCCTCGGGGTAGTCGCCGCTGTCGTACACCTTGTGGGCGACCGACGTGTACGGCATGGACCGCGGTCCCACCATGGCGCGGGTCCGCATCACATACGGCTCGATCCCCAGCTCATGGGCCAGATCGTCGATCAGGCGCTCGATGCCGAAGCAGGCGGCCGGACGGGCCACCCCGCGGCACGGCCCCAGCGGGGTGGAGTGGGTGGCCACGCTGCGCGCGGTACAGCGGTAGTCGCGCACCCGGTACGGCCCGGGGATCATCGCCGAGGCCATCGAGGCGTCCATGGTGGCCGTCCACGGGTGCACCGAGTACGCCCCGGCGTCGACCACGATGTCGGCCTCGAGCGCGAGCAGTTCGCCGTCGGCCGCCGCGTGTCCGGTGAGCCGGTAGTGGTGGTCCCGGCCCTGGGTGGTGGCCACCATCGCCTCCGCGCGGTCCTCGACCCAGCGGACCGGGTGGTCCAGCCGGGTCGCCACGGCCGCGAGCGCGATCTCCTCCGGGTAGACCGTGCACTTCGCCCCGAACCCGCCGCCGACGTCCGGCACGATGACCCGTACCCGGTTGCCCGGCAGGCCGAGCAGCTCGGCGATGGCGTCCCGGACCAGATCCGGTGTCTGGGTGGACGTCCACACCACCAACTGGTCCTCCGCGCGGTCGTGGTGGGCGAGCACCCCCCGGGTCTCCAGCGGCAGCGGCGACTGACGGCCCACGGTGTACTCGCGGGTGAGCGAGACCGCCGCCCGCCGCGCCGCGGCGTCCACATCACCCGCTGTGACGGAGGTGGTGGCATAGATGTTGTCCGGCCACTCCCGGTGTACCCGTGGAGCGCCCTCGGCCAGCGCGGCCCGATGGCCGACCACCGGGGGCAACTCCTCGATGTCCACGGTGATCCGCCGGGCGAGGTCCTCCGCCTCGGCCCGGGTGTCGCCGAGCGCCAGCGCGATCGGCTCACCGACGTAGCGCACGGTGTCCACGGCGAGGAGCGGCAGGGGAGCGGTCCGGAAACCGGGCAGCGCGGCGGTGGCCACCAGCGGTCGCGCCAGCGGGGCCAGATCGGCGGCGGTCCACACATCGGTGCCGGACACCCCGTCCGGCGCGCGCACCGAGCGCAGCGCACCGTGCGGCACCGGGCTGCGCACCACCGCCACGTTCCGCGTCCCGGGGAGGGCCACATCGGCGAGGAAGCGCCCGTGTCCCGCGAGGTGGCGGGCATCCTCCCGCCGCGGGCGACCGGCACCCACGCCGCACCCGGTGTCCCGGTGGGGAGGCTTCGCCTTCATCTCGTACCGCCTGCACCTCTGGAATCCCAGGCTATGACACTCCACGGCGCCGTGGCTTCCGGAGAAATAGTGTGCCAAGCGATGATGGCTCCGGGTGCGTAACGGACCACCGAGCGTGGCGCCGGGTGCGGGCAACGGCTCTTCAGGGCTGAAACCGGCTGCTTGAGACCAGCGGCGGACCTTCGCCCGCGGATACCGGCCCGTGCTGCGCCGGATGGCGTGAGAACTCTCAACTCACCACTTCAATGAGACGCTTGAAGAGTTGTTTTTCCTGATGGGAGGGGCCATGGCCATGGACATCGGTGATGTGGAGCGCTATCTGCGTGACACCTTCGTGGGGATCAACGCCGTGGAGAACTCCGGGGACACGTTCGTCATGTACGACCCGGACGCCGACCTCCCGGCTCATCGCCAGTTCCCCTTCGTCACCCTCGTCACGGGCGACACCTACGACCAGGTGTCCGACCTGAACCGCACGGGCGCCTACCGGCTCAACATCGGGCTGCCGAAGGCCGCGTACACCGCGCGGTTCGGCGCCGCCCCCACCCGGCGTGCCGAGAACGGCGTCCTGGACACCGGATACGACTACGCGCGGCGGGATGCGCTCATGCCGCACCCGGTCTACGCGGCGCAGTACTGGATGTGCGTGGTGGAGCCGGGCGAGGCCACCTTCGAGGAGGTGAAACCGCTGCTGGCCGAGGCGCACGCGTTCGCCGCCCGCAAGTACCGCAACGAGCGGGCCCGCTCGTTGCGGTCACTGGTGGAGGAACACTTCCGGGCCTTCGTGGGCGAGGCCCACGGGCAGGAGCTGGAGGCGGCGCGTCTGCTCGCCCAGGACCGCGCGTACGAGGACGGCCGGTCCCGGGAGGAGCGGCTGCGGTGGGCGGCGGTGTCGCTGGAGGCGAGCCGGCGGCAGGCGACCGGCGGGCCCTCGCACCGGGCGCGGTCCCGCACCCAGGAATTCCTGCTCCGGATGTGGGTCATCGAGCGTCTCGGCCCCGATGACCGTGGTGGCGACTGGAACCCCGAGACCCTGGCGGGCGACACCCTCGACGCGCTCGAGCTGGGTCCGGCCGAGGCCAGCGCGCTGGCCGCGCACGGAACGGACCTCGGGATCGAGCGGATGAGGGAGCTGCGCCGGCACAAGAACATGACGGCCCATCTGGAGGAGCTGATCGGCCATATGCGGCCGGGACCGGTCCGGGACCGGCTCCGCGCCTGGGCGGCGGTGCGCCCGCTGCTGCCCTGATCCGCCCGGACCGGGGCAGCTCAGGTGGCGACGACGGCCGAATCGTCCTCCACCCGGGCTCCGGGCAGTTGATGGCGGGCCGCGATCAGTGCGGCGTCCACATCACGGGTGCCGGTGGAGACGCAGAGGGTGTAGGCGAGGTCGTCCATCCGCTGCCGTACATCGCTGCCGCCTTGTTCTGCGTGCAGCATCCGGAGGGTCTCGTACTGCCCGATGAGCCGGTGGAGCACGACGGGGTGGGCCATCAGCACGGAAGGGGTCCTTCCTGTCGACAGGGGTGGTGCGTTCGGTGCGGGGGCGGTGCGGGAGCCCGTGTGCCGGGCGCCGCCCTTCCTCGCCACGGCTCGCGTACCCCGGTGTGGAGCCGGTATGCCGGGCTGATCACCGAGCTGCTCATGACCGCGCCGGTTCCGGCCATCCGGCCTCGCCGCCCTTGACTGGTGATTATGCTCTGCACCATAGTTACTCACTGGTAGATACGGGAACGCCACGAAGGGACAGGGGCCGGCTGATGACGGAGCACGACGCGGACAACGCACCCGTGGTGACGGAGGAGTTGCGCGGCCATGTCCTGCTGATAGGACTGAACCGCCCGGACAAGCGCAACGCGTGCAACCTGGAGATGCTCCAGGCCTTGGCCCGCGCCTACCAGCGGCTCGAGGACGACCCCGAGGCATGGGTCGGTGTGCTGTTCGCCCACGGTGACCACTTCACCGCCGGACTGGACCTGGCGGACGTGGCGCCCCGGATCGCCGAAGGCGCCGAGTTCCTCACGGAGGGCGACGGGGTCGACCCGTGGGGACTGGTCGGCCGGGACCGCACCAAGCCGGTGGTCGCGGCCGTCCAGGGGCGCTGCCTCACCCTCGGGATCGAACTGCTGCTGGCGTCCGACATCCGTATCGCCGCCGCCGACACCCGCTTCTCCCAACTCGAGGTGCAGCGTGGCATCTACCCGTTCGGCGGGGCCACCATCCGCTTCCCCCAGGACGCCGGATGGGGCAACGCGATGCGCTGGCTGCTGACCGGGGACGAGTTCGACGCCGCGGAGGCACTGCGGATCGGACTGGTCCAGGAGGTCGTGGACCCCGGCACCCAGCGGGACCGCGCGGTGGAGCTGGCCGAGCACATCGCCCGCCGCGCCGCCCCGCTGGCCGTGCGAGCCACGCTGGCCTCGGCCCGCCGGGCCCGGGTCGAGGGCCATCGGCCCGCCGCCGAGCGGCTCACCCAGGGCGTGGCCGACCTGTTCCGCACCGAGGACGCCGCCGAGGGGGTCGCGTCCTTCCTGGAGCGCAGGCCGGCGGAGTTCCAGGGACGTTGACCGTGGGTGCCGCCGGGAGCCGTTCCCGGCGGCGCCTGTGGGTCCTGGCAAGGGCGGTCAGCGCACCAGCACCCCCGGGTTGAGCACACCGCGGGGGTCGAGGGCGCGTTTGGCCGCGTCGAGGGCGAGCGCGAACGGCTCGGGCCGCTGGCGGTCGTAGCCCGGGCGGTGGTCACGCCCGACTGCGTGGTGATGGGTGATGGTGGCGCCATGGGCATCCAGCACCTCGCAGGCCACCTGTTTGATGTCGTCCCACATCGCCACCTCCGAACCGGGGCGCCCCGCCGCGATCACCGTGATGTAGGGGGCGGGTCCGTCCGGATAGACGTGGGTGAACCGGCAGGTGATCCTGGCGGGTGTACCGGTGACCTTCGCCACCGCGGCACCGACCTCGCGGTGGATCGCCTCGTACAGCTCCGGCGCCCGGTCCCAGGTGCACGCGGTCTCGAACGTCTCCACGATCGCGCCCATCCGCGCCAGCCCGTCCCGGATGTAGGGCATCCGCAGGAAGGCCGACCGCCACGCCGCCACCGAGTCATCGGCGCCGCCCTCGCTCCGCCGGACGGTGCCGCCGTGCGCGCGGGCCGTCTCCAGGGCCGTCTCCAGAGGGCCGTCCACGGGGTGGTGCGCCGATTCGAAGCCGAGGACGAGCACACTGCGTCCGCCCTGATCCGCTCCGGACAGCTCGGCCTCCCCCGGATCCAGCAGCCGGCAGTTGGCCGGGTGCAGTCCGGACTGGGCCAACTGCCGTACGCATTCCATGGCGTGGCCGAAGTCCTCGAAGGTGACGGACGCGGACGCCTTGTGGCGCGGCGGGGCCTGGAGGCGCATCCACGCCTCGGTGATGACGCCGAGGGTGCCCTCGGAGCCGAGGAAGAGTCCGTCCGGCGAGGGGCCGGCGCCCGATCCCGGGAGCCGTCGTGAGGCGCTGATGCCGACGGGGGTGACCACCCGCAGCGACTCGGTGAAGTCGTCGATGCGGGTGTGCAGGGTGGCGTAGTGGCCACCGGCGCGGGTGGCCAGCCAGCCGCCGAGGGTGGAGAACTCGAAGCTCTGCGGATAGTGCCGCAGCGTCAGGTCATGGGCGCGCAGCTGCCCTTCGAGGACCGGCCCGAGGGCGCCCGCCTGGATGCGCGCCGCGCGGCTGACCGGGTCGACCTCCAGGACGCGGTTCATCCGGGTCAGATCCAGGGACAGTACGGCGGGGTGGTCCTCACCCCGGTACTCCACCCCGCCGACGACGGAGCTTCCGCCGCCGAAGGGGATGACCGCGATCCCTTCCCCGCAGGCCCAGTCGAGGAGGTCGACCACCTCCCCCTCCGCCTCGGGGAACGCCACCAGGTCGGGCGCCCGGCCCGGCCGGCCGCGCAGCGCCCGGACGACATCGCGGTACGCCTTGCCCATGGTGTGCGCCACGCGGTCGGCGGGGTCGGCGGACATGATCCCGGCGAGCGAGGCGGGGGCGGTGAGCCGGGGCGCGGGCGGTGCCGCATCGGCGAGGGCGGGCACCGGGAGCGGCACCGCCGAGGTGCCGGGCACCAGCGCACCGAGGTCCGCGCATTCGGCGTCGGTGAGGGCCTCCTGCTCCCAGCCCCAGCCCCACCACGATCTGGTCTTCATGGACGCGCCTCCCAGGAATTTACCCATCGGTATATTACCTCAAGGTAAGATCGAGCCCATGGCGAGCACAAGAGGGCGACCGGTACGGGGATCGACGGCGGAGGGCACGGGCCCCGCCAAGGCGGGTTCCAAGGGTGTGCCCCGGCACCGGCGGGAGGAGCAGATCCTCGCCGCCGCGATCGAGGAGTTCGGCACCCGTGGCTATGCACAGGTCTCGATGGCCGACCTCGCCGGTGTCATCGGGGTGACCAAACCCCTGCTCTACCAGTACTTCGGCTCCAAGGACGGTCTCTATCTGGCGGCCCTGCGGCGTATCGGCGACCGGCTGAGCACGGCCATCGCGGAGGCGATGGACGGTGCCACCACCTCCGACACCCCGGTGGCGGTGCTGCGCGCGGTCTTCGAGGCCCTGGAGGGGCAGCGCCAGGGGTGGTTCCTGCTGTACGACCCCACGCTTCCGGACACCGGGGAACCGGCGGAGACCGCGCACCGGTACCGCGCGGCCATCGACGGTATGGCGGCGCGCGGCACGGAGGACCTGCTGAACACCCGGGGCTTCGACGACCCCCGGGACGCGGCCGCCCTCAAGCACGTGTGGACCGGGGTGGTCGGCTCACTGGTGGTCTGGTGGACCCGCCACCCCGGTGAATCGGCCCGGGACATGGCCGAGCGGTGCGAGCGGCTGTTCCTGGCGGCGCTCGGCGCGGGCCGCGCGGCGGAGCGGGACTCCTAGAGTGCGTCCGCCGCGCCGTCCGCGGACCCCGGCAGCCGCACCCGGAAGACCGTGTGGCCCGGGTGGCTGACGAGGTCCACCCGGCCACCGTGGGCGGTGGTCACGGCATGGGTGATGGCCAGACCCAGACCGGTGCCGCCGCCGGTGCGGCTCCGCCCGTCACCGGCCCGTACGAAACGGTCGAAGACGGTGGCCTGCTGGGCGGGCGGCACACCGGGGCCGTCGTCCTCCACCATGAACTCCACCCCGTCGTCCCGGTACACCAGACGTACGGTCACGGTGGTGCCCGCCGGGGTGTGGGTGCGGGCGTTGGCCAGCAGATTGGTCAGCACCTGCTGGAGTCCGCGGCCGTCCCCGCTCACCACCACCGGTTCCTCGGGGAGTTCGAGCACCCAGCGGTGGTCCGGTCCGGCGGCGCGGGCGTCGCTGACCGCGTCCAGCACCAGCCGGGTCAGATCCACCGGTTCCGCGGCGAGCGGGCGTCCCGCGTCAAGACGGGCGAGCAGCAGCAGGTCATCGACCAGCTCGCCCATCCGCACCGATTCGCACCGGACCCGGTCCAGCGCCTGGCGCACCTTGTCCGGCATGGGATCGGGGTGGCGCAGGGCCAGTTCGGCATGGCCGCGGATGGAGGCCACCGGGGTGCGGAGCTCATGGCTGGCGTCCGCGGCGAACCGGCGCAGCCGTTCCTCGCTGGCGTGCCGACGGGCGAGGGCGTCCTCCACGTGCTGGAGCATCCGGTTGAACGCCGAGCCGACCTTGCCGACCTCGGTGCGCGGATCGGTGTCCGGCACCCGCTGGGTCACCGCCACCTCACCGCCCGCCAGCGGCAGCCGGGCCACTCCGGAGGCGGTGGCCGCCACCCGGCGCAGCGGGCGCAGCGAGAGCCGGACGCCCACCGCGCCGGCGACTCCGGTGGCCAGCAGGGCCGCCCCGAACACCACGCCCTCGACCAGGCGCAGCCGCTCGACGGTCTCCTCGACCGGCTCCAGCGGCAGTCCGGTGATTAGCACATCCCCCTTGCCGTGGGCCGCCATCACCCGGTACTCGCGCAGGGAGGACAGGGTGACGCTGTGGCCGCGCCCGTCCACCGGCACGTCGGCCAGGGTGCGCCGGTCGGCGTCGCTGAGCCGTACGGAGGTCTCGGTGCGGTCGCCGACGACGGCGGCCTGGGTCACCGTTCCGTTCAGGACACAGGCGCCGAAGGTGCCCGAGGCCTGGCCGCGGGTGTCCGGACCGGCGGGGTCCGCGGGGTCGGTGGAGCCGGAGCGGCCGGCACCGGAACGGTCCTGGGTGACATCGCTCCGCGCCGCCACCGGGACGGGGTTCAGACTGGCGGGGAAGTGGCCGCCCACCGCGTTGAGCTGCTGGTCCAGGCGTTGCAGCAGAAACCCCTCGAGGGCGGCGGAGGTGGCGATCCCGACCGCGACGCACGCCACCGCCAGCAGCGCCACCACCCCCGCGGTGAGCCGGGCGCGCAGACTGCGCGGGACCAGGGCGGAGGGGACTCTCATCGCGGGTCCGGTCCGTGTTCGGGGCGGACGTCGGACCGGGGATCCGGTTTGAGGACGTAGCCGACCCCGCGCACGGTGTGGATCAGCGGACTGCGACCGGCGTCGATCTTCTTGCGCAGATAGCTGATGTAGAGCTCGACCACATGTGCCTGGCCGCCGAAGTCATAGCTCCACACCCGGTCGAGGATCTGGGCCTTGCTGAGCACCCGCCGGGGATTGCGCAGCAGGAACCGCAGCAGCTCGAACTCGGTGGGCGTCAGGTCCACCACCTGTCCGCCGCGCGAGACCTCGCAGGCGTCCTCGTCCATCACCAGGTCCCCGAAGGTCAGCAGTTGCGCGGAGTGCGTCGCGCGGGCCATCCCCGCCCGGCGCAGCAGCCCGCGCAGCCGGGCGAGCACCTCCTCGAGGCTGAAGGGTTTGGTCACGTAGTCGTCGCCGCCCGCGGTGATCCCGGCGATGCGGTCCTCCACCGCGTCCCGCGCGGTGAGGAACAGCACACAGACCCCGGGCGACTCGGCGCGCAGCCGCCGCAGCACCTGGAGGCCGTCGATGTCGGGGAGCATCACATCGAGCACCACCGCGTCGGGACGGAAGTCACGGGCGGCGGTGAGCGCGTCCTCGCCGCTGCCCGCGGTGCGCACCTGCCAGCCCTCGTAGCGCAGCACATCGGACAGGATGCCGGCCAGATCGGGTTCGTCGTCCACGACCAGCACCCGCACCGGGGTGCCGTCGGTGCGGTGCAGTCCGGCCGGTGCCGCCGCGGGGGTGTCGAGATTCTCCATGGTGCCCGCAGTCTCCCGTGCCAACCTCTGTGTTTCCTCTGAATCCGGCGTCCCGAGCATGCCAGGGCCCGTTCTCAGAGGAAACCCAGAGGAACGGTTGCCACGGTGTCCGCCACCGGTGGTGCCGCGGTCCGCAGCCGCGCCCCACCGGTGTCGTGTCCGCCCGTGGAGGGAGATCACCGTGACCGCCATCGAGCACACCGGCTGCAGCCGCCGGCTGCCGCGTTCCGCACCGCCCCCGGTCAGCCGCGGGCTGCCCCCGGCCGTGGTGCTGACCCTGATCCACGCGGGGGCCGCCGCCGTTCTCGTCCTGTGGTGGCGCAACACCCCCGCGGTCGTCGGACTGGACGGCTGGCTGACCGGTGCGGGGCGGCTCACCGGACTGCTGGCCGGTTACGCGTGTGCCGTGCTGCTCGCGCTGATGGCGCGGATACCGGCGCTGGACCGGGGGGTGGGCAGCGACCGGCTGGCACGGTGGCATGCGATGGGCGGCCGGTACACGGTCTTCCTGGCCCTGGCGCACACCATGCTGATCATCTGGGGCTATGCGGTGGTGTCCCGCACGGACGTGATCGACCAGACCACCACCCTGGTGTTCCACTACGAGGACATGCTGATGGCCACGGCCGGGATGGTGCTGCTGGTGGCCACCGGGGTGGTATCCGCCCGTGCCGCGCGCCGCCGGCTGAGCTATGAGACCTGGCACTACCTGCACTTCTGCACCTATCTCGCGGTCTTCCTCGCCTTCTTCCACCAGTTGTCCAACGGTTCGGACTTCCTCGGCTCATCGGCGGCGCGCACCGCCTGGTACGCCCTCTACCTCGGGGTGGCCGCCCTGCTGCTGTGGTTCCGCTTCATCACCCCGGTCCGGCGGGCGCTGCGCCACCGGCTGCGGGTGGCCGAGATCCATCCGGAGGCCCCGGGTGTGGTGTCGGTGTACCTCACCGGTGAGCGGCTCGGTGCGCTGGGCGCGCGGCCCGGCCAGTTCTTCCGCTGGCGCTTCCTGGCGCGGGGCATGTGGTGGACGGCCAATCCCTTCTCGCTCTCCGCGCCGCCCGACTCCCGCCACTTGCGCATCACGGTCAAGGAGGCCGGCGGCCATTCCCGCGCGGTGGCCCGGCTGCGGCCCGGCACCCGGGTGTGGGCGGAGGGCCCCTACGGAGGGTTCACGGCCGCCCGGGCCCGCGGTGAGCGGACCCTGCTCCTGGCAGGCGGGGTGGGCATCACCCCGCTGCGCACCCTGTTCGAGACGCTGCCCGGCGAGGTGGTGCTCGTGTACTTCGCCCGCAGTCCCGAACATCTCGCGCTGCGCCGTGAGCTCGATGACATCGCCGCCGCGCGCGGTGCCCGGGTGCACTACGCCGTCGGCGCGCCCGGTGGCCAGGCGCCGCCGCTGACGACGGAGGCGCTGACCGCGCTGGTGCCCGGGCTGGCCTCCCACGACGCCTTCGTGTGCGGACCGCCGGGGATGACGGCGGCGGCCGTGCGGGCCCTGCGGGGCGCCGGGGTGCCCCGGCGCCGTATCCACCACGAGTCGTTCGCCTTCTGACCCCCGCCGCCCCACCCGCCGTACCCGTACCCGAAGTCGAGGAGCCACTGCCATGAAGCGTCCCGTCCTGGTCACCGCCACCACCGTGCTGGGGCTGTTCCTGGTGCTGTACGCGAAGCCGCACCAGGAACCCGATCGGCCCGCCCCCGCCGCCGCGCCCTCGTCGCGCCCGTCCGCCGACGGCTCCGCCGACACCTCCACCGGCGCGTCACCGGACGCGGTGTCCGGCCGCTTCACCGGTGATGTCGTCGAGACCCGGCGGGGCCCGGTGCAGGTCCGGATCACCCTGGCGAAGTCCAGGCTCACCGAGGTGGACGTCCTGGAAGGCGTCCATGACGAGGGCCCCAGCGCGGGGGCCGTCCCGCAGCTCACCCAGCGGGCGCTGGACGCCCAGAGCGCGGACATCGACGCCGTCTCGGGGGCCACCTACACCAGCCAGGGCTATATCTCCTCCCTGCAGAGCGCCCTGGACCGGGCCGATGTCTGAACGCCACCGGCTGTGCCACACCGAGGAGGTCATGGGGACGGTGTTCTCCTTCGACATCCGTGACCCGGCCACATCCGCGATCGAGAGCGCCCTCGGTGACGCCGTGTGCTGGCTGCACCGGGTGGACGCGATCTTCTCCACGTACCGGCCCGGCAGCCAGATCAGCCGGCTGGCGAGAGGGGAGTTGACGGTCGCGGAGTGCGATGCCGAGGTGGCCGAGGTGCTGCGGCTGTGCCGCGGTGCCGGTCACCGCAGCGGCGGGGCGTTCACCGCGTCCCCGGGCGGGCGGCTCGATCCGTCGGGGATGGTGAAGGGGTGGGCGACCGAGCGCGCCTCCCGGATGCTGTACGCGGCCGGGTCCCGCCACCATCTGGTCAACGGCGGCGGTGACATCCAGGCGCGCGGCGGTTCCGCACCCGGCCGCCCCTGGCGGTGCGGGATCGCCGACCCGTGGCGCGGTGGTGAGGTGGCGGCCGTGGTGTCGGGCCGGGACTTGGCCGTCGCCACCTCCGGTACCGCCGAACGCGGTCACCACATCCTCGACCCCGCGACCGGCGCACCGCCCACCGCCCTGGTCTCGATCACCCTGGTCGGTCGTCATCTGACCGAGGTGGACGCCCTGGCCACCGCCGCGTTCGTCAAGGGGGAGCGGGCCCGTGACTGGGTGGCGTCCCTGCCGGGTGTCGAGGCGTTCGCGCTGACCGCGGACGGCCGCACCTGGTGGACACCGGGGTTCGCCGCGCTGGGCGGGACTGTCAACGACCGGGCGGGGGCGGCTCGGTGAGCCGCCGGATCTCCTCGGCGTCGTAACCGAGCGCGGAGAGCACCTCGTGGTTGTGCTCACCGAGCAGCGGTGGCGCGGTGCGCACCGGCGGCCGTACACCGCGGTAGCTCACCGGGAACCCCACCTGGTCCAGTGTCCCGACGACGGGGTGCGCCACCTGCTGGACGATGCCGAGCGCGGCGGTCTGCTCGGAGCCGTAGACCTCGTCGAGCGTCCGGATCGGGGTGACGGGGACACCGCCCGCCTTGAGGGTGGCGCACCAGTGCTCCACGGTCCGGCCGCGCAGGGTCGTCTCCAGCGCGGCGTTGAGCTCGGCGCGGTGGACCACCCGGTCCCGGTTGGTGCTGAACCGGGGGTCGTCCCCGAGGTCGGGGCGGTTGATCAGGGCGCAGAGGCGTTGCCACAGCGCGTCGTTGCCGACCGCGATGACGAAGTGGCCGTCCGACGCCGGATACGCCTGGTAGGGGACCAGGCTCGGATGCCCCGAACCCAGCCGGGTCGGGGTCTGTCCGGTGGCGAAGTAACTGGTGGCCCAGTTGATGTGCAGGGCGAGCTGGGATTCGTACAGCGAGGTGGTGAGGTACTGGCCGTGGCCGGTCCGGGCGCGTTCGACGAGGGCCGAGGCCACTCCGATGGTGCCGAAGAGCGCGGCCCCCAGGTCGCCCATCGCGTATCCGGCCTTGACCGGTGGGCCCTGTGGTTCACCGGTCAGGGACATCAGTCCGGCGGCGGCCTGCGCGACCATGTCGTAGCCCGGTTCGGAGCGCAGCGGGCCGGTCTCGCCGAACGCGGAGATATGCAGGACCACCAGCCGCGGATGGGCCTCGCTGAGCCGGTCGTAGCGGAACTCCTCCTGGAGGCTGCTCCCGGGGCGGAAGTTCTCCACGACGACATCGGCGTCGGCGATCAGCCGGTGGGCCGCCTCCTGCCCGGCCGGGGACTTCAGATCGAGCGTCACCGAGCGTTTGCCGCGGTTGGCGGCCAGGTAGTACGCCGCGTCGGGACCGTTGAAGGGCGGGCCCCACCGCCGGGTGGGATCGCCGCCGTCCGGGTGCTCGACCTTGATGACATCGGCGCCGAGATCGGCCAGCGACATGGTCACATACGGTCCGGCCAGGATCTTGGACAGGTCGACCACGCGGATTCCCGCGAGCGGGGCCGCGCCATGGGGTGCGGGGCTGGTCATGGGCCACCTTCGGTACGCGTCGGACACGGGCTGTCGGGTGCGGCAAGGGTACGAGCCCGGCGGCCCGTACGGCCTCCCTCCCGCCCCGTCGGCGCCATTTGCGGAACGTGTCCGAACGGGCACCCTCCGTGCTCCCTTTCGGCGCGTGGGCGAAGGGCGCAGACTGGATCGGGAGGCCCCCTCTTCGAGGGCGACCGGGTCACTGCGTTTCACGAGCGCGGAGGGATGACCGGTGCCAGCAGACCGGCAGAGCGACGAGGCGGGGCGAGGGCCGCTCTGGTCGGAGCCGGGCACCCTGCTGGAGCGGGTGGCGGTGGCCGTCTTCGCGGTGGATGAGTCCGACCGCGTCTGCTACTGGGGGCCGGGCGCGCAGGACCTCTTCGGCTACCGCTCCCAGGAGGCGCTGTCGCAGCCCGGCGAGATGCTCTTCACCGGTCCGTCCGACGGGGTGGCCGGATCGTGGACCCGGCTGGTGGAGCGGGGGCGTACCCAGGGCTACTGGCGCGGCCGGGTGCGCGCCCGCCACCGGGACGGCAGTGACCTCGACGCGGCGTTCCGGGTCTTCCCGGTGGCCGGTGTGGGCGGCCGGACGGTGGTGCTCGCCCTGGGCAGCAGAGGCGATGAACTGGACCGGGTGAAGACCAACCTGGCCTTCCTCGACGTGCTCTTCCAGAGCTGCCCCATCGGTCTGGTGATGTTCGACGAGGACCTGCGCTACGCCCACGTCAACCAGACCCTCGCCGACATGGACGGACTCCCCGTCGAAGCCCATCTGGGGCGCCATGTCGACGAGGTCGTGATCGCCTCGGACAACGGCGAGTACGCGGCCATGCTGAGCGCCGTGGCCGAGGTGGGACGGCCGATCGTGGGCACCCTGGTGGGAGTGCGCACCAAGGGGCACCCGGACACCGACCAGGTGTGGTCGGTGTCCCTCTTCCCGCTCTCGCGCCCCGGCGGCATCCGTTTCTTCGGGGTGGGCGGGGTGATGGTCGATGTGACCGACCGGGAACAGGCCCTGGTCGAGGCGTCCGCCGCCCGGCAGCGGCTGGCCCTGCTGGACCGGGCGGCCGCCCGGATCGGCACCACCCTGGACACCAGGATCACCGGGCAGGAGGTCGTCGACGTCACCGTCCCGGACTTCTGCGACGGCGCGGTGGTGGAGGTGATGCGATCCCCGGAGGAAGGGCTGGACTTCGACCCGGACCGGCCCCTGGTCACCCGGCGGATCGCCGCCGAGACCATCCTGCCGCCGCCCGCCACCGAACTGGTCGGCGGGCTCGATGTGGTGACGTATCCGACCGGGTCGATCATCCACGAGGTGCTGCGGACGGGACGGCCGACGCTGGCCCGGGTGGACGACGACTTCCTGAACCGCACCGTGCTCACCGAGGAGCGGGCCCGGCTGCTGCACGACAGCGGTCTGTCCAGTCTGCTCTTCGCGCCCCTCATCGCCCGCAAGACCGTCCAGGGCATCGCCGTCTTCGGGCGGTCCTCGTCCCGGCCGGGCTTCACCGAGCAGGACCGCGGCCTGGCCGGGGAACTGGCCTCCCGGGCCGCGCTGTGCCTGGACAACGCCCGGCTGTACAACCAGGAGCGGGACATCGCGCTCCGGCTCCAGCGCGCGCTGCTGCCCAACTCCCTGGCGAACAGCCCGTATGTGCACATCGCCCACCGCTATCTGCCCGGCGGGCGCATCACCGAGGTGGGCGGCGACTGGTACGACGTGATCGGGCTGCCCGCCCACCGCGTCGCCCTGGTGGTGGGCGACGTCATGGGCCACGGGATCCCCGCCGCCACCGCCATGGGGCGATTGCGCATCACCGCCAGCGCACTGGCGCGCCACGATCCCGAACCCAGTGAACTCCTCGCCGAACTCGACCAGTTCGCCCGGGAGTCCAACATCGAACTGGCCACCTGTCTGTACGCCGTCTACGACCCCACCACCGGACATCTGCGCCTCGCCAGCGCAGGACACCCACCGCCCCTGGTGCTGCGCCCGGACCACCGGGTCGACCTGCTGGACGAAGTGCTGGGCGTGCCGCTGGGCATCGGCGGCTGCCGGTTCCGCACCGCCGACGCCGAACTGCCCGAGGACTCGGTCTTCGTGCTGTACACCGACGGGCTGATCGAGGGCCGCACCCATGACGTGGGGAAGGGGCTCGACGCGCTCCGCTCCCAGGTGCACCTGGCCCCCGACGGGCTGGAGGCCGCCGCCGACCGCATCCTGGACCATATGGTGCCCGGGGACCCGGCCGACGACACCGTCCTGGTCCTGGCCCGGGTGCACCGGACACCCCGGCGCGCGGACCCGGTCGCCCGGCGCTGGTCGCGCTTCCGGACCCCGCACCGCATGTCGCACCGCACCTCGCACTGAGCGCGGCTGCGGTACAGTGACAGCGTCCTGTTGTCTCCGATAGAGGTGGACGTTGCGCATCTGAGGTCCGCGATCACCGCGCGGTACGGCACCCGCCGTACGCCCGTCACCCCGCGGCCGGTTTCTCCGGCCCCGTGACCCTCCGCGTGGATCCGACCTCGGTGCCCCAGCCGTCCCTCGTCCTTCGCAGGGCAGCCCCTTCCCATGGCTCGGCCGCCGCGTGGTGCTCGCACACCAAGCCCCCTTTCCGCGCTGACGACTGCGAGAACCACATGGCCCACACCACCGTGCCCGGCACCTCCGTGACCTGCTCCGCACTGAGCTTCCAGTGGCCCGACGGCACCCCGGTCTTCGACGGACTCTCCCTGACCATCGGCCGCGGCCGCACCGGCCTGGTCGGCACCAACGGCACCGGCAAATCCACCCTGCTGAGGCTGCTCGCCGGGCGGCTGCGACCCGCCCGGGGGACGGTGACCGTCGGCGGCACCCTGGCCCACCTCCCGCAGAACCTCACCCTCGACACCACACTCCGCGTCGACCAGGCCCTCGGTATCGCCCGGCGCCGCGCCGCGCTGCGCGCCATCGAGGCCGGGGAGGTGGACGAGGCGCACTTCGAGGCCCTCGGCGACGACTGGGACGTCGAGGAACGCGCCCTCGCCACCCTGGGCTCCCTTGGGCTCGACGGCATCGGACTCGACCGTGCCGTCGGCGAGATGTCCGGCGGGGAGACCGTCCTGCTGCGCCTGGCCGCGCTGCTGCTGGAGCGCCCCGATGTGCTGCTGCTCGACGAACCCACCAACAACCTCGACCTGTTCGCGCGTCGCCGCCTCTACGAGGCCGTGGACTCCTGGCGCTCCGGGGTGCTGGTCGTGGTCAGCCACGACCGCGAACTGCTGGAGCGGGTGGACCGGGTGGCCGAACTCCGCTCCGGCGCGGTGAGCTGGTACGGCGGTGGCTGGTCCGCCTACCAGGAGGCCGTGGCCACCCAGCAGGAGGCGGCCGCCCGCACCCTGCGTGCCGCCGAGGCCGACGTCCGCCGCCAGAAGCGCGAACTGGAGGAGACCCACATCAAAGTGGCCCGCCGTCAGCGCCAGAGCAAGAAACTGGACGCCCAGCGCAGGGCACCGAGGATCGTCGCCGGAGAACGCAAACGGTCCGCCCAGGAGTCCGGCGACAAGCTCCGCGGACTCCACGAGGGCCGGCTCGAGGAGGCGCGTGAACGCCGGGAGGAGGCCGCGGACGCCATCCGCGACGACGCCGAGATCCGGGTGTCCCTGCCGCACACCGCCGTACCCGCGGGGCGCACCGTGCTGAGCCTGGACGGACTGCGCCTCCGCCACGGCAGGCTGCGCGAGGGCACCCTGAAGGTGCACGGTCCCGAACGCATCGCGCTGGTCGGCCGCAACGGAGCGGGCAAGACCACCCTGCTGCGCACCCTGACCGGCGAACTCGCCCCGCTGTCCGGCGAGGCCAGGGCATGGGTGCCGCTGCGCTTCCTGCCCCAGCGCCTCGATGTGCTGGACGGAGAACTGAGCGTGGCGGCCAATGTGGCCCGGACCGCACCCGGGGTGACGGACCAGCACATCCGCGCGCAGCTCGCGCGGTTCCTGTTCAAGGGGGCGCGGGCGGAACAGCGGGCGGCCACCCTCTCCGGAGGGGAGCGCTTCCGCGCCGCCCTCGCGGCGACCATGCTCGCCGCCCCGGCCCCCCAGTTGCTGATGCTGGACGAACCCACCAACAACCTGGACACGGCCAGTGTCCGCCAGCTGACCGGCGCGCTCGACTCCTTTCAGGGCGCCCTGCTCATCGCCTCGCACGACCTGCCGTTTCTGCGCTCGGTCGGCATCACCCGCTGGCTGCTCCTCGGGGAGGAACTCCAGGAGACCAGCGCCGAGGAGGTGGAGGAACTGCTCGCGGCGCCGGATGCCGTCTAGCCCCGCCGGACGGCCACCACGGCGGCATCGTCGCCGAGGTGGCCGTCGATGTGCGCGATGAGGTCCTCGCGCAGCCGGCGCACCACCGCGTCGGGACGGCGCTGGGTCCAGCCGGCGGCCCGTTCGGCCAGCGGGTAGAAGACGCCCTCGGCGTCGCGGGCCTCGACCACCCCGTCGGTGTAGAGCAGCAGTTGCTCACCGCGCTCGAAGGGGAACGTCTCGGCCTGGTAGTCGGACGTCCCGTTGAGTCCGCCCAGCCCCAGCGGCAGGTGGTGGGCGCCGGGGTGGAGCGCGCTGACACCGTCCCGGCCGAGCCGCAGGGCCGGGGGATGGCCGCAGCTGATGACGTGGACGACCGGCTCCTCGTCGGGGATGTCCAGCAGCATGGCGGTGGCGAAGGACTCCTCGGTGTCCGCGTCGTCCCGGGCCCGCCACTGCGCGCTGTCCCAGCGCATCGCGCCGTCCAGATGGACGGCGAGGTTGCGCAGGGTGGCCTGGCGGTGGGCGGCCGCGCGGAAGGCGCCCAGCAGCAGCGCGGCGTGGCTGATCGCGGCCAGTCCCTTGCCCCGGACGTCCGCGATCAGCAGCCGGGTGCTGTGCGCGGTGCGGGCCGCCGCGTACAGATCGCCGCCCATCTCGGCCTCCGCCTCCGCGGGCAGATAGAGGTGCGCGATCTCCAGCGGGCCGCTGCGGTTCGGCAGCGGGCGCAGCAGGACGTGCTGGGCGGCCTCCGCCACCGAGGTCATCCGGTGCAGTTTCCGCTCCCGGCGGTCCCGGACCAGGCAGAACCCCACGAGCAGGGTGGACACCAGGAGCAGCGCGCCGATCTGCGCCTGGATGTTGGCGGTGTCGAGCACTCCCCGCTCCACCCCGATCGCCACCTGGGTGGCCACCGCGAGGGCCCCGATCAGGGCGGTCAGCCGGGCACCGGCGAAGGCCACGGTGATCGCGGGTGCCGCGACCAGCAGCGGTCCGAGGTGGATATGGGACGGCGACAGGATGTCCACCACGAACACCACGGCGATCAGCCCGAGCGGCAGCACCACCGTCGTACAGCCCGGCTGCCAGCAACGGCGGAGGGAGGTCAGCGGCCGGAGGGGCATGACTCCAGCATGCCCGCCCGGCCCGCACCGCGTCGCAGGGCCCGGCGACCGGGACCGTCAGCGCACCGGGAAGGTGAACCAGTGCAGCCCCACGAAGGGCGGGCGGCCGGTGGCGTCCGAGGAGAACCGGAGGTAGACGGTGTGCACCCCCGTGGTGCGGGTGATGTTCGTCGGGACTGTGCGCCAGGCGGTCCGGCCGCCGGTGGTGTCCACCGTGAAGGTGCCGATGGGGGAGCTGGAGGGGGTGTCGAGGTGGACGGCGACCAGCCCGCTCACCCCGTTCGCGGCGTCGGAGGCGACCCGGGCCCGGAACTGGCTCGACCCGTCGCCGAAGTCCACGTCGTCGTAGCGCAGATACGCGCCGTCGGCCAGCTCGGCGACCTGGCGGCCGCCTCCTCCGGAGCCGGTGTCCCCGGTGGCCGGGCCGACCTCCGCGTCGCCCAGGGAAGCCGCGTCGAAGGTGTCCGCCGCGATGACCGAGGTGGCGGAGACGGTGTCCGGCACGGGCCGGGCGGGGGCCGTGGTGTGCCGGGCGCGGGTCGCCGGGGCGGTGGGTGCGGACGTGGCGGAGCCGTCGGACGGCCCGGATGTCGGGGTGGTGCCCCGGGCGGGCTCCGAGGGGGACACCCCGCCGGTGGCGGGCGGGGTGAGGGGCGCGGGGGTGTCCCGCCGCGCACCGGAGTCCGTGGTGGTGCCGGGGGACACCAGCAGTACGGCGACCGTGGCCACCACGGCGGAAGTCGTCAGCGTCGCGGCCAGCGCCCGCGTCACGGGGATCCGCCGGGTGGACACCCCGGTACCGGGACCGTCCGTGCCCCGCGGGGTGTCCGGGCCGGCCGGGGGAGTGGCGGGGCCACCGCCGTCCCCGTCCCCGGCCCCGGCCCCGGCCCCGGGGGCGTCGGCGAGGCGCACGGTGGCCGGCCGGGCGGACGGAACGCCTGTGGCGGCTTCGGTGGCCTCCTGTCCGCCGGGGGCCGGACGGGAGGCGAGATAGGCGAGCCCGCCCCACGGCAGCAGACCTTCGGCGAGCACCTGCGCCGGGCGCTCGCCCAGCCCGACCAGCACGTTCAGCACCCGGGAACACTGGGAGCAGCGGGCCAGATGGCCTTCCAGATCGCCGCTGCGGTGCACTCCGGCGCGGCGCGCTGCCGCGTCCAGCAGACCGCAGAACCGCCCGCAGTCGTCCTCCGCGGCCTGGGCCGCGTACGCCCAGAAGTACGCGTCGCGGTAGGACCGCAGCGCGCGCTTGCGCAGGGAGGGCAGCCGTTCCGGCTCCACCCCCAGCAGCAGTGCCGTCGGTGCGCCGGTCTCCCCGTCGACGGCCGTGTGCCAGAGAACGGCCTGGGTGCGGCCCGGGAGGTTGCGGAAACCGCGCAGCATCAGCGACCGGTTCTCCAGCAGCCGTGCGGTGGGTGCCGGGTCGGACAGGGCCGCGAGGGAGGTGTCCAGCCAGGCCGCGAAGTCCGGTGCCACATCGGTGCGGCGACGGGTGGCGGCCCAGGCGGCGGCCGTGCGGTAGCCGAGGATCAGCAGGTGGTGGCGCCATGCCTCGCGCGGCTCCCGGGAGGTCCGCACGGTGTGCCGGGCCTGTTCGAAGACCTCGTCGGCCAGTTCCTCGGCCGTGAGGCGGTCGCGGCAGCAGATGCGGGCGTAGGACCGGACGGCGGCGAGGTGGCGGCGCCGGAACTCCTCGGCCGCCTCCTCCGCCGCCGGTGCGGGGGAGGGCGGGTCGTCGGGTGTGTCGGTGGTGTCCTCTAAGGGGCGGCCACCGGCGATCAGCCGTATGAGATCGGTGTCGGACCGGGGACTGCCGGTGGGGCGTACCGATGGTTCACAAGCGTCGAGCTGCGACACGTCTCCGACTCCCTCGTCCGGGCGGGCCCGATTCCCCGGTGTACCGCACTCCGGGCCGCGCTGGCCTGGGGAAGTTAGCAGAGCGGATCGGTGGTCAAAAAGACTTCGGAACAGGCTTACGGCGCACGCGAGTTGGCGCGCGCCCCCTTGTGCGCCGTAGGTCTGGACCACGCGGCGAACCGTGGTGGTGTCCGGTGCCGGTGCCGGGCGGTGTCAGTAGCCGCGGCGCACGTTGTCGGCGGTGGCGGCGTCGCGCCGCTCCGCCCGGCGCTGCCGTTCCACGGCCAGCTCGCCCAGCGCGTCGTCCACGGCCGTGAGCACGGTGGCCGTCGCCACGTCGTCCACCCGTGTCACGGTGGGCGAGCCGGGTCCGGCCGGGTCGTCGATCCCGACCGCCGCGGCGAGTGTCGCGAGGACGGGTTCGTCCGAGCGCAGCCGGTGCTCCGCGCGACGGCGGGCGGTGGAGTCGACGAGCACCAGCTCGTCGGTGTGGAAGACCACCCATCGGCGGTGCCGCTCCCGGACCGCGTCCCCGTCCGCCTCCAGCGTGCCCAGATACGCCTCCGGCAGCCCGCGGCCCCTGCGCCACAGCCATTCGCCGACCGGTTCGTACGGCGGTTCCCGGGTGAGGGAGGCGGCGGCCTGGTCCAGCATCCGGTCCGCCAGGGGCAGTGGCGGGCCCGGCACGATGCGCTCGCCGTCCAGCCCGATGGCCCGGGCGTCCAGGAGATCGATGGCCTCGGCGCCCGCCAGCGCGAGCGACAGGTCGCCGCGGTCGACGGACCGGCTGGACGCCATGTCCATGGCCATGATCAGCAGATCCCGTGGTGTGGTCATGGACGGCTCCCCGGCACCGGCCGCCCACCGCGGGGGGCGGCCGGACGGACGGTGGCGTGCGGACGCTCGGCCATGTGTCCAGCGTGCGACCGTGGCCGTGGCCGCGCAAACCACGGGCCGGAGGCGGGCGCGCCCGTTTCCCCGCCGGCGCCGGTCAGACCAGGGCTTCCACCTCGAGGAAGCGCCGGCCGCGCGGCCCGCGGTACTCCAGCGCCTCCCAGCCCAGCCGCCCCAGGACCGCGGCGCACTCCCGCAGCGCCTCCTGCGCGGCGTACCCGGCGCCGCTGCCGGACGGGCCCAGCCACTCGACCCGCACCACCCCGGACCGGTCCGCCGCGCACACCCGGTAGCCGGTCGTGACGCGGTGGCCGCCGGCGTCCACCGCCGAGGGACGCACACCGGCGGCCTCCAGGGCGAGCGACACCGCGCGCACCGGCTGGTGCCGCTCCCACGCGGCGGGCAGCGCTCCGGGGTCGGCGGAACCGGAGTTCATCAACCGCCGGATCTGCAGCAGCCCTTCGAACGCGGTCCGTACCGCGGCTTCCCGGCCGTCCTCGTCCCGGGCCCGTCCGTCGCCGGTGGCCACCTCGAAACCGTCGGACGGACGGCCGCTGTCGTCCACGCCTCCCACCCCGTCATCCTGTCAGACGCGCGCCCCGTGGCCGAGGGCCGTGACCGGAGTCCGAGGAGCGCATCTCCGGGGCGCCATCGGCTGATTACCGATGGAACAGACGGATGTGGCCGTTATGCCCTCGGGGACTCCTGAATGTCGCTACTGTGAGCCGCATGGATGCCGGGAACGAGCACCCCGACGACGAATGGCCGCTCCCTCCTTCCTGGATGTGGGGCTGCGGGGAGTGCATCGAGCTGTACAAGGCGATGAAGCTGGCTCCCGAGGTCGTGGAGGCGGCGCTGGAGGAATTCGGGCCGGGGGTGGACTGCGATCCCAGCGACAGTGTGGTGACCACCCAGATCCGGCTGGCCCGGCATATCGCCGTGGAGCACGAGGAATTCCTCCCCGACGCCGACGAGTCGTGTGAGAAGTGCATGTCCGACCTGCGACGGCGCCTTCCGGAGCTGCTGGTCCTCGAGCACCGGGCGCGCCATGTCTTCGCGCCACCACGTATCGTCGGCCTGCTCTGACACCGTGGAGCGGTGCGGTGACCCGCTGATGGGGCGTCATCGGCGGTGGACCCGGGCGACACGTCCACCGCCGTACCTCCGTACCGGCCGCGCATAGGGAACAGTGGAGCCGCGGTGCCGCGGGGCGAGAGCCCCGGGGTGCCGTGGTCCAGGGCCCTTGTGCGCGGAAGGAGGCGCCGCCGTGCGGGACGGGGACATCCACGGGGACATCGTCATCGTGGGCGCGGGCGCGGCCGGGCTCTCGCTCGCGTACCGGCTGTGCGCGCAACCATGGAACGCGCCTTCGCCCCAGGTCACCCTGGTCGACGCCCCGCCCGGTCCGCTGCGCCCGCCCGAGCGCACCTGGTGCTACTGGGAGCCGCCCGGCGGTGAGTTCGACGAGGTGCTCACCGCGTCCTGGGAGCGGCTCCGGGTGCGTGGCCCCGGTGGCGAGACGGTGCAGGGACGGCCGGCCGGACTGCGCTACAAGATGCTCCGATCCGGTGACTTCGAGGCGTTCGTGGCCCGGCGCACCGGGCGGTGTCCCGGATTCCGGCGGGTGGCGGCCGCCGTGCACACCGTCACCGACGCACCGGGCGGCGCCGAGGTACGGGGGACGGGCCCCGCGGGAGAGCCCGTCGTACTGCGGGCCCGCTGGGCGTTCGACTCCCGGCCGCCCCGGCCGCTGCCACCGGCCCGCACCACACTCCTCCAGCACTTCCGCGGCTGGTTCATCCGGACCCCGCTGCCCCGCTTCGACCCGGCGGTGGCGGACCTCATGGACTTCCGCACCCCACAGCCGCCGCGCGGACTGTCCTTCGGCTACATCCTGCCGTTCGGCCCGTGCGAAGCGCTCGTGGAGTACACCGAGTTCTCCCCTGCCGTCCTCGGCGACACCGGGTACGACCGCGCCCTCACCCACTACGCACGGCAGGTGCTCGGCCTGGACCGCTTCGAGGTGACCGCCGTCGAGCAGGGGGTCATCCCGATGACCGACGCACGCTTCCCCCGGCGGACCGGCGCCGCGGTGTTCCGCATCGGCACCGCCGGCGGCGCCACCCGTCCGTCCACCGGCTACACCTTCGCCACCGTGCAACGGCAGAGCCGGGCGGCCGCGGAGGCGTGGCGGCGCGGGCGGCCCCCGGTGCCGCCCCGGCCCCACCGCCCGCGGGCGCGGGCGATGGACGCGGTACTGCTGCGGGCCCTGGCGGCCGGTCGGGTGGACGGCGCGGCGTTCTTCACCGGACTGTTCCGGCAGGTGCCGATGGAACGGCTGCTGCGCTTCCTCGACGGACGCACCCGGGCGGCCGAGGACTTCGCCATCGGGCTGCGCACCCCCGTGCCCGCCATGCTGCGCACCGTCGCCGAACTGCCCTGGCTGCGACGCCACACCCCGGCCCCCGTGGAGGCGGTATGACACCACATCGCACACCGGCCCTGCTGCGCGACGCGGAACTGGCCGCCGCTTTCGACCGCGCGGCATCCGGCTACGACCGGCTGATCGCCCTCAACCCCGGCTACCACGGCCATCTGCGCCGCTCCGCCCGGCGCCTGGGACTGCCCGCGCACGGCGCCGGGCTGCGGCTGCTCGACCTCGGCTGCGGTACCGGGGCCTCCACCGCCGCACTGCTCAAGGCCGCGCCCGAGGCGGAGATCGTGGCCGTGGACGCCTCGGTGGGCATGCTGGAGCGGGCCACCGCCAAGCGCTGGCCGTCCCGGGTCCGCTTCGTGCACACCCCTGCCGAGCGGCTCTCCGCCACCTGGGGCGCGGGGTCGTTCGACGCGGTCTTCGCCGCCTATCTGTTCCGCAACGTCACCGACCCGGACACGCTGCTCGGCACCGTCCGGGCGCTGCTCGTGCCCCACGGCCGGCTGGCGGTGCACGACTACCTGCTCAGCGGCAACCCCCTGCACCGGGCGGTGTGGACCGCGGTGTGCCGCGCCATCGTCCAGCCCGCCGGAACCCTCACCGGGGACCGGGCCCTCTACCGCCACCTCCGCCGCAGCGTCGCGGAGTTCGACACCGCGGACGCCTTCCGCGAACGGATGCGGCGGGCCGGCTTCGACCAGGTCAGGGTGGTGCCGATGCCCGGCTGGCAGACCGGGGTGGTGCACACCGTCGTGGGCGGCGCGGCCACCGGCGTACCCGGCCACCGGACCACCTGGTGACCGCCGTGGGACGGCGCTGCGCGGTCGACGGCGCCGTACCGCGCCGGGGCCGCGACCGCCGCGCCCGGGTGCTGCCGCCGCCGGCGGGACGGCCCCGGATCACCGGGGACGCACCGAGCGTGGCGGTGGCCGGTGGCGGTGTCGCCGGACTCGCCGCCGCCACCTGCCTGGCCGAACGCGGTGTCCACGTCACCCTGTACGAGCGGGAGGCACACCTCGGCGGACGGCTCGCGGGCTGGCCGGTACGGCTGGACGACGGCTCACAGGTCACCATGAGCCGCGGCTTCCACGCCTTCTTCCGGCAGTACTACAACCTCCGCGGACTGCTGCGGCGGACCGACCCCGGACTGCGGACGCTCACCGGACTGCCGGACTACCCACTGCGGCACAGCCGGGGCACGTACGACAGCTTCGCCCGGGTGCCCCGCACCCCGCCGCTGAGCGCCCTGGGTTTCGTGGCGCTGAGCCCCAGCTTCGGTGTGCGGGACCTGCTGCGGATGCGTCCGGCCGCCGCGCTGCCCCTCTTGGACGTCCGGGTGCCGGAGGTGTACGAGCGGCTGGACGGCATCAGCGCACGGGACTTCCTCACCCGGATCCGCTTCCCCGAGGCCGCGCGGCATCTGGCGTTCGAAGTGTTCTCGCGCAGTTTCTTCGCCGACCCGGGCGAACTCTCCGCCGCCGAGCTGGCGTTGATGTTCCACATCTACTTCCTCGGCTCCGCGGAGGGACTGCTCTTCGACGTGCCCCGGGAGCCGTTCCCGCAGGCCTTGTGGGAACCGCTGGGCCGCTATCTGACCGGCCACGGCGCACGGCTGCGGACGGGGAGCCCGGTGGAGCGCCTGGAGCCGGAACCGGGCGGCGGGGTACGGCTCACCGCGGACGGCGCCACCCGGCGCCATGACGCGGCCGTGCTGGCACTGGACACCGACGGGCTGCGCCGGGTGGTGGCGGACTCACCGCGGCTGGGCACCGGACGGTGGCGGGCCGGGATCGAACGGCTGCGCACGGCGCCGCCGTTCCTGGTGTCCCGGCTGTGGCTGGACCGTCCGGTGCGCGCCGACCGCCCCGGTTTCCTCGGCACCAGTGGCTACGGCGCGCTGGACAACGTCAGCGTGCTGGAGCGCTGGGAGGGCGAGGCGGCCCGGTGGGCCGCCCGCACCGGCGGTTCGGTGGTCGAACTGCATGCCTACGCCGTCGCCCCGGACCTCGACCGCGAGGCCGGACAGGAGGCGTTGATCGCCCAGTTGCACCAGGTCTACCCGGAGACGCGGGAGGCACGGATCATTGCGCGGTGCCATGAGTGGCGGGCGGACTGCCCGCTGTTCCCGGTCGGCGGGTTCGGCGGCCGTCCCACGGTGCGCACCCCCGATCCCTCCGTCGTGCTGGCGGGCGATCTGGTGCGCACCGCCCTGCCGGTGGCGCTGATGGAACGCGCGGCGACCACCGGTTTCCTCGCCGCGAACGCCCTGCTGGAGCGGTGGGGCGTCCGGGGACAGACGCTGTGGACGGTGCCGCCGAAGGGCCGTTCGGCGGCGCTGCGCGCGCTGGCCGGGCTGGGCGGCGGCTGACGGGCGGCGACTGATGGGCGGCGACTGATGGGCGGGAGTGCGGCGGGTGGTCAGCCCGGGAACCTGCCCGCGCTCCGCAGGGCCCAGCGTCGCTCCGCGTACGCCAGGTCGTCACGCCACAGCCGGGCGGCCGCCGCGCGGATCAGCGGGCGCAGCGCCGGGGCCGCGGCGCGCGCCACGCCGAACCCCGGCCGGTCCGACACCGCGACCACCGCCTCGATCACCGCCGTACGGGGCCGCCCCGCCGCGTCCGGGGTCAGGGGCGTGGCATGGGTTTCGACCACGGACCCCTGCCCCTCGCCCGCCACGATGCGCATCACGACGGTCCGTGGACCGGGCGCGGTGAACTCCGCCCGGACCGGGACCGTCGCCCGCCCCGCCACCTTGAACGCGACCTCCACCACGAAGGCGTCGCCTTCCGGGTCCGCGGTGTCATCCCCGGCGGGTGCCTTCACCACCGTCAGATCGACGAACGAGTACGGGTGGAGCCATGCGCCGTGCCATGGATCGAGCCGGTTGGCCACCACATCCTGCGGTTCGCAGCGGCCGACACCGGTGTACACGGCGCTCAGCGCGCGGACCGGATCGGGCCGGACCGGGACGGCCGGCCGCTCCAGGGGGCGTTCACCACCGGTCCGGTCCAGCCGTACCCAGACCAGTACCCCGTCGTCGTACGCCGGGAAGGGGTCCCAGCCCGCGAACGGCCCGCCGTCCAGGGCGAGTCCGTGCCAGCGGCAGATCAGGGTGCCGCAGCGCACCGGGCTGTCCTTGAGCGGGGCGCCGAGGTGCGGACACGCCCCGGGCCCGGCGCGCAGCGCCCCGTCGGCGCCCCGCCACACCACTACCTCGACACCTGCGACGGTGCGGCCGAACGGCCGCCCCGGCCGGACGTCCCGCGAGGCGGCCAGGACGAACCAGTTGCCGCAGGGCCGGGCCCGCGCGCGGGCCAGCGCGTCGGCGATGAGCGCGGGACGGGCCTCCCGCCAGGTGGGCGGCTGCCGTTCCCACGGCACGGAACCGCGGCGCAGCCGCAGGGCGTACCGGCCGCGCCGGGCATGGAGGAAGGTCATACGGAGCCCTCCCGTGCGAAGGCCCCGCGGTGTGCTGGCGCGGGGCCGGACACCCCATCGGGTTCCGGTCCCCGGGCCCGGCCGGTGCGGTCCCGGAGCCGGGCGGCCGCGACCCGGCCCAGCCCGTCCACCGCCACCGCGGCACGGCGGCGGCGCGGAACGGCCGAACGCCGGTGCACCACGCGGTAGTCGTCCGCCGCGATGGCGTCCAGGATGCCGCCGTAGAGCACACAGGCCGTACGGATGCACGGCCGGGACACCGGATCGAGTATGGCCAGCCCGGGGGTCGCCTCGCGGTACACCCCGAGGGTGAGCCCGGCCGCGGCCCGCAGCGCGGCCACGATCCGCCGGTCGTGGACCCCGGTGGCGCGGCTCCACTCCAGCAGCTCCCGGTCCACCCCGTGTGCCGCCAGAAGGTCACGGGGCAGATAGACCCGGCCGCGCTCCAGATCCTCGCCCACGTCCCGCAGGAAGTTGGTGAGCTGGAAGGCGACACCCAGCGCGGCGGCGTGCGGAGCGGCCTCCGCGCGCGGGACGACGGTGCCGAGCACGGGGAGCATCTGCAACCCGATGACGGCCGCGGAGCCGTGCATATAGGCGCGCAGGTCGTCGTAGGTGGCGTAGTCGGTGACCGCCAGATCGCTGCGCATGGAGGCCATGAAGTCGGTGAAGTGGCGGTGGTCGATGCCGTACACGGCGGCGGTGTGCGCCAGGGCCCGGACCACCGGATCGTCACTGGTGCCGGTGCGCAGCCCGGTGGTCAGCCGGGTCCGGAGCGCGTCGAGCGCCGCGCCGCGCTCGGCCGGACCGGCCCGGCTCACCAGGTCGTCCACGATGTCATCGGCCCAGCGGGCGAAACCGTACAGGGCGTGCACCGCGGGGCGGCGGGCCACCGGCAGCAGCCGGGTGGCCAGGAAGTACGTCTTGCCGTGGCGTGCGTTGAGCGCCCGGCAGCGGGTGTACGCGGCGCGCAGCGCCGGGTCGGTGATCCCCGCCGCGTCCAGCTCCCGGGCGGTCATGGGCCGACGCCTTTTCCTGCGGGTTCCGCATCGGTCAGAGCGGGGGGCCGGGCGGTGGCGCGGGACGGCGGCCGTCCGGCGCCGGAGGGCTGTCCGGTGATCCGCAGCGCGGCCAGCTTGCCGGAGAGCAGCACCGTCGGCACCCCGACACCGGGTGTGGTGCCACATCCGGCCAGCACCGCGTTCGCCACTCCGCGCACCAGGTTGCGCGGCCGGAACGGGCCGGTCTGCGCGAAGGTGTGCGCGGCGGAGAACGGAGTGCCCGCCGCATGCCCCTCGGCCGTCCAGTCGGCCGGGGTGACCAGGCACTCCTCCTCGATGGCGGCACCGATCCCGGTCAGTCCGCGGCGCTCCAGCTCGGTCAGCAGACCGTCCCGGTAGCGGGGCGCCAGCTCCCGCCACGCCCGCGGACCGGGCCCGATCTCGGTGTTGGGGCAGGGCGCGAGGATGTAGTGCAGATGGCGGCCGGGCGGGGCGAGACCGGGATCGTGGGTGGTCGGGCGGGTGATCAGCAGGGACGGATCGGTCATCGTCCGCCCCGTGCGGGTGAGTTCGTCGAAGGTGCCGCGCCACGCGGCACCGAAGGAGAGGGTGTGGTGCGCCAGATCAGGCCAGGTGCGGTCGGTGCCCGCGTGCAGCACCACCGCCGACGGGGCGTGGCGCAGCCGCAGCGGACGGCGTGGCCGCCGCCCCAACAGCCCGTAGGAGACCGGCAGATCGGGGGTGAGGACCACCGCGTCACAGGGGATGCGGCCCTGGTCGGTCAGGACGGCGGTCACACGGTCCCCGGTGCGCTCCAGCCGGGTGACCCGGTGGCGGTAGCGCAGTTCGGCACCCGCGTCGGCGGCGGCGCCGGCCAGCGCGGTCGGCAGGGCGTGCACACCGCCGCGCGGGAAGTACACCCCGGCCACCGTGTCCATGTACGCGATGACCGCGTACGCGGCCAGTGCCCGCGCGGGCGGCACCCCGACGTAGAGCGCCTGGAAGCTGAACACCCGGCGCACCCGCTCGTCCTGGAGGAAGCGGCCGAGCCGCGCGTCGAGCCGTCCGAACCCGCCGAGGGCGGCGAGCCGGGCCAGATCGGGGTGGAGGAGCTGCCAGGGGGAGTCGTAGTTGGTGTCGATGAATCGGCGCATCTGGACCGCGTAGAGCCGTTCCAGCCACGTCCGCAGCCGCCGGTAGCCCCGCGCCTCACGGGCGCCCGCGAACCGGCGGACCTCCGCCTCCATGGCGTCGGCGCCGGTGTGGACGTCGAGGTGCTCACCGTCGGCGAAACGGGCGCGGTAGGCCGGATGCAGCCCGATCAGCTCCAGTCGGCCGGCGAGCCGGTCGCCGACGGCGGCGAGCGCCTCCTCGATCAGATGCGGCATGGTCAGCACGGTCGGGCCGGTGTCCATCCGGTAGCCGCCGCGCTCGGTGCGCCCGGCCCGTCCGCCGGGCAGGGCCGCCCGTTCCACCACGGTCACCCGGCGTCCGGCGCCCAGCAGATGGAGCGTGGCCGCGAGCCCCGAAAGACCCGCGCCGACCACCACGACGTGGTCGGTGCGTCCGTCGACGGTCCTCATCGGCCGCCGTCTCCGGGCGCGGCCACCTCCGCGTCCACGGCGGTGGCCGGACTCCGTTCTCCCGCGGTGCGGCGCATGGCGCTTCCTCTCTGAGCGGCCCGGTGGCGGCAGCCGCCCCGGGCGGTCCGCCACATCCGACACCTCCGACGGGCGCACCGTCCGGCGCGCCGTCGCATCAGGAGGGGTGCCCGCTCAGCGGGTGTCCGTGTCGCCCCGGCACTCCTTCGGCCCAACCGGTGTGGTGTTCCGCCACGCCTGGGCGTAGGCCGCCGCGGCCGAACGGGGGTCCTCGGCCGCGCACACCCCGGAGACCACGGCGGCCCCCGCCGCCCCGGCGGTCCGCAGCCGCGGCAGATCGGCGGGGGTGACTCCGCCGATGGCCACGGCGGGCAGCGGACCGAGCCGGACCAGCCGCGCGAAGCCGTCGTGGCCGAGGGCGGGCGGCGCGTCGGTCTTGGTACGGGTGGCGCGCAGGGCGCCGATGCCCAGGTGGTCGA
This sequence comes from Streptomyces cucumeris, assembly GCF_024295805.1. Lineage (GTDB taxonomy): Bacteria > Actinomycetota > Actinomycetes > Streptomycetales > Streptomycetaceae > Streptomyces > Streptomyces cucumeris. The sequence goes on from NZ_JANCLX010000022.1 coordinate 51,209, forward strand.
CGCGTGCGGGCTCCCCGGCCGCTGCCCGCACCTCCTCGGGCGTGGCCGTGCTCAGCCCGAGCACCGCCTCCTCGCCGATCAACTCCCGTACGGCGGCGACGGGCAGGTCCGACTGGCCCACGTGGACACCGGTCACCCGGGCCCCGGCGGCCCGTGCGGCCAGGAACACATCCACACGGTCGTTGACCATCAGCGCCACCGGCTCGGGGAGGACGGCGGCCACCTCCAGCACCGTGCGCAGGAAGTCCCCGCCGTCCGCGGCCTTCTCCCGCACCTGCACCGCGGTGACACCCCCGGCCACGGCATGTGCCACGGTCTCGGCCACGCTGCGGCCGCGGGCCGCGCACTGGGCGGTGTCGGTGACCAGATACACCGACAGATCCACCGGCGGTGCCCCGGCGGACGGATCCGCCCCGGAAGACGGATTCCAGGAGGAGCTCATGAGATCGCCGCCTGTGCGGTGAGCTCCGACGGCTCCAGCGCGGCCAGGGCGTCCAGGAACGCCACCGCGAAGCTCCCCGGGCCGGACGACTCCCGGGCGGCGCGCTCGGCGGCGACGGTGTACGCGGCCACCGCCGCCACTGTGGTGGCGAACCGGTCCCCGTCCACCGCCGCGAACGCCGCCAGCACCGCGCCCAGCGCACAGCCGCCGCCGGTCACCCGGGTCAGCAGCGCGTCCCCGTTGGCGATCCGGGCGTGCCGGGTGCCGTCGGTGACCACGTCCACCGGACCGGACACCGCGACCACTCCACCGGTGGCGCGGGCCAGTTCCCCGGCGGCCCGCCGGGCGGCCTCCACCTCGTGTGCGGAGTCCACCCCGCGGCCGCCGCCACCGCCGTCCGCCAGGGCGATGATCTCGGAGGCGTTGCCCCGGATCACGGTGGGCCGCAAGCCCAGCAGCCGCCGCGCCAGTTCGGTGCGCACCGGCAGTACGCCGACGGCCACCGGATCCAGCACCCATGGGGTCCCGGCCGCTGCGGCCGCCCGCGCCGCCTCGGTCATGGCGGTGCGCTGCTCGGCGTGCGGGGTACCCAGGTTGACCAGCACCCCCGAGGCGATCCCGGCGAACGGACCGGCCTCCCCGGGGATGTCCACCATGGCGGGGGAGGCACCGAGGGCCAGCAGCGCGTTCGCGGTGAAACCGGTGACGACCGCGTTGGTCAGACACTGCACCAGCGGGGTGGTCTCCCGCACCCGGGCGAGGGCGTGCGCGGCGAAGGCGGTGTGCTCGGGGACGGTGGAAGGGGCCATGGGGGAACGCTCCGGAAACGGGGTCGGGACGGGGCGGCGCGGGCTCACTCCGGTATCGGGCCGGGTTGGCGGGAGGCCGGTGCGGGCGCGAGGCGGCGCAGTCTGAGCGGTGCGTAGACCAGGAGTGCCGCGAGGAAGGCCGTGTAGTAGGCGAGGTCGGCGCCGTGCAGCGCCTCGGCCACCGGACCCGTGTACAGGGTGGTGTCCATGAACGGTACCGCCGCGGCGAAAGCGGCGGCGAACGCCAGGACCGCGGGCCACCAGGGCTGCGGCCGGGCGCTTTCGGCGGCCAGGTCGACGGGGGCGCCACCGCGGGCCCGCGACCGGGCGAACCAGTCGACGGTCACCACGGCGACGAAGCCGGGGATCCAGTAGCCGACGAACAGCAGCACGTTCTGGAAGCGGGCGGTGGTGTCCGCGGCGTGCATCCACAGCACCAGCGGAAAGCCCAGTACGGCGGCGAGGGCGGCCGCGAGCGGACGCGGGATCCGCACCCCGACGGTCTGCAGTGCCAGCGAGCCGCTGTAGTCGTTCATGGCGTTGCTGCACAGCGCGGCCAGCGCCACGGCCAGCAGTCCGAGCGCGCCCGGTGTGCCACCGCCCAGCGCCTCGTCCACACCCCGGGCCGTCTGGTCGGTGAGCACCGAGGCGCCCCACAGTCCCAGCGCCTGCACCGCCACGAAGGAGAGGGTGACCCCGAGGAGGGTGCACCAGAACATCCGCGCCCGTGAGGTGGCGCGCGGCAGATAGCGGCTGAAGTCACTGGCGTACGGCGCCCACGACAGTGCGAGACTCAGGGCGATCGTGCTGGTCAGGACGAACGCACCGGCGCGGTCCGCACCCTGGGCGGCACCGGCGGTGACCGGGTCCGCGCTGTCCGCCAGCTTCACCGCGAGCGCCAGGAAGGCGGCGGCGAGCACGAACGTCATCACCGTCTGCATCCGGTGGATGGCCTCGTAGCCCAACACCCCGAGCGCTCCCTGGGCGGCCATCATCACCAGCACACCCAGCCAGAACGGCCAGCCGCACAGCCGGGCCAGCGCGTCCCCGCCGAACAGGCCGATGAGCGCGTCCCAGGCGACCGAGGAGAGCCACTGGAGGACACCGGGCACCGCGACGGCCCGGCCGAAGGCCAGCCGTGCCAGCGGGAGCTGTCCGGCCCCGGTCCGGCTGCCCCAGGTCCCCAGGTACGCGGTGGGCAGGGCGCCCAGGAGGGTGCCCAGCACCACCGCGGTGAGCGCGGTGGCGAAGTCCAGGCCCAGGGCGATACCGACGGTGCCGGTGAACACACCGGTCATGGTCAGGTTCGGGGCGAACCACACGGTGAACAGCCGCCCCGGCCCGCCGTAGCGGTGGGTCTCGGGCACGGGCGCGATACCGCGGGCCTCGACCCGCAGATCGCCGGGTGCGGCGGGCATCCGTCCGTCGTGGACGGAGACGGGGCCGGATACGGCCGGCTCGCCGGGGGCATGCGGCAGTGACATGGGTGACATCCCTCCGCCAGTGCTAACTGGTTCAGGTTCGACGGGTGTGATCTCAGCCCCCGCAGGGGCACCCCGTGTCCGGGTAAGGCGGCCCCAGCGTAACCCCTCACCCGGCGACCCCCGTCCCGAGGCCGCACGTCAGCGGTCCGCGAACCGTCCGGTACGGCGGCGCGTCAGCCGCACTGCCAGGTGAACATCGCCCGGTCGAAACGGCCCGCGGCGAGGTCCTCGGGACGGATCAGCCAGTACAGGACACCGGCGTCGGCCCACATCATCCCGGTGTCCTCGTCGGAGTCGAACTGGGCCAGCAGCACCCATCGCGCCGACTCCTCCTCCACGCGCGGATCCTCCCAGTCGACGCCGTCGCCCAGCACCGCCTTGGCCACCGTGATCTCCACGGCACCCTGGACGCACTGGGCGTGCCCGCCGATCTGGTGCGCGGCGCCGCTCCGGTGGTCCCACAGCGCCTCCATGAAGGCGTCATCGCGCACCGGGTGGCCGTAGCGCTCCATGACGGACAGCGCGCCGAGCCCGAACTCCCGGCTCAGCACGGTCGATTCGGAGTCCGGGGGGCTCGGCGCCACCCGGACGGTCAGGGGTACGGCCGGGTACGGAGTGAGCCCCTCGGGAGCGGGCCGCTCGGGGAAACCGTCGGCCCCCGGCGGCAGATGCAGCAGCCGCGCACCCGCCCAGGTGTCCGGATCACAGGTGTCCACCACCGCCTCGCACTCCTCGTCCTCGAGGTAGAAGAAGGCCAGGCTGCCCTCGGGGCGCAGCGGAATGTCCAGGTCATCCACGGGCAGTGCGGCACAGTCGACCACGGCCACGAACGACAGCGGACCGTAGCCTTCCCAGACGGGCCACTCGATGTCCTCGGGCAGCCGGGGCAGACCGCCGAGCCGGCCGACCACCGGATCGCCCGGACCGGCCGCCACCAGGTGTGCGGCGGGGCGCAGCAGTCCCGTCCAGCGGTCGGCCAGCTCCGGGGGCAGATGGGTGCGGGCCAGCCTGCGCAGGGCGTCGGGCGCGGTGTTCTCCTGGGTGTCCATGCGCACCATGGTGACCGGGGACACCGGCAGACCCGCACCGGGCCCCTGGAAAAGATCTGCGAACCGCCCACCGGGCTTGGTACGTTCTGGATCAGCGGGCGGCTCTCAGGTGTGCTTCCTTCTCACTCGATTACTACGACAACGAGCGCACCGAACTTCCGCCCGCTCCAAGGCTTCACGCCGCGCCCGCCCCGACCGGCGGGCGCGGCTGTTTTTCCGGCGGCGGTGGCCGTCGGACAAGGGGGATTCAGCATGACCACCACCACCCGGACCACAGGTGCCCGGACCGGACTCCGCAGCGTCGCCGAGGTGCTGCTCACCCGGCGCGGCGCGGTGTACCTGCCCGCCCGTGACGGCTCGGGACCGGTGTCCCCGGACGTCCTCGCCGGTGTGACCCTGCTCGAGGCCGACCTCCTGGACCGCGGCTATGTGCTGTCCGCGCCGCTGCGCGAGGCCCTGACCGCGGGCGGACCGACGGCGATGGCCGTCGCCGGACGCACCCTGCTCGCCGATATCGACCGGGCGCTGGGCGCCGACCGCGAGCACACCCCGCTCTTCCGGAAGTTCCCCGACTCCACCCCGTATGACACCACGGAATTCTACGTGGAGCGGGTGCTGGCCCTGCTGACACAGCATCCGCGGCAGCCGTGCGTCCTGTGCGAAGGCGAGTCCACCGTCCACGCCGTCTCACCGTGTGCGCATCTGGTGTGCCGCCGGTGCTTCGACGGCTCGGACTTCGCCGCCTGCCCGATCTGCCACCGCGCCCTCTGCGCCGACGATCCGTTCCTGCTCCCGGCCCCGCCGCGGGCCGGGGCCGGACGCCACCGCGCGCTGCCCGAGCGGCTGCGCGTCCTGGCCCTCGGCGGCGATATGGCGGACCGTCGGCGCGCCGTCCGTGAGGAGACCGGCCGGCTGCTGGGCCGTACCGCCGCGCTGTCCCCGCAGGACGCCGATGACCTGGAGGCGCTGCTCGAGGTCTGCGGCCGGGCGGACCTGGACTGGCTGCCCGCCGCGCTGCCCGGTCGCGAGACCAAGGCGCGGGTCCTGGCGTGGCTGCTGCGCGCACCGGGGACGCGCGCGGCGGTGCTGCCCGAGGTGGCGGCCCGGCTGGACACCGCCACCGACATCCTGCGGCTGCTCATCGTGTGGTCCGGCGGTGACCCCGGTCTGGTGGAGGTACCGCGGCTGGCCCCGGTGCCCCGGCCGGTGCGCCGGGCCCTGCTGGGCGCGCTGGACGCGCTCGACCCCGCCCTCGCCGTGGCCGACATGCGGCGCCACCGTGCGCTGTGGATCCCCGCGGCCCATGCGCTGCACCCCTTCGAGTACGCGGACCGCTTCCCGCGCGCCGCGCTCGCGGTGGCGGCCCTGCGGAACACCCGGCTGTCCCATGACCGGTTCGGCGACGCCCTGCGCACCGCCGCAGAGCCCCTGACCACGGTCGACACCGGTGGCGACCGGCCGCGGGTGCGCACCTGGGGCGGGCGGGTGGAGACCGCGCTCGCCGAGGGTGACCACCGCCGCGCCACCGCACTGCTCACCCAGCGCCCCGGCGAACTGCTGCGCCGGCTGGACCACCTGCTGCGGCTGGCCGGTGAGGACACCGGACCGGTGCTGTCCGCGCTGCCCACGGCGGCCACCCGGGTCTCGCCCGCGGTGCTGCTGTCCGCGCTCGGCGCGCTGCGCTCCCGGCGGCAGCCCACCGGCGAGCGGGTGTTCTTCCCCAAGGGTCCCCAGGCCAAGGCGTATCTTGCCGATGACGAGCGGGACATACCGGCCGGTCACGCCGTCGAGGCGGCCATCACCGCGCTGACCGAGGAGGTGCTGCGCCGCGCCGCCGCCCTCGGCCCGCTCGACGTGGCCGTCGTCGACGCCGATCTGGACGGCATCGTGGCGCCGTTCGCCGAGCGGACCGCCTCGCGCGCCCTGGTGACCCTGCCGCGCGGCAGCGAGCGTCCGCTCACCCCAGGCCGCACGCTGCGGCTGTTCCTGCACTGGATGGAGAGCGAGGAGTCCGGCGACACCGATCTGGACCTGTCGCTCGCGCTGTTCAACGGGGCGTGGGAGCACATCGGCACCTGCGACTACACCCGACTCCGCCACACCGGTGCCGTCCACTCCGGGGACCGCACCAGCGCCCCGGCCCCGGACGGCGCGTCGGAGTTCCTCGACCTGGACCTGGACGAGCTGGAGCGGGCGGGTGTGCGCTACGCCGTCGCCGTGGTGTTCTCCTACAACGGCGTGCCGTTCGACGAACTGCCCGAGGCGTTCGCCGGTTTCATGGTGCGCGACGAGCCGGGCGACAAGGGGCCGGTCTTCGATCCCCGCGCCGTCGAGCAGCGCTTCGACCTGACGTCCGCCGCCCGGAGTTCGGTACCGCTGGTCCTGGACATCCCCGGGCGCACCATGCGCTGGCTCGACGTGGTCCAGGGCGTCTCCGGCACCCACCACGCCGTCCACCGGCACGTCGAGGTGCTGGCCGCCCTCGGCAGGAGCCTGACCGGTCTGTTCACCTCGGGTGCCCGGGTCGAGCTCGGTGAACTCGCCGTCTGGCAGGCCGCGGCCCGTGCCACCACCGTGCTGCTGCGCCACTCCGACGGTTCGGTCACCCCGTACCGCCGCCGTGCGGACGAGGACGCCCTCGCCTTCGCGGGACGTATCGGCGCACCGGACCACGACCCGTCGGCCGGTGACACCGGTCAGGATCCCGCCCGGATCGGCGCGGCGTTCCTCGTCCGCGGGGACGTCCCGCTGCCCGCCGGCTGCCCGGTGTACGCACTGCACCCGGCGGGTCTTGACGCGGCGGTGGTGCGCCTGCTCACCGCCTCCGATGTGGTCAACTCCCTGGCGCACAGCGGCCCGACGGCCGACTGAGCGCCGGTGGCCCCGGGCGGGGCGCGGCACCGCGCCCCGCCCGAAGTCATGAGCTTCGTCGTACTCATGCGCCCTATGTCCATTCCGGGGGAATTCCCGGCCTTTCAGTGGGGCCGCGGCCCGATGGTGCAGTTGTCATAACGCACGCCGATCGGCGGGATGGACGGAATTCAGTCGCGTTATCGGCTCCCCGCCGCACATGTCGCATTCCCGATCTGTACGGGATGGGGAATTCGAGTACAGGTCGTCCAGTCTTCAAGCGATCGGCACACCTATTCCACAGACGCCCTGTGTACCGCCTGTGCCGGGCAGTGGAGCAGGGGCCCGGATGGGGGCTTCGCCCGTGATCGCGGGGATGTCCGGCGAGGTCAACCCGGGTGCGGCGGGCGAGCGTGACGACAGTGTGAAGAAAGACCGGTCACCGCGTGGGCAGATGTGTGTTCCCCGTGATCGGAACGTGGCGGAATGCACGGTTCCGCGCGATGTCTGATTCGCAGCCCACCGTGCGGGCGTGGTTACATCCTTTCGCGCTGAGGCGTTCTCAGGATCCCGGGCTCCGGAATCCTGTGGTTGTTCTGCGGGGGCCGAGTCATTCGGCAACCGCGGGCCGCTGAAAGCTCATTTCGAGATTATTTATCCAAGGGAGACGCAATAATGAACAACGCACCCAAGGTCGCGACCCAGGAGATCTCCGACGCTGAGCTGGACAACGTGGCCGGCGGGCTGGGTGCGACGGTCACCGACACCCTCGGCACCGTCGACGCCGTCACCGCCCCGGTCACCGGCGTGGTCGGCACCGCCACCGGCACGGTGGACGGCCTCACCGGCCTGAACACCACCGGCATCGTCGGCACCGTCGGTGCCCTCTGAGGCGACCCTCACCCCCTGAGGCGATCTCACCTCTGAGGCGACCTCACCTCGCCTCACGGTGCCGCCGAGCGCGGCACCTCCGGTCGGACGGCTCCGCCGTACAACCGGCCCCGTGCCCCGGGCCCGCCTGGTCCGGGGCATTCGGCGGTCCACCGGCGCCCTGCCGGCGGACCGCCGCGGCGCCACCACGACGAGGTCCTGTCCTGTCGGGCTGGGCGGGCCCCCCCACACCCCCCGGCACGGGGCGGGGCGCCCCCCCCCACCCGCGGCCCGGGCCGGCGGGCCGGCGGGGGCCCGCGACGCCCGACAGGACAGGGCCTGGCCGCGCACTCCATCCGTTCCCGCGGTTGAGGACAGATCTCGTGCAGTTCCGCCAGCAGGCCCTTTCCAAAGCGCAGTCGGCAGAGGACATCGATCTGCCGGTGCGCTACGCCCGCCCGCAAGGGTGGCTCGCCCTGGCGGTCACACTCGTCGTCATGGCCGCGGCCGCCGTCTGGTCCGTGACCGGCACGGTGTCCAGCACCCTGGCCGCGCCCGCCATCCTCACCCATGGACAGGGCAGTTACATCCTCCAGAGCCCGGTGGCCGGACAGGTCACCGCCGTGCTCGCCAAGGAGGGCAGCACCCTGCGCGCGGGCGCCCCGCTGCTGAAGATCCGTACCCCGCGCGGCAACAGCGTGGTGCGCACCCTCGCCGCGGGACGGCTCACCACCCTGGTGGTCTCGATCGGCTCCGTCCTCACCACCGGCGCCGATGTCGCCTCCGTCGAACGGGTCCGCCGCTCCGGCGACCCGCTGACCGCCACTCTCTACGTACCGGCGGAACGCGCCGCGTCGGTGCCGGTCGGCGCGGCCGTCGACCTCGGCGTGCAGTCGGTGCCGACCCAGACCTACGGGGTGCTGCGCGGCCATGTCCGGGCCGTCGGCCGCACCGCCCAGTCACGTCAGCAGATCGGCTCACACCTCGGCAGCGAACAGCTCGGCGAGGAGTTCTCCCGGCACGGGTCGCCCGTCGCGGTGCTGGTCCGGCTGGACCGCTCGGACACCACCCGCTCCGGCTACCGCTGGTCCTCCCCGAAGGGCCCGCCCTTCACCCCCGACTCCATGACCCTGGCCACCGGTACGGTCCACCTCGCCGACCGGCACCCGATCGAATGGCTGCTCCCGTGACCCCCACCCACGACGGCGGACCGCCCCGCCCGGCACCCGCCGGAAGCAGTGGACGCCGCCGCCCCGAGCCCGCCCGGGGGCGGCGGCGCGCCCCGCGGCGCACGGCCGGGCCCGCGCGGCCCCGGCGCCGTACGGTACGCACCCCCACCGTGCTCCAGATGGAGGCGCTGGAGTGCGGGGCCGCCTCGCTCGCCATGGTGCTCGGACACTACGGACGCCACGTACCGCTGGAGGAGCTGCGGATCGCCTGCGGCGTCTCCCGGGACGGCTCCCGCGCGAGCAATCTGCTGCGGGCCGCGCGCAGCTACGGGCTGAGCGCCAAGGGCATGCAGATGGAACCGGAGAGCCTGGCCGAGGTGCGGGCACCGGCCATCCTCTTCTGGGAGTTCAACCACTACGTCGTCTACGACGGCACGGGGCGACGGTTCGGCAAGCGCGGGGTGTACATCAACGACCCCGACAAGGGGCGCCGGTTCGTCCCCACCGAGGAGTTCGACACCAGCTTCACCGGTGTGGTCCTGGTCTTCGAACCCGAGGCGTCCTTCCGCCGCGGCGGCCGCCGCCCCGGAGTGCTGGGCGCCCTGCCCGCCCGGATGCGGGGCACCACCGGCACCCTGCTGGCCTCCCTGCTCGCCAGTCTGCTGCTGGTCGTGGTGGGCGCCGCCGTCCCCGCGCTCAGCCGCACCTTCATCGACACCTTCCTGATCGGCGGCGAGACCTCCGCTCTGGGGCCCCTGTTCACCTCCATGGCCGTGGCGGTACTGCTGACCGCCGTGCTCACCGGAGTCCAACAGGCCAATCTGCTGCGCGGCCGGATCATCTCCTCCACCCTCAGCAGCGCCCGGTTCCTGCGGCATCTGCTGCGGCTGCCCGTCACGTTCTTCGCCCAGCGCAGTCCCGCCGACCTCGTCCAGCGGCTGCGCTCCAACGACACCGTGGCCGAAACGCTCGCCCGCGACCTGGCCGCCGCCGCGGTCGACGGGATCGTGGTGGTGCTCTACGCGCTGCTGCTGTGGACCTACGACCCCCAGCTCACCCTGGTCGGCGTGGGACTGGCGCTGCTCAACGTGGTCGCCATGCGCGTCGTGATCCGGCTGCGCGCCACCCGCACCCAGAAACTGCGGGCCGACACCGCCCGGCTGACCACCACCTCCTACACCGGCCTCCAGCTCATCGAGACGATGAAGGCCACCGGCGGTGAGAACGGATACTTCCGTCGCTGGGCGGGCCAGCACGCCATCACCCTGGAGGAACAGCAGCGGCTGGGTGTGCCGAGTGCCGTCCTGGCCGTGGTGGCGCCCACCCTGGCCACCCTCAACAGCGCGCTCATCCTGTGGATCGGCGGACTGCGCGCCGTCGAGGGTCATGTGTCGGTCGGTCTGCTGGTGGCCTTCCAGGCGCTGGTGGCCCGCTTCACCGCACCCATCACCCGGCTCAACGGCGTGGCCGGGCGCATCCAGGACTTCTCCGCGGATGTGGCCCGGCTGAAGGACGTCGAGAACTTCCCGCTGGACAGCCTCTACACACGTGACCAGCCGGAGCCCGACACCCGCAGGCTCACCGGCCATGTCGCGCTGGAGGACGTCACCTTCGGCTACAACCCGCTGGACGAACCCCTGCTGCGCGGTATCTCCCTGTCGGTCGGACCCGGCCGGCAGGTGGCGCTGGTCGGCGGCTCCGGAAGCGGCAAGTCCACCGTGTCCCGGCTGGTCTCCGGCCTCTACAGCCCATGGGAGGGGAGTATCCGCATCGACGGGCAGCGGCTGGAGGACATCCCCCGCGGCGCGCTCGCCGCCTCGGTGTCCTTCGTCGACCAGGACGTGTTCCTCTTCGAGGGAACCGTGCGGGACAACGTGGCGCTGTGGGACCCCTCCATCCCGGACGAGGCGGTGGTGGCGGCCTTGAAGGACGCAGCGCTCTGGGACGATGTCATCGCCCGTCGCCCCGAGGGCATCCACGGCCGGGTGGAACAGGACGGCCGCAACTTCTCCGGTGGCCAGCGGCAGCGTCTGGAAATCGCCCGTGCCCTGGTCCGCCGCCCCAGTGTGCTGGTGCTCGACGAGGTCACCAGCGCCCTGGACGCGCGCACCGAACGCACCGTCATGGACAGTCTGCGCCGCCGAGGCTGTGCGTGCGTGGTGATCGCCCACCGGCTCAGCACCGTGCGCGACAGCGACGAGATCCTCGTCCTGGACCGGGGCACCGTCGTGGAACGCGGCCGCCACGAGGACCTCGCCGCGGCCGGCGGGCCGTACGCGCGGCTGATGAAGGAGCACTGAGATGACCTCCGCCCATCCGGCCGCCGCCGTGGCCGCGGACGGCGGCGACGCGGTGGTCCAGGCGCTGGGCGCGCTCGGCACCCCCGTCGACCGCACCGGACTGCGCAGCCTCCCGCTGGAGGGACCGCAGGTGCTCTGGCTCGTCACCGGCGGCGCCCTGGACCTGTTCGCGGTCGACGCCGCCGAGGAAGGACACTGGCACTTCCTCGGGCGGCTGGAGCCGGGTGCGGCGCTCCCGGGCCCGGTCGAGGGCCCGCGCCACACCCTGGTCGGCAGGCCCTCGCAGGACTGCGCGGTGCGCCGGATCCCGCTGCGCGAGCTGTACCGGCCGGAGAGTTACGACGCGTACGCCACCGGCTGGACGGACGAACCGTACGGCGACGTACCCCCCACCCCGCTGGAGCACGCGGTGGCGCTCGGAGTCAGCCGCAGTCTGGGCGTGCTGTTCCAGGCCCCGCTGGACGGCGGTGGCCCCGCGGGTGAGGGGGAGGCGGCCGACGAGGACCTGCTCTGGCTCCCGGTACCTCCCGGCAGTGTCCGCTACGGCGCCGAGTGCAGCGCCCAGGCCGCCGGGGACCTGCTGGTCGACGGTGCGCTGTGGCAGCGGATGGTCAATCAGCAGTACCGTCTCGGCACCGCCGTGGACCGCTGGATCGAGGCGCTGGAGCGCACTCACGCCGATCGCACGGCAGCCGGGATCCGGGCCGGTGAGGCGGTCCGCTCCCGCGCCGACCAGGCGCTGATCGCCTCCATCGGAAGTCCAAGGCAGGCGGCGAGGGCGGCGGAGGACACCAGCGACGACACCGTTCACGCGGTGTGCCGCACGGTGGCCGGGGCCGCCGGGATCACCCTGGCCGACCCGCCGCGGGGCGCGACCGCCGATGACGACCGCACCAGCCCGGTGGAGCGCATCGCCGTGGCCTCCCGGATCCGCACCCGCGCCGTCCGGCTGGAGGGCGCGTGGTGGCGCGAGGACGCCGGACCACTGGTGGGCTACCGCGCGCTGTCCGGCGCCCCGGTGGCACTGCTGTGGCGCCGCGGCCGCTACGAGGCGGTCAACCCGGCCTCCGGGCTGCGGCTGCGGATCGGCGAGGGCAACGCCGATGAGTTCGAACCGCGCGCCGTGATGTTCTACCGTCCGCTGCCCGACCGTCCGATGACGCCGTGGCGGCTGCTGCGGTTCACCGCCCGCGGGGTGGCGCCCGATCTGCGCAACCTCGTGGTCGGCGGACTGGTGACGGTGGTGCTGGGCGCCCTGGTGCCGGTGGCCACCGGCCAGGTGCTCGGCGGTTTCGTCCCCCGGGCGGAGAAGAGCCCCATCGTCCAGATCTCTCTGGCGCTGATGGTGGCGAGCGTGGTCTCGGCCGCCTTCATGCTGCTCCAGAACCTGACCCTGCTGCGTCTGGAGGGGCGGCTGGAGAGCACGCTCCAGCCCGCGGTGTGGGACCGGCTGCTGCGGCTGCCGACCCGGTTCTTCGCCCAACGCTCCACGGGTGAACTGGCCAGCGCGGCGATGGGCATCAGCGCCATGCGGAGGGTGCTGTCCGGTGTCGCGCCGGTGGTCCTCCAGGCGGGCACCGTCGGGGCCGTGAACCTCGCCCTGCTGATGTACTTCAGCGCCGATCTGGCGCTCGCCGTGCTGGCCATGCTGGTGGTCATCTCCGCGGTGTTCCTCGGTATGGGGCTGTGGCAGGTGCGCTGGCAGCGGCGGCTGGTGGAGAGCGAGAACAAGCTCAACAACCAGGCGTTCCAGACCCTGCGCGGACTGCCCAAACTGCGGGTGGCCGCGGCGGAGAACTTCGCGTACGCGGCCTGGGCCCGTGGCTTCGCCCACTCCCGCGAACTCCACCAGCGCACCGGCCGGATCAAGAACCTCACCCAGGTGCTCGACGCGGTCTACCTCCCGCTGTGCGCGCTCATCGTGTTCATGCTGCTGGCCGGACCGGCGCGGGGGAGCATGTCGGCGGGGGCGTTCCTGACCTTCAACACCTCGGTCACCATGCTGCTCACCTCGGTCACCCAGCTGACCAACGCCCTGGTCTCGGTGGTGGCCGTGCTGCCGATGTTCGAGCAGGTCAAACCGATCCTGGACGAGCCGCCCGAGGTACGCGGCGGCAGCGCCCAGCCCGGGACGCTCACCGGGGACCTGCGCGCCCGCAACCTCACCTTCCGCTACGCCGACGACGGTCCGCTGGTCCTCGACGATGTCTCGCTGGAGATCCGGCCCGGGGAGTTCGTGGCCGTCGTCGGCCCCAGCGGATGCGGCAAGTCCACCCTGCTGCGCCTGCTCATCGGTTTCGAACGGCCGGTGTCCGGCAGCGTGCTCTACGACGGCCAGGACCTCGCCGCCCTGGACCAGGCCGCCGTACGCCGCCAGTGCGGGGTGGTCCTCCAGAACGCCCAGCCCCTCAACGGCACCGTGCTCGACTGCATCCGCGGCGCCGAGCCGTACACCCCCGAGGAGGCGATGGCCGCCGCCGAACTGGCGGGTCTGGCCGAGGACATCCGCCGGATGCCCATGGGGCTGCACACCATGATCTCCGGCAGCGGCGCCATCTCCGGTGGCCAGCGGCAGCGGTTGATGATCGCCCAGGCGCTGATCCGCCGTCCGCGCGTCCTCTTCTTCGACGAGGCCACCAGCGCCCTGGACAACGAGACCCAGCGTGTGGTCATCGACAGCACCCGCGCTCTCCGGGCCAGCCGCCTGGTCATCGCGCACCGGCTGTCGACCGTCATGGACGCCGACCGGGTGCTGGTGATGGAGGACGGCCGGATCGTCGAACAGGGCGCCCCCGCCGAGCTGATGGCGACCCCGGGCGGCAAACTGTACGAACTGGTGCGGCGGCAGATGAGCTGAGCGACACCTCAGCCGTACGCCGCAAAGCAGAGCTGCCGCAGCGCCTCCTGTGTCACCGGGTCGTCGGGCACATGGGCCATGACCTGGTGGTCCACCGCGCCGACCACCGCCAGGGTCACCGGCCGCAGCCGCAGATCACCGACGACCGGATGGTGGAAGTGGCGCAGCGGGGGCGGCGGAGCGACCGCCTCCAGCCGCCCGTACCAGTGGGCCGCGTGCGGATCGGCCATCAACTCGCGCAGCAGCGAGACGATCCTGGGGTCGCCGGGACCAGCCGCGGCCCGCTCCTGGAACGCGGCCAGCAGGGTGCGGGCCTCCCGCTCCCAATCGGCCATCAGAAGCCGGGAGGGCGGCCACCGGAACAACAGCCAGAGCAGATTGCGCTGTTCCGGCAGCAGCCATGCGGGGTCGGTGAACAGCGCCGCGTAGCCGTCGTTCCACGCCAGCAGGTCCCAGTGCCGGTCCACCACGGCGGCCGGATGCGGTGCCATCGCCCTCACCAGGGTCAACAGCTCGCGCGATGCCCAGCCGGGCGCGGGGCCGGGCGTCACGCACTCGTCCACACCACGACAGTACGAGCGTGATCCACGAGCCGTTCAGTGTCATGTGGGGGTTGTCCGGAACGCTGTGCGGCGGAGGCCGAGCGGCGCTGTCGTGGCGTCAGACGCGGGGCTGCTGCTGGGTGGCGCAGTGGATACCGCCACCGCCCTCGGCCACCGCCGGGATGTCCACCTGCACCACCTTCCGTCCCGGGTGGAGGTCCCCGATGACGGAGGCGGCCCGGCGGTCTGCCCCGCGGTCGCCGAACCGGGGCACGATCACCCCGCCGTTGACGACGTAGTAGTTGGCGTAGCAGCCGAGGAAGTCCCTGCCGCGCCGGCCGATCACGGCCCGGTCCGGTTCGGGCAGGTCGACCACCTCCAGCCGGCGGCCGAGGGCGTCGGTGGACCCCTCCAGCACATCCCGGGCCTGGTCGTACACCCGGCTCCACACGGTCGGCCCGTCGTCCGTCCGGGGACGGCTGAGCAGCACCACCCCGCCCCCGGCGAACCGCGCCAGGGCGTCGACGTGGCAGTCGGTGATGTCCTGCCCCTTCACCCCCTTGAACCAGATGACCTTGCTGACGCCCAGCAGTTCCTTCAGCCGCGCCTCGATCCGGTCCCGGCTCAGACCGGGGTTGCGGTTGTCGTTGACCAGGGAGCTCTCGGTGGCCATCAGGGTGCCGTGGCCGTCCACCTCCAGCGCGCCGCCCTCCCCGGTCAGCCGGGCGTCGAGACGGGCGCCCCCGGCGTGGTTGGTGACGGAACGGGCGACCCGGGTGTCCCGCGGATGCCACTGTTTGCGGCCCCAGCCGTTGAAGCGCAGATCGATCCCCTCCAGCCCCTTCCGTCCGGTGACGAAGGTGGGGCCGCTGTCGCGTATCCACAGGTCGTCCACGGGGACCGGGATCACCTCCACCCCCGACCCGCACGCCCGGCGGGCCGCCTTCGCCTCCTCGGGCGCGGCGAGCAGGGTGACCGGCTCGAACCCGGCGACCGTCCGCGCGATCCCGGCGATGTCGCGCTGGACGTCCTCGGCCAAGTCCGCCCACTCCGAGTCCAGCGGCGGCCAGGCCAGATAGGTGCGGCGGTGCCGCGCGGTCTCGGCGGGCATCCGCCGTCCGGCAGGTGTCCGCGCGGGGTCCGTGGCGGACACGTCGCCACGTCCCCCGGTCGTGGCGGGCTTGCCCGAGCCCGGTGAGCAGGCGGCCGCCGCGGCACCGGCCAGCACCGCCGCGGCTCCGCCGCGCAGCACGGTCCGGCGCTTCGATCCGCTCATGGTCTGCCTCCGCGTTCCGTCCGGTTCGATTTCCTGACTGAAATTTCAGTCAGGATTCGAAGGTAACATGGGTCCCCGAGAGAGGACCGAGACAGCATGCGAGAGAGAGTGAGCGACCATGGCCGGCCGCCGCACCGCCATCCTGGAAGCCGCCGCCCGATCCATCGCCCAGCGCGGGATCCGGGGGCTGCGCGTCGAGGAGCTGGCCGAGGAGGCCGGAGTGTCGACCTCGCTGATCTACTACCACTTCCAGGACCGTTCGGGCCTGCTGGCCAGCACCCTGGAGTTCATCAACACCCGGGCCGAGCGCTACACCGACCCCGCCGCCGACCCGGACACCGACCCCCGCGGCCACCTTGAGCAGATGCTGCTGCTCGAGCTCCAGGACGAACCGGTGGTCGTCGAGAACAGCACCGCCTGGGGCGAGTTGCGCGCCACCGCCGTGTTCCAGCCCGAGCTGCGCCGCCAGCTTCGCACCACCACCGACCGCTGGACGGACTACGCGAGCGATCTCATCCAGCGCTGTCAGCGGAGGGGCACGGTTCCGCCCGAGGTGTCCGCCGAGGACGCGGCCGACCGCCTCACCGCGCTGGTCGAGGGGCTCAGCAAGCGGTGGCTCAGCGGCTCCCTGACCCTGGAGCGTGCCCGCGATCTGCTGCGCGGCGCCATCGCGGTGGAACTCGGCCCCTGACCCCGGCTCCACGGCCGTCCGCTCCATACCGGACTGACGGTCCCTGCCGCTATGTTGAGCGCCATGCAGCCACCACAGCCCGACCCCGTGCCCGTTGCGACGACCGCGCCGGCGTCACCGCCCCGCCGCCCCTTCGGGCCCCTGCTCGCCGCGCTCGTGGCCGGGCTGGTGCTCGGTGGCGGGGGAGTGGGCGCCGTCTGGGCCCTCTCCGGCGGTGACGGGGACTCCCCCGGCCGCGGTCCGGCGGCCGACGCCCGGGACGCCTGCACGGCGCTCGACGGATTCGACGAGACGAAATACGGCACCAAGGGCAAGAAGGGCGAGGTCGCCATCAACCGCTACTACGCCGCGAACACCCTCGCCACCGCGGCCGCCGCGGGGGACAAGCGCTACAAGCCGCTCGCCGAAGCGATACGCGGCTCGCAGTACCGCCTCGCCGACGAGCTCGAGTTCACCGCCAAGGTGATGAAGGAACTGAACAAGGCCCGCGGCTTCTGCGACGACCTGTAGTCGTACGGCCCGTACCGCCCGCCCCGGCCGTCACGGCTTCCGGCCGACCCCGCCGAACATCGCCACCTCGTCGGGTTCCTCCCCGGAGGTGTCCTCCAGCCGCCACCGCGAGCACGAGACCACGCCCGGTTCCAGCAGCTCGGTACCGTCGAAGAACCGGGCGACCCGGTCCGGGGTGCGCTGGGTCAGCTTCGGGATGCCGTTCTCGTTCCAGAACGCCACCGCCTCGTCCACATCCGGCATCGAGGGGCTGGAGATGGTGTGGGACAGCACCAGATGGCTGCCGGAGGGCAGGGCGTCCACCAGGCGGCGGACGAGGGCGTAGGGATCCTCCTCGTCACCGATGAAGATCACCACACCGAGCAGCATCAGCGCGATCGGCTGGTCGAAGTCCAGGGTCTTCCGGGCGCGTTCGAGGATGGTGTCGACGTCCCGCAGATCGGCGTCGAGATAGTCGGTGACTCCCTCGGGGGTGCTGGTCAGCAGGGTGCGCGCATGGGCCAGCACCAGCGGGTCGTTGTCCACGTAGACGACCCGGGAGTCCGGGGCGATCCGCTGCGCGACCTGATGGGTGTTGTCGGCGGTGGGCAACCCGGTGCCGATGTCCAGGAACTGACGGATCCCCCGCTCGGCGGTCAGATGGCGCACCGCGCGGCCCAGGAACGCCCGGTCGGCCAGGGCGTAGTCACCGATCCCCGGATGCAGCCGCCGGATCTGATCGCCCGCCTGCTGGTCGACGACGTAGTGGTCCTTCCCGCCCAGCCAGTAGTTCCAGATCCTGGCGGTGTGCGGTTTGGTGGTGTCGATCCGGCCGGACACCCGTGCGGCGGAGTCGTAGGTAGCCTCGTAGTCGGTCACGCCCGCGCCTCTCTCAAAAAGCGTCGCTGATACAGCCGTTGCGCCCCCGCACTGTGCATAATCTAGACGATCCGCCGCGATCAGTACGGGGGAAGGGCCTGTTGGCACCAGAT
Organism: Streptomyces cucumeris; assembly: GCF_024295805.1. Lineage (GTDB taxonomy): Bacteria > Actinomycetota > Actinomycetes > Streptomycetales > Streptomycetaceae > Streptomyces > Streptomyces cucumeris. The sequence continues at coordinate 69,029 of NZ_JANCLX010000022.1, forward strand.
GACCTTGCCGTTCGCGGTGTGCCGGGTGCCCCAGCGCTGGGTGAGCCGTGCGACCAGCAGCAGACCCCGGCCGCCCTCGTCGAGCACCTGCGCCCGGCGGGCGTGCGGGGCGGTGCTGCTGGCGTCGGACACCTCGCAGATCAGCTCGCGATCCAGGATCAGGCGCAGCCGGATGGGCGGCGCACCGTACCGGAGGGCATTGGTGACCAGCTCGCTGACCACCAGTTCGGTGACCACCGCCGTCTCCGCCAGCTCCCGTTCGGTCAGCCAGCGCACCGCGTCCGCGCGCACCTCGGCCACCGCGGCCGGATCGGGGGACACGTCCCAGACCCCGACCCGGTCCGGGTCCAGCCGCCGCAACCGGGCCAGCAGCAGCGCCGCGTCATCGCCGTGACGGTCCGGGAGCAGCCTTCCGACGACCCGGTCGCACAGCGCGTCCAGCCCCTCGGCGGGCAGCGTGAGGGCGTGGCGGAGCGAGTCCAGCCCGGCGTCCGTACCGCCGCCGCGCACCAGTCCGTCGGTGTAGAACGCGAGCAGGCTCCCCTGCGGCAGTTCCACGTCCAGCGCCTCGAACGGCAGCCCGCCCAGCCCCAGTGGTGGCCCGGCGGGCAGATCGAGGAAGGTCGCCGGGCCGTCCGGCGGAACCACCGCGGGGGCCGGATGACCCGCGCGCGCGAGACTGCACCGGCCCGACACCGGGTCGTAGACGGCGTAGAGACAGGTGGCGCCGAAATCACCCGGCGTGGCCTCGTCCGACTGCAGCTCCAACTCGTCGTCCCCCCGCGCCACCAGGTCGTCGAGCTGGGTCAGCAACTCCTCCGGTGTCAGATCGACTTCGGCGAGGGTGCGCAGCGCGGTGCGCAGCCGGCCCATCGTCGCCGAGGCCTTGAGCCCGTGGCCGACCACATCGCCCACCACCAGCGCCACCCGCGCCCCGGACAGCGGGATCACATCGAACCAGTCGCCACCGATCCCGGACCGGGCCGCCGCCGGGAGGTAGCGGCTGGCCACCTCGGCCGCGGACTGCTCCGGCAGCCCCTGCGGCAGCAGACTGCGCTGCAACTCCAGGGCCGAGGCGCGCTCATGGGTGTAGCGGCGGGCGTTGTCCAGACACACCGCCGCCCGGGCCACCAGCTCCTCGGCCAGGGAGAGATCCTCGGTGTCGAACGCCTCGGGGGTGACGGAGCGGACGAAGTCCACCACACCCAGTGTGGTGCCACGGGCGATCACCGGGACCACCAGCCATGAGTGGAACCCGTACTCCACCGCCTTGGCGAACCGTTCGGGATCCTCCTGCGTCGCCCACGAACGCAACTCCTCGTCCATCATCCGGTGCAGCTCCGAGCGCCCGGCCGCCAGCGCCCGGGCATGCGGGGAGTGCACCGAGTAGAACGCCACCTCACCCACCGCGCTCACCGCCTCCGGCGCGCCCTCGCGCACGGACTCGTTCGCCACCCGCCGCAGCACCGCCCCGGTGACCGGCCCCGGCGGCGGCTCCTCACCCCTGAGCAACGACTCCACCAGGTTGACGCTGACGAAATCGGCGAGCCGCGGGACCGCGAGCTCGGCCAGCTCCTGTCCGGTGCGCATCACATCGAGGGTGCTGCCGATCCGCGTACTGGCCTCGTTCAGCAGCGCCAGCCGTTCTCGGCTGCGGTGCTGCTCGGTGACATCGCGGGAGGTGGCGCACAGGCCCACGATCCGGTCCTCCCGGTCGCGGAGCGGGGAGGCGGAGACGGCGAAGAAGTGGTCGTGCTCCGGATCGGCCCGGGTGCGCCCCTGGAACAGGTAGTCCTCCTCCGCGCGTCCCGTCTCCAGCGCCCGGCGCATCCGCGCCTCCCACTCCGCGCTGCCGGGCCCGGTCACCGCGGCCGAGAGCCCGCGTCCGAGCCGCTGCTCGGCCCGGATCCCGACGATGCGCTCCATGGCCGGGTTCTGCCGGACGAACCGCAGATCGGTGTCATAGACGGCCAGGGCGACCGGGGAACTGGTCAGCATCCAGTCCGACAGCGCCTCGTCACCGGGCTGTGCCGGCCCTCCGGCCGGGGGATCCTCCGTCACCAGCCACAACGGTCCGTGACCACGGCCCGCCGCCAGCCGGTGCGCATGGACACCGACCGTGAGCCGATGGCCTGCGCGGTGGCGGAGTACGACCACACCACGCCACTGAGGGCCCGCGTCCCGCCACGGCGGAGCCGTGTCCAGCAGCTCGGACACCGGGCGCCCGACGGCCTGCGCGGGCTCGTGGCCGAGCAGCCGGGTGGCGGCCTCGCCCCAGGCCGTCACCTCGCCGCGTGCGTCGATCATCATCAGCGGGCCGCCCGGGTCCGCACCGGGCCGTCCGGCCCCACCGCTGGGAGGGGCGCCCCGCGTGTCCATACCCTCCAGCGTGGTCCCGGAGCCGGACATACTCAAGCACGCAGCCGTCCGTCACCCCGCAAGGCCCCCGCGCCGGGCGGTCAGCGCAGCCGCGCGGTGAAGCTGCGTCCGTAGGCGTGGCGGGTGCTGACGTCGATCCGGGTGCCACCGCGCACCCGGCTCACCCGGACCCCTTCGTCCGCCGAGACCGCCCGCATCCGGCGGCCCCGGACCAGCACCGAGACCGTCTCCCGCCGGGTGGTCGGATCCGCCACGGCCAGCGACACCGTGCCGCCCCGCGGTGCGCCGCCGGGTGCCGTGCGCAGGATCACCGACCCGGGTCCGTCGAGCGACAGCGGCCCGGCGCGGTGAGTGCCACGGGCGAACGCGTTGAGGGTGACGATCCCCAGCCCCCGGTGGCGGACGGCCTGCGCCCGGGTGGTGTTCACCAGGACCGACAGCGGCCCGTCCGCATACCCCCGCAGCCGCTCCGCCGAGGCGTGCGGCACCAGGGCGTAGGCCATCGCACGGTGCGGCACACCGGCCCGCTGCTCCACCGAGAGAGAGAAGACCCGGGCGGTCACCGCGGTGTCGGGATTGGCCAGCCGTACCGCGCGCCGGCTGCGGGTGACGCTGTCGAGCGTGACGGTGGGCCGCGGGGTGTCCAGGAAGACGTAGCCGACAGCGGCGGACCGGGTGGCGTTGCCGTAGCGCAGCCATGCCAGCGGCACCGTGCCGGTGCCCGACCAGGCGGTGCCGTCGCGGAGCTCCCCGGCGACGGTGACGGTGTCCGAGGGGGCTGCGATCCGGGTGTCCACAGTGGTGGACACCGCGCGCCCGGCGGAGTCGCCCACCCCCGCGGCGAGGACGACGATCTCGTCGTCGAACATGAACCACGACTTGGTGGCGTCCGCGTTGCGGTACACCACGAAGTCCTCCGGCAATTCGCCGTTCCGCTTCGCCGCCCAGGCCACGTCGTTCGACTGCACCCATCCGGCCGCGCCGTACGCGCCGAGGGCCGCGCCACCGGAGAACGCGTGGGTGCCGCGCGGGAAGTACACATAGGTGTTCTGCGCCTCGGACGAGGCGGTGAACCCGCGCGCGGGGTTGTCGTACCACTGCGTGCCGTACAGCTCGGGGACGCTGCGCCGGGTCTCCGCCGGTGCGGTGACACCCGCGAGGCGGTCCGGCGGGACCGTGGTGAAGTAGTCCACACCGAACGCCCGCGTCTGGTCCTGGCCGGAGAGATAGAGGTAGTGCGCGCCGTCGCCCTGGAACCACGGCATCAGGTTCTCGCCGCTCATGTACTCGTACTTGCTGATCCTCGCCGAGCTCCGGGCCAGGGCGAAGGCATAACCGGGGCGCCGGTGGACCGTCTTGTCCATGGCGTTGAACGCGGTATGGTGCGCGGCCGGGATGAGGTCCTGGGCCGGGGCCGACGGGTCCGCGAGGATATCGGCGTAGCGGGCGATGCTCACCGGGGAGACGAACGCCGAGGGATCGAGCGGGGCCTTGGCGGTCTCGTGGACGAACGCCGCGTACCCCTTGAGGGCCGTGGCCTCGGCGCCGGTGGCATGGCCGGACAGATCGACGACGGCCTCGACGACCTGGGTGACATCGGTGTATCCGGTGGTGGTCCGGGACACCCCGCGGCCCTTGACGATCTCCATCATCCAGCCTTCGAAGATCAGCGGGGCGAAACCGTCCACGACCCAGCGGTGGGCGGTGCGCACGAGCTCCGCGCCGCTCACATACCCGGTGCCGTCCAGCATCTTGACGGTCTGCACCACCCGGGTGAGCAGCCCCTTGCCGTAGGAGCCGGTGTACGCGACCGAGGCGTGCTGGATGAAGGAGCCGTCCGCGTAGAAGCCGTCGGTGACGCCGTGCCGCGGCCGGTAGGGGTCGACCGTGGCCAGCACGGTGAGCTGGTCGGCGACCGCCTTGCTCACCCGGGCGTCGTCCGCCAGCAGCGCGCCCTGGAGCATCCGGTTGGTGGTGATGTCCGCGAGATTGGCACCGGTGTGGAAACGGGAGTCCAGATCGACGTCCCCGTCTTTCCCGTTGCGCAGATAGGCGTCCATGGAGGCGACGTAGGTGGCGATGAGGTCCGGGCGGTGGAGCGCGACCTCGTCGCGCAGCAGCGCCAGCGTCCTGCTGACATGGGAGGAGATACCGATCTCCCAGGTGAACCAGTTGCCGTAGTAACCCTTCGACTGATCGCCGTAGTACTGGTCGTGGAGCCACACCAGACCGTCGATGACGCGCCGCTGGACGGCCGTGTCGCCGCGGAGACCGGACGGTGGGCCGCCGGGGACCCGGGTGGCCAGGGCGATCTCGTAGAGGTACTGGTACGAGGTCATCAGATACGGGTCGCTGGTGCCCAGGGGCAGCCCCTGGAAGAGCTCACCGTCCCCGGCGCCGTCCATCGCGGAAAGCCGGGAGCGGGCGGTCGTGGCGATGGCCGTGAGCTTGGCGGCCACTTCGGGCCGTGCGTTGGAGTCCGGGGTACCGGCGAGCACGGCCACCGTATTGCCGATCAGCGCGGTGTGGTCGGCGGCGGCCTCGGCGGCGGTGGGCGCCGGATGTCCCGCCGCCCGGGCACGCGGTGGCCGGGCGAGCGCCGCCAGGGACACGGCGGGGGCCAGGGACAGCAGATCACGACGGGAGAGAGCCACGGCATACGCTCCAACACTCACGAGGGTTCGGATGGAAAGCGCTTGCTGCATTGAACCAACAGCCGCGTGCACTGTCACTAGCGCCCGCTGACACCGGATGTGCCGTCCCCATGACGTCCAGTGTCCCCCGACCGGCGCCGCCACTGCTCCGAAGTGCGCAACTCCTGATCACTTTCTGATGGCGGGCCATGGACGCCCGGGACGGCGGGTTAGCGTCTGTCGGTATGCGCAGGGCGGGTGTCATCGACGGTACGACCCGGGCCGTCACCGGACGGCGACCGGACCGGCCGCGGGTACCGGACCGGCCGCGGGTACCGGACCGGCTCCGGCCGGGGGCCGTGCTCCGGACGCTGCGACGGCACCGGCGGACGCTGTTCGTCCTCGCCGTGGTGGCGCTGCTCGTCCAGATGGCGGTCGCGATGGTCACCACGGCCGCCGAGCAGACCCCGACCATCGACGAGCCGGTGTACGTGGGCTCGGCGGTGGTCAATGTCCATGAGCACAGCCTGCGGTACAACCCCGAACACCCGCCGCTGGGCAAGCTGGTCATCGGGGCCGGGACGCTGTTCACCGATGTCCGTACGGCCCCCGGCTTCACCGGTGACCAGACGGAGCTGGGGCGCCATTTGCTGTACGAGTCGGGCAACGACCCCTGGCGGCTGATGCTCTGCGCACGGCTGCCGGTGATCGCGCTGACGCTGCTGTTCGGCCTGGTCGTGCTGGCGTTCACCCGCGATCTCGTGGGTCCCGCGGGCGCGTTGACGGCGCTCGCCCTGTACACCTTCTCGCCCGATGTGATCGCCCACGGCTCCCTGGCCACGCTGGACGTCCCCACGGCGGGCTTCCTGCTGACCTCGGTCTGGCTGCTGTGGCGGGCCCGACGGCGTCCGCTGGTCCACCTCCCGATGGCCGGGGTGGCGCTGGGCGCCGCGGTGGCCACCAGGATGAGCGCGCTGGCGGCGGTACCCGTACTGCTGCCCCTGGCCGTCCTGTCGTTCTGGTGTGCCCACCGGGCCCGGAACCCCGGACCGCTCGGCCTCCGCGCAGTGGCGCGTCCGCTGGTGCGCGGAGTCGCGGCGGCCGCCGGGATGGGGATCGTGGCGCTGGCCGTGGTCTGGGCGAGCTATCTCGCGGTGGACCCGCGGCTGCGCTGGACCACCCCGCCGCAGGTGCCCGAGCTCCGGGGCCTGCGCGAACTCGCCGTCCAGTGGATGCCGTTCCCCGAGCCGTTCCGGGACGGGATGCGGATCCAGTTCGGCTTCGAGTACCACCGGTACCACGGCTTTCTCTTCGGCCGCCGGTACTTCGGCTCGCTCTGGTACTACCTGCCCGTGGCGCTGCTGGTGAAGACACCGCTGGGAACGCTGGCGCTGTGGGCGGCCGGTACCGTGACCCTGGTGGCGGTACGCCGTCTGCGGTCCGCCGCGCCGTATCTCCTCGTGCCCCCGGCCGTGCTGATGCTCGCGGCGATGGACGGTGCCCGTGACTTCGGGGTGCGCTACGTGGTCTTCCTGCCGCTGTTCCTCGCGGTCGCGGCGGGCTGTGTGACGGCCGTGCGCGGGCGCTGGAGTCCTGTCGCGACGGCGCTGCTGGTGGTGTGGGTCGCGATCAGCTCACTGCGGACGTACCCCTTCTACCTGCCGTACGCCAACGAGGCGTTCGGGGGACCGGCGCGGACCCATCGCCATCTGCACGACTCCAACGTCGACTGGGGACAGGATCTGGGGCGGCTGGCCGACCGGCTGCGCACCCGCTACCCGGGGGAGCGGATCTGGCTCGTCTACAAGGGCGGCGGGGAGCCGTCCGCGTACGGCATCGAGGCGTCCGACCCGCGGACCGTGGCCCCCGAGCGGGTCCACGGTCTGCTCGTGGTGTCGGACTCCTCCGCCGCCCTGGCTCGCGGACGGCTGGCCGATCTCCTCGACGGCAGTACACCGGTCGAGGAGGTCGGCCACTCCATCACGCTCTACCGCCGGTGATCCGACGGCGGCTCCACGACCGGACCGCTAGGAACCGCCGGCCACCGAGGCCGGGCACAGCCGCCGCGGTGCGCTGTCGTCCTTGAGCTCGGCGTCCACACAGCCACCGGGCAGACCCTTGTACGGGGTGCTGCCGAAGTTGGCGGTGACGGTGAGGGTGTCGTCGCCGAAGACGGTGCGCTGGACCGTGCGGTCGGCCGTCAGTGAGCGGAAGCCGGTCAGGGACTCGGTACCGGCCGCCTTGTGCAGCGGGGCGAAGTACTTCTGGAGCGCGGCGAGTTCACCGCCGTTCTTCTTCAGCGAATCACCGGTGAGCACGAAGTTCAGCGGGGTGTTGTACAGCATGGCGAGCAGTGCGCGGTCGGTCTTCTGCCGCGGCAGCTTGTCGTAGGCCAGCTCCCAGCGCTCGGTGTTCACCAGGGAGTCGTGCAGCGCGGTCTCGTACAGCGGCACCCGGTAGACCGGGTCGTACATCGCCTTCGCCACATCGGCGGGCAGCTCCGCGGGCTTGAAGAAGATGTTCGGCGCGTTCGCGGGTGCGTATCCGCCCCAGGTCTCCCGGTCGCGCTGGGCCTTCCACAGTCCGTCCGTCACCGGGGTGCCCGAGCCGTGGTCGAAGGCGAGTTCCCGGTTGGCCCAGGCTCCGGCGGATTCCGAGCCGAGGACGAGGCCCTGGTCCGCCAGCCGCTTCATCCGGGCCAGCCGGTTGGCGCGGTCCTTCGCCTTGGTCATGGGGTGGGCGGTGCTGTGGTCGCGGAACAGCTCACCGGCCGCGTCCACGTCGAGGAAATAGCTGTCGGCGCCCGCCCCGGTCATCCGGCGGGTGCGGTCGGCGAGGTAATGGTGGCGCGGCTCGGCCTTCTCGAACGCCTCGGAGCTGAGGTAGCAGCCGCGGTCGTGGAAACCGGGAACGGGCTTGTCATCGGCGTCCCGGACGCAGAAGTCCGGGTACACCGTCCCCGGCCAGGTGGACGTCGGCGCGTCGGAGGTGGCGGGATCCTGGCCGTTGGCGAACGAGTCGTAGGGGCCGACGAGGTAGCCCGCCTTCTTCGCGGCCGAGGTGGCCGCGGCGTCCATGGGCCGGTCGTCCGCGTCGTAGCCGAGCCACATGCGGTCCACCCCGAGGCCGCGCAACTGGCCCATGAACCCGGCCTTGCGGGCGTCGCCCCACAGATAGGCGTGGAAGGCGCCGAGCAGTTTCCGGGTGGCCGGGGTCTCCTCGATCTTCTTCCGCAGACTCTTCAACTCCCCGTGCTCGGCCAGCCAGCCGCGGTAGTCACGGGCGGAGGCCACCGGGGAGCCGTCGGTGAGGGAGAAGGCGACGGTGTACCGCGTGGTGCCGTCCGCGCGCGAGAAGCGGTGGGTGGCGGCGGTGCGCAACCTGCCCTCGTCGGAGGTGACGCGCAGCGCGGTGCCGATGTCACTGGGCACCAGATAGCTCACACCCTGCCGGTCACCGAGGGTGTAGCCCCACAGTGGCATCGACAGGGACGACTCCATGGCCATCTCGGAGTCGACGAGACCCGCCCGGGAGGAGTTCCAGAAGCGGTCCGCGACCGGCAGCGAGAGCCCCTCGCCACGCGGCAGCTGGACGGCGGAGGCACGCCGGTCGGTGCCGGTGACCGGCCACGACAGTTCGCGGGCGGCCTTCTCGGTGGCCTTGCCGGTGGAGGTGACCGACAGCACCAGCCGGCCGTTGTCCCCGGCGCGCGCGATCACGTCCAGACCGGTGTCCGGATAGCTCCAGCGGGCGGTGCCCGGCGAAGTGGTGACCGAACCGGGCTTCCCCGGGGCGGTGGCGGCGGGAGCGGACAGCTCCACGGTGCCCCGGGCGGTACGGGCCGTGACCCGCAGCGAGGCGGTGTCCACGGTGGCCGTGCCACCGCGCACCGGGACCTCCACCCGATGGCCGCCGACCACGACCGGCCGTGGCGCGTCCCGCTTCCCGGGGTGGGTGGTGGACGCGAGGGTGGTCGAGGCGAGGGCGAGACAGGACATGGCGCCCGCCAGTGACACCGCGGCGATCACCCGCGGCCGGGTGACGTGTTTGCGTTTCATAGGACGTTGATAACGAGCCGATATAAGAAGTCTTCTAAGAACGAGCCTTCCGAGAACGTCCTCGGCATGCCCTCCACGACCCCGGATCGGGGCCCTGGCTCACCCTTTCCGGGGCGGACGCCCGGCCCGGTTGCGGGGGACGCGCAGCCGGAACAGCGCGCCACCGCCCTCGGCCGCCTCCGCGGTGAGCGCGGCGCCGTGCGCGCGGGCGATCTGCCGGGCCATGGCCAGCCCCAGCCCCGAACCGGGCAGCGCACGGGCCTGCCGGGAGCGGTAGAAGCGGTCGAAGACGTACGGCAGGTCCTCGGCGGCGATACCGGGCCCGTGGTCCCGGACGGTGAGGTCGATGGCGTGCTCGCCGGAGGTGAGCCGGACCTCCACCTCGGTACCGGACGGGCTGAACTTGGCGGCGTTGTCCAGCAGATTGGTCAGCAGCCGCGCCAGCCGCGCGGGCACCCCGTCCACGGTGACGTCGGCCAGCTCCGCGGTGAAGGTGGTGTGCGCCCAGTGCGAGCGAGCCTCCTCCACACACCGCGCGGCCAGCAGATCCAGCCGGACCGGCTCCACCAGCGGCTGTGGCTCCTCGTCCCGCGCCAGCTCGATCAGATCGTTGACCAGACCGGTCACCTCGCGTAGCTGACCGCCGAGTGCCGAGGCGGCCCGGTCCCGCTGGGCGGGGGAGAGCCGTTCGGCGCGGGCCAGCAGCTCGGCGTTGGTGCGCAGCGCGGTCAGCGGGGTGCGCAGTTCATGCGAGGCGTCGGCCACCAGGCGGCGCTGGGCGGCCACCGACTCCTCGAGCTCGCCGAGCATGGTGTTGAAGCTCCCGGCCAGCCGGGAGATCTCGTCCCCGCGGTGTCCTTCCTGCGGCGACAGCTCGATGCGATGGGCCGGGTCACGGGTGGCGGCGATCCGTTCGGCGGTGGCGGTGAGCCGGGTGACGGGCGCCAGCGCCCGTCGTGAGGCGAGATAGCCGAGTCCGGCGGCGAGCAGCGCCCCCGCCGCCCCGATGGCGGCGAGCAGTTGCGCGGCCTGCCGTTCGCCCTGCTCGACGGTGTCGGAGCGCAGGGCGAGCTGGAGCGCCCGATCGCTGCTCAGCGGGGTGGTCAGCGTCCGCATCCGGTGTCCGTGCACGGTGATCTCGCTGTAGTACGCGCCACGGGAGCCCGCGGCCACCTGGCGGGTGGCACCGGTCACCGGGATCACCAGCTCCGCACCGGCCGGGTGTCCCGGTGTACCGGTCTTCGGGGTGACGACCTGTGCGCAGGCCGGGGCGGACAGCCAGCGGCACTCGCCGTACAGGGTCCCGGTGTCCTCGTCCCGCCCGTCCTGGGCGAGCAGAGTGGCCTGCTGGGTGAGCTGGAGGTCGAGCTGCCGCACCAGTTCGTAGCGGATGACGACGTACGCCGCCGCGCACACCCCCACCGTGACCAGCGCCACCGCCACGGAGGTGATCAGGGCCATCCGGGTGCGCAGCCGCAGACGGCCCGTCAGACGGCCGAGGAGCCCCTGGCCCGGACCGCGGTGGGCGGCGCTCATCGCTCGGCCAGTTCGTAACCGGTGCCGTGCACCGTGTGGACCAGCCGCGGGGCGTCGTCCGCCTCCAGCTTGCGGCGCAGATAGCCGATGTACACCGCCAGCGAGTTGGAGTCCGAGGCGAACTCGGTGCCCCACACCAGCTCCTGGATCAGCTCCCGCGGCAACACCTGGCCCGGATGGCGCAGGAACACCTCCAGCAGCGCGAACTCGGTGCGGGTGAAATCCATCCGCCGCCCGCCGCGCACCCCGGTACGGGTCTCCGGATCGACGGTCAGATCGGCGAACGACAGCGCGCCGGAGACCTGCTCGTCCACCGCCCCGGCGGGTGCGGCGCGGCGCAACAGCGCCCGCAGCCGGGCCAGCAGCTCATCCAGCGCGAACGGTTTGACCAGATAGTCGTCGGCGCCCGCGTCCAGCCCCGCCACCCGTTCGCTGATCTGGTCCCGGGCGGTGAGCACGAGGACCGGCGTACGGTCGCCGAGACCGCGCAGCCGGCGGCACACCGCGAGACCGTCCATCACCGGCATGGCCAGGTCCAGCACGATGGCGTCCGGCGGCTCGGCGGCCACCGCGCTCAGCGCCGCCAGACCGTCCCCGGCCACCCGCACCTGGTACCCCTCCACGGCCAGCCCGTCCACGAGGGCGGCGCGCACCTCCGGATCGTCGTCCACCACCAGCACGGCCGCCGTCCGGGGATCGGTGGGGTTTCCCCGGCCGGACGGGGAGGGGGCGGCAGCGGACATCGCGGAGCCTTTCGGATGGGCACAGGTCAGTCCCCACCCTGGCAGAACGGGCTCTTAGAAGGCTCTTAATCCGCCCTGGTGAGGCGGATGAACGGGGTGCGGCGGCACAGGGCCGCGGCGCGGCCCTCAGCCGGTCCCGGGGAGGATGAGGCAGGTCGTGGTGGCGTGGGCCACCAGCTTGCCCCGGGAGTCGACGACCCTGCCTTCCGCGGTGGCCGTCCGCCGCCCGGCGTGGACCACGGTGCCCTCGCCGGTCAGCACCTCCCCGTCGGTCCCGACGGACCGGATGTAATTGACCTTGAGTTCGAGGGTGGTGTACCCGACTCCGGCGGGCAGCGTGGTGTGTACGGCGGAACCGAGAGCGGAGTCGAGCAGTGTGGCGGCGATGCCGCCGTGGACCGTGCCGAGCGGATTGGCGAAGTCGGGACGGGTGGCGAGGGAGAGCACGACATGGCCGCGCTCCACGGTCTCCATACGCATGCCGAGCAGACGGCCGATCGACGGGATGTGATCGGGGCGCTCGGTCTGCACCCAGCGCAGCAGGTCCAGGCCGGACAATTCGGCGAGGTCGACGGGGAGCACGGTGGTGGTTCTCCTGGGCGGTCCGGAAACGGTCGGATGGGATGGGCGGAGTGGATTCGCCGCGGGGCCCGGCGGGCCGCCGGGCCCCGCGGGGCCGAGGGGGTGCCAAGCAGAATCCCCGGTACACCCGGGGCCAGCGTGCGATCAGGGAGGAGACACCCTCCGCGGCGTCGGCCGTGGCGAAGAGCCGCGGACCCACGTCGTCCCGCAGGGAGGCCCCCGACCTCTCGATGTGCGCGGCGAGAACGGTGCGGGCGTCGGCCAGGGTGGCCTGTACCGCCAGTGGTGCCTGAGCCGCGATCCGGTGCGCCAGCTCCATGGCCCGGTCCAGTTGCTCCCCGGCGGGCACCACCTCCTGCACCAGGCCGATGCGCCAGGCCTCCCGCGCGTCGAAGCTGTCGCCGGTGAGGAGGTAGCGCATCGCGTTGCCCCAGCCGACCCGCTCGGGGAGCCGTATCGTCGCCCCGCCGAGCGCGACGATGCCCCGGGTCACCTCCTGCTGCCCGAAGACCGTGTCCTCGGCCGCGACGCACACTTCGCTGTTGAGGACGAGCTCCAGGCCGGCGGTGAAGCACCGCCCGTGCACCGCCGTGACGACGGGCTTGCCGGCCGGTGCGCGGTAGAGCCCCCAGGGATCGCGTCCATCCTCGGGGAGGATGGTGTCGTCACCCGTCGCCAGCCGCGGCGCGAGGGAGGCGAGGTCGAGTCCGCCGGTGAAGTGCTTGCCGTTGCCGTGGATCACCGCCACGCGCAGCTCGGGATCGTCGGAGAGCCGGGCCAGGGCACGGGACAGTTGTCCGATCATGTCCGCGTCCAGGGCGTTGGCCTTGTCCGGCCGGTTGAGCGCCACGCGCAGTACCGGACCGTCCTGTTCGACGGCCACCTTCGCGGACGGCCTGCTCGCGTCGGCGGGTGCCGACTGTGTGGATGCCATGGCCTCACCGTAGGAAGGACGGTGAGGGCAGAAGCGACATGCAGCGGGGATTCTGCGACAACCGCGCGGTTCTCGTGCGGAGAGATCACGGCCTATTACGCGGACGGTTAGTCCAACACCCTCCGCGCACTTGTCCATGGGCGGCCGCCCCGCCGCCGCCCCAGGGTGGAGCACTGTTCCCACCAGCGAGGCGGAGGAGCCGGCGCGTTGACCCACACACAGGAGAGGCGGCCAGAGGAAGGGCGTCCCGGCCGCAGAGCGGTCGTGGTCACCACCACACTGGCCGGAATCGGAACGGCCATCGGGGCGGGCGGCACGGCCCACGCCCGTGACACCGCACCCGCCCGCGCGGCCGAGCGCACGCTGCGGTCGAAGCGGCTGGAGGTCCGGGTGGACGCGGACTTCCCGCGCGTCATCGCGTACACCGACCGCGAGACCGGCGCGGTGCTGCACGGACAGCGGGAGCCGGTGCGTTCGGTGCTGATCGACGGCACCGAAAGCCCCCCCCCGCCCCCCCCCCGCCCCCCCCCCCCCCCCCCCCCCCCCCCCCCCCCCCCCCCCCCCCCCCCCCCCCCCCCACCCCCCGGACCACCGCCGTGACCAGCGGCGCGGACCACATCACCTACACCCTCGCCTTCGGCGCGGAGGGCTCCGGCGGGGCCACCGCCCGTCCGGCGGCCGAGATCGAGGTCCGGATCCGGGTCAGCGGATGGCAGACCGACTGGCGGGTCACCCGGATCACCGACACCGACGCCCTGCGCGTGGGCACCCTGCGCATCCCCGGCCTGGCGTTCCTCAGTGTCCGCGCCGATCAGCCGGGCGCGGCGCTGCTGGCTGCCCGGATCGACCTCGACAAGGCCAGGAGCGGCGACACCCTCGTCCGCCCCGCCGCCGACACCCCCACCGACGCCGAACCGATCGGCTGCGCCTACGCCGTCGTCCACACCGACCGGCTCGCCGCCGCCATCGAGACCAACACCGTATGGGACAAGCCCACCTCCGCCGCGGGCACCACCTGGGAGAACGGCAGGCTGCGACGGCAGACCGTGCGGGAGGACGGTCGGATCACCGCCCGGCTCACCTGCGGCGAGTGGACCCACCGGGCCGCCACCGCCCCCGTCGGCGCCACCGAACCGCTGCCGTGGGCCACCGTGGTCCTCACCCGGGACCGCAACGGTGACGGTGTGGTCGACTGGCAGGACGCCGCCATCGCCTTCCGCGACATCATGGTGAACCCGCTCGGCGCCGACGAGCAGCATCTGCGGGTCGTCCCGCACATCCCGTTCAACTTCGCCAGCCAGGCCACCAACCCCTTCCTGGACACCCTCGACAACGTCAAGCGCATCGCACTGGCCACCGACGGGCTGCGGCAGTACACCCTGCTCAAGGGCTACCAGTCGGAGGGCCATGACTCCGCCCACCCCGACTACGCGGGCAACTACAACACCCGCGCCGGGGGCCTGGCCGACCTCAACACCCTGCTGCGGGCCGGACGCGACTGGAACAGCGACTTCGCGGTGCACGTCAACGCCACCGAGTCCTATCCGGTGGCCAACGCCTTCTCCGAGACCCTCGTCGACAAGCACGACAAGCAGTGGGACTGGCTCGACCAGTCCTATCGCATCGACCCCCGCCGCGACCTCGTCTCCGGTGACATCATCCGGCGCTTCCAGGAGCTGCGGAACGACACCGACCCGGCCCTGAGCGCCCTCTACATCGACGTCTTCCGTGAGTCCGGCTGGAACTCCGACCGGCTCCAGCGGGCCCTGCGCGACCAGGGCTGGCACCTCACCACCGAATGGGGCCACGGACTGGAACGCTCCGCGCTGTGGTCGCACTGGGCCACCGAGACCGACTACGGCCCGGACGGCTCGCGCGGCATCAACTCCCGGCTCATCCGGTTCGTCCGCAACCACCAGAAGGACGTGTTCGCCGACAAGTGGCCCACCCTGCTCGGCATCCCCCGGATGGGCAACTTCGAGGGCTGGACCGGCAAGACCGACTGGACCGCCTTCTACCGGCTCATCTGGACCCACAGCCTGCCCGCCAAGTACCTCCAGGCGTACCCCATCCGCACCTGGGGCGACCACGAGATCACTTTCGAGGGGCCCGGCGCCACCTCGGTCACCGACACCGGGGGCGTCCGCCGCATCACCACCGACGGGCGGCTGGTCTACGACGGCGGCACCTATCTGCTGCCCTGGGAACCGCGCGAGGCCACCGACCCCGCCAAGCTCTACCACTACAACCCGGACGGCGGCACCACCCGCTGGCGGCTGCCGCACGGCTGGTCCGGCCGGGCTTCGGTGGTGCTGTACCGGCTGACCGACCAGGGGCGCGCGGAGCCCGTCACCCTCCCGGTGAGCGGTGGCACCGTCACCATCACCGCCGACGCCGACACCCCCTACGTGGTGCTGCGCTCCCACGCCCGGGCCCGGCCGGCGCCGGGCTGGGGCGAGGGCACCCCGCTGTACGACCCGGGCTTCCACTCCGGATCGCTGCGCGGCTGGCGGACCAGTGGCCCGGCGACCGTCGAACGCAGTCGGCTCGGCGACTACGAACTGGTCGTCGGTGAGGGCGCGGCCGCCACCGTCGGCCAGCGGCTCGGCCGCCTCGCCCCCGGCGGCTACGTGGCCTCCGTACAGGTGGAGGTCGGGGCGAAGGCAGGCGAACGGCGGCGGTCCGCACTGCGGGTGCGCACCGCCGACGGCGTCACCGCGGAGAACTGGACCGAGACCTCGACGGCCGCCAACCACATGGCCGCCGACCGCAAACACGGCACCCGCTTCCAGCGGATGTTCACCTACTTCACCGTCCCCGAGGGCGGCGGACCGGTCACCCTCACCCTCGCCGTGGCCGAGGGCCGGGCCCGGGTCCGCTTCGACCGGCTGCGGGTGGTGCGGGCCCGGCCCACCACCAAGCCCGGCACCCTGGTGTACGAGGACTTCGAGCGGGTGCCGCAGGGCTGGGGTCCGTTCGTCAAGGGTGCCGCGGGCGGAGTCACCGACCCCCGGACCCATATCGCCCAGCGCCACGCCCCGTTCACCCAGGCCGGGTGGAACGGCAAGGTCATCGACGATGTCATCGAGGGCGGTCAGTCGCTGAAGTCACGCGGTGAGAACGCGGGCCTGGTCTACCGGACCGTGCCGCACACCGCCCGCTTCCGCCCCGGGCGGCGCTACCGGGTGAGCCTGACCTACGCCAACGAGGCGGCCGGCCAGTACGCGTGGGTCACCGCCGTGGACGAGCCCGGCACACGGGAACTGGAGCGCACCGCGCTGCCCGCCGCCAGCGGACGTGCCACGCACCGCTACACAGTCACCGCGCCCGCGGACGGTGAGATGTGGGTGGGGCTGCGCAAGACCGGTGACAGCGGCACCGCGGAGTTCACCCTCGACTCCTTCACTGTGGAGGAACTGGACTGAGCGGGCCGCGGCCCCGGGCTTCCCCGGTCAGCGCAGCCGCAGCTCCCGCTCACCGGCGCCCTCCAGTTCCAGCACCAGCACCGTGTTGTCCCCGGTCCGCAGCAGCGGGCCGGGGACGTACAGCGTCCGCTGCGGGCCCACCGACCAGTAGCGGCCCAGGCAGTGTCCGTTGACGAGGACGAAACCACGGGTCCAGCCGGGCAGTTCGAGGGTCGCGTCACCCACGGCGGACACCGTGAACCACCCTCGGTACAGCCCTTCACCCGGGCCCTCCGGCCGCTCTTCCCCGGGCTCCCGGAACGGCACCCGGGCCACCGCGTCCACATCCGCCACCGCGGTGAGGCGCAGCGCCCGCGCCCGTACACCGTGTACATACTGGCGTTCATGGAGCACGCCGCCGGTGATGCCCTTCGGTTCGGCCAGCCGGGGCCCGTAGCCGACCCGGCCCAGCGACTCCACCCACAGCTCCACCGCGGCGGGGCCCCGCACCCCCTCGACCACCGCGTCCGTCTCGTCCAGCACCGCGCGCCGCTGCCCGTCCACCGAGCACACCGCGCGGTCGCGCAGTCCGGTCACCCGCAGCGGATAGGGGCCGCGCGGCCCGGGTACGTCCAGGCGATAGCGGACCACTCCCCGGTCCAGGTCCAGTTCCTCGAAGGTCGGTGGCATCGGTGCGACCACTTCCTCATCGCCCAGCGCCGTCATCACATCGCCCAGCGGTGCCCACTGCGGCAGGGCGATCCGCACCGGCCGATCGAGAACGGGCGGCGGGGGCGGCACCTCCGGCAGCGGCTGGTCCGCGTAGTCCGCCAGCACCTCCCGGAACCGCCAGAACTTCTCGGTGGGAAGGCCCCGTTCATCCACCGGGGCGTCGTAGTCGTACGAGGTCACCACCGGCAGCAGCGCGCCGAGGTGGTCCTCTCCGGCGCGGTTCGCGCCTGCCCAGCCGCCGGTGTTCGTCCCGCCGTGCGCCATGTAGAGGTTGACCGACGCACCGCACTCCAGGATCTCCCGCAGCGCGGCGGCGGCGTCCGCCGCCTCCCGGACCGGGCTCTCCACCCCCCAGTGGCCGAACCAGCCACACCAGAACTCCATGCACATCAGCGGCCCCGAGGGCCGGTGGCGGCGCAGGGCGGCGAAGGCTTCCCGGGCTCCCGACCCGAAGTTGACCGTGGCGAGGATCCCGGGCACCGAACCGCCGGTGAGCATATGGTCCTCCGGGCCGTCGGAGGTGAACAGCGGCACCGTCACCCCCAGCCGCCGCAACAGGGCCGCGAGCCGCCGCAGATATCCCTGGTCCGACCCGTAGGAGCCGTACTCGTTCTCCACCTGCACCATGAGCACCGGACCGCCCCCGGCGCCGTGGCCCGGGCCCGCGGGGGCGGTGATCTGACGCGGTACGACCTCGGCCATCAGCCGCTCGAACCACGCCTCCACGGCCGCCAGGTACTCCGGGTCCGCGGTGCGCACCCGGCGGCCCACCAGCCCGGTCAGCCAGTGCGGCAGTCCGCCGTTCTCCCACTCCGCGCAGATGTACGGCCCCGGGCGCACGATCGCCCGGAGCCCGGCGTCCCGCACCGCGTCCAGGAACCGTCCGAGCGCCGCCACGTCCTCGAAGCGGCCCGGTGAGGGCTCGTGCAGATTCCACGGCACATAGGTCTCCACACAGTTCAGCCCCATCGCGCGCAGCATGGCCAGCCGGTGTGCCCAGTGGCCCTCGGCCACCCGGAAGTAGTGCAACGCGCCCGACAGCAGCCGGACCGGCCGTCCGTCCAGCGTGAAATCCTCAGCCCCCACCACGAACTCCGGCACAGCCCGGCCCGCCTCTCGTGCGCCCGCCCTCGTCCATCCGCTCCGACCGGATCACCCTTTCCCCCTGGCGGGCGGGCGGTCCATGGACAAAGATCGGCGATTGATTGGACGCAGCTGACCGGTCGCGGGGGCGCCACGACGCCACCGTCCTGGACGCACCACCGGCGGACACCACCACCGGCAGGAGGGAGCGCGGATGTATCACACCTGGATGCGGTACTTCACGCCCAGTCCGGCCCATCACCGGCTCGGTCTGGTGTGTCTGGGCGTCGGCCTCCAGCACGGCACCCTGCCCGTCGTCGGCCCGCGGGTGCTCGACCACCATGTGGCGGTGGTCATCAGCGCCGGGCGCGGATGGTTCCGCGGCGCCGACGGCCGCCGCCGTACCGTCACCGCGCCCGCGCTGCTCTGGCTCATCCCCGGTGTCATCCACCACTACGCCCCGGACCCGGACACCGGATGGGACGAGGCGTTCGTCGACTTCACCGGACCGGCCACCGCCGCTTACACCGAACTGGGTTTCGTCGACCCGGACGATCCGGTGATCGCGCTCACCGACACCGCCACCGCCCGCACGGCCATCGGCCGGATCGTGCGCGCGGCCCGCCACGGCAACCCGTTCCTGGAGGTCGAGTCCGCCGCCGCCGTCCATGAACTCCTCGTCGCCCTGCGCCGCGTCCGCGCCGACACCGGTGCCGATGGCCATCCGGTGCTCCAGGCGCTGGCCCGGGACGCGTTCCGGCCGCTGTCGGTGGCCGAGCACGCCGCCCGGCACGGTATGACACCCGCCGAACTGCGCACCGCGGTACGGCGGAGCGCGGGGTGCAGTCCCAAGGACTACCTCCTCGGGATCCGGCTGGGCCGCGCCAAGGAACTCCTGGTCGGCACCGACCTCCCGGTGGCCGCCGTCGCCCGCCGCGTCGGCTATGACGATCCCGCCTACTTCAGCAGGCTGTTCGCCCGCCGGGTGGGCACGGCGCCGGTCCGCTTCCGCGAACGGCAGGGCCGTTCGGTGCCCGGCGGCTTCACCGACCGGGTCCCCGACCCGTCCCGTCCACCGACCATCCCGCCGTCCGCGCCGGCGAACGAGGAGCGGCACGGCGACATCTGACCGGACGCCGGTCCTCGGCGGCGGGGCGGGGGAGGGGCCCGGTGCCCCGCGGTCCGGGGTGATCGATAGTGTCTCCTTCGCACGTGCGGGGGCGTGTGTGCTGGAGGAGTGCTGTCTTCCTGCTGTTCTGCGCCCGCTCATTGGACGCCGATATCGAGGAGGGGAGCCATGTCGTACCCAGGGCCACCCGGCCATCCGGGCAACGCCGGACCGTACGGCCGGCAGCCGCAGGGCGGTTGGCAGCAAAGCGGGCCGCAAGGAGGTTGGCAGCAGGGTGGGCCACAGGGCCAGGGCCCGGCCGCCGCACCACCGCCCATGCCGCCACCGCCACCGGCACCACCAGCACCACCGTCCCAGGCACCGCAGGGCTGGCAGGGAGCACCCGGCCAGCCGGGCCCGACGGGGCAACAGCCCGGCCCCATGGGGCAGCCGGGCCGGCCGCCCGCCGGTCCGTGGGCACCGGGACCGCAGCCCGGCCCGATGTCCGTACCGCATCAGCCGCCGGGCGCCCAGAAGGGCGGCGGACGCACCTGCCTCGGCGTCGGCCTCGGTATCGTCGGGGCGCTGGCGCTCATCGGCGGTGGCGCGCTGACCGCCCATGCGTACAGCAACCACGGCCAGACCACCTCCAACCGGTCCGAGTACGGCCCGGCGATGTGGCGCAACGAGCCGGTGGCCACCCTCCTCCCGGAGACCCTCGCGTACCGCGAGAACGTCCAGTCCAAGTCGACCGACCGCAGCCGGGCCCAGTGGCACCGGCTCGGCATCTCCGCGAAGACCGGCTGTGACGAGGGGCTGCGGGGCGCGACCGCGACCGAGGCCGGGAAGCTGGGCTGCAAGGCGGTGCTGCGCGCCACCTATGTCGATCCGACCGGCAACACCGTGGCCACCGCCGCCGTGCTGGTCTTCCCCGAAAGCGACACCGTCAAGACGGCGATGAGCACGTTCTTCGACGGCGAGAGCGAAAAGCGCGATCCATCGGCGGGCGTCACGGCGTATGCGGTGCCGGGCACCCTCGCGGCGCGCTGGAGCGATGACCGCAGTAACGGTTCTGCAGGGCAGTCGGTCACCGAAATGAGCCTTCCCTACGCCGTCGTGGCCTCCGCCGGAGCGGTCGACGGCCGCAAGGCGGGCCCGCTCCCCGGTGAATGGGGCGGTTCCGATATCGACGCCAAGGAGGACCGCTCTCCCTGGAGAGGCGCCGCCGACAATCTGGCGGACGCGATCGACCAGCACCTCGGTGCGCTGGTGATGGAGGAGACCACATGAGTGTCCGGAACATCGCCACGGCGGTGACCGCGGCCGCGCTCGGCACCCTGCTGGCCACGCTGCCCGCAACGCCCGCAGCCGCCGCTCCCGTGCCCACCCCGACCAGCTGGGAGTCCCAGGCGCTCGGCCTGCCCGCGGCACAGCGGATCGCCCAGGGCGAGGGCATCACGGTCGCCGTGCTGGACAGCGGGGTGATGACGGACCATCCGGCGCTCCGCGGCAAGGTGACCACGGGCCCCGACTTCTACAAGGACGGCCTCAAACCCGGCGATCCGCGCTGGGGACGGCACGGTACAGCGATGGCCTCCGATGTGCTCAAGGTCGCCCCGAAAGCCGACATCCTGTCGGTCCGGGTGCTCGACGACAAGCACGATCGAGGCTTGGACGAGGGACCGTCCGGGCCCAGTCCGGTCGGGCAGGGCATCGACTACGCGGTCGATCACGGCGCCGATGTCATCTCGATGTCGCTCGGCGGTGAGATGTGGGGCGCCAGTTATGACGACACCGAGGTCAACGCCCTGGCCCGGGCGGCGCAGAAGGGCATTCCGGTCGTCGCCTCCGCCGGCAACGAGGGGGACTCCTTCAACGAGGCCTCCTATCCCGCGGGTTATCCGGGTGTGATCGCCGTCGCCGCGCTCCAGAAGGGCGGCACCCGCGCCGAATTCTCCACGGTGCGGACCTACAACACGGTGGCCGCGCCGGGCGTGGAGATCGTGAGCGCGAAGCACACCGGTGGCTGGGCGGCGAGCAGCGGCACCTCGCCCGCCGCGGCACTGACCTCCGGTGTGGTGGCCCTGATGCTCTCCCACAACGGCAAGCTGACACCGGCGCAGGTGCGGGCGGTCCTGACCGAGACGGCCACCCATCCGCCCGGTGGACGCAACGCCCTGGTGGGATACGGCCCGATCAACGCCGCAGCGGCGGTGCGGGCCGCGGCGAAGCCGACCGCCGACGGAACCGCTCCGGTGAAGTACCGGGGCAAGGAGTTCTTCGCGGAGCCGGACGGCACAGCGAAGACCACGCATCCGCCGTTGGAGACGGATCTGGTGACGATCGGTCTCGGCGCCGCCGGTGCCGGGCTGCTGATGCTCGCCGGTGCGGTGCTGATCACCCGGGCGGGGCGCCGCCGCGCGGCCGCCCAGGGCTGACCACGGGGGAAAGTCCACCACCGCGGATAAGCGGATAAAGAGAAACACCCCGGTCGCCTTGACGACCGGGGTGTTTCTCTGCGTATATTGGGGGTTTCCATGTTCTGATGAATTCAGGGCATGGAGAAGCTTGATGCAAGTGATATTACCCGGCGGGAGTCGAATTGTCAAATGAGGAATTGCGCCGAGAGCAAGAGTTTCTTGACATGCTCCACGGGCGCCTCGCCGAATTGCGGGACGAAGCGGAGAAAGGCGTCTCCCAAGCCCTGACGATGGGCGGCAGCACCTTCCAGGGGCGGCTGGAGCGGGATGTGCTGGTCTCCGAGCGGTCCGGTCTCCTCGCCGCGTTCAACGCGGGGGAGCGCGGACTGTGCTTCGGGCGGCTGATGTTCGCCGACGGCCGCGACCACCACATCGGGCGGATCGGCATGCGGCGCGACGACGCGGAGCGCACCCCGCTGGTCGTCGACTGGCGGGCCGATGTGGCGCGCCCGTTCTACCTGGCCACCGGGCATACGCCGATGGGGCTGCGCCGCAGACGGCACATCACCACCGAAGGCCGGCGGATCACCGCCCTCCACGACGAGATCCTGGACCTGTCCGACACCATACGGACCGGCCATGAGGGCACGGACGCGGATGCCGTACTGCTCGCGGCGCTGGACACCGCCCGCACCGGTCGGATGCACGACATCGTGCAGACCATCCAGGCCGAACAGGACCGGATCATCCGCGCCCCGCACACCGGTGTGCTGGTCGTCGAGGGCGGCCCCGGCACCGGGAAGACCGCCGTCGCCCTGCACCGTGCCGCCTATCTGCTCTTCGCCCAGCGGGAGTTGCTGGCCCGCCGCGCGGTACTGATCGTCGGCCCCAACCCGGCGTTCCTCGGGTACATCGGCGAGGTGCTGCCCTCACTCGGCGAGACCGGTGTCATGCTCGCCACGCTCGGCGAGCTCTACCCGGGGGTGACGGCCACCGGGACGGACACCCCGGCCGCCGCCGAGGCCAAGGGACGCGCCACGATGGCCGAGGCGCTGGCCCGGTTCGTCCGGGACCGGCAGGCCCTGCCCGATCCGGCCATCGTCATCCCCCACGCGGACGGTGAGTTGGTGCTGGACGCGGACATCGCGTCCGATGCCCGCTGGCGGGCGCGCGGCACCCAGCTGCCGCACAACCTCGCCCGTCCGCACTTCGCGTTCTCCGTCATCGACTCCCTGACCGAGCAGTTGACCGACCGGATCGGCGCCGACCCGTACGGCGGGCCCAATCTGCTCGGCACCGATGACATCGCCCAGCTTGGCAAGGCCATCGCCACCAGCCCCGAGGTGCACGCCGCCATCGAGGAACTGTGGCCCCTGCTGTCCCCGCGGCAGCTCGTGGCGGACTTCCTCGGCGAGCCGGTCCACCTCCCCGAGGCCGACGCCGAGGCGATCCGCCGCACCGGTGGCGCATGGACACCCGCCGATGTCCCCCTGCTCGACGAGGCCGCGGAACTCCTGGGCGAGGACGACTCCGCCGCCCGCGCCGCCGCCGAGGGCGAGCGCCAGGAGCGCATCGCCTATGCGCAGGGTGTGCTCGACCTCTCCTACGGCTCCCGCACCCAGGAGTTCGAGGACCGTGACGACGAGGAGTCGGAGGTGCTGAGCGCCCATGACCTGATCGACGCGGAGCGGCTCGCGGATCGGAACGAGGAGGCCGACCACCGCAGCGCCGCCGAGCGCGCCGCCGCCGACCGCACCTGGGCCTTCGGCCACATCATCGTGGACGAGGCGCAGGAGCTGTCCGCGATGGCGTGGCGGCTGCTGATGCGGCGTTCTCCCACCCGTTCGATGACCCTGGTGGGCGACCCCGCGCAGACGGCCGAACCGGGCGGCTGCGGTTCCTGGTCACGGATCCTCGCCCCGTACGTCGAGGACCGCTACGAACACACCCGCCTCGGGGTCAACTACCGCACCCCCGCAGAGATCATGGACATCGCGGCGGAGGTGGCACGGTCGGCGGATCCCGCGTTCGAACCACCCAGTTCGGTGCGGTCCACCGGGGTCCGCCCATGGGTCCGGCACACCGCCGATCTGCCGGGCGCGGTGGCGGAGGCGGTGGCCCGGGAGACGCGGGAGGAGGGCCGGATCGCGGTGATCGCCCCGCCCGGCCGTCTCGACGCCCTCTCCGTGGCGCTGCCGGACGCCTCGGCCGGACGCGCCCCGGATCTGACCCGCCCGGTGGTCCTGCTCGACCCGCGCCAGGCCAAGGGGCTGGAGTTCGACACCGTGATCGTGGCCGAACCGGCGGAGTTCGGGACGAGCGACCTCTATGTGGCGCTCACCCGTGCCACCCAGCGGCTCGCGGTGGTGCACACCGGACCGCTGCCGGCCGGCCTGGAAGGTCTCACGGAGGAGTCAGCGCTCACGGAGGAGTGAGGAAGCCGGTGACCGGGCGCTCCTGGCGTTCACCGTCGACCGTGATGTCGACCGCCTCGTTGTAGAACGCCACCCGGTCCCTGATGATGTCCACGGCCGGGAGCGGGTCGGGGTAGCTCCAGGCGATACCGGGCGGCACCTCGCCGGCACCCGCCCAGGACCAGTACGCGGTGGCCACCCCCTTGTACGGACAGCGGGTGGTCAGCTCGGCCGGGGCGAGCAGATCCAGCCGTACGTCCTCACGGGGGAGGTAGTAGCGGACGGGCAGACGGGTCTCGAAGAGCAGGACCGGGGAGTGCGAGTCGGCCACCACCGTCCCCTGGACCGAGACCTGGACATGGCGGGTGCTCGGCAGCGCGTCCACGCGCTTATGGGGGTCACGGGGGTGGACGAAGATCTCCTCTTCCTCCTCGTACCAGTGGTCGAGCACCTCCCGGCCGAACCAGGCGAAGGAGAGATACCCGGCCAACTCCTCGCCGGGGTACGTCCACGCCGCGTCCGGGACGGTCGCCCCGCCGGTGTCCAGGTCGTAGTGGGCCGCCCCCGGGTACCGCGCACCGGCGGGCGGCGTAGTCTCGCGCAGCAGGTCCGTCCGGACGTCCTCACGCGGGAACGCGTACAGCGGGACCGGGCTCCCCGGCTCCCACACCAGGAGCGGCCGGCGGCTGTCCACCACCGTGATCCCGTCCTTGGTGCCCCGCACCCAGCGCTCGCTGGGCTCCCACACCAGGTCCGGGCCGGGCGCGGGGTCCCGCCGCCGTACGGGAACGGCCTCCGCTCCACCGCCGCTGTTCGCCACGAACGCCACCTCGCCCCTGATCTCCGGTCCGGACCCCGCCGGTACGGCGTGTGCCGTACCGGCGGTCGACCTCCACCATGCCCGGTCACCGGGGATTCCGCAGCTCCGCCGCGGGAGGCGGTCAGGCGCCGCTCCGGTCAGTTCCTCCGGCGGCGCCCCTGCGGTCATGTCGAGAACACATCCTTCGTCCCGCTCCAACATCCTTCCCTCGAAAGGATGTTGGGAAACCACGGGAGACGAGCCTCACCCCCCGGCTGACCTCGGTTTTTCGACCTCGGCGCGGGTCAGCGCACCGCGATCCGCGCGGCCACGCAGGGGTCCTCGTTGCGGTAGCCGAGACGGTTGTACAGCCGGTCCGCGGGCGCGTTGTCCGCGAGCTGCCACAGGGTGCAGAACCCATGGCTGCGCACCGCGTAGCGGGTCAGCCACGAGGTCAGCGCCGCGCCCAGACCCTGCCCGCGCATCCGGGCGTCGGTCGCCACCGACGCCATCAACGGCGCCCCGCTGTCCCGCAGGCTGCTCAGGGCGCCGCACGCCACCAGCCGTCCGTCGTCGTCGCGGATCCCGGCCCACACACTGACACCGGCGGAACCCGGGCCGGTGGAGTGGGCCGGGCTGTGCTCGTTGAGGAACGCCAGCAGTTCGTCGTGGTGGCGCTCGCCGAGTTCGACCACCCGCTCCTCACCGCGCTGCACCGGTGGTTCCTCGACCGTCCAGCGGAAGATCCACTCGACCACATCGGTCATCGGCAGATGGCGGGCCACCAGGGTGTCGGTGCCCCGCGGCCCGGTGAACTCGCGCACCCGGTCGGGATGGCCCTGCGCCGCGCGCAGTACGAGGGCGGCGGCGGCCACCGGCTCACCGACGCTCCACACATGGCCACGGACGTCGTCCAGCCAGGCCGCGGCACCGTCGCCGGACCAGCTGATCCGGTCGGCGGGTCGTTGCCGCGCGGCGCCGAAACGCAGCAGGGCCGAGCCCGGGCGCTGTTCCAGGCCCTGGTCGAAGAGGTCCGCGGGGCGGGGAAGGACAGTCGTTGCCTGCATCGCTACTCACACAAAGACATGAGGAAGGACAAGGAAGGACGGCTGAGGAGCCACGGGAGGGAGGAAAGGAAGGACGAGGGGACACGGGGACAGAAGGCGAGGGAGGGGAAGGCGGCCGTCCACTTTGGCACACGGTCCCTGGTCCGGGGCAAATTCACGGTGGCCGGTCGTCGGACCCGCGTCGACGCGCTCGTGAATTGACCCATGATTTTGCCGCGGGAATGACCGATGTCGTGGGTCGATCATCCGCCTAGGGTCATAGCCATGACGACGGAGAACACCACGGACCAGGCGGCGAACACCACGATGAACGAGCAGACCGGCGCGGCGCGGCATGCCACCTTCACCCCCGTCCACACCCGGGCCGCCGAATCCGAGACGGCGGCCGATCCGAGCAGTGTGATCACGCTGCTCGCGGATGCCGGGGACACCGGGGGTCTGCTGACGTGCTACCGGTCGACCTTCGCCCGGGGTGCGGTCGGCGCGCCCCCGCACTTCCACACCGCCGCGGCCGAGATGTTCCATGTGATCGGCGGGTCGCTCCAGGTGCTGGTGGGGGAGGAGATCCGGGTTCTGGACGAGGGCGACTTCCTGCTGGTGCCACCGCGTACCCCGCACGCCTTCGCCGCCGCCCCCGGCGCCACCGCCGATGTGCTGTTCACCTTCACCCCGGGGCTGCCGCGCTTCGACTACCTCCGGCTCCTGGGGCGTGTCATGCGCGGTGAGGCCGATCCGCGGGAGATCGCGGAGTCCTCCGAGCGCTACGACAACCACTACGTCGACAGCCCGGTGTGGCGCGAGGCGCTGGCCACGGACCGCTGAGCCGCGGGACACCTCGCCAGGCCATGAGATCTGTCACATCGGTGCCACGGCTCAAAAGGTACGCGGCGGGCGATACCTCCTAGCGGACATAAGAGGTTTTTTCCGCTCTGGTGGACATGCGTACTCCGCCCCGCCGCACCGTGCGAGCCGTGGTGCCGTCGTGTGCACTCGCTCCCGGGTCAGGTGTTCTGACGGTGTGACAGTGCTGTGGTGAACCTGTGAAGCCGGACCAGCATGCATCGCCGTGCGGCGCAAGCCACGTGTGCCACTACGAAGCTCCCTAGGACCGAACACTTGTTGCCCCGCGCGTCCGGCGGCTCTAAGAATGGCGGCCCGCAAGGCGCCCCGGCGGCTCGTGCGCGACAGCGCGCGGAACCCGCCGGACCAGGGGGAGAGGGCGTGCCGCGAACACCGAGTGAGGTCATGTATGAGCAAGCACCGCAGCAAGAAGTCGCACCGCCGGAAGATAGCCATCGCGGCCGTGGCCGTCGCCGCCGTGGGTGTGCCTTCGGTCGCCATGGCCTGTCTGGACGGGGGGCAGGACGACAAGCGGTCCGAGGCCCGTGGCGAGTGGACCACGACCACCGGCCACCGCGGCACCCCCGACGCGGACAAGGACGGCCAGCGGTGGAAGCACCGCGCCGACCGGTCCAAGGCCACCCCCAGCGCATCGCGGTCGGCCTCGCCGCGTAGCGCCACGTCCGCCCCCGCCTCCTCCGCGGCGCCGACCTCGGCCAAGCCCACCCGCACCGCCCCGGCCAAGACCACCTCCAAGGCCACCACCAAAGCCGCCTCGCCCTCCTCCGCGGCGCCCGCGTCGACCACCGCCACCACGAGCTCCGGTTCCTCCGACCTCCAGGACCAGATCGTCGCGCTGGTCAACAAGGAGCGCGCCAAGGTCGGCTGCAAGCCGGTGACCGTCGACGCCAAGCTGACCAAGGCCGCCCAGGCCCACAGCGAGGACATGGCGGAGCACAGCAATATGTCGCACACCGGCTCCGACGGTTCCTCCCCCGACGACCGCATCGAGCGCGCCGGATACTCCTGGAGCACCTACGGCGAGAACGTGGCCTACGGCTACAGCTCGCCCGAGAGCGTCATGGACGGCTGGATGAACAGCTCCGGCCACAAGGCCAACATCCTGAACTGCGACTTCAAGGAGATCGGCGTCGGCCACGCCCAGCCCGGCCACTACTGGACCCAGGACTTCGGCACCGCCCGCTGACCTCACTCGAGCGCACCTCACGCGCACCGGCCGGGGCCGACGCTCAGCCGTCGGACCCGGCCGCCCTCGCCCTCGCCCGTGCCTCCCCGGGCGGCCGGATGAACTGCAGCTCCAGCGTGGCCGGCGGCTCGGCCACCCCCGGCCCGCCCGCGAGCGCCCAGGCGAGCAGATCGTCGGTGGTCTCGTCGTCCAGGGCCCAGCCGATCCATGTCGGCCGTCCACCGTCCCGGCGCCCACCGGCGGACGGCTGGACCACCACCACATTGGCCTGACCGCAGGGGCCCAGACAGTCGGTCGTCCGCACCGCCACCCGGCCCGGCGCCGCGTCGGCCGCCGCCCGCAGCCGGTCCAACTGGCCCTGGTGATCGGTGCGGGGGTGCTTCGCCGCGTCGCCACAGCAGCAGCCCCGGCAGACGACGAGGGTGCACGGGCGTTCCGGTACGCCGCGCTGCGGCCGTCTCTGCATCGGAGCATTGTGGCACGGCGGTTCGGCGCCACCGGGTGCGCACCCGGTGGCGTACGGCCCGGTACGACGGGCGAGTTCACCTGGGCACCTTTGGTGTATCGGCGACCGGGACACGAGCCAGCTACGCTCGCGGCATGACGACGCACAAGGCCGTTCCCGTGAGTGTGGACGCGATGATCGACGACCTCAGGACCCTGGTCGAAGTCGAGTCCCCGTCACGTGACATCGACGCCCTGAAGGCATCGGCCACGACGGTCGCCGCCGTCATCGAGAGCCGCCTCGGCGGCCGGGCGGAGCTGGTGGAGACCGAGGGCGGAACCCATGTCCACTGGGCGGGCGGTGGCGATCCCCGGGTTCTGATCCTCGGCCACCATGACACCGTCTTTCCGCTCGGCACCCTGGAGCGCCGCCCGTTCACGGTCGAGGACGGCCGTGCCACCGGACCCGGGGTCTTCGACATGCTCGGCGGTGTGGTCCAGGCCGTGCACGGCCTGGCGTCGCTCGAGGACCGGTCGGGGGTGGAGATCCTGGTGACCGCTGATGAGGAGGTCGGCTCCCGCTCCTCCCGGGCCCTCCTGGAGGACCGGGCCCGCGCATGCGGTGCCGTCCTGGTGCTCGAGGGCGCCGCCGACGGTGGCGGGCTGAAGACCGGCCGCAAGGGCTGCGGCACCTTCGAGGTCTCCGTCGCGGGCCGGGCCTCGCACGCCGGCCTCGAACCGGAGGCCGGGGTCAATGCCCTGGTCGAGGCGGCACACCAGGTACTGGCCATCGCGGCGCTCGGCCGTCCCGGGATCGGCACCACGGTCACCCCGACCGTCGCCACCGCGGGCACCCTGGACAACGTGGTCCCCGCGGAGGCCACCGTCACCGTCGACGTCCGGGTCGAGACACCCGCCGAGAAGGAACGGGTCGAAGCCGCCTTCGCCGCGCTGACACCCCATCTCGACGGGGCCGCGATCACGGTTCACGGGTCCGTCGGCCGTCCCCCGATGCCCGAGTCGGCCTCGGCCGGGCTGTTCGCGCTGGCGCGCCGGCTGCTCCCCGGTATCGACGGAGTGGCGGTCGGCGGCGGAAGCGACGGCAACCTCACGGCCGCGCTGGGGGTGCCCACCCTCGACGGTCTGGGAGCGGTCGGCGGCGGTGCCCATGCCGACCATGAGTATCTGCTGGTCGACGCCATGGCCGAGCGGGCGGACCTGGTGGCCGGACTGGTGAACGCGGTCCGGGGCCCCGAGCGCCCCGTATGACCGGGCGGGAGGGCACGGCCGGACGGCGGAAACCCTCCGCGCACCCGTTGTCCGGGCAGTCGTCCGGCTCCTCGCCGGTGCCCTCCCCGTAGTCGTCGTCCCGGCCGTCGTGGCCGTGCAGTGGATCCGTGACGGACATGGAGCCCCCTGGGTGCGGGTGAGGTCGGCCAACCGTCCCCACTACGCGGGGAGTTGGTCGGCAGAGCTCACGACAGGACCCTGGCATTGTGCAACAGATCTCCGGCCGCAGCGGGAATCAAGTGATCTTCGACCGCGGGTGGCTACCAAGGGTCCGCGCGGTACGGCGCCCCCTCGGCCGAGGGGGCGCCGTGACGGGGACACCGCTCACTGGGCGCTGGCCGCCGGGCGCACCACGAGCTCGTTGACGTCCACCTCGGCCGGGCTGTGCACGGCGAAGGCGATGGCGTCCGCGATGGCCGACGCCGGGATGGCCACCGAGCGGTAGCTCTTCATCTCCTCACGCGCCCGGGGGTCGGAGATGGAGTCCGCGAGCTCCGACTCGGTCACCCCCGGGGACACCACGGTCACCCGGACGTCCCCCGCCGACTCCTGGCGCAGCCCCTCCGACAGCGCGCGCACCGCGTACTTCGTGGCGCAGTACACCGCGGCGGTGGGCACCACCTCGTACGCGCCCACCGACGCGATGTTGACGATGTGTCCGCCGCCCTGCTCCCGCATCACCGGCAGGACCGCGGCGATACCGTAGAGCACCCCCCGTACATTCACATCGATCATGCGGTCCCACTCGTGGACCTTCAGCTCCGCCAGCGGGGACAGCGGCATCACCCCCGCGTTGTTCACCATCACGTCCACCCGTCCGAACCGCTCCCGCGCGGCGGTTACGAACTCCCGTACGTCCGCGGCGTCGGTGACATCCAGCCGCTGGAACCCGATCCTGTCACCGCCGTCCGCGACCTCCGCGGCCAGCGCGGCCAGCCGGTCGGTGCGCCGCGCTCCCAGGAAGACCCGGTGGCCGTCGGCGGCCAGCCTGCGCGCCGTCGCCTCACCGATCCCACTGCTGGCCCCCGTGATCAGTACGACCTTCTCGGTGCGTGTCATCGCCGTCCGTCCTCTCGATCCTGGAGCGGATCCCGCCCCGGCACCGAGTCTGAGGAGAACACCGCAGGTCAACCAGGTGGCGCAGAGCCTGGGTGCGGCACACCCAGGCAGCGTTCCGCCCGGTTGCCTAGCCTTGGGGCCATGCCCGACAACGCACTCGGAGATTTCCTGCGCGCCCGCCGCGCCGGCCTGCGGCCAGGGGACGTCGGCATGGCGTACCACGGGGTCCGCCGGGTCCCCGGACTGCGCCGCGAGGAGGTGGCCGTGCTCGCCGGGGTCAACGCCGACTACTACACACGGTTGGAACAGGGACGGGAACGCCATCCCTCACCCCAGGTGCTCGACGCCCTCAGCCGCGCCCTGCACCTGGACCCCGACGCCCGCGCCCATCTGTACCGGCTCACCGGCACGGCACCCGACGACCGCCACCTGGCCGCCCCGGACACCGTCAGCGCCGAGCTGCGCGGGCTCATGGACGGTTACGCCCACACCCCCGCCTTCGTCGTCAACCGCACCCTGGACCTCCTGGCCGCCAACACGCTCGCCCAGGCGCTGTACTCGCCCTTCCGGCCCGCGGACAACCTCGCCCGGATGGTCTTCCTCGATCCCGCGGCCCGCCCCTTCTTCACCCGCTGGGACTGGACCGCCCAGGCCACCGTGGCCAATCTGCGCCAGGCGGAGGGCTATGCCGCCGACGGCCCCCGGCTGACCGCCCTCGTCGAGACCCTCACCCGGCACAGCGCCGAGTTCACCGCCCTGTGGAACGCCCACGCGGTGCGCGGCAAGACACGGGACGCCAAACACCTGCGCCACCCCGATGTCGGCGCGCTGAGCCTCACCTACCAGTCGTTCGACGTCCGGGCCGCCCCCGGTCAGCAACTGGTCATCTACCGGGCGGAACCCGGCAGCCCCAGCGCCCAGGCGCTGGGGCTGCTCGGAACCCTCGACGCCACCTGGCGGCGGACCGCAGGGGAGCGCGGTGGCCGGGATCAGCCGGACACGCAGGCCCCGGCGCCGCGGTAGACCCGCGGCACCCGGTCGCCGACCCGGGTGACGATCTCGTACGCGATGGTGTCCGCGGCCCGCGCCCAGTCCTCGGCACCGGGCTCACCCTGGTCGCCGGGGCCGAACAGCACCACCTCGTCGCCGACCGCCGCCCGGCCGTCCCCGAGGTCGACGACGAACTGGTCCATGCACACCGTGCCCGCCACCGTGTGCCGTTCACCCGCGGCCAGCACCGGCCCGGTGCCGGACGCGTGCCGGGGGACCCCGTCGGCGTAGCCCAGGGGCACCACACCGAGGGTGGTCGGGCGGGACGTGCGGTAGCGCGGGCCGTAGGACACGCCCTGTCCGGCGGGGACGCGTTTGACGGAGACCAGCCGGGCCGAGAGCGTCATCGCGGGGCGCAGCCCCAGGGCGGCGGCGTCGGCGGACTCCGGCACCGGGCTCAGCCCGAACACCGCGATCCCGGGGCGCACCAGGTCGAAGTGGGTCTGCGGCAGCCGCAGCGTGGCGGCCGAGTTGGCCAGGTGCAGCACCTCCGGGCGCAGCCCCGCCTTGCGTGCCATGTCCACCGCGGACCGGAAGTTCTCCACCTGTGCGTCGGTGGCCGGATGGCCGGGGGTGTCGGCGTCGGCGAGGTGGGACCAGATCCCCACCACCCGTATGTGTCCGGACGCCTCGGCGCGCGCGGCGGCCTCCAGCAGCGCGGGCCAGTCGGCCGGTGTGGCGCCGCCGCGGCCCATACCGGTGTCCGCCTTCAGATGCAGCAGACAGGGACGGCCCGCCGTCCGCGCCGCCTCCTCCGCCGCCTCGACCGCCCAGATCGCCCCGGCCGACAGTTCGATGTCCGCGGCCACGGCGGCGGCCCAGTCGTCGCCCGGGGCCAGCAGCCAGGCCATCACGCGGATCCGGGAGGTGATTCCGGAGGCGCGCAGGGTCAGCGCCTCATGGATCCGCGCGGCGCCGAGCCAGGTGGCGCCACCGGCCAGCGCCGCGCGGGCGCTGGGGACGATGCCGTGGCCGTAGCCGTCGGCCTTCACCACGGCCATGGTCTCCGCGGAACCGGCGGCCTCCCGCAGCCGCGCCACATTGGCGCTGATGGCCGCGAGGTCGATCCGTGCCTGTGCGAGAGGCGCGTCCTCGCAGGTCCCGTCCGTGCGGTCGCTGACCTCGTGGGAGCTGCCGATCGCCACACCGTCGTCCTTCCGTGGAGACTCCACCGGGCCCGGGGCGGGCCGCGGGTGAAGCCATGGTGGCGCCGGGGACGACGCTCCGTCATCGTGCAAACGCCACTGTCGTACGGCGCCGCGGAGTGCGGAGGGAACAACGGCACGGGCGCGTGGCCGCGTACCGGGCGCGGGGGAGCGGCCGTGCCGTCAGTCCGGCTCGTGCACCGCGGACCGCGGTGTGTCCCCCGGGACCGACGTGCCGTCGGCGCCGTAACGCCGGGCGGTGAGCTGGAGCAGCAGCGCCGCGCGCACCTCGGCGCTCTCCAGCCGCAGGTCCACCACCTCCCGCAGCCGGCGCATCCGGTGGCGGAGCGTGTTCGGATGGATGCACAGCCGGGCGGCCGCCGCCTTCGCGTCGCCCATCTCCTCCAGCCAGGTGTACAGCGTCACCACATGGCTGGTGTGGTGCTCGCCGTCGTGCTCCAGCAGCTCTCGCAGCGGCCCGATGGCCGCGATACGGGCGCCGCTCGCGGCCCGGGCGGTGCGGCGGAGCACCACCGTGGCCCACACCTCGTCGTGGACGGCCGCGCCCCCGGGGACCAGACCGGCGGTGAGCAGTCCGAGCGTGTCATCGGCCTGCTCCCGGGAGCCGGTCAGGCCGGGGACGGTGGTGGCGAGACCGCCCATGGCCACCAGCGGCGCGGTCGTGTCCCCGGCGGGCCCGGCGAGTTCGCCCAGCCAGTCCGCCCGCGCCTCGGCCGCGGAGTTCACTGCGTCGGCGTGCACGATGCCGTAGACCACATCACCGATCACCGCCGCGGGGGAGCGCAGCCGGGTGCCCGGGAACCGGCACAGCCGCTCCCGCACCGTCAGCCGCTGCCGCTCCGCCTCGTCGGCATCCTCACTGGGCACCCCCACGGCGATCACCCGCCAGGGGCCGCTGGTCAGGCCGAGGAGACGCGCGGCGTCGGCCGCGCCCTCCTGTCCGTGCAGCACCTTCGCCACCATGTCCGCCAGCGCCAGCCGCTGCCGGTCCGCCTCCGCGCGCCGGCGCAGCAGGTGCAGCGCGGCCGCGTCCGCGGCGTCGGCGAACGCGGCGGCCCGCTCGGGCTCGACCGGCCCCGGCACGATCGCCCAGATCGAGCCGAGCACATCGCCTCCCGCGTGCACCGGCACCACCAGCCGCGGTTTGGTCCCCTCCACGACCGCCGGAACGTAGATGGGCGTGGTGGCCTGGGCGATCCTGCGGAACACCCCCTGCCGCCGGAAGTGCGCGTTGACGTCCTCGGGTACGTGGCGGCCCATGATGGTGGCCACCCGTGCCTCGTCGCCGCGCTCCTGGCGGGTGGAGTACGCCAGCACCCGTGAGCTGCGGTCCTCGATGGTCACCGGGGCGTCGATGATCCGGGCGATGGCGTCCGCCACCCCGAACAGGTCCCCGGCCTCCGCCACCCCGAGCCCCGCGGCGGACGCGGCCAGTCCCTCGCTGTCGAGCGCCGCGCGCAGCAGGGACAGCACCTGGGCCCAGCCCGCCCCGGCGGACACCCGCAGCAGTGCCACACCCGCCTCGTCCGCCGCCGCGGCCACCCGCTCGTCGGCCGCCAACGGCGCCTTGAGCAGGACGGCGGCGGCCGACCTCCGGCCGCACAGGGCCAGCAGCCGCAGTGCGGCGTCGAGGTCGGTGAGGTTCACCCCGAGCACGATGTCCCCTGTCCGGGGCTGGAGCTCCCCGTCCGGTTCGGCTATCACCGCGTCGCCGACCGTGACGGTCAGCCGCTCCGGGGCACACGGGCCCGACAGCACCGCCGGCCCCACGGCGTCGAGAAGCCGCTGCAGACTGATCATGGCCACCACCCGCTCACCGATCGCCCACCATCCTGCCCCAGGTCCCGGTGCGGGAGGAGTGGCGTCCGGGATACGAGCGGGTCACAGGGCGATGTCGGCGGTCAGGAGCCCGTACACGGGTGTCCGGACGGCATGCGCGGACCCGTCCGGGTGTGCCGCGTGCCGGTCGCGGTCAGCGGTGGTCAGCCGTCGCCGAAGCCTCCGCCGAACCCGCCACCGAAGTCGCCCCCGCCGAATCCGCCACCGTCGCCGTAGTCACCGCCGTCTCCGAAACCGCCGTAGTCACCGCCGTCCCCGAACGCGCCCGCCTCGTCGTAGCCGGGGCTCAGCGAGCCGCCCAGCATCGTGCCGACCAGCAGGGCGGGGAGCAGCGCGGCGCCGTAACCGCCGAAGTACCCGCCTGCCCACGGGGCGTAGGCCGGGCCCGCCTCCCAGTACGGGCGGCGTCCGCCGCCCACGGGGACGGTACGGGTCTCCGGTTCGAGTCCGTCCTCGATCCGGGTGGCGTCCGCGGCGCACGCGGGCACCGACCGCTGCGCGCCACCCGCCGGCGCCCAGTCGACATCGCGCACCGACGGCCCGTGGCGGGGATCGAAGAAGCACGGCGGCCGCCGCTCGGGGAGGCGCGCTCCCTCGCGGCGGGCCTCCAGCGTCGCCAGCGAGAACCGGCCGTCCTCCAGCGCCTCGGTCACCGCCCGTACGTCCTCCGGGCGCCGGGCGGCGTCCGACTTCGCCTTGGCCTCCTCGTAGGCGTCCAGCGCACGGCCGTAGTCCGCCACCATCTCCGGGGTGGCCGTCGGATCGGACGGGGTGAAGCCGAGGCCGCTCAGCTTCTCGCCGTACGCGGTGATGTCCTCCTGGACCGCGCCGCGCACCTGCTCCAGTTGGGCCCGCTCCCGCTCGCGGCGGCGCTTGCGCGTGCGCCCCATGGCGAACAGGGCGCTTCCGGCCAGCGCCGCCAGGATGACCAGCAGGAACAGGGCGCCGCCCGCCGACACCCCGCCGGGCTCCTGGTCGCCCGGTGCCGCGTCACCGTGGGTGGCCGCGGCCACGTCCGTCACAAAGCCGTCCAGCACCTTCGGGAGGTCACCGGGGTGGCGGCGCAGATTCTGCTCCGCCAGCGCCTGGGAGGTGCTGCCCGGCAGCACCGAGGTGTCGGACGCGGCGCCGAAGGAGGTGCCGAGTGCCACCGCGTACACACCGGGGCGGTCGACGGCCTCGCGCAGCCGCGAGAAGACGCGCTCCCCTCCGTACGCGCGGTCGTCCGGCAGCACGGCGACATAGACGGGCACGTCCGCCGCGCGGATACGGTCGGCGAGGGCACGCGCCTGGCCGGCGCTCAGGGCGTCCGAGGCGGCGGGATCGACGTACACGGGGCTGGTGCGCAGTGCCTGGCCGATCCGGTCCACGTCCGTGGCGGCAGAGGCGCCCTGGGCGGCGAACAACGTCGTCACCAGGGCAACCAGGACGGCCAGCAGCAATGTGGCCCGTCGCCGTGTCTTGCGGGGCACATGGATCTCTTACCCACTCATATGGGCTATCGCACGCATTTCGGAGATTTGCCCAGAAGTGTGGCCGCGACGGCTGCTCTCAGCCGCCGTACATCCAGCTGTCGTAGTCGGCGCCGTCGACCAGGTGGTAGAGACCGAGCGCCCCGGGGAAGAGCGCCAGCGCCAGCACACCGAGCCGCACCAGGACCGGCGCCGCCACCGAGGCGCTGTCCCCCTGACCCGTGATGGTGCGCCAGTCGCGGCAGCGCCGGATATCGCCGCCGCAGGCGGTCCAGAGCAAGAGCCCGAACACGGCGAACACACCCCCGCCGACCAAGGCGAAACCGCCGGTGACCGCCAGGAACGTCATGCGGTCGTGGTGGTCGCTCACCCCGAGCGAGGCGACGCCCACCAGGGGTGTCGCGGCGAGTCCGTAGAGCAGTGCCCGCAGCACCACGTCCCGGAATCGCAGGCGTGGCTGGTGTATCCCGTCCTCCCCTGTCATGCGCGCACGATATCCCAGCGCCCCGCCGTTCTACGCTGGGGGAGAGGTGCGGCAGAACCACTCGATGCTCTTCAACGATGCCCGTCGCGAGGGTGAAGACCATGGATGGAGTGCGCAGACGTACGGTGCTCGGGGCCATCGGCGGCACCGTCGCCGCGGGCGGCGCCGTCGGACGCCTCCGGCGCGGGGAGCCCCCGCCCGGTCCACCGGACGGGGTACGGGAGGACCGCCCCCGCCCGTACGAGCCCCGGGTCCAGGCACTGCTCGGACGGATGACGGTGGAGGAGAAGCTGGGGCAGTTGCAGCAGCTCGCCTGGAGCGCCGACACCGGTCCCGGCAGTGGGCAGAACGCCGCGGCGGTCAGGGCGGCCCGCAGGGGCAGGCTCGGCTCGGTGCTCAACCTCTACGGCGCCCGGAAGACCAACGCGTTGCAGCGGATCGCGGTGGAGGAATCCCGTCTGGGCATCCCCCTGGTGTTCGGGCTCGACGTGATCCACGGTCTGTGGACCACCTTTCCGATCCCGCTGGCCCAGGCGGCCAGCTTCGATCCGGCGGTGGCCGGACGGGACGCCGAGGTGTCCGCCAAGGAGGCGCGGTCCAACGGGGTGCACTGGGCGTTCTCCCCGATGATGGACGTCACCCGCGAACCGCGCTGGGGGCGGATCGCCGAGGGCAACGGCGAAGACCCCTTCCTCACCGCGGCGTTGGCGGCGGCCAAGGTGCGTGGCTACCAGGGTGACGACCTCGCCGACGGCGACCGGGTGGCGGCCTGCGCCAAACACCTGGCCGCCTACGGGGGTGCCGAGGGCGGGCGCGACTACAACACCGTGGATGTGTCCGAGGCGCGGCTGCGCAATCTCTACCTCGGTCCCTTCGCGGCGGCCGTGGAGGCCGAAGTGGCCACCGTGATGGCCGCCTTCAACACCGTGAGCGGCATTCCGGCCCACGCCAACCGGCATCTGCTCACCGAGATCCTCAAGGAGCAGTGGCGGTTCGACGGTGTGGTGGTCAGCGACTACATCGCCGTCCGGGAACTCACCGTCCACGGATTCGCGGCCGACGGCGCCGACGCGGCCCGGCTGGCGTTCAACGCCGGGGTGGACATGGAGATGGCCAGCACCTATCTGGTCCAGTACGGCAAACGGCTGCTCAGGAACGGCCGGATCACCATGGCCCGGCTCGATGACGCGGTGGCGCGGATCCTACGGCTGAAGTTCCGGCTCGGCCTCTTCCGCCACCCCTATGCCGACGAAGCCGCCGCTGTCACCGAACCCACCAAGGCCGCGCGGTCGGCGGCGCGGGAGACCGCCGCGCGCTCCATGGTGCTGCTGCGGAACGAGAGGTCCGCGCTGCCGTTGAGCACCTCGTCCCGTTCCCTCGCGGTGGTCGGCCCGTTCGCCGATTCGGCGGACCTCAAGGGCTCCTGGGCCGGGCCCTGGGCGGACACCCCCCGACCGGTCACGGTGGCCGATGCCATCAGGGCCGCCGTCCCGAAGGCGAAGGTGACGTCCGTGCGGGGCGTGGATGCCGGGGGCCGGGACACCGACGACATCCCCAAGGCGGTCTCGGCGGCCAGGGCCGCCGAGGCGACCGTCGTGGTCGTCGGAGAGGGCGCCGAGCTCAGCGGTGAGGCGCGGGTGCGCGGTGACATCGGTCTGCCCGGGAGACAGGAGCGGCTGATCGAGGCCATCGCCGACTCCGATGCACCGTTCGTGGTGGTGCTGCTCAACGGGCGTCCGCTGACCATCGGCGGCTGGCTGGAGTCGGCGCCCGCCGTGCTGGTGGCGTGGCATCCGGGGCTGGAGGGCGGGCACGCGATCGCGGATGTGCTGTTCGGGAAGGTCAACCCCGGTGGGAAGCTGCCGGTCTCCTTCCCGCGCTCGGCCGGTCAGATCCCGGTCCACTACAACCACGAGAACACCGGCCGCCCCTATGATCCGGACAATCCGTACACCTCCGGCTATCTGGATGTGCCGGACGGTCCGCAGTTCGCGTTCGGCCACGGGCTGAGCTACACCGCCTTCGACATCGGGGAGCCCTCGCTGCCGGTGCGCCGGATCGCGGCCGAGGCGCTGTACCGGGGCGACACCGTCGAGGTGGCGGTGACCGTGCGCAACACCGGGCGGCGGAGCGGGGACGAGGTCGTCCAGCTCTATCTGCGCGACCCGGTGGCCAGCATCGTCCAGCCGGTGCGCAGACTGTGCGGCTTCCGCCGGATCACCCTCGGCGCGGGGAAGTCCACCACCGTGCGCTTCCGCCTCGGCGCCGCGGAACTGGGCTTCTGGACCCATGACCGCGACGGCGAGTTCGTGGTGGAGAAGGGCGAGATCCGGCTCTACGCGGGCAACAGCTCCCTGGCCCGGGGGACACGCACCCTCACCATCACCTAGTCACGGGGCGACTGAGCGGGTCGCGCGGTGTCCGGGCCGTGGGTGACCCGGATCTTCGACTGGCCGTGCGGCAGCGCCTCCCAGTCGTCCATGAACCGTGCCTCCAGACCGTGTTTCGCGGCCAGGGCCACCAGTGTCTCGGTGCGGTAGTAGAAGTCCTCGCGCAGCACCTGGTGCTCGGCGCCCTCGGTGCGGTCGAAAGTGAAGTCGAACCAGCCTCCGGGCGCCATCACCCGGCCGATGTTGGCCAGGCACTCCTCGATGACCGGCAGCGGGGAGTGCGAGAAGACGCTGTGCGCGTGGATGACGTCGAACCGCGCCTCGGGCAGGAATCGCAGGGTGAGATCCCGGACCGGGGTCAGATGCGGCAGCCGCTCCTGGAGCCCCGACTGCACCAGGGTGTCCTGCGCCGCGGCGAGGATGTCGGGTGAGATGTCGATGCCGTAGTAGTGGCCGGGTTCCAGATGCCGGATGAACCGCCAGCCCGCCCGGAGATTGCCGCAGCCGATCTCCAGCATCCGGTGTTCGGGCCGCAGCCCGTGACCGACGAGGTAGTCGAACTGCATCGCGCCCAGGGCGAGCCACCGCTCACGGGTCGCGCTGCCCACCGCGGCGTCCGGGCTGGTCCGGGTGTCGGAGCGCATCACGGCGCGGTAGTAGGCGACGTGGTCCGGCCAGCGGTGACGCAGCCAGGCGTCCCGGGCGGCGCGGCTCAGATAGCGCGGTACCCGGTCGGGGTGGCGCAGCGCGTAGCCGATGCGGTGGCCGAGCGACGCGCGGTTGACGGTGACGTTCCTGGCGGGCATGGGGGTCGGTCCTCTCGTGGCGGTGCGGTGTTGTGTGCCTCGATCCCAGCGTCGGTGTCCCGGCGGCACTCCGGCGTCGGTGGGACGGCCCCCGTGCGCACGCGGTCCGGCGGACCCCGGTATCAACCGATCGGATGATGCGCACCCGCGGCGGGCGCTTTAGGACTGGCTGGAGAGGTGGCGTCACGGTGGCCCTACGGTGGCCGGGTGACACGAGAAGACGAGGAGACGGAGGAGGCGGGGATGACGACGGCGATCGACCCACCATCCGTGACCGGCCCCATGGACCCCACCGGCCCCGCCGGCGGCACCGTCCCCGCCGACCCGGACGGGCGGTGGCTCAGGGTCGTCATGGACTCCGCCTTCCTCCTCCTGCTGGGCTCGTCGCTGGTCCGCTTCCTCAGCCGTGACCAGGGCCAGCCGCGTACGGCGTGGGTGGTCACCCTGTTCCTCGTCTTCGGTGCGCTCTATGTCCTCGGCAGACTGCTCGCCCCCGCGCCGCGCCCCGGTACCCGGCCCACCACCCGCCATCTGGTCTGGCTGGGGGCGGTGTCCACGGCGTGGGCCGGACTGCTGGTGCTGGCCCCGAGCGCCACCTGGTGTGCGATGCCGCTGCTCTTCACCGGGTTGCAGAGCCTGCCCGCGCGCACCGCGATACCGCTGGCGGCCGCGCTCACCCTGCTGGTGGTGGTCTCCGAACTCCGGGTGGCGCGGGGCGGACACGGTGGCCACGGCGCGTTCAACCCCAATGTGGTGGTGGCGCCGCTCGCCATCGCCGCGGTCGCCACCGCCGTCCTGGTCCATCTGCGGCGCCAGGCCGCCCGGCAGCGCGTCCTCATCGACGATCTGATGCGCACCCGGCGGGAACTGGCGGCCACCGAACGGCGGGCGGGGGTGCTGGCGGAGCGCCAGCGGCTGTCGACGGAGATCCACGACACCCTGGCCCAGGGGCTGTCCAGCCAGCGGATGCTGTTGCAGGCCGCCGACCGCGTATGGTCGGCGGAGCCGGACACCGCCCGCCGCCATATGCGGGACGCGGCCGAGATCACCTCCCGCAGCCTCGTCGAGGCCCGCCGGTTCGTCCATGATCTGGCCCCGGCCGAGCTCGCCGGGGGCAGCCTCCCGCAGGCGCTGCGCACCCTCGCCGAGCGCGCGTCCGGCGCGGGCCTGGCCGTGGACTTCCGGCTGGACGGCACACCGGGGCCGCTGCCGGAACGCGTGGAGGCGGCGCTGCTGCGCATCGCCCAGGGCGCCCTGGCCAATGTGCGCGAACACGCCTGGGCCACCCGGGCCGCACTCACCCTGACCTGTCTGGACGACCAGCTCTCCCTGGACATCGCCGACAACGGCCGTGGTTTCGACATCGACCGACGCCCGCCGCCCGGCGCGGAGCGGGGCCACGGGCTGCCCGCCATGCGGGTGCGGGCACGGCAGTCCGGCGGCACCCTCACCGTGGAATCCACGCCGGGGGAGGGCACCGTCGTCTCGGCGTCCGTCCCCCTGAACCCCGCCCCCTGATCTCCTCACCCCTGCACCCCTGCACCCCTGCGAAAGGCCCGTCGTTGCGATCACGTCCGACCGAACCCACCCCACCCGTGAGGCTGCTGCTGTGCGATGACCACGCCGTGGTCCGGGCCGGGCTGCGCGCGCTGCTCGCCAGTACCGACGGTATCGAGGTGGTCGGCGAGGCGGGCAGCGGTGAGGAGGCCCTCGCCGTGGCCGCCCGGGTCCGGCCCGATGTGGTGCTGATGGATCTGCAACTCGGCGACGGCATGGACGGTGTGGCGGCGACCCGCCGGCTGACCGCCCCGCCCGAAGAGAAGGGCGCCGAAGGCGACGCCGCCACCCCGCGTGTCCTGGTGCTCACCATGTTCGACACCGACGCCGATATCGCCCGTGCCATCGAAGCGGGCGCCACCGGCTATCTGCTCAAGGCCGAACGGCCGGACGAGCTGTTCGCGGCGATCCACGACGCCGCGTCCGGTCGCACCGCGCTCTCACCGCCGGTCGCCGACCGGGTGATGGCCCGTATGCGCAGTCCGCGCCCCACCCTGTCCGCACGCGAACGTGACATTCTGCGCCAGCTCGCCCGGGGCCTCGGCAACCGGGAGATAGCCCGGGCGCTGTTCATCAGCGAGGCCACCGTCAAGACCCATCTGGGCCGTATCTACGGCAAGTTGGGTGTGGAGACCCGGGCGGGAGCCGTGGCCGTCGCCAATGAGCGACGGCTGCTGTCCTGAGGAGGGCGCTCCGCCGGGTCCGGCTGATCCGGCGTACTCGCCCCGGGTGACCGGTGCGCACACACTGTAGTGATGGCCGTGGGGCGGCTCCGACCGGGAGCCGTCCCATGGATGCGCCCCGACCTGCCCGAACCCGGTACAGAACGTGGAGTCACCTTGACCATCACGCCGCAGGAAGCGCCCGACATCCTCTCGCCCGCCTTCGCCGCCGACCCTTATCCGGTCTACCGGCGCCTCCGCGACGAGGCACCGCTGCTCTGGCACGCTCCCACCCGCAGCTATCTGCTCTCGCGGTACGAGGACGTCCGCCGCGCCTTCAAGGACCCGGCCTTCACCAGCGAGAACTACGCCTGGCAGCTGGAACCCGTGCACGGCAGGACCTTCGTCCAGATGAGCGGGCACGAACACACCGTCCGCCGCGCCCTGGTGGCCCCCGTCTTCCGCGGTACGTCCTTACAGGAGAAGCTGCTGCCGGTGATCGAACGCAATGCCGGGGAACTCATCGACGGCTTCCGCGACACCGGCCGGGTCGAACTGGTCTCGCAGTTCGCGGGCCGCTTCCCCGTCCATGTCATCGTCGACATGATGGGCCTGGACAGGGGTGACCACGACACCTTCCAGCGCTGGTACCGATCGGTCGTCGCGTTTCTCGGCAATCTCTCCCGGGATCCGGAGGTGGCCGCCGAGGGGCTGCGCACCCGGGAGGAGTTCGCCGCCTATCTGCTTCCGGTCATCCGGCGTCGGCGCGCCGCGCTCGGCGACGATCTGCTCTCGAGCCTGTGCACGGCGGAGGTCGACGGCACGGCCATGAGCGACGAGGAGATCCGGGCCTTCTGCAGTCTGCTGCTGTCGGCCGGGGCCGAGACCACCGACAAGGCGGTGGCCGCGGTGATGCGGAACCTGCTGCTGCATCCGGAGCAGTTGGCCGCGGTCACGGCGGACCGCGAGCTCATCCCACGGGCGTTCATCGAGACCCTGCGCCATACGCCCCCGGTGCAGATGATTATGCGTCAGGTGGCCGGTGACGTGGAGATGAGCGGCGGGGTGATCCCCGACGGCTCCACCGTGATCTGTCTGATCGGCTCGGCGGGCCGGGATGAACGCCGGTACGCGGACCCGGACTCCTTCGACGTCTTCCGGACCGATCTGACGGCCAGGACCGCGTTCTCCGCCGCGGCCGACCATCTCTCCTTCGCCCTCGGACGGCACTTCTGTGTGGGCGCCCTGCTGGCGAAGGCCGAGATCGAGGTGGCCATCGGGCAACTCCTGGACGCGATGCCGGATGTCGGTCTGGAACCCGGCTTCACCCCGCGGGACCAGGGCACCTTCACCCGCGGACCGGCCGCCCTGCCGCTGCGGTTCACCCCGGTCCGCGGCCGGGTCGGCGGCTAGGGACCGATGGCTCCGCCCCCGCCGCGGCGCGGTGGGGGCGGGACCGGGAGCCGGGCGGTGTCAGGACAGCGGCTTGCGGGCCACGCCCACCCAGAAGGAGACCTCTTCGTCGGTGACGTCGCCGGTGCCCTGGGGCCCGGTGGCCAGGTCGGGGCGCCAGCGGTGCGGCACCTCGATCCCGGGCTCCACCAGTTCCAGACCGGTGAAGAACTCCGTCACCTCCGCCTTGCTGCGGATCTGCCCCTTGATCCCGCCGCTGTGGTAGACGTCCACCGTCCGCTGGGTCGCCACCGGGTCGAAGTCCGGGGTGATGTGGCTCAGGACGAGATACGAGCCCGGCGCCAGCGCGTCGACCAGCCGCCGCACGATCGTGTAGGGCTCCCACTCGTCCGGGACGAAGTGCAGCAGGGCGCACAGGCTCAGCGCCACCGGCTGGGAGAGGTCCAGCACCTCGCCGAGCTCCGGGGAGTCGAGGATGGTGCCGGGGTCGGCCACATTGGCGTCGACGTAGGCGGTGCGGCCCTCGGGGTGACTGGTGAGCAGGGTCTGCGCGTGGGCCAGCACGATTGGGTCGTTGTCGACGTAGACGATCCGCGCGTCCGCCGCGACCGACTGGGCGACCTCGTGCAGATTGGGGCGGGTGGGAATGCCGGTCCCGATGTCGAGGAACTGCCGGATACCGCAGTCGGCGGCCAGGTACCGGGTCGCGCGCTGCATGAAGGCGCGGTTGGTGCGAGCGGCGATCATGACGCCCGGCCACAGGGTGAGCACCTTCGCCGCGGCCTGCCGGTCCGCGACGTAGTTGTCCTTGCCGCCCAGGAAGTAGTCGTACATCCGGGCGCTGTGCGGACGCCCCTGGTTGATGGGGCTGTTCGGCGGCTCCGGCCCGCTCGCCGTCTGGGATGCTACCCCGTGACCGGTCACGTCGTGTTCTCCTCCACTACAGGGCGCGATCGTTGTATCGCGGCGGCCCACCACAGGATCGTAAGCCGCCC
Source organism: Streptomyces cucumeris (assembly GCF_024295805.1). Lineage (GTDB taxonomy): Bacteria > Actinomycetota > Actinomycetes > Streptomycetales > Streptomycetaceae > Streptomyces > Streptomyces cucumeris. The sequence continues at coordinate 113,595 of NZ_JANCLX010000022.1, forward strand.
CGCCCCCGCCCATATCCGTGGGTCGGGGGAACTGGGGCGCTTTCAGGAGGCGTTGAGCGCCACGGTGGGGTGGAGACGTGAGGCACGGATGGCGGGATAGAGACCCGCGAGCATGCCGATGACCAGCGTGGCACCGAAACCACCGGCCAGTGCCCAGGCCGGGATCACCGTCGTCCAGCCCTGGGCCAGGGCGAACGCCCATGTCGCCAGGGAGCCGAGCACCACTCCCGCCAGTCCGCCCAGGGCCGACAACAGCAGTGACTCGGTGAGGAACTGCAGCCGGATGGCGTTGCGGGTGGCCCCGATCGCCCGTCGCAGACCGATCTCCTGACGGCGTTCCAGCACGGAGATGACCATGGTGTTGGCCACGCCCACCCCGCCCACCAGGAGCGCCACCGCCCCGAGCCCGAGCATCAGCGCCGTCAGCCCCTCGTCCGTGGTCGCCTTCGCCGCCAGCGCGTCGGAGGGGCGCGAGACCTTGACGGTGCCCTCGTGGCCGGGGTTGACGCTCCGGGCCAGCACCGCGGCCACGTCCTCCACCGACGCGTCCGTGGAGCGTTCGAAGACGGTGGTGGGGTGGCCGTCGAAACCGAAGTACCGTTCGGCGGCCGGGAATCCGATCATCGCCACCCGGTCCAGCGTGGGCACCAGTTCGACCGGCCGGAGGATGCCCACGACCACCACATAGCGGTCATCGACCACGATCTTCTCACCCGGACCGGTGACCCCGAGCCGTTGCGCGGCGACGGACCCGAGCACCGTCACCGGCAGTCGCTCGCTGGCGCGGTTCAGCCAGACGCCCCGGTCCACCCCGGCACCCAGCGCCTCCAGCAGATCGGTCCGGGCGGCCTGTGTGGTGACCCCCGCCGTCCGCTCCTCCGGCACCACATCGCTGCGCCGGATCCGGGTGTCCACCTCGGCGGTCGCCGTGGCGTGCCGCACCGGGCCGATGCGTTCGGCCATCGCCACGGCGCTCTTGGGCAGGGGCACATCGTTCCCCATCGCGTCCTGGCCGGCCTCGGCGGTGAGCAGATTGGTGCCCAGCCGGTCCAGCCGGGCCAGCAGATCGGCACGGCTGGAGGTGGACAGTCCCACCACCGCCACCATCGTGGCGATGCCGATCGCGATACCGAGGGCGGACAGCACCACCCGGGTCCGGCGGGCACGCAGTCCGACGGCACCCGTGCGGAGGATGTCCCGGACGGCCAGCCGGGACGGTTTCAGCCCGCCGCCCCCGGACATCGCACGGGGGGTCTTCCGGTCGGTCATGACCGCACCTCGTGTGTCGTCGGTCATGACCTCACCTCACCCGTCACGGGGCCGGGTTCCCGGGAGTCGTCGACGACCTCGCCGTCGCGGAAGCGCACCCGCCGTGGCAGCGCCTCGGCGATCTCGTGGTCATGGGTGATGACACAGACCGTGGTGCCCGCCGCGTTCAGCTCCCGCAGCAGCTCCATCACGATCCGCCCCGACGCCGAGTCCAGGGCTCCGGTCGGCTCGTCCGCGAGCAGCAGATCGGGCTCACCGACGAGCGCCCGGGCGATGGCCACCCGCTGCTTCTCCCCGCCGGACAGCTCATGCGGCCGGTGGTCCAGCCGGTGGCCCAGGCGGACCCGCTCCAGCGCGGTGCGCGCCAGCGCCCGGCGTTCGCGCGCGCCCACTCCCGCGTACAGCAGTCCGTCCGCCACGTTGTCCACCGCGTCCCGGCCGGGGGAGAGGTGGAAGTGCTGGAACACAAAGCCGATATGGCGGGCGCGCAAGGCGGAGAGCTGGGCGTCGGAGAGCGCGTTCACATCGTGGCCGGCCACCCGTACCGTCCCGGTGGTGGGCCGGTCCAGAGTGCCGATGACGTTCAGGACGGTCGACTTGCCGGAGCCGGACGGGCCCACGATCGCCAGGAGTTCGCCCGAGGCGACGGTCAGGTCCACCCCGCGCAGGGCGTGGACCCCGCCCGGATAGGTCTTGGCGGCGCCCACCAGCTCGATCACGGCCGCCGGGCGGTGCGGTGCGGTGGCGATCACTGCTCGGCCACTCCCACCGTCATGCCCTCGCGCAGTCCCGCGCCGCTGACCTCGATCGTGCCGTCGGCCGTCATCCCGGTCTCCACCCGCACCATCCGGGTGGAGCGGCCCGCCACGATCTCCAGCCCGTAGCCCCCGTGTTCACCGCGCAGCGCCACGACCGCCTCCACCGGGACGGCCAGCACGTTCTTGCGGCTCTCGCTGACGAACATCACGTTCACCGTCGCCCTGGTGTCCTCGCCGGACACCGCCGAACGGCCACCGTCCAGGGTCACTTCCACCGTGATGCCGTCCTCGCGCCCCTCCGACGGACCGTCACCGGACGCCTCCGGGCGGACCGTGCCCGCCACCGAGCCCGGTGCGGTGCGCCCGCTGGCCAGGGTCACCTTCACCGTGGTGCCCTTGGAGGTGAGCGACACATCCCCCTCGTCGAGCTGGGCCCGGACCACCGGTTTCGTGGAGGCGACGGTGAGTACCTTCGTGTCCGGACCCACCTGCTCCGCGGCCCCGGCGTCCGAGGAGACCACCCGCACCCGGTCGGGCTGGAAGACCACATCGCCCTTGCCGACCTTGCCGGTGGGCACGCGGTTGAGCGACTTCTGCCAGCTCCTGACGGCCGCCGCGGTCGCCGCGTCATAGCGCGGGTCGACATACAGCCCGGCGCCGTAGCCCAGGTCACGCAGGTTGCGCTCCAGTTCGAGGACGTCGGAGCCGCGGTCCCCGCGCTTCATCTCGCGGAACATCGGGATCTGCCCGTAGAGCAGGGTGACGGGCTTGTCGTCCAGCTCGTACAGCGCCTGCCCCCGGGTCACGGTGGCACCCGTGTCGGCCGCGACGGTCACGGTGCCCTCGACGGCGGAGGACACCCCGCGCCGCTGGGCGTAGTCGAGCCGTCCGTCGACGGTCTTGCTCTGGACGAGATCGGTCCGGACGACCTTGGCGGTGGAGGGCGGCCGGTCACCCTCCCCGGACGAGCCGTCCGCCCCGGAGCCGCCGCCGAGGAGCAGGGCCGCGGCCCCGGACGCCGCGGCGGCCGCCACGGCACCGCCCGCGATCCATGCGGTGCTCCGCCTCACTGCATACCGTCCAGACCGTCGAGCAGCTTGCCCTTGCACGCCTCACGGGCCTGCTTGTACACCGTGGACTCGGTGTCGATACGGGGGTTCGCCGGGTCCGGGTCACCACCGGGCACCGCGTTCCCGGCGGACATCGTGGGGTTCTGGAACTCCGAGACGCCCTCGTCCCGCATACACGTGGCGTGTGCGAGCAGGGACTCGTAGTCCTTCTGCGCGTCCCGCTCGGGCTCCAGCCGCATCGCCTTCTGCATCTCGGGGCCGCAGACGTTGTCCTTGCCGCCCTTCGTCACCTCGCCGGTGCCGGTCGGATCATCGAGCTTCTCGATCTTCGTCCAGTCCAGATGACCGCTTAGCTTGGGGTCGGGGAAGTCCTTGACCCCGGCCTTGCCGCGCATACAGCGCACATAGTCCATCTGCGCGTCGTAGAAGGCGCTCTTGCCCTTGCCGGAGCCGCCACGGGACTCCTTCGCCGAGCCGCCCGAGGCGTCGGCCTTCTCACCCGGGACGGAGGCGACGCCCTCGTCCTTGGTGCCGGATTCCTCGCCACCGCCGCAGCCCACCGCGAGAGCAAGGACGGGCAGCGCGGCGAAAGCGGCCAGGGTGCGCCGGAAGGTGGCGCGAGACGTCGTGTGGTGTGTCATGCCGAACACCCTCCGGCGCCCGCATGATGGCCGGTCCATGACCACATGATGGCTGTGTAACAAAGCCCGCCCACCGTTGATGCACTGGCCTGACCAGCGGATTCCGGCGATCGGCTGGGTCATAATCGACCGCATGCCGCATGTACTGCTGATCGAGGACGACGCCTCCGTACGCGATGGCATGGAGCTCGTCCTGCGCCGCCACGGCTACCAGGTGTCGGTCGCCGCCACCGGGGAAGAGGCCCTCGCACTGCTCGACGCCCCCGCGGAGACGGCCGTCGAGCTCGCGGTGCTCGACCTGATGCTGCCCGGTATGGACGGCTTCGAGGTCTGCCGCCGGATCCGGGTCCGCTCCACCATGCCGGTGATCATGCTGACCGCACGCGGCGACGACCCGGACATCGTCGGCGGACTGGAGGCCGGAGCCGATGACTACGTGGTCAAACCGGTCACCGCGCCCGTTCTGGAGGCGCGGATCAAGGCGGCGCTGCGGCGCGCCGACCCCGTGCCCCGGCAGCCCGGTGAGGTGCACGCCGGGCTGGTCATCGACCGGGCGGGGCTGACCGTCAGCCGTGACGGCACCCCCGTCCCGCTGCCGCCCACCGAACTGCGGCTGCTGCTGGAGCTCTCCGCCTCCCCGGGCCGGGTCTTCAGCCGTGAGCAGCTCCTCGCCTCGGTCTGGGACCACTCCTTCCTCGGTGACTCACGGCTGGTCGACGCCGCGGTCGGACGGCTGCGCGCGAAGATCGAGGATGTACCCGCCCGGCCTCGCTACATCCAGACCGTGCGCGGTTTCGGCTATCGGTTCGGTCCGATATGAAACTCCGCCGACCGCGGATGGGCGGACTGCGTACCCGACTCGTCATCGCCTTTGTCCTCGTCGCGCTGATCAGCACGGTCACCGCCACCGCGCTCGCCTACCGCGAGTCCCGCACCGCCGTACTCGAGCGCACCCAGGACGCCTTCCAGACCGATGTCCGGGACCGCGTCGACAGCGTCGCGCCCGACTTCGACATGCCACCGGACGTCCGCACCCTGACCACGTTCGCCGACTCCGTCTCCTCCGGGCTCTCCGGCGCCCCGCTCGTCGTCACCCGCTACCACGACCTGGTCGCCGCCTCCGACGGGCTGGCCGACCGCAGCCGGATCACCCCGGAGCTGCGCGCCGAGGTCCGCTCCTCCGGCCGCACCCGCTTCCAGCGCGTGGAGTACCGGGGAGAGCCGTATCTGGTGGTCGGCACCCCCGTCCGGTACGAGGACGGCCGGGACTCCGGGCTCGAGGTGTTCGCGGTGACCTCCCTGCTGGCGGAGGAGGAGCACACCGCGGCCCTGCTGGACTCGGTGCGCGGCGGACTCCTCCCGGTGCTGGGCCTCGCCGCGCTCCTCGCCCTGCTCGCCGCCGGGACCGTGCTGCGGCCGGTGCGCGAGCTGGGGCGGGCCACCCGGCGGCTGGCCGAAGGAGACCTGGGCTCCCGGGTCGAGGTCAGGGGCCGCGATGAACTCGCCCGGCTGGCCGCGGACTTCAACACCACGGCCGACGCGTTGCAGACGTCCGTGGACGAGCTGCGCGACCAGGAGGCCAGGGCCCGGCGGTTCGTCGCCGATGTCTCACATGAACTGCGCACCCCGCTGACCGCGATGACGATGGTGACGACCGTGCTGGACGAGGACGCGGCGCAGCTCCCGTCGGACGCGGCCCGCGCCGCCCGTACCGTCAGCGATGAAACCGCGCGGCTGGCCCGGCTGGTGGAGGACCTGATGGAGATGTCCCGCTTCGACTCGGGCGCGGCCCGGCTGGACGCCACCGAGACCGATCTCGCCGGGACCATCCGCGGCACGCTGGAGCTGCGCGGCTGGGGCGACCAGGTGGTGGCCCGGCTCCCGGAGGGGGTACGGGCGGTGGTGGACCGCCGGCGGGTGGACGTGGCCGTGGCCAATCTGGTGGGCAACGCGCTCCGGCACGGCGAACCCCCGGTGACGGTGACCCTGTCCGCCGACGCGGACCAGGTGACGGTCGAGGTCACCGACCGGGGGCCGGGGCTGCCGCCCGACGCCCTGTCCCAGGTCTTCGACCGCTTCTACAAGGCCGACAGCGCCCGGGCCCGCTCGGAGGGCAGCGGTCTGGGCACCGCCATCGCGCTGGAGAACGCCCGGCTGCACGGGGGCACGATCGAGGCGGCCAACCGGCCCGCGGAGCGGGGCGGCGGCGCCGTGTTCACCCTGCGGCTGCCCCGCCACCGGCCCGATCCGGACCCGAGGTCAGCGGACGGACCGGGCTCCGGCGGACCGGGCACGGCGACGATCGGAGGGACGCGATGATGACCCGCCTCCGTACGGCGACCGGGGCCTTGGCCCTCGCCCTGGCCGCGACGGCCGGGTGCGGTGTCCAGCCCACCGGGGTGGTGGACGGTGGTGAGCCCGCGAGCGGGCTCACCAAGGACCTGCGGGTCTACTACGTCCGCGGCTCCGGACTCCAGGGCGTCACCCGCCCGGACGTCTCCATCGAGGAGCTGGGCGCGGTCCTCAAGCTGCTGGCCCAGGAGCCGACCCGCGCCGAGGCGGAGCGCGGGCTGACCAACCTCGTCCGGCTCGGGTCGTACTGGACCACCGGTGGCGGCCACCGGATCACCCTGCACGCGCCCGGTGCCTCCTTCACCACCGAACGCGACCGGCTGCCCAACGGCCAGTTGGTGTGCAGCCTCGCCCGCGCCCAGTCCTATCTGCACCGGAAGGAGGCCATCCGGCCCGATGACGTCCGGGTCTCCCTGGACGACGGTGAGCGGACCTCCGGCCCCTACCAGTGCTCGCAGTTCCTCGGCTGAACCCCGGGCGCGAACCTAGATGACCCCGTGCGCGTCCATGGCCTCCGCCACCCGCAGGAAGCCCGCCACATTGGCGCCCAGGACGTAGTCGTCGGGGGAGCCGAACCGCGCCGCGGTGTTCCGGCACAGCTCGTGCACCTCGGTCATGACCGACCCCAGCCGGGCCGCGGTCTGGTCGAAGGTCCAGCGGTCGCGCGAGGCGTTCTGCTGCATCTCCAGCGCGGAGGTGGCCACTCCGCCCGCGTTGGCCGCCTTGCCGGGGCCGAACAGCACATCGGCCTCGCGCAGGATGTCCACCGCCGCCGGGGTGCAGGGCATGTTCGCGCCCTCGGCCACCGCCAGCACCCCGTTCTTCACCAGGGCCACCGCCTGCGGCTGGCCCAGCTCGTTCTGGGTGGCGCAGGGCAGCGCCACATCGCAGGGCACGTCGAAGACCGAACCCCGCTCGGAGTGCGTGGCACCCGGCCGGACCTCCGCGTAGGCGGACAGCCGGGCCCGGCGGGCCTCCTTGATCTCCTTGAGGAGTTCCAGGTCGATACCGTCCTCGTCGACCACATAACCGGAGGAGTCCGAGCAGGCCACCACCCGCCCGCCGAGGGAGTGCACCTTCTCGATGGCGTAGACGGCCACATTGCCGGAACCCGAGACGATGACCCGCCGCCCGTCGAAGTCCTGGCCCCGGGTGCGCAGCATCTCCTCGGCGAAGTGGACGGTGCCGTACCCGGTGGCCTCGGTGCGGGCGTAGGAGCCGCCCCAGCCGGTGTGCTTCCCGGTCAGCACCCCCGCCTCGAAGCGGTTGGTCAGCCGCTTGTACTGGCCGAAGAGATAGCCGATCTCCCGGCCGCCCACCCCGATGTCCCCGGCGGGTACGTCGGTGTGCTCCCCGAGGTGGCGGTGGAGCTCGGTCATGAACGACTGGCAGAACCGCATCACCTCCGCCGAGGAACGCCCCTTGGGGTCGAAGTCCGCGCCGCCCTTGCCACCGCCGATCGACAGCCCGGTCAGCGCGTTCTTGAAGATCTGCTCGAAGCCGAGGAACTTCACGATGCCCAGGTTGACGCTGGGGTGGAAGCGCAGGCCCCCCTTGTACGGGCCGAGAGCGCTGTTGAACTCCACCCGGAAACCACGGTTGACCTGGACGTCTCCCCGGTCGTCCACCCAGGGCACCCGGAAGATGATCTGACGCTCCGGCTCGCACAGCCGCTCGAGGATCCTCGCGTCGAGGTATTCCGGGTGCGCGGTGAGCACCGGTCCGAGGCTCTGTACCACCTCACGCGCCGCCTGGTGGAACTCCGGCTCCCCGGCGTTACGCTCCACGACCTGCGCGTACACGGCCTCGATACGAGTGCTGACGTCCATGAATGGCCCTTTCTGCCGACCCGTCGGCGCGTCAGTCTGTCAGCCCCCGGTCGCCCGCGGCGGCAAAACCGCCGGAGATGTGGTGGACGGCGCGTCGCGGTGGACCGGAGCGGGGCGGCTCCCTCACCGGGGTGCCGCCGACCGCCATCGGACCGGTGGTCATCGGAGGTTGACGACCGATTTGCGTCCGCCCGCGGCCGGAGGGACGGTGGAGAGGGGGTGGTGCACAAGTACCAGGCCGTGCCCTCCGGGAGCCCGGCCCGTACACAGGCGAGTACGCGCGTACGCGGTGCGCGCACGCGCGATCACGCACATACGCGATGACGACGCGCCGGTACACGGCGGAACCGCACTCCCGCCAGAACCGCACAACCGTCCTGGCCCACTGATCACTCCGCGCATCGGCGCGTCCCCTCCGAGCGGGGGAAGCGCACAGGAAGCGGAGACAGCCATGACCAACGGACCCATGGACAGGCGTCCCTTCGGCGGCGAGCCGCCGGGGTGGGCGGAGTCCCCCTTGATGAAGCAGAACGCCGAGTACACCGGCCGGTATGTGGTCCTGCTCGACCAGCGGGAAACCCAGCGCGGTATCGACGCCCTCCGCACCTCGGCGGGCATCGCGTCCGTCGAACGGGTCCGCGGGGCCGAGGCCGAGGGCGCCACCGAAATGCTCCAACGCCCCGACACCTCGGTGCTCTTCGACGAACTCGCCACGGCCGTCGTCGAGGTACCCCCCGACCAGCGCCACGCACTGGTCACCACCGCCGAGGCGGAACCCACCATCATCGCGGCCGAGCCGGAGCGGATGGTCTATGCCACGGTGATCACCGAACCCCAGCGGACGCTCACCGGCTTCTTCCCGACCTACCGCAGCGACGAGGACGAGGTGAGCCGGCACACCCGCGCCGAACTCGCCGCCTCGCTCGGCCCGGCCTGGGACGAGCAGAACACCACCTGGGGGCTCCAGGCGATCCGGGCCAACTGGTCCACCCTGACCGGGCAGGCGGTGAAGGTCGCCGTTCTGGACACCGGGGTGGACACCGACCACCAGGACCTGACCGGCTGCATCGAGGCCACCGCCTCCTTCGTCCCCGGGGAGACCGTGGAGGACGGCAACGGCCACGGCACCCACTGCATCGGCAGCGTGGCCGGACCGGTCAAACCCGACCATGCGCCCCGCTACGGCGTGGCGGGCGAGGCCCGGATCCTGGCCGGCAAGGTGCTCAGCGACCGGGGCGTGGGCACCGACGGCCAGATCCTCGCGGGCATGGCCTGGGCGGTCTCCCAGGGCGCGCGGGTGGTCTCCATGTCGCTGGGCGCCGTGGTGGAACCGGGTGAACTCTTCCCGCAGACCTACGAGAACGTGGCGCTGCGCGCGCTCGAACGCGGCACGGTGATCGTGGCGGCGGCGGGCAACGAGAGCCGCCGCCCCCGGTTCGTCGCGCCCGTGGGCCGCCCGGCCAACTGCCCGTCCATCCTCGCGGTGGCCGCGCTCGGCAAGGACCTGGCCACGGCCTGGTTCTCCTGCGGGGCCATCAACGGCGCGGGCGGCGAGGTCAACATCGCCGCTCCCGGTGTGGACATCTTCTCGGCGGCGCCGGACGGCACGTACCAGACGCTGAACGGCACCAGCATGGCCACACCGCATGTGGCCGGGGCACTGGCGCTGATGGTGCAGGCCCATCCCGAGGCCACCGCGGCCGACCTCCGCACCCGGCTGCTCTCCGGGGCGTACCCGCTGCCGCAGCCCGTCGCGGACATCGGCTCCGGTCTGCTCCAGGCACCGTGACCGGCGCGTCCCCGTCCGGCCCGGTCGGGGTGATCCTCTCGGTCGATCCGGACCGGTTCGCCGAGGTGGTGGCCGCCGCGCGCCGGGCCGGACTGACCGTCACCGGGGAACAGGAGGTGCTGGGTTCGCTCTCCGGGACCATCGCGGAGGACCGGATCCCGGCCCTGGAGGCCGTGGACGGAGTGGAGTCCGTCGACCGGGACCGTACCGTCCGGCTCCCCCCGCCGGACGCGCCGGTCCAGTGACCGGCCGGGGCCACCCCCGGCCGGTTGGACCTCATCCCGTTCGGCTGGACGTCATCCCGGTCGGTTGCAGAAGACACAACCGTCCCAGAGCGGCAGGGCGTTCAGCACCCGGTGCCGCACACAGCAGGCCACGGCCGCCTCCCGTGCGGCGGGGAAACCGCCGTCGGCGGCGGGCGGACCGCCGGCCGACGGGGCGTACGAGGCCACCATGGCCCGGAACCGGCGCAGGGACGCCTCGGCGGACACCGGTTCGTACCCCAGCTCCTCCCAGCGGTGCCGGGTCAGGGCGAGATCGACCGTGCGCAGGACGAACTCCCGGGCGCGCGCCCGCTGCTGGGGCGTGGCGCCCCAGTCCACATCGGCCAGGTCGAAGCCGACGGCGCCCCGGCCCATCACGTTCTGGTCCTGGAGCGTCAGCAGCGCGGCGAAGCGGAAGTGCCACGGCCGTTCGGCCAGGGCGCTCACCGCCAGCGTCAGCACCTCGACGAACACCTCCGTACCGCCGTTGGACAGATCCAGCGCCCGGCCGTCGGAGCCCCCGAAGACATTGCCCATCGGGCCAACCTACGCCGGGCGGTGGCGGTGGGGCATCATGGGCACCATGGACGTCGCGTATGCCGACCGGATCACCGTGGCGGAGTACCGGAACCTCCCGGGCCGCCCCACCCCGATGGCGGCCGTCCGCGGTTGACTGCGGGAGCGCGGTATCGACTGGATGCCGTTGGCGGCCGAGGAGATCTGCTGGGACCACGCCTGCGGTATCGGCCCCGACGGCCACTGGTTCGGCTGGTTCCGGGTCCGGGTCGAGGCCGCCGCCCTGTGGCGGCTCGGCCTCCACCCCGATCAGCCCGCCGCCCGGGTCACCGGGCCCTCCCCGCCTGCCTGGTGGCACGCCGAGGCCGAACGCCGGGCCCGCCACCGGCCCGGCCGGACACTCTGAGCGCCGCCCGGCCACCCCGGCGCCCGCCTTGCCGTGGGGCGCCGCGTCACCAGGTCGCCTACGGTGGAATCCCGAGGGGCACAGGAGGTGCCCGTGACGAACGAGCACATCGTCTTCATCCCGGGAGTCGGTGGCCGGGAGTGGCTGTGGCGCCACCAGCAGGACGCCCTCGCCGACATCGCGACCAGCGAGGTCATGGTCCTGGACCGGCAGGCCACCCGGGCCGAGATGGCCGAGCACGTCCTCGCGCACGCCCCCGAGGTGTTCTCCGTCGCCGGTCATTCGCTGGGCGGCTGGGTCGCCCAGGAGATCGCCGCGCGGGCGCCGGACCGGATCTCCCGGCTCTTCCTGTGCGGCACCTGGACGCGGATGGCCCCCGGCACCATCGCCTACCTCGACCACTACGCGGCCCATCTCGTCCGTGACGCCGACGGGGCGCTGGACGCCCACTTCGACCAGCTGCTGCACCACGCCCGCTACGCGGACAAGGGGTTCTGCACCCGGCTCAGGGCGTGGCAGCGCGAGACGGCGCCCGACATCTACGTCCGCCAGCTACGGGCGCTGGCCCATGACTACGCGACCGAGCGGCTGCTGCCGAGGATCACCGCGGACACCCTGGTGATCCACGGCCGCCAGGACCGTGTCGTCACCGAGGAGGAGGCGCGCTTCCTCACCGGGGGCATCGCGGGCGCCTCACTGGCCCTGATCGAGGAGTCCGGTCACTGCACCCCCGTCGAGCAGCCCCAGGCGTTCTCCGCGGTGATGCGGCTGTGGCTGTCCAGGGCCGGGGAGCCGGCACCGGCGGAGCGGGTGGCGGAGTCCCTGGCACTGGGTACCCGGCGACGAGCCGGCTGAGGGCCGGGCGCCCACCGGGCCCGGCCGGGAAAGGAGCCGCCGTCGTGTTCGCCGTGGACACCCTGGCCATCGAGGGCCTGGGCAACCGCAGTTATCTGGCGGGCGGGAAGCACCAGGCGGTGGTGGTGGACCCACCGCGGGACATCGACCGGGTGATCGCCGCCGCGGCCCGGCGCGGGGTGCGGATCGCCTACGTGGCCGAGACCCATGTGCACAACGACTGGGTCAGCGGTGGTCTCGAACTGGCCCGGGTCACCGGCGCCGGATATCTGGTGCCCGCCCGCGCCTCGGTCGCCTTCGACCGCACCCCGGTCGCCGACGGCGACACCCTCGCCCTCGACGACGGGCTGGTGCTGCGGGCGCTGGCCACCCCCGGCCACACCCCGCACCACACCTCGTACGTGGTCGAGGACGACGGCCGTCCCGCCGCCGCGTTCACCGGCGGATCGCTGCTGATCGGTACCGTCGGACGGCCGGACCTCGTCGAGCCCCGGCTCACCGAGCCGCTGGCCCGCGCCCAGTACGCCTCGGCCCACCGGCTGGCGGACGAACTCGACGACGCGGTGCCGGTGCTGCCCACCCACGGCTTCGGCAGTTTCTGCTCCTCCTCCCAGGCCGGTGGCGAGTCCACCACCATCGGCCGGGAACGGGTGCGCAACCACGCCCTGACCGAGGACATGGACACCTTCGTCGCCGAAACCCTCGGCGGACTGGACGACGTGCCCGCGTACTACGCGCATATGGGTCCGGCCAACGCCGCCGGGCCCGCCCCGGTCGACCTCACCCCGCCGCACCGGGCCGGGCCGGACGAGATCGCGGCCCGGCTGGCGGCGGGGGAGTGGGTGGTGGATCTGCGCGGCCGGGTCGCCTTCGCCGACGGGCATCTGGCCGGATCGTTCAACTTCGAGGCGGACGGCAACCTCGCCACCTATCTGGCCTGGCTGATCCCCTGGGGCAAACCGGTCACCCTGCTCGGGCGGAGTCCCGAACAGATCGCCGCCGCCCAGCGCGAACTGGTCCGGGTGGGCATCGACCACCCGGCCGCAGCGGCCAGCGGCGGCCCCGCCGCCTGGGTCCGGGCGGACGAGGAGACCCGTTCCTTCCGCCGGGCCACCTTCGCCGCCCTGGCCACGGCCCTGCGGCGCGGCGCGGAACCGGTCGTCCTCGATGTCCGCCGGGACTCCGAACGCTCCCGCGGCTTCCTCGCGGGCTCGTACCACCTCCCCGTCCACCAGCTGCACGACGGGATGGACCGGGTGCCGCCCGGCACTGTGTGGGTGCACTGCGCAAGCGGGATGCGCGCGGCCATCGCCGCCTCCCTGCTGGACGCCGCCGGACGCGCCGTGGTCGCCGTCGACGACGACTTCGAGACGGCGGCCCGGGCCGGGCTGGAGGTCGTCCGGCCCCGCTGACCGCCCGTCGGCCGGAAACCACCGCGAACCGGGCGAAGAAGTGCACGGGGTCACATCCGAAGGCCCGCGACGCGCCGGTATCGCGTCAACACCCCACCGAATCCCGTCAGCATCGCGTCAGGGACGGCGTCGCTTCCCGGCCCCGGGGAATGAGCAGCCCGACGCGCCCCGGCCGTTCCGGCCGGTGGCCGCGCACCGTTGCCCACCATTCCTCAGGGGAGGACCGCCATGACCGAGCTGCGGTACGGAGACGACGCCGATCCCTCAGAACGGGTCCCGGCCGGACCGCTCTACGTGCCCGTCCGGCCGGGACACGACAGCTGCGCGGTGCGGGTGTTCCGCACCCCCCTCGGTGGCCGCGCCGCCGTCGGCTTCTCCAGCCAGCGGCGTCTGACGGAGGTGCTCGGGGCCCGTCAGCAGTGGATCAGGCTCGCCGCACCGATGCTGCGCGCCCTCACCGAACCGCTGGGCGTCACCGACCTCATCGTCGATCCCAAGGTGGCGGGCGGTCGCGGACAGGCGTCCTCCCGGTCGCTGGAACGCCGCATCCGGCGCCCCCGGGACCCCGAAGGCGTCACCCTCGCCGCACTGCTCTCCGGACGCAGGCCCGGACCCCTCGGCACCGGTATCGGCTGAGGCACGGCGCGTCGTGGTCACACCCCTGCTCCCGGACACCGGGCGCCCGGCACCGGAGCCCGATGACGGGCCGGCCCTCTGGCCCGCCTCGGCCTCCCTGCTCGCCCACGGTGACCTGGCGGTGGGCGGGGTACCGCTCACCGAGGTCGCCGACCGCTTCGGCACCCCGGTCCAGTTGCTCGACGAGGCCGAGGTTCGGGCCCGCTGCCGCGCCTACCAGCGGGCCTTCCCGGGTGCCGGCGTCCGCTACGCGGCCACGGCGTTCCTGTGCCGCGCCATGGCCCACTGGCTGGAGGACGAGGGGCTGGGGCTGGCCGTCCGCTCGGCCGGGGAGCTGGAGCCCGTGTTCGCCGGCGGTTTCCCGCCGGACCGGATCGTGCTGCACGGCACCGCCGAGAGTCCGCGGGACCTGGCGGTCGCACTGCGCCTCGGCGTCGGCCGCATCGTGATCGACAGCCCCTCGGAGATCGCCCGGCTGGCCGCCGCGGTACCCGCGGGCAGCCGCCAGAAGGTGATGGTGCGGGTGGCGCCGGGGATCGCCGCGGGCGGCCACGCCACGATCCGCACCGGTGCCGGGGACCGGAATCCCGGTCTGTCGCTCACCGACGGCTCCGCGCACCACGCCATCGCGCGGGTCCTGGACCAGCCGCGGCTCGAACTGGTCGGTCTGCACTGCCACCTGGGATCCCAGATCACCTCCGCCAAGCCCTACCTGGCGGCGGTGCGGCGCCTGGTCGGGCTGATGGCCCGGGTCCGGGAGCTGTACCGGGTGGTCCTCCCCGAACTGGACCTGGGCGGCGGCCACGCCATTGCCCACCGGCCGGGTGAACCCGCGCTGGACATCGCGGCCCTGGCCCGGCGGGTGCGGACGGAGCTGACCGGGGGCTGCGCCGCGGCGGGGCTGCCGGTCCCGCGGCTGCTGATCGAACCGGGGCGCGCGGTGGTGGGACCGGCCGGAGTGGCGCTCCACCGGGTGGTGACCGTCGAGCGCACCGGGGAGCGCACCTCCGTCGTCGTGGACGGCGGGACGGGCGACAGCCGGCGGTCCGCGCCGTACGGGGTGCGCACGGCGCCCCGGCTGGTCGGCCGCCGCTCCTCGGCCCCGCCGGCCCCGGTGACGGTGGCCGGACGCCACCGCGGGGCCGGTGATGTCCTCGGGGGCGGCACCGAGCTTCCCGCCGACGTCCATCCCGGCGATCTCCTGGCGGTGCCGGTGGCCGGCGCGTACCACCCCGCCATGGCCCCCGGTGACCACCTGGCCGGCCGTCCGCCGGTGGTGGCCGTGGCCGACGGCCACGCCCGGCTGCTGGTACGGCGCGAATCGCCGGCGGATTTCCGCGGCCGCGACATCGGACCGTAGACGCGGCGGAGGGACCGCGGACGGGGCCGCCCCTCCGCGCGGCGGTCTACGGTCGGACCGTGCCAGGCCCCGTCCTCCGGGCACGGGCCGCCACGCCGCCCGGCCCGGCGGCCCGTCCGTCCTTCCGTCCGAGAGAGAGTCCGCACCGTGCTCATCGCCCGCTCCGTCGCCCTGTTCGTGGTCGCCGCCCTCTTCGAGATCGGCGGCGCCTGGCTGGTCTGGCAGGGGGTGCGGGAACACCGGGGCTGGATCTGGATCGGTGCCGGGGTGATCGCCCTCGGGCTCTACGGCTTCGTGGCCACCCTCCAGCCGGACGCCGAGTTCGGGCGGATCCTCGCCGCGTACGGCGGGATCTTCGTCGCCGGATCGCTGGCCTGGGGCATGGTCGCCGACGGCTACCGCCCCGACCGGTTCGATGTGCTCGGCGCACTGGTCTGCCTCGCGGGAGTGGCCGTGATCATGTACGCCCCGCGCGGCCACTGACGGTGCCGCCGGTCCGTGCGGCCGGCTCCCCGGGAAAAGCCATGGGAAAATTTCAATCTCCCCATATCGGACACCGCTTCGGTTCCCGTATACCACTCCAGGGCAACGCATACCTTTCTTTCAGTTGTCCGAAAGGTGGATCCGGTTTGTGTGGTGGGGGTCGGCGGCTCAGAATGCTGATGTATTCAAGGTTGGCTCACTGCGTGTTATCTCACTGAGTGCGGAAATAGCAGGATTTAGCCTTCCGGGCATGGTTCAACTCCACACGCCGACACGGCCCCGGAGCGCGGAACAGAGCGCGGAACAGGGCACGGCCCGCTCCGAGGGCGTCACGGCCAAGGGCCTCAGCGGCAACTCCGTCGGACTGCTCGGCAGCGCCGTGATCGGACTGTCCACCGTCGCCCCGGTGTACTGCCTCACCAGCACGCTCGGTCCCACCGCGGGCGAGGTGGGCCTCCAGATGCCCGCCGTCTTCCTCGCGGGCTTCCTGCCGATGCTGCTGGTCGCCTTCGCCTACCGGGAGCTGAACCGGGCCATGCCCGACTGCGGGACGTCCTTCACCTGGACGGTGAAGGCGTTCGGACCGCGGATCGGGTGGATGTGCGGATGGGGGCTGGTGATCGCCACGATCATCGTGCTCTCGAACCTGGCGGGCGTCGCCACCTCGTTCCTCTATCTGCTCCTCGGCGACATCACGGGAAGCGAACGGGTCGCCGCCATCGGCGACGAGACGGTGCCCCACGTCCTGACCGTCCTCGCCCTGGTCGCCGTCGCCACCGCCGTGAGCTACCGCGGCATCACCACCACCAAGTGGTTCCAGTACACCCTGGTCGGCCTCCAGATGGCCGTGCTCGCGGGTTTCGTCGTCATGGCGTTCGCCAAGGCCGGGGACGTCAGCGGCGCCGCGCACTTCTCCTGGACCTGGATGGACCCGTTCTCGGTGACCTCCTTCGCCTCCTTCACCGCGGGACTGTCCCTGTCGATCTTCATGTACTGGGGCTGGGACGCCTGTCTCACGGTGAACGAGGAGACCCGCGGCAGCGACCGCACCCCCGGGCGGGCCGCGCTGATCTCGATGGTCGTCCTGGTCGGCTCCTACCTGGTGACCGCCGTGGCGGCCCAGATGTACGCGGGCGTCGGCGACCGGGGCGTCGGCCTCGGCAACCCCGAGACCAACGACAACGTCTTCGCCGCCCTCGCCGAGCCGGTCATGGGCCCGTTCGGGGTGCTGCTGTTCGTCGCCGTCCTGGCCAGCGCCGCGGCCAGCCTCCAGACCACCTTCCTGCCGGTGGCGCGCACCGTGCTGGCGATGAGCACCTACGGGGCCATGCCCGCCTCCTTCGCCCGGGTGCACCCCCGCTTCCGCACCCCGGGGCGGGCCACCGTCGCCGCGGGCGTGGCGACGGGCGTCTTCTACACGGTGATGACACTGCTCAGCAAGAACGTCCTGGTGGACACCATCTACGCGCTGGGCCTCATGATCTGCTTCTACTACGCGCTCACCGCCTTCGCCTGCGCCTGGTACTTCCGCCGCGACCTGCTCCGTGACGTCCGGGGCTTCGTGTACAAGGGGCTGCTCCCGGTGCTGGGCGGCGGGCTGCTGACGGCCGTCTTCGCCAAGACCCTCATCGACATGTGGAACCCGGCCTACGGCTCCGGCAGCGCGGTGTTCGGCATCGGCAGCGTCTTCCTCATCGGGGTGGGGCTGCTGCTGCTCGGCGCGGTCCTCATGGTCCTGATGAACCGCCGCAGCCCGGCCTTCTTCCGCGGTGACGTCCTCACCCGGGAGACCCCGGCGCTCGTCGTGGAGGAGTGAGCCCGGGCCCTGCGGTGGCGGGTCCGGCCGGGGCGAGGGACAGTGGTGGAGGGGGATGTCCCGGGGCGTCGCGGAGAGCGGCGTCACCGGCGTCACGGGGGGAGCGGGGGCTCGGGGAACCGACCACAGGCCGTCGGCGACAGGTGGCCCACCATGGCAGGCGACATCGTCCGCATCGCCGTCCACCCCGCGATCGGGATCGCCCGGGTCGGCAACAGCGCCACGGAGTTCTTCCACGGCCCCGAGCTGCCCGACGAACGGCCCGCGGCACCCGGCTTCCACCGCGATGCCCAGGGCGCGATCAAACGGCAGGGCGCCCGGTTCCGGCTGTACGGCTACGACGCCGACGGCCGGGTCGTCCGGGAGGTCACCGCGGACGGCCACGCCCGGATCACCTGGCGGGTCCACCTGGCCAACAAGAAGGCCGCCTGGTACCAGTTCCACCTGGCGCTCGACATCCCCGACGCCAGGGCGCTCGCCGCCGACCGGCTCACCCTGCGCAACAAGGCCGAGGCGGACCGCGCGTCCCTGGTCATCGACCCCGGCAGCCGGACCCTGAGCGGATCCTCCGCCGGTACGGCGGCCTTCGACACCGGGAAGATCAAGGGCGTCACCGTCCGCCTCGGCGAGATGCGCACCGACGCCCTCGGACGGCTGACCGTCCTCGGCGGCACCGGCCGCTCCGGCTCGTGGAACCAGAGTCCGCTGACCGGATTCGCCAACAACGACGGCTGGTACGACGACACCGCGGACGGACCGGTGAGCGCGACCGTCACCCTCGACGGACGGCAGATCCCGGTGGATCCCGCCTGGGTGGTGGTGGCACCGCCCAACTACGCGCCGGGGCTGAAGTCCATCCGCACCCTCTACGACCTCCTGCAGGACGTGTTCATCAGCAAGGGCCGGCTGCCCCGGCCCGAGAAGGTGTCGTTCACCGCACATATCGAACCGGTGCTCCGGCGCTTCTGTGAACTCCAGTGGGTCAACCGCGGTTTCGCCGTCCAGTTCGGCTGGGGCGCCCCCCACCACTTCCTCGACCCCCGCCGACGGGCGCGGCTGGCCGCCCCGGACGACCGCAACCGGGAGACGCGCCGCCAGTTGTACCTGGCCCTGCGCCACTACCCGCGCGACGGTGCCTCCCCCGCTCCCTGGCCGTGGATCTACGGCGACGCCATGGCCTCCCGCCCCCGGTCCCAGCTCCAGCACCTCGCCCTGACGGCCACCCAGGACGCCCTGCTCCAGCGCTGGGTGGCCGGTGACTTCGTCCCCGGGAACTCCGCCGACGGCCCCGCCACCCTGGCCGACGCACCCCTGGCCGAACAGCCCGCGCTGCTGGACCGCGCGGCGCTGGACCACTGTCTCGCGGACGCCTTCCACCCCGGCTGCGAGGTCACCTGGCCGCTCCGGCACGACACGCTCTACACCGCGCCGTTCCGCGTCCGGCAGCGCGCACCCGGCCAGGCCGAACCGTCCTACGGCGCCGAACTCACCCCGGACGTGGCGCTGTCGGCCCGTGGACCGCTGCACGCCCAGGGGCCAGGTGACCTCACCCGGTGGATGGCCGTCCCCTGGCAGGCGGACACCGCGAGCTGCCGCTACGGCTACGAGAGCCTGGCCGGGCTCGGCCCGCGCTACGACCCCTACCTGCCCACGTTCTGGCCCGCCCGGGTGCCCAACCAGGTGCTCACCGAGGAAGCCTTCCGGACGGTCAATACACCGCCTTCGTCGGAGACCGTCGACCGCGACGCGGTGTTCGAGCGGCGGGCGGTGTGGCTGCGCGGACTCACCGGGGCCACCAACCTCCAGCAGATGACCCAGATGGTGAAGGACTGGCCCAAGCTGGGCATCGTCGAGGCACGGGACTACACCGTGGGCGACGGCCGGTTCCCCACCCGGATGCATGTGGAGTCCACCCCGCTGGCACCGCTGGACGCGGAGCCGTACGACCGGAACCTGATCAATCTGCACGTCCCCGAGGCCGGACTGCCCACCCTCGACGCGGACGCCGCCGACACCGCCCTCAGCCGCGCCGTCCGGGCGGCCGTCGAACGGTGGGGCTATGACGAGGCCGAGGTCGCCGTCGGCTACATCGACAAGATCGACCCGTTCCACGAGGGCTGGTGATCCCCGTTCCGCCCGCGCCCCGCGCCCGCTACGACGTCGTGGTCGCCGGTGGCGGACCGGCCGGAACGGCCGCGGCCCTGACCCTGGCCCGGGCGGGCCACCACGTCCTGCTGGCCGACGCGGGCGGCGGCCCCGCGAAACGGGGCGAGTCCCTGCCCGCCGCCGCCCGGGTGGTCCTGGCCGACCTCGGCGTGGCCGACCGGGTGCCGGGCGAGGGCCATCTGCCCGGCTTCGCCCACCTCTCCGCCTGGGGCTTCGCCGTGCCGCACCGGACGGACTCCCTCGACGACCCCCACGGCGCCGGCTGGCACCTCGACCGCGGCCTGTTCGACCGGCGGCTGCGCGACGGTGTACGCGCCACCGGGGCCGAGGTGGCCGAGCACACGGCCGTCCGCCGTCCCACGCGTGCCCCTGGGGGCGGCTGGACCCTGTCGCTGCGCGGGCCCGGCGGCCCCACGACCGTGCGCTGCGCCTGGGTGGTGGACGCCACCGGCCGCCCCGGTGCCGTCGCCACCCCGCTCGGCGCCCGGCACCACCGGCACGACCGGCTCGTGGCGGTCAGGCTCACGCTGGAACCGCACCCCGGGGCCGGCGACGGCACCTCGCTCGTCGAAGCGGTCCCCGACGGCTGGTGGTACACCGCGCTCCAGCCCGGCGGCCACCGGATCGTCGTCCACTGCACCGATGCCGATCTGAGCCCGGCCGCCCTCGCCACCGGTCAGGCCCTCCAGCGGCATTGGGCGGTGACCACCCGTCATCTGGTCCACCGCGCCGCCGGTCACCCCCTCGCCCCCGACGCGGTGCCACGGCGGGCGCCCGCCCACAGCGCCCATCTGGAGCCGGTGTGCGGCGACGGCTGGATCGCGGCGGGCGACGCGGCCGTCGCCTTCGACCCGCTCTCCTCCCAAGGGGTGCTCACCGCCCTGTGCACGGGGCTGCGCGCCGGTCAGGCCGTCGACGCCCGGCTGCGCGGTGACCGCGGGGCGCTACGGGACTACGCCGCGCGGCTCCGGTGGATCCGCGCCGTCTACGCACACCATCTCGACGACGCCTACCGCGCCGAGCGGCGTTGGCCCGCCCAGCCGTTCTGGCGGCGGCGGCACGCACCGGACGCGGGGCTGACCTGGCCCGGAGGGGACGAGGGAAATCCCCAGGGAGAACTCCGGATCGGGCAGACGTAAACCGCGCCCCCCGGGGTACCCGCGTCGCAAGCTGTCGACGGAGCCCCCGGGGGAACGCGATGGCCAGGCTCTTCCGGTCCAGAATGCGGGCCGGTGGAGCCGCCCTGATCGGTGGGGACGGGCCACAGGAGCCACCCGGCCCGGCGGATCAGCGCTCACCGGGCCGGCTCTTCCTCACCGAGGTGCCGGTCCGGTGCGCGCACACCGGGGCGCCGGGCGGCGGTCGCCCTCAGGACCGCATCCATCCCAGCGAACGTTCCACCGCCCGCCGCCAGTTCTCGTACTCCGCCTCCCGGCGCGCGGGATCCATCGTGGGCATCCACTGACCGGCCCGGTGCCAGTTGCGGCGGAGACCTTCCAGGTCCGGCCAGTAGCCGACGGCCAGCCCGGCGGCGTAGGCCGCGCCCAGGGAGACCGTTTCGGAGACCATGGGCCGCACCACGGGGACATCGAGCACATCGGCCACGAACTGCATCAGCAGATTGTTGGCCGTCATCCCGCCGTCGACCTTCAGGGCCTTCAGCGGTTCGGGTGAGTCGGCGTTCATGGCGTCGATGACCTCACGGGTCTGCCAGCCGGTGGCCTCCAGCACCGCGCGGGCCAGATGTCCCTTGGTGATGTACGAGGTGAGGCCGACGACGACCCCGCGGGCGTCGCTGCGCCAGTGCGGTGCGAAGAGCCCGGAGAACGCGGGCACGATGTAGCAGCCGCCGTTGTCCTCGACCGTGCGGGCGAGGGTCTCGATCTCCGGGGCGCTGTGGATCAGCCCCAGCCGGTCCCGGAACCACTGCACCAGCGAACCGGTCACCGCGATCGGCCCCTCCAGGGCGTAGACGGTCGGCTCGTCCCCGATCTTGTAGCCCACGGTGGTGAGCAGTCCGTGCCGGGACCGCACCGGATCGGTGCCGGTGTTCATCAGCAGGAAGCTGCCGGTTCCGTAGGTGCACTTCGCCTCCCCCATGGCGAAGCAGGTCTGTCCGAAGAGCGCCGCCTGCTGGTCGCCGAGGGCGGCACCGATGCGCACGTCCGGCAGCAGCGCCCGCGCCACGCCGTAGCGCTCGGCGGACGGGCGGATCTCCGGCAGCATCGCGCGCGGCACCCCGAAGTAGCCCAGCAGTTCCTCGTCCCAGCTCAGCGTGCGGATGTTCATCAGCATGGTGCGGCTGGCGTTGGTGGCGTCGGTGATGTGCAGTCCGCCGTCCGGCCCGCCGGTGAGGTTCCAGATCAGCCAGCTCTCCACGGTGCCGAACAGCACCTCACCGCGTTCCGCGCGCTCGCGCAGACCGTCGACATGGTCGAACAGCCAGCGGATCCGCGGGGCGGAGAAGTAGGTGGTGGGCGACAGCCCGCAGCGGTCGAGGAAGAAGTCGTCGCCCGTGGTGCGGCGCAGCTCGTCCACCAGGGCGTCGGTGCGGGTGTCCTGCCAGGTGATGGCGTTGCCGATGGGGACACCCGTACGGCGGTCCCAGAGGACCGTGGTCTCGCGCTGGTTCGCGATGCCGATGGCCGCCACCTGGCCGGGGCCGACCCCGGCGTTCTCGAGCGCCCGGGGGACGATCCGGCCCAGGTTGGCCCAGATCTCGGTGGCGTCGTGTTCCACCCAGCCGGGCTGGGTGAAGTACTGCTGGTGCTCCCTCTGGGCGACGGACACCAGACGTCCCTGGTGGTCGAAGAGGATGCACCGGGTGGAGGTGGTGCCCTGGTCGATGGAGAGCACATAGCGTTCAACCATGGCCTGGCCTGCCTTCGCGCGGTTTCGAGCAGGGCATGGCGGTCACCAGCGGGCCGCGCCCAGGTCCCGTGAGACGGCCCGTGCGGCGTCCCGCACCAGGCCGACGAGCGGGGGGTCGGGCCGCCCCCGGCTGTCGCAGAGCCGTTCCACGGAGCCGGAGACGCCGATGGCACCGACCACCAGACCGCCCTGGCCGCGGATCGGCGCCGCGATATCCGCCTCACCCATGATCATTTCTTGGACCGCGGCCGCCCATCCGGCCTCCCGGATCTCGCCGAGCGCTCTGCCCAGCTGCTGGTGGGAGGTGAGGGTGTGCCGGGTGTAGCCCTCTGGTTCTGCTTCCATGACCGGCTCCAGGGGTGTCGCCCCGAACGCCAGCAGGACCTTGCCCAGGGCGCTGGCGTGCAGGGGCAGCAGAGATCCCACGTCCAGGGTCTGAAATGTGTCATCGGGACGGAAGACGTGGTGGACGATGAGTACCTTGCCCTCGAGGGGCACGCCGAGCCGCACCGCCTCACCGCTGCGCGCGGCGAGGGCGTCGGCCCAGTTGATGGAGCGCGAGCGCAGCTCGTTGATGTCGAGGTAGCTGGTCCCCAGGTGCAGCAGCGCGGCGCCGAGCTGGTACTTGCCGGTTTCCTTGTCCTGCTCGACGAAATCCACGCTCTGGAGGGTCCGCAGTATGCCGTGCGCGGTGCCCTTGGCCAGGCCCAGCGCGGCCGACACCTCGCCCAGGCCGAGCCGTCCCGAGCCCTGGGCGAGCAGCCGCAGGATCGCCGCCGCCCGCTCGATCGACTGCACCGGGCCGGCCATGTCGCGATCGTAGCTCTATGTCCCACGATCCAGCTTGTTGACCAGTGGTATCCCTTTGGGGGCTAATGGCTCATCGATGCAGTTAGCTGCATGTTTTTACGTTTGTTCAGCGTTGTACGAGAACGTTCGGTAATGCCGACCTGGATTCGTTGACCGCGCCCCCTTACGCCCATAGCGTCCGTATCAGGACAGCCCCGGCATCCGGGGCGGCCATCCCGGCCCCCGATCGGCCGGGGACCGGCAGACAGACCCACTGGGCGCTCGACAGGGCGGTGCCTGGCAGAGCACCCGGAGGAGGAGAAGTGGCGGACCAGCTGAATTATCCGACCGTCGGCGACGCACCGTCGACTGATCCCCACGTGGGAGCGACTCCCCAGGTGGGCGCGGGGGACCGGAGCGTCCCCGCGGCGTTCGGCTTCGTGGGGCCCACTGCCCGGACCGGGCCCGAGCCGTTCATCGGACCCCAGGCGCGCGGGGTGGGCACCGCGGGCGGCACGGTGCCGGGCGGTGACCGGACCGTCCCCGGCGAGGGCACGCCGCTCGGCCATGTCGACCACCGTGCCGACCACCACCTTCCGGTACCGCACCTCCACGAGGCCGTCGCCACCGTACGGCGCCGGGCGCGGCTGCTGCTGGACCAGTGGGACCTGCCCGACGCCTGCCTCGACGACGCGCTCATGGTGATCTCCGAGCTGATCACCAACGCGGTGCTGCACGCCCTTCCCCCGGCCGTGCTGCGGCTGCGCTCGGGCGAGGCCGACGGCTACCGCGTCCTGCACATCGAGGTCACCGACGGCGGTCCGGTGCCCCGGGACGAGCGGACCGACGAGGAGGTCGAGCCGGATGAGCACGGTCGTGGCATCGGCATCGTCGCCGCGCTGTCGTCCTGCCACGGCACCCGGGTCGGCTGCTCCGGTGTGACCCGCTGGGCGGAGCTGCCGGTGGCCGCCTGACGGGCGGCCGGGACACCGTGACCGCGGGGGTCAGAGCCGTCCGTGCGGGGAGAGGGCGAGAACGGCGACATCGTCGTGGAGCTTGCGCGCATGGCACGGCAGATCGGTGTTGAGGAAGTTGATCACATCGAGGGGGTCCGGGCCCGGGCGGCCCGCGAAGCGGTCGCGGAGCCGGTCCAGCAGGGGGTAGAAGTTCCCCTCCGCGTCCCGGGCCTCGATCAGCCCGTCGGTGCACATCAGCAGCACATCGCCGCGCAGCAGCCGGTACTCGGCGGCCACGGGCGGCTCATCGGCCAGGGTGCCGAGCCCCAGGGGGAGACACGGGGTGCCGGTCAGTGTGGTCACCTCACCACCGGAGATCAGGACCGGCTCGATATGGCCGAAGTTCACGATCGTCAGCCGGTGGGCCACCGGGTCGTACTCGATCAGCGCGGCCGTGACGAACAGCTCGTCGTCGGGGATGTCCGCGGCCTCGCCCGCCATCCGGCGCTCCAGCCGGTTGGCCACCTCGAGCAGGTCCCCGGGGTCGTAGACGGCCTGGCGGAAGCTGCCCAGTACATCGGCCACGGTGCGCACCGCCTGGAGCCCCTTGCCGCGCACATCGCCGATGATGGCCCGTTCACCGTGCTGGGTGGCGCGGATGTCGAAGAGATCCCCACCGACCATGGTGCCCGCCTCGGCGGGGCAGTAGAGCGCCGCCGCCAGGACGTGGCCCACCTCGTGCGGCAGGGGACGCAGCAGGGTGCGCATCAGCGCCTCGGCCACCGAGCTGGCGTGCAGCAGATGGGCCTCCTGGCGCTTCCGGTGTGCCGCGAGCGCCGTACCGAGGGCTCCCACCAGGGCGGTGGCGATGTAGATGGCCACGTAGTGGCGGTCCCAGATGTAGCCCACACTGCGGCCCGCGCAGCACGGGGTGCCCGCGAGGACCCCCACGAAGCACACGGCGAACACGGTGATGGCGGCCACGCTCAGCGGACCGTGGCTGAACGCCGCCACCACGGGCAGCGCGATGAGCAGGAAGCTCACCGGCCACTCCACGGGGGTGATGGGCTCGACCGCCAGGATGACCGCGACGTAGATCAGCGGCAGCCAGCGCATCCAGGCCGGGGGAGAGGGGATCCCCAGACCGCCGTCGCTCAGCCGGGGCGCCTGTCGGCGTCCGCCGTGCCCGGCCCCGCCGCGGCCCGGCCGCCTCACGGCCCGCTCCGTGCCGGTGGTGCCTCAGCCGACCCCGCACACGGGCTCCTGATACGGCCGTGATCCACGGTCCCAGCCTGTACCGGTCGGCGGCACCCGGCGACCGGTACTGCGCCATCGGCGGCATGTCATCCGGCCGACGGCACCACCGGGTTGTCCGCCGCCGGGGCCGTCGGCCGGACCGTCGGCAGATCGCGCGCCCACCGGACCGGGGAGCGCCACAGGATCAGCCCGGCCAGCGGGATCCCCGCCGTGGTGATCCACATCGCGGCCCGGACGCCGAACGCGGTGCCGAGGGCACCGCCGAGCAGCGCACCGAGCGGGATCGTGCCGTAGCTGATGAAGGCCGTGCTCGCGGTCAGCCGGCCGAGCAGCTCCGGCGGGCAGTAGAGCTGCTGGAAGCCGGCTTTGATCACATTGCCCGCCACCACGCCCATCGAGACGCAGAAGCCGCCCGTCACGAAGAACAGGACCCCGGGTCCGGCGACGGCCAGCGGAATGAGCAGCGCACACACGGCCAGGCCCAGTTCGAACACCAGGGTGGCGCGAGCGGTGCCGAACCGGGCGGCCACCCGGCGCGCCACCATCGCTCCGACGACGCCGCCCGCGCTCACGGCGGCGATGAGCGCGCCCACCGTGCCCGGGGCCAGTCCCACGGTCCTGACCAGGAAGACCACCCGTATCGACTGGTATCCGACCAGTGCGAGGTTGGAGACGGCGGAGAACAGCGCGAAGGTCCGGAACCACGGATCACGGACGATCAGCCGCAGCCCCTCGCCGACCTCCTGGCCCAGCGCCCGGCGCGGCCGCGCCGCGGTCGCGCCGGCCGGTTCGCGGTGGCGGATGGCGGACAGACAGAAGAATGTGGCGAGGACGGCGGCGGCGTTGGTGAACATGCCGTTCACCGTGCCCGCCCACTGGGCGATCACACCGGCCGAACCCTGCCCGGCGATCTGCGCGGCGGAGGCGCTGCCGTGCAGTGCGGCATTGCCCTCGGCCTGGT
Organism: Streptomyces cucumeris; assembly: GCF_024295805.1. Lineage (GTDB taxonomy): Bacteria > Actinomycetota > Actinomycetes > Streptomycetales > Streptomycetaceae > Streptomyces > Streptomyces cucumeris. The sequence goes on from NZ_JANCLX010000022.1 coordinate 140,050, forward strand.
CGTCGGGGTCCAGCAGACCGGGGAGGTAGGCACGGTAGGCGGTCTGGAAGAACACCATCGCCGTGCCCGTGAGCAGTGCCACGGTCAGCAGCAGACCGAAGCTCAGCAGACCGCGCCAGGCGGCCACCGGAACGCTCGCGTAGAGGACCACTGAGACGGCGGAGGCCGAGAGCATGATCGGTCTGCGCGGCAGCCGGTCCACCCAGACCCCCACCGGCAACCCGATGACCAGCCAGGGGATCCAGGAGGCGGCGGTCAGCAGACCGATCTCGAAGGGACCGGCGCGCAGGGTGGACACGGCGATCAGCGGCATGGCCACCGCGGTGACGGACGAGCCGAACGTACCCGCCGTCTCACCGCACCACAGCAGCCGGAAGTCGCGGTGGCGGCGCAGCAGGCCACCGCGTGCGGGACGGCTCATGCGCTGCCACGCTCCCTGCGGGGGAAGGACTGGAGCTGCACCGTCACCGGCAGTGCCTCCGCGTCGGGCTCGGTGTCCGGGGCGGGCGTATGACGGGCGATCACCTCCATCAACTCGGCGTTCAGCGCCCTGAGCTGATCAGGCGACAGGCGCAGGTCGCGCCAGTCGGAGACGGTGCCCGCGTTCCGCCACCGCTCGTCCCAGTCCTCCCCGACATAGGTCATGACCCGGTCGAAGGACTGGTGCACCAGCTCGCGCAGGAAGACCGACAGTGCGCCGTGGGACTCGGGGTCGTCCCGGAAATCGGCGATTCGCAGGTCGTTGACCGGCCCTGCCTTCCGCCACCACCGCTCCCGTCTGGTGCCCCGGGCGGTGTCCTCCTCGATGAAGCCGTGCTCGGCCAGATGGCGCAGATGCCAGCTCACGGTGCCGGTGTTCTCGCCGAGCTGCCGGGCGAGCAGGGTGGCGGTCGCCGGGCCGTCCAGGGTGAGCAGTTCGTACAGGCGCATCCGCAGCGGATGGGCCAGGCCCCGCAGGCTCGTGGCGTCCAGGCGCCTGGTGGGGCCGGGCAGCGGGGGCGGCGGTATGGGGTCGGAGGCGTCGGTCACCCTCGCATCCTAGGTTGCAGAGGATCCTCTGCATAGAGTTCTCTGCCTGTCGCTCCCGCGTGGACACTTGATGCCAAGCTCCCCTGCCCGGTGCGCCCTTGACCTCCGGTCGGCGACTCGATGGGATCCAACGGCGCGGAGTGTCGGGGTTCCGGTGATTGACACGGCGCCGTGGTCTGGGGGACTTTCGACTCCTCGAGCGTGGGTCACCCACGTCCCGGAACCGTAGAGCGTGGTCCGTTTCGTTCGACGCATGGGGGAATCCGAGTGGCTTTAGAGCGGTCCGTCAGCCCCGCCGGTCCCGATCCCTCCGCAGGCAGAGGGGATCCACCGCCCGGAGGCCGACGGCCTGCCGCGCCACCTCCCTCCGCCGCCTCGAAGTGGTGGACGCTGACCGCCGCCGTGCTCGGAACGTTCATGCTGATGCTCGACCTCAGTGTGGTGAACGTGGCGCTGCCGGTGATCCGTCAGGAGCTGGACGCCGGTTTCGAGGAGGTCCAGTGGGTGCTCGACGCCTATGCCCTCACCCTCGCGGTCTTCCTGCTCACCGCCGGCGCGCTCGCCGACACCCTCGGCCGCAAGAAGATCTTCCAGGTGGGGTTCGTGGTGTTCACGCTGGCCTCCCTGGCCTGCGGTCTGTCCGACACCGGCCTGGCCCTGGACATCTCACGGGGTGCCCAGGGCATCGGCGGAGCCGTGCTGTTCGCCGTGGCGCCCGCGCTGATCTCCCATCAGTTCCGGGGGAAGGAACGGGCGGTCGCCTTCTCGGTGTTCGGCGCCATCATCGGACTCGCGGTCGCCCTGGGCCCGCTGATCGGCGCCGCGCTGGTGACCACGGCGAGCTGGCGGTGGATCTTCTACCTCAACATCCCCATCGGGGTGTTCGCCATCGTCATCACCGCCGTGTTCGTCCGTGAGTCACGCGACCCCCGGGCCCGGGGCGTGGACGTCCCCGGTCTGCTGGTGCTCTCCGTCGCGCTGCTGTCCCTCGTCCTGGGGCTGATCCGGGGTCCGCAGGACGGCTGGGGCGATCCGCGGATCGTCGGGCTGGGGATCCTGGCGGTGGCGGGCCTCGCACTGTTCGTCGTGGTGGAACGCCGCCGGGGTCCCGCCGCGATGCTCGATATGAGCCTGTTCCGCAACGTCACCTTCGTGGGACTGGCCCTGGTCGCGCTCTTCGCCTACATGGCCGGTACGACCTCCATCTTCCTGGAGGCCAACTACGTGGAGAACGTGCTCGGGCTGAGCGCGTGGGACACCGGTGTCCGGTTCCTGCCACTGACCTTCGGCATGCTGGTCGCCGGGACCGTCGCGGGTATGGTGATGAACCGTGTGCCGACCCGGCTGCTGCTGTTCGGCTGCGGTGTGTTCCTGTGCGCCGCGATGCTCCTGGTACTGCTGGCCGACCAGCACTCGTCGTGGACGGCGCTGCTGCCGAGCATGATCGCCGCCGGTATCGGGATGGGGGCCTTCAACCCACCGCGCGCGTCGGTCGCGATGCTGGTCGCCGAACCGTCCCGGGCCGGGATGGCCTCGGGTGCGAGCGAGACCTTCCAGCAGATCGGCGTGGCACTCGGAATCGCCGCCACCGGTTCGCTGTTCCAGAACCACGTGGCGCGGGAATTCTCCGACAGTGCGGTCGGCCGGCAGCTCGGCGCGACCGGAGTGGACACCCACACCCTCGGGGTCACCATCGCGGGTGGCGGTGCCAGAGAAGCGAGTGAGTCCATTCCGGAACCATTGCGGAACGACTTTCTCCGCTCCGCCGACAGTGCATTCGTCAGCAGTATGCATCTGTGTTTTGTGGTGCTCGCGGTGGTCGCGGGGATCGGTGCGGTCACCGCTCTGCTGTTCATCCGGCGTCGTGACATGCGGGAAGACGTTGCCGAGGACGAGGAATCCGAGAACGCGCTGTCAACGCTGGCCGTTTCGGACCGGTGACGCGTAAGCTCTTCGCATCATCAGCGCACGGCATCATCAGCGCTAGGGGAAGGAAACGGGGCGTGCCTGTCTTAACTCCCTCGATCGGCATTGCGGGGACCGGGAATTACCTGCCGAATACGCCGATCAGCCTGGAGTCGTACGTCGAGGCGGGTCTGGAACTGAGCCCGATGGACAACGGACCGCTGTTGCGCGCACCCCAGTGGCGCCACCATGTGGCTCCCGGTGACCGGGCCGCCGAAATGATCGAGCGGGCCGCGGTGCCGATGTTCGAACGGCTGGGTGTCGATCCCGCCCGTGAGGTGGACGTACTGGTCACCAATGTGCTGCTGCCCGACGACCTGTTCACCGGATGCGGTGCGGACACCGCCCACCGGATGGGGATGTCGCCCGAGTGGATCATCGATCTGCACAACGGCGGCTGTGCGTCCTTCCAGTACATGCTGAAGGTCGTGGCGGCCATCATGGCGAGCGAGGGCGCCAGAACCGCGCTGATAGCCAATGTGCAGAACACCGCGGGCCAGATCTTCGCCCAGGACGGCAACCGCTTCAAATCCCACTCCGTCGCCGCCGGTGACGGCTGTGGAGTCGCCCTGGTCACCGCCGACCCCGGTCCCGGCACCCCGCTGCTGCTGGGCACCCGCGTCCGCCACAGCCCCGCCACCGCGCGCGACCTCGGCATGGCGACCCCGGACGGCCGCCACCACTGGCAGACCGGTGACAGCGTGCTCGATGTACGGTTCGACGCCGCGAAGACCAAGGAGACCCTGGAGCTCGGCAATCGGCTGGTGCCCGAGCTCGTCCGGGAACTGGGAGAGCGGTGCGCGTTCGGCGTGGACGAGATCGACGTCCTCATCACCAACCAGCCGAACCGTGTCTTCCTGCGCAACTGGCGCAACGCGCTCGGGATCGACGCCGAGCGCCATGTCGACACCTATGACCGCTTCGGCAATCTCTACGGAGCCGGAGTGCCCGTCACCCTGCACGAAGCGGTCTCCGACGGCCGGGTCAAACCCGGCGATCTCGTGGTCACCGCGGGTTTCGCGCACGCCGGGGATTTCGCCGCCGCGGCCGCCTTCCGATGGTGAACCCGTACCACACCGGGAAACGACCGCACACTCAATGATCCGAAAATGTCACGGAGTTGACGTTGAGGAAAACCGGGTTATCCCCTCGCACGGATGAACCGCCTGGCGAGCGCGTCGGGCGAGGAAAGCCGACACATCCTCCTCCCCTCCCACCACCGGGGCCACCGGCCCCCTTTTACGGCCCGACCGAAGGTTCGTAGAAAGGGTGGACAACGTGGGGACTTCAGCAACCGACGGCACACCGTCCGGCGATTCCCTGGCCGGCCGGCTGGCGGAAAGCCCGGCACCTGAGCGGCTGCGGATCGTGCTCGATGCGGTGGTGGGGGAAACGGCGGCGCTGCTCGGCCGACCGCCCAGCGCCATCGACCCGGGGCGGCCGTATCTCGACTACGGCTACAACTCCCTCGCCGCCGTGGCGCTGACCGAGGAGCTGAGCTCCCTCTGCGCGGTCGAGCTGCCCCTCACCCTGTTGTTCGACCAGCCCACCCCCGACGCGGTCGCCCGCTATCTGCTCTCCCGTATGGGGCTGTCGGACGAGGCCCCCGTCCTGTCCGAGGCACCGTCCGCGCGAGGCGAGGAGGGTGCGGACGAGAAGACGGACGACCCCATCGCCGTGGTGGGCATGGCCTGCCGCTATCCCGGTGGTGTCGGGACTCCCGAAGAACTCTGGCGGCTGGTCGACGAGGGCCGTGACGCGATCACCGGCTTCCCGGACGACCGCGGCTGGCCACTGGACGAGCTGTACCACCCCGACCCGGACCACCCCGGCACCGCGTACACGCGATCGGGCGGTTTCCTCCACACCGCGACCGAGTTCGACGCGGAGTTCTTCGGTATCAGCCCCCGTGAGGCGCTGGCCATGGACCCACAGCAGCGGCTGCTGCTGGAGGGTGTCTGGGAGGCGTTCGAGGACGCCGGGATCGACCCCGGCACCCTGCGCTCCAGCCGCACCGGGGTGTTCGCGGGTGTTTCCGGCGTCGACTACAGCTACGTGGCCCGTTCCGGCGGCACCGGACTCCAGGGCTACTGGGGGATCGGCACCCTGCCCGCCGTGGCCTCCGGCCGGGTGGCGTACACCTTCGGTTTCGAGGGTCCGGCGCTGACCGTGGACACCGCGTGTTCCTCCTCGCTGGTGGCCACCCATCTGGCGATGCGCTCGCTGCGCCACGGCGAATGCTCGATGGCCGTCGTGGGCGGGGTCACCGTGGCGGCCACCCCCACCGTGTACCTGGAGTTCTCGCGGCAGCGGGCGCTCTCACCGGACGGCCGCTGCCGCTCCTTCGCCGAGACGGCGGACGGTACGGGATTCTCCGACGGCATGGGTGTGCTGTTGCTGGAGCGGTTGTCGGACGCGCGTCGAAACGGTCACCGCGTACACGCGGTGCTACGCGGTTCGGCGGTGAATCAGGACGGCGCCAGTAACGGCCTCACCGCCCCGAACGGTCCGGCGCAGGAGCGCGTGATTCGGGGGGCGTTGGTGGATGCGGGGTTGTCGGGGGGTGAGGTGGATGTGGTGGAGGGGCATGGGACGGCGACGGTGTTGGGGGATCCGATCGAGGTGCAGGCTTTGCTGGCGACGTATGGGTGTGGGCGGTTGGGGGAGCCGTTGTGGTTGGGGTCGTTGAAGTCGAATATCGGGCATGCGCAGGCGGCTGCGGGGGTGGGTGGTCTGATCAAGATGGTGATGGCGTTGCGGGCGGAGAGGTTGCCCGCGACGTTGTATGCGGAGGCGCGGTCGTCGAAGGTGGACTGGTCCTCGGGTGCGGTGGAATTGTTGACGGAGGGGCGTCCGTGGCCGCGTGGTGAGCGTCCGCGCCGTGCGGGGGTGTCCAGCTTCGGTGCCAGCGGTACCAACGCCCACCTCATCGTCGAGGAGGCACCGGCCACGACGTCCGCCGGGTCCGTCCTCCCGGCCGACGGCCCCACGCCGCCCGCGGACACCCCGACCGTCTGGGTGCTGTCCGGGAAACAGTGGTCCGGACTCGCGGCGCAGGCACGCGCTCTGCGCGCACGGCTGCTGGCCGATCCCGGACTGGACCCGGTGGACGTGGGCTACTCCCTGGCCACCACCCGTGCCGCACTTCCGCACCGTGCGGTGGTCGTCGGCCACGACCGCGACGAGCTGCTCGGCGGACTGGCCCGGATCGAGCACCCGGACCCAGCGGACGAGGCGACTGGTGCCGCTGCCCGGCCGGGCCGGGTCGCGTTTGTCTTCCCCGGCCAGGGATCCCAGTGGGCGGGTATGGCCCAGGCGTTGCTGGTGTCCTCACCGGTGTTCGCCGAGCGGATGCGGGAGTGCGGGGAGGCTCTGGAGCCGCACACCGGATGGTGTCTGTCCGATGTGCTCGCCGGTGACCCGGACGCTCCCTCGCTCGACCGGGTCGATGTGGTCCAGCCCGCCCTGTTCGCCATGATGGTGTCCCTCGCCGCTCTGTGGCGCTCCTACGGTGTGGAGCCGGACGCGGTGATCGGCCACTCCCAGGGCGAGATCGCCGCCGCCTGTGTCGCCGGTGCCCTGACCCTCGACGACGCCGCCCGGGTGGTCGCGCTGCGCAGCAAGGCGATCGCCACCCTCGGCCGCGGCGGCGGGATGCTGTCGGTCGCCGAGTCCGTGGAGGAGGTGAGCGCACGGCCGGCCGTGGTGTCCGGCGAGGTGTCCGTGGCCGCCGTCAACGGCCCGTCGTCGGTCATCGTCTCCGGTGACACCGCCGTGCTGGACCGGCTCTTCGAGGACTGTGTCGCGGAGGACGTCTGGGTCCGCCGGATCCCCGTCGACTACGCCTCCCACTCACCGCGTATCGAGGAGCTCCGCGAACGGCTGCGCACCGCGCTCGCGCCGGTGCGACCGCGAGCGGGGCAGCCGGCCTTCCACTCCACCGTGGCGGGAAAGGCCGTCGAGACCACCACGCTCGACGGCGACTACTGGTACGCCAATCTGCGCAACCCCGTGCTCTTCGAGCAGACGGTCCGCGACATGACCGACCGGGGTTTCCGTGTGTTCATCGAGATCAGCCCGCATCCCGTGCTGACCGCCGCCCTCCAGCAGAACCTGGAGGCGGCCGGGGACGATCGCGACACGGTGGTCCTGGGGTCGGTGAGACGGGATCACGGACGGCTCGAGGACTTCCTCGGCTCGCTCGGCGAGGCGTATGCGCGCGGTGTCGCGGTGGACTGGTCGGCCGCCTTCGGCGGATGGTCCGCCCGCCGTATCGACCTGCCCCGCTACGCCTTCACCCGGCAGCGGTACTGGGCCACCGGCGGTGAGGGTGCGGGCGATCCGCGCCCCGCCGGACTCATCTCCGCACGCCATCCGCTGCTGGCCGGACAGGTGCGGCTGGCGGGCGGACTCGGCTCGGTGTTCACCGGACGGCTCGCGCTGGACCAGGTGCCGTGGCTCGCCGACCACACCGTTTTCGGTGAGGTGTTCGTACCGGGCACGGCGCTGGTGGACCTCGCGGCGAGCGCGGGTGACCGGCTCGGCATGCCCGTCGTGACGGAACTGACCCTGGAATCGCCCCTGGTGGTGCGGGAAGCGGGGATCGCCATCCAGCTCCAGGTGGCCGAGCCCGACCCGGCCGGGAGGGCCGCCTTCACTCTGCACTCCGAGGACGGCGCGAACGGCGCGGACGGCTGGACGCGGAACGCGTCCGGGGTGCTGGCGGTGGCCGCCGACGCACCATCCGCCGAGGCCCCGTCCACCGACGTGGCACCCGCCGTCTGGCCCCCGGAGGGCGCGGTCCCCCTCCGCACCGGCGACCTGTACGACCGCCTGGCCGACCGGGGTATGGAGTACGGCGGGATGTTCCGGGGGCTGCGGGCCGCCTGGCGGTGCGGGGACGAGATCTGGGCCGAGGTCCGGCTCGACGGCGGCGGCGAGGACGTCGATCCCCGCCATCTCCTCCATCCCGCGCTGCTGGACACCGCCTTCCATGCGGCCCTCGCCGACCGCGCGGACGACGGCCGACCAGGCTCCGCGTGGCTGCCGTTCGTCTGGTCCGGGGTGCGGATCCGGCCCGGTGACCGCACCGTGACCGACCTGCGTGTCCGGCTGACCCCCCTCGGCGCCGACACCCTGCGGATGTCCGCCCGGGACGCGGACGGACATCTCCTCGTCTCGGTGGACTCGGTGCTGGCACGGCCGGTGTCCTCGGCCCAGCTCGCCGCCGCCCGTTCGGTGACGGCCGACTGTCTGTTCGGTGTGGACTGGGTGGCCGCCACCCCGGCCGCCCCGGTGTCCGCCGACGCCATGGCCGTCCTCGGCACGTCGGAGGGGCTGGAGACGCACGGGACGCCTCTGCACACCTGTTCCGGCCTCGGCTCGCTCCCGGCGGGCGACGACGGCGCCCCACCCCGGTGGGTCGTCGTGCCCATCGGACCGCCGGCCGCCGCGACCCCGCCCGAGGCGGTGCGGACGGTGACGGGCCGTGTGCTGTCACTGCTGCGGGAGTGGCTTGCGGATGAGCGACTCCAGGGCTCCCGCCTGGTGTTCGTCACCCGGACCGCGGTGGCGGCGCTCCCCGCCGACGAGCCCTCGCTGGAGCTGGCGCCGCTGTGGGGTCTGGTGCGCAGCGCCCAGGCCGAGAACCCCGGCACCTTCCGGCTGATCGACCTCGACACCGCATCCAGCGCGGACTCCCTCGCCTCCGCCCTGGCCGTCGACGCACCCGAGCTGGCCGTGCGGGGCGAGGCGTTGCTGGTGCCCCGGGCGGTCCGGATCCGTCCCGCGCCGTCCACTCCGTCCTTCGACCCGGAGGCCACGGCGCTGATCACCGGCGGCACCGGCGGTCTGGGAGCGCTGGTGGCACGCCATCTGGTGGCCGAACACGGGGTGCGCCATCTGCTGCTGGCCAGCCGCCGCGGTCCGGCGGCAGAAGGTGCCGGGGCCCTCACGGACGAACTCACCGCTCTGGGAGCGCGGGTGAGGATCGCCGCCTGTGATGTGTCCGACCGCGACGCCGTGGCCGAGCTGCTCGCCACGGTCCCCGCGGACCATCCGCTGAAAGCTGTCGTCCACGCCGCCGGGGTGCTCGACGACGGCCTCATCCCCACCCTGACCGATGAACGGATCGACCGGGTACTGAGCGCCAAAGCCGACGCGGCATGGCATCTGCACGAGCTGACGGCTCATCATGACATCAGCGCCTTCGTACTGTTCTCCTCGCTCGCGGGGGTCCTCGGCGGCCCCGGACAGGGCAACTACGCGGCCGCCAACACGTTCCTGGACGCCCTGGCGCACCGGCGCCGCGCACGGGGCATGCCCGCCGTCTCCCTCGCCTGGGGGCTGTGGGAGGAGGCCGGCGAGATGACCGGCCGGCTCAGCCAGGACGACACCGACCGGCTGGCCGACGGCGGGGTGATCGCCCTCACCGCCGGGGAGGGGCTGCGGCTGCTGGACGCCACCCTCGGAGCGACCGCGCCGCTGGTCCTGGCCGCCCGGCTGGACACGGCCGCCCTGCGCAACCAGACCGCCGCGGGCGTGGCCCCCGCCCTGCTGCGCGGTCTGGTGCGCGGTGTGCCCGCCCGTACCGCCGCCACCTCCGCGGCGCTCAGGGAGGAGCTGGCAGAACGGACCGGACCGGAGCGCGCCCGTCTGCTGCTGCGGCTGGTGCGCACCGAGATCGCCGCGGTGCTCCGGTATCCGGGGCCGGACGCGGTGCCCCCGGACCGGGCCTTCAACGAACTCGGCTTCGATTCCCTGGGAGCCGTCCAACTGCGCAACCGCCTGAACCTGGCCACCGGCCTTGGCCTGCCCGTGACGGCGGTGTTCGACCACCCCACCCCGCGTGCCGTGGCCCTGTTCCTGGCGGGCACGCTCGCCCCCGCCGGAGAGTCCACCGGGAGCGGCGACGGCCCGCCCGGTGATGGCCCGCGCGGTGACGGCTCCCGCGGTGTCGGCGCGCCCGACGCGGCGGCCGAGCTCGACGACATGGACACCGAAAGCCTCGTCCGCCTGGCCCTGCGCGGCAACGACTCGTGATTGGACCCGTATCGATGCCCGTCGACCATGAGGATGTCGTAGAAGCACTGCGCGCGGCCATGAAGGACAACGTCCGGCTGCGGCAGGAGAACGAACGCTCCCGGGAGCCGATCGCCGTCATCGGCATGGCGTGCCGCTACCCCGGCGAGGTGATGTCCGGTACGGATCTGTGGGAGCTGGTGGCCGAGGGCCGGGACGCCATCTCCGGTTTCCCCGACGACCGGGGCTGGGACCTGGACGCCCTCTACGACCCCGACCCCGGCCACCCGGGCACCAGCTATGTGCGCACCGGTGGATTCCTGTCCACCGCCACCGAGTTCGACCCCCGCTTCTTCGGTATCAGCCGCCGTGACGCCCTCGCGATGGATCCGCAGCAGCGGCTCATGCTCGAAGGTGTGTGGGAGGCGTTCGAGGACGCCGGGATCGCCCCCGACGCGATGCGCGGCAGCGCCACCGGGGTGTTCGCCGGGGCCATGTTCCAGGACTACGCCTGGCTGGCGCGCCAGCGCGAGGACCAGGTCGGTGGCCGCTGGGGGCTGGGCAACCTGGGCAGCTTCGTCTCCGGCCGGGTGGCGTACACCTTCGGTTTCGAGGGTCCGGCGCTGACCGTGGACACCGCGTGTTCCTCCTCGCTGGTGGCCACCCATCTGGCGATGCAGTCGCTGCGCCGTGGCGAATGCCCGATGGCCCTGGCCGGCGGGGTGACCGTACTGGCCACGCCTGGCGTCTTCGTGGAGTTCTCGCGTCAGCGCGCGCTCTCGCCCGACGGCCGCTGCCGGTCCTTCTCCGCATCGGCCGACGGCACCGGATGGGCTGAGGGCATGGGTGTGCTGTTGCTGGAGCGGTTGTCGGACGCGCGTCGAAACGGTCACCGCGTACACGCGGTGCTACGCGGTTCGGCGGTGAATCAGGACGGTGCGAGCAACGGTATGACGGCGCCGAATGGTCCGGCGCAGGAGCGCGTGATTCGGGGGGCGTTGGTGGATGCGGGGTTGTCGGGGGGTGAGGTGGATGTGGTGGAGGGGCATGGGACGGCGACGGTGTTGGGGGATCCGATCGAGGTGCAGGCTTTGCTGGCGACGTATGGGTGTGGGCGGTTGGGGGAGCCGTTGTGGTTGGGGTCGTTGAAGTCGAATATCGGGCATGCGCAGGCGGCTGCGGGGGTGGGTGGTCTGATCAAGATGGTGATGGCGTTGCGGGCGGAGAGG